>NZ_JAFFZS010000060.1 GCF_016921115.1 Streptomyces actuosus
CCGCAGCCTGAACCGCATCCACCGGACCGTCCGACCCACCCACCGACACCGCACCACGCGTCACCACCCACAACGGACCCCCCACACCCGCATCACCCAACGCCTGCACCAACACCAGGGAGGCAGACAGGGACGCGGGAACGCCGCCGGGGTCCACCGTCGTGTCATCGGACAGGGCGAGCAGCGACACCACCCCGGCCATCGACCCGAAGCCCTCCAGACGGGCTGCGAGTTCGGCGCGGTCCGCCTCGGTCTCACAGGTCAGTCGCTCGACTTCGGCACCCCGGGCGGTGAGACCGTCGACGATCGACTCCACCGAGGCTTCGTCGGCGGGTCGGGCCGGTTCGACGACCAGCCAGCGACCGAGGAGGGTGGCCGAGGCGGGGACGTCCACGAGGGGCTGCCATATGACGCGGTAGCGCAGGCCGTCCAGCTCGGCGTGTTCGCGGCGCTGCCGACGCCAGGAGGCCAGGGCGGGCAGCACCGCACCCACCGTGTCCGCCTCCAGGTCCAACTCCCCGGCCAGCGACTTCAGATCCTCCCTCTCGACCGCTTCCCAGAACCGGGCATCGACCTCACCACCCGCTCCGGCCACCACCTCCGGCGACGCCGGAGCCGGCCAGAACCGCCGACGCTGGAAGGCGTACGTCGGCAGCTCCGACGATTCTGCGGCCGGGAAGGAGCTCGACCAGTCGACCTCGGCGCCACGGGTGAAGGCGGAGGCCACGGCGGCGAGCAGGGACACGGTCTCCGGGCGGTCCGTGCGCAGCAGCGGCACGAACAGCCGCCCGCTCTCGGTCACACAGTTCTGCCCGAGGGCGGTGAGGGTGCCGTCGGGGCCGAGTTCCAGGAACCGTGCGGTGGCGTGCTCTCCGGCCAGCGTGCGCACGGCGTCGGCATAGCGCACGGTCCGGCGGACGTGGTCCACCCAGTACTCCGGGGACGTCAACTCCTCGGCGGTGGCGGTCGCACCGGTCACCGTGGACACGATCGGCAGTCGCGGCCGCTCGTACGACAGGCTCTCGGCGACCGCCCGGAACTCGGCCAGCATCGGCTCCATCAGCGGCGAGTGGAAGGCATGACTCACCCGCAGCGCCGTGACCTTGCGGCCCTCGCCGCGGAAATGCCCGACGATCTCCTCGACACCCTCGGCGTCGCCCGAGACCACCACCGCCTCAGGCCCGTTCACGGCGGCGATACCCACACCGTCACCCAGCAGCGGCAGCACCTCCTCCTCCGACGCCCCCACCGCCACCATCGCCCCACCGGACGGCAACCCCTGCATCAACCGACCCCGCGCCGCCACCAACCGGCACGCATCCGCAAGCGACCACACCCCCGCCACATGCGCCGCAGCTATCTCACCGATCGAATGCCCGGCCAGCACATCCGGCCGCACACCCCACGACTCCAGCAACCGGAACAACGCCACCTCAAGAGCGAACAACGCCGGCTGCGCGAACTCGGTACGATTCAACCGGTCCGCGTCCTCACCGAACACCACCTCCCGCAAAGGACACGGCAGTTCGGAATCGAAGTGAGCGCACGCGGCGTCGAAGGCGTCCGCGAAAACGGGATGGGTCTCGTACAACTCCCTCCCCATACCGAGCCGCTGCGCTCCCTGACCGGCGAACAGGAATCCGGTCCGGCCTCCCTCACCGACATCGCCGCACACCACACCGGCCGACGTCTGCTCCCCGGCGGCCACGGACCGCAGCCCGCCCAGCAGCTCCTCCCGATCGGCGCCCCAGACCACCGCCCGGTACTCGAACACCGACCGCGTCCGGACCAAAGACGCACCCACCTCGACCGGCGACACACCGGCCCGCCCGGACACGAACTCCGCCAGCCGCCCCGCCTGCGCCCGCAGCGCCTCACGACTGCGCCCGGACACCACCCACGGCACCACCCCCGACACCGACACCGGCGACGGCACCGGCCCCGCCCCGACCACCGACCGATCCTCACCGACAGGCTGCTCAAGAACGACATGGGCATTGGTGCCGCTCACGCCGAAGGCGGACACCGCGGCCCGGCGCGGCCGGTCTCCGTCGAGCAACCATTCCTGCTCCCTGGTGAGCAGTTCCAGGGCTCCGGCCGACCAGTCCACCCGCGAGGACGGCTCCTCCGCATGCAGGGTGCGCGGCAGGACGCCGTGCCGCATCGCCAGCACCATCTTGATCACACCCGCCACACCGGCCGCCGCCTGCGTGTGCCCGATGTTCGACTTCACCGACCCCAACCACAACGGCCGCTCACGCTCACGGTCCCGGCCGTAGGCGGCGATCAACGCCTGCGCCTCGATCGGATCACCCAGCGACGTACCCGTGCCATGCGCCTCCACCGCATCCACATCACCCGGCGAAAGCCCCGCCGACGCCAACGCCGCCCGGATCACCCGCTGCTGCGACGGACCGTTCGGAGCCGTCAACCCGTTCGACGCACCGTCCTGATTGACCGCACTGCCCCGCACCACCGCCCACACCCGATGCCCGTTGCGACGCGCATCCGACAACCGCTCCACCACCAGAACACCGACACCCTCACCCCACCCCGTACCGTCCGCACCCTCCGCGAACGCCTTGCACCGCCCGTCCGACGCCAACCCCCGCTGCCGCGAGAACTCCACGAACGCACCCGGCGTCGACATCACCGTCACCCCACCCGCCAACGCCAGATCACACTCACCAGCCCGCAACGCCTGCACCGCCAGATGCAACGCCACCAACGACGACGAACACGCCGTGTCCACCGTCACCGCAGGCCCCTCCAGCCCCAACACGTACGACACCCGACCCGACAACACCGACGCCGCGTTCCCCGTACCCACATGCCCCCCGACATCCTCACCCGACGCCAGCAACACCCCCGCATAGTCCTGACCGTTCGTCCCCGCGAACACACCCGTCCGACTACCCCGCAGACCACCAGGAGCGATACCCGCCCCCTCCAACGCCTCCCACGACGCCTCCAACAACAACCGCTGCTGCGGATCCGCAGCCAACGCCTCCCGCGGACTCATCCCGAAGAACCCCGCATCGAACAGATCCACCCCCTCCAGGAACGCACCCACACCCTCGACACCGGCATCGAACAACGCGGACAGATCCCACCCACGATCGACCGGGAACCCACCCACCGCATCCCCACCCTCCGACACCAACCGCCACAACCCCTCCGGACCACTCACCCCACCCGGAAAACGACACCCCATCCCCACGATCACCACCGGATCGTCCACCACCCCCACCGACACACCCGCACCCACCACCGACGACCCCACACCCACCACACCCAGCAACCGCTCCCGCAGATACCGCGCCAACGCCACCGGCGTCGGATAGTCGAACACCACCGTCGCTGCAAGGGGCACCCCGGTCGACATGGCGAGGGTGCCGCGGAGCTCGACCGCGGTGAGGGAGTCGGCGCCCAGGTCGCGGAAGGCTCGCTCGGCGGGGACGGCCGCGGCGCCCGAGTAGCCCAGGACGCCGGCGGCGCACAGGCGGACCATTTCGAGGAGGACGCGTTCCTGTTCGGCCGGGGTCAGGCCGGTGAGCTGGTCGCGCAGGCCGGAGCCGTCGCCGCGACCGAAGCGCTCGGATGCGGCGCCCGCCCCCTCGACGGCGGCGTGTGCCTCCGGGAGCGACTCGATGAAGGGGCTCGGGCGGGTCATGGTGAACGGGGGCGCGTACTCGCCCCAGTGGATGTCGGCGACCATGACCGCGGGCCGGGGCCCGCCGACGGTGCGCTGCAGTGCCAGTATGCCGAGGGCGGGCTGCAGGGGCAGGACGCCGCCGCGGTGCATGCGCCAGGCCACGACCTCCTCGTCGGCCATGCCGCCGTCGGCCCACGGGCCCCACGCGATCGAGGTCGCGGGCAGCCCTTCCGCGCGGCGCCGCTCGGCCAGCGCGTCGAGGAAGGCGTTCGCCGCCGCGTAGTTCCCCTGGCCGGAAGTGCCGAGCGTGCCGGCGATGGACGAGAAGAGGACGAAGGCGTCCAGGTCGCGGTCGCGGGTCAGCTCGTCCAGGTGCTGGGCGGCCAGTGCCTTGGTCCGCAGCACGCCCGCGAAACGCTCCGGGGACAGCGCGTCGATCACACCGTCGTCCAGCACACCCGCCGTATGCACCACCGCGTCCACCGGATGCTCTGCCAGCAGCCCTGCGAGCGCCTCGCGGTCCGCCGCGTCACAGGCGGCGACGGTCACCCGTGCCCCCGCGGCCACGAGCTCGTCCCGCAGTTCGGCGGCTCCGGGAGCCTCGATGCCGCGGCGGCTGACCAGCACCAGATGCCCCGCACCCTCCGTGGCAGCCCACCGCGCCACCCGCGCACCCAACGCACCCGTACCACCCGTGATCAGCACGGTGCCCCGAGGCCGCCACCCGGTCTCCCCACCGTTCCCCGGCACCCGCTCCAACCGGCGGCCGAACACTCCCGAAGAGCGGACAGCCACCTGGTCCTCCGGGCTTCCGCCGAGAAGCACACCCGTCAGGCGGGCCGTGGCGCGCCGGTCGAGGATGTCAGGCAGGTCGACCAACCCGCCCCACCGATCGGGGTACTCCAGCGCCGCCACCCGGCCCAGACCCCACACCGCCCCCTGCACCGGATCCGGCGCACCGTCCGAACGCCCCACTGACACCGCACCACGCGTCAGCACCCACACCCGGCCCCCCACACCGGCATCCCCACACGCCTGCAACAGCGCGGCGACGACGGCGGGCCCGAGCGGCAGGCCTTCGGCGTCGGTTCCAGCGGTGTGGGTGAGGGCGAGCACGCCCTGGACGGTGTGCCGTTCCGTTGCCGCGCGCAGCCGGTCGGTCAGTGCGGCGCGGTGCGTACGGTCGTCGCCGGCGACCTCGACGGTGATGATGCGGTCGGGGCCGCCGAGGGCCGTGACGACTGCGGTGAGGGCCGGGTCGTCGACACCGGGGCCGCCGGGCAGGAGCAGCAGCCAGCGGCTGTCCGCCCCTTCGGCGCCCGCGACGGGGGGTTCGGTCGCCGCGGGCTTCCAGGCCACCTGGTAGTGCAAGGTGGCGACGGCGGTCTGCTGCCTCTGCCGCCTGCGCCAGGAGGCCAGGGCCGGAACGACGGCGCCGATCTGTTCGACGTCCAGGTCGAGAGTCTCGGTCAGGGCGTCGACGTCCTCGCACTCGACGGCTTCCCAGAAACGGTCGTCGACGGTGTCGGTCGCGGTCCGTGGGGAAGAGGCTTCCGCACCGTCCGGGGTGGTGCCGTCGTCGAGCCAGTAGTGCTCGTGCCGGAAGGCGTAGGTCGGCAGGTCGACGGCCGCGGTGGGCACGGGGCCGAAGGCCGGCGTCCAGTCGACGTCGACGCCGTGGACGTGGAGCCGGGCGAGGGCGTCGTAGAGACTCGGGATCTCCGGGCGGTCCTTGCGCAGCGCGGGCACGAGCAGCGGGGCGGGTCCGACGGCGGGGTCGACGGGCAGGCAGGCGCGGGCGAGGGCGGTGAGCGTGCCGTCCGCGCCGAGTTCGACGAAGCGGGTGACGCCCTGTTCGCGCAGGCGGCGGATGTCGTCGGCGAAACGCACGGGCTTCCGGACGTGGGAGGTCCAGTAGCCGGCGGAACACAGGTCGCCGGGGTCCGCCGCTGTGCCGGTGAGGTCGGAGACGACGGGGATGTGCGGCCGTCGGTAGGTGACGCTCTCGGCGACACGCAGGAAGTCCTGCAGCATCGGCTCCATCAGCGGCGAGTGGAAGGCGTGGCTGACCCGCAGCCGCGTGGTCCGGCGGCCGAGCCCTGCGAGGTGCCCGACGACGCGGGAGACGCCGTCCTCGGTGCCCGAGACGACGACGGAGCGGGGCCCGTTGACGGCGGCGATGCCGGCCTCGGTGCCGAGGCCGGCCAGCAGAGGCAGTACCTCGTCCTCCGATGCCTCGACGGCGACCATGGCGCCGCCCTCGGGGAGTGCCTGCATCAACCGGCCCCGTGCGGCGACCAGGCGGCAGGCGTCCTCCAGGGACCAGACCCCGGCGACATGGGCGGCCGCGAGCCGGCCGATGGAGTGCCCCGCGACGACGTCCGGGCGGATGCCCCAGGACTCCAGCAGCCGGAACAGCGCCACTTCGAAGGCGAACAGAGCGGGCTGGGTGAACTCGGTTCGGTTCAGCGCCTCCTCGTCGTCGCCGAGGACGATCTCCTTGAGGGGGCGGCGCAGATCGTTGTCCAGATGGGCGCAGGCCGCGTCGAAGGCGTTCGCGAAGACGTCGAAGGCGGCGTGGAGTTCGCGGCCCATGCCGACGCGCTGGGAGCCCTGGCCCGCGAAGAGGAAGGCGACTCCGCCTTCGGAGCCGGCTGTGCCGACGACCGCGCCGGCGGACGGGTCGCCCTGGTGGACCGCATCGAGGGCGGTGAGCAGGCCGCTGCGGTCGCCGCCGACGAGGACGGCCCGGTGTTCGAAGGCGGACCGGGATGTCGCGAGCGCGTGCCCGACCTGGGCCGGGCTCGCCTCCGGGTGAGCTCGCAGGTGTTCGGCGAGCCGGGCGGCCTGGGCCCGCAGCGCCTCGTCGCTGCGGCCTGAGACGGTCCAGGGCACGACGTCCGACGGGGGCCGCAGGTCCGGGAGCGCGGGGCTGTCGTCGGGCAGCGGTTCTTCCATGACGATGTGGGCGTTGGTGCCGCTGAGCCCGAACGCGGACACGGCGGCGCGGCGCGGCCGGTCCTCGCGCACCGCCCATTCCCGGTCCTCCTGCAGCAGACGCACATCACCCGCCGTCCAGTCGACGTGCGTGGAAGGCTCCTCGGCATGCAGGGTGCGCGGCAGGACGCCGTGCCGCATCGCCAGCACCATCTTGATCACACCCGCCACACCGGCCGCCGCCTGCGTGTGCCCGATGTTCGACTTCACCGACCCCAACCACAACGGCCGCTCACGGTCACGGTCCCGGCCGTAGGCGGCGATCAACGCCTGCGCCTCGATCGGATCACCCAGCCGCGTACCCGTGCCATGCGCCTCCACCGCATCCACATCACCCGGCGAAAGCCCCGCCGACGCCAACGCCGCCCGGATCACCCGCTGCTGCGACGGACCGTTCGGCGCCGTCAACCCGTTCGACGCACCGTCCTGATTGACCGCACTGCCCCGCACCACCGCCCACACCCGATGCCCGTTGCGACGCGCATCCGACAACCGCTCCACCAGCAGCATGCCCACACCCTCGGACCAGCCCGTGCCGTCCGCACCCTCCGAGAACGCCTTGCACCGCCCGTCCGACGCCAACCCCCGCTGCCGCGAGAACTCCACGAACGCACCCGGCGTCGACATCACCGTCACCCCACCGGCCAACGCCAGATCACACTCACCCGCCCGCAACGCCTGCACCGCCAGATGCAACGCCACCAACGACGACGAACACGCCGTGTCGAGGGTCACGGCGGGGCCCTCCAGGCCGAGTGCGTAGGCGACGCGGCCGGAGGCGAGGCTTGCCGCGCTGCCGGTGAGCAGGTGGCCGCGTACGTCGTCCGGGACGTCGGTGAGGGTGGCGCCGTAGCCCTGGTAGCCGCAGCCGACGAACAGGCCGGTGCTGCTGCCGCGCAGGGCGCGCGGGTCGAGGCCGGCCCGCTCGACGGCCTCCCAGGACGTCTCCAGCAGCAGCCGCTGCTGCGGGTCCATGGCGACGGCCTCGCGGGGGGAGATCCCGAAGAAGCCGGCGTCGAAGGCAGCGGCCCCGGTGAGGAAGCCGCCCTCGCCGACGTAGCTGGTACCCGGCCGGAGCGCGTCAGGGTCGTGCAGGGCGTCGAGGTCCCAGCCTCGGTCGGCCGGGAAGGACGAGATGGCGTCGCCGCCCCGGGTGATGAGGTCCCACAGGTCTTCGGGGGAGCCGACCTGTCCGGGGTAGCGGCAGGCCATCGCCACGATCGCGATCGGCTCGTCGGTCGCGCCACCGTTGCCGCCCGGGGCGACCGGGTGCTCCGCTGCGCTCCCGTGGGCGGCGGGCAGTGTGCCGTCGTCGAGCGTGTGGAGGAGGTGATCCGCGACGGCGGTCGGGGTGGGGTGGTCGAAGACGAGGGTGGTGGGCAGGCTGAGACCGGTGGCCGTGGCGAGCAGGTTGCGCAGTTCCACGGCCGTGAGCGAGTCGAAGCCGCAGTCCTGGAAGGCCCGGGTGGGCTTGATGATGTCCGGCGTCGGATGACCGAGAGCGGTGGCCGCGCTGCGTCGGACCAGACTCAGCAACAGGTGCCGGCGCTCGGTCGCACTCAGCGGGGCGAGTTCGGCCCGGAGTCGGCCGCCGTGTACGCCGGTCGCGTCGGCGGAGGCGGCCGACGCACGTGCGGCCTCGGGGATGCGGCTGAAGAGGGCGCTTCCCGGCAGACCGCGCCGGCCCTCGGCGATCCGGTCCCAGTCGATGTCGGAGACCAGAGTCCACGTGTCGTCGTGGGCCAGGATCCGGTCGAGGGCGGTGAGTGCCGGTTCGGCCTGCATGGGGGTCAGCCCACCGCGCTTCAGACGGGTCAGGACGGCGGGCTCGTCCGCCATGCCGCCGCCGGCCCACGGGCCCCAGGCGACGGAGGTGCCCGGAAGGCCGTCGGCGCGGCGTTGCCGGGCCAGGGCGTCGAGGTGGGCGTTGCCGGCCGCGTAACCGGCCTGGCCGGCGGAACCGAGCGCGCCGGCGATCGACGAGAACAGCACGAACGCGGCGAGGGGCGTCTGCAGCCCGCGGGTCGCCTCGTCCAGGTTGGCGGCGGCGCGCAGTTTGGGACGCAGGACGGTGGCGTAGCGCTCGGGGTCCATGGTGGTGAGCGGCGCGTCGTCGAGGGTGCCCGCCATGTGCAGGACCGCGGTCAGCGGGCGGTCGTCGGGTACGGCGGCGAGCAAGGAGTCCAGGGCCGCCCGATCGGCGGGGTCGCAGGCGGCTACCGTGACCGCCGCGCCCAGCTCCTCCAATTCTGCGCGCAGTGCGTCGACGCCGGGGGCGTCGGGTCCGCGGCGGCTGACGAGGAGCAGGTGCTCGGCACCCTGCCGGGCGAGGTGGCGGGCCACCTGAGCGCCGAGGACGCCGGTACCACCGGTGATCAGGGTCGTGCCGGCGAACCGCGGTCCGGGACGGTCGTCGTCGCCGCGGACGACCCGGACGAGCCTGCGGGCGAAGACGGCGGAGTCCCGCACCGCCAGCTCGCTGTCGTCGCCCGGCCGGGTCAGGCACCCCAGTAGCCGGGTCAGCGTCCGCTGCTCAAGGCGGGACGGCAGGTCGACGAGGCCGGCCCACAGGTCGGGGTGTTCGACGGCCACGGTCCGGCCCAGGCCCCAGGTGGTGGCCTGGGCCGGGCGGGTGAGGGGGTCGGCCGCGCCGACGGACACCGCGGACCGGGTGGCCGCCCACAACCCTGCCCCGACCCCGGTCTCCGCCAGCGACCGGACCAGCAGGGTGTTCAGGTGCAGGCCGAGGGGAACGTCGTCGTGGTCCGGGTGCGGAGTCTCGGTCAGGGCCAGCAGCGAGAGCACGCGTGCCACGCCGTCGTGGTGGGCGAGGGCTTCGTCGAGGGCTGCGGTGACCTGCCTGTGGTCCGCTTCCGCGGACACCGGTACGAGGCTCGCCTCCGCGCCGGCCGAGGTGAACGCCTCCGCCACGGCGGCGGCCGTCGTGGCGGCGTCGGGGTCGCTCGCCCAGAACGGCATCAGCCAGATCCCGGAGGGCGCGTCGGCCGGCATGTCCAGGGGCGTCCACGTCTCGCGGTACTGCCAGGATGCGGCGGTGGACCGCTGGACACTGCTGTGGTGCCAGGCCGTGAGAGCCGGCAGCACGGGTGCCAGGACATCGGGGTCCAGCGCCAGCCGCTCGGCCAGGTCCCGGACGTCGGCCTTGCGGACAGCCGCCCAGAACGCCGAGTCGACGGTTTCGCCCCGGTCGTCCTCCGTGACGGGGGCGACGTCCGCCAGCCAGTACCGTTGCCGCTGGAAGGGGTAGGTGGGCAGGGCGATGTTCCCGGCGCCCGGGAAGAGGGCGGACCAGTCGGGGCTGTGCCCGTGCGCGTGCAGCGCACCCACCGCGGTCACCAGGCCGGCCTGCTCCGATCCCTCCCTGCGCAGGGAGGGCACCACGACGTGCTGCTCGACGGCTGCCTCGGCCTGGTCCTCGGGGGAGGGCAGCGCGCTCCGGGTGAGGGCGGTGAGGGTGCCGTCGGGGCCGAGTTCCAGGAACCGTGCGGTGGCGTGCTCGCCGGCCAGCGTGCGCACGGCGTCGGCATAGCGCACGGTCCGGCGGACGTGGTCCACCCAGTACTCCGGGGACGTCAACTCCTCGGCGGTGGCGGTCGCACCGGTCACCGTGGACACGACCGGCAGCACCGGACGCTCGTACGACAGGCTCTCGGCGACCGCCCGGAACTCGGCCAGCATCGGCTCCATCAGCGGCGAATGGAACGCATGACTCACCCGCAGGGCGGCCACCCTGCGGCCCCGGTCGCGGAAATACCCGGCCACCTCTTCCACCGCGGCACCGGCGCCCGAGACCACCACCGCCTCAGGCCCGTTCACGGCGGCGATACCCACGCCGTCACCCAGCAGCGGCAGCACCTCCTCCTCCGACGCCCCCACCGCCACCATCGCCCCACCGGACGGCAACCCCTGCATCAACCGACCCCGCGCCGCCACCAACCGGCACGCATCCGCAAGCGACCACACCCCCGCCACATGCGCCGCCGCGATCTCACCGATCGAATGCCCGGCCAGAACGTCCGGCCGCACCCCCCACGACTCCAGCAACCGGAACAACGCCACCTCGAGAGCGAACAGAGCAGGCTGCGCGTACTCGGTACGATTCAACCCCGCGTCCTCACCGAACACCACCTCCCGAAGACTGAACGGAAGCTCGCCGTCCACCGCATCGAACGCCGCAGTGAAGACCGCATGTCGCTCGTACAGTTCCCGGCCCATGCCGAGCCGCTGCGCTCCCTGGCCCGCGAAGAGGAACGCCGTCCGGCCCCGCACCACCGAACCGCGCACCACCCCCGCATGCGGCTCCCCCGCCGCCAACGCCACCAGACCCGCACGCAACGCACCCGGATCCGCACCCACCACCACCGCACGGTCCTCGAACACCGACCGCGTCACCGCCAGCGACCACCCCACATCGGCCACCGACCCCGAACCACCATCCAGCCACTCCAGCAACCGGCCCGCCTGCGCCCGCAACGCCCCCTCACCCCGCGCCGACAACGGCCACACCACCACCCCACCACCACCAGCCCCGACCCCGGCGGACTCCCCCACCGGCTCCACCACCCCCTCCAACACCACATGCGCATTCGTGCCGGAGATCCCGAAGGACGACACGCCGGCCCGGCGCGGCCGGTCGGCGTCGTGCGGCCAATCCTGTGTCTCGGTGAGGAGTTCCACGGCGCCGGCGGTCCAGTCGACGTGCGTGGAGGGCTCGTCGACGTGCAGGGTGCGCGGCAGCAGCCCGTGCCGCATCGCCAGCACCATCTTCATCACACCCGCCACACCGGCCGCCGCCTGCGTGTGCCCGATGTTCGACTTCACCGACCCCAACCACAACGGCCGCTCACGATCCTGACCGTAAGTGGCCAGCAACGCCTGCGCCTCGATCGGATCACCCAACGTCGTACCCGTCCCATGCGCCTCCACCACATCCACATCGGCCGGAGAAAGCCCGGCCGACGCCAGAGCCGCACGGATGACGCGCTGCTGGGACGGCCCGTTGGGGGCCGTCAGTCCGTTGGACGCGCCGTCCTGGTTGACGGCGCTGCCCCGGATCACGGCGAGCACCCGGTGACCGTTGCGGCGGGCGTCGGACAGCCGCTCCAGCAGCAGCAGACCGGCGCCCTCGCCCCAGCCGGTGCCGTCCGCGCCCTCGGCGAACGGCTTGCAGCGGCCGTCGGCGGCCATGCCGCCCTGGCGACCGAACTCGACGAAGGCGCCCGGGGTGGACATCACGGCGACGCCGCCCGCGAGGGCCAGCGAGCACTCCCCCGCCCGCAGGGCGCGGCAGGCCAGGTGCAGGGCGACGAGGGAGGAGGAGCAGGCGGTGTCCACGGTGACCGCGGGGCCCTCCAGGCCCAGGGTGTAGGCGACGCGGCCGGAGACGACGCTGCCGGCGCTGCCGGTGAGGATGTGTCCCTCGACCTCGTCGGGGATCTCGCGGAGTCCGGAGCCGTACTCCTGGTTGCTGGCGCCGACGAAGACGCCGGTGCTGCTGCCGCGCAGGGCGGCGGGTGCGATGCCGGCGTGTTCCACGGTCTCCCAGGCGACCTCGAGCAGGAGCCGCTGCTGGGGGTCCATGGCCAGGGCCTCGCGGGGTGAGATGCCGAAGAAGGCCGCGTCGAACCGGTCGGCGTCCCGGACGAAGCCGCCCCGGGTGGCAGTGGTGCCGCGGTCGGCGTCCTGCTGGAACAGGTCGTCGAGGTCCCAGCCGCGGTCGTCGGGGAAGCCCGTCATGGCGTCCGTGCTTTCGGCGACGAGCCGCCAGAAGTCCTCCGGGCTGTCGGCTCCGCCCGGCCAGCGGCACCCCATGGCGACGACGGCGACCGGCTCGGTCATCGCCTGCTCCAGCTGCTGGTTGTGCTTGCGCAGCCGTTCGTTGTCGCGCAGCGAGGCACGGAGGGCTTCGACGACTTTTTCGGAGGACATGCTCAGCTCCACACTTCGCACTTGGATGCGGACACGGGGCCAGGGGCGGAAGGTCGGGCAGGGGGCGGGCGGCGTCGCTCAGTCGTCGGCGCCCAGCGCCATCCGGATCAGGTCGTCGACGTCCATGCCGTCGACGTCGGCCGCGGTCTCGTCGGCCGCGGTCGTGTCGGGCGCGGCGGGGCCGCCCGCGGTGGGACCGGTGGCGGAGTCGGCGTGGTCCTTGGTGCGGGAGCCCGGCACGGCGGCGGGCGGTGCGGGGGCGAGGGCTATCAGGGCGTCCAGCAGGCCCGACTCGCGGAAGGTGGTGATCGGGATGGACGTGAGCAGTCTGCGGATGGTCGCCTCGTCGGGCTCGCCGGTGGTGGCGGTGTCCGTCGCCCTCGGCGCGGGGTCGCTGTGGTCACCGCCCGTGAAATGCTCCCGGCACAGGTGATCGGCGAGCACGGCGGGCGTCGGGTGGTCGAAGACGAGTGTGGCGGGCAGCAGCACGCCGGTGGCGGCGTTCATCCGATTGCGCAGTTCGACCGCGGTGAGCGAGTCGAAGCCGAGTTCCTTGAAGGACTGGTCGGGATCGATGCGGGCCGCGGAGGCGTGTCCGAGGACGGCGGCGACCTGGCGGCAGACCTCCTCGACGAGCCTGCGGTGCCGTTCGCCCGCATCGAGCCGGGCGAGTTCCGCGACGAGGCCGGCGATGTCCGCCGTCCCGGTGGACGCCGTCAGGTCGCGAACGGTCCGCCGGACGCGGGCCAGTCCGGCCAGCACCGGGTGCACCGGGTCGGCGGCGCCGAGCTGTGCCGTGTCCACGGCCAGCGGTGTCTGGACGGCGGCCGGCCGGTCCAGTGCCTCGGTGAAGAGGGCGAGTCCCTCCTTCGGGCTGAGCGGTGGCAGTCCGGCGCGTTCCATGCGGCGGATGTCCGCGTCGGTGAGGCCGCCGGTCATGCCGGCGGTCTGGGACCAGGGTCCCCAGGGCAGCGACAGGGCGGGCAGCCCCAGGGCGCGCCGGTGCTCGGCGAGCGCGTCGAGGAAGGCGTTGGCGGCCGCGTAGTTGCCCTGGCCGGGGGCACCGAGGGTGCCGGCGACGGAGGAGAACAGCACGAACGCGGACAGGTCGAGGTGTCGGGTGAGGTCGTGGAGATGGGCCGCACCGTCCAGTTTGGGGCGCAGGACGGCCTCCAGCCGCTCGGGGGTGAGCCCGTCGACGACCGTGTCGTCCAGGACGCCGGCAGCATGTACCACGGCGGTCAGCGGGTGCGCCGCGGGCACGGCGGCGAGCAGGGCCGCGACCCGGTCCCGGTCGGCGACGTCCGCCGCCTCGATACGGACGTCGGCTCCCGACGCGCCCAGTTCTGCGCCGAGTCGGGCGGCGCCGGCGGCGTCGGGACCGCTGCGGGAGGCGAGCAGGAGGTGGCGTACGCCGTGCTCGGTCACCAGGTGGCGGGCGAGCAGCGCTCCGAGCCCGCTCGTGCCCCCGGTGATCAGGACGGTGCCGTTCGGGTCGAGCGGCGCCGGCACGGTGAGGACGACCTTGCCGATGTGGCGGGCCTGCGACATGTGGCGGAAGGCCTCGGGGGCGTTGCGTACGTCCCACGGGGTGGCGGGCAGCGGGGCGAGCACACCGGCTTCGAACAGGTCGACGAGGGTGGTGAGCATCTCGCCGATGCGGTCGGGGCCGGCGTCGACGAGGTCGAAGGCTCGGTAGTGGACTCCAAAGTGGCGGGCGGCGACGTCGGCGGGGTCGCGGACGTCGGTCTTGCCCATCTCCAGGAAGTGGCCGCCGCGCGGCAGCAGCCGCAGCGAGGCGTCGACGAACTCGCCCGCGAGGGAGTCCAGGACGAGGTCGACGCCCCGGCCGCCGGTCGCGTCGCGGAAGGCGTCCTCGAAGGCCAGGTCGCGTGAGGAGGCGATGTGCGCGTCGTCCAGCCCGGCGGTACGCAGGGTGTCCCATTTGCCGGGGCTTGCGGTGGCGTACACCTCGGCGCCGAGGTGGCGGGCGAGCTGGGTGGCGGCCATGCCGACGCCGCCGGCCGCGGCGTGGACGAGGACGGACGAGCCCGCCTCGACCCCGGCGAGGTCGACCAGGGCGTAGTACGCGGTGAGGAACACGATCGGTACGGTCGCCGCCTGGGCGAAGCTCCAGCCTTCGGGGACATGGGCGACGGTGCGGGCGTCGGCCACGGCGACGGGCCCGTAGGCCGCGGGGAACATGCCCAGCACACGGTCGCCGGCGCGGAACCCGGTCACGCCGGGGCCGGTCTCGGTGATCACGCCGGCGCCTTCCAGGCCGAAGTCGCGGGCCGGTCCGGGGTACATGCCGAGGGCGTTGAGCACGTCGCGGAAGTTGACGCCGGCGGCGCGTACGGCGATGCGTACCTCGCCGTCGGCCAGGGGGCGTTCGGCCTCGGGTGCGGGAACGAGCCGCAGCCCGTCGAGGGTGCCCTTGTGGACGGTGTCCAGTCGCCAGGCGGTCGCGGTCGTGCCGTGCGGCGGGCGCAGACCGGTGGCTTCGTCGGTGCGCGCGAGCCTCGGCACGAGCACGGTGCCCTCGCGGAGGGCGAGTTGGTCGTACGGGCCGGCCAGGGCCGCGGGCAGCTCGGCGAGTGAGGCGGCGTCGGTGTCCAGCAGGACGAACCGGCCGGGGTGTTCGGACTGGGCGGACCGCACCAGGCCCCAGGCGGTGGCGGCGGCGGATTGCGGGACACCGGATTCGGTCGGCCCGTCCGGTACGACCGTCCCGCGGGTGACCAGGACGAGCCGGGTGCCCCGCAGGCGGGGCTCGTCGAGCAGGTGGCGGACGAGGACGAGTGCCCGCCGGGCCGCCGCGTGCCCGGCGCGGTCCAGGGGGACGTCTTCGCGAGGCAGGGCGGTGAGGAGTGTGCCGGGGACGTCCGCGCGGGCGGCGAGGGCGGCGAGGTCTGCCGTGTCGGTGAGGGTGGCGGCGACGCCCTCGGCGGCGAGTTCCGCCGCGAACGCGCGTCCGGCATCGTCCCCGAGCACGGCCAGTCGGGCCGGGGGCTGTGGTGCCTTCGCGCGGTGGACGGCAGGCTGCGGCTGCTGCCAGTCGAGGCGGTAGAGGTCGCCGGTGCCCCGGTCGGGGCGGGCGCGCAGGAGGTCGGGGTCGAACGCGCGCAGGGTGAGGGAGCCGATGGAGGCGACGGCCCGCCCGGTGGTGTCGGCGACGTCCAGGGCGACGGAGTCGCCGTCGCGCGGGGTGAGCCGGACGCGGACGGCCGTGGCGCCGGTGGCGTGCAGTGTCACGTCCCGCCAGGAGAACGGCAGCCGGCCGGGGGCCGAGTCGTCCAGCGGCAGGAACGCGGTGGCGTGCAGGGCGGAGTCGAGGAGGGCGGGGTGCACGCCGTAGCGGGGGGCGTCGGCGTACGCCTGTTCCGGGAGCGCGATCTCGGCGTACACCTCCCCGGCGGCCCGCCAGGCCGCGCGCAGCCCCTGGAAGACGGGCCCGTAGCCGAACCCGGCCGCGGCGAGGCGGCCGTAGGTGTCCTCGACGTCGAGTTCCTCGGCGCCCGCGGGCGGCCAGGTGGCGGACCGCGCTTCGGGCTCGGGGACGGCGTCGGCGCCCAGGACGCCGTCGGCGTGGCGGGTCCAGGGCCGGTCGGAGCCGGCGTCGGCGGGACGGGAGTGCACGCCGATCCGCCGGTTGCCGTCCGCGTCGGGCGCACCGACCCGCACCTGCAGGGCCAGGGCCTGTCCGGGGGCCGTCGACAGGGGCTCCAGCAGGGTGAGTTCGACGACACGGTCGCAGCCGGCGCGGGCTCCGGCGAGCAGGGCGAGATCGAGGTGGGCGGTGCCGGGCAGGACGGCAGTGCCGCCGACAGCGTGGTCGGCGAGCCACGGCTGGTCCACCAGCGAGAGCCGGCTGGTGAAGACGTACTCGTCGGAGTCGGCGAGGTCGACCCGCGCGCCGAGCAGGGGGTGTCCGGCGTCGGCGAGACCGACCGCGGCGAGGTCGCCCGTGCCCCGCCCGCGCGCGTCGGGCCAGTACCGCTGCCGCTGGAAGGGGTAGGTGGGCAGGTCGACGACGCGGCCGGATGCGGCAGCGGCGGCGGTCCAGTCGACGTCCGCGCCGTACACATGGGCCTGGGCCAGTCCGGAGAGCAGACTGCCGGTCTCGTCCCGGCCGGGGCGCAGCAGCGCGACGGTGGTGCACCGGTCGGGGGCGGTGACGGCATCGGCGGCGAGCGCGGCGAGTGTGCCGTCGGGGCCGATCTCCAGGTAGCGGCCGACGCCGAGTTCCTCCAGGGCGCGCACGCCGTCGTGGAAGCGGACCGCCCGGCGGGCGTGGCGCGCCCAGTGGTCGGGGGAACCGAGTTCCGCTGCGGTGGCCGGGTGGCCGGTGACGTCGGAGATCACCGGGATGCGGGGCTCGTGGTGGTCCAGGCCCGCCGCGACCTCGCGGAAGTCGTCGAGCACGGGTTCCATCAGCGGTGAGTGGAAGGCGTGGCTGACGCGCAGCCGCTTGCTGCGGCGGCCCAGGCTCTCGATGCGGGCGGCCACGTCGAGGACGGTGGTCTCCTCGCCGGAGATCACCACCGAGCGGGGGCCGTTGACTGCGGCGATGCCGGCCTCGTGGTCGCGGCCCTCCAGCAGCGCGAGCACCTCGTCCTCGGTGGCCTGCAGGGCGACCATGGCGCCGCCCTCGGGCAGGGCGTCCATCAGCCGGGCCCGGGCGGCGACCAGGGTGCAGGCGTCGGTCAGGGAGAGCACACCGGCGGCGTGCACGGCGGCCAGCGCGCCGATGGAGTGGCCCAGCAGGTGGTCCGGGGTCACGCCGAGGGAGCGCACGAGCCGGTACAGGGCCACTTCGAACGCGAACAGGGCGGGCTGGGCGTAGCCGGTGCGGTCCAGCAGGTGTCCGGCGTCGCCGAGGACGGCCTCGCGCAGGGGGATCTCCAGGACGCCGGTGCCGAAGTGGGCGCACACCTCGTCGAAGGCGTCGGCGAAGACGGGGAAGGCCGCGTGCAGCCCGGCGCCCATGCCCGGGTGCTGCGCGCCCTGTCCGGCGAACAGGAACGCGGTGCGGGCTCCGCGCAGGGCGGCTGCGTTCTCCGCTGCATGCTGCTCGGACGTGGCGAGCAGGGTGACCTCGGCGAGCAGGTCGTCGTGGCCGCGGCCGAGCAGGACCGCCCGGTGTTCGAAGGGGGTACGGCTGGAGGCCAGGGAGTGGCCGATGTCGGCGGCGGACAGTCCCGGGTGCCGGGTGACGTGGTCGGCGAGCCGTGCGGCCTGGGCGCGGAGCGCCTGCGGGGTGCGCGCGGACAGCGGCCAGGCGTGCAGGCCGTGGGCGACCGGGCGGGCCTCGCCGACCGGCCGGGCCGGCATCGTTCCGTCGCCGTCGCCCTCGTCGTCGTGGCCCTGGGTGGGCGGGGCCTCCTCGATGATCACATGGGCGTTGGTGCCACTGAACCCGAAGGAGGACACGCCGGCGCGTCGGGGCCGGTTCTCGTCGTGCGGCCACGGCTGGGCCCGGGTCAGCAGGCGTACCCGGCCGGAGTCCCAGTCGACGTGTGTGGAGGGCCGGTCCGCGTGCAGGGTGCGGGGCAGTTCGGCGTGGTGCAGCGCCAGGACGGTCTTGATGACGCCGGCGACACCGGCGGCGGCCTGGGTGTGCCCGAGGTTGGACTTGACCGAGCCGAGCCACAGCGGCCGCTCCCGGTCCTGGCCGTAGGTGGCGAGGAGGGCCTGGGCCTCGATGGGGTCGCCGAGGACGGTCCCGGTGCCGTGTCCCTCGACTGCGTCGACGTCGGCGGGGGTGAGTCCGGCGTGGGCCAGCGCGGCACGGATGACCCGTTCCTGGGAGGGGCCGTTGGGGGCGGTCAGGCCGTTGGACGCTCCGTCGGAGTTGACGGCGCTGCCGCGGACGACGGCGAGTACCCGGTGCCCGTTGCGGTGGGCGTCGGACAGCCGCTCCACGAGCAGCATACCGGCGCCCTCCCCCCAGCCGGTGCCGTCGGCGTCGTCGGAGTACGCCTTGCAGCGGCCGTCGGGGGCGAGGCCGCGCTGCCGGCTGAACTCCAGGAAGGCGGCCGGGGTCGACATCACCGTGACGCCGCCGGCCAGCGCGAGGTCGCACTCCCCCGCGCGCAGCGCCCGCACCGCCCAGTGCAGGGCGACCAGGGAGGACGAGCATGCGGTGTCGACGGTCACCGCCGGCCCCTCCAGCCCGAGGGTGTAGGAGATCCGGCCGGAGACCACACTGGCGGCGTTGCCGGTGCCGAGATAGCCGTCGACGTCCTCCGCGCGGGTGCGCAGCAGCGCGGGGTAGTCCTGGCCGTTGGTGCCGGCGAAGACACCGGTGCGGGAGCCGCGCAGCGTGCGGGGGTCGACGCGGGCGTGCTCCACCGCCTCCCAGCACACCTCCAGCAGCAGCCTCTGCTGCGGGTCCATGGCCAGCGCCTCGCGGGGTGAGATGCCGAAGAACTCCGGGTCGAACCGCTCGGCCCCGTCCAGGAACCCGCCGGTGCGGGTGTAGCTGGTGCCGTCGTGGTCGGGGTCGGGGTGGTAGAGGGAGCCCACGTCCCAGCCCCGGTCGGTGGGAAAGCCGGTCAGGCCGTCGCCGCCGTCGGCGAGCAGTTCCCACAGCCGCTCGGGGGTGTCGGCGCCACCGGGCAGCCGGCAGGCCATGCCGACGATGGCGATGGGCTCGTCGGCGGCGGTGCGCGGCGGGGTTCCGGCGGCGTCCGGGGTGCGCGGGTCGCCGGCCGGCAGGGCGTGCAGCAGGCGGGCGGCGAGCGCGGCCGGGGTGGGGTGGTCGAAGGCGACGGTCGGGGGGAGCCGCAGGCCGGTGCGCCGTTCGAGGGCGTTGCGCAGGTCGACCGCGGTGAGCGAGTCGAAGCCGAGATCGCGGAAGGCGCGTTCGGGGTCGGCGGCGGGGGTGCCGGGTGCGTGGCCGAGGGCGGTGGCGACCTCCGTCTGCACCAAGCGCAGAACGGCGGCCGGGCGCTCGGTCTCCGGGAGCGCGGCGAGCGTCCGGGCCAGTCGGACGCCCGCCCGATCGGCCGTCGCGGCAGGGCGCGCGGGAGTGGCCGGATCACGCAGCAGCGCCGGGACGGGCGTGGTGGCGGCGCGGGCGGCCGCCAGGTCCATCCGGACCGGCAGCAGCACGGCCCGGTCCTGCGCCAGGGCGCGGTCGAGCAGGGCGAGGGCGTCGCCGGTGGGCAGGGCAGCAACGCCCGAGCGGGCCATGCGGCCGCGGTCGGCGTCGCCCAGACCGGCGGTCATGCCACTGTCCTCGGCCCACAGTCCCCAGCCGAGGGCGTGTGCCGGTCGGCCCTGCGCGCGCAGTGTGGTGGCCAGCGCCTCCAGGAAGGCGTTGGCGGCCGCGTAGTTGCCCTGGCCGGGACCGCCGAAGGTGGCGGCGGCGGAGGAGAACAGGACGAACGCCGACAGGTCCAGGTCCCGCGTCAGTCGCTCCAGATGCACCGCGGCGTCCACCTTCGGCCGCAGCACGGACGACAGCCGCGTGCTGGTCAGCGCGCCGATCAGCCCGTCGTCGAGGACGCCTGCGGCGTGGAAGACGGCGCCGAGCGGATGCGTCTCGGGCACGGCGGCCAGCAGTTCGGCCAGCGCGGTGGGGTCGGCGACGTCGCACGCCGCGATCGTCACCCGGGCACCGGCCTCTTCGAGGGCGGCGCGCAGGTCGGCGGTGCCGGGCGCGTCCGGGCCCCGGCGGCCGGCGAGCAGCAGGTGGCGCACCCCGTGCGCGGTCACCAGATGAAGGGCGACGGCCGCGGCGACGGTACCGCCGGCGCCGGTGACGAGCACGGTGCGCCGCGGGTCGAGCACGGGCGCGGCCGCGGCGGTGCCGCCGGTGCGGTGACGGGTCAGGCGGGCACCGTACGCACGGCCGGCGCGCAGCGCGATCTCGGTCTCGCCGGCGTACAGGGCGTGGACGGCGGCGGCCAGGGCGTCGGTGCCGGTGGCGGACGGCGCAGTGCTGTTGCCGATGCCCTCGGCCGCGCCTGCGTGGTCCGTGGGCGCGCCGTCGACGTCGACGAGCAGGAACCGGTCGGGGTTCTCCGTCTGGGCGGAGCGCAGCAGACCGCGTACGGCGGCGGCCGCGAGGTCGGCGACGGGCTCACCGGTCCGGACGGAGGCCGCGCGGCGGGTGACGACGGCCAGCCGGGCACCGGCCGTACGCTCGTCGGCCTGCCAGCGCCGCACCACGTCCAGCGTCCGCGCGGCCACGTCGTGCACGCCTGCCGGAAGGTCCGCGCCGTCGCCGCTCACCGGCAGGAGCACCAGCTCGGGTACGGCCGCGCCGGTCTCGTCGAGGGCGGTGAGCAGCGCGTCCAGATCCGCGTAGCGGACGGCGCCCTCCGGGGCGGGCCCGTCGCCCAGGACGGCAGCCTCCGTTGCCGGCTGCGCCCCTGCCACAGCGGGCAGTTCCGTCCACTCGACGACGAACAGGTCGTCCGTCGGGGAGGCGTCGGTGGCCGGAAGCGGCAGCTCGGCGGCCGGCGCCACGGCGACCTCGCCCACGGTGGCGACGGGGGCGCCGAGGTCGTCGGTCAGATCGAGCCGCAGCCCGCCGTCGGCCAGGGGGCGTATCCGGATCCGCAGCGCCTCCGCGGAGGGCGCGTGCAGGGCGCACTCCCGCCACGACACGGCGGCCGACCCGGGCCGGCCGAGCGCGGGCGCGGTGTGCAGGGCTGCGTCCAGCAGTACGGGGTGCAGAGCGGCCCGCAGGGCGTCCGCCCGCAGTTCCTCCGGTACGGCGGCCTCGGCGTACACCTCGTCCCCGGCCCGCCATACGGCGGTGAGCGAGCGGAAGGCGGACCCGTGGTCGAGTCCGCTGTCCCGGGACGCCTCGTACAGGGCGTCCACCTCGGCGGCATCCAGTTCCTCGGCACCCGCGGGGGGCCAGACACCGGCGTCGTCGACCGGCTCCGGAGTCGCTCGGGACGGGGGAGCGGCGGGCGCCAGCACGCCGTGCGCGTTGCGGGTCCACGGCCGGTCCGCGTCCTCGTCGCCGTCCGCCGCGGCGGCGGTCCCGGCGACCGGGCGGGAGTGGCACGTGAACGGCCGCGCGCCGTCGTCGCCGGGGGTGTCCAGCACGACCTGCACCTCGACGGGGGTGCGGTCGTTCAGGACGAGGGGCCGCTCCTGGTCGAGCCTGGCGAGGTGGTCGCAGCCGACGCGAGCGCCGAGGTGCAGGGCGAAGTCGACGAACGCGGCCGTCGGCAGCACGGTGGTGCCCGCCACGGCGTGGTCGGCCAGCCAGGGGTGGCTGCGGGTGGAGAGCACGGTCGTGGACACCACAGCGGACGAGTCCGCCAGCGTCACCACGGAGCCGAGCAGTGGATGCCCCCCGGCACGACGCCGACTGCCCGGCAGCGGGTCGAGCCAGTACCGCTTCCGCTGGAAGGGGTAGGTGGGCAGGGCGATGTTCCCGGCGCCGGGGAAGAGGGCGGACCAGTCGGGGCTGTGCCCGTGCGCGTGCAGCGCGCCCACCGCGGTCAGCAGGCCGGCCTGCTCCGATCCCTCCTTGCGCAGAGTGGGCACCACCAGGGGCGTGCCGTCGTCGAACACCGACCGGGTGAGGGCGGTGAGGGTGCCGTCGGGGCCGAGTTCCAGGAACCGGTTCACCCGGCGGCCGGCCAGCGTGCGCACGGCGTCGGCGTAGCGCACGGTCCGGCGGACGTGGTCCACCCAGTACTCCGGGGACGTCAACTCCTCGGCGGTGGCGGTCGCACCGGTCACCGTGGACACGATCGGCAGTCGCGGCCGCTCGTACGACAGGCTCTCGGCGACCGCCCGGAAGTCGGCCAGCATCGGCTCCATCAGCGGCGAGTGGAAGGCGTGGCTCACCCGCAGCGCCGTGACCTTGCGGCCCTCGCCGCGGAAATGCCCGACGATCTCCTCGACACCCTCGGCGTCGCCCGAGACCACCACCGCCTCAGGCCCGTTCACGGCGGCGATACCCACGCCGTCACCCAGCAGCGGCAGCACCTCCTCCTCCGACGCCCCCACCGCCACCATCGCCCCACCGGACGGCAGCGCCTGCATCAACCGACCCCGCGCCGCCACCAACCGGCACGCATCCGCAAGCGACCACACACCCGCCACATGCGCCGCAGCTATCTCACCGATCGAATGCCCGGCCAGCACATCCGGCCGCACACCCCACGACTCCAGCAACCGGAACAACGCTACCTCGAGAGCGAACAGAGCCGGCTGCGCGTACTCGGTACGATTCAACCGGTCCGCGTCCTCACCGAACACCACCTCCCGCAAAGGACACGGCAGTTCGGAATCGAAGTGAGCGCACGCGGCGTCGAAGGCGTCCGCGAACACGACATACGCGCCGTACAGTTCCCGGCCCATGCCGAGCCGCTGCGCTCCCTGGCCCGCGAAGAGGAACGCCGTCCGGCCCCGCACCACCGAACCGCGCACCACCCCCGCTTGCGGCTCCCCCGCCGCCAACGCCACCAGACCCGCACGCAACGCACCCGGATCCGCACCCACCACCACCGCACGGTCCTCGAACACCGACCGCGTCACCGCCAGCGACCACCCCACATCGGCCACCGACCCCGAACCACCATCCAGCCACTCCAGCAACCGGCCCGCCTGCGCCCGCAACGCCCCCTCACCCCGCGCCGACAACGGCCACACCACCACCCCACCACCAGCCCCGACCCCGGCGGACTCCCCCACCGGCTCCACCACCCCCTCCAACACCACATGCGCATTCGTGCCGGAGACACCGAACGCGGAGACACCCGCGCGCCGGGGGCGGTCCTCCGTGGCCGGCCAGTCGCGGGGTTCGCTGAGGAGTTCCACGGCGCCGGCGGTCCAGTCGACGTGCGTGGAGGGCTCGTCGACGTGCAGGGTGCGCGGCAGCAGCCCGTGCCGCATCGCCAGCACCATCTTGATCACACCCGCCACACCGGCCGCCGCCTGCGTGTGCCCGATGTTCGACTTCACCGACCCCAACCACAACGGCCGCTCACGCTCACGGTCCCGGCCGTAGGCGGCGATCAACGCCTGCGCCTCGATCGGATCACCCAACGTCGTACCCGTCCCATGCGCCTCCACCACATCCACATCGGCCGGAGAAAGCCCGGCCGACGCCAGAGCCGCACGGATGACGCGCTGCTGGGACGGCCCGTTGGGGGCGGTGAGACCGCTGCTGGCCCCGTCCTGGTTGACGGCGCTGCCCCGGATCACGGCGAGCACCCGGTGACCGTTGCGGCGGGCGTCGGACAGCCGCTCCAGCAGCAGCAGACCGGCGCCCTCGCCCCAGCCGGTGCCGTCCGCGCCGTCGGCGAAGGACTTGCAGCGGCCGTCGGGCGCGAGTCCGCGCTGTCGGCTGAACTCGGTGAAGGTGACCGGGGTGGACATCACGGCGACGCCGCCCGCGAGGGCCAGCGAGCACTCCCCCGCCCGCAGGGCGCGGCAGGCCAGGTGCAGGGCGACGAGGGAGGAGGAGCAGGCGGTGTCCACGGTGACCGCGGGGCCCTCCAGGCCCAGGGTGTAGGCGACGCGGCCGGACGCGATGCTGCCGGCGCTGCCGTTGCCGATGAAGCCCTCCAGACCGGGGGGCGGCACCTCGAAGCGGGAGCCGTAGTCGTTGTACATCACGCCGACGAAGACTCCGGTGGCGCTGCCGCGGAGGCTTCCCGGGGCGAGTCCCGAGCGCTCCAGGGCTTCCCAGGAGATCTCCAGCAGGAGTCGCTGCTGTGGGTCGGTGCCCAGGGCCTCACGCGGCGACATGCCGAAGAAGTCCGGGTCGAAGTCGGCGGCGTCGTGCAGGAAACCGCCCTGGCGGGTGTAGCACGTGCCGAGGTGTTCGGGGTCCGGGTGGTAGAGGGAGTCGACGTCCCAGCCGCGGTCCTCGGGGAAGGGGGTGATGGCGTCGCGGCCGTCGGCGACGAGCCGCCACAGGTCCTCGGGGGTACGGACGCCACCGGGGTAGCGGCACGCCATGGACACGATGGCGATCGGTTCGTGGTCCTTCGCCTCCAGTTCGCGCACCCGGTTGGTGGTGCGGTGCAGGTCCGCGGTGACGCGCTTCAGGTAGTCACGCAGGCGGTCTTCGCTCACAGCTCGGCCCCCAGGCTCGGGTCGCGCACCACCGCGGATCCGACCGACGGCAGGCCCGCGCTCGGGTCGGTAGACAGCACCGGATCTCCTCAGGCTCGGGCACCCACGCGGTCCGCATGGCTTTTCGGACACGTCGAACCCGGTCAAGTCTGGGGGCGCGCGCGGCGTCGACGGCCGCTTGACCTCCGACTCTGAAAAATCCCCTAGTGCCGCGGCAGGCAACGTTCGCCCGTCGAGGAGCGGCGTCCGGTGCGTGCTCCCGGTGTGCCGGCCGGAAGCCCTCGTACGGGATGTACTCGGGCTTTCGTCCGGTGCAGCGAGAGTGCGTGCCGGGCGTCGCGACGGGGCGAACGTTGCCTGGTGCGGCACTAGTAGATTGTTGCGGCTAAGTATTGTTCTGGTTGGTGGAGTTGAGGGTCGGGCAGGCTCCCCTTGTCGTTTCCGTTCGGCCGGGCAGGGGTGTCGTGTCCTCGCAGAAGAAGTATCCG
>NZ_JAFFZS010000061.1 GCF_016921115.1 Streptomyces actuosus
GCGTCCCGCTTGAACTCGGCCGTGTACCGCTTACCCATGTTGCTCTTGCTACTCACTACCTGTGACTGCTTCCTCCGGGACCATCCGTCCCAGTATCAAGCTGTCCGGCCGACAGGGGGAACCTCAGTCTCAGTTGGAAGACCACCGTGGTCCCGAAATCCGTCTCAGTTCCCTGAGTGGAGCTCACGGGCACGCTCAGCAATAGGCGCTCACCGTCGGGGGAGGGCACGACGGCCCGAACGTGAGCGGCTGCGGGTATACGGGTTTGGGTTATGAGCCCGCCGGGGCCCCACCGCTCCACGATGCCCTGCCTCACGCTGACTGTCTCGTCGCTATCGGAGAGGAACATCGTGGCTCGGGCGACGTCGGGGGGGGGATGCTGGTCTCACGCTGCCCACCCTTGGCATCCCACACCTCCGCACTCCCGTCTTTGCCAATCAGCAGCAGACGCCGGCCGTCGCTGCTGAACCGCACAGCGTCCCGATCGGCGAGCGGAGCGCGGAAGCTGGGCATGACGACGGTGACCCGCCGTCGGTCGCGGAGATCCCAGACCTCCACGCCGCGCAGGTCCGGGGTGGCCACGGCGATCCGCTCGGACGCGGAGTCGGCTGCCAGAGTGGTTGCGTACCGACTTCGTTCGACTTCCGAGTTGTCCCGGAACAGCAGCGTCTCACCCACCTTGCGGCCGGTTGTGATGTCCCACTGCGAGACGGCGCCTGCCACGAGGGCGACCAGGCGGCCGTGCCGGGTGAATCCCAGGTTACGGAGCTCCGTGTCCTGGGGCGCCGACCCGAGGGGCCGATCGACGTGTATCCGCCGCAGTACCTCAAGGGAGGGCAGCTTGTAGAGCGTGACCAACTCCGCAGAGCTTTCGTTCACGGCCAGCGTCTTTTCCTCGGCGTCGAACGCAAGCCGCGCGGACGTCTGGTACCCGCCCCGACCGATCGCTGCGAGCCGCCGTCCGGTCGTCGGGTCCCAAACCGCGACCTCCCCGCCAGCGCCTACCGTGACCAGATAGCGGCCAGAAGGGGAGAAGTGCACGGCCTCCTCGTCGCCGATGGTAAACATGTTGGCGGTTGGGAGCGAGCCGGGCGCGGGGGCCGTGGCGACCAGTACTTCCGTCCCGCGGGCGAAGGCTATGCGGCGGTTCGCGCCGGCCAGGGCGTAGCGGGTGTAGCGGCCCTTGGTACCGTCCTCCGCCAGTACGAGTAGCGGTTGTCCGGTGGCGGCGTCGTGCACGATCACAGCTCCGTTGTCGCGGGTCAGCACAACATGGTCAGAGATGCCGACCAACTCGCCGATCGTCATGTCTTCGGTGCTGCAAGGCAGGCTCTGGAAGAGACGGGGGTCGGGCTTGCCTGCGGAGACATCGGTCAGCCGCCACTTGTCATCGGCGCATATCGTGGCTACCGGACGAGGACCCGGGGCGAACTCGGGCTCGTTGAAGCCGGGAACGGTAATTAGGCGGCCGGAGCGCGCATCCCAGACGCCCTGGGACAGGGCCCCCGGCCCTGAGGCTACGACGTGCTTGCCGTCCGCGGCGAAGACGAAGTCAGTGGGTGAGCCCTCAAGCAGCGGTTTTAGGGTGACGGGTGCGGCGGTGGGTCGGTCGAGGTTCCATACCTGGGCCCTGTCGTCCTTTGGAGGATGGGCTAATAGGCGGCGTCCCGTGCGGTCGAAGCGCAGCTCGTCCACCGCGTCCACCGCCTGAGCGGTGCTGTTGGTGCTCATCGCGGCTCGTAGGGTTAGCGGGGTCCCCTCTTCACGCAGGTCCCAGATCTTGATGCGGTTGCCGTCGCCCCCCAGGGCGAGCCGGGTGCCGTCGGGACTGACCGCTACGGCCGAGACGGCGTCCATGCGGACAATCAGGGAGGGGCCGTCGGCCCCGATACGCCATACCGACAGTCGGCCCCCAACGTTTCGTACCGCGATGACCTGGCCGGAGTCGTCCAGCGCTGTCTCCGCGACTTCCCCACCCGCGGGCAGGATGGCGTCGTACGGGGCATCGGCCAGATAGCGGGTGAACAGGTTGTTGTGTGCTTGTTGGGTGGGCGCGGTGCGCCAGGCGGCCACGGACAGTAATGCGGCCTTTTCCCGATGGGAGTCCGCCTGGACCTGGGCCTGTTGCACGAGGCTGGCCGACAATTTAGCGGCTTTGCTGCCACGTACCGAGTGCACTCCTATGCCGGCCAGGGTCCCCACTACCGCAGTAACTGCCGCCGCGACGATGGCTTTGCGGGACCGCTGGCGCCGACGCCGCATCTGGCTCGCCTGAAGGTATGCGCGTTCACTTTCGGGGATGTCGTCCGACCGGTCGCGCAGTTGCTCCCGTGCCTGCTTGAGTTCGGAGCCGCGCATCAGCAGAGCGTGGTCGCGGCCGCTTTGCTCCCAGCGCGCGATGCGCTCGCGCACATGTTCCTGCCAGCTACGAAAGTCGCGGTCGGCGTCGACCCAGGAGCGCAGTGCAGGCCAGTGTTCGAGTAGCGCTTCGTGGGCGAGAGCGACCGTCTCCATGCCGTCAGACGCGCGATCGAGGTGCACCAGACGCTGTACGGCGAGTAGTTGTGCGGCCTTCCAACAGTCGGGGTGCAGCTCGGTGCGGCGTGCGGTGCGCCCGGTGTCGACCGGGTTGTTGAGGCCTCCGTCGCCGGGGCGAACAAGCTGCACGAACAGTCGTCGCACCTCGTCATGCGCGTCGCCCAGCCGCTCCTTGACGACACGCTCGGCATGCGACGCCAAGGCGCCCGCCACTCGGCCGATCTCCTCGTAGGCGGCGTGCCCGAGGATGCCCTGACGCTGTTGCTCCCATAGCAGGGTGAGGGTGAACTCGAGTAGGGACAGCGCGCCGGGGCTGCGGCCCGCGTCCGAGAGTAGCCGCTCGGCGAGCGAGTCCTCGAAACGTATGGCCCCGCGGAATGAAGCGATCGGGGACAGCACCACCTGACGGAGCTGGTCCTCGGCCAGGCGGTCGACGAGCACCGGGGACGCCTCGCACACCCGCTCCAGAACGGGGAAGCGCTTCATGGCCTTCAGGAAGTCCAGTCGCAGGGCGAAGACCAGCCGCACTAATGGTCCGCCGTCCGCAGTACGCCATCCAGTCATGGCCACCAATTGGTCGACCAACTTTTCGGCCGCATCGGGCGAGCAGCGGAACAGCATCTCGAACTGATCTACGATCAGGGCGAGCTGGGTCCTTCCCTGGCGGGTGAGTAACACCCTGACAACCGGAGGAGTCCCTCCCTCCCGCAGCCGCCCGACGAGCCGTTCGACCTGATCGAGACGGTCGAGCGGCTTGATAACGTCGTCCGGCGCGTTGAGTAATGGCAGCAGGGCGGAAGCGAGCATGAGCTCCGCTCCCAAGGCGGGCTCTGGGACCAGCGAGGCGATGCTGTAGTCCCCACGCTTGCGTAGCTGCGGTACGAGACCGGCGTGGATCAGCGATGACTTGCCAACTCCGGACACCCCGATGACCGGGACGATCGACGACGTGGTGACCGCCTCGGTCAACGCCTTTATCTGCTCGGCTCGCCCGAAGTAGTGGGTGGCGTCCTGCTCCCGGAACGACTCCAACCCACGGAACGGCGATGGCGGTGCAGCGAGGCGACGCAGTTCAGGGTGTACCTCCAGCAGGACGTCGGCGGTAATGGCGTAGGCCGCCCGTTGAAGGAACCTCCCGTCGGTGGCGACAACCATGCCAACCACACCCTTGAAGTGCTCATCCCACAGGAGCGTGCCACTGAAGCCCTGTCGGATTTCGCAGGCACTAGTGCTCTCGAACTGCAGCCAGCCCCGTCCGCGGTCATCCACGATCGTGCCGAGCGACCAGACGCCCTCGTCGTCGCCGGCCGGGAAGCCGAATGAACCTCCCCTCGTAGCGTGGAGACCGTGACCGGAGGGATAGTTGGGGTCATGGCATCCAGGAAACGCATCTACAACGCGGAGTTCCGCGAGGGGGCGGTACGGATCGTGACGGAGACCGGGAAGTCGATCCCGGAGGTGGCCGAGGAGCTCGGTGTGCATCCGGGGACGCTGCACAGCTGGGTGTCGCGGGCCAAGCGCAACGGCTCGCCGTCGTCGGACACGCCCGTCCAGGCGTCGGCGGGGGCAGGCTCGGGTGGCCGGTTGCGGGAGGGTGAGCGGGCCGAGTTGGAGCGGCTGCGGGCCGAGGCCCGGGAGAAGGACAAGCGCATCCGTGAGCTGGAGATGGAGCGTGATGTGTGCAAGCGATTCGTGGCCTTGTGGGTGAAGTAGCTGAGGCGGACCCGGCCGTGGCGGTCAGGGTGATCAGCAGCTGCAAGGCCGAACAGAAGATTCCGCACCGCATCGGCTGCCGGGCACTGGGCGTGTCCGAGTCCTGGTTCTACAAGTGGCGCGATCGTGAACCGACCGCGCGGGAGGTGCGCCGGCAGCACCTGGCGGAGGAGATCGAGGAGATCTTCCAGCGGTCCGGGGGCACCTACGGCTCGCCGAAGGTGTTCATCGAGCTGGTCCGGCGCGGCTGGCGGGTGTCGGTGAACACGGTCGCCAAGGTCATGGCCGAGCTCGGGCTGGCCGGACGGAAGATCCGGCGGCGCCGGTCGCTGACCAGGCCGGGCAAGCGGCCGGCCGCCGCGGACTTCGTGCGCCGGGACTTCACCGCCGAGGAGCCCGACCTCGTCTGGTGCGGCGATCTCACAGAGATCGAAACCGGCGAGGGCAAGCTGTACTTGGCGACGGTCATCGACCTGTTCTCCCGCCGCCTGCTCGGCTACGCGATGGCCGAGCGTCACGACGCCGACCTGGTCGTCGCGTCCCTGAACATGGCCGCGGCCACCCGCGGCGGTGACGTCCGCGGCGTGATCATGCACACCGACAGGGGCAGCGAGTACACCTCGCGGCGCTTCAAGCGGGCCTGTCGCCGACTCGGCATCGTGCAGTCCATGGGCCGAGTTGGATCTTGTTTCGACAACGCCGTGAGCGAGGCGTTCAACAGTGTCCTCAAGGTCGAGTACGTCCACCGGCACACCTTCCGCACCCGCGCCGAGGCCCGGATCAGGATCGCCACCTGGATCACCGACTTCTACAACGCCAGGCGGCTGCACAGCGTGTGCGGGTTCAAGAGCCCGATCGACTACGAACGTGACTACCGAGCCACCCTCGCCGAGGGACTGGCCGCATAGATCGTCTCCACGCTGCGAGGGGATTGACAGAATGCCCGGAAGGGGTGGCCGCGCACTGTCTCAACGTCCAGCAGTCGCACAGGCTCAGCCCCAAGCGGCGGATCCTCATCAAGCGCGAGGACGGCAATGTCACCAGAGCCGTCTTCCGCGACAGGTATGTGTGTGATGAGCCGCGCGCTCTGTCGGCGGGCTGCTCGTCCGGCAAGGGGAAAGTCCAGATCGACGGTAAGCCCCACAGCGAGGGGACTCCCCTCCTGTTCTCCGGCGACGGCCGAAACCACATGCGCGCACGAAAGCACGATCCTGGGGCCTGCAAGAAAGCCAGCACCCTTCGGCGTGGCCCACGCGCCGCGCGACCACAGGCGGGCAATCCCGGGGTTGGGCACAGGTCCGGGCACCGCTGAGTCCCCGCGCCCTTATCCCGCCACGGCGCCGTCGCGCGCGGCGACGGCCTGGGTGATCGGCACAGCCTCCGGTTGCTGCCTGTCCCACTCCATGGTGAGGGTGAGTGATCCCTCTCCGGCGGTCTTGGCGAGGAAGACGCCCGCCTCCGCCGACAGCTTCAACCCAAGCTCAAGAGTGATCTTGTCTGGTTGCCGCGGCAGGTCGGCCACCTTAGCGAGCACAGCATGCGCGGCCTCGCGCACGCTTTCCAGACCGCGCTCCAGCGTCTCGGATGCTTCAGCCACCATCCCACCGGGCCTGGCAACCCTGACCACCGCCTGCGGCCCGTTGTCGACTTCTACCAGCACTGAACCGCCGCTTTCCAGCGGCACCCTAAGCAATTCAGGCATCGAGCCCCCCGCCACCTACTGCGATGTGATGCGCGCCACCCTAGTTCCTGCAAGAGGTGCTCGTGCCCAGATCGGCAATTCCCCAGGCGGTCATGACGACGACTTCCGTCTCGCAGCGGGCTCCACACCGCCGGGGGCACCTCACCGAAGTTCGGCCCCCGCGCACCAACCACCTACCGGCGCGGTCCGAACAAGCGACGTCGCCGCGAGGGCTGCTCGGGGAAGGCGACCTCGAAGTGGAAACCGTCGTCGCCGACCGCGCGCCGCAGTGTCCGCAACACCTGCTCGGGATCGTCGTAGGGGCCGTTGACGAAGAAGGGCTTGCCGTCCCGGCCAAAGCCGATCGGGCTGGGCCCCGCAGGCTCGCCAAGCAGCACAACGGCTTCCGCGAACTCCTCAGCGACCTCCCCCTCGGGTTCGAACCCGAAGCCGCGCGCGTAGGCAGCGGCCCCGAACACCAGAGCCCGGGCGAGAGGGGCCGGAACCTGCACATGCCCCTCATAGGCGCTGAAGTAGACCCCCCGGTGCCCGGCCAGCCGGCTCTCACTCATCGGCTCCGGGGCGAGCGCGTTCTTCACCCCCAGACACCACACGTCCAGCAGGAACCCCGCGACCTGCGACTTCGTGGAGCGCGTGCCGTCCGCGGCGACGAGTACCGCGACCAGGCCGCGCACCTCCTCCGCATCGGAAGCCCCCGGATCAAGGCCCGTCCACTGCGGCGCACCCTCAAGATCCACACTGCGGCTCCAGCCGGCATTCACCAGCAACGCGGCTCGCCGCGACCCGGCTCCGAGACCTGCACGCCGTTGTTGAGCACCCCAACGACATCCCTGACGCCCACCCCCAGCGTCCTGGCGATCGCCTTCGCCGACCGACCCTGCTGGTCCAGTTGCTGTACCTGCGCTACAAGCCGCTCATCCACAGCCTCACCCTACGGCCGCCACCAAGATCACAGGACCCAAACGCCAGCAGCTACAACCGCCAGAGCGACCCTGCGAAAACGGCGAAACTCGAGAGGTCATCTCTTGTGCGAAAAACTTCGTGGCCTTGCGTAGGATGTCACGCTCAGTGGCCAGCTTCTGGTTCTCCTTGCGCACCGTCGCCAGCTCCCGGCGCAGGACCTCGTTCTCGGCCTGAAGCTCTTCGGCCGTCGGCGGGGAGTCCACCGTGTTCTTCTCCGTACTCGTGCTCGTTGTGCTGCCCCCGCCGCGGCGGGCCCGTTCGGCCCGCACCCAGTTACGCAGCGTCTCGCGGCTGATCCCCAGATCCTTGCCGATGCCCTCGAAGGTGTGGCTCGGGTCCGACAGGTACAGCGCGACCGCGTCCGCCTTGAACTCGGGCGAATAGACCTTCATCACCATAAAAGATGCCTCCTACCCGACCCCTACCGGGGGCGGTATCAGAGGTGTCCACCACCCGGGGACAGGTCCCGACCTCGATGCCGATGACGCTGGCCAACAAGCATCGCTCGTCGGCGTCGAATGTGGCCCGCAAGTATGTGGCCACCATCGAGACACCACACGGGCTACGCAAGTGCTTCGAGGCTCGTGTCGAACGTGTCGGCAAGAAGCCACTGGTCGGACGGTTCGGCGGGATCCCGCTGCGACGGAACAAGAAGACGGTCATCAACGACCGTCGGCTGGCCCCGGTCAACACCAAACGCAAGGAGCTGGTCACCCGGCTCCTCGCCGGACGGTGTGAGTCATGCGGACGGGTGGAAGTCCACCACGTCGCCCAACTCGCGGATCTCGGACGACCGGGCAACCGGCCGCCGTGGGCAGATCTCATGGCCGCACGACACCGCAAAACCCTCGTCGTCTGCGGAACTTGTCACGCGGACATCCACGGCCGAAAGCCCGTCGCTGCACTCACGGAGTAGTCACTTGAGAGCGACGTGCAGTGACAAGTCGCATGCGTCGTTCGGGCTGGGGGCCGTGGGAAAAGGACCTGCTCAGCAGGCACCTCGCCTACGGCCCACCAGTACCCTGTGGCAGGGGCTGTCGAAGCGGGTCTCGGACATCGCCGCGGCCCACCGCGGCTGCCTGGCCGCCGCAGTACCTGAACCCGAACCGGCCCCAACGCCGTCGGACGAACCGTGCGAGGCGGCCGAAACCCCCGCCCGCCGTCACGCGAAGCGACTGTTCGAGACCGTCCAGGGCTACACCGGCACGGCCCGCAGTCTCAGTGCGATAGCCCACGAACTCGGCTTGAACCGCCGCACCGTGGCCAAGTACGCACGCGCTGGCTGCTGGCAGGAGTGCGTACGACGCACTCCACCCCGCCGATCCACGAGCCTCGACCCGTACCTGGAGTATCTGAGGCAGCGGTGGGAGGAAGGCGAGCACACCGCGACCGTGCTGCACCAGGAGATTACCGCGAAGGGCTACCGCGGCCACTACCAGCGGGTCAAGATGGCCATCGCGCCGCTCCGCCGCGGTCTGCCGATCGACACACCGCGCGAGCGGCCACCCTCGCCCCGCCAGGTCGCCCGGTGGATCACCACCACACCGCCCCGACGCGGCCTGCACGCCACCCAGGCACTCCGTCGGCTGCTTGAACACTGCCCGGAGCTCGACCAAACCCACACTCTGGTGAGGCAGTTCGCGGCCATGCTCGATGCCCGCGACGCCGCCCCGCTGCCGGACTGGCTCGACCAACTCGCGGCCTCTGGACTGACTGCCCTGGCGAGCCTGGCCAACGCCGTCCGCGAAGACTAGCCAGCAGTCGTACAGGGGATCACCACCCCGTTCAACTCCGGCGTCAACGAAGGCCGGATCACGGACCTGAAGCTCCAGAAACGGATCACGGCCGGCCGCGCCGGCGTTCCGCTCCTGCGCCACCGCGTCGTCCTCATGGCCCACCTCCGACGCCGCTACCCGTGACGGAGCGTCACCGGCGCACGGTGGCACAGCCCCGTTTCACGAAAATCTTACCAGGGCCACGTTCACGTGTACGCCGACACCGGCGGTGCCGGTGGTGGACGGGGCCGTCGGCGAGCATGACCGCGAACTCAACCGCGATCCTGCCCGGGGCGTGCCCGGTGCCACGCGGTCGCAGCTGACGCAGTGCGTCCGTGAAGGCGCTGGTCAGGCCAGTGACATCGGAGAGCTCGGCCAGCAAGCGGGATCCGGCGTGGCTGACCGCCCCGTGACCATCGGCCGACACGACGAGCTTGGGACGCGACCGGGTAGGGTGCACGCAGAAAGTGCCTTCCTGCTGGAACGACGGAGACCTTAGACAAGCCTCATCATCCCAGCCCAGAAGGCACTTTCGCTTTTCCGATCAAGACTCGGACACCGCCGCAAGTGAAACACGCGGGCTAGGCGCTCCTAAACGGTCAGCTGGCGTCGCCGATCAGTTTCCAGGGCTCGTGGTCGGCGTCGGCTCCGGTGCCCGGGGGGCTGCCCTTCGTCTCCCACTTGGCCTTCCAGACCTTGCCGTTGTACTTGACCGTGGTCTGCTCGATCGGCTGGCTGGCCGGGGAGTAGATCTTGGTCGCGTCCCAGTTCGCGGCATTACAACCACCGGCCGGCGGGGTCGCCATACCGAGTCCCTTGAGGTTGTCGGTCGCCGGTGCGTACGCCGTACCGCCGATCGACAGACTCGTGTTCACCGGACCGGTGATCGGGAGGAAGTAGATGATCGGCAGGTCGAGCGACTTCCCGGCCGGGATGATCTGGCAGTAGTCCAGCGTCGTGCTGACCCGGTGGAACGTCGTACCGGGCGTCAGCTTCCACTGGCCACCTTGGGCACCGGTCTGCCAGTTGGCGTCCTTGACCAGCGGTGACGTCGAGACCGGAATGTCGAACGACAGCTTCGTGTCCTTGCCACCGCCGAGCGTGCGCCCGGTGTTGTTGGTGATCCGGACGGTCGGCTGCAACGGCCACAGGTTCGCCGTGGCGGTCGGGTAGTTGACCATCTCGACGCTCAGGTTGGTGATCATCGTCGGCGCGACACCACTGCTGCCGGTGCGCAGATTGTTGTCATAGGCGCCGATATTGCCGAGCTTCTCGTTCAGCCGGGTGGTCAGCGTGTACCCCATCCCGCACGGGGTGTCCGGCTGGACGTCCGCCGGGCAGGAGTAGTCGCCGCCGAGCTCCCACATCATCACGCCGCCCGCACCGGTCGAGTTGACCAGATCGGTGACCGCGTCGATGCCCTGCTCGTCCTCGGTCGACAGGAACACCTTCTTCTCGGCGTTCCACAGCCACGACGTCTTCGTGGTGTCGTCCCAGTGCCGGGTGTACTGGCCCGTGCGCCGGTCGGTGATGTCGGTCTCCGGCGCCAGCCCGACGCTGCGTGCGTAGACCGGCGTGATGTTCTTCTCCAGGTTCTTCGTGTGCCACAGCGGGTTCGTCCCGGAGCCGAGCTCGCTACCGTTGTTGGTCTCGTCGTGCCAGATGTTGTCGATGCCGATCGCACCGTCACCACACGGCCGTTTGAGGCCCGTACCCGGCTCGCAGCCGCCCGGCTTCTGCGACGTGCCCCACAGACCGTTCGTACCGCCGGTGACATTCTGCCAGCCGCGCGTGTAGTAGGGCACACCGATGTTGACGCGCCCAGCCTGCATCGCGCCCCGCATGTACGTCATCGCCCAATGGGTGTTGAAGTACCCGATCTTCCCGTACTCCGGAGTGGCGTACTGATCGGCCAGTTCCGGGTCCTTGCCGTCGTCGAACAGCGCCGCGTTCGGACCCACGACGTCGTTCCAGGTGCCGTGGTAGTCGTAGGCCATCAGGTTGGTGAAGTCCTGGTAGTCCAGCGCGGTCTGGTTCGCCATCCCGCGGGCCAGGTAGCCGGAGGCCGTCGACGCCGAGGTGAGCAGGTAATACTTGTTGTCCGCGACCGAAGCCCGGTTCAGCGAGTCCCGCAGCGTCTTCATCAGCGCGTCGTACGTCGTAGGCAGACCCTTGCGACGCGGGTTCGACACCGCCCAGTCGGTCGGATTGCCGGTGTCCTCGAGGACCGTGGGGTACTCGAAGTCGATGTCGACACCGTCGAATCCGTAGGTCCGCAGGAAGTCCACGACCGAGCGCGAGAACGTGTCGATCCCGCCCTGGTTGACCGAGCCGTCGGCGTTGGTGGTCATTGCGTAGAAGCCACCGGAACCGGCCCAGCCACCGACCGAGATCAGCGTCTTCACCCGCGGGTGCAGGCGTTTGTACTTCGTCAGCTGGTTGAAGTGTCCCTTGTAGGGCAGCGAGGGATCCATCTCGGCGCCGACCTCGCCGGGCCACTCCTTCTGGGTGGCGTTCGAGTCGACCTTGATCTGGTTGTTCTCCACCGACGCGAACGCGTAGTTGAGGTGGGTCACCTTCGACCACGGGATGTTCTTCACCAGGTAGTGCGGCGTGCCGTCGGCGCCCGTGCGGCCACCGTTGAAGTAGCCCACGACCCGGCGGCCCCGGCCCTGGCCGAGCCATTCGCGGCCGTCACTCTGATAGACCTTGCAGTACGGCGTCGCCACGCCCGGCGTGGTCGCCAGACCGTCCGGTCGGCAGTCGCCGGACGCAGCCGGACGCGGACCGCCGTCGTCGCCACCGGGGTGCGACTCCATCGGGTCACCGACACCACCGTTGACACCGAGATCACCGGCACCGCCGTCGCTGCGGCTGCCATCGCCGTAGCTCGGCACCAGCCAGCCCTCGATGTCACCGGCATCGCTCGCCATGGCCGCCGTGACGGCGGTCTTCGCCGTCGTTGCCGTCGTACCGGAGCGGGTCAGGGCGAAGTCCTCGATCCCGTCGCCGTTCAGGTCGGCGAAGGTCCCGAAGGTGCCCTGGAACGGATCGTCGGCACGGACCACGCCCAGCGACTTCCAGCCAGCGGTGACGCTCCACGGAGCGCCGGTGTTCTGCCAGGCCCGCACCTCACCGGTGGTGTACTCGACCCGGACCGTGTCGGCCTTGCCGTCACCGGTGATGTCGGCGAAGGCGACCTGCGCGCCGCGCGCCTCACCCGGAGTGGCGAAACTCTCGACCTTGTCCCAGCCGCCCGGAGTCGGCATTCCCTTGCCCTTGTTCTGCCAGGCGGTCGGGAGGCCCATCCGGTCCAGCGTGATCAGGTCGTCGCGGCCGTCACCGTCGAGGTCGGTGAAGTACAGCTCCGGCTCGTAGCCGAGGTTGTTCGCGACGATCGTCGCGCTGTCCCAGCTGACCTTGTCGCCACTGCTGGTGTTCCGCGACATCCGCATCGCGGGGATGCCAGTCGGCGAGTCGGCTGTCGGCAGGATCCGGATGTAGTCGTCCTTGCCGTCATCGTCCAGGTCGGCGAAGTAGACCAGCGCCGGGTTGTTCCCGCGGTCGGCCGGGCTGATGTCGCCCAGTGAGACCGGGGCCTTGCGCGGGTCGTCGTTGCGCCAGCCGGTGACCTTGCCGTCCGTAGCGACCACCGCGTAGTCGGCCTTGCCATCGCCGTTCAGGTCGGGGAACGCGATCTTCGAGCCGGTCGCGGCGGCGTCCCGGATCTTGCCGATCGGCTCCCAAACGTACGAGCGGCCGCTGATCATGCGCTGCAGGACCGCGATCCGAGCTCCTTCGGCGAAGGCGTCCGCGATCTTCTGGTAGCCGGCGTCGGTCGGGTAGATCTCGTTGGTGATGTCCTGCGGGGTGACCGAGCCCAGATCGACCAGCACCAGCCGTGCGCCGCCCTCGATCTTGGCGTAGGCCATCGTGCGGAGCGCGCTGTTGTAGGCGTCGATTCGTGCCTGGTACGTCGGGTTCGTCGACGGCGGCAGGGTCCCGAGCAGGACCGTGGTCGTCGGCGAGGCCCGGTAGATCTCGTCCAGGAAGCTCTGCATCTTCCCAGCCGTCGCCGTACCGTCGGCACCCCCGGCCAGATCGGCCGTGCCCGCGACCAGGGTCATCATGTTCGGTCGCAGCGTCTGCAGTGAGGGGATCGCCTCGGCCTTAATGTCGTCTATGCCCTTGCCGTCGAACCCCATGTGGTCGGGGTCGCCGCGCTTGCCGTTCTTCAGTTCACCGACGAAATCCGTGCGTTTGAAGAGGAGACCGGCCACCGTGCCACCGACCACCGCGATGGTGGTCAGGCCCTTCAGGATGCTGTGCAGGGGGTCCCGGAAGCCATCCTCGTGGGTGCTGTGCACACCGGCCGTGATCCCGTCACCGGTCGGCATCACTCGGAGCTCGTCGATCGACGGGCTGGCGCCGGCCGCGTTGAGCTGGCCGGACTGGACCGGCCGGTGGTCGGAATTGCCCTCGGACCGGACCGTGACCGTCAGGTCGTGGTCGAAGTGCGTGGTGACGAAGTAGTCCAGCTGACCACCGCTCTGGTGGGTCGCCGTACCCGGACTGTGGATCCGCATGGTCGGTGGGAAACTCGTCCGTTCGGCGAGGACATGCGGCTCGACGTTGAAGTCGCCACCGATCGTCGCGTGGTAGGTGACGCCACGCTGCCTCCCGAGGCTCTCGAGCTGGTCGTCAATGGCGTCCAGCATCGTCCCGGAGTCACCGCCACCGCCGGACAGGCCGTGCATGGTGAAGTACCACTCGTTGCCGAACCGCGCGCCGAGCGCGTTCCGGCCGGCGTCGACCGGGTTGCCGACGACGATCAGCTCGTCGGGCGCCTCGGTCAGGACGAGCGCGTTGTTGACCCGGCCGCCGATCCGGCGCGGGTTGGTCGCGTCGTCGGCGGACTGCAGGAAGTAGACCTCACGGGTCGGGATGGCACTGCGGTAACCGCTGTCGACGGTCCAGGTCCGGTGCAGCACGGTGAACTGATGCGTGTTGCCCTGACTGTCGGTCGTGGTGAAGGTCTGGTCAGGCTGTGCGACGCTGTTCTGAGGCGGCTGCGGGCCGACCTCCTGAAGCATCAGGATCGGAAACTGCAACGCCAGCCGCTGGACCGTGTTGGTCCACTTGCTGCCGTCCTGTGCCGAGTTCCCGGCCCCCTGCATGTTCCAGGTGACCAAGGGCGTGGTGGCCGCAGGGAAATCGGTGGCGGCGGCCGGAACGACAAGCGACGCTGCCAGCCCGGCCACCACCGCCACTGTGGATATTAAGCGGCGGAACAAGAGTTCCCCCCATTTCTCATGTCTAATAGATCGGGAACAACCGAATCGTTGGAAACCAGTTGGATTCAATCGTTCATGAGGCCCCGTCAGCTTACTGACGGGGCCTTTGTGGTGAGCGGTGGTGATGATCTCAGAGTCGGGGCAGGTTGAGCGCCCGGCTTACATGCTGTTAACCTCGAAGTTTCGTGACGGCCCGCCGACCCAGGGGGCTGTCGATTAATAACTCCTTGATCTTGGTGCGGGTCTTGAGCTCGCGAGATCGTGCCCGGCGATTGCGGCAAGTTGTTGTGCCGTGGTCACGGTGAGGGCGCCGGTGGAGGCGGTGTGACCGAGTGCGGTGAGTACCGGGGCTGCGTCCCAGAGGGTCGCGCCGATCCGGCTCTTGCTCAGGCCGGTCGCCTCGGCGAGCACGGCGTTCGTCATGGACCAGCGTTTCTTGAGGAGGAAGACGACGAGTTGGTCGGCGGCGGAGAGTCGCCTGCCGCCGGCACCGGGGCCACCGTCGGGACGCTTTCCGGGAAGGAGGATCGGTGGATGTTCGGCACGCCAGGCGCGGTAGCGGGCGGCGAGGTCATCGAAGGCGGCAGGCTCCAGGCCGGTGAGGCTGGGATGCCGCAGCCGGGCGGGGCGTTTGTCGCCGGCTGGGAAGCGGCCGAACTCGGCGGGCCGTGCCGGAAGCGGCGGCGCGAGGGGCTCGGGCCGCATGGTGTAGTTCCAGGTGCCGTGCCAGTCGTGCGGGCTGAGCGGGAGGCGGTCCATGACATCGTCGGAGACAGTGACGCCAGTGGGGTAGGCGCCGGGATCGAGTTCGGCGTGGACGGCGAGTCCGGTGCGGGTGCGGGTCGCACCGATGGTGGCGCATCTACACCGCGGAGTTCCGTGAGGGGGCGGTACGGATCGTGACGGAGACCGGGAAGCCGATTCCGGAAGTGGCCGAGGATCTCGGCGTGCATCCGGGGACGCTGCACAGCTGGGTGTCGCGGGCCAAGCGCAACGGCTCGCCGTCGTCGGACACGCCTGTGAAGGCATCGGCAGTGGCCAGCTTGGGTGACCGGCTGGAGACGGAGCTGGGCAAGGCCCGCACCGTTATCGAGGTGCAAGGAAAACTCTCCGCACTGCTGGACCAGCTCGCCACGGGCAGCGCGGACACGACGCCGGGCGAGAGCAAGTGACTGCCCAGACACGCACAGACGCCTCGGTCCGGGACCCGCTGGCGGGCACGGTCTTCGAGGACGCCCGGGCTCAGACCCTGGAGGACCTGACGGGCGTGGTCGGCCGGGCCAGGGCATGTGCCGCACTCGGCGTGAGCCGGGCCACCTACTACCGCCACCACCGCACGTCCTGGCAGCCTGTCTGAACCTCCCCTCGTAGCGTGGAGACCGTGACCGGAGGGATAGTTGGGGTCATGGCATCCAGGAAACGCATCTACAACGCGGAGTTCCGCGAGGGGGCGGTACGGATCGTGACGGAGACCGGGAAGTCGATCCCGGAGGTGGCCGAGGAGCTCGGTGTGCATCCGGGGACGCTGCACAGCTGGGTGTCGCGGGCCAAGCGCAACGGCTCGCCGTCGTCGGACACGCCCGTCCAGGCGTCGGCGGGGGCAGGCTCGGGTGGCCGGTTGCGGGAGGGTGAGCGGGCCGAGTTGGAGCGGCTGCGGGCCGAGGCCCGGGAGAAGGACAAGCGCATCCGTGAGCTGGAGATGGAGCGTGATGTGTGCAAGCGATTCGTGGCCTTGTGGGTGAAGTAGCTGAGGCGGACCCGGCCGTGGCGGTCAGGGTGATCAGCAGCTGCAAGGCCGAACAGAAGATTCCGCACCGCATCGGCTGCCGGGCACTGGGCGTGTCCGAGTCCTGGTTCTACAAGTGGCGCGATCGTGAACCGACCGCGCGGGAGGTGCGCCGGCAGCACCTGGCGGAGGAGATCGAGGAGATCTTCCAGCGGTCCGGGGGCACCTACGGCTCGCCGAAGGTGTTCATCGAGCTGGTCCGGCGCGGCTGGCGGGTGTCGGTGAACACGGTCGCCAAGGTCATGGCCGAGCTCGGGCTGGCCGGACGGAAGATCCGGCGGCGCCGGTCGCTGACCAGGCCGGGCAAGCGGCCGGCCGCCGCGGACTTCGTGCGCCGGGACTTCACCGCCGAGGAGCCCGACCTCGTCTGGTGCGGCGATCTCACAGAGATCGAAACCGGCGAGGGCAAGCTGTACTTGGCGACGGTCATCGACCTGTTCTCCCGCCGCCTGCTCGGCTACGCGATGGCCGAGCGTCACGACGCCGACCTGGTCGTCGCGTCCCTGAACATGGCCGCGGCCACCCGCGGCGGTGACGTCCGCGGCGTGATCATGCACACCGACAGGGGCAGCGAGTACACCTCGCGGCGCTTCAAGCGGGCCTGTCGCCGACTCGGCATCGTGCAGTCCATGGGCCGAGTTGGATCTTGTTTCGACAACGCCGTGAGCGAGGCGTTCAACAGTGTCCTCAAGGTCGAGTACGTCCACCGGCACACCTTCCGCACCCGCGCCGAGGCCCGGATCAGGATCGCCACCTGGATCACCGACTTCTACAACGCCAGGCGGCTGCACAGCGTGTGCGGGTTCAAGAGCCCGATCGACTACGAACGTGACTACCGAGCCACCCTCGCCGAGGGACTGGCCGCATAGATCGTCTCCACGCTGCGAGGGGATTGACATGGTGTGGTGCTGGGACAATCTGAACGTGCACCTGGACCGGCGGATGACCTCCTTCGCCGAGGAGCACTCCGCGTGGCTCCGCCTCGTCCAGATGCCCGCGTATGCACCGGAATTGAACCCGGCGGAGGGTGTGTGGTCGCTGCTGAAGCGCGCCATGGCCAACTTCGTCGCCGCCGACCTGCGTGGTCTCGTCCGTATCGTCAAGCGCAAGCTGAAGAAGATGCAGTTCCGGCCCGACCTGCTCGACGGCTGCCTCACCGAGACCGGCCTTGTGATCGAACTCCCGATCTCTACAAGTTCAACCTGAGTACCGGTAGTTCGTTAGACCCGGTGGTAGAGAGGGTTGACGCTTGGTCAGGGCGGTCGTAAGGCGGAGAGAGGGGATGCTTCGCCGAGTGGGGGCGTGATGACTGAGCGACGGACGTGTCCGCCGGCGCCGGGGCCGTTGGAGGCGTATGCGGCCCGTTTCGATGATCTGTTCCTTAACCTTGCCCAGCGGCGCGGGTTTCGCGAGTACCTGACCGGGCTGCTCGCGCCGCGCGACCGGAACAAGACGCTGACCTGCTTGGCCGGGGCCGAACCAGTTCTCGGTGCGGGTCTGCCGAGCGTGCAGCGGCTGCAGTACTTCCTCTCCGAGGCGCGCTGGGACGGCGAGCAGGTCAACGCCCGGCGGCTGGAACTGCTGCCGGCCGATCCGGCCTGCGCACCGCACGAGGCCGGGGTGATCGTGATCGACGACTCCGGGGACCGCAAGGACGGCACGGCCACCGCGCACGTGGGCCGGCAGTGGCTGGGACGGCTGGGCAAGACCGACAACGGCGTGGTCACGGTGACCACGGTGTGGACCGACGGCCGGATCTACTACCCGCTGCACGCGCAGCCCTACACCCCCGCCCACCACTTCGCACGGGGCCGGGCCGACCCTGATTTCCGCACCAAACCGCAGATCGCCGCGGCTCTTGCGGCACACGGCAAGGAGGCAGGCTTCACCTGCCGGGCGGTGGTGGCCGACTGCGCCTACAGCGTCAGCGACGACTGGTATCTCGCGCTGCGCGAGGCCCACCTGCCCTACGTGGTCCACCTCAAGCCGCATCGCGGCACCTGGGCCCGTGCCGACCAGCCGCACACCCCCATCGACGCCGCCCACAGCCTGGCCTGGCAGGACGCCGAACACCCCGGCGACTGGACACCGGCTGAGCGCCACTTCCGCGACGGCCACACCGAGACCTGGTGGGCCGCCGACGCAACCCTCGGCGGCTGGCACCCCCACGGCCCATGCCGCCTGGTCGTCGCCACCACCGACCCGGCCACCCTGCCGGAGAAGGCCACCTGGTACCTGGCCACCAACCTGCCCCACCCCGACGCCCCACACGCCGCAACATCCCTGCATCCCCCCGCCGACCTCGCCGAGATCGTCCGGCTGTACGGGCTGCGGCCGTGGATCGAGCAGAGCTACAAACAGATCAAGGACGAACTGGGCTGGGCCGACTTCCAAGTCCGCTCCGACCGCGCCATCCGCCACCACCAGACCCTGGTGAACTGCGCGTTCTCCTTCTGCTGGGACCAATGGTTCGCCCCACCCGGCCCCCTGGACACCACTGCGCCGGACCCCTGCCCCGACGACCGGCCAGAGAGGGGGACCAGCCGAACCCCACCCGCCCCAACTGCCCTGCTGGACCGTGGCGTTACGCGCGGTCCGCTCCTGGCTCACCCCGGCTACCACCCTGCAACGCTGGTGGCGGGCCTGGACTGACAAGGACCCGCCCGCCGAGCTCCAAGCCCTGATCGACGCGGTCACCACGGGCAGACCTCTTGATCTCTACCACCGGGTTTAACGAACTACCGGTACTGGCGGGAGGGGGTTATTCCAACCGTGCGCTATTCCTGCTCGGCGACCGATCGGGCCGCAGCCCGCTCCCAGGAGATCAAGGCCCTTCCAGGCCCAGCCACTCCTCGTACCTCACGCGGTAGGAATGCCCGCCCCACCGAACGGTTTCCACGCCGCTAGTCCCGTCTTCATGCCCGGGAGTCAGAGACGCACCATCCAAGGTATGGTCCCATCCGCTTGCAGTGAGGTTCAGGGGCACCGGCTGGTACGGCCTGCCAGCTCTGCGGTCGTCGATACTGAGATGAACCCATGGTGTGCGCCGCACGCCCAGCAACTCGTCTCGTTGCGCTGAGTCGCCGATGGCAACATTGAACGAGGACATGTGGCAGACGGTGAGGTTTCTGCCATCGGCCAAGTCCATCCCAAGGCATCCAGTTCCTTTATCTTGCCACCCTACGGTTCCAGGTGCCGGAGAATATACGTTCGGCGAAACAGTCGTACCCCCAGTCGGTTCAAGATCGACGGCGAATAGCTGGTTCTGACAGTGATCGGGACCTCTCCCAATCACGCAGCCGCCTTCCGTATTGTGATACCCCTGGACGACATGATACGGGGCTTGGGCTTCACCAGATTCGTGATGGAATGGATCGGTCAGCGCTGTGGCAGGAATTCCCCTGAACAGCTTGACCCTTATCGATCCTGCATTATCCGCCAAGCAGCGATCATCGTCATTGATTCGCAGATACACTGAGCCAGCCTGCGACGCATGAAGAGTCTTACCCTGAGCCACCGGTATGGCAGTGGCATCGTCCGTTCCTTCCCGTGCGTACAGGGTCCCGTAGGGGATGTGGTCGTTCAGTTTGCATCCTTGGTAGATCTGGCTGTCTGCTGACGGTGCGTAACCACTGGGCCCAACCCTTGGGAAAGATCGATGGTCTACTGTCCAGCCACCACTCAGGTAGGAGACCGTGTAGGTATCACCTTCCTCGACCTTGAACCTTGTGTCTTGCCACCCATAAGTAGCGGAAACCCGGGAGACCAGGATCGGCCGCTGGCTCGGCGCCGCGCCTGCCGAATCAACAGGTGCCAAGAAAGCAGCGGCCATGGCTACCGCAAGCCAAGATGCCAGCTTTCGAAGATGGAAAGTCACTGGACCCACCTTCTTCGCGAAAAGCTCAATTGGGTACGTGCATCCATGCTGGTCGTGAGCTCTTCCCGGTCGACGACGAACTGCCCTTGATCGTCGAGATGCGGACCGCGGCGCTCGTCGTCATCCACCTCTGGCTTCGGGTGGGGCGCCCCAGCGCGGCCACTCATCTCCCCCAGCTGTGGTCGCGCTGTCCTGGCGCTGAAGAGGACGGAGCAAGCCTTGCCGGTCGCTGACGACTAGTAGATTGTCGCGGCTTATTTTTGCTGTGATGTTGGGTAGAGGTGGCGCAGTTTCACGCGTGCGTCGTCGGTGGTGAAGTGCCAGTCGACTTGGCGTTGGTCGCTGTTGGTCTGCTGCTGCCAGGCGGCAAGTTCGG
>NZ_JAFFZS010000062.1 GCF_016921115.1 Streptomyces actuosus
GCAGCAGCAGACCAACAGCGACCAACGCCAAGTCGACTGGCACTTCACCACCGACGACGCACGCGTGAAACTGCGCCACCTCTACCCAACATCACAGCAAAAATAAGCCGCAACAATCTACTAGTGCCGCTTCAGGCAACGTTCGCCCGTCAAGGAGCGGCGTCCGGTGCGTGCTCCCGGTGTACCGGCCGGAAGCCCTCGTACGGGATGTACTCGGGCTCTCGTCCGGTGCAGCGAGCGTGCGTGCCGGGCGTCGCGACGGGGCGAACGTTGCCTGGTGCGGCACTAGCCCTGTACTTCGCGGGTCACCGATTCAGGTCTGTGGCCAGCGGGTTTGCGTGACTTCAATGCCGAGGAGTTCGAGGAGGTGGAGTTGGACGCCGCGGTTGATCTGCACTATCGGCCGGTCGGCGATGGTGCCGATGCGCAGGGTCAGTTCGCCGAGGTGGTAGAGGATCATCCGGCCGGTGGGGCGAACCCGGCGGTTGTCCGGGTAGAGGCCGACCATGGTCTGCTCGGGGCCGAGCGCCCGTCTGACCTGGCGCTCGATCAGGCAGAACACCAGCAGTGCGAGGCAGATCACCTGGATCAGGGCGGCGACGCGGTGGTTGTGCTGCACGAACACCGGCGCGACGGCGAGCGGGCCCTTGAAGTCTGCGTATCGGCGCTCGACCGCGCCCTGGCCTTTGTACCGGACCAGGACCTGCGCGGGGTCGGCCTTGTCGGCGGGCATGCCGGCCAGCAGCGCGTACCAGCCGTCGACCGCGGCCTCGGCGTCCAGTACCTCCTGGTCGAAGTGCCACTGAAGGCTCGGGACGCCGGTCTCGTCCTCGGCGATGTGCCAGCGCAGGCAGGACACGACACGGCGGCGGGCGGCGATGACCCCGACCCGGGCGGCGATCTTCTCCCGGGTCCTGTAGTGCCGCCCGCCCGCCACACCGGCGAGCTTGTCCAGCTCCTCCTGCGCCTTGGCCAGCCGCTTGGCCCGGGCCGCCTGCTGCCCCTTGGCGTTGCCGGTGGAATGGACCAGAATCCGTCGCACCGTCAGCACCGGGTCGCGCTTGCGCGGCCCGGTCAGGGTGTGGACGTCCTCCAGCACCCGGTAGACCTCCCGCTCCCCGGGCGGCTTGCCCGCGTCCCGCTCGGGCACCCAGTCCACAACGCGGGCCTGTTCCAGGTCGAGGGCGGCGTAGACCTCGTCCTTGACCTGCGCGGCCGGGACCGGCGCGATGAACTCCACCTCGGCAGCCAGCAGGGCGGCAACGTTCGCGTAGGACACCAGTTTGGAGTCCGCGACCATCAGGAACTCCTGCTCGCCCGCCATCGCGGACAAATCCCGCATCGCTCCGACGACCTGGCCGACCTCGGCCGTCCCGCCGCCGAACACGCGGGCGTGGACGGGTATGCCGCCGTCGGCGGACACCGCGAGCCCGGCCTGGACCTGCTTCAGGTCCACCCGCCGGTCCTTGGGGTGCCCGTAGCCGATGACCGGGTACTGCTCGTCCTGGTCCTCGGCCGGGTAGGCGCCGTGGACGGACATGCTGGTCATGTCCCAGTGCAGCCTCGACACGTCGATGCCGAACTCGGTGATCGCCCGTGCGCCGACCGTGCCCGCGATCTTCTCCAGGTGCGGGGCGACCGCGTCCAGAGCCCGTGCCAGGCGGTCGTCGTTGAGCAGGGCCGGCTCGATACCGAAGACCTCCTCAACCGCCCAGGTCCGAGCCCAGTCGCCGACCCGCACCAGCGGCGCGGGCGAGGTCAGCCGGTTCGCCACCATCGCCTCAATCACCTGCCCGTGGGTCAGGTGCGCGCTCGCACCACCCGGGCACAGCCCATCGACGATCCCCGCCACATCCAGCCGGCGCAGAAACTCGGCAGCGACAGGCAGAGCGCCCAGACGCTTCTCCACCACGGACGTCACCGCCACATCCAGGCGCTGACGCTGAGACCGTGGCCGCGGGGACCGGGAAGTCATCGACACACCCCACCCAACGCCGCCACCCCGGCCCGGGACACCCCCGGGCCGGTCACACCATACGAATCAGCGACCCGCGAAGTACGGGACTAGCCGCCCACCTCGGGCCCGGTCAGCCGCACCCGGTACAGCCTCGCATCAAGGTCGCCCACCAGCCTGCGCGTCCCCAACAGCTCGGAAAACCCCACGCCACAGCGACGGTGACCGAGGTGATCGAGCAGTTCCCTCGGGAGTCGTCGCCTGGCTCAGGCTTGCCCGGCGGATTCAGTGGTGCGGTTGGCCAGGCCTCGTGGCGGAGCCTTGACACCCACGATGACATCGCTGACTTCGATGTACTTGCCTTTTGCTCCCATACGGAAGTCGGTTGCCGCTGCGTGGATCTCTTCCAGGGTGTCCGCCTCGACAATCGTGACCTGGTCATACCTTCCGTTGAGACCAGATGTCACGACGTGTGTCAGCTGTTTGGCCCACTTGGCGAGGTCCCGCGCGTGAGCGGCCGAGACTTCATGGATGCCCTCCCGACCCAGTTCGAAGTAGGACGGGTCGATGCGCAGGAACAGCATCCCGATGTACTTGTTGCGCTCCGCCAACTGGTGCACGGCGGACTCCTTTCGATGCCTGAAACGGGCGAGCAGGAGAACACGACAGATCATCTCTTCCCTGGCATCTCACGAGGAACTCCCTCTTCACTCCTGCGAGTGGTGCTAGCGATCAAGACTCAGGGTCCTTCTTGACTTCTCAGCCCCCCGAGTTGACCTGGCCCGCCCGATACCGGCCGCCGTCAGACCGCGGACAAAGGGGCGCGCCACGCGGTGCCGGGCATGTCACGCGCCCCGGGTGAAGGTGCGCCGGTACTCGCTCGGCGTGGTGCCGAGGATGTGCTGGAAGTGCAGGCGCAGATTCGCGCCGGTGCCGAGCCCGACGTCGGCGGCGATCTGCTCGACGCCGCGCTGCGAACGCTCGAGCAGTTCGCGGGCCAGGTCGATGCGGGCACGCATCACCCACTGCATCGGCGTGCAGCCGGTCTCCTCGGCGAAACGCCGGGAGAACGTGCGCGGCGAGACCTCGGCCTGCCTCGCCAGTGTGTCGAGGGTGAGGGGTTCGCCGAGCCGGTGCAGCGCCCACTCGCGGGTGGCGGCGAACCGCTCGCCGAGCGGTTCGGGAACGCTACGCGGCACGTACTGGGCCTGGCCGCCGCTGCGGTAGGGGGCGGCAACCAGACGCCGGGCCGCGTGGTTCGAAGCGGCCACTCCGAGGTCGCCGCGCAGGATGTGCAGGCACAGGTCGATGCCGGAGGCGGCACCGGCCGAGGTGAGCAGGCTGCCCTCGTCGACGAACAGCACGTTCTCGTCGACCTGGACGAGCGGATGCCTGGCCACGAGTGCCCGCGTGTAGTGCCAGTGCGTCGTGGCGCGCCGGCCGTCGAGCAGGCCCGTCGCGGCGAGCGCGAAGGCGCCCGTCGAGATGGCGGCGAGCCGGGCCCCCCGATCGTGGGCGGCGATCAGCGCCTCGACGACGGCCTGCGGCGGGTCGTCGCGGTCCGGGAACCGGTAGCCGGGCACGAAGACGAGGTCGGCCCACGCGAGCGCGTCCAGACCGTGGGCGACGGAGTACGCGAGGCCGTCGCCGCCGGTCACGAGACCGGGGGCCGCCCCGCACACCCGCACCTCGTACGGCATGCTCGCGCGGGTCGTGAAGACTTGCGCGGGAATGCCGACATCGAGCGGCTTCGCACCTTCGAGCACAAGGACGGCGACGCGACGCTTGCGGGATGCTGACACAGGAAGAGGCTACGCGGGGCACCTCGTCAGGACGAGCACAGCGCCGCCGCGGGACACGGGCCCTCACACTGTGGACTCGCACACGTCGTCGTCACCGGCCATGTCAGCCGGGCGCTGGTCCTGCCGCAGCGCGGCCACGACGATCACCGCGCTCCGTCCGGGCGGAAGGATCCGTGTGACTCGGCCAGGGAACAGACACCGGCTGAGGCGATCGGCCATCACGTCCCGGTCGTTGTTTCGACTATGTGACTGTCCGGGGCGAGGTGGCGTGGACGGAGCCGAGCAGGTTGAGGACCTGAGCGCTGAGACTTCCGGGTTCGGCCTGGTAGACGACGAGTTGCTGGCCTGGAGCATCGCGTACGTCGAAGGCCTGGTAGGTGAGGGTCAGGGCACCGATGTCGGGGTGCAGGAAGTGCTTGTCGTCCTGGGTCTTGCCACGCACGGCGTGGGTGGTCCACAGGCGGGTGAAGTCCATACTGTGCTCGGTGAGGGCGCGAACGAGTTCTCGCAGCCGCGGGTTGTCCGGGTCGAGCCCGGCCGCCTGGCGCAGGTGGCCGACGGTGGCCTGTGCCGTGAGGCTCCACCGGGTGTAGAACTGTCGGCCTGCCGGATCGAGGAAGGTCATGCGGGCCAGGTTGTCCGCCTGCTCGAACGGTGAGTGCAGAGCCTCGGCCAGGGCGTTCGCCGCCAGGATGTCCAAGGTCCGGTTGATGACGAACGCCGGGGCGCCCGGGTAGCCGTCCAGCAGTTGGCGAAGGGCGGGAGCAACCCGGTCCGTGGTGTGGGTGAACTGGTTGCTCGGCGCTGTCCTGGTCAGCCGGTGCAGATGGGCGTGGGCGTCGGGGTCCAGTCGCAGGGCTCGGCCGAGCGCGTCGAGCATCTGGGCCGAGGGGTGGCGTTCGCGTCCCTGTTCCAGGCGGGTGTAGTAATCCGCGTTCACCCCGGCCAGGACAGCGACCTCTTCACGGCGCAGGCCGGTGACTCTGCGCACGCCGTAGCTCGCCGTGCCGACGTCCTCCGGCCGCAGTGCCGCTCTGCGTGCGCGTAGGAACTCTCCCAGACGGTTGTCGGTCATGTCCCCAGGCTAGGCCGCAGAGGCGGTGCGTTGCCCGGGTGCGGTGCACCCAGGCAACACACGTCCTGGTCGGCGTCCTTCGACCCGACCAGACTCGGTCGGGCCGACAGATCCGCACTCACGGCCGAGGACAGTCCGTCACGACGGGCAACACGGAGGAGGGCAGTACCGACATGGTCGCCGTGTGGGTGACCGCAGACGGTCCCATCCGCCGGGAGTTGCAGACGGCCGCTACGACGAGGCGAGCGGCAACCGGATCAGCGCGTACACGGGCCGCTGCACCCTGACGGGCAGCCACCTCCATGACGTCGACGACTCCGGGTTCACCGCGACGGGCGACAGCCGTGACGGTGTGCCCCACCCCGAGCACCTGGTGCTCTGTCGAGAGGAAACACAGGTATGACACACGCAGCCAAGGCCGTGACGGTCACCGGAGCGAGCAGCGGTATCGGCGAGGCGACCGCCCGCCGGCTTGCCGCCGACGGCCACAGCTTGTTCCTCGGGGCACGACGCGTCGATCGTCTCGATGCGCTGGCCAAGGAGATCACAGCCGCGGGCGGCACTGCGGCGTTCCGTCGGCTGGATGTCACGGATGCCGACGATGTCCGGGCCTTCATGTCCGCCGCCTGCGAGCGCTACGGCCGAGTGGACGTGGTGGTCAACAACGCCGGAGTGATGCCGCTCTCGCCACTGGAAGCGCTTGAGACGGACGAGTGGAACCGGATGATCGACGTGAACGTACGGGGCGTCCTGCACGGTATCGCCGCCGCTCTGCCCGCGATGCGCACCCAGGGCGGCGGGCATTTCGTGAACATCGCCTCTGTCGGCGCATACGAGGTCTCTCCCACCGCGGCCGTCTACTGCGCGACCAAGTTCGCCGTACGCGCGATCTCCGACGGACTGCGTCAGGAGTCCACCGGGGACATCAGGGTCACTCTCATCTCCCCGGGCGTGACCGAGTCCGAACTCGCCGACGGCATCTCCGACCCTGCTGCCAGGGAGGCCATGAGGACCTACCGCGCCGTGGCTCTGCCGGCGTCCGCCATAGCGGAGGCCATCGCCTACGCCATCTCCCAGCCTTCGCAGGTCGACGTCAACGAAATCGTCGTCCGTCCCGCAGCAACCGCCCGGTGAAGCACGGTGGTGGACCGAACGGCGCATGGAATCCGCCGCGCCGGGCGGGGCCACGAGAACGCCGCTGCTCGGCTTCTCGCGCTCGGAGCCCCGCGGCCGCAGCCCGGCTGCGGCCCGGCCCCATGGCCGTAGTTGGCACCCGCAACATCCGGCACGGCGGTGTGCACCGCGTCCGCGGAGCGGCTGCCCGGCTCGAACCGCCCAGGATGCCGCCTGGTGGACCCGGCCGATGCGGACCTCGCCTTCCCGTTACTCCCGACGGCCGTGGCGGCGTCCCACACCTGGTGCGATCGCCACCCTCAGGCGTCCCTCGGAGGAGTTCGGGCGGGGTGCCCGCACACCCTCAGCCGACCCTTGGGTCGGGCCGGACGAGTGTGCCGGAACGGCCTTGGACGATCTCGTACGCCGCGTCCAGGGCACCGATGGCGGCCAGCCCGCCCGTGCGTTCGACGAACCGGGCGACGGCCTCGGTCTTGGGCCCCATGGAGCCGTCCGGGAACCCCCAGCGGCGCAGTCCGGCGGGCGTGGACCCGGAAACGGGCCGCTGGCCCGGGGTTCCGTAGTGCTCGTACACGCAGGGCACGTCGGTGAGGATGAGAAGGAAGTCGGCCTTGAGGTCCTCGGCGAGCAGGGCGGCGGTGAGGTCCTTGTCGATGACGGCCTCGACACCGTCGAGGGAGCCCGTCGCGGGGTCCGTCGTGAGCGGGACTCCTCCCCCGCCGGCACAGATCACCAGGGTGCCGCCGCCCACCAGCTCGTCGATGGTCACGGTCTCGATGACCCGTTCCGGCTCCGGGGAAGGTACGACGCGGCGCCAGCCCCCGGTGTCCCGGCCGATGCGCCAGCCGTGCCGGCGGGCGAGGCTCTCGGCCAGATCCTGGGAGTACACCTGGCCGACGAACTTCGTGGGCCTCACGAATGCGGGATCGTCGGCCCGTACGAGAGTATGGGTGACCAGGGCGACGATCCGCCGCTCGGGCAGGGCGTGTTGCAGGCTGCGGGCGAGCAGGGAGCCGATCATGCCCTGGGTCTGCGCGCCGAGCACGTCCAGCGGGTAGGGGGCGCTGAGTGCGGGATCGGACTCGCTCTCCATGGCGAGCAGGCCGATCTGCGGTCCGTTGCCGTGGGTGATGACGAGTTCGTGTTCCTCGGCGAGGGTGGCCAGGGCTGTGGTGACTCGGTCGATGTTGTTCTTCTGTACGACGGCGTCAGGGTGTTCGCCCCGGTGCAGCAGGGCGTTGCCGCCGAGGGCGACGACGATGCGCATCGCCTCAGTCCTCCAGGGTGGCGACGAGCACGGCCTTGATGGTGTGCAGCCGGTTCTCTGCCTGGTCGAAGACGATCGAGGCGGGCGAGGAGAAGACCTCGTCGGTGACTTCCAGGCCGTCGAGGCCGTAGGAGTCGAAAAGGTTCTGGCCGAGGTCGGTCCGGCGGTTGTGCAGGGACGGCAGGCAGTGCATGAACTTCACGTCCGGGTTGCCGGTGAGGGCGAGTGTCGTGTCGTTGACCTGGTAAGGGAGCAGCAGCTCTATGCGTCGGCGCCAGGTGTCGGCGGGCTCGCCCATGGAGACCCAGACGTCGGTGTGCAGGAAGTCGGCGCCGCGTACCGCGGTCTCGACGTCCTCCGTCAGCGTGATGCGCGCACCGCTGCGTTCGCCCAGGGTGCGGCAGGTGGCGACCAGGGCGGGATCGGGCCACAGTGCCTCGGGGGCGGCGATGCGAACGTCCATGCCGAGGAGGGCACCCATGGACAGCAGCGAGTTGCCCATGTTGTTGCGAGCGTCACCGAGATAGCAGTAGGCGATGTCCTGAAACCGTTTGGTGCTGTGTTCCCGCATGGTGAGCATGTCGCACAGACTCTGTGTGGGGTGTGCGGTGTCGGTCAGTCCGTTGAAGACGGGGATGCCGGCGTGGGCCGCGAGTTCGGTGACGATCGGCTGGGCGGAGCCCCGGTACTCGATGCCGTCGAACATGCGGCCGAGGACCCGGGCGGTGTCAGCGATGGACTCCTTGTGGCCGATGTGGGTGTCACCCGGTCCCAGGTAGGTGGTGGCGGCTCCCTGGTCGGCGGCGGCCACCTCGAAGGCGCAACGGGTTCGGGTGGAGGTCTTCTCGAAGATCAGGGCGAGGTGCTTGCCGGTGAGCCTGGGGTGCTCGGTGCCGGCGCGGCGGGCTGCTTTGAGGTCGGCGGCGAGGCCGAGGAGGTGGTGGATCTCAGCGGGGGTGAAGTCGAGTTCGCTCAGGTAGGAGCGGCCTCGCAGGTCGACGGTCATGATGGTGTCCTCGGTGGGTCAGGCGGCCGGGTCGCGTTCGATGGGGCAGCTCATGCAGCGGGGACCGCCCCGGCCGCGGCCGAGTTCGGCGCCGGCGATGGTGACGATCTCGATGCCCTGCTTGCGGAGGTAGGTGTTGGTGGTGACGTTGCGTTCGTAGCCGACGACGACGCCGGGGGCGACGGCGAGGAAGTTGCTGCCGTCGTCCCACTGCTCGCGCTCCGCGTTCCGGGCGTCCTGCGGTGCGGAGAGCATGCGGACCTTGTCCACGTCCAGGGCCTCGGCGAGCGCGGTCGCCAGGTCGGAGTTCGGGATCACGTCGAAGCCGGCGTCACGGTCCTGGCTGGGAAGCAGGGTCCAGGAGCGCAGGGAGTCGGCAAGGCCCGGATAGACGGCGAAGGCGTCACGGTCGACCATGGTGAGCACCGTGTCGAGGTGCATGTAGGCCCGGGCAGCGGGAAGCTGGACCGCGATCAGCCGACTCGCCGTGCCGTTCGCGAAGAGCCGGGCGGCCAGGCTCTCCACCGCCTGCGCGGTGGTGCGCTCGCCCATGCCGACCATGACCGCGCCGCTGCCGAGGACATGTACGTCACCGCCCTCCAGGGTGCCCGCCGCGGAATCGAGGAGGGGTTCGGGAGCAGCAGAGGCGAACATCGGGTGAAAGCGGTAGATGGCCTCCGCGTGCAGGCTCTCGCGGCGCCGGGCGGGTTTCGCCATCGGGTTCACGGAGAGTCGGTCGTACAGCCAGCAGGAGTTGTCGCGTGGGAAGAGGTGGTTGGGCAGCGGGGGGAGGGCGAAGTCGTCCGCGTCGAGCGCGTTCCACAGCAGGCTGTGCGGGCTGCGCAGCGGCAGGTCGCTCTTGAGCAGGCCGCCGATGAGGTGACCCGCGAGGGTCTCTCCGTCGAGTTCGGCGCACAGTGCGCGCACCGGGTCGATGAGGGCGGGGCCCACGAGGGCGGGAGTGGCGACGCGGTCGAGGAGCCAGTCACGGGCCGCCGGGACGTCAAGGGTCTGGGCCAGCAGGTCCGCGAAGTAGTGGACGCGGGCTCCGTGGTCGCGCAGCACCTGGGCGAACGCGTCGTGCTCCTCGCGGGCACGCTTCGCCCACAGGATGTCGTCGAAGAGCAGGGCGTCGACGTTGCGCGGGGTCAGGCGGGAGAGTTCGAGGCCGGGACGGTGCAGTACGACCTGGCGCAAAGGCCCGACTTCGGAGTCGACGTGGAACGTGTGCATGGGGGTCCTCTGAATGGGGGCGGTCAGTCGCGGTGGCGGAGGTCGTCGCGCTCACGGGTCCGGTCGGCGCGCTCGGTGCGCGAGCCGTGGCGGAACCGCCGGGCGGGCGGGGGCGTCTCGGGTGCCCGCCTCCGCTGGGCCGGGATCGCCGCGGCCTTCGGCTCCGGGGTCTGGCCGTCGACGGCCTCGCCCCGCTTGAGCCAGACGTAGACCGGCACACCCAGGAGCAGCACGAACAGGCCGTAGTAGACGGTCTGGTAGCCGCTGCCCTGGATCGACCAGTACGAGAAGACGAGGGCGAGCGCGGCAACGGTGACATCGCGGGTCAGCCGACCGGGGCCGGTCCTCTCCCCACCCCGCGCGAGCAGCCAGTACAGCTGGGCTGCGGCCGAGAAGAGGTAGGGGATCACAGCCGTCAGCACGCTCAGCAGGACAATCTTGGTGAAGACGTCCTGGAAGCTGGTGTAGCTGAACACGGTGATCAGCGAGGCCAGTACCGTCGAGGCGACGATACCGAAGGCAGGGACCTCGTTCCTTCCACGCAGTTGCGCGAAAGCTCGTGGGAAGAGTCCGTCGCGGGCGGCGGCGTAGGGCATCTCGGCACACAGCATGGTCCAGCCGTTGAGGGCGCCGATACCGGAGATGATTGCGGCGGCGGCGACGAGGTCACCGGCCCAGGTACCACCGAAGATGTTGTTGGCGGCATCGGTGAAGGGGGCCGTCGAACCACCCAGCTTGCCGTGCGCGACGGTGCCGAAGACCGCGAGCGTGCCCAGGATGTAGATCACTGCGCAGAGCAGCGTTCCGTAGACCGTGGCCCGGGGAACGTTGCGTCCGGGCTTCCGGACCCGACCGGCGACCACTGCGGCGGCCTCCAGGCCGAGGTAGCTGAACAGGGCGATGGCTCCCGCGGCCGAGATCGCGCCGATGGCCGACTGGTTGCTGGCGTTGAAGGGACCGAAGTTGTCCGCGTCGATGAACAGAAGCCCGACGGTGGCCATGAAGACCAGCGGCACGAACTTGAGTACGGTCGTGATCACCTGGAACGCACCCGTGTTGCGGACTCCGGTGAGATTGATCGCGGCGGGGACCCACAGACCGGCTACCGCGAGAAGCACCGAGATCCATTTCTGGTGCCCGGTGTTGACGAACACCTCGACATAGCCGACCCAAGCCACCGCGATGGCGGCGTTGCCGGCCCAGGCGGTGATCCAGTACGACCAGGCGTTGAGGAACCCGGCGAACTCGCCGAACGCCTCACGGGCGTAGACGTACGGGCCGCCACTGGCCGAGACGCGCTTCGACAGCGCCCCGAAGGTCAGCGCCAGCGCGAGCGCGCCGAGAGTCACGACGCCGAACGCGACGAGGGAGATGGGACCGTAGGGGGCGAGCGCGGAAGGCAACGCGAAGACTCCGGTGCCGATGATGCTGCCGATCACGAGCGCGGAAGCGGCGGGCAGACCGAGCGCCTTCGGCGCCGTCCCTCTCTCGACTGGTGTGGGGCTGGACACGGGGGGGGCTCCTCGCAGAGTTCGTCACGGGTGATTCGATCCGTGATCGATCTTTCTGCGCTGCGCCGGTCGAGGTCAGGAACCACACGGCCCGACCGTCGGCCCGATGGTCCCGCGTCGCGTCCCACCCGGCGAGCCCGGACGGCAGGACGGTCGGCGGTGCGGCAGAGTCCTGGGGCCCATGGCACCAGGCCCCTCGGCGCACCGCCGGGCTTCCTGCCCGGACACGGATCGCCGGCGCATCCGCCGTGATCGCATCGGCCTGGCTCGGCCCTCCCGCCTTCGACGTACCCGCCGGACAGGCGCTCACCCGGCGGTGTGAGGGACGGTCCCACTCCTCCAACTCGCCTTCCGCGGAGTACGGGACCGGTGGTCTCCCGCACACGACCGGCTCCCTGCCCAGCATCAGCGGCGATTCCCTGCACCGGGCGAGAGGCGGACTGACTCATGTACTCGAACGACGGCTTCCGTGAACTCGACCGGCATGAGTGCGTGCGCCTGCTGGCCACGGCATCCGTCGGCCGTGTCGTCTTCACATGCCAGGCTCTGCCCGCCGTGCTGCTGTCGAGTCACCGGGTGGATGGCGAAGGAGCGGTGCTGGTACGCACCTCGGAGCCGGCCCGCGCGGTGGACGGAGCGGTCGTCGCCCGGCCGATGCTCGGGGGCAGGCCGATGACTCCCGGTCCGACCGGGACCGCGGACACCTGTGGGACCCGTGGCGTCGGCCCGGGGACGTCGGGAGACCAGGGCAAGAGCAGGCACTGACAGTGCCGGCCGCCCGTGTGCTGGTCCGCTCGCCCGGCGGGGTCAGTCGCGGGTGACGTTCGCGGTGAGCAGGCGGAGCAGGTGTTTGGCCGTGGCGTCCTGCTCGGGGGTCAGGCCCATGGCCTCGCCTATGGCCAGGGGGACGGCGCGGGCCTTCTCGCGGAGATCCGCACCGTCCTGGGTGAGACGTATTGCGACGGAGCGCTCGTCGTCGGAGCGCCGCTCGCGGCGGATCAGGCCGCCGGCTTCCAGGCGCTTGAGCAGAGGGGAGAGGGTGCTGGACTCCAGTTGGAGCGCGGTGCCCAGCTCGCGGACGGAGACCGAGTCCCGGTCCCACAGGACCAGCATGACCAGGTATTGCGGGTAGGTCAGCCCGAGCTCCTCCAGCAGCGGCCGGTAGCGCGTGGTGACCGACCGGGAAGCGGCGTACAGGGCGAAGCACAGCTGGTCCTGGAGCAGGAGCGAGCCCTGTTCTGCCGCGTGGTGCGCGCCCTGATCCATGACCGGTCCCAACGTCGAGCAATCGGAAACTCCACCCTACCATTCCGGGCGCCCACGACTATATACAGCTCGATTAAGTTGCGCACGATTTAATCGAGCAGTACCGTCCATATGGTACGCGCTGGACGACCTGCCCCCACGACCCACGAGGAGCACTCCATGTCCGAGACCACCACCCGCCCGGTGCTGGAGTCGGCCGCCGCCGCCTTCGCCGAGGCCACCGCGAACCCGCCGTACCTCTTCGACCTCGGTCCGGCCGAAGGCCGCAAGACCGTCGACGAGGTGCAGTCCGGTGAGATCAGCAAGCCGGAGATCGCCGAGGAATGGGTGACCGTCCAGGGCGGCCCCACCGGATCGGTCCGGGCCCGCATCATCCGGCCGGCCGGCGCCGAGGGGACACTGCCGGTGATCGTCTACATCCATGGTGCCGGCTGGGTCTTCGGCAACGCCCACACGCACGACCGGCTGGTGCGCGAACTCGCCGTCGGCGCCCGGGCGGCCGTCGTCTTCCCCGAGTACGATCTGTCTCCCGAAGCCCGCTACCCGGTCGCAATCGAGCAGAACTACGCCGTCGCACAGTGGATCGTCCACGAGGGCGCGGCCAACGGCCTGGACCCAGACCGGATCGCGGTGGCCGGCGACTCCGTGGGCGGCAACATGTCAGCCGCACTCACCCTGATGGCCAAGGAACGCGGCGACGTACCGCTGGTACAGCAGGTGCTGTTCTACCCGGTCACCGACGCGTCCTTCGACACCCCCTCCTACCAGCAGTTCGCGGAGGGGTACTTCCTGCGCCGCGACGCCATGCAGTGGTTCTGGGACCAGTACACCACCGACGAGAACCAGCGAGCCGAGATCACCGCCTCACCGCTGCGCGCCACCACCGAACAGCTGCACGGCCTGCCCCCGGCCCTGGTCATCACCGGCGAGGCCGACGTGCTGCGCGACGAGGGCGAGGCCTACGCGAACAAGCTCCGCCAGGCCGGTGTCCCGGTCACCGCCGTGCGTTACCAGGGCATCATCCACGACTTCGTCATGCTCAACGCCCTGCGCGACACCCACGCCGCCGAAGCCGCCATCAACCAGGCCGTCGCCACCCTGCGCACGGCCCTCGGCAACGCGTAACCGAGCCACCCCGAGTCTGCGGCCAGGGCATCACCGCTGCCCTGGCCGCAGAACTTCCTGCCGCAGAAGCAGGACCCGCTTCACAACGCCCTGTCACGCCGCGGCGAAGGCGCGAGCACCCGACAACAGTCGGTCGCCCCCGGCGGCGCTCGGACGGCGCGGGGCCGCATGCCCCCGGTCAGCTCCGGCCGCTGGAAGCAGCAGCGGCCGAGCAATTCGATGTCGTGCCGTACGAGCGGGGAGCACACGGCCCACGCCCTCGCCCGGACGTCGAAGGCGTCGCACTCCGTCTCGCTGCCCGAGGAACGCCCCGCCCTCGCTGCCGGTCCGGCAGGGGCCCGCGGCGCCCTGCCGGAGGCTGTGCCCGCGTCCTCGGAACGACGGCAGCGCGTAGGGCGTCCTCGAGTTCATCGACTCAGCGCTGGACTCTCCCACCGTGGGAGAGTCCACCATGATGGCGTGCAAGACGAACTTCTCACCATCGGACGCTTCGCCCGCCTGTGCCGCCTCAGCGTGAAGCAGCTACGGCACTACGACGACATGGGACTGCTGGCTCCCGTCCGCGTGGACGCCACCTCTGGCTACCGCTATTACGCACCCGCACAGGCACGTGATGCCCTGGCCATCGCCCTGCTGCGCGAGATGGACCTTCCCCTGGCCGTGATCGCCCAGGCACTGGCTGCCAGGCCTGAGCGCAGGGCCGGAATCCTGCGCGCCGAGCGGGATCGGCTGGCCGAGCGGATCAGCAGGGACCAGGCCCGGCTGAAGATGCTGGAGCGACTGGCGGAGAGTGGTCTGCCCGGCTACGAGGTGACGCTGGCCAGAGAGCCGGAGCGGCGGCTGACGGTGGTGCGAGCGGTCTGTGCCCCCGCGGAGATCGGAACCAGGGTCGGGGAGTGCGCAGGTCGGCTGCTGCCCGTCCTCGGCCGGACGGGAATCGCATGGGAGCCGCCGCTGTGGGGGCTGTACCCGCTGGACCTGGAAGAGCGGGTGGAGATCGCCGTCGGAGCGCAGACCCCGCACGGGGAAGGCATGACCGGCCTGGAATTCGACGTGCTGCCCGGCGGACTCGTCGCCGAGACCATGCACATCGGGCCCTATGCACAACTGCCCTTAGCCTACAACGCTCTCTTCTTCGCCATCCACGAGCGCGGACTGCGCCCGCAAGCACCCGCACGCGAGGCGTATCTCGTCGGACCGGCAGAGGCACCGCAAGAAGAACTGACGACCCGCCTGATCATCCCCGTCCAGGAGAACACGGCATGACCATGGTGAGCGACATCGACGCCCGCGGCACGCGGCACTGCGAGACGACAGCCCTGGGGGTGCTGTTGCGGCACCAGGGGCTTGATCTCTCCGAGCCCATGCTGTTCGGCCTCGGCTCCGGCCTGTCCTTCATCTACTGGGACGGCAAGAACCTGGGCTTCCCCTTCCTCGGGGGACGGGTCAAGCCCTTCGACCTCACCAGAAACCTGGCCGCCAGGCTCGGGCTCGAACTCCTGACCCGGGAGACCACCTCCCCACGCAAGGCATGGGACAGTGTGGCGGCCTCCATCGACGCCGGCCGGCCCGTCGGACTCCAGCTCGACAGCTACTACCTGGACTACTTCGGCTCGAAGGTCCACTTCGGCGGCCATGTCGTCGCCATGTACGGCTACGACGACCACAACGCCTACCTGGTGGACACCGATCAGCAAGGCGGGGCCGTCTCCACCAGCCTGACGAGCCTCGCCCAGGCCAGGGCCGCGCGCGGCACGATGACCGCCAGGCACCGGTCTTTCACCCTCACCGCTCCGAGAATCCCGCCTCCCCCACACGGACAGATCGTCCCCGCCATCACCGCCTGCGCCGGCGCCTTCCTCGACCCGCCCATCGCCAACCTCGGGCACCGCGGCATCGAGAAGGCCGGCAAGCTGGTACGCACATGGCTCCAGCGCACCGACGACCCGCAGCGAGACCTGCCGCAGGCCGCCCTGCTGATGGAGAAGGCCGGCACCGGCGGCGCCCTGTTCCGCAACCTCTACCGCGACTTCCTCGCCGAATGCACCGCTCTGCTCGACAGCAGTCACCTGCGCACCGGCCACAGGCTGTACACCGAGGCAGCCACCCTATGGTCGGAGGTAGCAGCTCTGGTCGGAAGGGCTGGTGAATCGGGCGACGCGCAGTGCCTCGTCCGGGCCGGCTCGGTCCTCGGCGATCTCTCACGCATAGAGCGCGAGGCCATGCAAGCACTGAGCCACCTGGGGCATGAAGCAGTCCCTTGCTCAGCCGGACGCTCCCGGCTGTCCGGCAGTTCGACAGCCGGAGTGCGCCGTCGACGCGAAGGGACGTTGCCGCCAGGGCGGGAAGGTAGGACCCGTTGAGGTCGAGCTGGCGGATCTGCGCCCCGTCGAGCTCCAAGCAGTGTGGGAAGCGGCACGAGGTCAGACGGATCGGATGGCGTATCTCTGCGTGCTGGAGGTCGAGAACGCCGATGATCCTGGCTCCGTCGACACGCAGAGCGGGCGCCTCGCCGGATTCGGATGAACCACCCAGAAGGAGGGCCCGGATGACCTCAGCCCGAACAGTCCCTTCCGCGCCCCGAACAGTCGTGGGGTCCTCACGCGCGTCTCGGCGGACGTCGATCGCTACACCACGCGGGAACGCCTGCCAGATGCGACGTTCCAGAGGCGTCAGGTCTGTCATGTCCATCCGCAGGACCCTATCCGTTGAGGCACCGAGGTACAGGAGGAGACGGCAGGGCCGGCGGTGAGATCCAGTTGCCGCCGGCCTTCTGCTCGGGCACAGCCTGGTCCTGCTCCTGGCTCGGTCCGCGGGTGCTCGGCATGGCGTCCGACTGTGACGGCCCGCTGCCTGCAGTCGTGGCAAGTGGTGCGAGTAGGTCTGCGAACTCGGCCTGCCGGCGGGCGTCGTGGGGTTCGCGAGGCGGGTTGCCGACCGCCTCCAGCACCAGGCGAAGCTGGTTCTCCGGCCTCGGCGTGCCCGGCGGGCTTCAGGAGGCACCGCTCGCGGCGCCGACCGCTGTTCGCGCCGCCGCCACGAATGCGGCGATGGCCGGGTGCGTGCCGCCGCCCGCGCGGAAGGCCACCTTCGACCGGCGGAAGAGGGGCAGCCGGGTCAGGACCACGTCCTCGGGGGCGAGCACGGTGGCCATCTCCGGGACGAATCCGGCTCCCTGCCCGATCGCGGCCAGTGCCAGGACGGTACGGAAGTCGTTTACCTGATGGCGGATGCGCGGCTGGAAGCCGGCTGCCTGACAGGCGCGTACGGCTATCGCGTGACCGGTCGTGCCCTCCCGAGCCGTGATCCATGCGGACGTGGCCCATGGTCCGAGCAGCTCCGCCAGGGTGTCGTCGCCGCGGGCGGCAGGACCGGTCGGGAGAGCGCGGTCGGTGGCGCCGGCCGTGGCCAGGTACATCGGCTCCTCCAGCAGGGGCACCTGGTCGACGGTGGTGTCCGGTGACGCGGGCACGAAGTCGTAGTCGTGGACGAGGGCCACGTCGAGTTCGCCTGCACGCAAGCAGTCGGAGACCCGCGCCGAGTCGATCTCCTGCACCATCGGTTCCAGCGCCGGATGCCGCTGGGCCAGTGCGGCCAGCGTGGCGGGCACGATCGCGGGACCGCCAGAAGGAAACGTCCCGATCCTCAGCGGCCCGCCGATGCCCTCGCGCACCCCGGCCAGCTCGGAGACCGCCAGTTCGAGGCGTTCGAGAACGGCGTCGGCGTGGGCGACGAGGGTGCGGCCCGCGGGCGTGAGCACCACCCGTCTGCCGCTTCGTTCCAGCAGGGGCACGCCCGCCTCGCGCTCAAGCACGCCCAACTGCTGGGAGACGGCCGAGGCGGTGAAGGTCAGTGCCTCGGCCACGGCCGCGATGGTGCCGCGCCGGTCCAGTTCGCGCAGCAGATGGAGACGTCGGACATCGAGCATAAGGCGAGCTTACGCATAAGCGAAGAAACATGAACTGGATCTACTGGGTTTGTGTCGGTCAGGCTGGGCGCATGAAGCCTGAAGCGAACCTCACCGGCCTGTTCGTCCCTTTGGTGACCCCTTTCACCAACGACCTGCGCCTCGCCCCGGACGCGCTCGCCCGCCTGGCCGACGAGGCACTGTCGGTCGGCGGCGCTCACGGACTCGTCGCCCTGGGCACCACCGCGGAGGCGGCCACGCTCACCACCGAGGAGAGGAAGGCCGTGGTTCGCATCTGCTCGGCCGCTTGCCGGGCACACGGAGCTCCACTGATCGTCGGCGTCGGCACCAACGACACCGCCGCTGCCGTCATGACACTGCGGGAACTCGCTCAGAGTGGTGACGTCGCCGCGGCGCTGGTTCCCACGCCGCCCTACATCCGGCCCGGTGAGGCAGGAACGCTGGCGCACTTCACGGCACTCGCCGAGCACGGGGGCCTGCCACTGGTCGTCTACGACATCCCGTACCGCACCGGTCAGCGCCTCAGCACCGGCACGCTGAACGCGCTGAGGAACCTTCCGGAGGTCGTCGGGGTCAAGTACGCGACCGGTGCGATCGACGCAGCCGCGATGGAACTGCTCGACTCGTCGACCCAGGACTTCGCCGTGCTGGGCGGCGATGACGCCGTCATCTCGCCGCTGCTCGCGGCGGGCGCCCGCGGTGGCATCCTGGCGTCGGCCAATGTCCGCACCGCTGACTACGCCCAGCTGATCACACTCTGGCAGAGCGACTCCACCGGACCGGCCCGCAGGCTGGGAGCCGAGCTGGCCCGGCTGTCCGCCGCGCTCTTCGCCGAGCCGAACCCGACCGTGATCAAGGGCGTGCTGCACGCCCAGGGCCGCATCCCCAGCCCGGCCGTCCGCCTGCCGCTGCTGGCCGCCTCCCCCGATTCGGTCTGGCAGGCGGCGGACCTGGCCACCGCGCCGGCCCACCGATCCCTCCAGGAGACCGCGGCCTAATGGGAGCTACGGGGCCGAGGAAGGCTCGGTTCCGTAGCCGCCGGCAGGTGAGCACCACTGCGGCCGGAATCAGTCGAGTGCTGGTGTCAGACCGTGCTTCTTGCTGGTGGTCGGGAGGCCAGACCGCTGATGGGACGGCGCGCCTGCACCGCGGGGCGTGATCACTGGATCCATTGGGCCGCGCGCGTGCCTTCCGCAGGCCGGTGGCCGGGGACAGCTACGACAGGCAACGAACCCGCGAGGTCGGCTGCAACCCCGCCCTGCGGCACGTCGGCACCACGGCGGCGTCGCCTGCGAGATGGACCGCCTGAGCGCGATCGTCGAGCGCCACGGCCTGGCCTTGGCCGAGGACGACGCGCACGGCCCCGGTGGTCGTTGCCACGGCCGTGCCCTCGGCTCTCCGATTCCCTCAGGGCGCCGCCTTCCCCGCATCCGATGCTCTTGGTGGCGTGAAAGCTCTGCGCGGTGAGCGCCCCGAAAGGACCTCCCGGACGGGTTCGCCCCTGTCTCGGTCCTGGACGAGGGTGGATACGAGATCGTCCGCCGCGAGCACGACACCGCCGTCGAGAACGGCCGCGAGCGCATCACGGGCGACCTCAGCACATGGCCGGCCGCCCACGACTTATGAAACACGGCCTAGTGCCGCGGCAGGCAACGTTCGCCCGTCAAGGAGCGGCGTCCGGTGCGTGCTCCCGGTGTGCCGGCCGGAAGCCCTCGTACTGGATGTACTCGGGCTTTCGTCCGGTGCAGCGAGAGTGCGTGC
>NZ_JAFFZS010000063.1 GCF_016921115.1 Streptomyces actuosus
CACGCCTGAACGGCACAGTCCGTGGAGAGCCCGGTACTCGGAGACGGGTACGCCGGGTTCGGCGAGCGGCACGGAGAAACGGACCGGTGGCAACACCGGCACCGCGCTCCGTGCCGACTCAACAGGCACCCCCCGTGCATCCCACCGGCGGGTGCACCGGCCTTTCCCCCGGGGGCCACGGCCGGCCGCGGCGACCACCTCGCCGCCGGTGACGGGCAGGGCGGGGCGGAGTGCGGCGCTCGCCGAGGGGGCCGGGAGCGGGCGGAGCCGTGCCGTCAGCGGTCGTTCTCCGGGTGGGAGAGGTTGGTGCCGGCCAACGGGTCGAACACATGCGTCTTACCCATGTCGCCCCGCAGCTCCAGGGGTTCTCCCTCCCGGGCCCGAGTGGCGACGTTCAAGCGGGCCATGAACTGCTGGACGGGCTCGGCTCCGGTGTCGCGCAGGCCCGAGTCGGTGGCGAGCTCGTCCAGTTCGGCGCTCCGCGCGGGCCCGCCCTCCTCGGTGAAGTAGAAGAACGTCGGAGCCCAGGAACTCCAGCACGTCCACGGTGGCGGTGAACGGCCGGGCCCCGCTCGCGCCGAGGCCCCCAGGGCCCCGGCGTTTGCCCGGATCGCCCCGGCCTGGGCCGGTTGATCATGCTGGCGGGGCCTGGAAGTAGATGAACACGGCACCTGTGGATCATGGAGTTCTCTACGCTGCAAGATCCACGAAGGTGCCGTGTTCGTTCCTCCATCATCCCCTGCCGTCGTTCCCGTCTCTGTGGCGCCCCGCTTGGAGGCCCTCGGCTCGGATGCCGCGCGAGGCCATGTCCGCGGCCTGGTTGCCGAGTTCGAGTCGGTCACCGATCCTCGCGGGGCGTGCGGGGTGCGCTACCGGGTCTCCTCGCTGCTGGCCCTGGTGGTCTGTGCGATGACCCCGGTGTCGGCGTACACGTGAACGTGCATGGCCGCGTACGGATGAACGTGCAGAGTTCCTGAGGTGCTGAGGTTCGGGATTCGGCACTCTGCTGCCTGTTGGTCGAGGTCGCAGAGATGGGGTGGCCGTGGTCCTGGATCCACAGCGCTGGCTCGAACTACGGCGCTTTCGTGGGCTGGTCGAGTCCGGAGCCATGAGTCTGACCGAGGTCGCCAAGGAGACGGGCCTGAACTGGCGTACGGTCAGCAAGTACCTGGCAGCTGACGGCCCCGCCTCGCCTCCGCGTCGGTCGCCGAACGGGCGGTCGCGGGTGAGGGTGATCGACGAGTTCGCGCCGCTGGTCGACTCGATGCTGCGGGCGGAGATCCTGATGAAGGCCGCCGTGATCCACGAGCGGCTCGCCCAGGAGTACGGGTTCACCGGCAACTACCAGCGGACCAAGCTCTACGTCCAGGAAGCCCGCCCCCGGATCGCCGAGGAACTCGGCATCACCCCGAACGAGCTGGCGGGCATGCACCGCCGCTTCGAGGTCATCCCCGGCGCCCAGGCCCAGGTGGACTGGGGTGACGAGGGCAAGATCCTCGCCCACATGGGCATCCCGAAGATCTACTCCTTCCACATGACGCTGTCGTACTCACGCGACCCGTTCTGCTGCTTCACCACCAGCCAGGACCTGCAGACCTTCTTCGACTGCCACCGCCGCGCATTCGCCCACTTCGGCGGCGTCCCGATGACGATCGTCTACGACCGCACCAAGACCGTCGTCCGACGCCACGTGGCTCCGGGCGAGGCGGTCCCGCTGCACCCGGAAGCGGTCGGCTTTGCCGGCCACTACGACTTCGACATCGACGTCCTGGCCGCCTACCGGCCCACCGGGAAAGGACGCGTCGAACGCCAGGTCCTCATCGTCCGCGACCACGTCCTGTCCGGCCGGGCCTTCTCCTCCCTCAAGGAGATGGACGCCGCCTTCGCCACCTGGGTGCCGCAGCGGCGGGCCCAGATCCACAAGACGCACCGGGAGGTCATCGGCGAGCGGGCGGCCCGCGACCACGCGGCCCTCAAGCCACTGCCGCCCACCCCTTATCTGGTGGCCGAACGGCATCTGCGGCCCGTCGGCAAGGACTGCCTGGTTGCCTTCGGCGGCAACCTCTACTCGGTGCCCGCCCGCAGGGTCCGCCCCCGCCAACTGGTGGAGATCCGGGCTACGAAGTCACAGATCATGCTGCACTCGACCGCCGCGGACGCCAGTGGCGAGACGCTGCTGGCCATGCACCCGAGGGCGGTCGGCCGTGGCGTTCGGGTCGTCGAGGAGAGCCACTGGGACGGTTTGCCCACCGGGAAGGGCCGCCGCACCACCACCGGCAACGTCCCCCAGCCCCGGCGCGAACGTCCTCCGGGTGAGGAAGCCGGACCGTTGCAGGCCCTTCTGAATCGTGCTGCCGCCACCCGCATCGAGGTCGGCCGCCGTCCATTGTCGGTCTATGACGAGCTGACCGGCACTCGTCCCTTCACCACCCGTCCGAGCACGAGGGAAACGTCTTGAGCGAGCTGGTCTCCACCCGTATCCGTAACACGGCCGGCAAGCTCGGCCTGCCCCACCTGACCGAGACGATCAGCGAGTACATCCGGCGGGCTGACGAAGGGAAGATGGGTTACCTCGATTTCCTCGACCTGGTGCTGTCCGAGGAACTGGCCGTTCGTGACGACCGCCGCTTCCGCCAGGGGCTGCGGCTCTCCCGGCTGCCCCACCACAAGACGCTCGACGAGTACGATTTCTCCTTCCAGTCCGACCTCGACCCGCGCAAGGTCAAGGACCTCGCGACCCTGTCCTTCGTCGAGGCAAAGGCGAATGCCGCCCTGCTCGGGCCGCCCGGGGTCGGCAAGACACACATCGCTGTCTCTCTCGCGGTCGCTGCCTGTCGGGCCGGCTACTCGATCTACTTCACCAGCCTCGACGACATGGTCCGCAACCTCAAGGCCGCCGAGGCCGCCGGGCGGCTGACGAACAAGCTCGGCACCTACCTGCGGCCCAGCGTTCTCGTGGTCGATGAGGTCGGCTACCAGCCTCTCGAACGAGCCGAGGCGAACCTGGTCTTCCAAGTCATCTCGAAGCGCTACGAGAAGGGCTCGATCATCCTGACCTCGAACAAGACCTTCAGCGAATGGGGACAGGTCTTCGGCGACGAGGTCCTCGCCACCGCCATCCTCGACCGCCTCCTCCACCACTGCGAGGTGATCTCCATCAACGGCCCCAGCTACCGGCTGAAGAACCGCCTCAAGGCCATCGAGCGAGAGAACGACGTGGCCTGACCAACTGCGATCAGGACACCGGGTCCTGGCCCGGCGGGATGAAGGCGTCGGCGCCATCAGCATCCTCGACATGCCCCTGGGCATCGACCGTGATGGCTGTCGCCCGCCCCTGCGACGTGATGAGCCAGGCCAGCACCTGTTCCGTCAGCGGCGATCCACCTGGGCCCTCGTCCTTCCAGTGCACCCGCCACCCTCCGCCAGGCACCGCGGCTACGACCTGATCGGCTCGCTCCAAGTGGGAGAAGTCCTCGTAGTCCGTCACCGGACGCAGGGCCCCACGCCGGGGATCGACGACCAGAGCCGTCCCGGTCGCCTGGTCCCAGCCCTCTACACGGACCATGCGGCCGATCTCGGTGTCGGTGCCGTTGAAGATCGCGGTCCAGCCGGTCTGATTGAAGTAGCGAAGAGACACCGCCCCATCATCTCGAACAATGACGCTCGCGCTTCACAGGTCCCCTTGCTCTGCACGTTCATCCGTACGCGGCTCTGCACATACGCGAGTACCCCGACACCCGGCGGGCCACGACTCCATCACCGCGGCGGCGGAGTGGTGCAGACGCGCCGCCCCCGAGGAACTGGCCGCCTTCGGTCTGCCCTACCATCCGTTGCTCGGCCGCTACCGGATCCCGAGCGAGAAGACCTTGCGCACCGTTCTGGGGCGGCTCGATCCCGGTGAGGTCAGCGCGGCCGGCTACGACCACCTGCGGCCCCTGCTCTCCACGGCGTCCCACTCTCCCGAGCCGCTCATGCCCGACGGCGGTATCGAACGCGAACAGCGCCGCGCCCACCGGGCAGCCGCCCGCGCCGAACCGGTGCGCTCCCGGCGCCGGGCCATCGCGGTGGACGGCAAGTGCCTGCGCAGTGCGAAACGCCCGGACGGCAGCCGGGTCTTCGTGCTCTCCGCCGTCCGGCACGGCGACGGCATCGCCCTCGCCTCCCGCGAGATCGGCGCGAAGACCAACGAAATACCGGAGTTCCAACCCCTTCTCGACCAGCTCGACGACGCCGATCTCAAGGAGGCCGTCGTCACCGCCGACGCCCTCCACGCCCAACGCGACCACGCCACCTACCTGCACGAACGCGGCGCCCACTACCTGCTGACCATCAAGAACAACCAGCGCGGCCAAGCCCGTCAACTTCACGCCCTGCCCTGGAAGGAGATCCCCGTCATCCACCGTGACGACGCCCGCGGTCACGGCCGCCACGAACAGCGTCTCGTCCAGGTCGTCACCGTCAACGGCCTGCTATTCCCCCACGCGGCCCAGGTCCTGCGCATCCAGCGCAGACGCCGCCTCTACGGCGCGAAGAAGTGGTCCAGCGAGACCGTCTACGCCATCACCGACCTGCCCGCCGAGGAGGCGAGTGCCGCCGAGATCGCTTCATGGGCTCGCGGACACTGGACGGTGGAGAACATCGTCCACTGGTGTCGGGATGTGACCTTCAACGAGGACAAGTCCCAGGTCAGGACCCACAACACGCCCTCAGTCCTCGCCGCCGTCCGCGACCTGATCCGCGGTGCGCTCAAGCTTGCCGGGTACGTCAACACCGCCGCCGGACGCCGGGCCCACACCGAACGCACCCTCGTCCTCAGCCTCTACGGCATCACATGATCAAACCGGACGACCCGGGCAAACGCCGGGGCCCTGCCGAGGCCCCACGCCGGTCAACGCCTTGTCGGCCGCCGAGCGGCAGGCGGTGCTGGAGCTGATGAACCGACAGGTCTTCGGGAAGTCGTTGAATCTGGCACGGGCGCTCCGGGACGTCAGCGCTGTCCGCCGCTTCAGGGGTACGCGAATCTGTGGAGCTGACATCCGCGACTCGGAACGGCAGCCGGGAATATCGCGTGGTGTGAACTGATCACCGTTTGAGAGTGATTCGCTCAATCTCCGAACATCCCCGCAAACAGATCGGCCTCCCCGCCCGCGTTCGACATAATTCCGTGGCCTGGAGGGGCGAATTCGGGGTCTGACCTGGGCGGACGTGCGTGTGTGCGCCTGGAGGGCGTGTCTCTAGGCGGTGGTGTTCTTGCTGGTCAGCGGGGTGTGGGCTGAAGTGAGACGACCTGCTTGGGGGCGGGGATGCCCAGCTTCGCGAGTAGGTATCGCTGGGGCTTGGTCAGGGCAGTGACCTGCTGGAACGTTCCGGTGGGGCCGGCGAAGGTGCCCAGATGGAGGCGGTCGAGCTCGCGCCGGATCTGCGGCCAGGTGTCGCCGGTGGTGGTCTCGGCGATCCGGATCAGCAGGAGGGCGAGCCAGCACAGGATGACGTGGGCGCGGATGCGTTCTTCGAGGCGGTGATAGACGGGCCGTAGGTCGATGATCTGCTTCATGTCGCGCCAGCCGCGCTCGACTTCGAGCAGTTGCTTGTAGCCGAGCGCGATGTCCTCGGCGCTCAGGTGGGGGTCCGAGCAGCGCAGGAGGTACTTCCCGTCGAGGTTCTCCTCCGCCTTGATCTTCGCTTGGTCGACGCGGAGCTTGCCGGCCGGGGTGGCGCGCAGGTAGCGGTTCAGGCCGGGCTTGTCGGCGATCCGTCCGCGTAGTTCGCCGCGCTTGAAGTCGCTGAGCTTGTCGGATCCCTCGATCAAGTCGGCCAGCTGGGCGACGAGTTGTTCGCGCATGTGCCGGTCGCGTTCGGCCGCTTCGGGGTTGTGGCAGATCACGAACCGGTCGGTGTCGGATATCCGCACTTCCTTGACGCGCATGTTCTCGCCGACGTCCTGGTAGCGGCCCTGACGGGACAGGGCGGCCTGCACCTCCGGGCTTCCGGAGCGGAGCTTCTCGCCGATGATGTAGGCGTGGTCGCCCTTGCGCAGGTAGCGGCGGTTCTCGGCGGAGGAGAAGCCGCGGTCGGCCACCCACACGATCTTGGAGAGGGTCCAGTCCCGCATCTCGTCCTTGACCTGGCGGATCAGGGTCTGATCGGAGGCGTTGCCCGGCCAGCACCCAATGCCGTTGCCATTACGGGGCGCGGGGCCGGATCGCGATGGCAAACCCGCCTGCGGGGAGGTGAACGCCCTGGTCGGCAGGCTTCTTCGTGGGGAACTGTGTCGTGCGACGCTTCACAACGCGTGGGTAGTGGCGCGGACGGCGCGGCGCGTTGGGCCGGGCGGCCAGCTTCAAAGCGGCCTGTTGGACACGTCTGCGCTGGTCACAGGGGGGGAAAGCAGCGGGGACAGGTCCCGTCGGACCAGCCGCTGCGCGGTGCGGAAGGAGATCCGGTCCGGATCCAGGGGCGGCGTGGTGGCGGTGGCGGCGTGATGCATCAGATCGCGGGTCAGGTGATGGACGATCAGGTGGGCCCAGATCTCCTGGCGGACCTGGTCGGGACGGTTCGACAACAGCACGGAGCGTGAGCCACGCTGCGCGGTCTTGACCTCCGCGAAGATCCCTTCCGATTCCCATCTTTGTGAGTAGAGCGCTGCCAGCTCGTGGGCCGGCGCTTCCTGTGGGTCCAGCAGGGAGGTGGCCAGGCGGTAGATCTCGTCGCTGCCCTCGATGGTGTACTCGATCACGCGCAGGGGCACCGGTCCGGGCGGCTCCTCGCCGCGGCGGCGGTAGGCGGCGCGGAGGTTCTTGTCCAGGTGCATGTGGGTCAGGTAGCTGCCGTCGGGCAGGACCTTCTCCACGCGCTGGGCGGTCGGTCCCTTCAGCCGCCACAGCAGGTGGGCCCCGGTGCGGCGGAAGGCGGTCCACAAGGGGACGCCGGGCATGTTCCGATCGGCCAGGACCAGGGTGCCCGGCCCGGCCGACGCCGCCAGTGCCATGGCGAGGGTGGTCTCCCCCTGCCGGCGCCCGCCGATCGCGGCGTCGATCAGTGCGTGGGTGCCGCACTCGGCCAGGGCGACGACGCGGGCCTGCGGGTACCCGCCTGTGCCGGCGCCGCCGGCGGGGCGGGTGAACTCCGCGGTGTTCTCCGGTGTGTCGGCGACGTCGAGAACCGTGCCGTCGAACGTCTCCAGGCGCAGTCCACGCCAGAAGGCCGTCGGACAGTCCTCTTCGTTCGCCACGGGCCCTGCGACCTGCCGGAACACTTCCTCCATGACGTCGGGGCCCAGCCGGCGGCGGGCCTTGCACAGGGAGGACTTGTTCGGAACACGAAACCCGCGCCTGGTGAGATAGAGGTCCAGCTCCTCCTCGCGCGGCAGGAGATGCTCGTACACCGAGGCATAGCCCTCTTGCGGGAACAGACACCTCGCGAGCTCGAAATACACCACCGTTCGCGCGGGCAACAGCCGTCGCCGCCGCTCCTGCCGCGAGTGCTTCCGTATCGCTCGGTCTACCAACTCCGGCGGACACCAGCGCGTCAGCGCTCCCAGCCCGACGTCAGGCAGCCGCAGCGGCCGTAACCTGCCCATACGAATCGGCGTACTGCGAAAACCCGTCAATGGCAACGGCATTGGGCCAGCACCAGCAGCGGACCGGGATCCCGTCCCTGGTGACCGCCATGCCGATCACGATCTGCGGCAGGTCGTCGCGGGAGTCCTTCGACTTGCCGTAGGTCCGGAACCCGGCCTGCTTCGCGCCGCCGTCTTCCTGGCCGTCCTCCAGCTTGCGGCCGGCCTTGTCCCGGGCGACGGGTTCGTCTGGCTCCTCCAGCTCGAAGTAGGTGCTGGTGGTGTCGAAGAACAGCAGGTCGACCTCCAGGTGCAGCAGGTTCGCGACCTCGTCGAAGACCTGCTTCTCCAGGTCGTCCTTCACCTCGTGCAGCCAGTCCATCGCCCGGTAGCAGCGCTGTTCGCCGGTCTCGGCCAAGCCGTCGATGTGCACGTCGTTCGTGATCCAGTCCGCCGCCGCGAGCTTCGAGGACGGGGCCAGCGCGCGGTTGGCGACCAGGGCGAACAGCACCCGCTCGGTCGCGGACATGTCCCGGCTCAGGCCCCGCTTGGGCTGCCCGACCCGGCCCACGATCTGGTCGATCCGCAGCCGGCGCCACAGCTGGTCGAGCACGTACGCGCCGCCGAACGGCACCGATGAGGTGAACTCCAGATCCGACGCCGCCGTCGCGGCCAGCGCGTCACCCGGTTCCAGCAGCTTCGATAGAGACGCGACCAGGCGCCTGATCGCGTCGCGGTCCAGCTCGTCCTCGCGGCCGAAGGTGAACAGCACCCTCGGAACCGCCCGCCCCTTCACCGGATCCCACTCGTTGTGGGCCAGGTGCAGGTACCGGACCGTCCCGGACTTGTTCTCCCGCTTCGTCGTCCTCACGTACACGGATCCAGACGATAGGCCGAAGTCACAGGCCAGACGGGCGAATCAGGAAAGTCGTGTCTCTAGGCAATTCCAGCCGTTCGCGCCGCGCGCAGCCCGATGACCTGCACCTTCAGCCCGCAAGAGCCTCCAGGACCCTCGAATTACGTCGAACCCGGGCCCCGGTCCACGGGTCAATCCAGGAGCCCCCTAGACTAGCGGAGGAGATCGAGGAGATCTTCCAGCGTTCCGGGGGCACCTACGGCTCGCCGAAGGTGTTCGTCGAGCTGGTCCGGCGCGGCTGGCGGGTGTCGGTGAACACGGTCGCCAAGGCCATGGCCGAGCTCGGGCTGGCCGGACGGAAGATCCGTCGGCGTCGGTCGCTGACCAGGCCGGGCAAGCGGCCGACGGCTCCGGACTTCGCCGGGTCTTCACCGCCGAGGAGCCCGACCTCGTCTGGTGCGGCGATCTCACAGAGATCGATACGGGCGGGGGTATGCTGTACTTGGCGACGGTCATCGATCTTTCCTCCCGCCGCTTGCTGGGCTACGCGACGGGCGAGCGGCATGATGCGGAGCTGGTGGCGTCGCTCAACATGGCCGCGGCCACCCGCGGCGGCGACGTACGCGGCGTGATCTCAACGAGAACACCAACGGCCTACTGCGTCAGTACTTCCCGACTTGTCCCGCTGGAACAGCGAAGAGCTCCATGCCGTCGCGGCGGTCTTCAACAACCGGCCCCGGAAAACCCTCGGGTGGCGAACCCCGGCTGAAGTGTTGACCAAGCAGCTACGATCGGTCCTGCAACGACCGGTTGAACTCGCCCAATACACCTCCGTGAAGCTCACAACACGCCTGGTCAGGGCCGGTATTCAGACGTCCATGGGCTCGCCGCATCGCGATCACCGAGGGTCTGCGCGAGTCCACCGAGTCCTGGGCGGACCTGCTGCGCGACTGCCGACGGCGTGGGATGCGCGACCCGATGCTCGTGGTCGGTGACGGTGCGATGGGCCTGTGGAGGGCACTGGCGGAGGTGTTTCCGCAGGCCAGGCACCAGAGGTGCTGGGTTCACAAAACAAGGAACGTCTCGAACGCGCTGCCGAAATCGGCGCAGCCCGGCGCGAAGAAGGCTCTGCAAGAGATCTATAACGCCGAGGACCGTGCGCACGCCGAGAAGGCGGTCACCGCGTTCGAGAAGGCGTACGGGGCGAAGTTCCCCAAGGCTGTCAAGAGGATCACCGGCGAGGTCGAGGAACTGCTGGCGTTCCACGACTTCCCTGCCGAGCACTGGGTCCATCTGAGGACGACGAATCCGATCGAGTCGACCTTCTCCACCGTGAAGCTTCGGACCAAGGTCACCCGCGGCGCCGGCAGCCCGGCCGCAGCCCTCGCGATGGTCTTCAAACTCGTCGAGTCCGCCCAGGCCCGCTGGCGAGCGGTCACCGCACCGCACCTCGTCGCCCTCGTCCGAGCCGGCGCCCGCTTCGAGAACGGCCTCCTCGTCGAACGAGACGAGACCCTCGCAGCGTGACCCACCTCAACTGATCCACAGGTCTTGACAATTACTCCCGCGAGCCCGACCTCACCAGCCCTGATCGAGAACCATGACCAAGCTCTGCGAGGGGATCGACACTACGGGTTCCGTCCTATCTGCGAGGCAGCCATACCTGTGCCCGGCTCGCCGCAGGTTTCGGTGTCGCAATGGTCGACCGGTACGCAGCCGAAGCCGTCGCAGTCCTCGCCGCTCTCGCTCCCGACCTTACCGCTGCCGTACGAGCGGCGTCGCGCAAGGCATCCGTGCCCCTGGACGGCACACTGCTGCCGATCCGACCGATCGGCGCCGACAGGCCGTTCCAATCCACCCCGTGACGCCGGCACAGTCGGCGGTTCGGCACCGAACATCGGGGGCCGGGCCGCGAACGACGCGACCTGCGTGGGTGACGCCGAGGCACCGTTGCCGCGCGCCACCCACACAGCACACTAGCCACGCAGCCGGTAGCTGTAACCCCAGCCCTCCGGGTTGCAGATGTTCAGCCTGCGGTCGCTCTGGTCGTAGGTGAAGCCCAACGGGACAGTGCACGCCCACAGGCCGCTCTTGGGAGTGCGTAGGTGGTAGCTGTATCCCCAGCCCTGGGCGTTGCAGATGTTCAGCCTGCGGTCGGCCCGGTCATAGGTCATACCCGGCGTGACCGTGCAGGTCCACAGGTTGTCCTTGGGGACGCGCAGCCGGTAGCTGTAACCCCAGCCCTGGGCGTTGCAGATGTTCAGCCTGCGGTCGCTCTGGTCGTAGGTGAAGCCCGACGGGACAGTGCACGCCCAGAGATTGTCCCTCGGGGTCTCCACGTAGTAGCTGTAGCCCCAACCGCTCGGGTTGCAGACGTTCAGTCGGCGGTCCACCTTGCTGTAGGTCTTGCCCGCCGGGACCGAGCACGCCCAGTAGCCACCCGCCGCGGCCTGTCCGGACGGGCTGGCCGGCGCCAACGCGGCCGCCGCCGGCGCCGCGGCGAGCACCCCGAGCCCCAGCGCCGCCGCGCTGACGAACGACATGACGATTGCGCGTATCCGAGATCGGACCATCGGAACAGACTCCCCCTGGAGTAGTCGAGCCAGGAAAACAAACCATCGGGGCCGACTGCGTTCCCCCTGCCGGACCACCGGTGAGCGCCGCCATGCTGGCAGGGGCGCAACGCAGGAGCAAAGGTCAACGGGCGCCGAGGACGTTGATCCAGACACGTCGAAAGGCGCCCCCACACACCCGAATACCGCGCACACCTGCCGATTCAGGCAGGGACGCCGGGGCCCCACCAGAGGACGACGCCCCTAGTACAGGGCCTTCCGGTCCCCGTGATCGGCTCCTATCAGCGGGCAACCGGGCCCACTCCGGCCACTTGTCGCTATCAACCGGTATGCATCGATCCGACGAGGGTCCGGGGCCAAGATGGCCGGATGCCGCCCACTTCGACATGTGCCGGCACGGGCGGTGCGGGTGCCGCCGCCGGTGCAGTGAACAGGCGGCCGGACTAAGACGACTGCCCCACCCGAGAGAGCACTCGACGCAACATCAACTACCCTGGCCCAAGCCGCATAGCCCGTGTCCAAGATTCCAGGTCAAGGCCCAAGGCCGGGTAGTTAGCGTTTTCGCAGGTCACGCAAGTGAGTTGAAGGATTCTTAGCGCAGAGCAACGGAGCTCGTTGGTACAGGCAGTCGACCAAGACAGCTTGTCCCGAAGGAGCTCCGTTGCCCCGTCATTGTGTCCTGCGGTCTCCGCTGACGGCCATCACCCGAACGGTCACCGTGGCCGGGGGCCGGTTCGCTCCGGGGCATCTGGGGGAACTGACAGCGGTCGTGCCCTTTGAGCTGGTGGACGCGGTCCTTGCGGAGACGAGGACGGTGCAGCAGCGGCTGCGTGATCTTCCATCGCGGGTCGGGGTCTACTTCTTGCTGGCGATGTGTCTGTTCCCTGAGGTCGGCTATCGCCTCGTCTGGGACAAGCTGACCGCGGGTCTGTCCGGGATGCCAGTGGTCTGTCCGTCGGCGAAGGCGTTGCGTGATGTGTGCCGGCGGATCGGCAGCGCGCCGGTGCGGGCGTTGTTCGAGGTGCTGGCCGGGTTGCTGGCCCGGCCGACGACGCCAGGTGTGCGTTTCGGTTCGTACCGGACGGTGTCGTTCGACGGGTGCAGTTCGCTGAGGGTGCCCGATTCCGAGCGGAACCGTGCCTGGCTGGGCAGGACTTCGCATCATGGCTATCCGACGCTGGAGTTGATGACGCTGGTCGAGACCGGAACCCGGGCCCTGGTCGGCGCGGTGTTCGGCCCCACCGCCGAGGGCGAGACCAGCTACGCCGGCCGGCTGCTGCACCTGCTGAAGCCGGACATGCTGGTGCTGTGGGACAAAGGATTCGACAGCAACGCCTTCCTCGCGGGGGTCACCGACACCGGCGCCCAGGTGCTGGGACGGCTCCGCAGCAACCGGCGCACGCCGGTCCTCACCCGCCTCGCCGACGGCTCGTACCTGTCGGTGATCGGCAACGTGAAAGTACGGATCATCGACGCACAGATCGCCGTGACCTGCGCGGACGGCACGTCCTTCACCGGGTCCTACCGGCTGGTCACGACCCTGGCCGACGCCCGCCGCTACCCCGCCATCACACTGGTGGGTCTCTGTCACCAGCGATGGGAACACGAATCCGCGTACTACGCGCTCCGCCACACACTGATGAACGGCCGCAACCTGCGCTCGGGTGACCCGGCAGGCATCGAGCAGGAGATGTGGTCCCTGCTCACGCTCTACCAGGCCCTGCGCACCGTGACGGTCGAGTCCGCCGGGATCGTTCCCGACGAGCACGGACGCCTCGGACTGATCGGCCGCCGGGTGATGGCCCGCCTCCTTGCGCCCCGCCGTCATCGGGCCAGCACCCGCAAGGTCAAGTCGCCGATGTCCCGCTACAGCGAGCGACACGACGACGGCCGCCCTGACCGGAGCCGCACGATCACCGACCTCGCCGTCACCGTCCTCGAACCCGGCCCCGAACAGCCGTCTTTGCCCCCGGCCTCCCGAGACGACCGCTGCATCGTCCCGGCCCAGCGCCGACGTCATCGCGTCCTCGCCCTGCTGCAGGACGACCCGACCCGCCTGTGGAGACCCGCGGAGATCGCCGCCTACTTCGGCGACATCACCCTGCACACCATGTATCGGCAGCTGTCCCGATGGGCCAACACCGGGCTCATCCACAAGCTCGGACCGAGCCTCTACGCAGCCACAGCCTGGACCTCAACCCCCTTACCACCAGCACAAACAGGCAACCTTCCCGGCCTTGGGGGAAGGCCCCGGCACCGTCACCATTGCCTCGACCCGATTCTGGCTCCGCCCATGATCCGCCGGGCAGAACCTGGCGGCGAGGCGCTCGAAAACCAGTGGAGCGGCGCCGCTGTGCGCCGTTACTGTGCTGCCGAGCCAAGTCGTCTAGGCAAGGACGTGCCGTTGTACACCCTGTGAGACCTCCCGAGCGCTGATCTGTCGCGCGTCGCGCCTGTGCGCCGCGCTGCTGCTTGCTGCGGACTTCTCACTGAAACCGGTGTACTTCTGTGCTCAATGACTGGGTGGTCATGCCCACCTGCCTGCCGACCGTTCTCCGCCGTTGCGCCGCGTGCGCGTCCGACCGCTTCCGGGCGAACGGCAAATTCCGCGTCAACGCACACCACAAACGCCTCGACGCCTGGCTCCTCGTGCTCTGCACCGCTTGCGGGGACACGGCAAAGCTCACGGTCCTGGAGCGGATGAACGTGCGCTCCGTACAACCTGAGCTGCTGGACCGGATGCATGTCAACGACCCCTGCCTGGCGGCTGAGTTGCTCCAGGATCCGGTCGTGCGGCGCCGTAATCGCATCGCCCTCGACTGGGACAACGCCTGGCGCCTCGACACCGGCGGATCGGATCACCAAGACCGCGACGTGATCGACGTCTCGGTCCGCTTCGCGGCGCGGATACCTGTCCGGCCGGTGCGACTGATCGCTGAAGGGTGCGGTCTCTCGCGAGCCGAGGTCGAGAGACTGATCACAGAGGGCAAACTCGTTTCGGCAGTCCGGCTGAGCGGCAAGCTCTCCGTCGACTTCACCTTCACACTCAAGCACTGAGCCTGGATCCACCGCGTGATAGTCGGTCTGTGGACGACGAATAGAGAAGAGGTGCCTGCTGACCTGGGATGATGGGAGTTCCTACGCCCTCATCAGTCCCACGAAGCAAGGCACCTCGTAAGTGAAAGTCTCCCACAGACCCGCGGAGCTCTTCGCCGCGTTCGACGACCCGGGCCTGATCGCGCACGCCGGGCTGATCCCGACGATCCGGCTGGCCGAGCGGTGCGGGTTGCCCGCCTTGGTGGCCCAGAAGGTGAGGCTCACCGGTGCGAAGAACGGTGCCGGTACGGCCGCCGACACGAAAGCCATGTCGATCGTGGGCGGCATGGTCGCCGGGGCGGACAGCATCGACGACCTGGACATTGGGCAGTTTCCTGCGCGCCTTCACCTGGAGGCATGTGCGCCAACTGGAGTCCGCCGCACGGGCGTTCACCTGCCGCCTGGCCGCGCACACCGGTCTGGTCCCCCGCCGGGACGAGGTGGTGTTCGTGGACATCGACTCCAAGGTCAAGCAGGTCTACGGCCCCGCCAAGCAGGGCGCCTCGTTCGGCTACACCAAGCAGCTCGGCCTGCACTTCCAGATCGTCACCGTGAAGACCTCCACCTGCGCACCCGTGATCGTGGCCACCAGGCTGCGCAAGGGCTCGGCAGGCTCCGGCAAGGGCGCGGCCAGTCTGCTGCGCGAGGCCCTGGCCCCGGTCCGGGCCATGGGCATCACCGCACACATCGTCGTCCGTGCGGACTCCGCGTACTTCTCCCACAAGGTCGTCGATGTGTGCCGCAAGGCCGGTGCCGCCTTCTCCCTGGCCGTCGCGGTCAAGAAGACCATCCGCGAGGCCATCATGCAGATCCCCGAGGATGCCTGGACGCCGATCAAGTACGCCAGCGCCGTCTGGGACGCCGAGGAGGAACGCTGGATCTCCGACGCCGAGATCACCGAGATCGAGTTCACCGCGTTCACCAGCAAGAAGAAGGCATTCCACACCACCGCCCGACTGATCGTGCGCCGCGTGAAACGGCTGAACCCCAAGAGCGTGCCCGCCGGCCAGGCCGAGCTGTTCGGCGTCTGGCGCCACCACGTGATCTTCACCGACAGCCCCTTCGTCCTCGCTCAGGCCGAGCCGATGCACCGCGAACACGCCGTCATCGAGCAGGTCTTCGCCGACCTGAAAGACTCCGCGCTCGCCCACCTGCCCTCGGGGAAGTTCACCGCGAACGCCGCCTGGCTGACCCTGGCCGCCACCGCCTACAACCTCACCCGCGCGAGCGGCCACCTCGCTTCCGCCTTCCACGCCAAGGCGAGGACCGGCACCATCCGCCGCCACCTGATCAACATCCCTGCCCGGATCGCCACCGGAGCCCGCCGCGTCACCCTCCATCTGCCCGAACGCTGGCGCTGGGCCAACGACTTCACCGACCTGTGGACAGCCACCGGCCAGCGCATGCCCACCTGAACCACACGCTCAACCTGACCGCCCACGACCTGGAAGAACCTCGGAGATGCCGCACCGGACGGCCACCCGGCCCATCGTGCTGCCCGCACCCCGAAAGATCATTCCGAGCCCGCCCGATACCGAAGATCAGAATTCACGCGGTGGATCCAGGCTGAGCCCTCCTCGGGACCAGGGGCCTGTCCGGCAAGATCCGCCGGACAGGCCCTACACGACCACGGAGTCATCTGTAGCCCCGAGAGGGCGTTTATGCAGGTCAAGGCCTATATGCGGCTTGCATGACTGCCTGCTTTGAGGGTCTTCATGACTCTGTTGCTGAATTCGTCAGCAGGCGAGCTGGTGGCTGAGGCGTCCCAGTCGGCTGGTGCGAGGCTTGCGTAGGGGGTCGGTGGTCCACCAGGCGTCGAGGCGGACGATGTTGACAGCGGTGGCGGAGAAGGCGTGTTGGAGGGTGACTTTCGGCAGGCCGCGGTAGCGGGCCCGGCGGATGCCGGTGACGTCGAGGGCCTGGTTGACGGTGCCCTCGACGCCCGCGCGGAGGGCGTACTTGGTTCTCCAGGACTCGGTTTCCTGCTCGGCGCGGGCGGTGGTGGTGCGTTCGTGGAGTTCGCGGGGCCGCAAGGTGAGCATGCGGGTGCCGCGGATGGAAGTGGTGCATGCGGCCTGGGAGGGACAGGGACGGCAGTCGGCCCGGGCGAAGTCGATCACGATGGCGTCGCGGCCGTGCTGGGTGACCGGGTACCAGCCGGCGCTGGTGGCCCCCTGGGGACAGTGGACCTGGCGGGCCCTCCAGTCGACGCGGAACGCGCTCTTGCCGAAGCCCTCGGCGGCCTTGGCCTGGGGCGAGTGGTCGGCCAGGAGTGGGGTGACCATACTGATGCCCCGGCCCGCTGCTTCCACGACCAGGTCGACGGAGGCGTATCCGGAGTCGAGGTAGTGCTCGTCCGGTGCGACCTGCCGCTCGGCCAGGTTCTGCTGGACGGGCGCGGTGGCCTTGACGTCCGGAACGGTCGCCTCGGTGGTGTGAACGTCAGTGATCAGCCGTAATGGAAGCCTCACGGCTTCGGCTTCGGCTTCGGCTTCGGCTTCGGCTTCGGCTTCGGCTTCGGCTTCGGCTTCGGCTTCGGCTTCGGCTTCGGCTTCGGCTTCGGCTTCGGCTTCGGCTTCGGCTTCGGCTTCGGCTTCGGGGAGGGTGTCGCAGGTCTCGGTGAGGTGGACCTTGTATCCGAGCCAGAAGAGGTCGTCGCCCTTGGCCGACCAGCGGGCGTCGGGGTCGTAGGGGGAGGCCAGGCGGATATGGCCGGGCGGGATGCCGTCGTCGTCGGCGTCCCGCTTCTTGATCACCTCCCGTCCCCGGGCATCGGTGCGGACGACGTAGGTCTGCACCAGGACCTGCCGCAACAGGGCCACCGCCTCGATCTCACGGACCCACACCGGGGCGGTATCGGACCAGGCCGCCCGGCACAAGGCCAGCGCGTCCTGGCCGAAGACCTGGGCGAGCCGGTCCCGCCTGGTTTTCGAGCCCGGCATCGTCCAGCCGTCGACGCGTGACCCGTAGCGTTCGGCGAACTCCGCGACATCGATCGGCCCCGGCCAGCCAGGACGGCGCCGCCACCGCCAGCGCCTCCAGAGCGGCCCGCACACTCTCCCCGGCCAGCTCGGTGCGGTTCAGGTCACGGACCGCGCTGATCACATGGGTGGAGTCGGTGCGCTGCTTGCCACCGGCCTTGATCAGCCCGGCCTCGCGGCAGTGCTCGACAAGCCTGTCGAAGAGCGTCCGTTCCAGGCCGTGCCCCGCCAGCCGGGCACGGAACCTCGACAACGCGGAGAAGTCGAAGCCGGCATCGGACAGCTCCGCGCCCAGCGCGTACTTCCACGACAGGCGGTCCCGTGACGCGTCCGCGGCCTGCCGGTCGGTGAGGTTCTCGGTGAACTGCAGCACCGTCACCAGGGCGAGCAGCGCCGGGGACTGGGCGGGAGCACCGCGGTCGGGAAAGGCATCGGTGAACAACGCGTCGTCGAAGACTTCGGCAAGGTGGTCACGCAGGCGCATGGGTGCCACGGGGGAAGGCGGCGCGGGCCGTCCTGGCGGTCTGTTCCGGAACAGGCGGCAATCCCCCCGGTCGCATGGACACCACACCGACCCCCTGAGGTTCCCCCTGTCGGCCGGACAGCTTGATACTGGGACGGATGGTCCCGGAGGAAGCAGTCACAGGTAGTGAGTAGCAAGAGCAACATGGGTAAGCGGTACACGGCCGAGTTCAAGCGGGACG
>NZ_JAFFZS010000064.1 GCF_016921115.1 Streptomyces actuosus
CCGCCGACTCCACGGTGAGATAGGGCACATCCCGCCCGTCGAATACGAAGCCAACTACTACACCGAACTCAAGAAACCCCAGGTCATCACCACAATCTGAGATCTCTACCGAACCCGGGGCGGTTCAGTTGAGCCTGTCAGCAGGCACTCGCTCGATGCGGGTCCAGCCACTCCAGCCACGCTCCTTCAGAATGGCCAGCACCAGTTCGGCGCCCGGTGCGGACTCAAGCATGGTTGAGTCCATCAGGGCGACGAACTGATCGTCGAAGCCGTCGGCCCCCACCTCGCCGGCCTCCACGGCGCGAATCATTAGGCGCTCCAGGATGTCGGCGACCTCGACGATCCGTGGATCGCCGGCCACCCAGTCGGGCTCCCCGGTGAAGAAGCTGTAGAGCCTCACCATGTCGGGGTCGTCCAGCTCCTCGTGTTTCTTGGCGATCACGGAGTCGATCAGGTCCGGCACCTGCGCGGCGATCATGATCCAGGCATCCCGCTCCAGCTCGATATACCGCTCCCCGACGCCGAGACCGCGCAGCCGGTCGAGGTAGCCCACGACGCTTTGCGGGAGCGCCAGGTGCTCTCCGGCGGCGAGCCGGGCGAGCCGGCTGCGGGTGTCCTGCAGCCGCCGGATCTCGGCGCGCAGATCCTTGTCGATCTCCTGGACACCACCGGCGAACTCCTCCGCGCTGGCGTCGAGGAGTTCCTGCACCCGGGCCAGCGGCACGCCTGCATCAGCCAGGGTGCGGATCCGGATCAGTCGCACGACCGCGGCGGCGTCGTAGGTCCGGTACCCGGACCGGTCGCGCTCGGGCTCGGGCAGCAGCCCGACCTTGTGGTAGTGGCGTACCGCCCGCACCGTCACCCCGGCGTACGACGCAAGCTGGCTGATGGTGAGCATGAGTCTCAGACTGCCTCAGGCGATCTTCCGGCGATAGGCGGCCATCGCGAAGACGTACGCGACGACGAGGATGCCGACGCACCAGGCGAGGGCGGTCCAGATGTCGTCGCCGACCGGCCGCTGGGCGAACAGGCTGCGGATCGTGTTGACGATCGACGTCACCGGCTGGTTCTCGGCGAACCAGCGCACCGGGCCAGGCATCGTCTTTGTGGGCACGAACGCCGAACTGACGAACGGCAGGAAGATGAGGGGGTAGGCGAAGGCGCCAGCGCCCTCGACCGACGACGCAGAAAGCCCGGGGATCACGGCGAGCCAGGTCAGCGCCAGGGTGAACAGGAGCAGGATGCCGGTGACCGCGAGCCATGCCGACACGCCTGCCCCTGAGCGGAAGCCCATGAGCACAGCGACGCCCACGACGAGCACGAGCGCGATCAGGTTGGCGACCAAAGAGGTGACGACGTGGGCCCACAGCACACCCGACCGGGCGATCGGCATGGACTGGAATCGTTCGAAGATGCCGCTCTTCACATCGGTGAACAGCCGGTACGCGGTGTAGGAGATGCCTGAGGCGATGGTCATGAGCAGGATGCCGGGCAGCATGTAGTTCACGTACGGAACCGACCCGGTATCGATGGCGCCGCCGAACACGTAGACGAACATCAGCATCATGGCGACCGGCGTGATGGCGGTCGTGATGATGGTGTCCATGCTGCGTGTGACGTGGCGCAGGGTCCGCACCGTGAGCGCGGCTGTGTCGTTGAAGAAGTACGTGGTCATCCTCGTCCCCCAGTTGTCGTGCCGGTGGCTTCGCTCTTGTCGCTGCCGCCGATGACGGCGAGGAAGATCTCCTCGAGAGTCGGTTGCTTCTCGACGTACTCGACCGTGGCGGGCGGGAAGAGCTGCTTGAGCTCGGCGAGGGTGCCGTTCACGATGATCCGGCCCTGGTGGAGAATCGCGATCCGGTCGGCCAGCTGCTCGGCCTCCTCCAGGTACTGCGTGGTGAGCAGCACCGTCGTTCCGTGGCCGGCGAGCTCCTTGACCGCATCCCACACCTCGATGCGCGCCTCGGGGTCGAGTCCGGCCGTCGGCTCGTCCAGGAAGATCACCGGCGAATTCCCGATGAGGCTCATTGCAATGTCCAGCCGACGGCGCATCCCACCCGAATACGTGGACACTCGCCGCGCGCCCGCCTCGCTCAGCGAGAAACGCCTCAGCAGGTCATCCGCAGTCGCGCCAGGGTCCTTGAGGTGGCGCAGCCTGGCGACCAGGGCGAGGTTCTCCCGACCGCTGAGGATCTCGTCGACGGCCGCGAACTGCCCGGTGAGACTGATGGACTCCCGCACGTTCGCCGCTTGCGTGGCGACGTCGAAGCCATTGACGCTCGCCGCCCCCGCGTCGGCCTTCAGGAGCGTGGCGAGGATCCTCACGGTCGTGGTCTTGCCCGCCCCGTTGGAACCGAGCAGGGCGAAGATGCTGCCCGGCACCACGTCGAAGTCCACACCGCGCAGCACTTCGAGCTTCCCGTACGACTTCTTGAGATCTTGCACGCGAATCGCCGGACCGGCGATCGATTGGGCTGTCATGGTCATCTGCCTCCTTGGCGGAGCTGTTCCGGGCGACTGCGCGGAAGCTCCTCCCGGAAGGATGGAGGGTTGACCCAGCGTCAAGGTCAAGCCCGTTCCGGCCACGGCACTCAGATCGCCGACCGGCCAGACACACCGCAGCGATGACGGGCCGCTCGCCCCGAGTTCGTTCGGCCGCGAACCCGCCATACTCATAGCTGTCGGTGAACCACTCACGCGTCGGTTCCTGCGACTCACCGGCCAGAAATCGACGAACCCGCCTGCTTCGGCCGGGACGAACGCGGACCCAGGGCCGGCCGTCCCGGTTGCGGATCACACGGGAGACGGGGGAGGAGGTGCCGGCCGCGCCGCCTCCGCCGGGCACGGACGGCGCGGGCGGGGATGCCGACGCAGCCGTCGCCAGGCGCTGCCGAAGGCCGAAGCCGAGCTGATGCGAAGCACGCCGACGCCACGGAACAGAACCACCGCACGGCACCAGCCGGCATGGTGATCACAGGCGCGGCTTCGCATTTCGCGTCGGTCACCGGGCCCTTCGCTGCCCAGCCGGTGCAGCCGCGCCGCCCCCGCTCGTCGGCGGCGCGAGTGGCCACGGTGGTCGACGGTGTGCCCGAGCGGGTCCGTGGCGGGGTCGAGCTGCGGACTTCACATGAGGACGGCACCAGCGGACTGTTCCGTCAGGTCACTCACCCGGTTGACACAACGACCCGCCGGGGGCAGCAGCGGCGTCAGGCGATCGCACCGCTGTCCTGCCACAGCCGCGCCAGCCCGCTCACGGCCCCGTCGATCTGCAGGGCGCGGTGGTGGAGATCCTGCCGCGGCCTGCCCCAGGGGTCGGCGATGTCGTCCTCAGCCGGTGGAACCGGCGGGACGACCCCCCGGAGGGCAGCCGCCGACGTCACCAGGGCGCCGAATCCGCCCGTCGGTCTGTGAAGCTCTCCCGCCCCGGCGGCGAGCCGCAGGAACTCCATGAGGGTGAAGCAGCGCCGCATCGCCCGCGGCGCGAGCCGCACGGCCGCCTCCCGGTGCTCGCGCGCGAGTCCCAGGACCAACCCGGCGCCCGCGACGAGCTGCGGCGTGAGGGGGCGGGAGACGAAGCCGGAGCCGTCCCCGCCCAGTTCCTCCAGCACCGCCCTGGTGGAGTGGTCCATGCCGGATCGGTGCCACGCCTGAGTGCCGGCACTTTCCGGCACCAGACGCGAACTGGGCGGAAGTCTCGCGGCCATCAGCCGTTCGGCCAGCACGGAGCGGTGCACGTTGCCCGTGCAGACGAACAGGATCCGGATCATCCCTCACCCACCACAGGCGTCGTTGCCGGCGTGGCCGCCTCCTTCCCGGGGGCCGCCGCCCGGGGCAGCGGCAGCTCGCCGTGGCGCCCGTAGCCGTAGCTGCCGTAGTGGCCGGTCTTGGGAACGCGAGCCATGCTGAAGACGGTGCCGAGGATGCGGACGCCCACGCGCTGGAGCGATTCCCCGGCGGTGCGCACCTGGTCCCGGTTCGTCTTCCCGGCGCGGACGACGAGGAGCGCGCCCTCGGCGAGCGAGGCGAGCCCGACGGTGTCGGCGACCGGCAGCAGCGGCGCGGTGTCGATGATCACCGTCTCATAGGTGTCCGCCAGCTCCCGCAGCACCTTCTCCATGCGGGCCGAGGCGAGCAACTCCGTCGGGTTCGGTGGTACGGCACCGCTGGTCAGGACCGAGAGACCACCGGCGACCTGCTGCATCACGTCCTCGATACCGGCCTGTCCGATGAGCACCGAGGTCAGACCGGCGTCCTGGAGGAGCCCGAAAGCGGGTGCCACGCACGGGCGGCGCAGGTCGCCGTCCACCAGACAGGTGGAGATACCGGCCTCCGCGAGTGACAGGGCGAGGTTGACCGCGGTGTTGGTCTTGCCCTCACCGGGCATTGAACTGGTCACCGCGATGATCTTCGGTGGGTCGTCGACCCGCGAGAACTGCAGGTTGGTGCGAAGCTTGCGGAACGCCTCGGCGCGCTTGGAGTGCCCGTCGGCACTGACCAGCGGCTGCTTGGGGGTGTCCTTGTCGTAGGGGATGGCGCCGAGATTGGGCAGCGCGGTGAACTCGCCGAGTGCCTCGCCCGTCTTGAACGTGGTGTCCAGGGTCTCGCGCAGGGCCACGAGTCCCGCGCCGAGCAGCAGACCGCCGAGCACACCCGCGGCCAGGTTCAGCAGCGGATGCGGCGAGACCGGATCGGTGGGCGTGATGGCGTCCTGGGTGATCCCGAGGGAGACCGGAGAGGCGGGCGCGGCCTCGTCCTTCGGACCTCTGTTGCCGGACTGGGCCGTGCCGGCCTGCTGCTTGGGCGTCTCCAACTGCTCGATCACCGAGCCGAACCGTTGCGCCACGGCGTTGGCGATGCGCGCCGCACGCCGGGGAACGGTGTCCCGGACGGTGATGTTGATGAGCACCGTGTTGAGGGGGGCTACGGCAGTGATCCGGGACGCCAGCTCCTCGGGGGTGGTGTGCAGCCCCAGCTGTCTCACCACCGGCGTGGTGACCTGACGGGTCGTGACGATCTCGGCGTAGGACTGCACCCGTGCCTGAGAGAAGCTCTGCCCCTGGTTCAGCTGGGCGGTGTCGTCTCCCGCTCGCGTGGCGACGAAGATCTGCGTTCTCGCCTCGTAGACGGGGGCGCTCAGGCTCGTCACGGCGAGCGCCGCCCCGACCGTGAGAACCAGACAGACCACGACGGTCGGCCAGCGTCTGGCAAGAGCCTTCAAGAATCCGCGGAGATCCAAGCTGCACCCCTCATAGGACTGGGGGAAAGCGCCCAAAACCAGGCGTTCTACTCCCATTGCACAGACTGAAGATAAGGACTCGCGTGCGGAAATCGGGGGAGCCGCTCCCCGTGTCGGCCGGACGACGGCCTCTGTCGCACATGCCGCCCCGCACCGGATGCGGTCATGGGCCAAGAGAGGGCGAGAATCACACTATCCAGTGACTTCTGCGCTGATCGCACCAACAGATGCAGAAATGTGCCACCGGGTCCAGGTATCCAGGTCTAGATACCTGGATGTGAACGCCCAATCGCAGCCGGGCCCGAACAGAAGCCGAGGAGAGTGATGAAGTGACAGCGTCGCGCAGATGGCGAGTTGCGCTGGCATCGGCAGTATCGGCAGCCGCACTGATCGCCGCACCGCTGGTCGGAGCACCGGCCGCAGCCGCGGCCCCGTACCCGCCGGCCCCGCCGCTGACCGTCGCGGACACCACGGTCACGGCCGGTGATTCGTTGGCCTTCAGTACCATCCCGGGCGTCTTCGCCCCCGGAGCGTTCGTCACCGCACTGCTGGAGTCGAGGCCCGTCGTGCTGGGCCACTTCACGGCCGCGCAGAACGGATCGGTGGCCGGAACCGTGGTCATCCCGACGAGCACCGTCACCGGCTGGCACGTCTTCCGGCTCACCGCGGACCACCCCGACCCCAGTGTCGGCGTCAGCATCTATGTGCAGGGCGGGGTCGACGAAACACCCTCACCGACCCCGAAGCCGCCACACCGGCCACCACACCACCACCCGGACGGGCCAGGGCACCACGGTAGGCCGGAACACGGGCCCGCGAGGGGCGCCGCAGCCGTCGTCCCGGTGAACGACGAGCACGAGACCCCTCACCGGGACGGTGAGGGCAGGAGCCTCGCGGCGACCGGCAACGACGAGGCCCTGGCCTTCGGCGGCACCGCGGCGGCCCTGCTCAGCGGTGGCGTGCTCCTGGTCGTGCGCCGCCGTCGCCGTTCATGACGGATCGGGACATCCGCACGGTGACATCACGGCGTCCCGGCCCTGGCCGGGACGCCGTCCGCTTGCCCGGAACCGGTCGTCGCGACAACAGGACGGCGGGCCGTCGTCGTCGCGCTCTGGGATACGCCCTGCGGGCCGCCGGGGCACTCGTGCTCACCGGCGCCGTCTGGGTCCTGGTCACCGGGCTGCAGGCCCGCTCGGACCTGCTGTCGGCCCAGCGGGACATCGACTCGCTGCGGCAGTCGGTGGCGGCCGCACCGGCGCACGGCTCGGCTGGGGAACGAGAACGGGCCGTGCGTTCCGCCGCCGCACACGCCTCGCGGGCGCACCGCCTCACCACCGGTCCGGCCTGGTACACCGCCGCCCATCTGCCCTTTCTCGGGGACCCGCTCAGGACCGTGCGCGGCGCGGCACACGCCGCGGACCGCTTGACCGGGGACGTGCTGCTTCCGCTGACGCGCGCCCTGTCGCCGTCCGCGGCAAGCGGTCGGGGAGACGGGCTGTCCGAAGCCCTCGCCTCCTTGCGGAGACAGGCACCGCTGGTGGTCCGGGCCGCACGCGTCGCGACCGCTGCACAGGCCGACGTGCACAGGCTGCCCCGGTCCACCTGGCTGCCGCCGGTCGACCACGCCCGTGCCGCACTCGCGCACCGGATCGACCGCCTCGCCCCGATGATGACCGACGCCTCCGTGGCGGCCCGCGTCCTGCCGTCCATGCTCGGCACGCGAGGGGAACGGCACTACTTCGTGGCGTTCCAGAACTTCGCGGAGGCACGCGGTACCGGGGGCCTGCCTGGGGCGTTCGCCGTACTGCGGGCAGACCGGGGCCGTCTGTCGTTCGAGCGGTTCGGCAACAACATCGAGATGTCCGCAGTGAAGCCGGACGTCGCCCTCGGAGGCGACTTCAACGCCCGCTACGTGGGCAGTGATCCCACCCATGTATGGGCCAACTCCAACATGAGCCCGCACTTCCCCTACGCGGCCGCCATCTGGGCCGCCGCATGGCGCAAGCACACCGGTCAAGACGTGGACGGAGTGATCGCCGCCGACGCCGTCACGCTGAGCCGCTTCCTGCGGGTCACCGGGCCGGCGCGCATGTCCGACGGCACGGTCCTCACGGCCGACAACGTCGTGGACCTCACCGAGCGGGTCAGCTACGCGCGCTACCGCGACGTCGCCCGGCGCAAGGAGTTCTTCGCGGACGCGGCCCGAGCCGCCGCCGGCACCCTGATCACGGCGGCCGACGACACGCACCGGCTGCCCGCGCTGCTCCTCGCCGTGGCCGACGTCCTGAAGGACGGACGGCTGCAGGTGTGGAGCGCGCACGCGGACGAACAACACCTCCTCAGGACGCGCCCCTACTCGGGCACGGTCCCCAGCACCGCCGGGCCCTTCGCGGGACTGGTGGTGAACAACGCGGCGGGCTCCAAGCTGGACTACTACCTGGACCGCAGTCTGGTCTGGGAGGCGGGCGAATGTTCCCCGGGCGGGCGGGCGGTCACGGTGACCGCGACCCTGACCAACCGGGCCCCCACGTCCGGCCTGCCCGGATACGTCACCGTGCGGGCGGACTCCCCGCCCTACCCCACCCACCCGGGCGACAACCGGCTCCTGGTGTCGTACTACGCCGGGGCCGGGGCCACACTGGCCGGCGCCACAGTGGACGGGCACCCAGCACAACTCGCGCTCGGCGTCGAACGCGGGCACTCGGTGTTCACACTGGACCTGGAACTGCCGGCTCGCTCCCGCCGCACCATCGTCCTGCACCTGCGGGAACCGCACGTGAACGGCGCCCCCGCAGTTCTGCGACAGCCCCTGGCCACGCCGCTGCGGGCAACGGTGAGAACAGGGACCGTCTGCGGAACGTGAGCAAGGCGGCAGGTGCACCTCCCCTCCTCCCGCGGAGACCGCGACCGGGGGACAGTCGGGGATCCTGGCATCCAGGAAGCGCATCTACGGCGCCGAGTTCCGTGAGGGGGTGGTGTGGATGGCGTTCGCCGTGCTCGAGCAGGAACTCGCCAAGGGGCCGGTCGCCCACGGCTGGCCGGACCGGACATGGACGCCGGCGCGGATCAAGACGCTGATCGGGCGCCGGTTCCACAAGAGCATGACGCTGTCGGCGAACGCACGGATGCTGCACCGGCACGGCTTCTCCCCCCAGGCCCCGGCCCGCCGAGCGGTCCAGCGCGCAGGGGCCGTGACGGCCTGGGCGAAGGAGACCTGGCCGCAACACCGCCTTCACAGATCCCGACCACCTCGTCATCACGCTCCGACGCGGTCTCCGCCAGATCCAGTACCGCGGCAACTCATCAACGGTTGCCTCACCGAAACCGGCCTCACCTTGACGACATCACGGCGACGACGTCAGTAGGTGGCCGAGGATCCGGGCATCCGTCCCGGGACGCTGCGCAGTCGGGTCTCGCGGGGTCCGGCGAGGCGGGTCGCCGTCGTCGGAGCGGCCGGTGTCCGAGCCCTCGGTGGCCGGCTGCGGGAGACCGAGTGGGCGAAGACGGTGGTGCGGAAGCGGGCGCGAGCGGCCGAGCCGCATCAGACACGACGCGATTTCGAAGTGGCCGGCTCGCTCCTGGCCGCAGGAGACTCCGGACGCCTGGAGGCGGTGCGCTGCCGGTGACGGGAGATGCCCTGGCGCGGTGGCCGAGTCAGCGTGATTTGGCGGACCAGTTGCTGGAAGCATGCCAGGCATGCAAGTGCCGGCAAGGCGGCCGCAGCGACACCGGTGAAGGTCCGTTCGGCGTCGACCACGCAGAGCGTCACGGCGAGGGAGGAGAACAGCAGGACGACGAACCAGGAGTGCACAGCTCGTCGTCGGTGCAGAGCGGTCCGCAGGATGGAGAGCGAGGCGACAGTCCAGGGCCCGTAGACGAGAAGAGGCCACCAGGGCAGCATGCCGGCCTGCGTACCGGACGCGATGCGCTGCAAAGGGGCGTAGGCGATCATGCCGCCGAAGACGCTCACCATCGCCACAATGGCGGCGGTGAATGCGGCGATCATGAAGCTGACCGTCTGCAACCACGAGAAGCGGCGTTTCCGGACCCGCACTTTCCGATGTCCGACAGAACGGGTCCGCAAGGGCGGCAACTCGCCAGTGAGCCTTGCCAGGTTGTCCATCGAGTCACTGGTGAAGTCGGTGTCGGGCGATGGCTGGCTACGCGGTGGCGGCACGGCGCCCGCCTGCTCCGCTGCCGCGGGATCCTGCAGGAGGAAGGTGAGTTCCTCCACCGGGTCCCAGCCGTCGTCCAAGGGCGCCGCCGAGTGCCAGCCGCCGGCAGGACTCCGGTACCGGCCGGTGGTCACACCGGTGGGACGCTCATCGGGATACCCCTCATGCCGGGCGAAGGACAGATCCGGATACTCGTCGTTCACTGGGACTCGCCCCCTCACGTGGTCGTGCAGCGACCGGAGCGCTCCTGGTCGTTCCACCGTCGGTTCAGTTCCTCCTGAGCCGCGTCCAGCGTCGTCAGGAATTCACTGAGCAGTGATCCGGTGATCCGGAGTTCTACCGGCGCACCGTCTCGGTGCAATGCGCCGACGGCCTCGGTCGCTGAGTACTCTGAGGCAGGTGTGAGGGTGTATCGCCCCACTGTCACAACCCGGGCTGCAACCAGATCCTCCGTCGATGCTCCGGAGAGTCGTGAGCCAAGGGGCCTTGCTTTGGTCATATTCCGCTAACGCGGTCGGCCTGCTCCAGATGCGTGGCAATCGAGTGAGCCTAATTTGGTGAATAATCGACGAGAACGTTAATCATCAGAGTGAGTCATCTGCGCCAGGTTCCATGCGTAGATCCGGGTCGATTATCTTTTGAAGTTCCGTCGAACGGGTGCAGTGATTCATCCGGGCGTCCGTAACCTGTGAGGTTCGGTCGTGCATGCCGCTGGGGCGTCCGGCTTTGTGCGTGACCGGTGTGTAGCGGCATTTCTGCTGTTCAGGGCTGGTCGGCCGGATCGCTCGTGGTGACGTCTCTCCGCATCTTGCGGTGACGTGAAGTCGTATCCTCCTTCATCTTCATCTTCATCTTCATCTTCAGCTTGATGCTGTCGGGTATCTCGGAGCTTCCCGGTGTGGCTGTACGGCCGGCTGGCACGCTCGGGAGTTGCTCAACAGCAAGCTGAGTACGTGATCCGTCACAAACTGGCGCCGCGCCGGCCGAAGCCCTGATGGAACAGGTCGGCGGCGCGAACGCCACCCCGGCCGGGTCCGGCCCCGTGGGAGCCACTACCGGGGCGTCGCCTCGGGCAGTGCGGCCAGAGCGGCCGCGGCCCGCTCGGCGATCTGCTCCGGACCGGCCTCGACGTCGACGTCGACGCCCGCCTCATCCGCCCGGAGCGGCTGGAGCGCGGCGAACTGCGAGTCGAGCAGCGCCGAGGGCATGAAGTGGCCCCGGCGATGCTCCATGCGGTCGGCGATCAGTGCCCGGTCGCCGGTCAGGTGAACGAACACCAGCCCGGGAACGGCAGTCCGCAGCCGGTCGCGGTACGACCGCTTCAGTGCCGAGCAACTGACCACCCCGCCCAGCCCCGCCCGGCCCGCTGCCCAGGCACCGATGGCGTCCAGCCACGGCCACCTGTCCTCGTCGGTGAGCGCAACCCCGGCGGACATCCTGGCGACGTTCGCGGCGGGGTGGAAGTCGTCGCCCTCGGCGTACGGAACGCCCAGTCGGGCGGCGAGCAGGGGGCCGACGGTCGTCTTGCCGGTGCCTGCCACGCCCATGACCACGACGACGTGGCGGGTGTTCATCGCTTCCTCGCTGTAGTCGTCGACCTGTTGATGCCGGGCTACTGAAACCCATGGGGTACGACGAACTCAAGAGGCTGCGGCATATAAGTCTGACTTCTTGATTCCGTGATCCGCCCCGTACGCTGTGTGGATGACCACTCCGGGCCGAGGGTTGCACGGCCACGTACTCGACACCCTCGGCCCTGCGATCACCGCGGGCGAGTACCCGCCGGGTCGCGTGCTGCGTACGGACGAGCTCGCTCAGCACTTCGACGTGTCACGCTCGGTGATGCGTGAGGCGGTGCGGGTACTGGAGTCCATGCGTCTGGTCGAGTCCCGCCGTCGTGTCGGCGTCACCGTGCGCCCCAGGTCCGAGTGGAACGTCTACGACCCGCAGGTCATCCGCTGGCGGCTGGCCGGCGCCGACCGCCCCCGCCAGTTGCGCTCGCTGACCGTGCTGCGCTCGGCCGTCGAGCCGGTCGCCGCCGGCCTCGCCGCGGAGCACGCCACCGCGGAACAGTGCGCCGAGCTCACCGAGTGCGCACTCGGCATGGTCGCCAACTCGCGCGGCCACCGGCTGGAGCAGTACCTCGTCCACGACGTGGCCTTCCACCGGGTGATCCTCAATGCCTCCGGCAACGAGATGTTCGCCCGCCTCGGCGACGTCGTCGCCGAGGTCCTCACCGGCCGCACGTACCACGAGGTCATGTTCGAGGACCCCGACCCGGCCGCCGTCACCCTGCACGTCCGGCTGGCCGAGGCGATCCGCGCGGGCGACCCCGACGGCGCGGAGCGGCTGACCCGGGAGATCACCGCGGGAGCGCTCCAGGAGCTCGACATCCTGGCGCCGTAGGCCTCCCGCCCGGCGCCGCAGGGAGCCCGGCCGGCAGCACGCCCCGGCCCGCCGCGTGGTACGGCCCTCGGGGCGGCTCACTCCTCCGGGAAGCTCCCGTCCACGTACACCCACGCCCCGTCGACCCGCTCGAAACGGCTGCGCTCCAGCAGGGAACCGCCGCGGTACGACGCCCGGAAGGTCACCGTCCCGCTGGTGTGGAAGGCCGTCCCGGCCTCGGTGCCGAGGATCTCCAGGCCGTTCCACCGCATCCGCGGATCCAGGTCGAGCCGCGCGGGCCGGGTCCTCGGATGCCAGGTGCGCAGCAGATGGGCGACGTCCCCCCGCGCGAACGCGCTGTAGCGCGATCGCATCAGCGCCTCGGCGGTCGGCGCGGCGGCGGCCCCGGAGTGGTACCTGCCGCAGCAGTCCTCGTAACCCTCGGGGCGGCCGCAGGGGCAGGAACGCGTCGTCATGCCCGTCATTGTGCCTGGTCGCAAAGGCGGGCAGACACGCGGAAGGCCCCTGCTGAGCAGGGGCCTTCATCTGTGTCCGAGGGGGGACTTGAACCCCCACGCCCGATAAAGGGCACTAGCACCTCAAGCTAGCGCGTCTGCCATTCCGCCACCCGGACAAGGTGTCTGTCGTGCGGGGTTTCCCCCGCGGCGACGAAGTAAACACTACCAGGCTTTCCGGGGTGGTCGATCACGCCCGGTCCGCACGGGAACGGAGCGTGACGGACCCGCGTCCGGTCTTGGGCCCGGGCGCCGGGCAGAGGGAGGATGAGGGGGACCGACGGCTGACACCGGGAGGAAGCAGCGTGAGCGACACGGACACGGCCAGGGGCGTCACCGGTGAGGACGAGGTCGTCGACCTCTGCCGCGACCTGATCCGGTTCGACACCAGCAACTACGGCGACCACTCGGGCCCCGGCGAGCGCACGGCCGCCGAGTACGTCGCGGAGAAGCTCGCCGAGGTGGGGCTCGATCCGAAGATCTACGAGTCGCACCCCGGCCGCGCCTCCACCGTGGCCCGCATCGAGGGCGAGGACCCGTCCCGGCCCGCGCTGCTCATCCACGGCCACCTCGACGTCGTGCCCGCCAACGCGGCCGACTGGACCCACGACCCCTTCTCCGGAGAGGTCGCCGACGGCTGCGTGTGGGGCCGCGGCGCCGTCGACATGAAGGACATGGACGCGATGACCCTCGCGGTCGTCCGGGACCGGTTGCGCAGCGGGCGCCGACCGCCGCGCGACATCGTGCTGGCCTTCCTCGCCGACGAGGAGGCGGGCGGGACCTACGGCGCCCGCTACCTGGTCGACCGCCACCCGGACCTCTTCGAGGGCGTCACCGAGGCGATCAGCGAGGTCGGCGGCTTCTCCTTCACCGTCAGCGAGCAGCGGCGCCTCTACCTGATCCAGACGGCGGAGAAGGGCATGCACTGGATGAAGCTGACCGTGGCCGGCACCGCCGGGCACGGCTCGATGATCCACCGCGACAACGCCATCACCGAGCTGTCGGAGGCCGTGGCGCGGCTGGGCCGGCACCGGTTCCCGGTGCGGGTCACCAAGACCACCCGCGCCTTCCTCGACGAACTCGGCGACGCACTCGGCACCGAGCTCGACCCGGAGGACATGGAGTCGACGCTCGCCCGGCTCGGCGGCATCGCCAAACTGATCGGCGCCACGCTGAGCAACACCGCCAACCCCACCCAACTGGGCGCCGGGTACAAGGTCAACGTCATCCCGGGCGAGGCCACCGCACACGTGGACGGCCGGTTCCTGCCCGGGCACGAGGAGGAGTTCCTCGCCGACCTGGACCGGATCCTGGGCCCGAACGTGCGCCGCGAGGACGTCCATGCCGACAAGGCCGTCGAGACCACCTTCGACGGGGCGCTGGTCGAGGCCATGCAGGCTGCCCTGGTCGCCGAGGACCCGGCCGCCAAGGCGATCCCGTACATGCTCTCCGGCGGCACCGACGCCAAGTCCTTCGACGACCTGGGCATCCGCGGCTTCGGCTTCGCCCCGCTGAAGCTGCCGCCGGAACTCGATTTCGCGGGCATGTTCCACGGCGTCGACGAGCGGGTGCCGGTGGACGGGCTGAAGTTCGGGGTGCGGGTGCTCGACCGTTTCATCGACGCGTCGTGAGGTGCTGCCGGCACCCGGAGGACGTTCGCCCGGACGCAGGAGTTCGCTAATCGGCCGCCTGCGCGAAGGTGACTGAGAAGGGTGAATGCGACGATACGCTCGTAGCCCCATTACTCCCTCCTCGTTACGCCTGATGCGATCCGCAACGCTGGGATCGCTTGTGCCAACAAGGAGGAATAATGATCAAGAAGGTCGTCGCTGCTGCGGCTGCCACCGGCGGTCTGGTTCTCGCGGGCGCGGGTCTCGCCGTCGCCGATGCCGGTGCCCAGGGTGCCGCCGTGCACTCCCCGGGCGTCGCCTCCGGCAACGTCGTCCAGGTGCCCGTTCACGTGCCGGTGAACGTCTGCGGCAACACGATCTCGGCGATCGGGCTGCTGAACCCCGCCTTCGGCAACACCTGCTTCAACAAGTGACGTCGTCGCCCCTTCAGGGGTTGTACCTCTGAGGGTCGTCGGTGCCGTCGGCCCCGGAGCGCACTCCATGCGTTCCGGGGCCGACCGGTTTTCGGCGACGGACTCGCGTCCGGACGGAATCGAATTCGGTCCACGGCGTCAACCGAAGGCTTCAGTCGAAGGCAGGGATTCAGCAATGCGACAGGCAACCCGCAAAGGCCTCATGACGGTGGCGGCGGCCACCGGCGTCATCGCCGCCGCCGGCAGCGGCTACGCCCAAGCCGACTCGGGAGCGAGCGGCTCCGCCTCCAACTTGCCGGGCGTGCTGTCCGGCAATTCGGTGCAGGTGCCGGTGCACGTGCCGGTGAACGTCTGCGGCAACACCGTCGACGTCGTCGGCGTGCTCAACCCGGCGATCGGCAACACGTGCTCCCACTCCAGCCACACGCGGGGCGGGCACGGAAACCCGGGCGGGCACCGCGACGAGGGCGGGCACGGAAACTCGGGCGGATACGGCGACGAGGGCGGGTACAGCGACACGGGCGGCTCCGGCGGACGCGGGGGCGCGAGCGGCTCGCACGCCGGCGGTCACACCGGTCACTCGCCGGGAGTCGGCTCCGGCAACCACGTCGAGGCGCCGATCGACGCGCCGGTGAACCTCTGCGGCAACAGCGTCGACGCGATCGGGATCGGCAACGGCGCGATGGGCAACGACTGCGGCGGCGGCCACCAGGGCGGCGGTCACCACGGCGGCGGGCACCACACCACGCCTCCGGGGACCCCGGGCACCCCCGGAAACCCCGGCACCCCTGACAACCCCGGTACTCCTGGAAACCCGGGTACGCCCGGCACCCCCGGCACGCCGGCCACTCCGGGGACGCCGTCCACGCCCGGCGGCGAGACGCCCGGCGGTCCGGGCCACCCCAACCACCCGGGCACCCACACGGTGATCCAGCCCCGGGGCGAGGACCAGTTGGCCCACACCGGCAGTGAGCTGCCGCTCGGGCTCGTCCTCCCGGCCGGGGCGGGGGCGCTGCTGGCGGGCGCGGTCCTCTACCGCCGGGCGCGCGCCTCGGCCTGACCGGCCCCGAACCGACACAGGAAGCGGGCCCCGCCGATGCGGGGCCCGCTTCCCTCCGTCCGTCCTCGCCTCACCACGTGGCGCGCACCTGGCGAATGATCCGCCGGCGCAACCGCACCTTGCGGCTGCCGTCACGCAGCAGGGTCAGGCGGTACAACTCCCAGTGTCCGTACTCGGCATGGTCCGTCAGCAGGCGAGTCGTCTCCTTGCGGGACACCCCGCGCGGTACGTGGACGTCGACAAATTCGTATTCCGGCATCGCATCTATTGTGCGGGCTGGGGCCCGGTACGGATAGCGTCTGCACTATGTCTGATGCTGCGCAGCCCACCGCTGCCGAGGTACGCGCCGCCGCCGAGGCGGTCAAGACCGCGCTCGACCGCCACCTGGCCGCGGTCGAACGCAGGTCGGGTGAGGACGACCCTGCCGTCTACGAGGCGTTCAACGAGCTGGCCTCGGCCGCCGAGGCGTACGACGAGCTGCTCTACGACCGCTATGACGAGGTCACGCCCTTCGAGATCCCCGGCGGCGAGGAGCTGCCGCCGTACACCGGTCCCGAGGAGCCCAGCGCGCTCAGCGTGCTCATCCGCCGCGACTACACCGTGGCGGAGCCGCAGCGGCTGCTGGCACAGGCCCGGCGGGTGGAGGCGGCGGACGGCGACAGCACGGGCGAGGACGTGGGCGACACCGTGCACGGGGCCCTGGGAGTCCTGTTCGGCGAGTTCGAGCCGGACGAGATCGCCTCCCGGCACAAGGAGTTCGGTCTGGAGGAGGGCGACTCCACGCTCTGGGTGGTGGCCGCGGAGGAACCGGCCGAGCCCGGGGAATGGCTGGAGGCGCCGTTCGAGCAGGCCGACCCGCAGGGGGTGGTCTGCCGCTTCGACGTCAGCGCGGTGTTCGACGACGACGCCGACCTCGTTGACGAGGACGACTTCCCCGACGCCGGGGACGACGTCGACACCGAGGCCGACGAGGACGACCTGGAACCGCTGGACGCCGACCGCTAGTGCCGCGGCAGGCAACGTTCGCCCGTCGAGGAGCGGCGTCCGGTGCGTGCTCCCGGTGTGCCGGCCGGAAGCCCTCGTACTGGATGTACTCGGGCTTTCGTCCGGTGCAGCGAGAGTGCGTGC
>NZ_JAFFZS010000065.1 GCF_016921115.1 Streptomyces actuosus
GGGCGTTGGGGCGGGTGGTGCCGGGGGAGGAGCCGGTGGTGGTCGTCGCGGATGTCGACTGGGCACGGTTCACGCCCGCGTACACCAGTGTGCGTCCCAGCCCGCTCCTGACCGGCATACCCGAAGCACGCACCACGCCGGCGGACACCGCGAACACCGCGGACACCGGTGACGAGGCCGGTGCGGACCTGCGTCACCGGCTCGCCGACCTGCCGCATGCCGCACGCGAGCGCGAACTGCTGGAACTGGTCCGGGGTGCTGCCGCCGCCGTACTCGGGCACACGGATGCCGGCGCCGTGGAGGGCACCCGGTCCTTCCGAGACCTCGGCTTCGACTCGCTGACAGCCGTCGAACTGCGCAACCGGCTCTCCGCCGAGACCGGTCTGAAGCTGCCCAGCACCCTCGTCTTCGACCACCCGACACCGGCTGTCCTGGCCCGGCTGCTGCGCCGGGAGCTGTTCGCCGTCGACGAGACCCCCGGCACCGGCACCGGGCCGCAGGACAGCCGACCTCCCGCCCCGGCCGTCGCCTCGACCACGGACGACCCGGTGGTCGTCGTCGGCATGGCCTGCCGTCTGCCCGGTGGCGTGACCGGCCCGGACGACCTGTGGCGCCTGGTCGTCGAAGGCACGGACGCGATCTCGGAGTTCCCCACCGACCGCGGCTGGGACCTCGACGCGCTGCACGGCTCGACGGAGAGCGCCGCTGACACCGCCACCGGCACGGACAAGACGACCGGCAGCGACAGGGACGGCGGAGGCACCGATGGCCCGCGAGGCCGCAGCCACACCCGTGCCGGCGGATTCCTCGCCGACGCCGCGCAGTTCGACCCCGGCTTCTTCGGCATCTCCCCCCGCGAGGCCCTCGCCGTCGACCCGCAGCAACGGCTGCTGCTCGAAGCCTCCTGGGAGGCGCTGGAGCACGCCGCGATCCGGCCGCACTCGCTGAACGGCAGCCGCACGGGCGTCTTCGTCGGTGCCGGCAGCTCGGGCTACGGTGCCGGCCTGCGCGAGGTGCCGGAGGGGCTCGACGGACAGTTGCTGACCGGAGTCGCCGGCAGTGTGGTCTCCGGACGTATCGCCTACACCTTCGGCTTCGAGGGGCCGGCCGTCACCGTCGACACCGCCTGCTCCTCCTCCCTCGTGGCGCTGCACCTCGGCGCGCAGGCCCTGCGGTCCGACGAGTGCGACCTGGCACTGGTGGGAGGCGTGACGGTGCTCGCCGATCCGGGCGCCTTCGTGGAGTTCAGCGCGCAGGGAGGCCTGGCGGCGGACGGCCGGTGCAAGGCGTTCTCCGACGACGCCGACGGCACCGGCTGGGCCGAGGGCGTCGCCGTCCTGGTCGTCGAGCGGCTCTCCGACGCCCGCCGCAACGGACACGACGTGCTCGCGATCATCGCCGGTTCGGCCGTCAATCAGGACGGTGCCTCCAACGGGCTGACCGCCCCCAACGGCCCCGCCCAGCAGCGCGTCATCCGGCAGGCGCTGGCCGGTGCCGGGCTCGTCCCGGCCGACGTGGACGCCGTCGAGGCCCATGGCACCGGCACGACGCTCGGCGACCCGATCGAGGCGCAGGCCCTTCTCGCCACCTACGGCCAGGACCGCGAACAGCCCCTGTATCTCGGGTCGCTGAAGTCCAACATCGGACACACCCAGGCCGCCGCCGGCGTCGCCGGCGTCATCAAGACGGTCCAGGCCATGCGGCACGGCGTCCTGCCGCGCACTCTGCACGCGGAACGGCCGTCCTCACACGTGGACTGGTCGGCCGGAGACATCGCCCTGCTGACCGAGAACACCGACTGGCCGCAGACCGAGGGGCGCCCCCGCCGTGCCGGTGTCTCCGCCTTCGGCGTGTCCGGCACCAACGCCCATGTCGTCCTGGAGCAGCCCGAACCCGCGTCGGCCCCGCCGGACGACGCGGGCGACGCGATCAGCGCCTCGCCCGTCACCGCCCCCGAACCGCCCCTGCTGCCCTGGATCGTGTCCGGCCGCACCCGTGCCGCGCTGCGTGCCCAGGCCGAACGGCTGGCCGACTTCGTCGAGGCACACCCCGGCGTCGCGGAGACCGAGGTCGCCGCGACCCTCGTCCGGTCCCGGTCGGTGTTCGAGCACCGGGCCGTGGTGTGGGGCGCCGGACGGGAGGAACTGCTGTGCGGGCTGCGCGCGGTCGCCGGTGACGAGGCGGTCGACGGCGCCGTCGCCGGCGCGACCCGCACGGGCGGCCGTACGGCGTTCCTGTTCGCGGGTCAGGGCTCGCAGCGCCTGGGGATGGGCCGGGAGTTGTACGAGACGTATCCGGTGTTCGCGGACGCGTTCGACGCGGTGTGCCTGCACCTGGATGTCGCGTTGCCGTCGGGTCTGCGGGAGGTGGTGTTCGGTGAGGATGCGGACCGGCTGAACCGTACCGAGTACGCGCAGCCGGCGCTGTTCGCCTTCGAGGTGGCGTTGTTCCGGTTGCTGGAGTCGTGGGGTGTGCGGCCGGACGTGCTGCTCGGGCATTCGGTGGGCGAGTTGGCGGCGGCGCATGTGGCGGGGGTGTGGTCGCTGGCGGACGCGTGCCGACTGGTGGCGGCGCGGGGTCGGTTGATGCAGGCCTTGCCCGCGGGTGGGGCGATGGTGTCGCTGCAGGCGTCCGAGGAGGAGGTGCTGCCGCTGCTGGCCGGCCGCGAGGCCGAGGCCGGCATCGCCGCCGTCAACGGGCCGCTCTCCCTGGTGGTGTCAGGCACCGACGACGCGGTGCGCGAGATCGCCGCGACGGTCGAGGCGCTCGGCAGGCGCACCCGGCGGCTGCGCGTCAGCCACGCCTTCCACTCCCCGCTGATGGAACCGGTCCTCGCCGACTTCCGGGCCGTCGCCGAAACCCTGTCCTATGCCGTGCCCCGCATCCCCGTCGTCTCCGACGTCACCGGAGCGCCCGCCACCGGCGAGGAGCTGACCTCTCCCGCATACTGGGTCCGGCACGTCCGGTACGCGGTGCGCTTCGCCGACGGCGTGCGCTCCCTCGCGGGCCAGAACGTCACCCGCTGCCTGGAACTCGGCCCCGACACCACCCTGACCACCCTGGCCCGGTCCTGCCCGGACACGGCGGACACCCTGCACGTCCCCGCCTTGCGCGAGGACACTCCCGAGCCGCGCGCCCTGCTGGAGGGCCTGGCCGCCCTGTTCACCCGCGGCGCCGACGCCGACTGGACCGCCGCCCTGCCCACCCTGGCCCGGGCACCGCGGACCGCGCTGCCCACCTACGCCTTCCAGCGCCGCCGCTACTGGCTCGACGTGCCCGCCGCCTCCGGTGACGCTGCCGCGCTGGGACTCGACGCCACCGGCCACCCGTTGCTCGCCGCCGCCGTACGGGTGGCGGACAGCGACGCGGTCGTCCTCACCGGACGACTGTCGCTGCGCTCCCACCCGTGGCTCGCGGACCACCGGCTGGGCGGTCACGCCGTCGTCCCCAGCACCGCCTTTCTCGAACTCGCCGTCCACGCCGGTGACCAGGTGGACTGCGGCGAGGTGCGCGAACTCACCCTGGAAGCGCCGCTGACCGTGCCCGAGCGCGGCGCGGTCCGGATCCAGGTCCGCGTCGGGGAACCCGACACGCGCGGCACCCGCCCCGTCGCCGTCCACTCCGGCCCCGACGGCACGCCGTTCGACGAGACCGCGTGGACCCGCCACGCCGGTGGCCTGCTCGCGCCCGCCGGCCCCGCCGCCGCCCGGCCCGACACCCCTCTAGCCCTCTGGCCCCCGGACGGTGCCGAGCCCGTCGACACCGGCGACCTGTACGAACGGCTCGCCGCCGGCACCGGCCCGGCGTACGGCCCGGCGTTCCGCGCGCTGACCGCCGTATGGCGGCACGGCGACGACGTGTACGCCGAAGTCGCCCTCCCCGACGGGGAACGGGAACGCGCGCGGCGGTTCGGCCTCCACCCGGCACTGCTCGACGCGGCACTGCAGCCGCTGGGGCTCGGCCTGCCGGACGGACTCGACGACGGACTGCTGCTGTTCGCGTGGCAGCGCGCCGTCCTCCACGCCGACGGCGCCGGCACCCTGCGCGTCCGGCTCACCCGGTCCGGCGAACACACGCTGACCCTGCTCGCCGCCGACACCTCCGGCCGGCCCGTCCTCACCGTGGAGTCGCTGCGGCTGCGGCCCACCGCCGGCCACGCCACCACGCCGACCGGCGACCGGCACGGCGCCACCACCGAGGACACCACCCGGACCGGCGAGGACCCGGCCGGCACGGAGTCCACCGCGTCCACCGCCACCCACCGGCCCGCGCCCCCTGCCGCTCCCGGCCGCCCGAGGCGGCGCCGCGCCCCCGACGACTCCGGTGACACGGGCGAGACCCCGGGACTCGTGGACCGGCTCGCCGGCCGGTCCGCCCCCGAGCGCCGACGCGTGCTGCTGGACCTCGTACGCCGCGCCGTGGCCGCCGTCCTGGACTACGTCGACGTCGACGAGGTGGAGCCCGGCCGGGTCTTCAAGGACCTCGGCTTCGCCTCCGTCACCGCCGTCGAACTGCGCAACCGGCTCAGCACCGACCTCGGCGTCCTCCTGCCGGCCACGCTCGTCTTCGACCACCCCACCCCGCTCGCGCTCGCGGCGCACCTGGACAGCGAACTCTTCGGCGCGGCTGCGGGCTCCGCGATGCCCCCCGCACCGGTCCGGCTCGACGACGACCCGGTCGTCGTCGTCGGCATGGCCTGCCGCTACCCGGGCGGCATCTCCGGCCCCGAGGAACTGTGGCAGCTGGTGGTGAACCGGGGTGACGGCATCGCGCCGTTCCCCGCCGACCGCGGCTGGGACCTGGCGAAGCTGTACCACCCGGACCCGGACCATCCGGGAACCTGCTACGCCCGCGAAGGCGGCTTCCTGCACAACGCGAGCCACTTCGACCCCGGATTCTTCGGCATCTCCCCGCGCGAGGCCCTGGCGATGGACCCGCAGCAGCGGCTGCTGCTGGAGACCTCCTGGGAGGCGCTGGAGCGGGCCGGCATCGACCCGGCGTCGCGGCGCGGCAGCCTCACCGGTGTCTTCGCCGGTGTCACCTACCAGGACTACGTGGGCATCCTCGGAGCCGCCAAGGACAGCTTCGAGGGCTACATCGGCACCGGCAACTCACCGAGCGTCCTGTCCGGCCGCATCGCCTACGCCCTCGGACTGGAGGGCCCCGCACTCTCCGTCGACACCGCCTGCTCCTCCTCCCTGGTGGCCCTGCACCTCGCCGCGCAGTCCCTGCGGCAGGGCGAGTGCGACCTGGCGCTGGCCGGCGGCGTCACCGTGATGTCGACGCCGGGCTCGCTCATCGAGTTCAGCCGGCAGCGCGCGCTCGCCGAGTCCGGCCGCTGCAAGCCGTTCTCGGCGGACGCCGACGGAGCGAGCTGGGCCGAGGGCGTCGGCATGATCGTGCTGGAACGCCTCTCCGACGCCCGGCGCAACGCACACCCGGTCCTCGCCGTCGTCCAGGGCAGCGCCCTCAACCAGGACGGTGCCTCCAACGGCCTCACCGCACCCAACGGCCCCTCCCAGCAGCGGGTCGTCCGCGCGGCCCTGGCCGGCGGCGGCCTCACCCCCACCGACGTCGACGCCGTCGAGGCACACGGCACCGGCACCAGCCTGGGCGACCCCATCGAGGCGCAGGCGCTGATCGCGGTCTACGGCCAGGACCGGCCCGCGGACCGCCCGCTGTGGCTGGGCTCGCTGAAGTCCAACATCGGCCACGCGCAGGCGGCGGCCGGCGTCGGCGGTGTCATCAAGATGGTGATGGCCCTCCGCCACGGCGTCCTACCGGCCACCCTGCACGCCGAGAACCCGACCACCGAGGTCGACTGGTCCGCGGGCACCGTGCGCCTGCTCGACGCATCCGTACCGTGGCCGGAGACCGGCCGCCCGCGCCGCGCCGGCGTCTCCTCCTTCGGCATGAGCGGCACCAACGCGCACGTCATCCTCCAGCAGGCCCCCGAGCCCACCGAGGAGACGCCCCACGGCACCGGTGACACCCCCGACGCGGCACAGCACGTCATCGGCGACGCCGCCCGCCCCACCGGCGACGCCACACAGGACGCCGAGCGTGCCGCGCCCCTGCCCGTCGTCCCGGCCCCGCTGTCCGCCCGTACCCCCGACGGACTGCGCGCCCAGGCCGGCCGGCTCCTCGCGCACCTGCGCGACCACCCCGGCCTCGACCTCGCCGACCTGGGGCTGTCGCTGGCCACCACACGCACCGCGTTCGAGCACCGCGCGGTCGTCCTCACTGCCGACCGCGACGGCCTCGAGCGCGGCCTGCGCGACCTCGTCGAGGAGCGGATGGTCAGCGACGTCGTCCACGGCGTCGACCGGCGCGGCACCGGACCTGTCCTCGTCTTCCCCGGCCAAGGAGCCCAGTGGCCGGGCATGGGCCGCGAACTGCTCGACACCGCACCTGAGTTCGCCCGCCGCATCGCCGAGTGCGAGCAGGCGCTCGCCCCCTGGGTCGACTGGTCGCTGACCGCCGCCCTGCGCGGCGGACCGGACGCACCCGACCTCGACCGGGTGGATGTCGTCCAGCCGGTCCTCTGGGCCGTCATGGTCTCCCTCGCCCACCTCTGGCGCACCCACGGCGTCGAACCCGCCGCCGTCGTCGGCCACAGCCAGGGCGAGATCGCCGCAGCCGTCGTCGCCGGCGCGCTGTCCCTGGAGGACGGCGCCCGCGTGGCCGCCCTGCGCAGCAAGGCCATCACCGCCATCGCGGGCGACGGCGGCATGATGTCCGTGGCCCTCCCCGCCGACCGGGTCCGCCCCCGGCTGGAACGCTACGGCGACCGGCTCGCCGTGGCCGCCGTCAACGGCCCCGGCTCGGTCGTCGTCTCCGGTGCCGCCGACGCCCTGGACGAACTGTTCACCGAACTCACCGGCGAGGGCGTCCAGGCCCGCAGGGTCGCCGTGGACTACGGCAGCCACTCCACCCACGTCGAACCCCTGCGCACCCCGGTCCTCGAGGCGCTCACCGGGCTGCGGCCCCGCCCCGCCGACACCCCTTTCCGGTCCTCGGTGACCGGCGACTGGCTCGACGAGGACACCGCCCTCGACGCCGCCTACTGGTACACCAACCTGCGCGAAACCGTCCGCTTCGAGGAAGCCGTGCGAGGCCTCCTCGCAGCCGGCCACCGCACCTTCATCGAGGTCTCACCGCACCCCGTCGTCGCCTTCGGGCTGCGCGAGACCGTCGAGGACGCCGAAGCCGACGCCGTCGTCCTCGGCACGTTGCGCCGCGACCAGGGCGGCCTCGACCGGTTCCTGACCTCCCTCGCCGAGGCCCACGCCCAGGGCGTCGCCGTCGACTGGCACAGCGTCTTCGCCGGGACCGGGGCCCGCCGTGTCGACCTGCCCACCTACGCCTTCCAGCGGATGCGGTTCTGGCCCGAACTGCGCGACGACCTCACCGAGACCGCCGGCGCCGGCGCCGGAGCCGATGCCTCCGACGAGGCGGAGAGCCGCTTCTGGCGGACCGTGCAGGAAGAGGACCTCGACGCCCTCACCGCCACCCTCGACATCGGCGGCGACACCCCACTGAGCGAGGTGCTGCCCGCCCTGTCCGCCTGGCGGCGCAGCAGCAGGGAGCAGTCCACCGTCGACGGCTGGCGCTACACCGTCGGCTGGACCCCGCTCACCCAGGACACCGCGGGCGCGTCCCCGGCCGGCACCTGGCTCCTGGCCGTGCCCGGCACCGCTCACCCACTGGCCGACGCCGCCCGGCGGGCCCTCACCGACCACGGCGTGCCCGTGCGCGTCGTCACCGTCGACGCAACCGCCCCCGGCACCGGCCGCGACGGCCTGGCCACGCTGCTCACGGACGTCCTCGGCGGCACCGGCACCGAACCCGCCCTGGCCGCGGACGACCTGCGTGGCGTCCTGTCGCTCCTCGCGCTCGACGAGACCCCGCACGGCGACCACCCGTCCGTGCCCGCCGGCCTCGCCGGCACCCTCGCCCTGCTGCAGGTCCTCGGCGACCTCGGGATCGCCGCGCCCCTGTGGTGCGCCACCCACGGCGCCGTCGCCGTCACCGGCGCCGAGACCGTCCGCAGCGCGCCCCAAGCCCTCGTCTGGGGCCTCGGCCGGGTCGCCGCCCTCGAACACTCCGACCGCTGGGGCGGCCTGATCGACCTGCCCGCCGACCTCGACCGCCGCGCCGGCGACCGCCTGTGCGCGCTCCTCGCCCGCCCCGACGCCGAGGACCAGACCGCCGTCCGTGCCTCCGCCATCTACGGCCGCCGACTGCACCGCGCCCCGCTCGCCGGGGCCACCGTGCCCGCCGAGCCCTGGCGCCCGCGCGGCACCGTCCTCGTCACCGGCGGCACTGGCGCGGTCGGCGGACACGTCTCCCGCTGGCTCGCCTCCCTCGGCGCCGATCATCTGCTGCTCACCAGCCGCCGGGGCGCCGACGCGCCGGGTGCCGCCGAACTGCGCGACGAACTGACCGCCCTCGGCGCCGGCCGCGTCACCGTCGCCGCCTGCGACGTCGCCGACCGGGACGCCCTGCGCGGCCTGCTCGACACCATCCCCGCAGAACACCCGCTCGATGCGGTGCTCCACGTCGCCGGGACCCTCGACGACGGCGTCATCGACGCCCTCGACCCCGGCCGCATGGACCCGGTGCTGCGCACCAAGGCCACCGCCGCCGTCCACCTCCACGAACTGACCGAGGGCCTGGACCTGTCCGCGTTCGTCCTGTTCTCGTCGACGTCCGGCACCATCAGCGGTCCCGGCCTCGGCAACTACGCCCCCGGCAACGCCTTCCTGGACGCCCTCGCCGCCCGGCGCCGCGCCGAGGGACTGCCCGCCACCTCCGTCGCCTGGGGCCACTGGGCCGACGGAGGCATGGGCGACGGTGCCGTCGGCGACCGCCTGCGCCGCTACGGCGTCTACGACATGCAGCCCGAACTCGCCTGCCAGGCACTGCAGCAGGCACTCGACCACGGCGAGACCTACATCGCCGTCACCGACATCGGCTGGGAACGCTTCGCCCCCGCCTTCACGGGCTCCCGCCCCAGCGCCCTGCTGCGCGACCTGCCCGACGCCCAGCGCGTCCTCGCCCCGGCGACCGGGCCCGCGTCCGGGCGGAGCGGCACGGACGCCTTCGGCGCGGACGCCGCAGACGGAGACCGGCCCGCGCTCGTCCGCCACCTCGCCGGGCTCACCGACACCGAACGTGCCGACGTCGTCCTCGACGTCGTACGCGGCTACGTCGCCACCGTCCTCGGCTACCCCGGACCGCAGGCCGTCGAGCCGACCCGCGCCTTCAGCGACCTCGGATTCGACTCGTTGAGCGCCGTCGAACTCCGCAACGGAATGAACAAGATCACCGGCCTGCGCCTGCCGGCCACCCTCGTCTTCGACCATCCCGACTGCGCCGCCCTCGCGCGCATGCTGCTCGACGAACTGGCCGGCGCGACGGGTGACGACGACCGGCTGCCGGCCCCGGTGAGCCCCGCCCCCACCTTGGTCGCCACCGACGACGACCCGATCGTCATCACGTCGATGAGCTGCCGTTTCCCGGGCGGCGCTCACACCCCGGAGGAGTTCTGGCGGCTGCTCGCCGACGGCACCGACGCCATCGCACCGTTCCCGGCGGACCGCGGCTGGGACATCGACGACCTCTACCACCCCGACCCGGACCATCCCGGCACCTGCACCGCCCGCGAAGGCGGATTCCTGCGGGACATGGCCGACTTCGACGCCGGCTTCTTCGGTGTCTCGCCGCGTGAGGCGCTGGCGATGGACCCGCAGCAGCGGCTGCTGCTGGAGCTGGCGTGGGAGGCGTTCGAGCGGGCCGGTATCGACCCGACGACCCTGCGCGGATCCCGCACCGGCGTCTTCGCCGGCATCAACGGCAACGACTACACCCCGCTCCTCGTCGCCTCCGGTGAGGACGTCGGCGGCCACCTCGGCACCGGCAACGCGGCGAGCATCGTCTCCGGCCGCGTGTCCTACGTGCTCGGTCTGGAGGGTCCTGCGGTGACGGTGGACACGGCGTGTTCGTCGGCTCTGGTGGCGTTGCATCTGGCGGTGCAGGCGGTGCGGGCGGGTGAGTGTGATCTGGCGTTGGCGGGTGGGGTGACGGTGATGTCGACGCCGGGTCTGTTCCTGGATTTCTCGCGGCAGCGGGGGTTGGCGGCGGACGGGCGGTGCAAGGCGTTCTCGGATGCGGCGGATGGTGCCGGGTTCGCCGAGGGTGCGGGTCTGGTGGTGGTGGAGCGGTTGTCGGATGCGCGCCGTGGTGGGCGTCGGGTGTGGGCGGTGGTGGCGGGTTCGGCGGTGAATCAGGATGGCGCGTCGAACGGGTTGACGGCGCCGAACGGTCCGTCGCAGCAGCGGGTGATCCGGCAGGCGTTGGCGGGTGCCGGGTTGGTTCCGACGGATGTGGATGCGGTGGAGGCGCATGGCACGGGGACGTCGCTGGGTGATCCGATCGAGGCGCAGGCGCTGTTGGCGACCTATGGTCAGGGGCGTGAGCGGCCGTTGTGGTTGGGGTCGGTGAAGTCGAACATCGGGCACACGCAGGCCGCGGCCGGTGTGGCGGGTGTGATCAAGATGGTGCTGGCTCTGCACCACGGGGTGCTGCCGCGCACGCTGCACGCCGGGCGTCCGTCCTCCCATGTGGACTGGTCCGCCGGCGCGGTGGAACTCCTCGACGACCATGCCGACTGGCCGCCCGCCGAGGGACGGACCCGCCGGGCGGGCGTGTCCTCCTTCGGACTCAGTGGCACGAACGCGCACGTGGTGCTGGCGGAGCCGCCGGCCGAAGTCGATGCCGTTGTCGATGCCGAGCTCGATGCGGGTGTCGGGTGTGGGGCGGTGGGTGTGTCGGTGGCCGGTGGCGTGGTGCCGTGGGTGGTGTCGGGGCGCACGGTTGCGGCGTTGCGGGCTCAGGCCGGGCGGTTGGCGGAGTTCGTGTCCGGTGACGCGGGTGTGGATGTCGTCGGTGTGGCGGGGGCGTTGGTGAGGTCGCGGTCGTTGTTCGAGCAGCGGGCTGTGGTGTGGGGTGCCGGCCGGGAGGGGTTGGTGCGGGCGCTGCGGGCCGTTGCTGCGGGTGAGGAGGCGGTGGACGCGGTCACGGGTGTGGTCCGGCGTGATGTGCGGACCGCTTTCCTGTTCGCGGGTCAGGGCTCGCAACGTCCGGGTATGGGGCGTGAGTTGTATGAGGGGTGTCCGGTGTTCGCGGATGCCTTCGATGCGGTGTGCGCGCATCTGGACACCGAACTGCCGTGCTCGTTGCGGGAGGTCGTGTTCGGTGAGGATGCGGACCGGCTGGATCGGACGGAGTTCGCGCAGCCTGCGTTGTTCGCGTTGGAAGTGGCGTTGTTCCGGTTGCTGGAGTCGTGGGGTGTGCGGCCGGATGTGCTGGTGGGGCATTCGATCGGTGAGATAGCTGCGGCGTATGTGGCGGGGGTGTGGTCGCTTGAGGATGCGTGTCGTCTGGTGGTGGCGCGGGGTCGGTTGATGCAGGCGTTGCCCGGGGGTGGGGCGATGGTGGCGGTGCAGGCGTCCGAGGAGGAGGTGCTGCCGCTGCTGGACGGTGTGCGGGTGGGTATTGCCGCGGTGAACGGTCCGCGGGCGGTGGTCGTCTCGGGCGTGGCCGAGGCGGTGGAGGAGGTGGCGGCCCACTTCCGTGCCCAGGACCGCAAGGTGACGGCGCTGCGGGTCAGCCATGCGTTCCACTCGCCGCTGATGGAACCGATGCTCGCCGACTTCCGGGCCGTGGCCCAGGAGTTGTCGTACGCACGGCCGCGGCTGCCGATGGTGTCGACGGTGACCGGGTGGACCGCCGACCCGGAGGAGCTGATGTCCCCGGAGTACTGGGTGGGTCAGGTCCGTCAGGCGGTCCGCTTCGCCGACGCCGTCCGCACCCTGCACGACGAGGGCGTCGACCGCTTCCTCGAACTCGGCCCCGACGGCACCCTCACCGCCCTGGCGCAGGGGTGTCTGGAGGAGCCGGGGGCTTCGGTGCTGGTGCCTGTTCTGCGGGGGGATCGGCCCGAGGCCGTCTCCTTGCTGGGGGCGTTGGCCCGGGTGCACGTGGACGGGGCCGGTGTCGACTGGGCCGGGCAGCTTCCCGTCACCACGTCAGTGCAACTGCCGACCTACGCCTTCCAACGCCGCCGCCACTGGCCCAACCTCACCGGCGTGACCCCGGGTGACCTCGGTTCGGTGGGTCTGGGTTCTGCCGGGCACCCGCTGCTGGGGGCCGCCGTGCGCGTGGCAGGCAGTGAGGAGGTGCTGTTCACCGGACGGCTGTCCCTGCGCACGCACCCGTGGCTGCGAGATCACAGCGTCACCGGCACGGTCCTCTTTCCGGGGACCGGCTTCCTCGAACTCGCCCTGTGCGCAGCCGGGCAACTCGGCTGTGATCGGGTCGAGGAGCTCACGATCGCGGCCCCGCTGGTCGTGCCCGAACGCACTGGACGACTGGTGCAGGTCAGGGTCGGTGCCCCGGACGACTCCGACACCCGCACGGTGGGGGTCTACTCCCGGGCCGAGGACGCCCTGGACACCGACCCGTGGACGCTGAACGCCAGCGGTTCCATCGCCGCCGGCCCGCAGCCCGCCGTCACCGGGGCCGTCGATCTCGCTGCCTGGCCCCCGCCGAACGCGCAGCCCGTGTCCGTGACCGACTTCTACGACCGCTTCGCCGAGGCAGGATTCGCCTACGGGCCGGTCTTCCGCGGCCTGCGCGCGGTCTGGCGGCGCGGCAAGGAGGTGTTCGCCGAAGTCGGCCTCCCCGACGACCACGAGCCGCTCGCCGGTGACTTCGGCATCCACCCGGCACTGCTGGACTCGGCCCTGCACGCGATGATGTTCGTATCGCTGGCGGACGCCGGACAGGGACGGCTTCCCTTCTCCTGGAGCGGAGTGTCGCTGCGGGCGTCCGGCGCCAGGGCCCTGCGGGTGCGCATGGTGCAGGCCGGACCGGAGGCCGTCGCCCTGCAACTGGCCGACCCGGCGGGTGGCACGGTCGCCTCCGTCGAGTCGCTCCTGCTGCGCCAGCTCTCCGGTGACGTCGTCCCCCGTCCCGGGTCCGAGGGCCATCGGGAGAGCCTCTACCAGGTCGACTGGATCAAGCTCCCCGAGCCCGAACGGACCGGCGTCAAGGCGGGCCCGACAGCGGTGATGGGCGACGCGAACCTCATACCCGGTGCGCCCTTCCATCCAGGCCTGGAGGATCTTCCTCAGACCGTGCACGGGACGGTACTGCTCTCCGTCACTGCCACCGCCACCGACCCGACCTGCGGCGTCGCCGAGGGGCCGGAAGCGGCACGAGCCGCCACGGGCCGGGTTCTGGACGCCGTACGCGCATGGCTCGCCGACGACCGCTTCGAAGGCTGCCGACTGGTCGTGGTCACCGAAGGTGCGGTCGCGGTGGACGCCACCGCACCCGATCCCGCGCTCGCGGCAGTATGGGGCTTGGTACGGGCCGCACGCGCCGAAGCGCCGGACCGGTTCGCCCTGGTCGACACCGACGGATCCGACGCCTCCCGCGACGCGCTGGAGGCGGCCCTGGCCTGCGGGGAGCCGGAAGTCGCTCTGCGCGACGGCGACCTGTACGCCCCCCGCCTGGGCCGCGTTCCAGCGGGTGGTGCACTCGCCCTTCCCGCAGGCGAGTCGTCCTGGCATCTGGACAGCCCCGAGAAGGGCACGTTCGACGGCCTGGCACTGACCGCTTTCCCTGAGGCGTCCGCCGAGTTGACCGAGGGCCAGGTTCGGATCGCCGTACGAGCGGCCGGTGTCAACTTCCGCGACGTCCTCAACGTACTCGACATGTACCCGGGAGAGGCGGGACCGCTCGGCGGTGAAGGTGCGGGTGTGGTGGTCGAGGTGGGTCCTGGTGTGTCGGGGTTGGTGGTGGGTGATCGGGTGATGGGTATGTTCCCGGGTGCGTTCGGGCCGGTGGTGGTGGCGGATGCGCGGATGGTGGTGCGGT
>NZ_JAFFZS010000066.1 GCF_016921115.1 Streptomyces actuosus
GCAGCAGCAGACCAACAGCGACCAACGCCAAGTCGACTGGCACTTCACCACCGACGACGCACGCGTGAAACTGCGCCACCTCTACCCAACATCACAGCAAAAATAAGCCGCAACAATCTACTAGGACAGTTGTCACCACCGGGGTGCGGCGGTTCACGACGTCGGGCCGCCCCGGATACCCGGGCCTGCCGCGGAGGAGCCCTCCGGGACGTCCGACCGCGACACCCTTGCCTGCCCGTCCACCCGGTCGGCCCGATCGAGACCGTGCCCTATCGGCGCGGCCGGGTGGATCAGGCGTTCTTCGCGGGTTCAGGGCGGGTCAGTCGGTCAGTCCGGCCGCGGTCCGGGTGAGGTGCCGGGTCAGCACCTCGACCGCGGTGTCGGCGTCGCGGGCCAGCGCCGCTTCCTCCAGTCGGCGGTGTTCGCCCACGTGGTCCCGGTCGGGGTGGCGGTGGGCCGACCAGCGGCGCGCCAGTTCGCTCGCGGTCCACATACGGTCGAAGGTCTCCAGCAGGACCGGGTTGTCGCACCCTTCCAGCAGCGTGCGGTGGAAGACACGGTGGGCTTCGGACCACGCGCCGCTGTAGTACCCGCCCTCCTCCGGCCCATGGACCGGGGTGCGGGCCAGGCGGTGGTGGGCGGCTCGGACGCGGGCCTCCCAGTCGACATCACCGCGCTCGATGGACATGCGCAGCACAACCGGTTCGACGGTCCGGCGGGCCTCCGCCGTCTCCTGCCATCGGCGGTCGGAGAACGCCGGGACGGCGAAGCCGCGGTTGGGCAGCCGGTCGGCGAGACCCTCGCCCACCAGCCGCACCAGCGCCTCGCGCACCACGGCCAGACTCACGCCCTGCTCCTTGGCGAGGTCCTGCGGCTTGAGGGCGTCGCCGGGTCCGTGGTCCCCGCGCATGATCGCGTCCCGCAGGCGCGTGTAGGCCTGCTCGGAGAGCATCTGCTTCCCCGACGAAGCCGAGCTGTGTGCCGTCTGGGTCATAGCGGCAGCATAGACGATCCGGCTAATAATCGATTATCGTGCGCATAGTCGATCGGGCGGGCACATGGTGGCGCTGCTGCGTCACATCTCCCGTCCCGCCGACCACGTCACCGCCACCCCACGGCATTACCTGAAAGGAACGACGCGATGAGCGCCGACGACCCCTTCGCCCGCCTCCCCGAGGCGGCCTCCTTCTCCGTGACCAGCACCACCGTCACCGACGGTGCCGCCTGGCCGCCCGAGCAGTTCTCCGGCATCTTCGGCATACCCGGCGGAAAGGACGTCTCCCCGCAACTGTCCTGGAGCGGAGCCCCCGCGGGCACCCGCAGCTACGCCGTCACCGTCTACGACCCCGACGCCCCCACCGGGTCCGGGTTCTGGCACTGGGCGGTCGCCGACATCCCCGCCACTGTCACCGAGTTGCCCGAGGGCGCGGGCGACGACACCGGCTCGGGCCTCCCAGAGGGCGCCGTCCAGCTCCCCAACGACGCCCGCGCCACCCGCTTCATCGGCGCCGCGCCGCCGGCCGGGCACGGCACGCACCGTTACGTCGTCGTGGTGCACGCCCTGGACGTGGCCTCCGTCGGCGTGGCAGCCGACGCCACCCCGGCCGTCCTCGGCTTCACGATGGCCGGACACGTCCTCGGCCGCGCGGTCCTGACCGCCACCGCCGAGACCCCCGCCTGAGACGCCGCATGTCCGGACTGATCGACACCGCGGAGATGTACCTCCGCACCGTCCTGGAACTCGAGGAGGAGGGCGTGGTCCCCCTCCGGGCACGCATCGCCGAGCGCCTGAGCCAGAGCGGCCCCACCGTCAGCCAGACCGTCGCCCGCATGGCGCGCGACGGCCTGCTGCACGTCGCCGACGACCGGCATCTGGAACTGACGCGGGAGGGCCGGCGGCTCGCCACGCGGGTGATGCGCAGGCATCGGCTCGCGGAGTGCCTGCTCGTCGACGTGATCGGGCTGGAGTGGGAGCTGGTCCACACCGAGGCCTGCCGGTGGGAGCACGTGATGAGCGAGGCCGTGGAGCGTCGCGCCCTCGCGCTGCTGGGGCACCCCCGGGTGTCGCCGTACGGCAATCCGATACCGGGCCTGGGGGAACTGGGCGAGACATGCGTGACGGAGCCGTTCCTCGACGACGGCATGGTCAGCCTCGGCGACCTCGCGCCGGGCCCGAACGCGGCGAGCGCGGTCGTGCGGCGCATCGGGGAGACCGTCCAGACCGACGCCGGGCTGATGCACGCCCTGCGGCACGCCGGGGTGCGGCCCGGCGCGGTCGTGGACGTGACGTCGTCGCCCGGCGGCGTATCGGTCCGCGGCGGCAGCGGGCGGGCCGCCGACCTCCCCGCACGGACCGCGGCGCACATCTTCGTCGTCATGCGCTGACCCGTCCGGGCAGCACCCCACTGCCGCGGCAGTGCCCCGGCGGGTTTCATCCGGTTCCGTCGGGGCGTGCGTGCCACGACTCGAACGCGACACTCGCCCCCGGCCGCCCCGGCCCGGGCTCCCCCGGCTCGTGCGGTCGGCCGCAAGCTTGGGAGGGGCGTGATGTCGAAGCTTCACGGAGTCTCGGGCAAACGTGGCTCGGGCCTCTGCTGAGCCACCCCCCTTGGCCCCCCTCTCGCCTACCGCGACAGCAGACCGACCCAACGCTCAGTAGCAGGCGGGCGGGCAGTGACGACGCCGCTGCACCACAAGCGCACCAGATCGAGCGGGGAGCAACGGGGAATCACGGTGAAACGCGGCCAGGCCCGCTGGGACCGCTCAGCAACGTTGGCCCAGGTCAGCGCCCAAGCCGCCCCCAAGCGCCCGCAGCTTCCCAAGCTGATGGCGTGAGGCGTGCCTGGAGCGAGGTGGGGAAGTGTCGTGGGTGATTCGGGCGTTTTGGCTTCAAGGCTGGGGTGGTGTTTCTACCCTGGTGTTCTTTCCGAGCCGTGGAGGTCGGGGGTATCAAGTGGGTGCCGAGAGCGTGCAGTTGGTTGAGCCGGCGGGTCCGGCGGTGACGGCCGCGGTGGGAGCCTACGGGGCGGCGGTGTTGACCCGGGCGCAGGATGCTGCTGCCGAGGCGACGGTCGGTCTGGGGCAGCGGATCCTGCAACTGCTCTGGCCACACGGGGACGAGGCGGACCGGACAGAGGTGGAGCGGGTCGTGGGCGAGGCTGCCGACGAACAGGATGATGCCTACTCCTCGGCTGTGCTGGGCCGCCTGCTGAGGCGCGCGTTGCAGGACGATCTGGGACTGCGGGAGGAACTGCCGGCCATGTTGCCCGCTCCGGCCGCGGGCACGCTAACCATCACGGCGGCTGGTGAGCGGTCGATCGCCGCGCAGCACATCGGCACCGCGATCACCGGTGACGGTCACAACCCGCCTCGGCCATGAGCACGGACGAGGCCGCGTCCGCGCCGCAGATCAAAGCGGCTGCGGACCGGTCGATAGCCGCCCAGCAGATCGGCACCGCCATCACCACGGGTGACGTGGTGCTGCCTGCTTTGGCGTTGCAGACGGCGGAGACAGTCGCTGCGGCGCCGGGCACCTCGAACCTGCCTCCGTCGCCGCTGTGCCTGGGCCGTCAGGAGGAACTGGCCTGGCTGCGGCGCACCCTGACTGGGCGGCGTGAAGGGGCGATCACGCACAGCGGGACCGTGCACGGGCTGGGCGGGATCGGCAAGAGCACGCTTGCCCTGCATTACGCCCACCGTCACCGAGGCGACTACACCCTGATCTGGTGGATCAACGCCGCCTCGCCCGATGAGATCGAGACGTCCCTGGCCGGTCTCACCCGGACACTGGTTCCCGGCTGGGCCGCCACGGCCGGGCGTGGGGCGCAGGTGGCGTGGGCCCGGCAGTGGCTGGCCTGGCATCCCGGCTGGCTCCTCATCTACGACAACGTCGAGGACCCCGACGATCTTGCCCCCTATGTCGGGGCACTCCATCAGGGGCACTACCTGGCCACCAGTCGCCGCACCCTCGGCTGGCCCGACACCTCCCCCACCCTGCCCCTGGGCACCCTCCACCCCGACGACGCCACCACCCTGCTGTGCCGTCTTGTCTTCAAGGACACCACGCCCACGGCGCGGCAGCGGGCCGATGCCCACGCTCTTGCCGCTGACCTGGGGCATCTTCCGCTCGCGATCAAGCAGGCCAGCGCCTACCTCGCCCAGAACCGTGGCATCAGCCTCGACGCCTACCGCCGCCGTCTGGGCACCAAACTCGCCAAGGCCGCCCACGGCATCGACGCGGAACGCACCATCGCACGCATCTGGAACCTCACCCTGCACACCCTGGAGCAGGAGGATCCGCTGGCCGTTCAGGTGCTGCACACCGCCGCCTGGCTCGCCCCCGACGACATCCCCCACACCCTGCTCACCCCGCCCGGCACCGACCCGGACGACAGCGCCGAAGCCATCGGCACCCTGGCCGCCTACAGCATGATCACCACCACCGACACCACCCTCAGCATCCACCGCCTGGTCCAAACCGTCCTACGCACACCCCGACCCAGCGACACCCCGCAACGGCCCCGGCACCTCCAAGGACGCGACAGCGCCGAGCAAGCAGTCCTCCATAGCCTGGCACCGCCTCACGGCCAGGAAAGCACCACCGACAGCCAGTGGGACACCCTCACCCCACACCTCGTCACCCTCGCCGCCACCACCCCGACCGGACACCGCAACGCCCCGCTCACCGACGCGTACAGCACCATTGCCGACCGCCTCCATCATCAAGGCCACACCGCCCGCACCATCCCCCTGTTCGAGGCCGTCCTCGCCCAGCGCAAGCAGGTCCTGGGCGACGCCCACCGCGACACCCTGACCAGCCGCAACAACCTCGCCAGTGCTTACCAGGCGGCGGGGGATCTGAAGCGGGCCATCCCTCTGTACGAGGCCACCCTCACCCGGTACGAGCAGGTCTTGGGCGACACCCACCCCGACACCCTGACCAGCCGCAACAACCTCGCCACCGCCTACTACGCCATTGGAGATCTGGCGCGGGCCATCCCCCTGCTGGAGACCACCCTCGCCCAGCGGGAGCAGGTCTTGGGCGACACCCACCCGGGCGCCCTGGCCAGCCGCAACAACCTCGCCGGTGCCTACCGGGAGGTGGGGGATCTGGGGCGGGCCATCTTCCTACTGGAGGTGGCCCTCACCCAGTGCGGGCAGGTCTTGGGCGACACCCACCCGCACACCCTGACCAGCCGCACCAACCTTGCCGGCGCCTATCAGGCGGCGGGGGATCTGGGGCGGGCCATCCCCCTGCTGGAGACCACCCTCGCCCAGCGTGAGCAGGTCTTGGGCGACACCCACCCCGACACCCTGACCAGCCGCAACAACCTCGCCACCGCCTACTACGCCATTGGAGATCTGGGGCGGGCCATCCCCCTGCTGGAGACCACCCTCGCTCTGGGCGAGCAGATCTTGGGCGACATGCACCCGAGCACCCTGCAAAGCCGCCACAACCTCGCTGGCGCCTTCGAGGCAGCGGGGAACCTGAGGCGGGCCATCCCCCTGTACGAGACCAGCCTCGCCCAGCGTGAGCAGGTCTTGGGCGACACCCACCCGCACACCCTGACCAGCCGCACCAACCTTGCCGGCGCCTACTACGCGGCGGGGGATCTGGGGCGGGCCATCCCCCTGTACGAGACCAGCCTCGCCCAGCGTGAGCAGGTCTTGGGCGACGCCCACCCCGACACCCTGACCAGCCGCAACAACCTCGCCACCGCCTACCACGCGGCGGGGGACCTGAGGCGGGCCATCCGCCTGTACGAGGCCACCCTCGCCCAGCGTGAGCAGGTCTTGGGCGACACCCACCCGCACACTGTGACCAGCCGCACCAACCTCGCAGCCGCCCGCACTGTACAGCAGAGAAGTACAGCAACCTCAGTAACCGACCACGGCCGGCAACCGCCCGCAGAGACTCGTTAGCGACCTCTATGACCCCCGTTGACCGATCTCTGTAGAGCTACGGATCAGAAGGCTTTCGAACCGGCCGACAGGGGGAGCCAGGGCACTTCACGCAAAGAACCGCCCACCACTCCTGAGCAGGGAGAAGCCTGGCCACCAATATCCCCGGCAGGACACAGGCAAGAAGTCGCCTTAGGTTGCGTCCCGTGGTGAATCCGGGAGGTTGTGCCACGCGTGGCCACATCCCCCAGCGCAGTACAGCGACCGCCTGCGGGTGTCCGCGATCCTGAAGAGGGCGACGAGCAGGCGGAACGACTTGGTGAGTTCGTAGGCCGGGAGTGCTTCCATCCCGAAGCGCCACTTCGTCAGCATCACTGCCGGCGTGTGGGTGGGGCGGATGCCGGAACGCGCGATGCTCTCCGGCACGTCCTCCTCGCAGGCGCGGGCTTGCCCGCAGAACAGCACCAGTGCGTGAAGGACCTTGCGCTGGTCATCCTCCGAGAGGCCGTCGAACCACTCAACGCCCTCGGTCACCGGTCTACGCCCCTGCGCGAGTCCGTTCAGGATCACCTCATGTGCGTACAGCACAGACTTCCACCCCCATCGTTCAGACCGACGGTACGCGCACGGGCCACCCGCGAGCAGCAAGGGTGCCCCGGGCACCGGCAGTGCCGACCAGGTTCCAAGCCGTCTGTTCGCCTCGTGCCACAGTCGTGCCAGATACAAGGGTCAGCCACGGTCAACAGGGCTGTCTCGCAGTTGAGTTCTCGGTGGCCCGACCAGGTAACGAAGCCCCAGGTCAGCGCCCCCGCTCCCCCGCCTCTCTCCTAAAAGTGGGGGTTTGGTAGCCGGGTCAACGGCCCGAGATCACCTCTTGGGCCGTCCCTGGGCCGTCCGAGGTCAAACAACGCCGACCAACAATGACAGAAGCCCACGGCGTCCGAGCTGGTCAGAGCCGTGGGCTTCTTCAGTCTCGCTGGTCGGCGAGAGCGGTGATCAGTAGACCGGCTTGTGCGGTTCGATCTGGTTGACCCAGCCGATCACGCCGCCGCCGACGTGGACGGCGTCGGAGAAGCCGGCGGACTTCAGGACGGCGAGGACTTCCGCACTGCGGACACCCGTCTTGCAATGCAGGACGATCTTCTTGTCCTGCGGGAGGGTCTCCAGGGCGGTGCCCATGAGGAACTCGTTCTTCGGGATCAGCCTGGCGCCCGGGATGCTGACGATCTCGTACTCGTTCGTCTCGCGGACGTCGATGATCTCGATGTTCTCGCCCTCGTCGATCCACTCCTTGAGCTGCTTGGGAGTGATCGTCGCGCCGGCCGCGGCCTCCTGGGCCTCCTCGGACACGACGCCGCAGAAGGCCTCGTAGTCGATGAGTTCGGTGACGGTCGGGTTCTCGCCGCAGACCGCGCAGTCGGGGTCCTTGCGGACCTTGACCTGGCGGTACTGCATCTCCAGGGCGTCGTAGATCATCAGACGGCCGACCAGCGGCTCACCGGTGCCGGTCAGGACCTTGATCGCCTCGGTGACCTGGATGGAGCCGATCGACGCGCACAGCACGCCGAGGACGCCGCCCTCGGCGCAGGACGGGACCATGCCGGGAGGCGGGGGCTCCGGGTAGAGGCAGCGGTAGCAGGGGCCGTGCTCGGACCAGAACACGGAGGCCTGGCCGTCGAAGCGGTAGATCGAACCCCACACGTACGGCTTGTTCAGCAGGACGCACGCGTCGTTGACCAGGTAGCGGGTCGCGAAGTTGTCCGTGCCGTCGACGATCAGGTCGTACTGGCTGAAGATGTCCATCACGTTGTCGGCTTCCAGCCGCTCCTCGTGAAGGATCACGTCCACGTACGGGTTGATGCCCTTCACGGTGTCCCGCGCGGACTCCGCCTTGGAGCGGCCGATGTCGGCCTGACTGTGGATGATCTGACGCTGCAGGTTGGACTCGTCGACCTCGTCGAACTCCACGATGCCGAGCGTGCCCACGCCCGCGGCGGCCAGGTACATCAGCGCCGGCGAGCCCAGGCCGCCGGCGCCCACACAGAGCACCTTGGCGTTCTTCAGCCGCTTCTGCCCGTCCATGCCCACGTCGGGGATGATCAGGTGGCGGGAGTACCTGCGGACCTCGTCTACGGTGAGCTCGGCGGCCGGCTCGACCAGGGGTGGCAGCGACACGGGGACTCCGTTGGTCGGTCAATCACTACGGTTGTTCTGCCGTAACACTGCCACGTGCTTCTTCATTCCGAGACACCTGTTCCGATGCGCGAGACGATTTCGTCCCAGAAGCCGGGCATGGTCTCCCAGGGGTCGGCCCGTCCGCCGCGATCCGTACGGTCGGTGAAGTAGATCGTGGCTGCGCCGTGCCAGCGGGCGACGCGCAGTGCCTCCTCCAGGTGGGGACGGGGAACTCCGTGGACGAAGTGGCAGAAACGCTCCGGGGGATGCTCGGCGGTCCACTCGGCCGCCTGCGACCAGCGGTAGTCGTTCCAGGCGCCGGCGAAGGTCACCATCTGGTCGGCGATCTCGGCGTAGCCGGCGTACGGATGGATACCGTGCCCGAGGACGATGTGGGCATCCTCACTCAGGCCGCGCAGCGCGTCGACCGTGCGCCGGAGGACGGGGAGTTCGGCGCGTCCGGCGGGGCAGCGCCGGAGGAGGAAGCCGTCGACCCGGTACCAGTCGAGGTACCGCTGCGCGTCGCCCCGCACATCGCCCTGCGCGCGCAGCGCGAAACCGGTGTCGAGACGGCCGAGGACGCGGACGCCGGCGTTGCGCAGGCGGCCGGCGGCCTCCAGGCACTGCGGGTCGGGGCGGGCACCGGGCCCGTCGGCGACGTCGAGGACGACCCAGTGCAGGGGGGCTCCGGGCCGGGCGAGCTCGGCCCACTCGGCCGGGGCGAGCAGGGGGTGCGCCAGGCCGGGCACGCCGAAGCCGGCACGGATGTCGGTGCTCTGGGTGCCCGCCGGGGTGCTGGTCAGATACGGCATGCCGCCTCCATCCAGATGTCGGCGAGGGACTCCTCCAGGTTGATCCGGGGCCGCCAGCCGAGCCGGTCCCGTGCGGTGCGCACATCGGCCTGCTGCCAGCTGCCGCAGCCGTCGGGGTAGGGGAAGGCGACGGGCGCCGGGTGGTCGGAGTCGGCGCGAGGGTGGCCGATGGACGCCCGCAGCGGTCCGGGGGGCCCGTCGAGTTCGTGGAGGGCGCCGCCGTAGCCGGCGACGCGGGCGAGGACGGCGGCGGCGTCCCGCAGCCGGACGGCACGGCCGGAGCCGATGTTGATGACGCCCTGCGCGGCCGACAGCGACGCGGCGTGCACGGCCCGGGCGACGTCACGGACATCGACGAAGTCGCGCTGGACCCCGAGGCCGCCGAGCTTCAGTTCTCCGTCCCCGGACTGCATGGCGCGGCGCATGGCCTCGGCCAGCCGGCCGAGCGGGGAGCCGGCCGGGGTCCCGGGTCCGGCGGGTGAGAAGACGCGGAGGACGACGGCGTCGAGACCGGAGCCGAGGACGAGTTCGGTGGCGGCGAGCTTGCTGACGCCGTACGGACCGCCGGGGCGGGGCACGGCGTCCTCGGCGGTGGACGAACCGGGCTGGCTGGGGCCGTACTCGGCGCCGCAGCCGATCTGCACCAGGCGGGCCCCGCATCCGCTGCGCCGCAGGGCCTCGCAGACGGTGGCGACGGCGACGGTGTTGTGCCGGGTGAGTTCTCGGGCGCCGCCGCGGGTGGCGCCGGCGCAGTTGACGACGACCTGGGGGTGGACCGCGTCGAGGAAGCGGGTGAGTGCTCCGGGGCTGCCGGTGGCGAGGTCGAAGCGGACGTCGGCGTCGTCGCCGCGGCCGAGCGCGGTGAGCTGGACGGCCGGGTCGGCGAGCAGGCGGTCCGCGACGAAGCGGCCGAGGTAGCCGTTGGCTCCGATCAGCAGGACCCTCATCGCACGGCTCCCCGGGCCGGGTCCTCGGGTCGGGACGTGATCATCTGATGTTCTCCTTCGGGGTGTTCCGGTGGTGTGCGGCCCGGCGCCGGTGACGTGGGGGGCGGATCACCGCGGGTCGCTCGGGCGTACGTGGGCGGACGCGCGGGAAAGGGTGCGCGCCGCGTGGGTCAGCAGGATCAGGGCGCCCGTCCCGCACACCAGGGCCGGCACGCTGCCGGGGCCCCAGGCCGCCACGAGGGTGTCGACGGGGACCGCCAGGAAGCCGCAGCCGGGCAGGCGGGCCGCGAGGACGCCGGCCGTGGCGGCGGCCTCCGCGGCGGCGGCCGCGGTGAGGACGACCGCGGGGGCGTGGGTGAAGCCGTGGATGTGGAGGAGGCGGGCGAGCAGGAGGAGGGCGCCCAGTGTGAGGGCCTGGGCGTAGTCGGCGGGTTCGTCCAGGACCGCGGCGCAGACGGCGACAAGGGCCGTCAGGAGACCGAGGTACAGGGCGATCGCGCTCGCCAGCAGCGGGCGTACGGCCGCGGCGAAGTCCGTCAGCTTGCGGCTGGCGGCCATTCTGCGGCGGGCTCCTTCGGCGAGGACGTGGGCGGCGAGGGCCGCGGGCAGGCAGGACAGGGCGAGGGCGAGCACGGGGACGGCGGTCAGCGGCCAGGGGCCGTCGGGGGTGCCGTCGGGCAGTCCGTCGGGTCCCCCGTGGACGGCGGCGCGCAGCAGGGCGTCGCCGAGGGCGGCGTAGCCGAGCAGCCACCAGACGCGGGAACTGCTGCCGGAGGGTCGCCGGTCGCTCCTCGCACGCTCTCCCGAGCTCAACGGCCCGCGGGCGAGAGCCGCGCGGACGGCGAGGACCAGGGCCAGGAGGCCGACGGCGGCCACGTACAGGCGGGCGCGCCCCTCCGTGAGGTGCAGTCCGGCCACCGTGGCGGCGGCGAACGCACCCGGAAGGGAGGCGAGCAGCAGCCGGCCCGGGTGCGGCCGGGCGGTCTCGGGGGCGGTGAGCGCGTCGGCGGCGGGGGTGTCTCCGCCGCGGGGCACGCGCGCGTACATCTCCTCCGCGAGGGAGAACACGTCCCGGTGCCGGAAGCGCGCGGCGGTGCGATCGGTGACGCCGTGCGCCTCCAGACCTGCCGCGATCTCCAGCGGGTCGACCGCCCGTTCGCACAGTTCCCGGTGTCGGTGCATCAGGGCCTTGACGGGGTCCGCGCCGCCCCGTCGGCGGGCGGTGGACCGGTGGTCCGGTCCCGCGGCATCGCGGTCCGGGACCCGGCCGGCCTGCGCGGCCAGCGCAGAGACGGCCTCGCTCCGGGAGGCCGGGACGGGGACGGCTTCGCGGTGCGTGTCCGGCGCGGGGGCGCCGCCGCTGGAGGAGGCCGAGACGCGAGCGGCATCACTCTGCGTCGCCGAGGTCGCCGAGGCGGAAGCACCGACGGCCGACGCGTCCGGACCGGGACCGCCGTTCCGTTCCGCCCTCGCGACGTGGGCACCGGGGATGTCGACGCGCGCGGCGTGCACGGCGCCGCCCTCCGTGCCCGGGGCGGACGGGCTGCCGGTCTGCGCACCCTCGGCTGCACCCGCGCCGAGGGCCGCGCCGGGCGCGCCGTCGTGAGCGGGTGATCCGTCGGGCGTGGGCGCGTTTCTGGGCGCGGGCGGGTGCAGCAGGGCCTCCGAGCGGGGGTCCCAGGCGGCCGCGCCGGCCGGGGTTCCCGGGCGGTCCAGTTCTCCGAGGTCGCTCATCGCGCTCCCTCCCCCGCGGGCGTCGGCACCGACGCGCGGACCGGTGGTCCGGCCGCCCAGGCCGGTCCGCCCCGGGCCACCGCACGGGTGCCCGGCGCGGTCCAGCGGCCGGGCACGTGCGCCTCGGCGGGCACGCCGAACGGCAGGGGCTCGCCGGTGTCGTCGACGACGACGCGGTCGACCGGGCAACTGGAGACGAGCTCCAGGTAAATGCCGTGAAATGCTGCGATGTTCTGCTCGGCGGTGAACAGTTCGAGGGCACGCGCGCGTGCGGCGGCGCCCAGGCGTGCGCGGCGCTCGGGGTCGCGCAGCAGCGCCACACAGGCCTCGGCGAGCGCCCGCGGATTGCGCGGGGGTACGACGACCCCCGTGCCGCCGATGACCTCCACCACCGCGCCCACGTCGGTCGACACGGTCGCGCGCCCGCAGAACATGGCCTCGACCAGGCCGACGGGGAAACCCTCGACGACGCTCGACAGCACGTTCACCGCGCCGGAGGCGTACGCGTCGGCGAGGGTGGCGGTCTCGGGACCGCCGATCTCCTCGAAGGAGACGGGATTGCAGCCCACGGCGTGCAGTCCGTCGGCCTCGTCGGGGAAGAGCTGGGCGGCGAGCACACGGCAGTGGCCGAGATAGGCCTCCCCCTCGGCCCCGGCGCCGGTGGCGACGAAGCGCAGGCGGGCCTTCGGCTCCTCCTTGCGGACCTCGGCGAACGCGTGCAACAGCGAGACGAGGTCCTTGGCGGGTTCCACCCGGCCCACCCACACCAGTGTGTCGGGCTCGTGGCACTCGGACGACTCCCCGACCTCGGCGAAGCGGGCGGCGTTCATGCCGGGGTAGACCATGCGGACCTTCGCGGGGTCGGCGCCGCACCGCTCCTGCCAGCGGCGGGCGTGGGCGTTGCCGGGCGTGACGCGGGCGGCCCGCCCGTAGACCTCGGCGGCGAGCCGGCCGTGGAAGGCCGCGAGCAGGGCGCGGACGGCGGGCGCGTCGTCCGTGCCTTCCCCCTGCCGGGCACCTCCGGGGGCCGGGGCGGCCCCGGAGGCCAGGTAGTGCGTCCGCAGCCGCACCCCGTACTCGGTCACCAGCAGGGGTACGCCGAAGAAGTGGGCGGCGAGCAGGCCGGGCAGGGCGGCCGTGCCGCCGGAGGCCGCGTGGCACACGTCGACGGCGCCGAGACCGTCGTCCTCGTACCAGTCGAGGGAGAGGGGGCGCAGGGCTCGCTCCACGTGCCCCGCGACGGTCAGCAGGTCGGGGACGCGGGCCTCGCGTGCGGTCCGCAGTGCGCCCGGCGCGCGGCAGGCACGTTCGAGGGCGCGCACCGCTCCCTCCGAGCGGAGGGCGCGGACCAGGCCGCTCTCGTCGCGGGCGAGTTCGGCCAGACCGTAGAGCGCGCTGCTGAAACGGTCCGCCTCGGTGGTGCGCGGGACCCTGCCGGGTTCGCCGGACGGACCGTCGGCGCCCGCGGCGCACAGGGCCGTGGCGAGTTCCCCGTAGTGCTCGGCGAACCGCCGGCGCGCCCGCCGGCCCGGTGCAGCCCCGTCGTCCTCCGCCGTCCACAGGGGCGCGGTACGCACCCTGCTGACATGAGGCGGCAGCGGGACCCAGCCCTCGTCCTCCTGGCGCTCACTGCGGCTGAGCGCGTAGATGTCGAACTCGTGCTGCCCGAGCCCGCGCACGAGCCGGTCGCACCACAGCCCGGCGTCACCGCTCACATACGGATAGCCACCCTCCGTAAGCAGTCCGATGCGCACGAGTACACCCCCGATCTCCCGTTTGGGGAGCCGCCGTTGGCCCGGCGGCTCGCAGCGGGACGAACGTATGCGGACAAGGCGGTGGCGGGGGGGGGGGGGCTGGGG
>NZ_JAFFZS010000067.1 GCF_016921115.1 Streptomyces actuosus
CCCGGGGGGACAGCGACTGTGAGCAGTACATATTGATCACCACATGTGCAGGTGAGAACGGAACAGTCCCCACGCTGCGTCGCCATGCGCAGGAGGAGCACCGGGAAAATACGTAGACCGCTACGTATGCGGCCGGCTCTGCGCGCGAAAATCCACCATTTGCTCACGATCGCGGCCGCACACCCCCTTCCCCGAAGGGGCAGAATTCAAGGAGAAGGTGGTGACCTCGTGTGATTGCGAGTCACGGTCCCACCTCAACGATGGTGCACTTCGGTGCGGAGAGCCTCTTCCATGATCTTCTACCTCAGTGCTTGACAGAACACCCGGCTCGGCCAGACAGTGCTTCCCACCCGAGGAAAGCCCTGGAGACCCCAGGAAGTAATCGACCCGACGGCACCGTGGCGCAAAACTGCCAAACAGCCAGCTAGACATCCGTCAAGAAATGCGCACCCTTGCGTAGCGCAATCTTTCACCTCCCCGAGGCCGCAGCGCAGGGCACGATAAGTTGCCTCGCCTACTTCAGGTCAGTGTGCTGACTGCTCATTTTCTGCCGGGTCCTTGCCGCGCTGCGACACAGGAAGCCGAGTTCAGTCTGGAGTTGCATCCGGTTGAGCCTCGGATCACGTTGTGGTGCGTTCCGGACACGAAGGGGAGTTTATGCAGGGGGGTCTGCTCGGCGCAGTGCAGTGCGGAAGGTGAAGGAAAACCCTTCGAATTCCCGCCGGGAGATATTAGCTCATCTCATGCCGCGGAAACAAAAGTTCCCACCAATGGAGGAGATTCATGTCAAGATGGACGCGATCCAGAGTGCTTGCAGGCTTGGGGATTCCCCTTTCGGTCAGCTGCATGCTGACACTCGCGGCTCCACCGGCATCCGCGACGTCGGCCGCGGCGGAAGTCACCAACGTCATCGACCTTTTCAACGAGGCGTGGCAGCACGTCTCGGTGGATGGAACCCCCAAGCACTGCGAATACTACAATATGGAGACTTCGAATGTCCTGACGGCTGTCGACCAGTCCACGATCAATGATGTCGACGCTCTCCTCATCGAAGCCGAAAGTCGTAGTGTTTTTCACAACGACTCGCCGGACACCCAGTCGTTCGCAACTCCCTCGTATTCGACTACGTACACGAAGTGGCTGGAGCATCAGGTCACAACGGGCACTTCCAGCTCGACTTCACTTTCCGCCGACCTCCCAGACATAGGGATCGGTGCAGGGCTGACGCAAACTGTCAACTACAGCAATACTGACACCGTGAAGACGGTTGACAGTCATACTCTCACTGCCCCTTCTCAGACTTTCACGGTCCCAGGCGGGGAAACGGGATACGCCTGGTGGAGACTGTCCTCGACCGAGGCGACCGGGACGGTCACGCTGCACGCCGACTTCTCGGGCGATCTGAAATGCATCTACAGACACGCCAACAATAACAACAGGAAAGAGGTAATCATCAGTGTAAACGACCTGATGCAGCGGGCTCTGACTGACGGGAACTGGAGCCCGGAAGACATGTACCCGGACAATAGGTTCATTTGGGCCTCTTGGGTCGGCAATGTGCAATTCAATGGCACAGCCACCTATTCCGGTGTGTCTTATTCGGGTCTTGAGGTGTACTTCTCCCTCACCAAGCCGACCTGGTGGGACAATGCGGTCACTGTCGAGGAGCTGGAGGGCGAAGGCGTAATCACTTCGGGCTGACGCGAAGTTCGGATGGCGGGCAGAGCCCTGGCGAGCGCCCGAATCATCCGGTTTGGGCAGGCGATGTCATGGAGAGCGGGGGCGTTCGGCGTCAGGGCCCCGGCGTTGGTGCCGGCCCTCGCCTGCTGCAAGGAGCCCGTGGTCCTGAGTGATCATTGCCGTTCTCTGGCCTTGATCTTGCATGAGGGTCCGTCAGCTTGCTGGCGGACCCTTTTCGGCTCGGTCGGGGTGGCCTTTTCTGCAGGTGGGCAGGGTGGTGGCTCGGCTCTCGAGCTCGGCCGCCCCCCGTTATCGCCCGCGACGCGGGCTGCAACGCGGGCTGGGCCCCCGCCTCGACCACCAGGCCGTCACCTGGCTGCTGGAGCCCCACGGCTCCCCGGCCGCGCTGCGCAAAGCCGGCCGCCGCAGGCTCGTCGAGCCGATCCGGCCCAAGGCCCCGCGCACGGCCGCCCGGCTGATCGACGACGTCTTCGCCGCGCTCGACGAACAGACCCTGATCGTGCCCGGCACCGGCACCCTCGACATCGTGATCCCCTCCCTGGCCGCATCGCTCGCCGCCGTCCACGCACAGCGCCGGGCCCCGGAAGCCGGAACGGCCCGCTCCGAGCCGGCGGGGCGCCGGACGGTGGAGGCGGAGCCGTGACGAAGGAGGGGGCGGCCGGGGCAGCGGGCCGGCGTCACATACCGACGGGCGGGTCCTCGCCGGGGGCCTTCGGTGTGTGTTGGTGCGCGCTCCGCGCATGGGTGCGCAGGCGGCCCGTCAGGTCCTCCGGCGGCAGGAAACGGGACCAGCGCTCGGGGAACTCCGACGGCATGTCGGCGGGATCGTCGGGGTCCTCGTGGGCGCTGACGGCGGCGAGGCGGGCGACGTACTCGGCGGCCTCCTCCTCCCGCAGCCGCTCGTTGGTGGCGCGGGCCGCGGCTGTCGCGGCGGCCGGCCACACACGGTCGATCGCCGCGTTGACCGCGGCTCCCACGAGCACCGCGAACGCCGACATGCCGATCCACAGCAGCACGGCGACGGCGGCGGCGAGCGAGCCGTAGATCGTCGCACCCTCGATGGTGTGCTGGAGGTAGATGCGCAGCAGGAAGCTGCCGAGCACCCACATGCCCAGGGCGACCAGGGCGCCCGGCACGTCCTCGATCCACGGGGAGCGGACCGGGACCGACACGTGGTAGAGCGTCGTCAGGAAGGCGACGGAAAGGACGATGACGACCGGCCAGTACAGGACCTGGACCAGGGTCGCCGACCAGGGCACGATCCGCACGACCGCGTCCGGGCCCGCCACCATCAGCGGCAGCGCGATCGAGCCGATCAGCAGCGCCACGATGAACAGCAGGAACGCCATGAGCCGGGTCTTGACGATGCCCCGCACCCCGTCGAGGCCGTACATGACCGTGATCGTGTCGACGAAGACGTTCACCGCGCGGGAGCCGGACCACAGCGCGAACAGGAAGCCGATGGAGATGACGTCGGGCCGGCCGCCGGCCAGCACGTCGTCGAGGATCGGCTGCGCGATCTGCCGGACGCCCTTGTCGGACAGGACGGTCCGGGACGCCTCCAGCAGGTTGTTCTCCAGGCTGGTGATGGTGTCGGTACCGGTCCAGTCGTCGACGTAGCCGAGCAGGCCAATGAGGCTGAGCAGCAGCGGCGGCACCGACAGCAGCGTGAAGAACGCCGCCTCCGCGGCGAGACCGAGGATGCGGTACTCGATGCAGGAGTTGACCGTGTCCTTCAGCAGCAGCCACGCTGTCCTGCGCTTGGAGACGTTCCGGTACAGGGCACGCGCCCGGTGAAGACGGCCGGAGGGGCTGCCGAGCGGCTCGGGTGACTGACTTGCTGGCTGCACGCCCTAAAGGTATCCGCCGGGACACGGTGCACTCACCCCTGGTGGCGCCGGGGGTCGTCCGTCGGCCACGGTTCGCCGTGTCGGGCCGGTCTCGACCGCCCCGGCGGCGGGTAGGTTGCGAGACATGGCAGGCAGCACGCACACGGTGGACAACCAGCCCGAGCCGCTGACCGGATACGACGTCTTCTCCACCGACCGCGCCCTGGTGGCGGCGGTCGAGCGACACCTGGACCCCGACCTGCTGGGAGAGGTGCGCGAGGAGCTGTCGGCGTTGGGCCGGTCGGCGGGATCGGCGCAGCTCCAGGAGTGGGGCGTGCAGGCCAACGCGTTTCCGCCGCGACTGCGCACCCACGACCGCTACGGGCGGCGGATCGACGAGGTGGAGTTCCATCCGGCCTGGCACCGGCTGCTCGGCAAGGGCGTCGCGGCGGGCCTGACCGCGGCGTGGACGCGGCCGGGCGGACATGTCCGGCGGGCGGCCGGGTTCCTGGTGTGGTCGCAGGTCGAGGCCGGCAACGGCTGCCCCCTGTCGATGACCCACGCGGCCGTGCCCGCGCTGCGCACCGACCCGGAACTGGCCGCCGAGTGGGAGCCCCGGCTGACGTCGATGATCTACGACCGCGAACCGCGCCCCGCGCAGCTGAAGGCGGGTGTGCTGTTCGGGATGGGGATGACGGAGAAGCAGGGTGGCAGCGACGTGCGGGCCAACACGACGGTCGCGCATCCGCTCGCCGAGGCCGGGACGTACGCACTGACCGGGCACAAGTGGTTCTGCTCGGCGCCGATGTCGGACGCCTTCCTCGTGCTCGCGCAGGCTGCCCCGGAACCCGGAACCGGGGGGCTGACCTGTTTCCTGGTGCCGCGGGTGCTGGCGGACGGGTCCCGCAACGTCTTCCTCATCCAGCGTCTGAAGGACAAGCTGGGCAACCGCTCGAACGCCTCGGCGGAGGTCGAGTTCGACGGCACCTGGGCACGCCGCGTCGGCGAGGAGGGGCGCGGGGTGGCGACCATCATGGGGATGGTCGCGGCGACCCGGCTGGACTGCGTGCTCGGCTCTGCGGGGCTGATGCGGCAGGCGGTGGCGCAGGCGGTGCACCACTGCACGTACCGGGAGGCGTTCGGCGGCCGGCTGGTCGACAAGCCGCTGATGCGCAACGTCCTGGCCGATCTGGCCCTGGAGTCGGAGGCGGCCACGACGCTGGCGCTGCGGCTGGCGGCGGCGTACGACGACGGCGGCGAACACGAGCGGGCGCTGCTGCGGATCGCCGTGCCGGCCGCAAAGTACTGGGTGACCAAGCGGTGTGCGCCGGTTGCGGTGGAGGCCGCCGAGTGCCTGGGCGGGAACGGCTATGTGGAGGAGTCGGGGCTGCCCCGGCTGGTGCGCGAGTCGCCGCTGAACTCGATCTGGGAGGGCGCGGGCAATGTGCAGGCGCTGGACGTGCTGCGGGTGCTGCGGCGCGAACCGCGTTCCCTGGACGCCTACCTGGTGGAGATCGGACGGGCACGCGGGGCGGACCACCGGCTGGACGCCGCGGCGAAGAACCTGCTGACGGAGCTGGGCAGCCTGGAGGGCGTCGAGGGGCGCGCCCGGCGGCTGGCCGAGCGGATCGCGCTGGTGCTCCAGGGGTCGCTGCTGGTGCGGTTCGCGCCGCCCGAGGTCGCGGACGCGTTCTGCGCCGCACGGCTGGGCGGCGACGGCGGCGCCGCCTTCGGGACGCTGCCCTCCACGCTCGACCTGGCGTCCGTCGTGGAGCGGGCCCGCCCGGCCGAATGACGCGGGGGTGGTGCTGCGCCGACACGGCACCACCCCCGCCGCGCAGGCCGGTTCGAGGCCGGGGACGCCGCTCGGGACGGCGTGGCTCAAGTCTCGGTCAGCACGGGAGCGCTCCACCAGGGTTGCAAGGGGTTGCAACTTGTCGGCCCGCGTGAGCGGAGTGTGCCCCTCCGTCACCGGCGGACGGCAGTATGGGGACACGCAGCGCAACGAGCCGAACAGGACCGGAAAGCATCGGCCGCAGGGCTTGACATCCGTGTCGTACGTCCTTGCCGGGAGGACCCAGTGGCGAACCCGCCCTTGAACGTGACGCAGTTGGCCGCCGTCGACGCGGCGCGTGCCGCGCGGGTGCTCAGCAGGGTGCGCGACGCGACGCTGGCCGGGCGGCGCACGCCCGTCGCGCCGCGGCCGGTCATCGAGGAGTCCTGGGGGCGGATGCTGCGCAGCGGCGTGGACCCGGAGCACGACTTCCGGTCGGGTCTGCTGCCGGACGAGGAGGTACTCCGGCGGCGCGAGGAGTCGCCGCTCAGACATGTGCTGCCCGTACTGCGGCGGGGTCTGCTGTCGGTGACGGACCCCGCCCGGCACATCATGGTGGTCGCGGACGCCGACGGACGGGTGCTGTGGCGGGAGGGATCCCCCGCGGTGCTGCGCCAGGCGGACGGGCTCGGTCTCGAGCCTGGCGCGGACTGGCGGGAGGACGTCGTCGGCACCAACGGGGTGGGGACGCCCGCGGTGGTGCGCCGGCCGGTGCAGGTGTTCGCCGCGGAGCACTTCGTGCGTTCGCACGCCTCCTGGACCTGCGCGGGCGCGCCGATCACCGATCCGCGCGACGGGCGCATGCTCGGCGTGGTGGATGTCAGCGGGCCGCTGGAGACGATGCATCCGGCGACCCTCGCCTGGGTCGACTCGGTGGCCCGGCTCGCCGAGGCGCGGCTGCGGGAGATGCACCTGGAGTCCCTGGAGCGGCTGCGGGCGACCGCGGCGCCGGTGCTGGCGCGGCTGGGCGGCCGGGCGGTGGCGGTGGACCGGGACGGCTGGACGGCGGCGGTGACGGGGATGCCGTACGCGAGCCGGATCGCGCTGCCCAGGTCGCTCTCCGCGGGCCACCGCTGGCTGCCCGCGCTGGGGCCCTGCGGGGTGGAGCCGCTGGCCGGCGGCTGGCTGCTGCGGCACCTGGACGACCCCGGCGACGCGCTGTCGCACGAGGCCACCCGGATCGTGCTGGACCTCTCCCGGCCGCGCGGCTGGACGGTGACGGTCACCGGTGGCGCGGGCTCCTGGTCCCACGAGCTCAGTCCCCGGCACGCGGAGCTGCTGTACCTGCTGGCCGTCCACCGCGCCGGACGGAGCGCGGCGGGCCTGGCCCAGGACATGTTCGGGGACCCGGCCCGGACGGTGACCGTGCGGGCCGAGCTGTCCCGGGTGCGCAGGTACCTGGGGGGCTTGCTGTCGCACCGGCCCTACCGCTTCTGCGAGGGCGCGGAGGTGGACGTGCTCCGCCCGGCGGACCCGCGTGCGCTGCTGCCGCAGTCCACGGCACCCGGCGTCGTCGACGCGCGCCACTCCGCCGCCGTGTCGTGACCGCCGGGGCCATCATGCTCCCCACAGGGCCCGACAGGGGCGTCTTCCGCGTATTTGCGAGATCTTCGTCCGCTGCGGGCCCCGGCTGCCGTAGCATCCCCTATGGGCCACCCCACCTGCTCCTCGGGTCAATGCACGGATCACCAGGCGCAGTTGGCTCGCCTCGGGAGGATCGATGACGCAACGCGGGAGACATCGCCGGCGCAGACGGGGCAGGGCGCTGCGGGCGTGCCTGGCGGGCACAGCCCTGGCCCTCACCGCCGCAGCGACCATGATCAGCGCTTCCCAGGCCACGGTCGCCGACGACCCGGGCCCGCTCACCCGGCTCGCCTCCACGGCCGAGCTGGAGAAGCTGCAGCTGGCCGAGGAACCGGTGGCGCGGACGGGTCTCGACCGGCTCGCGGCGGCGATGGGGCGGCCCGTGGGCGTCACGGAGGTCCTCGCGGGCGCCGACCACACCCTGCGCACCGCGGACGCATGCCCCTCCGACGACCGGCGGTCGCTGCCCACCGCGCCGGCGGCCACGCGCGCGTACTGCTTCGGCGCGGCCGACACCCGGTCCTGGCGGCCGGGCGCGGTCGCCCTGCCCGCAGACCGCGCCGACGGCCGCTGGGACGGCCACCGCGTGCTGGTGTCGGCCTGGTCCCACGGCTCCGTGGGCGACGCGCCGGCCGGCGACACGTCCGGCGCCCCGGACGCCGCGTCCTCCGACGGCACGGGCCTGGCCCGCGTCGCCTTCATCGACGCCGGCGACCAGGACCACCTCGCCTACACCTGGGCGCTGCTCGCGGTGCCGGTCGACGGCGGGCGCGACTACCGGGCACTGTCCTCCCCCGTCTCCGGCATGGTCTGGTACCGCGACAAGCTCCTGGTCACCGCGGACGGGCGGGACGGCCGCGCGCTGTACGTCTACGACGTGGACCGCGTCCAGCGCGCCGGCGTGGACAGCGCCGCCGTCGGCCGGGTGCCGGGCGGCTGGTCGGCGGGAGGAGCCCGGTTCGTACTGCCCGCCGTGGGCTCGTACCGGCTCACCGGCGACGCCCGGATCGGCAGCATCGCCCTGGACCGCACGACCTCCCCGGACAGCCTGGTCGCGAGCGAGGGCGTGCCCGAGGACAGCAGGCGCCCCACGCGGCTGTGGCGCTACTCCCTCAGCCTCGATCCGGCGCGGGCCGGGCTGCCGTCCGTCGACCCGCGCGGGCGGGCGGTCCCGGACGCGGCGTACGAGACGAAGGTCACCGACGTGCGCGGTGTGCTGGCGCGGGGGCCGGTCTGGTACGTCACCGCTGCCGCGGGGAACGCCGACGGCCACGGCATGCTGTGGCGCCTGGACGGCAGCGGCGGCACCTCGGCACGGTGCGGGCCGGACGACACGCGGCAGTGCTGGAGCGCACCCGCCGGACCGCTGACCCTGACGGAGGGCACCGGGGCGGTCTGGTCGCAGTCCGGGCGGATGCTGTTCTCGCTGGGACTGAACTCCATCGACAGCTCGCAGGGGTAGATGGTTCCCTGGCCGGTATGGCCAACATCCCCGTCACCACCTGGTCCCTCGAGCAGACGTCCCCGACCGACCTCCTGCCGGCCGCCGCGCCGGAGGGAGACGTCCGCATCGTCCGCGGCGAGGTGCCCTCCCCCGAGTTCAGCCGCTTCCTGTACGCCTCCGTCGGCGGGGACATCCGGTGGACGGACCGGCTCGGGTGGAGCCATGCCCGGTGGCAGGAGTACCTGGACCGGCCCGGGGTCGAGACCTGGGTGGCCTACGACCGCGGCACCCCGGCCGGGTTCGTGGAGTTGGAGCCGCAGGACGACGGGGTCGTGGAGATCGTCTACTTCGGGTTGATCCCGGCCTTCCGCGGGCGGCGGATCGGTGGGCACCTGCTGTCGTACGGCGTCGCCCGCGCCTGGGACCTGGCGGACCGCTGGCCGGACCGGGTGGAGACGAAGCGGGTGTGGCTGCACACGTGCAGCAAGGACGGCGAGTACGCCATGGACAACTACCTGCGGCGCGGCTTCCGGCTCTTCGAGACCGAGGTCGAGGAGGAGCCGGAGGTGCCGGCCCCGGGGCCGTGGCCCGGCGCCTACCCTGCCTGACCTGCATCGACAAGGCCCTTTGCGGCCGGTGTGACTGACGACACCCTTGTCCCGGATAGTGGGACAAGGGTGTCCGCATGTTGGACGAAGCTGGACTGTGTCCAGATCGCCATGACACGCTTCCGTCATGTCTGGAACTGGAATCGCCTTGGTGAGTCGGCGGCACGTCGACCTCGGCCGCATGTCCAGCGCCATCTGTATGGCGCGCTGACAGCCGCCGGCATCCCGTTCCCCCCTTTCCTTTACGACTGCCCTGCGCAACGCCGCGCACGTGTGCCTCCGTGCGCCCAAAGGGCAGGTCAGAGTCGCTTTCCGCCTGTCCCGAAGGACGTGTCCGCCATGGCCGCCACCCCGCAGAACCCTGCCGCCTCCGCGTCTCGCCGCAAGGTGAGCCGACACCGCGGCGAGGGTCAGTGGGCCGCGGGGCACTTCACCCCGCTCAACGGCAACGAACAGCTGAAGAAGGACGACGACGGTCTCAATGTGCGGACACGCATTGAGACGGTGTACTCCAAGCGGGGCTTCGACTCCATCGACCCCAGCGACCTGCGCGGCCGGATGCGCTGGTGGGGCCTGTACACCCAGCGCAAGCCCGGCATCGACGGCGGCAAGACCGCGATCCTGGAGCCGGAGGAACTGGACGACGAGTACTTCATGCTCCGCGTCCGCATCGACGGCGGTGCGCTGACGACCCGGCAGTTGCGGGTCATCGGCGAGATCTCCGAGGAGTTCGCGCGCGGCACCGCCGACATCACCGACCGGCAGAACGTGCAGTACCACTGGATCCGGATCGAGGACGTGCCCGAGATCTGGAACCGCCTGGAGGCCGTGGGCCTGTCCACCGTGACCGCGTGCGGCGACACCCCCCGCGTGATCATCGGCTCCCCGGTCGCGGGCATCGCCGAGGACGAGATCATCGACGGCACGCCGGCCCTGGAGGAGATCAAGCGCCGGGTCCTGAACAACAAGGCGTTCTCCAACCTCCCGCGCAAGTTCAAGTCCGCGATCTCCGGCTCGCCGCTGCTGGACGTGGTGCACGAGATCAACGACGTGGCGTTCGTCGGCGTACGGCACCCCGAGCACGGCCCGGGCTTCGACGTGTGGGTCGGCGGCGGCCTGTCCACCAACCCCAAGCTGGGCGTGCGGCTGGGCGCCTGGGTGCCGAGCGACGAGGTCGCGGACGTCTACGAGGGCGTCATCTCGATCTTCCGCGACCACGGCTACCGCAGGCTGCGCACCCGGGCCCGCCTGAAGTTCCTCGTCGCCGACTGGGGCGCTGAGAAGTTCCGGCAGGTGCTGGAGGACGAGTACCTCGGGCGCCGCCTGACCGACGGCCCCGCCCCCGAGCAGCCGGTGCAGCAGTGGCGCGACCACGTCGGCGTGCACCGCCAGAAGGACGGCCGCTGCTACGTCGGCCTCGCGCCGCGGGTCGGCCGGGTCGACGGCGCCACCCTGACGAAGATCGCCGACCTGGCGGAGGCACACGGCTCGGGCCGGATCCGCACCACCGTCGAGCAGAAGATGATCATCCTCGACGTGGCGGAGGACCGGGTCGACTCGCTCGTGGACGGCCTGGAGGCGCTCGACCTCACCGCCCGTCCGTCCTCCTTCCGCCGCGGGACGCTGGCCTGCACCGGCATCGAGTTCTGCAAGCTCGCCATCGTCGAGACCAAGCAGCGCGGCTCCCATCTGATCGACGAACTGGAGCGCCGCCTGCCGGAGTTCGACGAGCCGATCACCATCAACATCAACGGCTGCCCGAACGCCTGCGCCCGTATCCAGGTCGCGGACATCGGTCTCAAGGGCCAGCTGGTCGTCGACGACCGGGGCGAGCAGGTGGAGGGGTTCCAGGTGCACCTCGGCGGCGCGCTCGGCCTGGAGCCGGGCTTCGGCCGCAAGGTGCGCGGGCTGAAGGTCACCGCCGACGAACTGCCCGACTACATCGAGCGGGTGCTCAAGCGGTTCCAGGCCGAGCGCACGGACGGCGAGCGCTTCGCGGCGTGGGCGGCCCGGGCGTCCGAGGAGGCCCTGTCGTGAGCGAGCGCGCCGCCCCGTTCCACTGCCCGTACTGCGGAGACGAGGACCTGCGTCCCAGCGAGGCCCCGGAGGGGGGCCACGGCGCCTGGGAGTGCGCGGCCTGCAACCGCGCGTTCCGGCTGAAGTTCCTCGGGCTGCTCGCACGGGGCGTCCGGCGAGCCGACAACGGAGGGGACCCCAGATGACCACGGCTCAGGAAGACCGCGACGTCGAGGAGTTGAAGACGCTCGCCGCACAGGCGGGCCGCGACCTGGAGGAGGCCTCCGCGCTGGAGATCCTCCAGTGGGCGGCCGACACCTTCGGCGAGGGCTTCTGCGTGATGTCCTCCATGGAGGACGCGGTGGTCGCGCACCTGGCGTCCCGCGCGATGAAGGGCGTCGACGTGGTGTTCCTCGACACCGGCTACCACTTCCCGGAGACCATCGGCACCCGGGACGCGGTGGAGGCCGTGATGGACGTCAACGTCATCACGCTGACCCCGCGTCGGACGGTCGCCGAGCAGGACGCCGAGTACGGCCCCCGGCTGCACGACCGCGACCCGGACCTGTGCTGCAGGCTCCGCAAGGTCCAGCCCCTGGAGGAGGGCCTGAAGGGCTACCGGGCCTGGGCGACCGGACTGCGCCGCGACGAGTCCGAGACCCGGGCGAACACTCCGGTGGTCGGCTGGGACGACCGGCGGCGGAAGGTCAAGGTCTCCCCCATCGCCCGCTGGACGCAGGACGACGTCGACGCCTACGTGGCCGAACACGGCGTGCTGACCAACCCGCTGCTGATGGACGGCTACGCCTCCGTCGGCTGCGCCCCCTGCACCCGCCGGGTCCTCGCGGGCGAGGACGCGCGCGCCGGCCGCTGGGCGGGCCGCGCCAAGACCGAGTGCGGGTTGCACGGATGACGACGAACCATCAGGAGACTGACGTGACGAGCGGAGCCACCGTCTGGCTCACGGGTCTGCCGAGCGCCGGCAAGACGACCATCGCGTACGAGCTGGCCGGGCGGCTGCGCGCCGAGGGCCACCGCGTGGAGGTGCTCGACGGCGACGAGATCCGCGAGTTCATCTCCGCGGGCCTCGGCTTCAGCCGCGAGGACCGCCACACCAACGTGCAGCGCATCGGCTTCGTCGCCGAACTGCTCGCCCGCAACGGCGTCAAGGCGCTCGTCCCGGTCATCGCGCCGTACACCGA
>NZ_JAFFZS010000068.1 GCF_016921115.1 Streptomyces actuosus
GGTGCGTGCTCCCGGTGTGCCGGCCGGAAGCCCTCGTACTGGATGTACTCGGGCTTTCGTCCGGTGCAGCGAGAGTGCGTGCCGGGCGTCGCGACGGGGCGAACGTTGCCTGGTGCGGCACTAGAAGACCAGGACACCGACCGCGAACGCGGACAGCCCCACCGCCACGCATACGAGGACCATCGCAATGCGGTTGCGTCGTGCGGCAGCCTCGCGATACCGGTTCAGGAGCCTGGCTGCCTCCAGCACCTCCTGTTCGAAGTTCTCGGGACTGCGTCCGTCGCCCCTCATCGTCGCCCACCTTCGTCACGTTTGCCCCGCATCTCCAGGACCCGTCCGATCATGCGGGGGAGAGCGCCGAACAGGGTCGGACACGCTACGGCCCTCGGTGCAGCCGGTCAAGCCCGTCCGTCCGTGGGGCGGGGCCGCACAAGAATGACAAGCCGACCACCCGGCGAAGATGCCGGTCGACGATCAGCAACTTCAACGGCTGGGCCGTCGATGCGAAGGTGTTCGACCGGCGGCCGTACTTCCGCCGCAGCAACAGACGGGACGTGCCGGCCTGGGCGCCAGGACCGAGCTGGACATGCGCCACCCGGCCTTCCGGCACTGATTTCCAACTCGGGCCTGTCGGTCCGCGAATCAGCAGCAGGCGCTGGGAGCCGCCGGTCGCACGGACGTCTGGGCGGGACAGCTCGGTCTTCGTCGGTCGAGCGGGGACTCGGCGGCGCCGTCGAACGGTGTCAGTGGCTGGCGGGCCCGCTCCAGCCACTCCCGGTAGACCGGAGCATCGCGGGCAACCGACCAGTAGGACTCCTCCAACTCAGGGTAAACGTCGTCCAGTTCGGCCTCCGTGCGGGCCGCAAGCAGAAGGCGTACGCCGATCGGGTCACCCTCCAAAGGGCGGATCGCGAGGTCGGGACGGGGATGCGCGGTGGGCTGAACCACCGTGACCACCTCGCCGGTGGCGACCAGTGAGTACGCGGTGAGGTAGTCGCCGTGCAGCATCTCCGACTCCAGACCGGCCGTCCGCAACGCCCGGCACAGGGCGTCCCACTCCCCGTCGACCGTCGAATCGACCATCCACCGGTCGTCAGCCAGGTCGGCGAGCAGTACCTGCCGCCGGGTGGCCGCCGGGTGGTCCGCCGCAAGCATGACGAACTGCGGTTCGCGCTCGACGAGAACGCGCAGGCTGATCCCGGGCGGAATGCGCAGCGGGCTTCCCTCGACCTCGTGCACGAAGGCTATGTCGAGCAGTCCTGCGGCGACCATGCCGAGCAGGACGTTGGCAGAGACGTTCATCTGCAGGGTGGGGTCGATCCGCGGCACCCGCACCCGCAGCAGACGCAGCCAGCCGGGAATGGCCCGGCTGGCGGTGGCGCCGATGCGTAACTGGAACCCCGCGGCGGCGCGCGCGGCTGCCGCCCTGGTCTCAGTGACGATCGCCGCGAACTCCGCCACCAGAGGCCTGGCGCGGCTCAGTACGGCGAGTCCCAGGGGGGTGGGCCGGCAGCCGGTCCGAGCGCGCACGAAGAGCTGGGCACCCAGCGCATGCTCGATCCGTTGCAGCTGCGTACTCAACGAAGGCTGTGCCAAGCCGAGTTGCCGTGCCGCCTTGTGCAGGCTGCCGGCGTCGGCGATGGCACAGAGAACACGCAGGTGCCTCACCTCCAACTCCATGAAAGGAGCGTAGGGCGAGACGGATCGGCATACCAGATGTTCAATTTTCAGCGAATGTGGACGAGTCGGTCGAGTCGAACCGCCGGCCGACACGACTGGGCGACGAGGTCGCCGATAGCACGGCGCTATCTCCAACTGGCATCATCCACAGACCCATTGGGCTGAAGGAGACTCAGAGGCAACCGATCGTTCAACCCCACAGGACGAGAAGGAGCCCCCCACATGGCTTCGTTCCTCATGCCCAACACGCCGAAGAACTCAAGGAGACTTCTGGCCCTCGCCCTCGGCCTGGGCCTGGCCTCCGGCGCGCTCGGCACCGCCGCCCCGGCGAGTGCCCGGGTCACCGCCGAGGCCCCGGCCCACACCTCCGCCGCCGGCTACGTCGGCTCGGCTGGGAACACCGGCGACAAGGCATTCCTGGACGCCGTTCTGAAGTCGGTGGCAAAGCGGCAGGCCGGCCAGCCCTCCCTGAAGGTGGTGACCGTCTACTACAACGCCTCCCGGGCGCCGAGCTTCCGCTCCCAGATATCGAGCGCCGCCTCCATCTGGAACAGCTCCGTGTCGAACGTCAAGCTCCAGGCGACCTCGGGCAGCGCGGACTTCGCCTACTACGAGGGCAACGACCCACGCGGATCGTACGCGTCGACGAACGGCCACGGCAGCGGCTACATCTTCCTCGACTACGCACAGAACCGGCGGTACGACTCGATCCGTGTCGCCGCCCACGAGACCGGTCACGTGCTGGGTCTCCCCGACCACTACAGCGGCCCGTGCAGCGAGCTGATGTCGGGCGGCGGCCCCGGTCCGTCCTGCACCAATCGGTACCCGAACTCCACGGAGCGCACACGGGTCAACCGACTCTGGGCGAACGGCCTCGCCAAGGCCGTCGCGCAGCTGAGCAAGACCGGCTGACCTCGGTGAACGAGGCGGACCTGCCTCCAGCACCTCCCGGTCCGCCCTCTCCGGTACGGACCGCGGCGTCGACCGCGGTCCGTACCGCCGCCCGTCTGAACGGCAGAGGACCGGCCCGAAGCAGCCTTGCGACGGAGATGAGCCGGCTCTGGTGCGCCGGACCGCAGTGTTCTTGTTCCGACCGGCGGATTCGTGGTGGCCGTCAGACCCCGGCCCAGGAAGCGAGGTGCTCGGCGGAGGAGAACCGGCTCATGTCGCCGCCGGTCTCCGCGATGGTCACCTCGGCGGTGGCCTGCTTGATCCCGGGGATGGTGTCGAGCAGGTGCAGGACGGACCGAAAGGGGGCCATCGCCTCCTCGATGCGTTCGCCCAGCCGCTTCATGGCGGTGCCTGAGCAGCACCGAGCCCCCGGGATCAAGACGAACCAGCCGCCGAAACCCGCCGCTTCTTCCGTGGACGCCGGCGTCAGCCACGCATCGTCCGCGGCTACTTCGGCTGCCCGCACGTCCGATGCATCCTCGACGAGAACCCCATGAGTTTCTGATCAATGGCAGGCGCTGGAGATCCAGTCCTCGTTGCTGCGATGGCGGCCCAGCCCCACGGCCTCGAACTCGTCCTCGCCCGGACTCCTGCGGACGCCCAGCCGCCCCAGGGCTTGGGAGATGGGGCTGACTGCCCGAGAGAACCGCTTCTTCGTCGGCTCATCCAGCGGACCCAGTGCCAGTGCACCGTCGGCCCAGACAGCGGCTCGCTGCTCGCCGACTCCCCCGAAGTATTCGGCCTCCACATAGGCGATCGGGCCCGCGACAGACCATTGGGCCAGCTGCGTGTCGAAGCCCCCTGGCAGTCGCCAGAACCCCAGGTCTCCTTCGTCGCTGCCGTCCGTGACGGCAGCGACGACCTCATCGGTCATCGGCATCAGCGACAAGCCCTGGCCAAGAGGCACCACGTGGGCTCCAGGAACCTCCCGCGACGCGACGCGCAACACCTGGTCACCCGCGATGACCACCTGCAATGCGTAACCCCCTCCGAGCCCTCCCCAACCGACTGGACCCTCATCCTGCCTGACCCTTCTGAAGGTTCACGTGGCAGGAACCCGCTGGAGTGGTGCGGGTTCTGGAGTGGGGAGGCACGCGGGTTCATGCGCGATGCACCGCCGACATCAACGCCGACGGCCGCGACGACGGCAGCCTGCACTGGTACGCAGGCAACGCCCGAGGAGGCCTGGACGCCGCCGGCACACTGTGGCCCGACAACACCTGGACCCCGATGAAACGCATCGTCGGTGGCGCCGCCGAGTGGTCGAGGGCCCGGTCGTCGGCGAAGGTCCGTCGCCTGGTCCTCGACGAGCCCGGCTCCCGCCGTGAGCCGGACGCCCACTGCCGGGTAGCGGACTGCACGGCCGGGCCGGCGAACCTCGGCGTCGGGCGCGCCGGGGATCGTCGACCGGCTGAAGCCGTACTCCGGGCGATCAGGAGCTCAGTCCCCCACCGGTGCGAAAGCAGCCCCGTTCGTAGGGCGAGCGGGCCTGGCCGGTCCGCCCGTTCGGGACTTCAGCGCTCCCCCTGGGCGAGGGCGGCGACCTCGCGTACGGCCTCGGCCACGGCCGGGAAGTCCTTCTTGAGGATCGCACCGTGGTTGCCGGTGACCTTCGCGCTGATCCGGATGTTCGCGTTGCGGGCTGTCACCGCGTCGAGGCTCGTGCGTATCCGTTCCTGTTCGTCACCGCGGCTTCCGAAGGACGTCCCGGACGCGACCACGTAGCGCACCAGGACGGTGATGTCGTCCAGGACGGGGCCCAGTTCGCGCTCACGGGACAGGTGGCCGAGCTCGATGTTGCTGTTCGCCTGCTGTTCGGCGGTCATCCGCGGCACCAGTCCGGTCGGGCGGAGCAGCGGCATGAACCAGCCCAGCCGCCGGAACAGCGTGTGGATGCGCTGCTCCATGGCCTGGTCGAGCCAGTCGTACGGGAAGGCACCGTCGACCATGACCGCACCCAACGCACGTCGGGGGTTCCGGCCGGCCCAGTGCGCCGCGACGACCGCTCCGTACGACCAGCCCACCGCAAGGGCCCGTTCCACTCCCCTGGCGGCGAGAACAGCGTCGACGTCCCGGACGGCGGCTTCGAAGGAATAGTCCGCCGAGCGCTTGGATCTGCCGCGGGCCCGCTCGTCGTAGGTGATGTGCCGCCACCCCGGCCCCAGTTCGGCGATGACCCGCCGCCAGTAGCCCTGGGTGGCGAACTGGCCGTTGAGGTAGACCACCGGGATCCCGGGACCGCCCGTGTCGGTGACGGCCAGGGCCGTGTCGTCCACCGGCACCATGCCGACCCACCTCGAACTGCTCGAGCAAGTGCTGTCCTTCGTCACGTGTTCCCCCTGGTTGCGCGAGATGTCTGGTACGGCGCCACGGGGCCCTCATGGGGATCGCAGGTCCGTCGGGGCGGATGGCCGGGCCGCACAGGGCGGGCAGCCCATGGGATCGCGATCGGGGCGGGAGCGGCCGGACCGTCCTGGTGCTGCTTCTTCACAGGCTGCGGGCAGTGATGTCGCCCTGGGAGGTGGTGGCACGGATGTCGAGGTCGGCGGTGCCGTCGCTCTTCAGGGCGTTGCTGATGCGGCCGTAGCCGGTGCCGGCGTCCAGAGCGGCCGAGACGCCGGCGGCGGCGCCGACCGAGATGTCGCCGGACTGGGTGGTCAGCACGACCGAGCCGCCGGTCGCCTCGGTGATGCGGATGTCGCCGCGTGCAGTGCTGATCTCGGCCGGGCCGCCCAGTCGGCCGACCTCGACGTCGCCGTCGACCGCGGTGAGACGGAGCGTCGCGACCTCGTCCAGCTTGATCTGGTGATACGCGCCGTCGAAGGCGACGTCGCCGAGGCGGCCGACGGTCCGCAGTTCGGCGCCGGCGGCCTTCGCCTCGATGTGGGAACCGGCGGGCAGCTTGACCGTCAGCGCGATGGCTCCGGAAGGGCCGAGATACCGGTTCTTCGCCGGGGTCCCGATGCGCAGGACTCCGTCGGCGTATGCGACTTCTGTCTCCTCCGCAGCCTTTACGTCGCGGCTCTTCGAGGCGTTCGAAGGCAGGACCTCGACGGAGGTGTCTGCACGGTCGGCGGCGATGAACTGGACACGTCCGGCGGGGACGTCCAGGACGGTGGAGATAGGGGCGGGAGTGTCGAAGTTCTGCAACGTGCTCTCCTGTGCTCGCTCTCGTTTCTGACACTGGAAACGCTACGTTGCTTTCCATATCGAGACAACAGCTGCTTTGCGCAGGAATTGCATTTGGGCAGGTGAGAGCGAAGTAATCATTGCAACAATCTCTCAGTTAACGCAACAACCATACTCGCGCTCGTTGCATTACATTGAAGCTGAACGCTATGGTGGAGCCGTCAGGCACCACCGAGCGGCACCTCGGGGCACCCGTGGGGCACGAAAGGGGATCGTCATGCCGGGAGGCAGGCTCACCCAGGCCGAGCGCCAGCAGATCGCACTGGGACTGGCCGACAACCTGGCCTATGCCGAGATCGCCCGCCGCCTCGACCGTCCGACCTCCACCGTCACACGTGAGGTGGCACGCAACGGCGGCCCCACCGGCTACCGCGCCGACCTCGCCCACCGCGCCACCCAGCAGCGCACCCACCGGCGCAGACGCTCCACACCCCAGGGGTCACAGTCGCTCGTACAGCCCCACGGACGCGACGCCGAAGCCGTACACGCCTACCAGGAGACCCTCACCACCGTCCTCATGACCTCGGGCCTGCCCAAGATGATGGCGCGGGTCCTGGGCTGCCTCTACACCACCGACACCGGCCGCCTGACCGCCTCCGAACTCGCCCAGCGCCTCACGGTCAGCCCCGCCTCCATCTCCAAAGCGATCACGTACCTCGAGAACCTGGACCTCGTCCGCCGTGAACGCGACGAGCGCCGCCGCGAGCGCTACGTCGTCGACGACGACCTCTGGTACCAGTCGATGATCCGCAGCGCCCGCGCCAACGACCAGTTCATCGAAACCGCGCGCCAGGGCATCACCGTCCTCGGCCGCGGAACCCCCGCCGCCGACCGCCTCGAAAACGCCGCCCGCTTCCTCGACTTCGTCAGCGAAAGCCTCATCCGCGCAGCCGAACAGGGCCGCGAAGTCCTCCACCCCAGGTCCGGGACGACCCCCGGCACCGGCCCTTGACCCTTGGTCCTGAACACACGAGACACCGGACCCCGACGCTCCGAGATCTCACAGTTCGTGATCACCGAGAGCCGTCAGCCACAGTCCGAGGCGTGCGCGGTCGCGCTGTACGGGTCCGTGTCCGAGACGCCGAAGTGGGAGATCGCTGCCGCTCTGAGGATCGATCGCGAGACCTTGCGGAAACCGACCGCGCCGCAGGGTGACCCGGGCGCAGCCGCGAGTGGCGCTGGGGGAGCCGGGGCAGGGGTGCGGCGAACCGGGTGCGGTGCCGCCGTGCGGTGAGCGCAGGCGACCCGAACAGCCGCACAGGCCGAGAGGAAGGCGAACCCGGTGGCGAAGAAGCGCATCTCGGCCTTGATCGATTCCCCGGATGCCTCACGCGTCACCTTGCGGAGATCACCGTGGCTGTTCAGGTAGTGGACGCCGGCTTCCTCCCTCGGCTGTCGGCCAGACGGAAGACCCCCACGGCCAGGCACACGACTGCGCCACCGACGAGTGCCCCGGCCGTGACGACGAGGCGGCTCGGAGCCATGCGGAGCAGCTTGCCCGGCCCGATGCTCTGCGCGGCTGACAGGGCACGCAGCCCGGCTGCGCCGAGCAGGGTGGAGGTCAGGGGTGACCCCTGACAGGGCAGGACGGGTACAGGCCGCACGGGCCCGGATCGGCGTCACAACTCGCCCAACCCGTGAAGCCCTTCCCATGTCACGGCCGACTCACTCCCGTCCTTCCCCCAAGGTCGCTACGGTCGGACCCATGGCTTCCACCGTTGTCTCCCTGCGTCCCGTGCACCCCAGCGATCTGCCCGTGTTCTTCCGGCACATGAGCGATCCCGAGTCGAATCGGATGGCCGCCTTCACCACGAAGGACCCGACGGACCGGGCCCACTTCGACGCGCATTGGATGCGCATCCTCGCCTCGCCCGACGTCGTCACCCGCACCGTGCTCGCGGACGGCGACGTGGTCGGGCACGCGGCCGTGTACGGCGATCCGGGCGAGCGGGAGGTCACGTATTTCATCGATCGCTCCTACTGGGGGCGGGGCATCGCGACCGCGGCGCTGCGGGCGCTGCTCGCCGAGGCCCCTGAACGCCCGCTCCTGGCCCGGGCGGCGGCGGACAACACCGGATCGGTGCGGGTCCTGGAGAAGTGCGGCTTCAAGGTCGTCGGCCAGGACCGGGGTTTCGCGAACGCGCGGGGAGTGGAGATCGACGAGCTGGTGCTGCGGTTGGACGGCTGATTTAGCCCACCCTGTCGGGTCGTGGGTGTGGCCGGGCCGGGCGGCGTGGTCCCAAGGAGCCGCAGGGAGGGCGGACGCGCACGTTCATGTCGCGCGCCACGTCGTGGGCGCCGCCGTCGACGACTCGCGGTGGGCAGGCATGGGCTCAGGTTCGCCGCGGTTGCGGTGGCTGATCCCGCGCTCGAGTCGGCGCGCAGGCCCTCGGTGTGCCGCGTCTCCGGGCCGGTGCCCGAGGCAGGGTGCGCCCCGGTGTGGGTTCCGACGGGTGAAGGCCTTCGGCCTGCGTCGAGGGCAAGACGAAATGTGCGAATGCCCGACGCTGCCTCTGCTGGTTGGTTAGCTTGTTGATCCATCTGCGCAATCCCGTGAAGGGCGGGGCTGCGAGAGGAGGGGGAACTGTGCGTGTTCTCGCGCGACTTCCGTTGGAGGACGGGGGCTCGATTCTGGTCGAGACTCCCGAGATGCCGGAGGTGTCGGACGGGCCTGTGAAGGCGGGCCGGGTCGGCGACGTCATCCAGGACCTGCCGCTGACCGTGCGGGAAAAGCTCCGTCCGGTGACGGACCTGGCGCGAACGGCTCTGGAACAGCTGCGGCAGGCGGGTCCGGACGAGGTCGAGATCGAGTTCGGGGTGGATCTGGCGGCGCAGGCAGGTGCCGTGATCGCCAAGAGTGAGGTGGGTTGCCACCTGAAGGTGACCGTAGCCTGGCGCAGTGCGTCCGGCGACAACGCCCACTGAGTCCGCGGCGAGCGGGATACCGAGGCAGCGAGTACGGATGCGGGTCACAGAGCGGACGGAGGTCCGGCATGAGGTCGGGGGTGGCCCGGATCCAGTCCCGCCGGGGTGAATCGGTCGGGGCCGGTTTCCTGATCGGTGACGATGCGGTGGTCACCTGCGCTCACGTGCTGAGGGCCGGCGGATACGGTCCGGGCGACCGGGTGCGGATCGTCTTCCCTCATGCGCAAGGGGCACCGTGGGCTGAAGGAGACGTCCCGGCCGAATCCTGGCGCGACCCGGAAGCCGAGGACGTCGCAGTCGTCCGGCTGAGGGAGACCCCGGCCGCAGCGCGGGTGCTGGAACTCGGTTCCGCTGCCGGTTGCCGGGGTCACGCGGTGCGCTCGTTCGGCTTTCCCGGCCAGGCACCGCCCGGGGGCCATTTCGGCTACGCGGTGGCCGGTGACCTACTGCCCGACGACGGCACGGACGGCCTGCTGCAGCTGACCGGGGCCAACGACCTGACCCGGGGATTCAGTGGGGGTCCGGTCGTCGACGACGTCACCGGCCTGGTGATCGGCATGGTCACCGCCATCACCGCAGCCGACGAGCACCTTCGCGGCCAGGGCATCGCCTACGCCACGCCCACTCAAGCCCTGCGCCGGATCCGGCCCGGGGCCGTTGAGCATGCCGTGTCCCCCTACCGCGGGCTGGAACCGTTCACGAGCGAGCAGGCGGCGTGGTTCCACGGCCGCGACAACGCCGTCGACACGGTTCTCACGGCGCTGGCCGGGCAGCGGCGGGCACTTCTGCTGCTGGGCCCCTCCGGATCGGGTAAGTCCTCCCTCGTCCAAGCCGGTGTCCTGCCCGCCCTGGCCGGCGGGCGGTTGCCTGGGAGCGACCGGTGGCGTCCCGTCGTCGTCCGCCCCGGAGAGCACCTGCCCACTGCGCTGGAACGCCACGGGTTACCCGGTGCCGCGGCCGACGGGATCACCGCCGCTGCTCGGCAGCGGGTCGACGGAGACACCCTGTGCGATCGTCTGGTCCTGGTCATCGACCAGTTCGAGGAGATCCTGAGCGGCCCGGCCGCCGTCCCGTCGCCCTTGCCTCCCACCCAGACGGCCCCATCCGGCGGGGAGGCGTCCGCGACTGCGATCGAACAGATCACCGACCTGATCCGGTCACGTGTACCGGCCGTGGTGATCATCATCATGCGGGACGACTTCTACCCCCGTATGGCCGCCGAAGCCCCGCAACTGCTGGAAGCCGCCTCGTCGGGCCTGGTCAACGTGCCTGCCACCCTGAGTCAGCAGGACCTGCACGCCATCATCACCCAGCCCGCCCGGGCGGCCGGCCTACGTCTCGAATCCGGACTCACCGAACGGATCATCGCCGATGTCCTGGCCGCCGACCTCCGCGGCACTCCCACCCGGACGGCACCTGTCACCACGCTCGTCCCCCTGGAGCTGACGCTGCGCCAGCTGTGGGAGCGCCGTGACGACGGCCGCCTCACCCACACCGCCTACGAGCGCATCGGACAGATCAACGGAACTCTCACCACCTGGTGCAACACCGCCCTCGACCAATTGCCCACCGCCCACCGGACCACCGCACGCCGTCTCCTCACCGCCCTGGTACGCCCCGCAGACCCCGTCCGACGCATCCCCGCCATCCGCCAGCAGGTCCCACTCGACGTGTTGCGCGACCTCGCCGCCGACTCCTCCCGGTCCTCGCCAAGACCGCCCGCCTCCGAGCCCGCCGACCGGACGACGGACGCGGTCCTGGCTGCACTCACCCGCCACAGGATCATCACCACCCACGCCCGCGACCCAGGGCCCCCGCCTGTGGGTGTGGTGGCCGAACTCGCCCACGACACCTTGACCCAGGACTGGGGCGAGTTGCGTGACTGGGTGGCCGAAGACCAGCAGTTCCACACATGGCTGCACCGAGCCGAAGAACAACGCGCCCGCTGGGCCCGGCGCCACGACCCTGAGGACCTCCTGCACGGCACCGCCCTGGCCGACGGCCTGGACTGGTCCCGGCAACGCGGACTGCCCGGCCCCCTCGCGGACTTCCTCGAAGCAAGCCACCACAACCAGAAGGCGGCGCTGCGCCGTGCCAAGCGCATCAACCTCATTCTGATCGGGGCTCTTGTCCTGGCCCTCATCGCCACTGGTCTGGCCTTGTGGCAACGTCAGACCGCTGTCACCGCTCAGCAGATCGCCCTGTCCCGACAACTCGCCGCCCAGTCCCAGGGCCTCACCGACACCGATCCCGATCTGGCCTCCCTGCTCGCTGTACAGGCCTATCGGACTCACCCCACGGCAGCCGCCTCACTTGCCCTCTACTCTGCGGCCGGCCTCCCCCTCCGGCACCGCCTCACTGGCCACAGCGACGGCGTGACCTCGGTGGCATACAGCCCCGACGGCCACACCCTCGCCACCGCAAGCAACGACGGCACGGCAAAACTATGGAACACCGCCACCGGCCACCTACGCACCACACTCACCGGCCACCACGACGGCGTGACCTCCGTGGCATACAGCCCCGACGGCCACACCCTCGCCACCGCAAGCAACGACGGCACGGCAAAACTATGGAACACCGCCACCGGCCACCTACGCACCACACTCACCGGCCACCACGACGGCGTGACCTCCG
>NZ_JAFFZS010000069.1 GCF_016921115.1 Streptomyces actuosus
TAGTCGTCGCGCACCTCGGCGACCATGCGCACCGCGCGACGGCGCAGCTCAAGCGGGTAACGGGAGGGTCGTGCCATGACTCAATCCTTTCACGGAATCGAGTCTCTACCTGACACGGGGCGGTTCACACTGCCCATGCCTCCGCACATACCATGCGCGGGATCTTCGACGGTGTCTACCGCCGGCTCCGTCCAGAGCTGCAACGCATGTTCCGGTTGATGGGCGGCGATCTGCGGGAATTCGACGCCGAGACGGCGGGCGCCCTCGCGGATGTATCGGAGCGGGATGCCATCGAGCTGCTACGGGACCTGCACGCGCACCGCCTGCTCGAACGGGTCACAAGCCGCATGTTGGTGCCCGGCCTGGTCGGCCTGGAGGAACCTGTCGACGGCTCCCAGGAGTGCTACCAGCTTCACGATCTGCTCCGGGAGTTCGCTCAGGAACTGGCGGCGGAGGATCCTGCAGAGGTCGTCGCGACTGCCCGCAGGCTGTCGGCGCTGAGGCTGCGCCAGGTCGAGGATATTGTCGCAGGCGCGCAATACGGCAGGGCCAGTGCAATGTGCGCCGCGGCCGAAGTGCAGGTGCACCATTCCTTCAGCAATGAGGACTATGGGACATGCTGGCGGCTCGTCGCCAGTCTGGCGGAGCTGTACGAGATCATTGGGTTCCCTGGCGCCTGGCCGACCCTGCACGAGCGTGGCACGGCTGCGGCACACGCCATCGGCGATGAACGGGCCCGTATCGCCATGCTCCTGGCTGAGGGTACCCACCGGGCTGAGGTGACCCCCGGAGTGTGGACACAGGGGTTCATGCTGCGAGTGTGAGTCTACGTTCTCTCTGGTGCTGTTGTTCGAACTCGACGGGCGAGAGGTAGTTGAGGGCGCTGTGGCGTCGGCGGGCGTTGTAGTACGTCAGCCACTGGAAGATCTCCAGCCTCGCCTGACGCATTGTCGAGAACAGTCTCTGGTGCATCGTTTCTCTCTTGAGTCCCTGCCAGAAACTCTCGGCGAGGGCGTTGTCGTAGCTCGACCCGACCCTGCCCATGCTCCTGCGGATCTTGAAACTGTCGCAGACCTGCGCGAACGCGGCGGAGGTGTATTGCGAACCGCGGTCCGCGTGGAAGATCACCCCGTTCACACTGCCACCGCGGGTCGCCACCGCCGTCTTCAGGGCGTCGATGACCAGTTCGGATCGCATGTGCGGGGCCATCGACCAGCCGAGCACCCGGCGTGAGCAGATGTCCAGGACGCAGGCGAGATACAGCCACGTGCCGCCGACCTGCACGTATGTGATGTCGCCGCACCACTTCTCGTCCAGCCGCCCGGCAGTGAACCGGCGCTGGACGAGGTCCGGGGCAGGCGGCGCGAGCCGGTCGGGGACGGTGGTGCGCTTGCGCCGCCGCAGGTGGCGGCCCTCGATCCCGTGCTTGCGCATCAGGCGCTCGACGCGCTTGCGGTTGACGGTATGCCCGAAGCCGCGCAGTTCGGCGTGGACGCGGCGGATCCCGTACGTTCCCTTGTGCTCGGCGTGGATCTCGCGGATCTCCGCGGCCAGGGCGTCGTCGGCGGCCTGCCGCTCTGCGCGGGCCTCCGCGCCGGCGAGCCACCGGTAGTAGCCGGAGCGGGAGACCTCAATGACCCGGCATATCCGCTGGACGCCGAAGGTCTCGGCGTGGGCGGAGACGAAGTCCCAGCGGCGGGTCTTCACTTCATCTCCTTCGCGAAATAGGCGGCCGCCCGGCGCAGGATCTCCCGCTCGAGCTGCCATTCCTTCTCGGCCTTCAGCAGCCGGGCGGTCTCCGCCCGCAGCCGGGCCAGCTCCGCCTGGACGCCCTCTGCCTCCGTCCCGCGGCCGGGAGCCGTACCGGCCTCGGCGTCGCGCACCCACGTGCACAGCGTTTCGGGGTTGATGTTCAGATCGGCGGCGACGTCCCTGAACGTCCGCCTGCCGGCCGAGGCCCGCCACAACGCCACCGCGTCGGACCGGAACTCTGCGTTGTACTTCGAGGGCCTTGCCATGTGGATCTACACCTTCCTGGACCTACAAGATCCATTCTCAGGTGTGTCCACATCCCGGGGGTCATCTCACATCCAGTCCGTTAGTGGCATTGGCTCACCAGCTCGTCGGCCTGGTTGTGGATCCTGCCATTGCTGTGCCTGCTCGTGGTCGGCGCGCTGGGCCTCGCATCGGTCGAAACGGACGGGTACTACGCGCAGCTCGGCCATGACCGCCCGTCGCTGCCCATGCCCACGGGCCTGCCCGAACGCCTGCGCGCCGCGCGCCGGGCACGCATCCGGAGGTACGCGGCCGGTGCTCTCGTAGCTCTCGCTGTGTTCTATGGCCTCTCCGGGCTCGTTGAGCTGGGCGAACCCAATACACCGGACGACACGAAAGCAGCGGCCCTCTTCGTGGTTGTCGTGTGGCTCTGCCTCGCTGCAGCGGTGCATCCTGACATCGGGCCGCGCAAGGGAATTCGATGGCTTGGCGGGGCTGCGCTGCTCGCGATTTCCATGGCAATCGCCTACACCAATGCGCGCCACATCGCCTCGCACGGGTGGTCGAGGGGAGCGGTCGCGGGACTGATGGCGGCCGCGGCGGCCTTAATTGCCATCGGCATCGTGGCCCCATACCGTGGGATCCCGATGGGACGGTCGCGTATCGACCGTGACCGGATGGTCTCGGCATGCACATGGGCCGCTTCGGTATCGGTGATTGTGGCGGTTCTGGCGGACGCCTCTGACGCCGGCGATGTCTTCAGGGCCGTTATCGGGTGCGTTGCGGGTGGCGCCGGGGCGTGGGGCGCTCCACGCCTGTACTCGCACCTCAAGCGCCGCCGCGCCACCGACAGCCCTCAGAGTCCGCCACCGCCACCAGCATGACCCCGCCCACGTCGGCCCGGAGACGATTCCCTATATCGAGGGGAATAGTGCATGGTTGGAATAGCCCCGTCCCGCCAGTAATCCGCGAGGTCGTCAAGGGATCCGTCGTCGAGTACTTCGGGACCCCCGCAGTGAAGTCGATCAAGCGCAAGGGCGACTCAGTCTTTTCTGAACTAAGCCGGTCGCTCATCGGCCGAGTCTGACCAGAGACGGACGGGCTTTGTTCGCTGCATGTGCAAATGTGAGCGCGGGGTGGCGACACGGTTAGTCGATGGGACACCTTGTTGGCGGGTAGTGATGACTGGGCGGGGCCGTAGCCGACGAGGGGGCCAAGAATGAGTGCTGCAAGTGAGGGTGGGTCTCCCGAGCCTAGGCAGAGCCATTGGGGCACTGTGTTAACCGTTGGCCTTGCCTTGGCTGCTGTGGTGATGGTGGTCTTCTTGACCATTGGCATTGAGTCGAGGTTGCTGCGCCTCAGCGTACTTTTCCTTGCAGCCGGCGCGGTGGCTGGAGTGGCGATACGGCTCCCCGCGTCATTGCGCACGCGCTTGGGACTCTTGTCCGCATCTTTCTTGGCAGCCATTAGCATCCTGCCGATCCTTGCTGAAAGTCCCGAACCTCAGCCCGCCTCCGAAGTTTCCGTCAAGAGAGTCAACGCAGACTACTTAGCGGAACTGATCCGCAAGGGGCCTTTCACGGAACAGCTCGCTGGCGGACTCCAGGCCAAAGGTTTCAAGGATGTGCGCATTAGTGACGCGGCGCCGCGCGTAGACGCGGTAGCTCTCGTTCTCGATTGGCCTCCGGAGAACGATCCCTTCGAGGGGTTCGATGGGCCTAGTGCTCACTTCGAGACGTACAAAAGTGCAGCAGATGCAGCCCGTCAGGCCGATCAGCGCATTTCTGTATTGAAGAAGCAATACGGAGGCTCAACTTACGGGACGCGGCAAGGATTCTTCATCTTCGGTAACCGTGAGATCATTGCGGGGGGCGCTCGCGGCCATGTTTACGTGGAAGCGTACTCATTTCCCGACTCAAATTACAATATCTCTTTGGCTACTGGAACGGTGAACGCGATGCTGAAGTACGCCGAAAAAATGGAGAAACTTGCCACGGAAGGTGGTTGAGTTGGTTCACGGACGGGTTCCGTGGTTCCGGATAAGGGAGCCGGGCGAGCGTCGGGTTCGTTATGTCTGACCTGGGATGACGGGCATACCCAGGGGGAGGGTCTGTCAAACGAGCGGCCCTGTCTTACATTCGGTGGTGACGGAGCGTGCTGTTATCCGAGGAGGATGCGGTGCCGGAGCAGGGTGAAGCCTGCTCGTCCGTGCATCTGGCGTGCGATCCGTTTGGTCTTGGTGTTGACGCCCTCGGTGGGGCCGTTGCTGTACGGAAGTGTGAGGGCGGCGATCACGGCGTCGATGTCCCGGTCCAGGCCCCGGGCGAAGGCGTGTAGGTAGGGCAGGTCGGCTGTTCGGACCTGGGCGATCCAGCGCGTGAGCGCATCGGCGTTGTCGGTGTGTGGCGTAAGGAGCGGGGCGAAGTCTCTGATTTCTGCGGCCAGTTGGGTCATCTCGGGGCAGGCGGCGGTGAGCCTGGCCAGGAGCTCGTGATGCTCGGGCTTGAGGTTGTCGGGTCTGGTCAGCAGCATCCGGGCGAGCCGGCGTGGCGAGATGTGGCTGCGGTCGGCGTCCGCGCGGCCTTGGTTGATGTACTTGTGCAGAAGGTTCAGGCAGCCCGTGAAGCCGAGGGCTTTGATCTCTTCGAAGAGGTTCTGGACGGGGACGCCGGGGTCTTCACTTCGGCGTTTGCGCAGGTGCTCGCGGTAGGGATCGACCAGGCTGGCACGGTACTTGGGGACGCCTCACCACAGTTCGTTGCCGTGGGTCGCCTCGAACCGGCCGAACACGCTTCGATCGCCCCCGCCGGGACCGGTCAGCCCGGCGTTGACGAAGTGCCGCTGAAGGGTCCGGTCTGTGGGCGACCAGCCCTGCGTGGTCCGCAGGATCCGCTGGATCTGCGCGGCCGTGCGGGCCGGGTTCTCCCGCTTGAGCGCGGCCGCCAGCTCCAGAACCTCCGGCGGCGTCCGGGGAACGGCCTTGCGCGGCTCGGGGACCAGCGCAGCGAACCCGCCGCCGCGGTAGTCGCGGGCCCACCGGTCGATCGTGCCCCGCGAGAGCCGTACTTGCCGGCCGAACGGATCCGTATGCTCCTGAGCAGCCAACTCCCTTGCCAGACGGCCGCGTTCGCGGGTCGTCAGGGCAGGGTCGAGCAGGTCCTGAATCAGGGAATAGCGGAACAGGCCGACCTGCCGGGCCTTCTCCTCCCGGCGGCGGTCCTCGTCCTCACTCATTGCCATGCGCGGGCTCACCTCGCATCTCGAACCGTCTCCGTCTCCTCGCGGACGGACACGATCAAGACTCCCGGCGCCTCCGATCGCCGCCCAGGGGCGGCCCGTGTTGATCAACTAGCAGGAAGCTTGGCAGGCCAGAACCCGTCCTGCTATCGCCCGGCCGGCGAACTCCCACCGCGACACGGTGTTCACGTCGGGCCACTTCATCGTGGCCGCCCGATGGGCGGCCACGACGGCCGAGACGGCATCTCCGATCGCAGTGCCGGACGGATCGGGCATGACCGGGTCGTCGGCGAGCGCGACCAGGGCGACGGTGAAGTACCGGCGAACTTCCTCGGACCGCCCGCAAAAGCGACGGATCCAGCCGCGGACCGTGCCCTCAGCCCGGCCCAGATGCGCGGCGACCTGGCGGTGGCCCATCCCCTGGGCCGCTATCTCCAGCCCGGCCCCGATCACCTCAGCCGCATCCGCCCGCCGCGGCCAGATCGCGTCCGGAAGCAGCACGTGCGTGACACCGCAGCCCGCGCACCGTGACCGTCGAGGACGCACGAACAGACGGGCTCCGAGATCACCGCGTACTTCCCGCGGCCGCCCGTGCCCCCAGGGTGTGAGGACCGCACTGCAGGCCGGGCAGGTCAACCGGCCGGTCTGCAGCTGGCGTTCCACGCTCACCGCATCGGTGTCGACGATCAGCACGGAGAGGCCGCAGGCTCAGCGTCGGGACATGTAGAGGTCGAGGGCCTTGTGCAGCGCCTTGTTGAGCGGGAAGTCCCACTCGCCGAGGTATTCGACGGCCTCGCCGCCGGTGCCGGACTTGAACCGCAGCAGTCCCAGCAGGTGGTTGCTCTCCTCCAGGGTGTCGGTGATGCCGCGGAAGTCGTAGACACCGGCGCCGAGCGCGTGGGCATCGGTCATCATCCGCCACTGGATGGCGTTGTTCGGCTGGACTTCGCGCTTGCGGCTGGTGGAGGCGCCGTAGGAGTACCAGACGTGCTCGCCGACCATCAGCATCGTGGCCGCCGCGAGCACCTCGCCCTCGTGGTGGGCGAGGTAGAGGCGCATGCGGTCGGGGTCCTCAGCTGTCAGCGCGGTCCACATCCGCTGGAAGTAGGCCAGCGGGCGGGGAATGAACCGGTCCCGCTCGGCGGTTTCCACGTAGATGGTGTAGAAGGCGGGCAGGTCTTCGTATTCGCCTTGGACAACCTTGACGCCGGCCTTCTCCGCCTTCTTGATGTTGCGGCGCCACTGCTGGTTCAGGCCCCGGTGGATCTCGTCCAGGGACCGCCCGGCGAAGGGCACTTGGAACACGTAGCGCGGCTGGCCCGCGGCGAAGCCGTCCTCACCTCCGGGCTCGGTCTGCTGCCAGCCCATCCGGCGCAGCCGGTCGGCGATGTCGAAGGCCCGCGGCTCGTGCACGCTCGCCTCCACATCCCGCAGCCGCCCCGCCTGCGGATCGGCGATCGCCGCCTTCACCGCCTCGGCACTCCAGCGGCGGGCCACCACGGGCGGCCCCATCTTCACCGAGAACGCCCCCTGCTCCTTCAAGTACGCGAGCAACGGCTCAAGCCACCGCTGAAGATCCGGCGCAGCCCAGTCGATGACCGGACCCTCGGGAAGGTAGGCGAGGTACCGCTTCAGCTTGGGCAACGGCCGCAGCAATACCAGCCCCACGCCGACGAGACAGTCGCTCTCGTCGAACCAGCCCAGGCTCTCCGCCCGCCAGTCCGGCTTCACATCTCCCCACGAGGGAACCTGCATGTGGCTCACCGACGGCCGGGCCCGGACGAACGCCAGATGATCCTCACGGGTGATCGCCTTCAGGCGAAAGCTCATGCGCAGCGCTCCTTTGTTCGACGCACAAGCCTACTGAGCCTCGATCCACCGCGTGAATTCTGATCACGGGCATCGGCGGGTTCTGGGGGTTTCTTCGGGGTGCGGGCAGCGGTGATCGCCGGGTGGCCGTCCGGTGCGGGGTCTCCGAGGTTCTTCCGGGTCGTGGGCGGGCAGGGCGGTCGCGCGGGTCAGGTGATCATGCGCTGTCCGGTGGCGGTCCACAGGTCGGTGAAGTCGTCCTGCCAGCGCCAGCGTTGGGGCAGGTGGAGGGTGAGGCGGCGGGCGCCGATGGCGATCCGGGCGGGGATGTTGATCAGGTGGCGGCGGATGGTGCCGGTCCGTGCCCGGGCGTGGAAGACGGAGGCGAGGTGGCCGGCGGCGCGGGTGAGGTTGTAGGCGGTGGCGGCGAGGGTGAGCCAGGCGGCGTTCGCGGTGAACTTCCCCGATGGCAGGTGGGCGAGCGCGGAGTCTTCCAGATCGGCGAAGACCTGCTCCACGACGGCGTGTTCGCGGTGCATGGGTTCGGCCTGGGCCAGGACGAAGGGGCTGTCGGTGAAGATGACGTGGTGGCGCCAGACGCCGAACAGCTCGGCCTGCCCCTCGGGCACGCTCTTGGGGTTCAGGCGTTTCACGCGTCGCACGATCAGCCGGGCGGTGGTGTGGAACGCCTTCTTCTTGCTGGTGAACGCGGTGAAGGGGACTTCGGTGATCTCGGCGTCGGAGATCCAGCGTTCCTCCTCGGTGTCCCAGACGGCGGCGGCGTACATGATCGGTGTCCAGGCGTCTTCGGGGATGGCGGCGATGGCCTCGCGGATCTTCTTCCTGACCGCGACGGCGAGGGAGAAGCGTGCGTCGGCCTTGCGGCAGACGTCGACGACCTTGTGGGAGAAGTAAGCGGAGTCGGCGCGGACGATGATCTGCGCGGTGATGCCCATCGCCCGCACCGTGGCCAGCGCCTCGCGCAGCGGACTCGCCGCCCCCTTGCCCGAGCCTGCCGAGCCCTTGCGCAGCCTCGTCGCCACGATCACCGGCGTGCAGGTGGATGTCTTGACCGTCACGATCTGGAAGTGCAGGCCACGCTGCTTGGTGTAGCCGAAGGAAGCGCCCTGCTTGGCCGGGCCGTAGACCTGCTTGACCTTGGAGTCGATGTCGACGAACACCACCTCGTCCGCGGTGGGGACCAGGCCGGTGTGCGCGGCAAGATTGCAGGTGAACGCGCGTGCGGCGGACTCCAGTTGGCGCACGTGCCCCCAGGTGAACGCGCGCAGGAACGACCCCAGCGTGGACGGCGCGCGCACCCCGCCGAGCAGGCGCGGCAGGCCGCCGTGGCGCAGCACGTCCAGGTCATCGATGCTGTCCGCCCCGGCGACCATCCCGCCCACGATGCTCATGGTCTTCGTCTCGGCGGCTGTACCGGCGCCGTTCTTCGCGCCGGTCAGCTTCACCTTCGCGGCCACCAGAGCGGCCAGCCCGCACCGCTCGGCCAGCCGGATCGTGGGGACCAGCCCGGCATGTGCGATCAGGTCGGGGTCGTCGAACGCGGCGAACAGCTCCGCGGGTCTGTGGGAGACTTTCACTTCAGAGGTGCCTTGCTGTGTGCGGCTGATGGAAGCGTAGGAACTCCCATTATCGCAGGTCAGCGGGCACCTCTTCCTATTTCTCCATCCACAGGCCGGTCATCGCGCGGTGGATCCAGGCTGAGGCGTACGGCATCCAGGTCCTTCGTGCACACGCTGTCGTCGTGCACAAAGCAGGCACAGACTGCCCAACAAGATCACAAATCATGCTCATCGCGCATGCCGCGAACCCGATGCTTCATCAACATGCAGAGTGTCGTCCAACACGAGTGGAGCCGCATCCGGTGCGGTGGGCATGCACCGCGGCGCCGACAGCCCTCCCCGAGATGCAGCCCGGGTGAGGGAAGCGCACGATGAGAAAAGGGCACCCTCCCTGGAGGTGATCAGGATGCGACGTCTGCTCACCGCCGCAGCGGCCCTGGCTCTTCCAATTTCCCTTGCAGGAGCACCGGCTGTAGCGGCATCGCACAGCGTTTCTGCGACCGCCGATGTGACCAGCACTCAGGCCCCGCACAAGTTGAAGAGTCCAACAAGCTTCGTGGCCCAAGGACCGGACGACGTATGCAACTACACTGATAGCCGACCGAGCCTTCACGTTGGGTCATCCGGGCCAGCAGTCCAACAAGCCCAGTGCTACCTGAATCAGGCCATAGGCGCTGGCCTGGACGAGGACGGCGACTTCGGCCGGGTCACACAATCCGCAACAAAAGACTTCCAGCGATGTGCCGACATCGTCGTCGACGGGCGCATCGGAGCCCAGACTTGGTCGTTCCTCTCCTTCTGGGCCAACGCGCCAGGTGCTCCATTCTGTTGACGGTCCCCGGGGCAGTTTGGTCCTGAAACCGGGCACCAGGGCTCTCGGTGCCCCCGCGTCTCTGGCCCGCCTCACGCCGGTACGACATCTAAGTAACAGCCCCGAGACAAGCAACTCGCCGTCAAGACATGGCCCCTGTCTCGCTCACCTCATGACGACCTGACACCTTGAGGAGAGGTCGCTTATGGTTGAGAATCCAGATCGCGACATAGAAGACCGGAAGGATGACAAACAGCCCGAGTCAGTCCAATGGCCCAGCCGACCGGGCTACGCACCCCCTCCGGCGGCGCCTGCCGCTTGTCCTGCATGTGGGCAGGCGACAACAGGAGAACTTTCCTGTCAGTTCTGTGGGCAGGTCCTCTTCCTTCCCAAAGGACTCCCCTTGTCCACCATCGGTCTTCGATTTGGTGGATATCTGTTGGAGGGAGTTCTGTTTGTCTTCACCGCAGGGATCGGATGGCTCATTTGGGCGCTCTTCCTGTTCCCACAGGGTCAGACGCCTGCAAAGCAGCTACTCCAAATGAGAGTGGTCCACATCGGTGAACCGCGCACTACTCGGTTCTGGCGGATGTTCTTTCGTGAATTCATCGCGAAGCCGATCGTTGCAATTCTCGCGACCTTCACATTCTTCATTCTCTATTTTTGGCTGTTCTGGGACCGCAACCGGCAGGAACTGTGGGACAAACTGGCCTCCACACTAGTAGATTGTTGCGGCTAAGTATTGTTCTGGTTGGTGGAGTTGAGGGTCGGGCAGGCTCCCCTTGTCGTTTCCGTTCGGCCGGGCAGGGGTGTCGTGTCCTCGCAGAAGAAGTATCCGGTTGC
>NZ_JAFFZS010000007.1 GCF_016921115.1 Streptomyces actuosus
CGCGTCCCGCTTGAACTCGGCCGTGTACCGCTTACCCATGTTGCTCTTGCTACTCACTACCTGTGACTGCTTCCTCCGGGACCATCCGTCCCAGTATCAAGCTGTCCGGCCGACAGGGGGAACCTCAATCCGGATACTCCGTGGGCGCTTCGCGACGCTGGCCTTGGTCTCGATCGCAACCGCGGGGAGCTGGAAGTCCTGGTTGGTTCCCATGGGACCGGTCCATGCTTCCACGGCCGAGGTCTGGGCCAGCGAAGCCAGGAGGACGTCGCCGAGTACCAGGAGTTCGCCGTAGAGCCCTCGGCGTGCCTCGGCGCTCAGCCCGTCCCTGCTGACGGCACGGAGGAGGTCCTGCCATCTCCCAAACCTGTCCACCGCCGCCGCCAGAGCATCGGCGGCGGCCGGAGCGGCCCTCACCGTGTCGGCGACGTCGCTGACAAGAGGGTTGAAGACTTCACGGAGTTCGTCCGCGGTGAGGATCACCTGGAGCTCGTACTCGACCCGGGACACCGCGCTCAGGTTCATCTCGATCCCGGCCGCCTTGGGGAGGCGACCCACCGACCGCACGATCGGGTCGGCGGAGCGGGCGTCCGCTCGGAGGACCAGCATGCGCTGCCGGCCTGGGTGGGAGACGGAGAGGAAGATGTCGAGCGGGGACTCCGGGTACAGACGGAGGCTGGAACGCCCCGGTGCATCCTGGGGGCTCTCCAGTTCGTGCCATGCGTCCTCCGTGACGGTCACGCCTCGTCCTCCTCGACGATCGAGTAGATGTCGTCTTGGAGCCAGACGGTGTTGGCGACGTACTCGGTCTTGGACTGGTGCTTCGAGTGAGGGAGGCTCACCTGGAAGCCCACGAGAGGTGTGGTCGACACCCCGACGCCGTCCTTGTTGACGGGCATGACGGGGTAGATCAGCAGCAGGCCCTGGTCGGGGCGGCGCTGCCTCCGGATGTACGTGCCCGATGGGTTCTGCGGGGGCGCCGCCTTCTCCGCCTCCTCCGCAGCCTTTCGCGCGGCTTCGCGTGCCCTCTCCTCCTGGATCGGGTCGAGACCGATCAGCTCGTCCTGAGGGCTGATGACCCGGCGGATCGTGTACCTGCCCTCGCTCTCGAAGTCGTCCTTGAGCGCGGCTCGCTTCACAGCACCGACGGTGTGTCCGGCGATCTCCTGCGGCCACTTGGACGTCATGCTGCTGACCAGAACGACCGTCCAGTCGACCAGTTCTCCCACCTTCGCGCACTGGTCGATGTACTTGGCAATGAGCCTCGGCCGGACCCGCTGCGCCATGGGGTCGGTCTCGTAGTCGGAGAGAAACTCGGAGACCAGTCCGGGAGAGACACCCTCCCACTGCACGTTGCCGCCCTTGGGCGTCGCCTTGAGACCCTCCGCGCTGTCGAGTCGTCGGACGAAGCCCTCAAGGAGCCTGAAGTTGTGAGCGACGGTCCGATCGTCGAGCTTGAAGATCACTGTTTCCGGCCCTTCGCCAGAGTAGCTGAGAAGGATCTTCTTGCCCTTGCGCATCTTGTTGGGCGCCGTCACTGTCAGGCCCAGTGACGAGGACCGCACCTTCAGTCCGAACGCCGTCGGTTCGAGGCCGAGCGTGGCCATCTCCTCTACTTCCCGGCGCAGTTCGTCGGTGGCGGCCGTGACCTCCACGTAGGCGTCCTGAAGCTCGGGGGTCGTGTACAGACGGCACAGGTCCTCGTGCTTTGGCCGGTACCCGAACCAACGCCCCATCTGGAGGAGCGCGTCGTATGACTTCGACCAGCGCAGGTAGTAGCTGACCGTCAGACCTTCCAAAGTGAGGCCGCGGGAGAGTTTCTGCCCTCCGACAGCGATCACGGAGAGTCCATCCTTGCGGCTCAAATAGTAGTCAAGCGCGTCCTTGGACGTGCCGTTCACCGCTTTGACCTGGATCTTCCGGATGGCGTCCATGAGTTCCGCCGAAACCTGATCCCACGAGAGGCGCTCGGCCTCGTCGATCGGGAACTGTTCCGTGGTGGGGACGAATTCCCGCTCCCAGAGCCCCCGGAGTTCCTCGCGGAGCGCGGGGCCCTTCCCGTACCGGTCCCGGAGCGTGTCGACGAGGAGCCGCAGATGGTCGTCAACCTGGTCCCGCACCAGCCCCTGCACCGAGGTGAAACGGGTGACGTGCACCAGCATCGAGTTGTGCACCTTCGTCTGCCCCCTGGCCCGCCGAGCCGCGCAGGCGAGCACGAACGAGGAGATGGCCTCGCGCAGGGACGCAGGCAGCTCGGCGCCGGGAACATGGCCCGACTTGTGCTTGGCGGGCAGCCAGATCTCGGCGTCCTTCACGTGACGCACCAACGGCAGAGGCGGCGTGTCCTCCTCGTCATCGTCGTCGACCTGGAGGCCGAAGACCCGCTCGGGGCCAAGGTAGTTGGAGGGTGAAGGAAGGCTGCGGATGAAGCTTGCCGGAAAGAGATCCTCCCCGACCTTCTCGTTGTTCGCCTCCGGGTTGATGTAGATGTTGGCGAACGGTGTGGCCGTGTATCCCACGTACGCGGACTGGTCGAACGCGTTGACGAGGTCACGTATCGCGGCGTTGGTCTTCGTCGGGTCCGCGTCGTCGTCCTTGGTCGTGTCGATCGAGGCGTTGTCGGCCTCGTCGTCGATGACGAGCAAGGGAAGATCCTTAACGACCTTCTTGCCGTTCTCGTCCTCGGTCCCGTGAACGTCGATCACCCAGTTACGCACGTACTCGAGAAGCTTCCAGTGCTTCTTGACGACGAGCACGACGGGGAAACTCCCGAGAGGGAAGTTGGTGTGGGAAGCCGTCTTCTTGCCGAAATCTCCCTTCGCGGTGCTGTTCGTCGGCGAGGCGATGTCGAGCTTTTTCGCTCCCGGCATCCGGCCCGCGCCGATGAGTCGGGACTTGCCGACCTCGTTGGACCGCCTGTAGTGCTGGGTGTCGAAACCCAGGAGTCCCTCGTCGACCCGTAGCTGTGTCTGGCTGCGGAGGTCGTCGTGGATGCCGGCGAGCACCACGATGAGCCGGTAGCCGGCATCAACGGCCTTGGCTGCGAGCCCGATGTACTGGCCGGTCTTGCCCGACTGCACCTGACCGATCACGAGCCCCTTGCGGCTCCAGGAACCGGGGCGGCGTGGATCCTCCAGCTGGCTCAACACCTCGTCGGAGCTCTGGTCCAGCCGCCTCACGACCCACGGCGGAAGGCTCACCACGTCCTCGAGGTAGCGCCGGTACCGCTCCCAGAAGTCCCAGTCCCGGTCGTTCTTCGCCTCCGGCAGCCACGGCTCGTGGCCCTTGGAGTCCGTGAGGCCCGAGGATCGCTCCTGGAAAACGGCAGTCATGGCCTCGATCTCCTTGGCCAGCTGGTCCCGGTCCAGGGATTCTCCCTGTGCGGCCAGCATTCCGAAGATGGCGTTGACCGCGTTCTGTACCTCCTCTGTCTTCGGCTGACGGTCCTGCGGCAGAAACCCGAGAACCAGGCGCTTGGCCTTGGCCATGGGGTCGTCGGGAACGGCGCTCACGTGGGACCTCCAGCGGGACGTAGACGGTATCGAGCAGGGTAGGGGCGAGCACCGACAACGGCTCCGGGCTCATCCGCTCCAGAATCCCTGTAGTTGGTCGAAGGGAGGCATGGTCCGCAACCTCTCGCGCGCGGCTGCGGGCGAGCGACCTCCCGAGACGAGCGACTCGTAGATTCGCTGGGCGACCTCCGTCGCCGCCTCGTCGGCGGGCCCGGGTCCACCGAATGGTTCCGGGTCGTCGCTGGTGTCCGTTTCGTGCATCACGCGGAGGGCAGCCACAGGCACTGTCTCCTCCAAGAGCCGGATCAATGCCCGTACGTCTGCAGTGCTGTTGCCGCCAGGTCTCAGAGCAGCCTGGACCAGTGGGTGGCTGCGGTTGATCTTGCAGGTGACCCTGCCGTCCGGTCGGCGCACGTTCCACGCGTAGGACAGAGGATCACCGTGGGTACGCGCAGCGACCTGTCCGCGGTGCCGCAGCACGTCTGCGGCCTTCGCCCGAGCCCGCCGCGCGATCCGGTGGAGGTGCGGACGCAGACCGACGGGCGGAACGACGCTCGACTTCCTCACGTCGACGCCCCACTCGGCGTCCGTCTCCGCCGGGATGTCGACGGCGATGCGGGCCAGGTTGTACTTCTCCTCGCGGCGCATACCTCGCTGCCCCAGCCAGTCGCCCGCCAGGATCAGGCGGTTCCGGCGGTAGACGTAGAAGCCCTGTTGGTCGAGCCACCCCTGCGGTCCTGCGGCCCTGCCGTACTCCTCCGGCGTGAGCCGGTGGGCGCTGGGGAGGATGAACGCCTCGACTCGTACCGAACTGCCACCGAGAGGCAGTTCCTCCATGGGGAGCCGCTGGATCGAGGGGTGGTTGCCCATGAACGGATCCCAGGGTTCCACCGGAGTCCCGGAAACTCGCAGGTTCCGGCGTCGGCTCCCCGTGAGGAAGCGCGCGAAGACCATTCCGAGGTGCGACTCCGTGCGGGCCGCCTCGGCGTAGAACTGCTTCTGTGTGCGCTCGTCGTCCTCGCTGACATCACCGCCGTGGTAGCCGTTGAGCCGCCGCCAGAGAACGATCGTGCCGTGGCCGACTGCAGTCCGGACCCTGTCCAGCACGGCTGTCGTGGCGTCGTCGGCTCCATGGAGCAGGCGCCACTCGCCGGTCTCCTCGACAACATCGAGGTCCCAGGTCCGTGTGTGCCATGCCCCACGGGCCTTGGCTGTGGCCACGGTGAGCTGCCTCGACTGCGAGAACGAGGCCGACTTCAGTCCGACGCCGAAGCGGCCCAGATCCGTGGAGGAGCGCGACGTCGCGGGCCCCCGAGCAGCCACGGTCATGGCCGTGACGAGCTCCTCAGCGGTCATACCCCATCCGTCGTCGACCACCGCGATCCATGAGTCCCGTCCTGCCCAGGCGAACTCGACGTCGATGTTCCGGGCTTCAACCGAGATGCTGTTGTCCACGAGGTCGGCGATGGCCGCCGGCAGCGAGTACCCCAGGGAGCTGAGCGAAGCCACCATTCCCGCGGGCTCAGGGGCCGCGATGTCGTACGTCATTGGTGGATCCAGCCCTGCTTCCCCGTTACGAGCGTTCCTCGGAGTGCAGTCGTCCCAGAGATCCAGCCGAGCACCCCAGATTCGGGGGATGCCTCACCGCACACTCAGTCTGTCGTACACGACTGGGCCCCCACCCAAAGCCGATGGTACTGGAGCCATTGGCTGTAAAACTTGGTGTTCCCCGACAACCGCGCCTGCGGAGGCGAGATGCTGGAGCGCAGGCGACGGGAGCTCGACCTCCCGGACTCCCGTCACTCTGCGCAGGATCTCTGAAACGACTTGCTGTGACAGGTGTAGTGAGGTGCCGGTTTTGCTCAGCAAGTCAACAGCATGGGGCTTGCGGGGTGTGCAGCCGAACTGGGGGCGTCGTAGCGCACGCACAACGAGTGTTCGATTCTTGAGTCCGGTCGCTGGGCGAAGAAGGCAAGCGCACAGTGCGATCATGGTGGCGGGCGCGGGGGCGCACCCGAGCTGTGGAGGACCCCCGCCGTGGGACGCCCCGACAAAGCTGCGCGTGCGGCCATCGCGCGCCGCCGCTCGGACGCCATCGACCTACGACTCGCCGGCGTGGACTGGCTCACGATCGCCCGCAAGCTCGCCGCCGACCCAACCGCCAACTCCGATGGCATCGCCTACCCCCAGGGCTACGGCATCGAGCGGTACCGCAAGAACCAGGACCCGCCCACCGACGAGGCCCTGATCCACGCCGCCTGCCGTGACGTCCGTGCCGCACTCGCCGACCGCCGCGCCGAGCTGAACGACGACGTTGACGAGCTGCGCGCACTTGAGGCCGACCGCCTCGACCGGCTGTTCTTCGTGGCGTACAAGAAGGCGGTCCGGGACCAGGACCTCGCGGCCATCGACCGAACCCTGCGGATCATGGAGCGGCGCGCCCGGCTGCTCGGCCTCGACATGCCCGTCAGGACGGAGCTGTCCGGCCCTGACGGGGGGCCGGTGCAGATCGAGAACGTCACCGCTGACGAACTCGACGCGCTGATCGCGCTGACCGACCCGGACGCCGAATGAGGCCCCGGGACAACGAGAGCGTCATCGCCCACTACAAGACGCTGCCGCCAGCCCAACGCCGTGCCATCGCCCGGTCCGCCTCCCCGACGCTGCGGGCCGAGCTGGCACGCGCGGAGCGTCAGTTGGCCATGGACCGCTCGCCAGGCGCCCTCGCCGCCGTCCTCACCGGAGGGCGAGAGATGCAGGCACCGCACCTGGACCTGATCGACCGCGCGTTCATCGACATGGCCGAGGGCCGGTGCGACCGGGTCATGCTCACGATGCCCCCACGGCACGGCAAGAGCCGACGCGCCTCGCGCTGGGCTCCGCTCTGGTACCTGCGGCGCAACCCCGGCCATCGCATGATGATCGCCAGCTACTCCGCCGACCTGGCCGACGACCACGGCCGGTGGATCAGGGACGCCATCTACACCTGGGGCGACGACCTCGGCATCCAGCTCGCGCCCGGTAGCAAGGCCGCCAACCGCTTCGACATCGTCGGCGGCGAAGGCGGGCTTCTCGCTGCGGGCATCGGAGGCGGCCTTACCGGACGCGGTGCTCACATCGCCATCGTGGACGACCCGGTCAAGGACATGGCCGACGCGGACTCGCCGACGATGCGCAAACGCGCCTGGGACTGGTGGACCTCCGTAATACAGACCCGACTCGAACCGACCGGAGCCATCTGCCTGATCCAGACGCGCTGGCACGAGGACGATCTGGCCGGGCGCATCCTCGCCACCGAGCGAGACGCGTGGCGTGTCATCGACCTCCCAGCCCTTGCCGACAGCCCCGATGACCCGCTCGGCCGGGCACCCGGCGAGCCGCTGTGGCCCCAGCGATTCGACGCCGCCCACCACGCCCGAACCCGCAAGCGCGTCGGCGAACGAGTCTGGGGCGCCCTCTACATGCAGAAGCCGAGGCCGCCAGAAGGAGGCGTCTGGAAGCGCGAGTGGATCGACACCGCGAGGATCAACGCCGTCCAGTTCTCCGGCCTCGACATGGCGCGCATCGTCGTGGCTGTCGACCCCGCCGGCGGAGAGTCCACCGTCGGCGACGAAACCGGCGTGATCGGAGTCGGCCGGGACTTCGACCGGCAGCTCTATGTCCTCGCCGACCGATCCGGCTCCATGGGCGCCAACGACTGGGGCCTTGCCGCCTGCCGACTGGCCCTCGAACTCAAGGCAGACGCCATCGTGGTGGAGAAGAACTACGGCGGAGACATGGCGAGGCAGATCGTCACCCAGGCATGGGACCAGCTACGCCGCGAGGGCGTCACCAAGGGCCTGCTCATGCCCATGATCCTGGAAGTCACCGCCAAGGTCGGAAAGCGCCTGCGCGCAGCACCCGTGGCCCAGCTCTACGAACAGCAGCTCGTCCGTCACGTCGGCGAGTACACCGAGCTGGAGGACCAGATGGTCACCTGGGTCGAAGGAATGGGCTCCCCGGACCGTATGGACGCAGCCGTGCACGGTTTGACCGAATTGGCTGACCCCGATCAACTCGACACCCTGCCCACGGACATTGACGATGACCGCTTTGACGGCCGCCGTTGACCCGCGCCCCCACCGGTGCCGGAAACGGCCCCAAGAGGAAACGGCCCAGCCCAGTCTGGAGCCTCGGGCCGCTGCTAGCGTCACGATCATAAGGGTCAGGGGGAGTTGGTCCACAGCCCTGTGCACAGCCGCCCTCGCAACGATGTGCCTCATGGGCTGTTCGGCCGGAGCGGGGAAGCCGACGAGCGAGGTGCGGCGCGCCGCCCACCTCGACCGCGTACGGGAGACGTACCGGCTCGGGCGCAGCGAAGGACTGGCCCTGCAACGGCAGAAGATCGCCCAAGGCGCACCGCCCGCCTACTCCAGTCCGAGCGAGAAGGAGTGCGCCGACCGATGGGTTAGCTCGGTGAGCACGAGCAGAGCGCAGGCGACCGGGGCGGCTTCCTCGCCGCTTATTCCTCGATTCCGGCCCCGGGCACGCCTGGCTACGACGAGGCCGTGGCGGAGGCGGCCGGAATGAGGCCGTAATGCGTGGAACCGACGGCGTGATCTGCCTCGGGCACGGTGGCGGTCGCACCACTGGAGCGACCGCCACCGGCTAGCTACCGCCGCTGCTCGAACATGACCAGGAACGGGGAGACGAATCCCGACGCTTCGACCGGGCTGGTGTCCCCGAAGATGATCAGCAGCACGCCGGCCACCAGGGCGAGCCCGTAGATTCGGGCCGCAGTGGCGTCGTGGCCGTTGCTGACTTCGGGCACGGCGTTGTTTTCGCACATAATGGAGTAGCTCCTGTTCTTTGCTGGACAAGGGCAGACGGTTACTCACAGCGACTAGGACCCCTGTGGTAACCAGACGGCGGCTGGGGCGGCGGCGCATTGCAGTGCGCGTACTGCCTCAGCCGTTAGTCATGGGTCGACGTGAAGCCTCCTTCAGGGTTCGGCCATACGACCTCGATACACAGGGACGCGCAGAGGTCGAGCAGGTCCTCTCTCGGCGCCGCAGGTACGAGCAGCGTGAGGGTGGGAGTCGGGTGGAAGAAGCGGCGGTAATCCATGAGGGCGCCGATCGCCGTCCGGACTGCTTGCCGGGCGGCGCTGTGTTTCACCTCGATCAGTCTGTTCTCGGTGACATCCAGAAGATCGACACGGGCAACGGAGGTTTCGCCCTTCACGCGCACCTGTGCGGTGACGACCTCGTGCCCAAGACCGTTCAGGTGGCTGCCGTAGTCCGAAGTCAAGCGTTTGACGATGTCTCCCGCGGTTTCCTGGGGCTGTCGGCGCACACTGGCCAGCCTGAAGTCCGGCGCCCTGGTGATGCGTGTTTCGGTCAGCGGAGTGACCGGCAGGCGCGGTCCCTCGGGGACAGTGGCTCCGACCGGCCGCAGCCGGAAGACGATCACGGTCCGCATATCGCCGTTAGCATCTGGGGCGTCCGCGACGTAGTAAGGCTGTTCAGAGTCGACCTCGAAGCGCCCTAGATGGCGGTAGAGCCGAGCTGGTTCGTCTGAGTGTCTCCGAAGCTGGTGGAACAAGTGCACCGCGCGCCCCTGTTCCTTGTGGCGCAGCAGTGCGAGGTTTCCTCGCGTCATCTCCTGGTCGCCGTGCATGCCAGCGCCTGAAAGGTGGAAAACTCCGTCGTCCCCCCACCCCGTGAAGTCGTCGGGGTTAGGTCGCTCGGTGACGAAGGCCATCACCATCTGAGAACGCGTCGATGGTGAGATGCCGCCTTGGGGGGTACCGCCGAAGCGCGTGTGCAGATCGCGCCGCGTCACTACCTCGCCCAACTTCAGCTCGTCCGTGGTCACGCCCCACCTCCCATGCCATGAAGGCTACCGGAGTCACCCTGACTGGAGAGGGTGACTTCTCCCCGTCATTCGATCGATCGGGGTAGCTTCACCAGTGCTCAAGTGCAGAAATGAGCATGAAAGGTCGCGGGGCTCCCTGCTGAGATTTATCGTTTCGTTATGGACGGGCTGGAGGCGGAGTAGCAGGCACGTAGGGTGTTGGCTACGGCGCGGGGCCGACTGCCTGGAGGGGCACCGTGGGCCTGCGCGAGCTGATCACTGACGTCTGGAGCTGGCTGGACTACAAGCCGGTCATGGCCGACCCGCGCCGACCGGGTCGTAACGCCTGGGGGGAGCTGACCTCATCCTGGGTTCCCGACGAGGACTTGCGGCGCCTGTCCGCCTACCGGCTGCTGGCCGCGTACGACTCCAACCAGGCCGGCCAGGTCGCCGCGATCACCGGGGACGATGAAGCCGGAACCGAGCGGCGCGAACTCGGCGACGCCTCGAAGCTGGTCGACACCGCGCTCGGCTACCTCCTCGGCTCCGAACAGACCATCACGGTCGCGGGCGCGGAGCACACCGACGATGAGCCGACGGAGGAGGCCGCCCTGGCCCTGGCCGTTCAGGACAGGCTGAGGGCATGGGCTGAGAAGGAGCTGCTGCCGCTGCGTATCCAGCAGGCAGAGCGGACCGCAATCCTGCTGGGCGACGCGGTCTACAGCCTCGCCTGGGATCCGGCGAAGGGCCGCGTCCTGCTGCGCACGTGGGATCCGGGACTGTACTTCCCGGAGTGGCCGGAGGACGGCGAGCAGGATGGCGCTGAATTCCCCATGCGCGTGCATCTGGCCTGGGAGCTGCCGGAGGACAAGCGGCGCGGCCTGAAAGCCAGACTCCGCCGCATCACCTACGAACTCGGGCCGATCGCTCCCGCCACTCGACGCGACACCACGAAGAACGGCAGCGCAGTACGTGACTACGTCTACGCCGACGACGGTGAACCGGTCCTGAGCATGGGCGACACCCGCAACGGGGAGACGGGGGTGATCACGCGCACCTACCCATGGGCGCCGGGTCGACCGACCCCGTGGACGTGCTACCTCACTGACGCCGAATGGGAGCTGGACGACCTCAAGTACACCGACTTCCTCTACGACCTACCCATGCACAAGGCCACCTACCGGGCCCGATCAGACGGCGAAGTCCTCGATCGCCTCGACCTGATGGTGGACTTCATCCCCCTCATCCACGTCGCCAATTCCATCCCGGCCAGCGGAGAGCACTGGGGCAAGCCCACCGTCGCCACCGTCCTCCAGGCCCTGGACGAGCTGTCCGCCACCGACACCGACAGCTCCGGAGCCTCAGCCACCACCGGCTCACCGATCATCGGCCTGGCCGGGGCGCGGCTCCCCATCGACCGCGCCACCGGTCAGCCCCTCCCAGTCAAGGTCAGGGCCGGGACCGTCTGGCAGCTCACCGACAACGGGCGCATGGAGGTCCTGGACACCTCCGCCCAGCTCGCCGAGCTGCGCGCCCGCGTCGACCACATCCTCGACCGGGTCGCCGCGAACAGCCGCCTCACTGCCGCCGGCCTCGGAACGCTCGACCCGACCGCTTTGCCGTCCGGCTACGCCCTGCAACTCGCACTCGGCCCGCTGGACTCGCTGGTCGCCGCCATGCGCCTGGCCCGAACCCACAAGTACGCCGTCCTGTTGCGCATGGTGCAACGCCTCCACCAGGCCGGTCAGGCCGAGGGATGGCCCGCGGGCGAGTCGCTGCCGGCTCGCCTCATGTGGGGGCCGCACACCCCGACCGACCGCGCCGCCGTCCTGGACGAAGTAGTCAAGGGCGTCGGTGCCGGCGTCCTGTCGGTGGAGACCGGCATCCGCATGCTGATCGACGCCGGATACCCGATCGACGACGCACAAGCGGAGATCGAACGCATCCAGGCCCGTGCCTTCGAGGCCGCCGCCCGACTCGCGGACGCCACCGGTGACAACGCCGCAGTCCGCAAATACCTCGGGCTGCCCGATGCCGAGTCGGAGATTCCGACCACACCGATACCGGAGATACTGCCGTCTGATCAGGCGAAATAGCAGGCGTGGATCACGAGTTGGACCTGACGTACTGGGGGTCGGGAAGGGAGGCGGCATCCGGAAGGGGGCGCCTCCCCTTCAAGCCCAGACGCTTGATGCGGACCGCCTTCAGCAGTCCGTCAACCTCTCGCAACGCGGCCTCGTGCAGCTCGCGGAGGTGTGGGCTCTGGCTGAGCTTGTCCAGCACTCCCGACGTGTCGACCAGCCCCGTCACCACATAGTTCTGCTGATGCCAACCCGCCCGCGCGTCCTGCCGCTTGATCTGGTCGTCACGCTCGGTCGAGTCCTTGAGCCTCGAGGTCGCCAGCCCGATGTCCTCGGCCATGCGCACACGCATATCGCCGGCGATCCGCACCAGTGCGGCCCGGACAGCCTTCTGTCGACGTCCCGGCTGGCTGAGCGAACTGTTGACGATTTCCTCGACGAAGTTCTCGATCACGAGATCGGGCAGGAAGTCCACGTCGTAGCGTTGGCGAACCGCCGCCCGAGACTGGTGGTGCACGAGGTGCGACCGGAAGGTCAGCACGGCCAACTGGAGCCGGTCCAAGTCGGCGGCCCGGCGCTTCCCGCGTTCTTGCCGCTGCGAGACAAGCACAGCCGAGGCGGGCCCGAGGATAGCCGTGGTGAGGGCGGCAATCGGGACCGTCTTGAGGGCAATATCCACCCAGGACACGCCCTTCGAGTGCTCAGCCGCAGCCAACGCGAGCAGGGCGAAATCCGTAGATGGCATGGGCCGCATTCTCCAGCCCCTATCACGTCACCGTCCAATCCGATCACCGAGTCAGTCAGCGTTCGAGAACGGCTAAGCTGATCACCGGCGCGGGGGCGCTGGAGACCTGTGGATGGTTAACGCATGACGCGCCCCTCACTCCCCAATCCGCTCGGACCGGTCGGGCACCGCCGTGACGGGCGGCCGATCTATCCGATCCTCGGAGCCTCGTCCGAAGACGACTCCAACAAGCCCGGTGACGAGGACGGTGCCCCGAACGGCGGTGTCACGCAGGAAGATCTCTCGCGGCTGCTGGCTCGCGAGAAGACCCAGGGCGGCCGGGCGGCTGTGAAGAAGCTGCTCGGCGACCTCGGCTTCGACAGCTTCGAGGCGCTGACCGAGTTCATCACCGCGAAGCGCGACGCCGAGCAGGCTGCGCTGACCGAGATCGAACGCCGTGAGCAGGCCGCTGAGGAGAAGCTGAGGTCAGCCGAGACGCGTGAGGCGCAGGCCTTGGCCAAGGAGCGCGCTGCCATCCGCCGTGCTGCCCTCGGCGGACTCGGCGCGACGGAGGACGACCTTGATGACGCGGTCCTCTTGATCGACCGTGCCCTGCACGATCAGCCCGACGCGGACGAGGCGGCTGTCGCCGCTGCCGCTGAGCAACTAAAGGAGCGACGGCCCGAGTTGTTCGGCCCTGTCCGGGGAACCGTGCCGCCTGCTCCGGGCGGATCTCCCGCCGGCGGCCCGCCGACGCGCGGAGGCATTCCACCCCGGCGCGGAGCGGCGGGGCTCGAAATGGCCCGGCGGCGAGGGCTCATCAGCAACTGACCCTGTCCACGAGACATGGCCGTGGGACCACGCCCCTCAAACCGTGGACGCCCTTCCGGAAGCCGGTCGGGCTGATCAGGGACCACGCCCTGGCGCGGCTCGGCCGTCGTCATTTCGTGGACACCGCCCCTTGCAACTTGCGCCGGGTGCGGGAGGAATCCGATCCGCACCCACGAGGGAGACATCGTGAGCGACTACCAGGTGCTCACCACTGTCACGACGGTCACCGACGACCGGACATGGCTCGCTTCACTGGACGGGGTCCACGAAGCCCAGACGATCCCCATCGACACCAGCAAGCTGACGGTAGGCACCCACTACACGGCGGGCACGCAGAACCAGCCCCGCCACATCATCAAGTCCGGGATCCCGCTGGGCAAGATCACCGCGTCCGGCCTGTACGCGCCCTACGACTCGGCAGCCAGTGACGGCACGCAGATCCTCGCCGGGTTCCTGGTCGCCGAGACCGCGTTCACCCCCGGCTCTACGAAGACCGCGGGCGCACTGCTGTGGCGTGGCGAGGTGCAGGCGTCGAAGCTGCCCGTCACCTTCGCGCCCCCCGTCGCCGCGAACACGACCGCATTCATCCACTACCGGTAAGGAGGCAGCCCCATGGCACTTGAGAAGCTTCTTGAGGCGATCGTTCCCGAAGACATCCAGGCGTTCATCCGAGCGATCACCACGCCGGAGGACTACCTCCTCACGCGCGAGGTGTTCGCCGAACGGAACATCGACAACGTCAAGTTCCGTACCAAGAGCAGCAAGCGGCGCGTCAACGCGGCGAAGTTTCGCGCGTGGGAAGCCGCGCCGACCCTCGCCAGGCGGCGTGCCGAGCAGGTTATCAACGAAGGCATGCTGCCCTGGGTCGGCCAGGAACTGCCCTTCTCCGAACTTCAGATCATCCTGGCCGCCGTCGACCGTGGCCAGGACACCAGCGAGTTCCTCGACCTGCTCTACGACGACCTCGAACAGCATGTGGAGGCCACGAAGGCCGCCATGGAGATCGCCGCCGGACAGATGCTGTCCACCGGTGTGGTGTCCCTGCCCGGAGTCGCCCTGGACGTCGACTGGAAGGTGCCGGCCGCGAACCGGCCGACGGTCGCGGTGCCGTGGTCCCAATCGGATGCGGCGACCCCGATCACCGACGAACTGGCGTGGATCCAGTACCTGAAGAGTATCGGCGCGCCGCGCCCCGAGCGGGTCATCAGCTCGGAGAAGGCGCTGTCGCTGCTCGGGTCCACCGCGGAGTACCGGGCCGCGTTCCACAACTCGCCGTCCAAGGACCAGATCCCGACCGGGATGCTCGCACCGGAGGAGGTCAACCGGGTCCGCGCCAAGTACAACCTGCCGCCCGTGACCACCTACGACGTGCAGGCGTACGACAGCAGCGACAACCTGGTGCGCACGACCCCGGAGTCGCTGTGGGCGATGATCCCGCCGCGCCGCGAACAGTGGGGCGAGACTCAGTACGGGCTGACCGCCGAGGCGATCGAGCTGCGCGGCAAGGGAGTCATCACTGCCGAGGAGGCCCCCGGCATCGTGATCACCACCCACGTGCAGACGCGTACCCCCGTCCAGCTGTCCACGATCTCGGCCGCTGCTGCGATGCCCGTGCTGTACGTGCCGGACATCCACATCGCCGCGACGGTCTTCTAACGGGAGCTGGTCATGGCGAAGTTGGCGCGCACGGTATTCCTACGAGACCCCGAGCAGGGCCCCATCCGGCTGGAAGCGGGAGAGGAGGTTCCCGAGCGGCTCGCCCCGCTCATCCCCAATCCGGCCGCATGGTCGGAGGAGCCTCGCTCTCCGGATGAGGCCACCTCCCCAGACTCGATCGGCGCGGACGGCGACGCGGAAGAGACGCCGACCGTGGCGGACGCTGCCTCGGAGCCGGAGCCGGAGCCGGAGCCGGAGCCGGAGCCGGAGCCGGAGCCGGAGCCGGAGCCGGAGCCGGAGGCTGGCGTCATCGCCCCGGCCCAGGCGGCGCAGCCGGCGCCCAAGCGACGCAGGAAGCCCACCGAGACCGACGAGTGAGCCCCGACCCATCCCGGCCCGTCCACGCCTTCATCCGCGGGGGCGGGCCACGGTCATCCAGGAACACTGATGGACCCGACACTCCTCGCCTGGCTGCGAGCACAGCTCGGCCCCGCCACCGATGAACAAGACATCGCCGCCCGCTATGCGCGCTTGGGCCGAGCCCGCGACGTCGCAGCGGAAGTCCTCACCGAGCGCCGCGCCGCGCTCCTCGCCGAGCCGCTGCGCATGACGGTCGACGGCGTCGTCACCATCGACCAGAGCAACAACCTCGCTGGGCTGGAGCGCCAGATCGCCGGCCTCCAGGACCTCGTCGCTCCGGACGATTTGGCCCCGGGGGAGGCGAGCGCCAACCTGGTCACCGCGCCGCTCCTGCCGACGCGGCGCACCAGGTAGGGCGCCATGCCGTACGAGTGGCCGCCGCTGGTGCCGGGAGACCCTGACGAGATCGCGCGCCGGGTCGCTGCCGTACTCGAGGAAGCCTGGGAACGCCTGGCGAGCAAACAGCAGGATGTGCTCGCCAGGTTCGCCGACAACCCGCGTACGCCGTACACGCTAACCGCGCTGGAGGAGTTCAAGCAGTCCATCCGTGAGTTCCGTCAGCGCGTGGACCAGGAGGCCCAGCAGTTCGTACGGCGGCAGCTCCCCCACCTGTACGAAGCCGGAGGCCGGAAGGCCGCCGAGGCCCTGGGCATGACCTTCACCTGGACCACGTTCCACCGGGACGCTCTCCAGTCGCTCGCGGCAGACTCCTACGCCGACTACCTACGCCGCTCTGAGGAAGCCGAGCGGATGGCCGGCCAGTTCTATCGCGTAGCGCGGGAAGCTACGCGCCGCGAAGTGCCGCTGCTAGCGGCAGGCAACATGACCGCGAAGCTGGCCGCGAAGAACCTCGCGGATCGGCTGGCCACCAAGCACAAGCTGACGTACGTCGTCTACCGCAACGGGGCACGGGTTCCGGTGCGCGCGTGGGCCGAGGCCGCCACGCTCGCGAAGTCGGCCGTCGCCTACAACGCAGGCACTCTCAACCGAACCCGCCAGGCCGGAGTGACCACGGTGGAGGTCTTCGACGGAGCGGACTGCGGCTGGACCACCCACCAAGACCCCGACAAGGCCAACCGCACGGTGCGTACTGTCGATGACGCGGCGGATTGGCCGATCTCCCACCCCCGTTGCCGTCGTGCCTTCGGGCCGCGCCCGGATCTCACCGGATCGACGAGCGCGGCTTCCGGGATCACGTGATCGCAACCGTCACGACTCGGCCCAGTACTCGCTGAGCATCTCGCCGGGCCAGGCCGGTTCGTGGATCTCGCCTTGAGGCCCCATCTCCTGGAAGTAGGGGCCGAGGTCGTAGATGGGAGTCCCGTCGACCGCGTCCAAATCGGTGACATGGAGGTCCAGGCCGTCGACCTTGAGCAGCCTGGGGAAGCTGGTGGCGAGTTGGTTCGGGCGTCGGTGGTTGCGATGCGCGAACGTGCCGGATGGTTCCCAGCGAGGGTTGTTCCGGGGGCTGCGTGCGTGCAGAGCAACGTCAGTCGGGGACGCCTGGCTGAAGTGCCAGGTGACGATCAGGTGGGAGAACTCATCCAGTCCCTTCACGACTTCGAGGGGGAACTTCGGGTCAAGGCGGATGATGCACTCGACGCCGCCCCAGTTGTCGTCCGAGACTTCAGTTCGGCCACCGACAACGGTGCCGATGGGCTCGATCTGCAGAGTCATAGTGCCCTCCTCATCCCTCTGCCGAACGTGATCAATCTACGGTGCGCAGGTAGTCGGCTGCCCTGGTTTCCAGTTCGACAGCGGCTGGGATGCCGCGCCGCCGGTACGGCGAGAGGAAGGAGCGCATCTCCACGACGCGCTGCCGAGCTCGGCCGGAGTAGACGCCTTCCTCCATAGCGTCGAGGGCCTTGGACCAGGTTGCACACGCCTCTTCCACATTGCCCGTAGCAATCTGTGTCGCCCCGAGGTATCCGAGCGTCACGGCGTGCGTCCTCTTGAATGCAGGTCCGCGAGTCCGGACGCTGCGGTCAAATTGGCTGATTGCCCCCTTATGGTCCTTGAGGTCGCGCAAGGTGCATGCCGTCTCATGGGCCAGTGAAGCCTCGCCGAAGAAGAAGGTTCTGGCGGGCTCTTCGATGCCGTCATGGGCGCTGCGGAGGTCGTCTTCGGCCTGAAGCAGCGTCTTCATCGCCTTCTTGTCCTGCCCAGTTGCAGCGAGACAACGGGAATGGACAACGCCGAGCAGTGCCCGCTCTCGTGGCGTCGCGGACTGATATCGCTGGCCAGCGACTGAGGCCGTCGAGAGCTCCAGGGCCTTGCTGAACAGACCCAGGTCTAGGGCTTGATGCGCCATGGCACGGAAGATGTGGCCCGAGAGCGGAGCGTCGGCAGCTCGGGCGGCCAGCTTCAGTCCAAGAGCGAAATACCGCTCGGCGATGTCATGCTCGCCGTTGTCGAAAGCCATCCAGCCGCTGAGGTAGGACGCTTCTGCCGCGGCGGAGAACATCTGGCGGCGGACGTGGTCATTGGGGAACGTTCCTACGAGATAGCGGGCGACGTCCGAGCGCAGGTACTCGACGAGAGCGGTCCGGCCGTGTCCGCCGCCCCGGCGCTGGTCCATACGTGAGAAGGCCAACGTCATTTCGCGCACGTTCTCTACGTCGCCTCCGCCGACGCGCTGGGAGCCCTTCTGTTCCGAGTTGGCTGGATCCCTTGCCATCTCGGTCCACCAGGCGTCGGAGGGGACAACAAGGGCGGCGGCCGAGTACACGCCTCCACGCAGTAGGTTCCGCCTGTCCGGATCCAAGTCAGTGCTCCCCAAGTCGGTCAGCGCGGTCAGCGGATCGACGCGCCAGTCCAGCGCCCCCTGCGCCGGCGAGTCAGGCGCTGTGAACCCGGCTTCGGCAGGAGTGATGATGCGCTTCAGGCGACGGGACAGCGCCTCGCACATGATTATGGGGGCCTGACCAGATGGGGCGTGTCCGGCCACCCAGTGCTGGACGTGCTGGCGAGCGATGTGGGCGTAGTCGGTCAGGCCGCTCTCATTTGCGATTCGCACGAAGGCGCTCGCCGCCTGGGCCCGTGACCAGCCTGCATCCTTCAGTAACGCCTCGAACCGTTCGTTCCGCTCGCGCGCCATGATGCGGCCCCCGCCTGCTGATGATCTTGAGTCAGATTTGTCAACTGCGCTCGGCGCGCGTCGACATGAGGTGGCAATCCAAACCTATTGCTGAATCCCAGACGACATCCACTGAACTGAACCGAAAGCCTTTGCCGCCGTTGACCGGAAGTGAGTAAACGATCTTGTGTCACGTTTGGCAGCGGCGCTCCCGCTGGCGGGTACCCGGGTCGAGCCGGGGGCGGTTTGCTGTTCGTAACCACCACGTGGCTCGCGTATGGGGCGCCGATTGCTGAGCTGCCCAGCCCTCTGGGCGCCGGAGCCCCCAGCCATGAAACAGGGAGTCCCCGTGAACCCGTCCCCGCACTACCCCGCCCCCACCGCCGCGGTGACGGCCGGGTTCAGCACCAGACCTGTGCCGTCCACCTCTGTGCCCACGCAGCGTCCCGACAGCGTCAAGGAGGAGTCCCAGCCCAAGCTGTTACGGCTCCGCTTCATGGTGCCTGACGAACCGGTGTTCGTGTGGGACGGAAGCGTTACTGCGACCGCCGCCGCTGGCAGGAACGCCCGGCTTCTCGCTCGTACCCGCCTCACCGTGGCCCGGTGGACGGGCGATGTCGAGGACGCAGCCCGGATCGTGGAGAAGCTCGTGGACAACGCGGTCAGGCACACTCCCGTGGACGAGACCGACAAGATCCAGGTGCATCTGTACGTCGACTCCGCCGGCCAGCTGCTGGTCGAGGTCGATGACCCGATGCCGGAGCTCCCCGGCTTCTTCGCCGCGTTGGCCTGGCAACCTGCCGGTGAGGGCGAGAAGCCCCGCGGCCTGTGGTGTGTGCAGGAGGCTGGGGCCGAACTTGCCTTTCGCCGTCGACGGGACGCGAACGGCCTGGTGATGGGCAAAGCCGTTCAAGCCCGGCTGGCCGGGGCAGTTCTGGAGGTCTCGGCATGACGACGACACAACTGCCCCGCCGTGATTCCAAGGTCGACCAGCGTCGCCCCGCCCCGGAGGTCCATTTCAACGAACCGCTGTTGAGGGGTGTGCCCCGCGAGCCGGCTGCGGACATGGGCACTTTGGCCGACCGCATCCGGCGCCTGATGGCTCTCTCGACGGGACAGCAGCTCACGCTTCCGCTCGGCGGTCAGTACTTCGACATCGTCGTCACCGCGAGCGGTCCCGCCGCATACGGGGTGGTGAGACTCATGGACGAGATCCAGCGGTCCCCGGGCGACGCCCCGGACGCCTGTGGCCCCGTCATCGAGGATCCCCAGCGTGGCTGGCTGATCTGGCTCGTTCCGCCTGGGACCAGTGACCGATGGGCGCCCCACCGCTTCGCGATGTGCCTCGGCAGGCCGCATCAGCTCGCGCTCCCTCCGCTGGATCAGAGCGAGCCGCCCGGTCCGTACTGGCTGAGGCGCTGCCGCAGCGACCGCCTCGTGCCTTCTGGGCCGCTGCGGGATCACCTCAACCAGTTCCAGCCCGGCCCCGTGCCGCACGAAACGCTACTGAGCTCGGTACTGAACGACATCTCGTGATCTCCGCGTACGGCGAGGCGCCCCGTCCTCTCCGCACGCGGCACTAGCTCCCTGCTGCCGAGGCTTTCATTTCCCCCGGTATGGGTGGCAGGGCCTTGACCGTAGAGGAATCAGGGAGCGGGCGTCACGGCTCCACGACCCAGACCTCCCTGTCGATGAGGAATCCCATGTGCCAGCACCAACCACCATGTCCACCAACAGATGCTACGGATCGTGAAGCCGCTCGTGCCGCAGCCCAGCAACCGGCGCAGGGCTGGACGCTGCTCTGCAACGGAGTCCTCCTCTTCGCGGACACCGGCGAGTTGCTGCCGGACGGGCGGATCATCGCACCGAACCGCCCGCTCTCACACGCGGTGGCGGCTGCGGCATGACCCTCCCTGCGCCGTGGTCCGCCGTCGTCCCATACGTCACCGCCCGCCGTGGCGAGGAACCAGAAGTCGCGGCCATGCTCGGCCTCCGGCCCGACGGCGGAGGGCTGTGCTACTTGGACGAGGGACCGGATGATCGGGACGACCAAGGAGTTCTCTGGGCCCGGTGCTCGCAATCCCGCGATGACGGCTGGCCGGTCGGGTCTCCACGATGGGGCTTGGTACATCCGTCTCGGCAGCGCGAGACGATGCAGGGCCTACGGTGTCAGGTCTGCATCGTCTCGCCGGCCAGCCGCACCGCCAGCGGTTACCTGTTCCTCGCAACGCGGCCAAGAGACGCAACGCCGCCGGATTGGCCCGAGGGAGTCCTCACCTGGCAGCCGCCCCTCTGCCTCGACTGTGCCGCAACCGCGGTCGAGCGGTGCCCCCACCTGCTGAAGCACGGCGCGGTCGCGATACGGGCACGTGTTCCGCGCCTCTACGGGGTGGTCGGCACGCTCTACACCACGGGGGCTGATCTGCGGCCGGTGCCCGTGGTGGTGAGCGACGAGGCGAAGGACGTCCCACTGCCCTATAAGGACCACCTGCTCAGGCCCTGGTTTCTCGCCTCGCAGCTCGTGCGCGAGCTGCGCGGCGTATCGGTTGTCGACCTCGAACGGGAGATCGCGACAGCCCGCCTCTAGACGGCCGCCTCGGTGAGTCGGTGAGTACGAGCCCGACCACCGAGGCGGCGCAAGACTCCGGCCTGGGACAGGCTGCCCTGCACGTTCTACGTCGAGGGCATGGCACCTCGGGCCGGTGGCCGGGAACCACCTCTGCGGCGCTGTGGTCTTCATACGCTCCGCACGGAGGTGCCTGGCAGAACCACCATCCGCAAATCCACTCGCAGTCACGGGAGTTCGCATGAGTCCCCAGATCACACACACCACGCAGGTGAAGCCGCAGGGCTCGGGCACGACGTCGGACGGTTTCGACCTGGACGTCACCCTGGTCGAGGTCTCCGACACCGCCGGGCTGATCAGCCTGACGGACGACGGCTGTGGCGAGACCTGCGGCGCCTGCACCACCAACGTGGCCTGACCTGACACGCACGTCATCCCAGGCCGGTGCCTTCGCGCCTCATCGAGCGAAGGCACCGGCCGCCCGCCTGGACCACGGAGGTCGTGTTGGCTTCGAGCACCGCGTTCCGCGCTGGGAAGACCGCTATCCTCCGTGCGGTCGCTCGGCCGGAACTTCCCGTATCCCCGTGCCCCGACCTGGATGACCTGTCCCCGCGGAGCGCGGTTGCCCGCCTCGCGTGGCTGCGCCAGGTGTGGTCCGAAGAGGGCGTTGCCGAAGCCCTGGATCACGCCAGCCCGGCTCTTGCCTCGCAGGTGCGCGTGCTGTGCTCAGCCAGCAACCCGGCCGAGCGTGATGTGCGGCGAGCGGTCGCTTCGGTAGCCCGCTACGTCCTGCGCGCGGAACACCGGGCGACGCCGTTCGGCCTGTTCGCTGGCGTTGCCTCGGCCTCGATCGGGGCACGGGCACGCGTGAAGTGGGGTCCGGAACACACGGCCGTCGGCCGGGCGAGTGCGGAGTGGCTGACTGCCGTCATCGAGCGGCTGGAGTCGTGCCCCGAGCTGCTTGAGCGCCTGGCGGTGGTCCTCAACAACACCACGGCGAGCCGTGGTGATCGGCTCATCGTGCCGTACAAGTCCGACCGCCAGGGCGCCCGTGGGCGCGCGGTCGAGGCGTCCCTGGCCCTGACCGACCCGGTGAAGCTGGTCCTGTGTAGCGCCCGAGAGCCCATCCGCGTCGGGCTGCTCGTGGACAAGCTGACGGCCGAATTCCCAGCGGCGGGACCGGCGAAGGCTCACCGCCTCGTACGGGAGCTGATTCGGAACGAGGTCCTGATCACCAGCCTGCACGCTCCGAGCACCGAAACGGACGCGCTGGGATACTTGCTGGGCCAACTCGGCACAGCGGGGGCGGACGGTATGGCACCGATCGCCGCCGCCATCCGTGAACTGCACGCCGTCCGTGACGACCTGAGTGATTGCGCCTCGCGCAGCGGACGGAGCCGAGCCGCTACGCGCATGCGGGCTCAAGTTCCGGAGCTACGTCGCCACCCCGTGGCTCTCGACTTACGCCTGGACGCGGAGGTCGAGCTTCCCGAAGAGGTCGCCCACGAGATCGCGCGTGCCGCCACCGTCCTGACCCGGGTCAGCGCCCATCCGTACGGGACGGCGTCGTGGAAGGCGTATCAGCGCCGGTTCTACGAGAAGTACGGCATCGGCACGATGGTGCCGCTCAACGAAGTCGTCGCCGACAGCGGCACCGGCTTTCCCGACGGTTATCCGGGCACCCAAGACGACGGGCGCCGCTCCCGCTTGTCCGTACGGGACGACACCTTGGTACGGCTGGCGCAGACCGCTGTCCTCGACGGCCGCGACGAGGTCGTGCTCACCGACGAGCTGGTAGCGGCCATGGAGCTGGGGCCCGAGCGCCCGAGGGTGCCGCCGCACCTTGAAGTCAGTGTCCGCGTGTGCGCCGCCAGCACCGAGGACCTGGACCGCGGGCGCTTCCGGCTGGAGGTCGCGAGCGTGTCACGTGGCGTCGGTGTCACCACGGGCCGGTTCCTCAGCGTGCTGGCTCCCGACGCCCGCGAACGGCTGTCAGCGGAACTGGCCGACCTTCCGTCCGCGGACGCCGGCACCATCCCCGCCCAGTTGTCCTTCCCGCCGCTGCTGCCCACGAGCGCCCACGTCACCCGGGCCCCGCAGGTCCTGTCCACCGTGATCAGTGTTCACGAGCACCGGGCCGCCAGCGGCGATGTGCTCGCGCCCGAAGACCTGGCGGTGGCCTGCGATGGGCGTCGCATGTACCTGGCTGCACCCGAGCGCGGGCGACGGATCGAGGCCGTGGGAATGCACGCGCTGAACCTCAGGGAGCACACCCCGCCCCTGGTGCGGTTCCTCACCGAGCTGTCGCGCGCCCAATGCGCGCAGGTCACCTCGTTCGACTGGGGCGCCGCGAAAGCCATGCCGTTCCTGCCCCGATTGCGCTACGGGCGCACGGTGCTTGCCTCGGCACGGTGGCGGATGGAAGCGACCGAGCTGCCCGGCCGCGACCGCCCCCAGGCGCAGTGGGACACCGCCCTCGAAGACCTGCGGACCCGGAGACGGATGCCTCAGCGGATCGACCTCGCCGAGGACGACCGGCGCCTGCGCCTCGACCTCGGCCAAGCCGGACATCGAACGCTGCTGCGCCAGCATCTGAACCGCGTCGGCACTGCCGTCCTCGTCGAAGCCTCGGACGCCGACGCGTACGGGTGGTGCGGCGGCCGGGCGCATGAGGTCGTCTTGCCACTCAAGGCGACGCGATCACCGGGGTGGCCGTCCTTGCCGACCCCCGTCCCCTCCCGCACCTTCTCCCCAGAGCAGATCCAGACGCCGGGCGTCTCGTCTCTGCTGCTGGCCACCCTGTACGGCGACCTGCGCCGTCAGGACGCCCTGCTCTCCCAGCATCTCCCGAACCTGCTGGATCGACTCGGTGGCCCGCCGTGGTGGTTCATCCGCTTCCGCGACCCGGATCATCACCTGCGAGTGCGCATCGCGCTGCCCGGCCCCGAAGCCTTCGCCGAGACCGCCCGCACGATCGGTACCTGGGCTGAGGAACTGCGTACCACGGGCCTGCTGTCGGACATGCGCTTCCCCACCTCTTACCGTGAGATGGGCCGTTGGGGCTCGGGCGCGGCGTGGGACGCCGCCGAGGAGGTGTTCCGGGCGGACTCGCGCGCCGTCGTCACTCAGCTCCGCCAGCTCCAGCGTCCGCACCAACGTGCGCTGGTGGCCGCGCACACGATCTCGATCGCCACCGCGTTCCTCGGCAGCACCGAGGCCGCGATGCGCTGGCTGGTCGACCACATCCCGCCAGTCGCCCCTGTTGCGGTGCCGCGTCCGCAATTCACCGAAGCCGTACGGCTGGCCGATCCGTCCGACGGCTGGTCGGCCCTGCGCACCGTGGCCGGTGGACAGGCCGTCATGGAGGCGTGGGCCGACCGGGACGCAGCAGTCGCCGCCTACCGGCTGCATCTTCCCGGCCCTGACACCGAAGGCATCGTCCTGGACGACGTCCTCTCCTCACTGCTGCACGTCCACTTCGTCCGGCACGTCGCGGTCGACTTCCCCGAGGAAGAGGTCTGCCTCTACCTCACGCGCGCCGCCGCCCTGGCCTGGTTGTCGCGGAGGGCCCGATGACTCACACACTCGCGGTCAGGACAGTGGACGCCGTCGCCGAACTTCTCGCCGACCCCGCCACGACGCCGCCGGAAACGGACGCTGCGTCTTCGCACCGCCAGCACCTCGCGTACGGACCCACCGGCATCGCCCTGCTGCACATCGAGCGAGCCGCCGCCGGCACGGGCTCGTGGAAACGCGCTCATGCCTGGCTCACCGCTGCTGCACGGCAGCCGTTCACCAGCGGACCCGACAGTCACCCCTTCTACGGCGCGCCCGCCCTCGCCCACGCCTTGGCCTGCGCCGCAGAACACCTGCCGGGCGCCTACCAACGTGCCCGGGACTCCCTGGACCGCCAGATGTCCGCCGACGTTCGCCACCGCTTGACCGCCGCGAACCGCCGCGCCGACGCGGGACGCCTTCCGGATCTCGCCGAGTTCGACACGATCCGGGGCCTGGTTGGCTACGGGGCCTACTTCCTCCGTCACGACCCGGCCGGGGCCGACGTCCGCACCATCCTCGACTACTGCGTACGGCGCACCGAGCCGATCACCCACGAGGACGAAGTCCTGCCTGGCTGGTGGACGCCGACCGGACCATCCGGCCGACCCGACGACCGCTTTCCCGGCGGCCACGCCAACAGCGGCATGGCTCACGGCATCGGCGGCGTCCTCGCGCTGCTGGCCCTCGCCGCGCGACGCGGCATCACCGTCGGCGGGCACCGGGAAGCCCTCCACACGATCCTGGCCTGGCTGGACCGATGGCAGGAGAAGACCGGCCCCGGCCTCGCCTGGCCGTACTGGGTCACCCGCGAGGAACTGCGCAGCGGCCACCTCGTTCCATCAGCACCCAAGCGCCCTTCCTGGTGCTACGGCACAGTCGGCGTCGCCCGAGCGCAGCAACTCGCCGCCCTCGCACTCGGCCGCGCCGACCGCCAGATCGAGGCGGAAGTCGCGATCGTGGCCGCACTCACAGATATCGCCCAGCTCAAGGCCACCACGGACAACGGCCTGTGCCACGGCTTCGCCGGTCTCGCACACGTAGCGGCCCGGACCGCCGCCGACGCCCACTCGTCGACGGCTGGACGGCTCCGCGCAGCGGTACCACCACTGCTGAGCGCGGTCTGCCCGCCGGGCACCGTCCCGGAAGACGTGGCCAGGGCGGTCACTCAGAACGAGGAAGCCGGACCCGGATTCCTGAACGGCGCTGCCGGTATGGCGTTGGCGCTTCTGGCTCCTGCCACCACCGCCACACCCGCCTCAGCCTGGGACTCCTGCCTGCTCATCGCCTGATCCGCCGATCGAAGGACCCCGTCATGCCCCCGGACCGCTGGCATCAGCACCACGTCACGTTCACCGACCGCACGACCGCCAAGCGAGCCATAACCGAACGCCTCGGTCCCGCACTGCTGGCGGCCGAGGAAGACGGGCAGCTCGTCGACTGGTGGTTCATGAACAAGCAGCCCTGGCCGCTGCGATACCGCGCAGCCAGGCCGTCCCCGTTGATCGAGACGCTGCTGAGCGACCTCGTCCGGGACGGCACGGCCCAGTCGTGGATGCCTGGCATCTACGAGCCGGAGACCACTGCCTTTGGCGGGACGAAGGCCATGGACGCCGCTCACGACTTGTTCCACATGGACAGTCGTCATCTGCTCACCTACCAGCCCGGACCCGGGCGGCTGGGACGCAGGGAGACGGCCGTCCTTCTGCTCAGCGCCCTGATGCGGGCCGCCAACCTGGACTGGTTCGAGCAGGGCGACGTGTGGGTGAAAGCCGCCGCGTTCCGACCGGCGACCGACCCCCTTGCCCCGGAGCGGGCCGCCGCTTTGGTCCCGGCGGTACAGAAGCTGATGACCGTCGACACGCGCAGCCTGTGCCGTCCGAGCGGCCCGCTCGGCGAACAGACGGAGTGGGTTGCCGCCTTCGAGAGGACCGGAGCAACGCTTGCTCAGCTCGCCGTCGGCGGCGAGCTCACACGCGGCCTGCGAGCGGTCATCGCCCACCACGTGATCTTCCACGCCAACCGCGCAGGTCTCCCCTCGGGTGACCAAAGCGCCCTGTTCAACATCGCACGAGAGGCAGTCATGGGATCGAGTGACAACACCGCGTCGTCCAACGAGGGCACGCCCGAAACCACTAGCGTCAGGCCGGTGAATACCGACACGATGACCACTTCCGAGGCCGACGCGACGCAGCTCCGCAATGCCCTGGTCGACAAGATCCGCGAGTCCGGCTACGCCCGCACGCCCGCGGTCGAGACTGCCCTGCGCACCGTCCCGCGCCACCTGTTCGTGCCCGACGCCACGCTCGAAGACGCCTACGCCAACGTGCCGGTAAACATCAAATACGACAGTGACGGCACGTCGATCTCGTGCGCCTCCCAGCCCAGGGTCGTCGCGCTCATGCTGGACCAACTGGACGCCCAGCCCGGCGAACGCATCCTCGAACTCGGCGCGGGCACCGGCTACAACGCCGCCCTGCTCGCCCACCTCGTCGGAGAGAGCGGCCACGTCACGACCATCGACGTCGATGACGACCTGGTGGAAGGAGCCCGCGAGCACCTGGCCGCGGCCGGGTTCATCAACGTGGAGGCGCTGACCCGCGATGGAGCCCTCGGCCATGCCGAAGGAGCACCGTACGACCGGGTCATTGCCACGGTCGGCGCGCACGGCGTCCCGCACGCTTGGATGCAGCAACTTGCGCCTGGCGGAAGGCTCGTCGTTCCCCAGCGACTCAAGGGCAGCGTGTCCCGCTCCATCGCCTACGAACAGCGCGACGGCCGCTGGACCAGCGTCAGCAGCAAGATGAACACCTTCATGCCGCTGCGGCGCGGCATCGCCGACGACGACCGCCGCGTCATCCCGCTCAGCACGGACGGCTCCGTGCGGCTCCAGGCTCCCGCAGGGCAGCCCATCGACGCCGAGGCCCTGGCCGGCGTGCTGGAGCAGCCGCGCTCCGAGCAGTGGACCGGGATGATGGTCCGCGCGATGGAGTCGCCGGAGTGGATGGAGCTGTTCGTGTCCTGCTCGCTGCCCAGCGGGCTGATCCGGATGCTGTTCCCGAAGGACGCCAAGGGGACTCTCCTCACGGACGACCCCTACCCGTCGTCCACTGCGGCCGTGGACAAGGGCGCCGTCACGTACCTCGCCCGCCGGCTGTCGGACCAGAAGACCCCCGAAGGCGGCAAGCTCTGGGAGTTCGGCGTCATCGGACACGGCCCCGGCAGTGACGAGCTGACCGCCCGGGTCGCCGACACGATCCGCACCTGGGACCGCGAGTACCGCGACCGGGAGGCCACATTCGAGATCCAGCCCCCGGACGCCCCGGCGATCGAGCAGAGCCCCGGCCTCTTCACTCTCGAAACTCCGCTGAACCGCATCGTCGTCGACTGGCGGTGACGTCAGCGGGGACGTGACGGCGGCGGTGCCCGTTGCACGACCGACGGGCACCGCCGATTCTCTTCGCTCCAGCCCCTACCCGTCGTCCCAGGGGGGACATATGGACCCGCACGGCCCGATATCAAGGCGTTTCCCTCTCGTCGCCCGGTTCCGGCCCGCCTGCCCGCCGCTGCCCGCTCGAGTGCGGGCCTTGGCGGAGCTGGCCGACAGAGCGGCGGAACAGAATGACCAGGGGCTGGCCTCCACCGTCTTCAACCAAGCTGCGCTTCTCGCATCCGACCTCGGTCTTCCCGACCTGGCCCGGTCAATGTGCCACCGACACGCCCACGTGTACCTCCACGCCTGTCCGCTGGCCGCCATGATCGCCATCCGGGGGCTGGAACCCCTGGTCAACCTCGCCCGCTTGCAGATCCGCGCCGGCCAGACCGACGACGGGCGCCAGCGGCTTCTCGACCTGTACGAGTCCGTCGGCACCGGTAGCCCTGCTGTCTTCGAAGGCATCACCGTGCCAGCCAACTTGGCCGCGTCCGCCGAGGATCGGAAGGAAGTCCACGCGTGGCTGTGGCGTGTGGTGCTCGCTGACGGCACACGCACGCTGACCACGACGGGCCGCTGGAGTGAAGCCTTGGCTCACATCGAGCAGCACCGGGGCGTGGGCACAAGGATGCTCGACGGGCGGCAAGTTGCCGTAATAGCAGCCCTGACGGGAGGCGACAAGGAGCACGCGGCGGCGTTGCTCGCCGACACAACTCCCGGCGAGCCCTGGGAGCAGACGGTCACCGCGTGCCTGACGGTGCTGTCTCGCTGCGACGCAGGTCAATGCCACGACAGCATCGCGGTCGAGCTGGTGGACACCTACCTCAGCCGTGAAGCCGAACCGGGCCTGACCGTCTTCGATACCCGGCTCGGCCTCACGGTCCTGGACGCGGTCGGGCCCGAGCACTCCGGAGCCAGACGACTCGTTGAGGATCTGATGCGACGCATCACGGAAGCACGCAACGGGTACGCCGCCCGCGACGTCGTGTCGCATGCGCTGTTCCCTGCGCTCGCCACCGAACGCGAGGCACAGGCGTGCCGCGACCTGATCCGGTCCTGCGGCCTGGGAGCAGGAGTTCTCCCAGACGAGCTGTCGGGAGACCTCTCATCAGCTCTCGATCGCAGCGAAGTAGTGCTCACCAGTTCCTCTGCCGCCACAGCGACGTCGAACGCGCCTACCCGGTGAGTCCCGCTGTCCTCTGACAGACGATCGCGACCGTTTGCCAAGTGATCTCGACGGCCAGTGGGTTTCTGTCACCCGATCTTGACGGGGGCTGCCGATGCCGCCGGAGCGGGTGCCACGAGGTCACACTTGCTGACACTGTAGGGGGACGGCGACCCGCTGGGTGAACAGGGTGCAGCACCCTCAAACTGCCGTACGGCGACCTCACCGACCTTCCCAGCCAAGCTACGTCTCTACCTCCCGAAACGCGCCCGGCCCACACTGCTACCTGGCTTTTCCGGCACCACTATCTCCGCCCGCTGCTCCTCGTACGGGTAGTAGTCGGTCGGATCGGCCAGTGCCGGGTGCTCCCCGTTCAGCTCACGTTCCAGCATCACGCGCGCCTCTTCCAACGCTTCGCGCGCCGCCTCGAGATGCTTCGCTGGAAGCGCCCTTGGTCCTGTCCGCGGGTACGCGTTCTCCAACGCGATCTGCTCGTGCAGCAACTGGTCCCGTATGCCGGAGAGGACCTGGCCTAGAAGACTGATGAAGATCTTGCTGAGGGGTTGTCCGGCCGGAGGCCGGGCGGCCCTTCAGGTCATCCGATGGCCATGCTGAGGTGCCAGGTGTGGTTGGGTCGGGTGAGGCCGAGGTTGATCAGGCGGCGGAGGTTGAGGGCGGCGGTTCGGTGGTGGAGCCAGGTGTTGTTCTGGATGGTGCCGCGGTAACGCAGGCGCCGGTTCCCCCGGTGGACGAGCCAGGCGACAGCCCGTTCAACGGGGGGCCGCCAGCGGCGGTAGGTGTCCTGCCAGCCGGAGTCGGTGGCGGCCTGGCGGCGGGCTTCGGTCATCAGATCGTGGTGGGGCCGGATCGTGACGATGCGGTCGGCCTTGGCCTTGGTGCACCGCTCCCTCAGTTCGCAGCCGGCGCACTGCTCTGCTGTGAAGACGGCCTTCCGCTGTTGGCGCACGCCTGCAGGCGGCCGTAATTCAGCGGTTCGTCCCCGCGGGCAGACCACCGTGTTCCCCGTGGTGTCGATGGCGAAGTCGTCCAGGGTGAACCCGCCGGGGACGACCGGCCGCAGCGGAGCGGGCTTGAGGAACAGTCGGTGCCCGGCCTCCGTGAGAGCGGCCCGGGCCTCTTTGGTGCAGTAGGCGGTGTCACCCAGGACGTCGAGCGGACCGTCTTCGTCGGCCAGCAGGCCGAGACCGATGACCGCTTCGTGGTGGGCCGTCCCTGCTCCGGGGGTGAGCTCGACGGCGGTGACCAGCCCGGTCTCCGGCTCCATGGCCAGGTGGGCCTTGTAACCGTCCTGGTAATGGGAACGGGTCTTGTGGACGTGCCGGCTGTCGGGGTCAACGGTGGAGACCACCCGCTCGGACGCGGTGCCCCGGCTGATCCTCCAGCGGCCGTCCCGCCCGTCCAAGCCGTCCGCGGGCTCGACGTCCTGGCCCGCGACCAGGGCCAGCAGCCCGACCGCGTTCGCCGCCTTCTCCCCGAGACCCTGTTCGGGCAGATGCCCCAGGAGCCGTAGGGCGTCACCGACGAGAGCGTCGACCAGGGCGGCTCGGGCCTCCTCGTCGTTCCAGGCGATCCGCGGTTTGCCCGGGACTGAGTAGTCGTGCGCGGTGCACTGCCTGGCCGCGACGTCGGACGCTCCGGGAACCTCACGGATCACCGCCCGGATCGCGGACACCAGCTGGGTGACGGTGTCCTGGGTGGCCACCGCATCGTCCAGCACGGTGGAATCCAGTGCCCTGCGCTGCTTGCCCTTGAGCACGCCGGTGGCCCGCACGACCTCACGCACCGCCTCGAAGATCCGGTGCGGCCGGGCAGAGCGGGACAGTCGCCGCCGGAAGTACGACAACAGCGACGGATCGAACGCCGTGTCGTGCAGGCCCAGCCCGCATGCGGCCTTCCACCGCAGGTCACACCGCAATTCCTGAACCGTCTCGAAGTCCGACAGGCCATGCAGGGACTGCAGCACGACCGCCGCGGCCAGAACCTGCGGCGGCATACTCGGCCGCCCGTTCGCCGACGGATACATGTCCGCGAACATCTCCGCCGGAAACAGCACCGGACGATGCTCCGCCAGGAACGCGAAGACACTCCCCGCCGGGATCAACTCCCGACACGACTCCCACACGTCCGGCCCGACCGGCTCCCCGGCCCACTCCCCTTGAACCACCACACGAGTCTGGCCCCACCGCTGACGCGGCGGGGCCAGAACCCGAGATCTTCATCAGTCTTCTAGGCGCAGGTGCTCGGGATGGGAGAGACCACGCTTCGTCATGTGCTGTTCCTTGGTTTGGTGGGGTGAACGTTACCGCTCGCCTCACAGACCGTGCCTTGAACGGGGGTTTCTCGCCCGGCTTTCGACTGTCGTAGACGCTGTCAGGGGTAAGTAGGTCAAACCCAGCTGCCTAACGGTCAAGATCACTTGTCAGAGGACACCCGCTGTCCTGTGCCATCGAAGTTTGAGCGTGTGCCACCGAAATCTGATCAACAAGATCTATGGGGTAGGGGCGCCGGAAGGCTGTTCCCGCACCCGACCGCCGGCGCCTCGTCGATGGTGGCGTCCGGGTACAGCAGGTCCCATCGCACCGGGGTGAGGGGTGGGACCTGCTCGACGGTGCGAAACGGTTACTCCTCGGCGGCCTCAGTGGCGCGAGCCGGGGACACCAACATCCTCTTCCGGTCGCGCAGACCGGAGTTGTAGGCCGTGACGATGTTCTCAGCCAGGGGAAGGCTGCGGGAGTTCGAGCCGCCGCCCGAGGTGGTCATCCGGACCGCGTGCATCTTCCAGTGGCCCACCGGGGCCTTTTGCAGGATGCGGGCCAGGCGGTCGAGCTGGACCGTGTCCCAGTTGGTGTCGATGACCATCCCCACAGCCCGAATGACCATGTTGTCCCAGGTGGTGCGGTCCTTCGTCCATGCGTCAGCCAGAGTGTTCAGGACCTTAGGGAGCAGCCCTTCGCGCTTGGTGCCGACGGCCACGACGGCCTGGACCGCGCCAATTCGGTTCACCGAGGTGCTGCCGGTGACCGTGAGGCCGCAGGACTTCACCTCGTTGTCGATCCGGGTCACCAGTTCGTCCCCAGCGGTCAGTGCCACCCGGAAGTTGTCGACCGGGCGGACGGCCTTCCGGTCGCGGTTGGCGGCCAGGAACAAGGCAGCTTCCTCGGAGCGAGTCAGGCCCTCGTAGACCATGCAGTGCCGGGCGAAGTTCGGCCCGTGCTTGTCCAGGGCCACCTTCGTGGAGTGCTGGCCGTCCAGCAGGTAGAACCGGCCGTCTTCTCGTTTGGAGACGATCGCGGCCAACAGGACTGCTGGGTTCCAGATGCTCGCCAACTTATTGGCCCAGGGGCGCTGAAAAATGCGCTGCGCGTCCAGGGACGGGTCGACCTCCAGGCGACCCACGGGGATCTTCTCGTGGTAGACGGGCCGATCATCCTCCGGCGGTACCTCGTACTGCGGAGACGTCTTGCTGCGCTTGACCACGACCTTCTTTACCGAGCTGGACTTCGATACCAAGGCGAGAACCCCCTGCCGGTTGCCTTTGTTTGACGTCCAGTCAAGCACAGATATTTCTCGCACGTCACACTTTCTCGCATCTCCAACTTTCTCGCACTGGCAGATTTCTCGCGCCACTCATGATGGGCGCCGATGGAGGTCGGGGTGCGATGGCGCAGCGGTCTCGCGGCTCCGGTGAGTGTGGGGTTCAGCCCTTGGGACTTCTGGCCTGCGCGCTCAAGCTTCGACGTCACGAACGCGCTTCCGTCAAGGTCCGATGGCACACGCTCAAGATCCGATGTCACAGGACAGCCGCGTGTAGATTCCGGGCTGTCGGCTGGCGCGGCTACGCTCGAACACATGAGCGTGCCTACTGAAGGGCTGACTCTGGGGGCCGTCAGCGCGATCGTCGAGAAGAAGATCCTCACCAACAAGATCCGCATCTATCGGCCTGGCGAGCCGGTCTTCAATCCGGACACGGGACAGTACGAGCCCGGTCCGCCCGTCACCATCTACGAAGGCCCGGGGGCGATCTTCCCCACCGGCGGTCCTTCCGTCGTCCTGCATCTCGCCGGACAGGCATACGTGGACGACACGCCGTCCCGCTACCGACTGCTTACTCCGCTGTCGGCGCCGGTCGCCTCGCGCGCGGACACCGTGGCCGTCGTAGAGGCCGAAGACGAGTCGGCCATCGGCCGGACGTGGCGCGTTATCGACATCGGGGAGACCTCGACCCTGAGCATCGTGCGCACTACGTGGGTGGACCAGAACACGCAGACGGCAGGAGCGTGAGGTGACCACCGCCATCGACCCGGAGGAAGTACGCAAGGAGCTGGAAGCCAAGCTCCTTCTCGACACGGTGAGGGTTACCCGGCCTACCGGCACGCCGGCACTCGACCCCGCCACGGGGCTCCTCGGCGAGGTGCCTGCCGACCTGGTCTACGAGGGTCCGGGGGCCATGCTGTCCGGGCACGGCCAGGTGACCGCCGAGGGGATCGTCGGCAAGCAGTGGCTTGACGACACGGTCTCCTGGTACCGGTTGCTGACACCGCTCAGTGCGCCTGTGCCAGCCCGGTATGACCGGGTCGAGGTCACGGTCGCGCACTCGGGCAGCGCGGCAACAGGCGGTCGGGTCTGGCAGGTCCTCGACCCGGCCGAAGCGTCGACCGTGGAACTGGTGCGCGTGACGCGGCTGGACGAGATCACGCCGCCGTCGTGAGGCGAATAGGAGTGTCCGAGAACCGTCCTACGCTCGACCTATGGAGATCACGGACACTCCGGCCGCCGCGCTTCAGCAGGTCAGCGTCACGGCGGACGGCAGCAAGGCTTCGATACTCATAGACGGAACCGACTACTCCCGCGTCGTATCCGGCTACACGATTCACCAACAGGCAGGCAAAGCGGCTGACTTGGTAATCCAGTTCGCGCAGGGCAGGACCAGCCCCGACTTCGACGGACACGCGAGGGTCGCCGTAGGGGTCCCGTACGAACCGGGACCGGCAGCCGCCCACTTTCTCTCAGCCATCGACGCAGGGCTGCTGGAGAAGGCGGCGCTCGCCCGCCCGGACATGGACGGCGGCCCGCACGGCTTCACCAAGGCCGTCCTGGCACAGCTCCAGCAGTGGGCGCGGGGGGAGTTCGACCAAGCCCAGGAGACGAGCTGATGGCATCCCCACGCAACCCGCACCCGAACGCTCACCCTTCGGCGGGCGCCTACAGCAACGCACCGCAGATCGCGGCGCTGTTGAACGCCCGGGCCGCCGCCGCACTCCCGGCGGTGTCCAGCGTCGTGCAGCACTACGCGATGCTGCTCGAAACAGCCATCAAGGCCAACGCGAGCGGTCGGCCAGGACCGAACGCGCCGACGGGTGACTACCGTCGCTCATGGACCCATGAGTTCAGCACGAGCGGCCTGAACGTTGAGGCGATCGTCGGCACCAACAAGCCCCAGAGCAGGCGCCTGGAGTACGGCTTCGTCGGGGCCGACAGCCTGGGGCGGATCTACAACCAACCGCCCTACCCGCACGTGGGGCCGGCCGTCGAGCAGATCCGTCCCGCCTTCCTGGCAGCAATCGGAGCGGCGGTGGGCGACTAATGGCCGTGTCCGGGCGAGTGCTCAGTCTCGCGGTCCAAGCGATGCTCGCCAGCGCCACGGGCCGGTCCTGCGGGTACGGGACGGCTCCCACTTCCAGCAGTCTGCCCACCGGCGCGGCCACTCCCTACAGCGTGCTCTACCCCGTCGGCTCGACCAGCGACGGACCACCCTTCGGAGACGCCAGCGCGGACGCTCGAATCGTCTACCAGGTCACGTCAGTTGCCACCACCGCCGAGCAGGCGGAGTGGATGGCAGACAAGGTCCGCGCTGGCATGCTGGCCCGGACCGCGCTCGGCTACACCTACCCGATCACGGCCGCAGGCTACGTGGTCATGTCCCGTGAGCTGGACAAAGAGGAAGGCGTGACTGTCGCCAGCGGCGTATACAGTTACGTTCAGCGGTTCGCGATCGAGGTCACCACCCTCGGCTAACCGCCGCACCTCACCGCGGAGGCCCATCGCGGACGCCCGACCACTCGGTACGGGCCGACTCCCAGCTTGATCTGTTGGGGACGGGCCTGCCGTATTCCGGGGCCGTCAGCGTCCCCGGAGAGTGAGAGTCGCGTGGCAACCACGCAGCAGCGTTTCATGCGCCGAGGCACCACCCTCTTCTACTTCCTGCAGAAGATCGCCTCCGACGGCAACATCCCCACCCGCGCCGAACTCGGCCCCCCCAACGCCACCAACCTGTCGGACACCATCTCCGACGTCGAAGGCTGGTCGCTGGAGAACACCCCGATCGACACCCCGGACATGGGGTCGACGTTCGCCACCACGATCCCGGGCGAGGACAAGGCGGACAACAGCTCGCTGACGTTTTACGAGGACAAGGTCAGCGACGAGATCGAGACCCTGCTGTCCAAGGGCGTCATCGGGTACATCGCCATCCTGCGCAAGGGCGACGTGCCGCAGTCCAAGTCGCTCGACGTGTTCCCCATCCGTGTCGGAAGCCGCAGCCCTTCCTACAGCACCGCGTCGGAACCGGCGAAGTTCAAGGTCACCTTCGGCATCACCGACGAGCCCACCCTCGACGCCGCCGTGCCGGCGAAGACCGTCTGAGCCGGGGCTGCCGCATGACCACCAGAGCGATATCCGAACCCCCGGCCGCCGCCGTCGCCCGCGATGCCCACTGGTCGGCGAAGATGGCGCGGCTCAAGGCGCGCAAGCTCCCCGAGCGCAGTCTGCGGCTGTGCGACGACGACGAGGCGAAGAAGAACGCCACCGATGCCGCCCTGGAGCTGGCCAAGGCGCGCACAGTCGCCCGCGGGCAGTCCATCGAGCAGGGCGTCTCGGAAGCCGACCGCGAGGAATGGACGGTCAGCCAGCCGGAAGTCGTCGCCGCGCAACTGCGACTGGACGCCGCCGAACAGGTCCTGGAGGACGCGACGGTCGTCCTGACCTTCCGAGCCCTTCCGCGTCCTGCCTGGGAACAGCTCCTGCGCGATCATCCGCCGACGGAGGCCCAGGCCGATCAGGGCATGGAGTACAACGTCGAGACCTATCCGGCAGCTCTCATCGCCGCGTGCCACATCGAGCGGGACGAGTCCGGTGACGAGGTTTCCGGAATGAGCGAGCAGGAAGCGCAGGAACTCCTCGACGCGTGGCCTGACTCCGAGGCCAAGGCGCTGTTCACCTGTGCGCTGCTGGTCAACCAGACGCTGAGGGCGGACCTGGGAAAAGGCTGACCTCCGACCCGGGCTTTCGCGCAGAGATGGAGGTCTGCGCCTCGTACGGCATCCCTCACTCGCAGTTCACCGGAGCGGGAGACGGGCGGTGGTCGGCGCTCGACCGTGCGAAGGCCATCGCCTACCTCGGCTTCTCGCGAACGGTGTGCGAGTCGTGCGGGACCAGGCCGGAGGAGTGGGACGAGCAAGCGGGTGGCGACCGCTTCGCGTACGTCACTGAGACACACCGGTGCGTCGGCTGCGAGCTGATCGCCATGGAGCAGGAACAGGTCCCGGAGGGTCCGGAGGGGCGTGGGGTGAAGGTCGGGCTTCGGCCCAGAAAGAAGGCTTAGCCGGTGGCTGGGGCCTACACCCTCTACGTCCAGGTCCAGGCCGGCGTGACCGGCCTGGTGGGAGGTCTGCGGACAGCGGCGGGCCAGGTCACCGCGTTCGGCGGCCAGGTCCGCCGCCTCGACGGCGACCTCAACGCGCTCGCGGCGCGATCGGACCGGACCCGCCGGGCGATGGCCACCGGGTTCACCGTGATGGGCGTCGCCCTCGGCGGCGCGTTCGTCATGGGCGTGCGCAGCGCCATCGAGCTTGAGAAGCACATGGCGAACGTCATGACGATCTCGAAGGAGATCAACAGCACCAACATCAGCCACTTCACGGACCAGATCGTCGAGCTGAGCACCCAGCTACCGCAGTCCGCCGACCAGCTTGCCGAGGGCCTGTACCAGGTCGTCTCGACCGGCTTCGACGGCGCCGACGCGATGACGATCCTCCGGGTGGCCGCCCGCGGTGCCGCCGCCGGTCTCACGACGACCGAGACGTCCGCCCGAGCCCTGCTCGGCGTCCTCAAGGCGTACGGGATGGACGCCTCACAGGCCAGCGACGTCATGGACGTCATGTTCCAGACCGTCAACTACGGCGTCGTGTCGTTCGACGAGCTGGCGCAGCAGCTCGGCGACGTCGTCCCGATGGCCGCCGCAGCGGGCGTGAAGTTCGAGGACATCAGCTCGGCGCTCGCAGCCGTCACGCTCTCGGGCATCCCGGCCGCCGAGGGTGTCACGGCGCTCAACATGCTGCTGACGCGCATGATGAAGCCCACCCAAGAGCTGTCCAACATGATCAAGGGCTTCGGCTACGAGTCGGCCGCCGCCGCCCTCCAGCAGGACGGCCTGTACGTCGTCATGCAGAAGGTGCGCAACGCCACCGGCGGCAGCGCCGACCAGTTGGTTCCCCTGCTGCGCGACATCCGGGCGGTCCGCGCCGCCCTGGCCCTGTCGGCCGCCGACGGCGAGAACTACGCCGCGACGTACCAGGGCATCAGCCAGGAGGTCGAGCGCGCCGGCGCGACGCAGAAGGCGTACGCGATCCAGATGGACACCACTGCGGGCCAGTGGAGTCTGTTCCAGAACCAGGCCCAGGCCCTCGGCATCGACATGGCGCGCGTGCTGCTGCCCGCCCTGCAAGGGGTCGGGGAGTACCTGAACGTGCTGGCCGGGGCCATCAACGATCTGCCGGGTCCGGTGAAGTCGGTCATGGGCGTCGTGCTGGCGCTCTCGGCCGCGGCACTGCTCGCCAAGGCTGCCTTCCTGCGGTTCGGTGCCCAGCTCACCGTGTTCCGGACCGAACTCGCGGCGGCCCGCGCGGGAGGCTCCGCCCTCCCCGCCGTCCTCAGTGGAGCGGGCATCGCGGTGGCTGGCCTGACGGCGCTGATGACGATCGGTATCGGCGTATACGCCGCCTACTCCGCCAGCAAGCAGAAGGCCAAGGCCGCGACCGAGGAGCTGGTCGACGCCCTCCGCAAGGAGCGGGAGGAGGGCGAGCAGGGGGCCGGACTGCGGACCCTGACGGAACAGCTCACGAACAGCGACGACGTCAAGAAGCTGAAGGACGCCGGGATCGACGTCGCGACCGCCATCGACGCGATCACCTCCGGCGGCGCGAAGCTCAAGAAGCTCAAGGACGAGCTGGACTTGCAGAAGGCGTCGACCTGGAAGATCGGCTCGTATGCGCCGGAGCCGGAGTGGGACGCCGCCAAGAAGGTCTTGGACAAGCAGCACAAGATCTGGAGCAACGCGGTCAAGCAGGAGAGCCAGCTTGCCGCGAACATGGCGATCGTCAACAACAAGATCAAGAACAACCGGCGCGAGATGCTCGGAGCCTGGGACCTCACGCAGTCCCTGCCGACGGACAAGAACGGGGCGCCGCAGTTCACCGATCAGATGGAGGCGATGGCCAAGTCTCTCGGCTCGATCGTTGATCCGGCGAAGGCGTGGAAGGCCGCTCAGGACAAGGTGGCCGAGGCGAACCGCAAAGCGGGCCGGTCGGCCGATGCGTCGAAGGCATCCCTGTCGGACTACGTCGCGGAGCTGCGTAAGCAGCTCAAGGCGCAGCGCGAGTTCCAGAAGAACCTGGGCGAGCTGGCCGCCGCTGGTCGCCTCGACCTGGCGGACCACTTTTCCGACCTCGGCCCTGACTCCGCGCCGATCCTCGACGAGCTGGTCAACCAGCTCAAGAAGGGCAAGGGCAAGGTCGCCGACGAGCTGGAATCGATCATCCAGGAGTCGTCCGCCCGCTCGACCCCCGCTTTCCGCGCTGGCCTGGAGCAGTTGCCCGCGATTTCGGCGAAGTACGGCAAGAAAGTAGCCGAAGCCTGGGCGGACGCGGCAGCCACCAACGACCCCAGCAAGCTCGCCCGCGTCATGCAGGACATGACCGTGGCCGACATGGAGAAGGCTGCGAAGAAGCTGCCCAAGGCAGCAGCCGCACAGCTCCAACAGGGCATGGGGCTCCTGGCGGATGTATCGGCCAAGTTCGGCAAGGAGGCGTCCACTTCGCTGGCGCAGTCCTTCCTCAAGGGCGATATCACGGAGATCCGCTCGCAGCTCAACGCCCTGTACGGCGCGGACCTGCCGATCAAGGCACCCGACCTGACGGGGGTCGTAGGAGCCTTCAAGGCGGCCGGGGTCCAGTCGAACTCCGAGTGGTCCGGGATGCTCAGCCTCATCGTCGCCGTGGCCCAGCAGAAGGGAACGGCAGCAGCTTCGGCCCTGACCACCGCGCTCCTCTCGGGTGACATGGCGGCGGTGCAGACCCAGCTCGACGGCATCGGCGCGTCCGTGGGACGCATCCCCGGGACCAAGACCATCACCGTCACCGTCAACAAGCCCGCCGCGGTGACCATCCCGTTCTTCGCCAAGGTGCAGCCCAGCTCGTGGGACAGGGACGGCAACGGCGTCCCCGACTCGATCCAGGCGCCGAAGAAGCAGGCGAACGGCGGTCTGATCGACTTCTACGCTGACGGTGGCGTGCGCTCCCGCCGCGAGGAGCACACGGCCCAGATCGCCCCGGCCGGCGCGTGGCGGGTTTGGGCTGAGCCGGAGACACAGGGGGAGGCATACATCCCGCTGGCCGGAGCCAAGCGGGCCCGATCCAAGCGGATCTTGGATGAGGTAGCCCGCCGCTTCGGGGGAGAGGTCAGCTACCACGCCGACGGGGGCCTGTCGGGCTTCACCTACCAGCCGCAGACGCTGTACTCCCTCTCCGGAATCGCCAGCGATTCGCAGGACAAGAAGGGGAACTTCAGCCTCGCCCTGTTCGCGAAGAAGCTGCACTCCTCGGTGGCGACGGCCAAGCGGTGGCGACACGACCTCGACACGGTTGCGCGCCGCGCCGGCCAGGACGTGGCCGACGCTCTGGCGGAGATGGGTGAGGAGGGAGTTTCGCTCACCCGCAAGATGGCGACCGGCAGCTCACGCTACGTCAAGTCGATGGCAAAGGACCTGCGGGAACTGGCCGAAGCTTCCAAGGCGAGCCTCGGCGAGTACACCGGGCAGCTACGGCAGGCGGTGAAAGACCAGACCGGCTTCGAGAAGAACTTGGCGAAGCTCGCGGCCAGCGGCTTCGGCGACTTGGCCAAGCGCCTGGCCGAACAGGGAGACCAGGACGCGGCCGACCTCGCCGCCCAGGCCGTGAAGGACAAGAAGAAGGCGAAGGCGGCGAACGACGCCGCCCGCAGCGCCGACAAGACCGTGCCCAGCGACGATCTGCCGGACCTGGTCGCGATCATCAGCGCGGTCAAGAGCAAGACGACCGGCCTGCACGCGGTGGCCGACGCCACCGGGCTCGACGAGGACCACATCATCGAGATCGCCAACCTGGGCCTCTCCCGCCTCAAGAGCGCGCTGGGATCGAAGGGCGCCAAGTTCTTCTCCGACCTGAGCCGCGCGAACAAGGGCTTGTCGTACGCGAACGGCGGCATTCTCACGCCCGGTCTCTACGCCACCTCCGGCGGCCTGATCAAGTTCGCCGAACCGAGCACCGGGGGCGAGGCGTTCATCCCGCTCGGCGCCGCCAAGCGCAGCAGCGCCCTGTCCGTCCTGAACGACGTCGCCACGCGCTTCGGGATGCGCCTGGCCAGCGGCGCCGCCCCACCTGCCATGCGGCTCGTCGATGCCCGGCCGCCGACCGCCATCAAGGTCACCGTCGTCCAGCAGCAGCCGAAGGCCCTCGTGGAGAACATGCCGATCACCGTCCAAGGCCGCGACAGCTCGCCGCAGGAGCTGTCCGGGGAGATCATGCGCCGTCTGCGGAACGCCCAGCGCGGGGGGCGGATCTGATGCTCTCCCTCAGCGAATGGCAGATCGACTTCGGCGGGGTCCTCATCGGCCACAAGACGGCCGTGTCCATCTCCGACGTCGAAGGACTCGGGGCTGCCGAGCTGCGCACACAGGACGTGCTGAACCCCGCCGACGACGGCGCGTTTCCCGGAGTCGATCTCTACGCGCCGCGCACGGTGCGCATCGAAGCGGGAATCCGGACCGCGGGCGATCCGGCCGCTGCCCTGGACAAGCTCGCCGAGATAGAGGCTGTCGCCGCGAACGCGGCGATCCGTCGCACCGCGGGCGCGCTCGCACAGCTACGACTGCGCTGGCCCGGACGCGGCACCAGGGTCCTCTTCGGCCGCATCCGACGCGCCGAGGCGGTCTCGACCGCGCAGGCCATCCACGGCTGGATACCCCTGGACCTGGAGTTCACCGCCCTCGACCCTCGTCTGCACGATGACGAGATATCCAGCGTCACTCTGCCCCTGGACATCTCCAACAGCTCCGAGGGCTTCACGGCACCGCTCGTCGCCCCCATCACCACCGGCATCGCCACCCCGGAGACCAGACCGGGCTGGGTGATCAACGACGGCAACACCGGCGCGTGGCCGACCATCCGGATCACCGGGCCGGTGGCCAACCCCCGCATCCTGCACGTCGACTCCGGGCGCGTCCTGGACCTCGACATCACTCTCGGGGTCGGCGAGCGCATCGACATCGAGACCCGGCCCGGCACTCGGTGGGTCCTGCGCAACGGCAGCGGGAACGCCGCCTCGGCGCTGTCCGGCGCATCACGCCTGGACCTCTTCCAGATCCCGCCGGGCCGCAGCGAGATCCGCTGGACGGCCGCCGACTACACCAACACCACCCGCCTGACCGTCTCGTGGCGGTCGGCGTGGACCGCCCTGTAAGAAGGAGGACCCTGCTGTGACGCTCGTCCAGCCGCCCATGCTCACCCACGGCGGCACGCACCCCGCCCGCGCCTTCCGGATGATGGTCAGAGACCTCGCCCGCGGCAACCAGGGCGTGACCGAGGCCAACGACCTCAAGGTCCGGCAGCTCTCCACGCCCGGCGCCGGCGTACGAGTCGGAGACGGTTCCTCCGTCATACGCGGTGCTGCATGGGGGCAGGGGTCGTACACGCAGTACAACGTGGGTGACGCCATCGTGCCGGTAGCGCCCACCGGTGCCTCCGGCCGATCCGACCTGCTGGTCCAGCGCATCGAGGACCCCGAGTACGAGGGAAACCGCGACCCGGCCAAAGACGACATCGGCTACTTCCAGGTGATCCCCAACGTGTCGGCCACCGCCACGGCGGTGCCGGCGGGGATGACGGCCATTCCCCTGGCTCGCCTCGACATCCCGTCGAACACCGCGACCATCACCGACGCGATGATCAAGGACCTGCGGAAGATCGCCAACCCGCGGCGGGAACGCCGCCTCTACACGTCCTTCCCGGGAAGCCTGTCCACCCTCGTCTACCAGGACAACAAGTGGCACACGTGGCCCGCCGCCGCGCGCTGGACCATCCCGGTGCCGGACTGGGCCGTGAACCTCAAGGCCGTCACGACCTTCGCGGGCCTGCGCATGTCCGACGCGGACGTCTTCGCTTCCATGCAGCAGGTCATCGGCACCGTGCAGGGCCAGAACACGGTCATCGACGACGACCAGGGCAAGAACGTCCGGCGGTCCACCATCGTCCTGGCCGACAACATCGGCATCACGGCGGCCATGCGCGGCACCAACCAAACGCTGTACGTGCAGACCTACATGTCCAAGAGCGAGACCGGCAACCTCGGCGTGGACGGCTCCACCTCAATCGTCTGTGACGTGGAGTTCAACGAGGGCGTCATCTGACGATGTCGTACCGCTACCTGACCACGCACGCCCTCACCGGTGACACCCTCGCCTGGGACCTTCCGCTGACCGGCGTCGAGTTCGGCCCGGAACTGTGCGGGCCAGGCAACTTCACCGGCGTCATCGAGCCGAGGTTGGCCAACCTCACCCCTGCCCAGGTCGACCCGGGTACCACGTTGATCTTCGCCGAGCGCGACCGTACCCTGTTGTGGGGCGGCATCATCTGGCGCGCGGAGCCCGAAGGACAGAAGCTGCGGATCGAGGCCAGCGGATTCGGCTCGTACCTCACCAAGCGCACCGACCTCCACGGCAACCTCGACGGGCGCGGGCCGTGGGTGAACGCCGACCCCTGCCACGTGATCCGCGACGCCTGGGCGTACTGCCAGGCCCAGCCGGATGGGAACCTCCGTGTCGCGGTCGACGGGACGACATCCAACGCCAAGGTCGGCACTCCTGCCGAGCCCTACTCCACGTCCTGGTGGGAGGCGCCGACGCTCAACACGGTCGTGGACGACATGGTGGCCGTGGCCGGCGGACCCGAGTGGACCGAGACCGTCGCTTGGTCGGGTGACACGCCGACGCAGCGCATCCGGATCGGATGGCCCCGCCTGGGCACGCGGCGGCAGGACATCAGCTTCACGTCGGGCATCAACGTCACCTCCACCGTTCCCGTGGAGTACGACGCCGACAGCTACGCCCAGGTCGTCATCGGCCTCGGCGCAGGCGAAGGCCGCTCCCGGCGCCGCGTCGTGGACGCAGTCCGCAACGGGCGCCTGCGCCTGGAGCAGGTCCTCGAAGTTCCTACTGAGAAGGCCAACGACCGGCTCGCCGCCCGCACCCGCACCGAGCGCGTCAACCGGTCGGCCATCGGCGAGGTCACCGAAGTAGTGCTCCGCGACCACCCGGCGGCCCGCATCGGAGCCTTCCAGATCGGCGACGACGTACGCGTACGCCTGAACGACGAGTGGACCCAGTACGACGGCTGGTCGCGCATCACCGGCTGGACCCTCAAGCCACCGGCCGACGACGAGCCGGAGCAGGTCACAGTCCAACTGGCGCGGGCGGACCGCTACACCTACGGAGCCTGAGCATGACCAACCAGATCGCCAGCCTCGCCGCCCGCCTGGCCGCCGTCGAACGGCGCCTCGAAAGCACCAGCCGCACGGCCCAGCTCGCGTACTCCTCCATCGAGGACGGCGCGATCAACGTCTTCGACGACGACGGGTCCCTGCGCGCGGTCATAGGCCAGCAACCCGACGGCACCACCGGAGTCAACGTCGTCAACGGCCCGACGCCTCCGACCCCGAGCCAGCCCACCGTCACAGCGATACCGGGTGGCGTGGCCGCCACCTGGGAGGGAACCTTCGCCGCCGCCGTCGCCGCGCCGCTGGACTTCGCCCGTGTCGAGGTCCACGCGGCCAGCCTCGACAACTTCACACCCGGCGCCGCCACCCTGCGTGGCACACTCGAATCCCCGCGCGGCGGCACGCTGACCATCCCCGCCGAGCAGGGGCTGTACGTCCGCCTGCTGACGCGCAGTTCTTCGGGCGTCGCGTCGCCCCAGTCAGTCCAGAGCGGCCCGGTCACCCCGGGGCCGGTCGTCGCCCAAGAGGTCCTGGACGGCATCGTTGGCGAGACCGCGCTCGCCGAGGGCGCCGTGTCCCGCGCCAAGCTGCAAATCGGTGCAGTCGGTCACAACCAGCTCGCCATCGGCACAGGCAACCTGATGCCGGACCCGTCGTTCGAGGGAGCGTTCACCGAACAGCTCGTCGCCGCGAACAGCCAGTGGGCGCTTGTCGACGGCAACGGCTCGCCGAAGGCCCTGCGGGTCAACGGCACCGGCGCCACGGCCGCTTCTCCCAGTCTCCGCATCACCGAGTTGCCCGTCTCGCCCGGCAACCGCTTCTTCCTCGCCTTCGACTACCGGGTCTCCGCCGACTGGGCGGGGAACTCCGTCCGGTTCTACCTGCGCTGGCAGGACGCCGCAGGCGCAGTACTCGGCTACGGCACCGCCATCGCGACGCCCACCCCCGGCGCGGTATGGGCGCGCGTGAGTCAGCAGGTGCAAGCCCCCGCCGGGACCGTAACCGCCACCGTCTGGCTGCAAGACTTCCAGGCCACCGCCGGCACGGCCGACTTCGACAATGCCGAGATCCGAACCGTCATCGGCGCGGGCATGGTCCTGGCCGAGTCCATCGGGACGCTGGAACTGGCCGCACAGTCCGTTACCGGCGAGAAGGTCGTCGCCAAGACCCTTACCGCCCGCGAGGTCAAGGCGCTGTCCCTCACCGGCGACGAGATCGCCACCAACACGCTGACCGCCCGCAACATTGCCGCGGGCTCGCTCTCAGCGTCTCGGCTGGCGATCGGCACCAACGGCAACCTGGTCGGAGACCCCTCCTACGAGACCGGCGTCGTCGCGGCTGGTCTGGCCGGTCAGGACCCGGCGGTCTTCGCCGTCGAAGACGGGGGCAACAACTCCGCCAAGCGGCTGCGCATCATCTCGGCTGCTGGGGCGTACCGCTGGGTCCAACACGCCACGTCCCCGGTCCTGCCCGGAGACCGCTACTGGATCGCCGCCGACTACAAGACCACTGCGGACTTCACCGGGGCCAGCGTGAAGCTGTTTCTCGGCTTCTACGACGAGGCCGGTACGCGCCTCGGCTCGGACGGAATTGTCGTCACTGCCCCGGTCACCGACGGCACGTGGCAGCGTATCTCCAAGGTCGTCACCGTCCCGGCCAACTCCACCCAGGCCAACATGCGGATCGGGGTCGACGGCACCGGCAGCACGACCACCGCCGGCAGCGCCTACTTCGACAACCTCGAATGCCGCGCCGTTCTCTCCACCCCGGGGAGCGGTGCCCGCGCCGAGCTCTCTCCGGAGGGACTGCGCCTGTACGACGAGTCCGGGGGAGAGGCCGTCTCGCTGACCACCGGCACACCGAACTATGTGACGCTGACGAACGATGGCACCGCGGTTGCCACCATCGACCAGGACGGCAATACCGGTGTTGCGGACCTGGCCGTAGCTGGCACTCTCACCATCGGCGGCGACCCGTTCGAGACCTACTTGGCCAGCTTCGCCCGCGGCCTCGTGGCCGTCGATTATCAGGCAAGCTCCGTCACGGCGGGGAGCACTGAATACGGATTTGTCGAGCTGTCCTTTGACGCCGATGCCAGCCGTATGTATCGCATAGTCCTGGACTGCTACGCCGATCCGTCCGCAGCCGGCGGCGAACTCGTTGTGACCCTTCGGGACGGCGGCGCGCAGACCCCGTCGATCTCTTCGCCTCAGATTCAGTCCGTGACCTACCCCATGCCCACGGCCGGGTACCAGCGCATTCACTTGGAGACCATCCGGTCCGGCGCAGCGTTCAAGACGGGCCTGCACCGCCTGCTGACGACCTTCCGATGCCAGAGCGGCCCCAGCGGTCAGACCGTGCGCCTCTTCGGCGGCACCACCTACCAGGGCGTGATGTACGTCGAGGATGTGGGGCCGTACGTCCCCGAGACCGGCGTATACAACGTGGGCGGAGGAACGACGACTCCGCCGAAGAAGACCTACACCAAGACCTACGCGGCCTCCTGGTCCGGCAGCTATGCGCATCGTGGCGCCTACAACTCGTACTACGGAAATCAGTGTCTCCAGGGCTATTACAGCTCGACCAATGGAATGCAGGCGAGTCTGATCGGATTCCCCGCATCGCTCGGAACCGACCTGTCCGGTGCCGCCATTCAGAAAGCGGAAGTATTCCTCTACTTCGATCACTGGTATTACAACAGCGGCGGCAAGGCGGTCATCAAGGCGCACAAATTCACCTCGCGGCCGTCGACGTTCAGCTCCGACAGTGAGTCGCAGAAAATCAGTTGGGGAAAGAACGTCGGAAAATGGGTCGACATCACTGCGGTGTTCGACAGCACAAGTTGGCGTGGAATCGCGCTGGACCCGAACAACTCCGACCTCAACTACTACGGGCGCGCTCAGGGAGTCGGGCAGGCCTACCCTCCTCAGCTACGCGTGACCTACACGAAGTAGGGGGTGTGCCTTCGAGATCTGGTGGCGTCCCGTGCGGCCGTATGATCAAGGCGTGGCGCGGGGCCACCGATCGCCGAAGGAGCACGCGGTGAGCATCCCGCCGCCGGGCGCGGAACCCACGCTGTGGGAACTGCACCGCGCCGTCGTTCAGTTGCGCGAGGACCAGCGCGGCGATCTCGCACAGCTCCGCGACGATCTGCGCAGCGACATCGCTGCTCTGGCGAACCGTCTCAACCAGGTGGTCACCGTGGACGTCTACCGCGCCGACCAGCGCAACCTAGCTCTGCGCATCGACACCCTCGAACGCGAACTGGAGACCGTGAAGGTCGAGCGGGACCAGGACCGCGAGCAGGCGAGCACCAACCGGCGTCTGATCATCTCCGCGTTCATCGCCCCGGTACTCCTCACGGTGCTGCAACTGCTGCTCGCCGCCCGCGGCAGCCCGTAGCGCACGAAGGAACGCCCCTCAAGATCGCTCATGGCGCGGGGGAGAAGCAGGACGCGCCTCATGCCCGATCTCTGGCTGCCCGGAGCCGAGCGGCACCCGCTCAGTGACACGGCACCCACCGACACCAAGTACGCCCCGCGCGTGATCTGGCACATCACCTGGGACAAGAACGGCACGGCGGCCAAGCCCGCCGACCTCGTGCCCTTCGACCAGCTCGTCCGGTACTTCACGGGCGGAGGCAGCGGGGCCGCTCCGCACCTCCTGTGGGACCCGTTCACGGGACGGACCGCCCAGTTCTACCCGGCCAACAGCCGTTCCAAGTCGGTCGTCGACGCCGCCGGCGGCACGCGGACGAACCGCACGGGGAAGGTGTGCCTCCAGGTCGAGACGCTGTTCTTCCCCTACTGCCGTGTGGGCGGGAGGGCGTACGCGACCGTCCGGGACACCCCGGCCAAGGGTCTCGACAAGATCCTGACCTGGGCCAGGAGCTGGGGCGTGCCCGACGTCTGGCCGATGGGCACGCCCACTTGGAACGCGAACCGCAGCGAGCACACGTGGGAGACGAAGGGCGGGCACTACGGGCATGGCCAGGTGCCCGAGAACCAGCACACCGACCCGGGCCCGATGCCGAAGTGGCCCACTGGGGCGAGCCCGGCGCCCAAGCCGGGACCGCCGCCGTTCCCCGGCCGCAGCGCCTTTGGTCCCGGCAAGTCGAACGCCTCGATCCTCCTCCTGGGTCAGCAGCTCGTCCGGCGCGGCTTCGGCAAGCACTACCGCGTGGGCCCGACCCGCGACTGGGGCGAGGCCGACCGCCTGAACGTCAGGGACTTCCAGCTCGCGCAGAAGTGGAGCGGTTCCGACGCCGACGGCTTCCCCGGCCCCCAGACCTGGGCCCGCCTCTTCGGCTGACCCTCGATCCCATCAAGGAGCACAATCCATGAACCTGTACGCATCCCTGCTGCGCACCGGGGTGCCGGCCGCGGTCGGCTGGCTCGTCGCGGTGGCCCTGCGGCACGGCCTCGACCTGGACGCGACCGCCGTGTCCGGTGTCCTCACTCCCGCCGTGATCTTCGTCTACTACGGAGTCTTCCGTTTCGCCGAGGAGCACGTGTCGCCCCGCTTCGGCTGGCTGCTGGGCTACGGTCGGCCGCCGAAGTACGAGGACACGCAGCTCTCGCTGCCGAGGACCTGACCGGGTTGGCGTGACGGCGAGCGCCGCTCGAGTAAGCAAGGAAGAAGGCCCCCGTCTCGCGACGGGGGCCTTCGACCTCTTGGAAACCCCCACACTACCCGGGTTTCGGGGGGGACACGGACTCCGCTCTCGCACTGGTTACAATCTATATGCATACGTAACGGCGAGCGGGAGGCGATGGAGTGCCAGAGGATCAGAGGCCATCGATGAGGAAGCCGTACCTGGCCGGCGGGGCGGAGTTCGCCGCGCTGTACGACGTGAAGCGGCTCCAGGTGAGTCAGTGGATCAGCCGTGACCACACGCTCGACTACCGGTACGCCAAGATCATCAGCGGCTCGCCCTACTGGCTTCTCCAGTTCGTGAAGGGCTTCGGGCAGACCACCCCGCGTACGAAGTACGTCAACGAGGTCGAGCTTGCGCGGCTGGTCAAGGAGCAGGACCCGGGGTACTGGGTCGGCGAGGTCGACCAGCTTCCGCCTCTGGTCGGACAAGCCGAGCTGGTGGCGCTGTTCCAGTTGCCCTCCGGGGCTCTGCTGAGGAAGGCGGTCAGCACGGGCCGCTTCCGTCCTGCTGACTACACCCTGTCCGGCTCGCCGATCTGGCTCCTGGAGCCGGTCGTGGAGGACGTTCCCGCGCTCCAGGCCGGGGCCCGGGGTGTGGACTGGGCGATCGATGAACGGGTCCTGGCCGCGCTGCGCGACGGCACGTATGACGGTCCCGGCGCCAGGATCGTGCCGCGAGGCAAGGCGGCCAGCAAGAACCCCAACTAGCCTGCATGGAAGGCCACTTGTTCTTGATCTAACTCCTGTTTGCATATAGAATAGAAGCATACCCAGTGAGGGTGCGCTTCATTCGGTAGGGGGGTCGAGTGTCCAGTCCGAGAGGGCCGCCGGGTGTTGGTCGATGGCGTTGTCGATCGACATTCCTCCTGCCCAGAGATAGATTCCAACACTCCAGGGCGTTCGTACTATCTCTGAGGGGGAGAGCCTTGCTGATCGAACAGCCGCCGTTGTTCGGCACCATCCAGCCCGTTCGCCACCCCGCCGATGTCGGCAACCTGACCATCCAGCAGCGATTCGAGGCGTTCCACGCGCTCAACCCCTGGGTCCTCAGGGCGCTGGCCCGGATGACCGCCGACTGCGCGGAGAAGGGGTTCGGCCGCATCGGCATCGGGATGCTCTTCGAGCTCCTGCGCTATCAGTACGGCGCGGCCACCCGAGGCGACGAGTTCGCGCTGAACAACGACTACCGCTCCCGGTACGTCCGGCTCCTGCTGGCCGAACACCCGGAGTGGTCCCCGCTATTCGAAGTCCGAGCCCTGCGCACGGACTGACCACGACCTCTTGGAGCCAGATCGTGAACGCACCAGCGGGCGCCGCCAAGCCGCCCGCCATCAAGCTCAAGACCCGCAAGCCGACCGGCATCGTGCCGTGGCCGCTGATCCTCATCGAGGGGGAGGAGGGCGCCGGCAAGACCTACTCGGCCGCCCAGTTCTCTGCCTCTGAGCGCATCGGCCAGATGTACTGGATCGACCTCGATGAGGGGTCGGCCGACGAGTACGCGGCGATCGAGGGCGCGAACTACCTGATCATCGAGCACGACGGCACCTACCGGGACATCCTTGAGCAGGTCGAGGCTGTGCACGCCGAAGCCCGGCGTGCCGCAGCGGCCGGGGAGCCGCCGGTCGTTCTGACCATCGACTCGGGCTCGGCCCTGTGGCGGATGCTGACCAACTGGACGTACGAGCGGGGCCGCAGGACGCGGAAGAACCGCAAGCTGCTCCAGGAGGACCCCGACGCCGCCTACGACATCGGCCGGAACCTGTGGAACGACGCGCTGGAGCGGTGGAACAGGATCATCTACTTGCTGCGCACCCTCCCCGGCATTGCCATCGTCCTCGCCCGCGGGAAGCAGGTCAGCGCCACGGACGACAACGGCCAGCCGATCCAGAACCAGACGGAGTGGAAGGTCTCAGCTCAGAAGGACCTGGGCTTCGACTCGACCTGCTGGGTGCGGATGAAGCGCGACGCCGACCCCCAGATCATCAAGGTCCGGTCCCTGCGCATGCGCGTGGAGCAGAGGAAGCCCCTGACGCTGCGGGACTTCAGCATCGAGGACCTGGTCTTCAACGGGCTCGGCTGCTCCATCGAATCCCAGCCGCGCGTGATGCCCGCGCTCGCCGGTGACCTGGTGCAGCCGTGGCTGACCCGCATCGCCGAGCTGAAGGACAAGGAAGCCCTCGGCGCGCTGTGGCGCTCGGTCCCCGACCCGGCCAACCGCCTCAGCCGGGACGAGATCGCCACCGTCCGGGCCGCCGCCGAGCAGAGGGCGGCCGAGCTGGACAACCCGCGCTCGGAGATGGGCGAGGGCCCACTGACCGACGCCGACAAGCTCCGCGCCGCCGCCAAGCGGAAGGCCGCCGAGCAGGACGAGGACGCCGAGCAGTGACCGGCCCGCACGCACCTCTTGGAGAACCCTCATGTCCGTAGCCACCATCGTTGACGGCGTCGCCCCTTCCATCTGGGACGCCGCCCACTACGTCGACGCTCGCCGCCCCCGCTCCCGACAGACTCAGCTCGGGGCATCCGACACCGTGTGCGGCCGACGCGCCGCCTACATCCTCCACGGCGTCACCCCGACCGACCACGCCGACAAGCGCGCGGCGATCCTCGGCACGTTCATCCACTACGGCCTGCTGGAGTCGGCGCGCACGGAGTACGGATGGCTGGTTGAGCGCAGCGTCCAGGATGACCTGATCCGGGGGCACGTCGACGTCGTCCAGCTCGACGCGGTGACCGCCGCCCGCCTGCCCGCCCGGCACAGACCGGCGATACCCGCTGATGTGCTCACCGTGGAGGACGTGAAGACGAAGTCCACGTATATGTGGGACCGCGTCCTCCGCTACGGTGCCACGGCCGCCGAACTGCGCCAGGTGCACCTGTACGCGGGTGCACTGCACGAGGTCGGGTTCGAAGACGTACCGGGCCAGCGGTACCTGTCTCGACTGGGACCGCTGGACATCGGCCGCATCCGCTTCCGGTTCATCAACCGCGACAGCGGCGCCGAGCACATCCAGGAGATCGACTTCGACCCGCAGCGGGCCGCCGAGGCCCAGTGGTGGGTGGAGCGCGTGCGCGAGACCAGCGACCCCGAAGAGATGCCGCGTGACTTCAACGGACCGGGTCTCGACGCCATCTGCGACTACTGCCCCTTCCGCTCCCTGTGCTGGCCGGGGACAGCCCCGGGGGTCCCGGAGCAGACGGCCCTCATCCACAACGACGCCGACCGCGAACAGGCGCTCATCGACTACGTGAAGGGACACGAACTTGCCAGCGAAGGCAACCGGATCAAGACGTTCGCGCGCAAGAAGCTGGACCAGTCCCCGGCCGGGACCTATGGGCCCAACAAGCTCTCCTGGCGCGGCGGGAACGACGAGGAGAAGGACGACGTGGAGGCGATGGTCGACCTCCACGAGGTCGCTGGCATCCCCGTACCGATGAAGCCAGACGCGGATCGCATGGTGAAGAACCTCAAGGCGGCCGGGCTGCCCGTCCCGCGGCGGAAGACCGGCAAGAAGACGGCTCCGGTCATCAACGTCGCGCCGGCCTGACCCGGAACCCCGAACTCCTCAGCCCCGCCCGTGAGCCACGGGCGGGGCGCCCGTCCTGCCGCCACACCTGTACCGCCCAAGGGGAACCGTGTCCATCCAACTGATGATCGCCGCGGCGTATCTGCCGCCTGATGTGCTCAGCCAGAGCCAGAAGCTCGCCCTCATGAAGATCGCGGACAGCGCCGACGACGAGACGCGTCTCGCGCGGCCCGGCCTGACCCGCCTTGCTGCCTGGGTCGGCGTGACCGACAAACGTGCCATCACCATCGTCACGGAGCTGATAGCCAAGGGCCTCGTCGAACGGGTCGAGACCGGCAAGGCGGGTCGATCCGCCGTCTACCGGGTCTTCCCGCTCGGCGTACCTCCCACGCCGACCACGCCGGAGCTCAAGGAGGCTGCGGAGGCCCGCAAGGCCGCCCCGAAGAACCCCCGCAAGGCCCGCTCGGGAGTGGTGCGCTCGGCTCCGGCCAAGCCCGCGATGACCTACCAGGACGTCGAAGCCCGCGAGGCCGAACGGCAACAGCGGGCTGAGAAGCCGCAGGTGGAGGCAGGGTTCCACCAGGGGAACCCAGAGGGAGAGGCAGGGTTCCACGGGGGGAACCCGGAGGGGACAGAGGGCCGGGTTCCACCGGTGGAACCCGATGAGTTTCACGGGGGGAACCCACTGGGTTCCAGCGGTGAAACCCCTTCCTTTCCTGGTTCTTCCTCTGTCCTTCCTTTCCCCCCTACCCCCACGGCTGACGCCGTAGGGGAGCCTGCGCCCGCTCCGACAGACACCCCGACGCCGGACCGCGAGGTGCCGCAGAAGGGCTGCGCGCGGCACCAGGGCCGTCCTGCTGCCTCCTGCCGTGGGTGCGGCACCAACCCGCGCGCGGGGCGTGAGAGGGAGCGGGAGGAGGCGAAGGCGGCGGAGCATCAGGAGCACGGGCGCTTCTGGGACGAGTGGCACGAGGAGGCGGCCAGCCGCCGCCAGCAGGTCGAGGAGCGGCCGGAGTCGGTGGAGTCTGCCCGCCGGGCCGTGCGTGAGGCACTGCGCGAATCCAAGGCGCGCAGGCAGCAGAAAACTTAGGCCCCAAAGGAATTTTTCGCCAGGAATCTGGACATCCCTGGTATTGCATATAGAATAGAACCAGAAAGAGGGGGAAGGGCCCCCTCGGACCCGGAAGGACGACATGAGCTACCTGCCCACCCTTCGCCGCGCGCACAAGGGCGCGATTGTGCTCGACGGCAGCGCCGCCGCCCACGAGCAGCTCCGCACCCTTGCTGACCTCTACCGCGAAGACCCCGAGGGCGTCGGCGACATGCTCATCCAGATCGCCGACCTCAAGGACCAGGCCGAGCGTGAACGCGACCTCGACGGCCTCGGTCACGCCGAGCACGTGCGGGACGACATCGTGACCGAACTCCTCAACGAGATCGGCGGCGCGGAGATCTACCTCGACCCCCGCGACAACCACCACGCCCTCATGCAGGCGCGCAGCCTCGCCCACCAGGCCCGGCGCATCGCCGACGCGGCCCAGCAGCGCGCCGACGAGCTGGCGGTCCTGACCGCCGTCGCCCGAGGTGCGCGCGAGGAGCGCAGGAGGCCCCCCGTCTGCTAGGGCGGGCGTTTCAATCCGTTCCAAAATAGATCCCAACTCTGTACTGTTGAGCGGCACAAGACCTCTTCGGCGGCAGGATCGCCGAGGAGAACCGCTTGCGCTCGCCCGTGGCCGCATCGACGCGCTTGTCGTTCACCCGGGGCGCCTTGACCTCGACCACGCCAGCCGCCGTGGTCACCGGGCGCGGCTGGTGGTAGCCGTTGCGCACGACCAGGCGGTGGCCCTTCTCGTCGCGCTGGTCAGCCAACTCGGCTATGTATGCGTTGACTTCAGCCTCCAGCGCGGCGGCCAGCATTCTTCGTGCGCCATCGCGGACGATCTCGTCGATCAGAGAGGAGCCGTTGGCGGTGGTGCCGTCGGCGTTCACTACGCTGAGCACGGGCGTGCCTTCCCGACCCGCGCGGCAACGCGGGCCTACTCGATACCAGTCAATCGATCACTCGGGAAGGTACGCCCTCCGCGTGTGCCCTCCCGAGCCGATCCACAGGTAATGAGCATTGCTCGCGATGATGGAGTTGACCGCCTCCGCGCAGGAATGACGTCCCGGCTACATCGTCCATGGCTGCTATCGGTTGATTTTGTGCCCGTGATGTCGCTTCTGTCCTTCCCGTCGAGCGTTGCCAGATAGAGGTGCGCGTCGGCTGTCGCGCTGGTGGCGCCAGCTTCCACGGGGCCGGGGGTGCTGCGGGGCCTCCTCTCGGCGCTAGTGGGGTGGTGGGGTCAGGTCGGGTGGGGCAGGGCCCACAGGCTGCGGAACGCGGTGACGATCTACTCGGCCCAGGGCCAGCTTGCGGGGATCTTCAATCTTCGGCGGCGCTGGCCATGCACGATCACGGCAGGCACGTGCAGGAAGCGGTAGTGCATGGTCTTCGGAGCAGCATCGCGGCCACGATCTTCATGATCGCTTAGTCGTCCGCAGGCAGCGTGCTGGTCCCGCACCGCGTCCTGGCGGTGCGGGACCAGCAGCAGCCCATCCGCCCCGGCGCGGTCGTGGCCCTCTTGAACTCCCCGACCATGGCTGGGTCGTTGGCCTGCCCGGCCCTCTGGGTGTCGGCGAACTGCCCGAACACCACCTCCACCGCCTCCACGCGCGGCGGTTGCAGCCGGACATTCCGGAATCGCTCGAGAACTGCACCCGGTGCGCGGTCGCCCAGTCCGGCTCACTCTCTCCAGATCGGTCTGTGTTGCATCCGGGATCCCGGGGGTGAGGTTAATCGAGGAAAGACCCGTTCCTGTCTCGCCGTTCCCCAATCATCAGAACAGGCGTGCATCGAGGGGGATGGCTGTGTCTGTTGCGGTGTGGAGTTCAGCAGGTACGGGGACACCGAGTTGGACGGCTGTGGGGGTGTACAGGTCGGCGCTGACTTCAGGCGTGGTCAGAGAGACCATCAGGCCGTAGGTGACGCTCCTGCCGACGCGGTCGGAGCTGTTGTTGTACTTCCACCAGCCGCCGGCGGGATAGACGGCAAGGACACCGCAGTCCGCCAGTTCCCGGGCAGTGCCTCTCCAGATGTCGGCGTGCAGGCAGCCACGGTCGCGATTGGTTGGGCCGACGAGCCAGTTCCTGTCGGCGTCGAAGGGCCGGATGCTCGTACGCGCGTCGTCTTCTGCCTGGGCGGCTTGAGCGATCCGTCCCTCGAACTCCTGCATGGTCTCGAAGGGGCCTTTGAGGGCGAAGCGGAGGCGGTGGGAGGCGTAGGTGTGCTGCCCGAGCATGCCGCGTCGGCCGGGATTGGGTTCGATGAAGTAGGACAGCGTCACCCGCAGATGTACGTCCTCGGCGTCCAGGTCCAGCAACTGTTCACGAGGCCAAGGCAGTTCGTGGAGCTTCAGCTCGCCGAGACGCACCGACTTGCCGTCACGGGCGAAAGGCTTCAACGAGCCTTGAATGATCATGGTGACGGCGCTTGTGGTACTCGACAACACCCGCTCTTGGCTGGGCACGCCCCAGCCGTAGCGTCGCAGCACGGTGCGGGCGAGCTGGCCCGCACCGATCTTGCGGCGGCCGTTGCGGTTGTAGACACCGTTGATCATTGCGTCGGTCCACTGAGCTTCATGCACCAGCAGGCCGCGGATGGTCTCTGCCCGCAGGTTCGGATAGCGGGCGTAAGCGAGAGCTGCGAGACGGGCAGCCTGCGCCGTCGCTGCGCTTGTGGCGTCGATGGTGGTAAGCAGCTGACCGTGGTGCGAGCGGGCCGTGGTGGTGAGCGAGATGGCGTCGTGGCCGCTGACCTGGGTCAGGTCGGCATCGACGAGGAGATTGCCTCCCTCCATCACGATGTCGGGCTTCATGGCCGCAGCGTCGCGGAACATCACGGAGGTGCGGCTGTGCGGGGAAAGCAGCCCAGGCGTCGCAACCGTGCGATAGCCGGCGAAGTCGTCGGCGGTAGGGACGTGATCAAGCTCTGTGTGGGCGCCAACAGTCAGCGCGTTCCAGGCTTGTGCAGGATCCTCGATCCGGGAGGTGTCACACAGGTTCAGGTATGCGGCGGGTTCGTTTTCGTCGACGAGGTCGGTGGCGCGGTGGTCGCGGACGTTGCCGGCGGAGACAACGATCAAACGCGATTGACCGGGTTCTGGCGGTCCCAGCAGATCAATGCGGTCGTGAGTCACCGCCACGTCGGTGCCGACAGCGAGAGCGTCCACGGACGCGGACCACAGGGTCGCGGTTCCGTCAGTTCCGTTGACGCCCTGCCCGGACTCGGCGGTCACGGCCATGGCGAACACGCGTTTGCGCACCTGCTCAGGATTCGCTGTTTCGGCAGTGGCGACTGCCGTCGCCGTCACCTCTCCAAACGGCCGCGGCGTGTCCGGGGTCCTGCGTGGAAGGATCTTGACCGATTCCAAATGATGATCAAGATGCACCTCTGAGGCCGAGGTGAGTGCACTCTCAAGATCCCCGAAGACGGCCAGACCGGCCATCCGCGTACCGTGCCCCCGAGCGTCGTTGTCGTCCGGACCTTCCCCGCTGATGGCGCTGTGCGCGTCGAGCAGAGCAGGACGCAACAGAGGGTGCTCCTGGTCCACGCCGGTATCGAACAGCGTGATCGCGGGTGCTCCAGGTACGGGGGGATGCAGACGGCCGACGAGATCGACCACGAAGTCACGATGCAAGTCCCGCAGCTCACGGCTGTGAAACTCTTCGGTGAATGTCGGCTTGCGGATCTCGGACGGACACGCGTTCGTGCGCAGGATCTGGGTCAGTCCATGCATATTGGTGCGCAATTGGGCGACCCGGAAATGCCCGATCCCGACAGTACGCGGCGACATCTGCCAGCCATGCACCTGCGACAGGCGGCGCAGGGTTTCCACGGGATCCGTCGCGCTTAGCGCCGGGTCAAGCCACAATTCCCACCAGACCGGGATATCGGGATCAGGAAGCGGGTCCTGCTCCTGCCACAAACTCGCCACGGTGGCACGTTCGATCTGTTCGATGTTCGCGACCAGTGCCGCGTTCTTGGGCTTGCCCGACTGAGTGTTCTGGGTGAACTCGTCGATCTTGCGCAAAAGTGTGGGTACCGACCCGTCCGGCACCCACACCACGGCTTCCTGCGGCCCCTCATCGTCCGCCTCTTGGACGCTCATGAGGGTCAGCCCTGACTTGTCGAGCGACTCCAGCTTCAGCTCATGCTCAGCAGCTGCTTCCACGCGGATGGCGAACCCATCCGCACGATCACGAGAATCCAACGACTCCCGTGCACCGAGAGCCTCCGCCTGCGCATCCTCCAGACCGCTGATCAATCGAGCCGAATGCCCAGGACGGTCCGAGGAGCGGTCAACCAGCTTCTGCGCCTGCCCAGCCCCCCGGGGCGGCTTGGGCGTAAGCGTACGAGGTGACCACGGAACCAGAAGATGCGGGACGCTCGGAGGGGAACCCTCAGGCATGACGCAGGAGGTGCCTTTCGTTCAGGGCGCCCCTCAACTGGTCGGCGTCGATAGTGTCGCTTCCCCCGAGAATCGCCCGCTTGGCAGCAGCCTCGGCCGCCTTGACCAGCTCAGCGTGACTCAGCTGCTCGGTAAGAGCAGCGAGACATCCCCACGCTACCCCCGAGGTATCCATCGCGGCGAGCCGTCGTTGCAGAACTTCGATCGACTGCTCCGCCGACGGCTGCCCATACACGATCGCCAGGTCGAACCGGCGGAAAAGGGCACCGTCAAGCAAACGACGATGATTCGTTGCCGCCACCACCAAGCTCTCCGCCGGCGCCTGATCCAAGAAGAGCAGGAACGAGTTCAAGATCCGACGAGCCTCACCGACATCATTGCCGTTGGCTCTGTCCGCACCCAGCGCGTCGAACTCGTCGAACAGATACACAGCCCGCGTCTGTGCCGCCGCATCGAACACCAGCCGAAGCTTTGAGGCAGTCTCGCCCATGAACCGGCTGATCAGCCCATCCAGGCGGATCGTGAACAGCGGAAGACCAAGCTCCTTGGCCAACGCCGCAGCGGTCATGCTCTTGCCCGTGCCCGGCGGCCCGGACAGCAGCAGACGGTGAACCGGCGTGAACCCAAAACGCTCCAAACGGCCACGCTGCCGCTGTTCATGCAGCACCTTCTCCAAGGCCGCCCGCGTCTCATCAGCCAAGGTCATGTCTGCCAGCCGGGTCTCTGGATAGTCTGCGGTGAGCAGACTCGCCAGCTCCCCACGCGGCTGCACAACTGGAGTAGGAGCAGGTCGACGGCTGATCTTCTCCGCACGCGATGTATCGATCAGCTCTCGCAGCTCCGCTGCAAGACGGCCATGGCCCTGTCGCGCAGACTTCGCCGCCACCTGCAGCGCAACGCTGTAGAACCGATCATCATCACCGGCCGCATGCGCGCTGAGCAGTGCTTTTAGGTGATCGGCGCTCGCCGACACGGTCCACGCCTCCCTCGCTCCTAGGTTCAGCCACCGTAACGCGAACCTCGGACAGTCAGCATCACTCCCGCCGACACCCGGACCTCAGAGTAATAGTTCCCAGCCAGCGCGCAGGCCAGCGCCCCCTGCTTTGCCGGACCGCTGGCGGCTCGATGGATCCTGTGACCGCTGGCTCCACGTGAACGGGGCTAAACTCTGCGTAGGCACCTGGCCTGCGGAAAGGCCACAGAGGCTCCGCCCCGGTTCAGGGGCGGAGCCTCTCCGCGTTGGAAGCAGAATCCGCTGCTGGCGAGTTCGACCGCTGAGTCCGACCTGCCGGGATCCTTCCCCAGGTACTGGAGTCCGTCCCCGCGGGGACGTGTTGGGGACGCGTTGGGGACGCAAGGACAGGAACAGGCTGACAAAGGCTGCTGAGAACGAGCGCGCTGCACGCGCTCTGAGCAGGGAAAACGTCAATGGTGAGCATAGAAAAGCAAGGGCCGCCAAGATCCTCAAAGGACTCATAATCCGTCGGCCGTGGGTTCGAGTCCCACCCGCCCCACCTAGCACGCTTCTGACCTGCGGAAACGTCTCTTCTGCGGTGTTGGAACGTCAACTCGGGCTCATCGGACTTAATCCGCTGCTCGTGAGCTCGGCGGCGAGTTGACGGATGGGGGCAGCCGTTGCGCTGACCTGTGTGAATGCGCCGGAGCGTGGTGGGGGAGGGGCCCAGGAGCGGCCTCAACGACGGGCCGGGGGCGTATGTGGGGACGCTGTGAGGACACGGGTACGGCGAAGTCTGCCTTCGAGGTCACCTCAGGGCAGGGTGCACGGTGCGGGCTCAGTGCTGCATGGGTGCCTGGCGTACATCCGAAGTGCGTCCTCGGCCACTCGGGACCGAGAGCAAGGGGTCACGAGCAAGGTTGACGAACGCTATGGGCCGCGGGTGAGTTCCCGGTTGGCCGGTCAATCCTGCGGCTCGGGCGCCCGGGCTTTGGTTGAGTTCTCGACAGGCCGTTGCCATAGGGCCACCCTGCGCCTCATCGCCGACTGTGCGGCTGTGGAGGCTCTACTGCCTGAGGTCCATCGTGCGGACCGGCTGTCCCGTGGTGCGGGCGATGGTGTCGAAGTCGTGGTCGCAGTGGAGCAGTGTGAGCCCGGCTTCCTCGGCGGCGGCAGCCACCAGGAGGTCGACGGGGCCTGCGCTGCGGTGCTCACCCTTGGCGGTCAGCTGTTCCTGGACGACGCGGGAGCGCCGGTAGACGCCGTCCGGCACGGGGCACCAGACGTAGTGGGCGTCGAGCGCCGCCTTCAAACGCGTACGGTCTGCGGCCGAACGGGCTGAGTAGAGGACCTCGAGTTCGGTGATGTCGCAGATCGCGACGAGGCCGGCGCCGATCCTGTCATCCCAGTCGGCCGTGTTCTGGCGGAGCAGGACGCGGGCGAGCGCGGAGGTGTCGATGAGGTAATCGGCGACGGTCACTCATGCGCTCCGGTGTCGGGGGTGGCGTCGGCCGTGCTCGTGGGCCGGTACTTGCTCTTGTCCAGGAGAAGGTCCATGTCCAGCGCGCCGTCGGCCACCAGCTCGCGGGCTTCGTCGAGTGCGCGCAGACGCCGGTAACGGGCCGTGACTTCCCGCAGGGCGGTGTTGATGGTCTCGCGCTTGGTCGTGGTGCCGAGTTCCTTGGCCGCTTCTTCCAGGGCCTCGTCGTCGAGGTCGATCACGGTGCGACTCATGGGCGCCTCCTTTGTGTATCAACTAGAGTATACCAAGATACAAGATCTTTTATATATGGGTCACCGATGAAGGTGCCTGCTCGCGGGGGGCTGAACCGAACCGCCGACTTGTATGGGGGTAGCGGGACGCGGTCGGGTTGGCCGCTCGTAGCGTGCCGTAGGACGCACGCAGGCCCAGGCTGCGACACCGTCAGCGAGGCGTCGCTTGGCGGGGATCATCGCCGACGGTGTCTTCAAGGTAGTGCTCGGTGCCGCCTACTTAATTGGCGCTTCCTGGCTTGGCGATCTACTTGGCGTGTCCGCCTGGTTGATGGCCGTCTCCGGCGTCGCCCTGCTGATCGGCGGCGGGATCGAGATCAAGTTTGTGCGCAGTCGCCCGATCCGGACCTACATGCGGCTCATGGTTGCCTACGACAGCGGCTGGGTGCTGACGGCGCTTGTCGGCTTACTGATGGCGTGGCAGGACGGCAGTGCCGGGGGTGAGGTGTGGATCGGGTACCAGACAGCTGCTCCCCTTGTGTTTGCCGCACTGTTGCTGGTTGCCACCCCCGTGCCGCCAGCCTCCGACATCCGTGCGAAGGGCGCCGGACACTGACACCGAACCTCTGCTGCGGGGTCGGCAATCCCGCTTGGCGAACCGGCAGTGGCGCCACAGGTGTTGCACACGATACTGTCGATCACACCGGCGCTGAGCTGCACAAAGTGGTCTCCACTTGCCTCGCGCCACACGGTGACCCCCAGAGAATGCGGCGGACGACGACGGAGGAGTCCGCCCAGCTCAAAGCGCTGAAGAAGGAGAACGCCGAGCTGAAGCGGGCCATCGAAATCCTCAAGGCCGCGGCGAGTTTCTTCGCACCACGCTCCCCGACCAGCAAGCCGAGCGGGCGCCCGACCGCGTCGAGCGCGACTTCGTCGCCAGCGCGCCGAACCGCTGCTGGGTTGCGGACTTCACGCACGTGGCGACCTGGGCCGCAGTGGTCTACGCGCCGCCGTGGACGCCGCGCATGCCCGCGGACGCACGGCACCGGACGCGTCCGCACCCGGTCCGGCCTTCGGGGAGCCTCTCAGGGGGTGTGGGCCGGGTCGCGGGAGGCGAGGGGGATGCGCCAGCACAGGCGGGTGCCGCCGCCGGGACGGCCGGTCACCTCGAAGGTGCCGCCCAGACTCTCCGCGCGGCGGCGCAGGTTGGTCAGACCGCTGCTGCGGGTGACTGCCGGATCGATGCCACGGCCGTTGTCGTGCACCTCCAGCAGCAGTTCGTCGCCGGCGCGGACGGTGACCCAGGCGGCGGAGGCGTGGGCGTGCCGGGCGGCGTTGGACAGGGCCTCGCGCAGTACCGCGAGCAGGTGGGCGGCCGTCTCGTCGGGCAGCGCGGCGTCGACCGGGCCGTCGAACCCGACCGTGGGGGTGAAACCGAGCCGGTCCTGGGCAGCGGTCGTCTCGCCGAGAACCTGGGCGCGCAGGCTCGCCGCTCTCTGGGCGGGCTGGTTGAGGTTGAAGATCGTGCCCCGCAACTCCCGGATGGTGGCGTCGAGTTCCTGGATGACCTTGTTGATGCGGTCGCCGGTGTCCGCCCGGTCGAGGCGGGCGCCGATACTCTGCAGGGCGAGCCCGGCGCCGAAGACCCGCTGGATGACCATGTCGTGCAGGTCCCGGGCGATGCGGTCGCGGTCGGCCATCACCTCGCGCTCCGCGCGGGCGGCGGCCAGCTCGGCCTGCGCGGCGAGTTGATGGGTGATGTCCCGTGCCGTCGTCGAGAAGCCGATCAGGGAGCCTTCCTGGTCGCGCATCGGGGAGACGGTGACGGCTACGTCCACCTCCGTGCCGTCGGCGCGGCGCCAGCGACTCGGGTAGGAGTCCGTGCGTCCCTGGGAACGGATCTGCTCCGTCGCGGTCCGCAGCGCGTCGAAGGCCGTCCCGGACATGAGCGTCTGGACCGGTCGGTCGAGGATCTCCTGCTCGGAGTGGCCGAACAGTCTGTGGGCGCCCGGGTTCCAGGTCCGGACGAGCAGGTCCGGATCCAGCGAGATCATGGCGTCGTCGGACGAGGCCACGACGGCCGCGAGCCGAGCCTCGGCCTCCCGTGCGGCCTCCAGCTCGGTGTGCAGGGCGATCAGTCCCCGGTTGGTGTCCTCCAGCTCCTGGCCGAGCTCGTCCACCAGCCGCGCGCGGCGCTCCAGTTCTGCCTGGGGCCCGGCCGCGGCGGGTGCGCCGTCGGTGGTGCGCGGGTTGGGCAAGTCCCTCATGTCCGACCCCGTTTCGCCTGATGACGGGAACCGACTCATGATGCCATGGCGCCGGCCTGGCGCAGCACGAGCACGGTGGCGTCGTCGGTGGGCCGGCCGTACTCGCGGTGGAGCACGGCGGCGACGATCGCCGGATGGCGTTCCAGCAGCCGGGGGTGGTCCTCCAGGTTCCAGCCGGAGCGGATTCCGTCGGAGACCAGGACGAGCGTCGATCGGGGCTCCCAGGCGGAACGCTGCACATGGACCGTGGGAAGGGGCAGGTGGGTGCCCAGAGTGCCGGGACGGTCCAGCAGATGGACCGACCGGGGACCGGTCAGGATCCGGCCGCAGATGTTGCCGACGGCCGCGTGGACGAGTTCGCCGCGGCCGGGGTCGATCACGCACACACCCGCCACACCGCCTCGCGTGCCGCGCATCGCCTCGTGGACGTGACGGACGGACAGATCCGGTTCGGAGGCGGGCGCCTGCCCGAAGGCGGCGACCGCAGTCCGTGCCGCCGCGGCCGCGGCCGGTCCGTGCCCGAGGCCGTCGACGACCAGGGCGGCCGCCCGCGGGCCGAGCGCGACCGCCCAGGCGTCCCCGGAGGCGCCGTCGCCGCCGAGCGGGATGTTGACGCCGCCGAACCGCCACTGCGCAGGCCCGGCGGACGCGGTGCCGAGCCGGACGTAGACGACCGTGCCGCGGCGCGTGGAGTACCAGTCGAACTCGGTGGCGTTGCGCCGCACCACGCTCAGCCCGGCACCCAGACCGCCCCCGCGGAAGGGCACCGCAGCGGGCGGGACCGTCCCGGAGGGTGGGGCGAGCGCCGCGGCGGTCGTCCCCGGGCCGTGGTCGACGGAGATCAGCTCGATCCCGTCCCCGGCCGTGCGGGCCAGCACGTACCCTCCGGGGTGGGCGTGCCGGAGCAGGTTGGTTCCCAGCTCCGTCGCCACCAGTTCGGCCACGCCCTCCCGCAGCACGTGCCGCCCGGCGGCCAGGCGGGCCACCGCGCGGCGCAGCGCGCCGACGTCCTCCTGCGCGACGATCGTGTGCCGGCGGTGCTCGTGTCCACCCGGCGCCGCCTCGCTCCCGGCCCCCGGAGTCATCGCTGCCACTTCACGATCACCACCGTCGTGCCCGACGCCGCGGCGGAGGTGACGGTCATGTCGTCCACCAGTCTCCGTGCCCCCGGCAGCCCCAGTCCGAGGCTGCCGCGGGTGCTGAAACCGTCGGTCAGCGCGGCGCCGATGTCGGCGATGCCCGGCCCGTCGTCGGCGAACGTGGCGCGCACACCCCGTCGGCCCTGACCGTAGACCTGCTCGACGCTGATCCGGCCGCGGCCGCCGTTGGCGTAGTAGAGGATGTTGCGGGCCAGCTCGCTGCCCGCCGTGATCAGTTTCGTCGCGTCCACCAGGTTGAGCCCCACCGCCTCGGCCTCGCAGCGCAGCACCTTGCGCACCCGGATCAGGTCGGTCTCGTCGACGATGTCGAAGACGGACGGTTCCCAGCCCCGCGCGGTACCGGTGGTCATGGCCGGCCTGTACCGGCGTCGGCGCGCCGCAACCGCTCCAGCAGGGCCAGGCCCTGCTCGGCGTTGAGAGCGGTGTCCAGATGGCCCATCTGCACGCCCAGTTCCACCAGGGTGATGGCGACCGCCGGCTGTATGCCGACCACGGCCGCCTGCGCCCCGAGCAGCCGGACCATCGACACGATCCGCGCCAGCACCCGGGCGATGAAGGAGTCGACCACGCTCAGCCGGCTGACGTCGATGAGCATCCCGGTCGCCCGGGTGCGGGCGACCTCTCGGGTGAGCTGGTCCTCGATCCGGACCACGGTGGTGTCGTCGAGATCGCCCTGGAGTGCCACCAGCAGCGTGTCACCGATCTGCATGACCGGAACCACGTCGTCGGTCACCGCGGCTCCCCGTCGATCAGCGTGTGGGCGGCGGTCTCCGCGGTCGCGGCGCGCTCCGCCAGCACCGCGAGGGCCAGTTGCAGGGCGTCCTGCAGCGTGTTGCGGGAGCGCAGCCGCCCGATGTCGATGCCCAGGTGGACCATGGACTGCGCGGTTTCCGGCCGTACCCCGCTGAGGATGCTGACGGTGCCCATCAGCGAGGCGGCCTGCACCGTCTTGAGCAGGTGCTGGGCGACCTGGGTGTCGATGGTGGGCACCCCGCTGATGTCCAGGATGGCGACCTCGGCCTGGTTCTGGGCGATCTTCTCCAGCAGGCCCTCGGTCAGCCGGGTGGCGCGCAGGGTGTCCAGGGTGCCGATGATGGGCAGCGCCAGTACCTTGTCCCACACCTGGATGACCGGTGTGGACAGCTCCAGGATCTCGTCCCGCTGGCGTTGCAGCCGCTGCTCGGTCTCCCGGCGCTCAGTGACATCCCGGATCGCGGCGGCCACCAGCCGCCCTTCGGCCGTCTCCAGCGGGCTGAGGCTGATCTCGACGGGGAACTCCGTACCGTCCCGGCGCATTCCGGACAGTTCCAGCCCCGCGCCCATCGGGCGCAGCCGGGGATCGGAGAGGAACCCGTTGCGGTGGCCGATGTGCCGGTCGCGGAACCGCGGCGGCACCAGCACCTCGATCTCCCGGCCGACCAGTTCGTCGCGCTCGAAACCGAACAGCGTCTCCGCCTGCCGGTTGACCAGGACGATCCGTGCGTCCGGCCCCACGATGACCATGGCGTCCGGAGCGGACTCCAGCAGACCGTGGAACAGCGACTCGGCCCGCGCGCTCTCCGTCACGTCCCGCAGGACCTTGACGAACCCGGTCACGGACCCGGCGTCGTCGCGTACCGGCGTCAGCGTGACCCTGGCGAGGAACCGCCCGTCGCCCTTGCGGACCCGCCAGCCCTGGAACTCCCGCCGCCCGTCCTGCCGGGCACTGTCGAGTTCCTGCTCCACCAGACCGGCCGCACGGTCCTCTGCGGTGTGCAGCACCGACACCGGCCGCCCCACCACCTCGTCCGCCGTGTAGCCGGTCATCGCCTCGGCGGCGCGGCTCCAGCGGACCACGTCACCGCCCGGCCCGAGCTTGACGACGGCGTGGTCGGTGACCGCGTCCAGCATCGTCTCCAGGTCCCGCAGGACCGCCTGCTGATCCCGGCCACCATCCGATGGCGTCGTCATACCGGTGCCCCCACCCTTCCGCGTCGTCCGTCCCCAGGCCGAGCCGACCGCTCGGCAGCAGCCGTGATGCCCGGCGCGGCCGATGCTACCCGCTGACGACGAGGCCCCGTCGGCTGTGACGAAGGGTCGCCCATCGGCAGCCCTTCCACGGCAGCACCGGCACGCGGCCCTGACGGCGCGGAACGCCACCGCGCGGCCGGGTGTGAACACCTTGTGCGCGACCCGGCGGTGGTCTCCCCGGCACGACGATGCCACCCGGCCCGGCGAAGGCGTTCGGCACAGGGCTGAACGAGGAGATTTCTTTCCGGCTCCCCCCGTCACCGCCCCGGCGCCTCCCGTGGCGGGAGCGCCCCGGGCCGGGCCGCACGTCGAGTGTGCGGCCCGGCCCGGGAACCGGGGAGGGACTACGCGGCGGGAACGATCAGACCGTAGTGCCCGTCGAAGCGGTGGTAGACAACGCTGCCGCGACCGGTCGTCCGGTCGGTGAAGAAGACGAACGGCAGGCCGGCCAGCTCCAGGCGGGCCACGGCGTCCGTGACACCGATCTCGGGTACCGGCACGGTGCCCGGGCCGGTACCCGCTCCCTCCGGCTCGACGAGACGGCCGTCCTGTCCGCTCGCCGACGCCATGCGGTGGTGGCCGTCCTCGTCGCGGTAGACGATGCTGTCCTGCCCGGACACGGCGTCGGTGAACAGGTAGAAGTCGTAGTCCAGCAGGTCCAGGTCGACGACCGCGTCGTGGACCGGCTGCCGCGGCAGACCGAACGACTTGCGCCGTACGATCCTGCGGTCCTCGGGGACCACGTGGTGGCGCACCGGCCGGTGGTGCTGACCGGCGCCGTCCCCGGCCGTCCGTGAGCGGGACTCGGCGGTCCCGTGGTGCCGGTCCTGCCGGTGCCCCCGCGCGCGGGCGAGGCGGGCGGCCAGCCGGTCGCGCAGCAGGTCCACGGCCTCGAACAGGGAGTCGGCGGCCACGTGTGCCCTCACCGGCCGTCCGTTCAGGTTCACCACGGCCTGCGCGTGGGCGGGCCTGGCCGCCGCGGGGTTGGCCGCAAGGCTCAGCTTGACCTGCGCCGCGAGGACCGGCTCGCCGACGTGCTCGATGACGGTGAGCGTCTTGTCCTGCGCGTAACGCGCCGCGTTCCGGGGGACCTGCCCCCGGGTCTCCACCTGGACATCGACATCCGGCCTGCTCTTGAGACGGTTCATCAGGCGTCCTCCATCCGTGATCACTCAGAGCCTGCCCGGCCGCGCGCGGCTCTCCCAGAGCTGGCCAGCCCCTGTCGGCAGGCCGAACGTCTCTCGGGCAGGTGCCGGAGGGCCCGGCCGAGGTGGCGTCGGGATCCGGCGCGGGCTCCCTCCGGGTGCCGGACCGTCAGGGTGCAGCGGGGAGGAGCACCTCGGGCAGGGGCCTGCGCGGTGTCGGGGGCGTCGGCGGCGCGTACCCCAGCCGCAGGATCACCTGCGGCCGCCGCCCGGATTCGGCGCCGGCCACCACTTCCCGCCGTGCAGGGCCGGTCGGGCCCCTCCGCACGGCCGACAGGCTCATGGTGCGGTCGGGCCCCGTCGCGGACAGCCTGTTCGAGACCGCGACGCGTCCAGCGGTCACCTCACCTTCCCACACGGCCCCGCGCCGGCAAGGAGGAACCGGCGGTGCGAGGAGGAGGCCGGCCCTGCCGGGCTCGCGGACTCAGGTGTGACGTCGGGGGGAGCCGTCCCCGTCGTCGGCCTGCGGCGGTCCGTCGAGCCCGGCGAGGCGGCGCAGCGCGGCCTCCAGCGGCACCCTGCGGAGTCGCGGGTCGATCAGGTGGTGCAGGACCAGACCGTCGAGCAGGGCGAGCAGGAGCACGGAGACGGCCTCCGCCTCCGGATCCCCGGTCTGCGCGGCGAGCCAGTCGGTGAGCGCGGACCGGCACTCGCCGAGCGCACCGGCCAGCTCCTCGCGCAGCCGTTCGTTCCGCGTGGCGGCGAGCAGCGCCTCGCTGAACAGCGCCGTGGTCTCGCTGTCGGCGGCGTAGCGGGCCACCAGGTCCAGGAAGAACTCCAACCCGGTTCCGGTGTCGGCGCCGCCGCGCAGCATGCTCAGCAGCCCGTCGACCTCCTGGCGCATCGTCTGCAGGGCCGCCTCGACCAGGAGGTTGTCCACCGAGCGGAAGTGGTAGTGCACCAGGCCGGGCCGTACCCCGGCCCGGTCGGCCACCCGCCGGGTGGACACCGTGCCCCAGCCGTCCTCGACGATCAGCTCGGCTGCGGCCTGCAGCAGCCGGGCTCGGGTCTCCCGCCCGGTTTCCTGCGAGGTCGGCGCCATGTCGTTTCCTTCTTCGTCAGCGACGCGCAATACGTCTTGGGCGTTCGACCAAATCGTACGGGTTGACCGATCGCACCGACAAATGGGTCGCGGGACCCGCGCGCGCCGTCACTGCGCCCGCTCCCGGACCACCCGTGCGATGTCCAGTCGTCCGACGGCCCGGAGGGCGGGAAGCTGTGAGACGGCTGCTGCCGCAACCACGGAGACCGCCGCCAGCAGCAGTGCCGGCCAGCCGAGGCTGAGTTGCATGGTGAACAGATCGCTGTTGAACGACTGCAGGAACGCCCAGGCCGTCGCCGCGCCCGCCGCCAGACCGGCCGGCACGGCCAGCAGGGTGGCCGTGAGGTTCTCGGTCGCGAGGACGCCCGCCACCCGGCGCAGTGGGACGCCCGCCGCTCGCAGGGTGGCGAGTTCGCCCGTGCGCTCCGCGACGTTGACGGTCATGGTCACGTAGATCACGGTGAAGGCGAGGGCCCCGCCGAGGACCAGCATGGCGCCGATGAAGATCCAGAAGAGGTTCAGATAGCGGTCCACCTGGTCGCGCAGTGCTTGCGCGTCCGTGTAGGCGACGACGCCGTCGAGGCCGGTGATCTGCGTGCGCAGGTGTGCGCGGTCGGCGCCGTCGGCGAACCGCAGCAGGTAGGTGTCCGGCTGCGCACCGGTCACGGTCCGGACCGTGTCGACGGAGCCGTAGAGCACGGTGCCCATGGGCTCGTGCACGAATCCGGCGAGCGTGACCTGCCGGGCTCGACCGTCGGGCCCGGTGAGGGTGATCCGGTCGCCGGTCGAGACGTCCAGTCGGTCGGCCAGTGCCGCGCCGGCCAGCACACCGTGCGCCGGCAACTGCTGGGCCACTCCGTCGGCGCGCAGGAACCGGTGCATCTGCGTGTCGGGACGGTATCCGGTCAGGGAGGTGCTGTAGGAGCCGTGCGCGGAGGAGACCGTGACCGGCAGGGTGACCGAGGGCTCCACCGAGGTCACCCCCTGCGCGGCACGCAGCCGGGCCGCGAGGTCCTCGGTGCCGGCTGCCGCCGTGACCGTGGCGTCCTGCCGCTGGACCTGGTCGAACTGCCGGCTGATCATGGCCCGCATGCTGGTGAGCATGCCGACCGAGGTCAGCACGAGGACGAGCGCGAGCACCGCGCCGCTCATCGTCGCGACGGTGCGTCGCCGGCTGCGACCCAGGTCGCGCAGGGCCATCCGCCAACCGACCGGCAGTCGCCGGGCCCGGGCCAGCAGCCGCGCGATCGGTCCGGGCCGCGGGGTCCGGCTCCCGTCGCCCCGCATCGCCTCGGCGGGTGCCGTGCGGGCCGCGGCGAGCGCCGGGGCCCCGCCCGCCACCAGCCCCACCACCAGCCCGAACAGGAGGCCGAGCAGGCTCGTCGGTACGTGCCGTCCGACCACGGTGTCGGGGATGTCGAGTGCGGAGGTGTAGGCGCGGGTCACCGCGGAGGTGGCCACGGCACCCAGGACGACGCCGGCCACGGCGCCGGCCGTGGTCGCGATCACGGCGTGCGCCAGATAGTGGCGTACGACGGCGCCGCGGTGGGCACCCGCGGCGAGCAGCGTGCCGATGATCCGGCGCTCGGCCAGCACCAGCCGGGTGATCAGGATGTAGGCGGCCACGCCGGCGGCCGACAGGAACAGCAGGGGGAAGGCCACGGCGAGTTCGGAGAAGCCCTTGAGGTCCTCGCCCAAGGCGGAGTTGGACGGCTGGTCCGCGCGCGGTTGCACATGGACCGCGCCCGCGGCGCGCAGGGCGGAGGTCGCCCGGGTCCCGTCCTTGTCGCCGGTGTCCGGGGTGAATCGGACCAGAGCCTGGTTCGGAGCGGACGTTCCCGCCAGTGCCCGTGCGGTGGTCTCGGGGACGTAGAGCACGGCGAAGGAGTGCGGATCGGCGAGCACCTCCTGGCGGTCGCGCGCGGGCCACAGGTATTCGGGTGATACGGCGATGCCGCGGACGGTGAGGGTGCGCCAGCCGCTGCCGTCGTAGGCGCGCACCGTGTCGCCGGGCCGGAGGCCGAAGGTGCGGGCCGCGTGCTGTTCGAGCACCGCGCCGTTCGAGTCGCCCGCGGCCGGCGTCCGGCCCGCGGTGATCTCCACCTGGTTCACCGCCGGGGCCTCGGCGTCGTCGGGCAGTCCGACGACGCGGCCCTGGAGCTTCTGGCCGGTGATGTCGAGCGGCACGTCGGCCTGGGTGCGCGTGGTCACCGCCGCGACGCCGGAGAGGTCCTCGGCCCGGGCGGCGAGCGGCCGTGCGTCGGGGGCGGTCGCGGTGAGATCGGCGAAGTGCAGTCGGCTGTAGGTGCGTTCGTAGGACGCGCTGAGGTTGAGGTAGGCGTCGTAGCTGGCGATGAAGAGGGTGACGCCCAGCATCACGGTGATCGCCACGGCGGTGAACTGGCTCAGCCGGCGCCGCAGATCGCGCCGGGTCTTGGTGAACATGATGTGTCGCACGGCGCGCCTCACCAGGTCACGGCGGCCGCGTCGGCCGGGACGGACTGTCGCTCGACGGACTCGACGCGCCCGTCGCGCATGTGCACGACCCGGTGGGCCATCGCCGCGATCCCGGCGTTGTGCGTGACCATCAGCACGGTGCGCCCCTCGCGGTTGCTGCGCTGCACCAGCTCCAGGATCGCGCGGCCGGTGGCGGTGTCGAGCGCGCCGGTGGGTTCGTCGGCGAGCAGCAGGTCCGGGTCGGTGACCAGGGCTCGGGCGATGGCCACACGCTGCTGCTGGCCGCCGGACAACTGGGCGGGGAAGTGGTCCATCCGGTCGCTGAGGCCGACGGCGGTGAGCAGCTCCGCCGCCCGCCGACGGTCGCCGCGGCCGGTGAGTTCCACGATGACCTCGACGTTCTCCCGTGCGGTCAGGGTCGGTACGAGATTGAAGAACTGGAAGACGAATCCGATGTGTTGCCGTCGGAAGTCGGCGAGTCGGGCGGGCTGTCGCTCCGTGAGCTCCTCTCCCGCGACGGTCAGCCGGCCGGCGTCCGCCGATTCGATGCCGCCGATGAGGTTGAGCAGGGTCGTCTTGCCGGACCCGCTCGGTCCGAGTACGACCACGAGCTCTCCCGGCTCGATGTCGAGATCGACGCCGCGCAGCGCGTGGACTGGTGCCTCGGCGGTGCCGTAGGTCTTGCTCACGCCGCGCAGTCGTACGCCGCCGCGGTCTTCCGGTGTGGTTTCCATGTCGCGTTCTCAATGCTCCTGGTCCGGTGTGGCCCCAGCGGCACCGACGGGCGTCCCGCGCGGCGGCGCTCCGGGCGGGCGGTGTTCCCCGCACCCTCTACTGGGCGAACGCCCAAAGCGTACGCCTTGGGCGTTCGCCCAAGCAAGGTGGCCGTCGGCCCCCGGACCCGAGGCCCGGCATCCGGGATCGGCACCGTTTCCGGCAGGGTGTGCGGACCGGTGCCTCTCGGGGGCGGCCTGCCTGGGTGCATGGGCTGCCGGCCTGCGGTCCGGCGACCTCGTGCACCCGGACGAGCCGGCCCGAACCGGCCCACCCGACCAGGTGATCGCGCGGGCTGGAACAACGGTCGGGACGGAGCCGACCGATCAGTCGGACGATCGGGGCGTCCTGAGAAGGGGGATACGGGCCCCCACCCGGTCCGGGCGCGTGCCCCGGCTCGGGTTCACAGCCGTGTGGCGGTGCGGATCAGCCCGGCGAGGGCGAGGGAGCGGCTGTGCGGCGGCCAGGCGATGTGGGTGACGACGGGAGAGGCGTCGGTGAGGGGGACGGCGGCGTGCTCGGCCCACAGCCAGGCGCGGGCGGAGTCGGGGAAGACGGCCATGGTGCGTCCGAGGGCGATCAGCTGGGCCAGCTGCGTCTGGTCGTGGATCTCGGGGCCCGGGCCGGGCGGGTAGGTGCCGTGGCGGGGCCAGCGGGCGAGCGGAAGATCGGGGATGTCGCCGACGTCGGCCAGGGACAAGGCCTCGCGTGCGGCGAGAGGGTGCCCTGCGGGCAGGACGGCGATCTGCCCTTCGGCCATCAGTTCCTCGCTGTCGAACCCGGCGAGCGAGTTGAACGGCGTGTGCATGAGTGCCACGTCTGCGCGGCCGTCACGCAGCATCTCCTCCTGCTCGCACATGCCGCTCGGCAGCACCTCGATCTCGGCGGCGTCGGGTTCGGCCGCGTAGGCGTCGAGGAGTTTCTGCAGCAGTTCGTGGGACGCGGCGGCCTTCACCGCCAGCATCAGACGGTTGCGCGGGCCGCCCGGACGGCCGACGCCACCGGCACGACGGGTGCGGCGAGCGGCCGCGGTGGTGGCGTCGAGGGCGGCGCGCCCCTCGTGCAGCAGCACCTCTCCGGCGCCGGTCAGACAGACGCCGCGGCGGTTGCGTTCCAGCAGGGAGACGCCGAGGCGCCGTTCGAGCTGCTGGATCGCCCGGGACAGGGGTGGCTGGGCCATGCCGAGGCGCTCGGCGGCGCGGCCGAAGTGCAGTTCCTCGGCGACGGCCATGAAGTACCTCAGCTCGCGGGTCTCCAGGGTGTCCACGACCTCAGCCTACGTGTGATACCCACCGGGTATGACAGGGCACTGAATCGGTGTTGGATGCGTCGTTCCTCCGCGGGTGAGCATCGACGGCGTGAACGAGACGAAGATCGCGCTGGTGACCGGCGCGAACAAGGGAATCGGGTACGAGATCGCGAACGGGCTGGGCACCCTCGGGTACCGCGTGGGCGTGGGGGCCCGCGACGAGGCGCGGCTTCGGTCCGCCGTCGAGGAACTGCGCGCCGCCGGGGTGGACGCGTTCGGGGTGCCGCTGGACGTGACCGGCGATCGGAGCGTCGCTGATGCCGCGGAACTGATCGACCGGCAGGCCGGGCGGCTGGACGTCCTGGTGAACAACGCCGGCATCTCGGGAGAGACGGGGCCGGGGTGGATACAGGACCCGACCGCTCTCGACCTCGACATGGTCCGGACGGTGGTGGAGACCAACGTCGTCGGTGTCATCCGGGTGACCAACGCGATGCTGCCGCTGCTGCGGCGCTCGGCGTCGCCGCGTGTCGTCAACGTCTCCAGTTCCGTCGGCTCCCTGACCCGGCAGGCGGACCCGGGCATCGAGATCGGCCCCGTCATGGCGGCCTACGCGCCGTCGAAGTCGTTCCTCAACGCCGTCACCGTGCAGTACGCCCGGCATCTCGCCGACACGGACATCCTGATCAATGCCGTCTGCCCGGGCCTGGTCGCCACCGACTTCAACGGCTTCCACGGACCCCGCACCCCTGCGCAGGGCGCGGCCGTGGCGGTCCGGCTCGCCACACTGCCCGACGGCGGCCCGACCGGATCGTTCTTCGAGGACGCAGGCCCCGTCCCCTGGTGACCCCGAACCCGCCGTGATCACGCCGCAGGCCCCGGTGCGGCTCGTCACGGCCGCGGACACCGAGGCCGGTCGAAGCCGGTGCCGACCCCGCACGGACCTCGGCCGGGACACCCCGACGCGGCGCCTGTCCCGGCTGCCTCAGCCGGCCGCCCGACAGCGCGGGGCACCATGGAACCGTGGACGTCGAACTGCTCTACTGCGCAGGCTGCCCGAACTGGCACCTGGCCCGGGAACGGCTCGGCCAGGCTCTCAGGGCCACGGGCCACCCCGACCTGGAGATCCGCCTGCACGCCGTCGAGACCGAGCACGAGGCGCAAGCCCTGTGCTTCCCCGGGTCACCCACGATCCGCATCGGCGGTCGCGACCCCTTCCCCTCCCCGGCCCAGCCCCACGGCCTGACCTGCCGGGTCTACGCGACACCGGACGGCCTGGCAGGCGCGCCCACCGTCGACCAGCTCGTCCAGGCACTCACCGGCACATCCTGAGGGCCGCGCACCGCGTCGTGACCGGGGCAGCGGAGGGGACCCGGGAGCGGGGGGAGGAGGCGGAACGGCTCCGCAAGGCGATCCGGTGCTACGCGGCCGGGACGGGGCGTGCCGCCCAGGCCTGGGCCTGTCCCGAGGTGCGGCCCTTGAGGGCCAGGACGAGCGGGTCACCCGTGAAGGTGCCCACGGGGACGACGGCCTCGTCGGGGCGGGGCCGGGAACGGATCACGCCGTCGCGGCCGATGAGGAACATCATCCGTGACTGCTTCTCCGGGTCGTCGGTCCCGCACGGCCGGATGCCGATGCCGGCGGCGTCGCCGTCGGCCTTGAGGCAGAAGTCGGGGGCGGCCATGTTGTGCAGCCGCCCCTCGGAATCGAGCGACCACGCCTGCGTCGGGGACGATGTGCAGGTCGCGGCCACGGCGTCGGAGTGCTTCTGCACCTGCCCGTTCTCCACGTCGAGGCACAGGCCGCTGCCGCTGTGCACCAGCTGAGCGGTGACGCCGACGCGGATCTGGGCGGACGGCTGTGCCCGGCTCGCCGACGTGGGCGGACTGCTCGGCTCCCGATGTGGTGAACCGGCGTCGGCGGGCCGGCCGTGGTCCAGCGCCGCGTTCGTGACCGCCGCGGCGACCACGGCCGCGGCGGTCACCGCCAGCGCGGCGGCGAGAGCCCGGTGCTTCGGGGCGGCGCGATGCGCCGGGCGGGAGCCACGGCCCGCGCCGGTCGGGGCCTGGATCGTGTCGGCCGGCGTCCACGAGGATGCGCGCGGATCGTCCGGAGGGCCGGACGGAGCCTGCGGTGCCGACCACGGCTCGACGATCTGGCGGACGGGGCGCTCTGCGGTGTAGGCCGCTCCGCCCCACGCCAGCAGCCCTCCGGCCAGGGCGGTCCGCGGCTCGTCCGACAACTCCGCCAGCTCGTCCAGCAGTTGCGTGCACGGGGCACAGCCGGTCAGGTGCGCGACGAGGTCCGGATGGCGCCGGGTCTCCTCCGCGTGCGAGGCGGTCTCGATGATGCGGCCGAAGCCCTGGCACTCCGCGGTGCCACGGGACGCCAGGTGTGCCGTCGCGTAGGCGTGCCGCAGGGCGAGGGGGGCCTTGCCCTTCAGCCCGGCGACGGTGGCCGGGTCGATGCCCAGGTACCGGGCCACGCGGCCGTCCGGCTCCTCGTCGACGACCGCGTACCACAGGACGCCTCGCACCTGCTCGGGCAGCTGGTAGAAGGCCTTGAGCATGGCGCCGGTCGTGCCGCGAGACGCGACGCCGATCGCGGACGTCCGGGCGGCCGCGGGCCGTTCGGTGTTCCGCGCCCACGTCAGGAAGTCGGCCCGCAGCCACTCCTGCCTGCCGTCGGCCGCCCACCGGAGTGCCGTCCCGGCCACCCCGGTGAGTGCGTGGTGGCGCCAGGTCCCCAAGGGGTCGATGCCGCTGCGCAGCTCTTCCACGGCACGGGTGAAGGCCTCCGCGGCAAGGCGGTTCCCGGCCATCTGGTGGACGGTGCACCCGCGCGCGCAGGTCACGACGGCGGCCAGATGCCGTCGGCGGAGTTCCGCCGCGGCCGGATCGGCACTCTCGTCCTGGGCACGCAGGCAATGGGTGAGTTCCGTGTCGGACAGCGATTCGAACGTGGGGGGTGTGGAGCCAGGACGGTGATCCGCGCTCCCGGTGTCCGCATGTGTCACCTTGGGCCTCGCTTCCTCGTATCGCCGGATTCACGGGTTGCGGCGCGCTGCCGCGCCGAACGGCGCCGGTGGATGGACACGGCCCGGCTGCCGTCCGCCCGGAGTGACGTGGGCGATCTCGTAGGGACGACATAGTGGGCGGTGAGGGGGCGCGGCGTAAAGGGATACCGGCGGTAAGTGCCGTACGCCGGAGCATTTTCGGGCGTGGGTGGGGAAGACCGTCAGATTCTCATGAGGAGTCGTCAGGGTCTGTGGCGCCTTGGCCCCATGCCGGACGGTTGACGCGTTTGCTCTGCGGTCAGGGGATTTGACGGGTGTGCCGTTCGGGCGGGGCTGTCCGTGGCCCCGGCCGGCCGGCCGTCCCGGTGCGGCAGCGTGGCAGGTGAACACCGGACGGCACAACCGCCCTTGGCAGGCGGGTCGAGTTCGCGGACATCCCGTCGCACGTACGGCCCTTCGCGGACATGCGCGCCCCGCGGCGGCTTCACGTGCTGCAACTCCGCAGTCGTGGGCAGGATCCGGCTGATCGTCGACCGGTCCCCACGCCGTGCGGACCGCGGCACCTGCCGGTGACGCGGCGGGACTGCTGGTTCCGGATGCGCGATGCGCAACCCGGCGCGTAGGCGGGGTGGTTCGGGTTCCTGTCGGTCCGGCAGGTGGCACCGGGCCGGCCTGTCCACGGGCGCCGTGCGGGGCGGTGCGCGCACGCTGGGCAGGTGGCAGCGAAGAACGTCCAGGTCGTCGCGCCCCGGGGGGCATTCCACCTCGCCCCGGGAAGGTGGCGTAGTGTAGCGCCGCGCACGGGTTCGGTAGTTCCGCTTGACGCCGGCCGCGGTGGCCCGCTGTCCTTTCGTTCCGCAGGGCTGTGAAGAGGCCCACGTTCCGGAAGGCGCCTGAAGTGAGACCCCCAATACGTCGTATCGCCATGGCCGCGGCAGTCTCCATGACGACCCTCTCGCTCGGATGCGGAGCGCTGAACGAGACGGAGAAATCAGGAGAATCGAGCCCGACCAAGGGCAACGACCTCACGGTGGGGCTGCTGATGCCGGAGACGACGAACACGCGATACGTGAATTTCGACTACCCCATCATCAAACGCAGGATTGCCGAACTCACGGATAATCGGGGCAAGGTCGAGTATGCCAACGCGGGCGCGAGCGCGAGCAAGCAGGCCCGTCAGATGCAGGAGATGATCGACGGCGGGGTCGACGTCATCCTGCTCGACGCCGTCGACTCGCACGCCGTCTCCGGGCTGGTGAAGAAGGCCAAGAGCGCGGGCATTCCGGTCATCGCGTACGACCGGCTCGCCGAGGGTCCGATCGACGCCTACGTCTCCTTCGACAACGAACTCGTCGGCGAGGTGCAGGCCCGCACCCTGCTGGCGGCGCTGGGGCCGGATGCCGGCCCCTCCACGAAGATCGTCATGATGAACGGCTCGCCCACCGACCCGAACGCCGCACAGTTCAAGAAGGGCGCCCTCTCCGAGCTGAGGGGCAAGGTGACGATCGCCGAGTCCTACGACGTCAAGGACTGGAGCCCGGACCTGGCCCAGACCCGTATGACCGAGGCGCTCGGCGCGATCGGCGCGGACGACATCGCAGCCGTCTACTCCGCCAACGACTCCATGGCGGGCGGCATCGTCCGGGCGATGAAGGCCGCCGGCGTCAGCCCCGTGCCGCCGCTCACCGGCCAGGACGCCGACCTCGACGCGGTGCAGCGCATCGTCACCGGCAAGCAGTACATGACCGTCTACAAGCCCTACCCGGACGAGGCCGAGGCCGCCGCGGAGATGGCTGTCGACAAGGTCCAGGGCAAGAACATCCAGTTCGACGCCCTCACCCAGGACCACGTCGACAGCCCGACCGACAAGGACATCCCGGCCCAACTGGTCACGGTGAGCGCCCTGACGCAGAAGAACATCAAGGAGACGGTCGTGGCGGACGGCATCTACAAGATCTCCGACATCTGCATCGCCAAGTTCGCGGCGGCCTGCACGGCGATCGGCCTCGACTAGGAGTCGCCCTCAGGCGCGCCGAGGCCTTCGCCTACTCCGCCGGCGCCTTCGCCTCGGCGCGCCTCGCTTGTGCGGTCCCGATCCGCCGCGCCGACCGCGTCCGCCCCTTCCCACACGCGGCGGATCCAGCGGCTCCCGCCCGCGGAGAACGCGCGGGACGTCACCGTCGGCCCGACCGCCGAGCCCGCACGACGACGACGGTTTTCCGACTTGGACGGTCATCTCCTGCCGGAATTCGCCATTCGCCGATCATCGGAGTTCGGCGGTCGACAACGCTCGGTATCGGTGTCGCACCGATGTGCGAAATCCCTGCGTATGCCCCGCGGCTGCGCCGCTCCGTCGCGCGATATCAGAACCGGCGGATACGGCGAATTGACCCGCAGTCGTGCCGGATAAGGAGCGGGCGTCCCGCTCCGCCGATCGGGCGGGTGCGGCGGTGAACGTCGCCCGCCCGTCGGTCGTATTCCTTCGACGGGGGGAAAGCAGAGAAAGGAGCAGCCAGTGTCCAGAAACAGATCGCCACGGTCACCACGCGTCGTACGGAGGGACCGGGCCCGGCGCTGGAAGCGGTCGAAGCTGACCGTCGCGTTGGTCGGCGGGCCGGTCATCCTCGCGGTCGTCGCCGGTTCGGTGTTCGCGGCGGGCAGCCGCCACCACCGTCGGCAGGGGGACGGGGAGGCCTCCGCACAGCCCGCGTCGGCCGGCACGCCCAACGCGGACTGCACGCTGATCGTGCCCGAACACCCCCTCACGGCCCGGGGCCTGGCCACGCCCTATGAGCTGGTCGCAACGGACCCCGCGAAGGGGGCGTGCCACGAGTCCCATCCGGATCAGGCCGCGTTCGTGGAAGCCGCGATCCTCACCAAGGACGGCAAACTGACCGTCTACAACCCGCTGGTGGTCGACAAAGGGACGAAACCGGCCGCGCGCCCGGTCCGGCCCTCGGTGCCCGCGGGCTCGACGGTCGGCATCTGGTTCGGTTTCAACAGCGCCAACCTGACCCTGCGGACGAGCCGCCACTCCAACAGCCTCGCCCAGGGCAAGTGCGTCAACGGTGTGCGGGGATCCGTCTTCGGCCAGTTCGCCTACTGCAACGCGCCGGCCTTCTTCCGGGCCGCCGACGACCGGATAGCCCACAAGCAGCTCGCGATTCCGGCCCTCGGGACCGCCAAGGACGGCCTGCCCTGCCCCACCACGAGGGACTTCTCCGTCGTGGACCAGGACGGGAGCGACAACGTGGTCACCCACTACCTCGCCGACGCCCGCGGCCGGATCGCCCAGAACAACGCCGCGAGCGCGAGGGCGATGAGCAGGGCCAGGCGCATGGACAACCGAGGCGACCGCCATCACCACCACGACGGCCGAACCAGGTCGGCGCAGGCGGCCACCCCCTCGGACCTGGCCAACGGCAGCGACAACCTGCTTTTGACCCAGTTCATGGATCCGGCCCTGGGCTGCAAGCCGTTCACCGCGCCGAACCAGTCCAGCGACGGCCGGGCCACGTCCGCCCTGGCGCTGGACGAACTGTCCGCCGCGGCCAACCAGAAGGCCCCGATCGCGCTGATCCCGCAGAACGACCCGATGACACGCGTCGACGGGCGGGCCAGCGTCGAGAAGACCAACGCCTACCGGGCGGGGGTCGGCATGCCCGCCCTCGGCGCCGACGGCGACGGTGACGGGGCCGCGTACTGCAGGACCCTGTTCGGCGACCCCACCGGCATCCAGCGGATCTTCAAGGACAAGTCGCTCTTCGAGGAGGCGCCCTCGCCCGACCCGGCCACGGCCCCGAACCTCTTCGCCTTCCTGGCCGCACGTGCGAGCGGGACGTTCGACGACCTCGGCTGCGACACACTCCTCGGCGTCTCCAACCCCGTCGCCCTGACGGCGGACGCCGACGGCAGGGTCACCGACGGGGTGCTCACACCGCTCGGCCAGACACCCCCGGCCCCCGGCACCGCGGACCCCGGTACCGCGGACAGCGCATCCCCGACCGCGTCGGCGAGCAGTTCCTCGTCGCCCGCGGGCGACCGCCCGACCGCGTCGGCTCCGTCGAGTGCCGGGCCGTCCGCGTCCGTCTCCGCCCCCGACTCGGCGCCCGCCTCCGTACCCGCCTCCGCGTCCGCTTCCGGCGGGACCGCGAAGCCGTCCCGGTGGACTGACGGCGGCCGCTGAGGCGACGCAGGCCGTCCCGTTCGCGCCACCCCGCTCCGGAGCCCCCTCCGCACGTGGCGTGCCGGGGCGATGACAACGCCGCCGTCGACTTCGGCGTCCGACTCGGTGACCGACAGCGCCGTCCCGCTGTCGCTCGCCCGCACCGCGCGATCGACCACCCGGCATGCCGTCGGGACCCGACGCCCGACCGCACCGGGTGCGGCGCACCGCTCCGCCCGGACGGACCCGGGCGTTCAGCCGAGTTCGGCGAACGACTCCACCGTGTGCGTCTTGCCGGTCACGACGATGACGTCGCCCTTCTGCACCACGGTCTCGGCGGTGGCGTACGTGAAGTCCTCGCCCGGGCGTTTGACGCCGACGACCGTGACGCCGTACTTGCTGCGCACCTGGCTCCGGCCGAGGGGCATGCCGGTGACGATGTCCGGGGCGACGGTCTTGACCAGGGCGTAGTCGTCGTCGAACTCGATGAAGTCCAGCATCCGGCCGGTGACCAGGTGGGCGACGCGCTCGCCCGCCTCGTGCTCGGGCAGGACGACGTGGTGGACGCCGAGGCGTTCGAGGATCTGGCCGTGCTGGCGGCTGACGGCCTTGGCCCAGATGTTGGGCACCTTGGCCTCCAGCAGGTTGGAGCTGACCAGGATGCTCGCCTCCACGTCGGTGCCGATGGCGACGACGGCACTGGTGAACTCGTGGACGCCGAGCTGGCGCAGCGCCTCCCCGTCGGTGCAGTCGGCGACGGCCGTGTGGGTGAGGGCGTCGCTGTACTTCTGGACGAGGCGGGTGTCGGTGTCGAGACCCAGCACGTCCCAGCCGCGGTGCATCAGCTCGTTGGCCAGCGAGTAGCCGAAGCGGCCCAGACCGATGACGGCGACCCGCTGGTCGCCGGTGCCTCGGACGGGAAGCTCGGCACGGCGCTCGCGGCGTCGGCGGCGCAGGGAGTGGAGGTAGTTAGCCAATGACGGGTCGCTCCTCGGGCAGTTCGTAGCGGCGGGTGCGCTCGCGCAGGGCGAGGGCCGAGACGAGGGTGATGGGACCGAGGCGGCCGATGAACATCAGGCCGACCAGCAGCAGGTGCCCGCCGGTGGGCAGGCCGGCGGTGATCCCGGTGGACATGCCCACCGTGCCGAAGGCGGACACGACCTCGAACAGCACGCTCTCCATGGGGTACCCGGTCATCGTCAGCAGGGCGAGCGTGGAGGCCATGACGACGCCGATCCCGGCCAGGGCCACGGTCAGGGCCTGGCGCAGGGTGTGCGGGGCCAGGCGGCGCCCCAGCATGACCGAGGCGGGTTCGCCGCGCATCTCGGCCAGCATCGCCGCGGCCAGCACCGCGAAGGTGGTGACCTTGATGCCGCCCGCGGTACCCGCGCTGCCGCCGCCGATGAACATGAGCACGCACGTCATCAGCAGGGTGGAGGCGCGCATCGCGCCGATGTCGAGGGAGTTGAAGCCCGCCGTGCGGCTCATCACGGAGTGGAAGAAGCCGTCGAGGATCTTCCCCCCGACGGTGTGCGGGCCGAGGGTGCCGGCGTTGGTCCACTCCAGCAGGCAGGTCAGCACCGTTCCCGCGGCGAGCAGGGCGGCGGTGGTGATCACGGTGAGCCTGGTGTGCAGGGTCCAGTTGCGGCGCCCGGTCGTACGGCGCCGCCGCCGGTGCCGCAGGAGCTCCAGCAGGACCGGGAAGCCGATGCCGCCCAGGATCACGGCCGCGGCGATCGGCAGGAGGATCCACGCGTCCTGCGCATAGCCGCTGAGGCTGTCGGCGTGCAGCCCGAAGCCCGCGTTGTTGAACGCCGACACGGCATGGAAGTACCCGAGGTAGACGGCGTCGCCGATGCTCTCGCCGTACCCCTGGCGCAGGCGCACCGCCAGCACGGCGCCGACCACCAGTTCGACGGCGAGCGTGCAGCCCGCGACGCCGAGCAGCACCCGGCGCACGTCCCCGATGCCGAGGCTCCTGGTCTCGGCCTGGGCCGTCAGCTGCATCCGCAGCCGCAGCCGTCCCGAGATGAGCAGGGCCAGCAGTGAGGCCATCGTCATGATGCCGAAGCCGCCGACCTGGATGAGGGCGAGGATGACGCCCTGCCCGAAGCCGCTCCAGTACGTTCCCGTGTCCACGACCGCCAGGCCGGTGACGCAGACCGCCGAGGTGGAGGTGAACAGAGCCGTCACGAAACCGGGTTCGGTGCCGTCCGCGGAGGCGATCGGCAGCGACAGCAGCACCGTGCCGACCATGACGACGCCCGCGAACGCCACGACGACCGCGCGTGCGGGATGGACGGCCAGGAGCGACAACCGCGCCCGTGCCTTCGATGCCGGTCCCGCCACCGCTGTCCCTTCCCGTCCGCCCCCGTCTGCCGTGACGGTCACCGTTGTGTGTGCTGATGCCGAGGGACTGCCAAGATCCCGGCCGCACACCCTACCCGGGCACTCCCGCGCAGGCAGGGCGAGGTCCCGGGTGGCGCGGCGGACGGGCGGTCCGGGCGCCCGGCCGGCGGGTCGGTCGCCGACCGTGAACCACGGCGCCGGCCCGCGGGGGCGGCGGCGTACGGACGCCGGTGAGCCCGTCGCGGGCGGCGTGGCGGGCGCCGGTCGGCTCGGCGGCGCCGTCGACGACGCGTTCCAGGCTGCTGCGCAGGTCGAGGCCGGTGCCGACGGCGAGGAGCGCGCCGGGCAGCGGCGGCAGTCCGGGCACGCCGGGCAGGCCGGTGGTGCTCGGCGTGGCGGGGCGGCACGCGGGTGCCGGTGCTGTCCGGGAGGGCGGGGGCGTCGGGAACGGCGCGGCGGTGGGTGCCCCGCGGTCCTCGGTGCGGTCTCCGGGAACGGGGCCGTCGGGTCCGGTGTTCCCGGCGGGGGCCCGGGGCCGGGGCTGCCCGGGGGGATCTCCGACGCCGGGGCCGTCGGCGCGGTCTCCGGGGCGTGGGCGGTCGTCGCGGGGGGTCCGGGGGCCGTGGGTGTGCTCAGCCGGCCAGGGGGTCCAGGGTCAGCGGTTCGATGCGGCCCTCCAGCATCTGGCCGAGTCCCTGCACGGCGCACACGTCGGGGCGCTCGGCGATGTGCACCGGCATGCCGGTGGCCTGACGGAGCATCTGGTCGAAGCCGGGGAGCAGCGCGCTGCCGCCGACCATCATGATGCCGCGGTCGGCGAGGTCGGCCACCAGGTCGGGCGGGCAGTCCCGCAGGACCTTGCCGATGCCGTCGAGGACGGCCGTCAGCGGGGTCTGGATGGCGTCGCGGACGGCGGCGGTGTCGATCTCGACGGAGCGGGCGAGGCCGGTGGCGACGTCGCGGCCGTGGATCTCGGTGGAGGTCGGTCCGTGCGGGGCGAGCCCGTTGCCGGACAGGGCGACCTGCAGGGGGCGGACGGACTGGCTGGGCAGCATCAGTTCGTGCGCGTGGCGCAGGTGCTGCACGATCGCGTGGTCGACGGCCTCACCGCCCACCGGAATGCGCTGGGCGGTGACGATGGACCCGAGGGAGAGCACGGCCACCTGGGTCGCGGCGGCCCCGCACACCATGATCATGGTGGCCTCGGGCTGCTCCACGGGCAGTCCGCAGCCGACGGCCGCGGCGATGAGCGTGTCGACCAGTTCCACGCGCCGGGCGCCCAGGCCGACGAGCGTCTCGATCGCGGCGCGCTGGGCGAGCGGGTCGGCGTCGTGCGGGGTGCAGGCCGCGGCCCGGAGGAAGGGCTTGCGGCGCAGCTGGCGGCGGATCTTGTCGCCGATCAGGTGCCGCAGCATGCGCTGCGCCATCTCGATGTCGACGACGGTTCCGCCGGAGACGGGTCGGACCACGCGGATGTAGTGCGGGGTGCGGCCGGTCATCTTCTCGGCGAACTCGCCGACCGCGATCAGGGCGCCGGTGCGGGTGTTCACGGCGGCGGCGGAGGGCTGGTCGACGACGAGCCCGGAGCCCTTGACGTAGACCCGCGTCCGCGCCGCCCCCAGGTCGACGGCGAAGTGGCAGCGGCGCAGCTGCTCCAGGCTGGCGGTCATGGCAGGTCCTCCCGAGAGCGCAGGCCGTGGGGACCGCCTTCGTGGCGGACCCTTGCGCGGGCCGCCGGGCGGCGGGCCGTACTCGCATGGTGCGGGGGCGGCACGGTGCGGCGCCTGCTGGAGGGGGCCGGGTGGGGCGCCGCTGAATGGGGGGTTTGCCCCATGTGTTCAACGTGGACCATGGACAACGTTCCGGGGTCACCGATTCCGTGCCGCCTCCAGCAACGGCGTCAGTGACGACACGACCTGCTCACACCCCGCCTCGCTCAGCTCGCGCTCGGCGGCGGGGGTGCGGGCCAGGCCGATGAAGCCCAGGCCCAGCTCCCGGGCGGCCCGCAGCCCCTCGACCGTGGAGCCGATCAGCACACCCGTCGCGTCGGGGCCCGGGGAGGAGCCCAGGGCCCGCCGCAGGCAGTCGGGACGCGGCAGCAGCCGGTCCAGATCGTCACTGCGGCCGTGGACGCCGGCGAACGGCAGATCGAAGGGGGCGAGGCTCTTGTGGATCGCCTGCTCGCCGACGTCCGAGACCACGCAGACCCGGCGGCCCGCCTCGTGCAGGGCACGCACCAACGCCACCGCGTGGTGCGTCGTCGGCGCGTCGGGCGCGGCCCTCAGCTCGATGACGTCCAGGTGCCTGCGCAGCATGGGGCCGAGCGGATGGCGGGCGAAGGCGCGCAACACGTCCAGCGGGTGCGCCGGCGCCTCGCGCAGGGGGCGCGGGAAGCTGCCGCCCTCGGGCCGGCCGTCGTCCTCCCCGAGGCGGGTCTGGGACAGGCGCAGCAGATCCAGGGCCGCCTCCCGGGCCGTCCGCGCCGAGTACAGCCGCACGAGCGGCCCGTCGAAGCCGATCAGTACGGTCCCGGAGCCGGCGAGCAGGGCCGTCGGCGACGCCGGTGGACCGTCCGTCCGCTGCGGCACCGGCGGCGGCGTCCCCTCCCGTGCCAGCTGCACCGAGTAGGACACCGACAGCCCCGGCACCGGCCATCCGCCCACCCCCGCGTTGACCGCGCGCTGCGCCGCACCGGCCCGGCGCAGCGGATGGCGCCGGGTGATCCGCGACGCCTCCTCCAGCAGATGGTCCAGCAGCCGCTGCTCCGGCGGACCGCTCTCGGCGTGCACGAACGCAGGCGCGTCGTCGACGTGCCAGGACAGTTCCACCGCGGCGCCGAAGACACCCTTGCCGGAACTGGGCAGGGACACCTCGTGGCGGGTGCGGTGGGGGGTGAGGTCGACCTCGTAGTACGTCCGGGCGCGCGGCGGACGCCCGCCGTAGGGGTCGGCCGGGTCCAGGAGGGTCAGCGACCCGTCGGGCCGCGTGTGCACGATCGCCGTGCGGCCCGCGGTGGGAATGCCCAGCCGGCGCAGGTCCTGCGTGATGAACGGGCCCTGCACCGGGCCCCGTTCGCCGGTCTCCTGCTCCGGCTCGCCGACGGCCACCGGGCAGAACCACGCGAGCGAGGGGCTCCCCGGGCCGCCGTCGTGCAGCGGCCGGAAGCGGTGCGGGCCCCGGGCGGCGGAGCTGGCCGCGAACTCCTCGTACAGGGCGGGGGAGACGGCGACCAGGTGGGAGGCGGTGCTCCGCTGCCACAGGTCCGGCAGCTCCGGCGGTTCGGCGGAGCGGTCCCACAGCAGCGCCCGCAGCCGCGGCGCCCGCGGCAGCCCCGCCACCGCCTGCGGCAGGCCGCGCAGCACCGCGGCCAGCACGGGCAGCAGATATGTGTCGGGGTCGGTGCGCACGACATAGCCGTCGGCGAGGACCCGCACCTCGTACCGGTCCGGGGTCAGCCCGCCGCGGGCGAGCATGTCGTGGACGGCGGACTCCAGGGTGATGCGGGCCTCCGGGCGGCCGTCGAGGCCGTCCTCGGCGTGGACGGCGATCGTGGGACGGGCCTGCGAGGGCCGGAACTCGATGTCCAGTTGGGCGCGGATCGTCCGCAGGCGGGTGCGGGCGGTCGCGGCCGCCGGTCCGGGGACCCCGTCCAGGGGATCGCCGTAGAAGAGGTCCCAGGCCTGACGCAGACGGCGGCTGTCGCTGATGGACTCCTGAAGGACGCGGACGTCGATGTGGTCGTCGGGCGCGTGCAGGGCCCAGCCGTCCCGGAGCGCGACCAGTGCGCCGGGGGCCACCACCCGGCGCACCTCGGCCAGCAGGCCCTCGATGCGCTCGACGGCCTCCTCCCGGGGCGGTGGAGCGTCCCACAGGCCCTCGGCCAGCTCGGCCCGGCCGACGCGCCGCCCCGAGGCCTGCACCAGCATGCACAGCAGGGCCAGCGCCTCGGGGGAGGGCGGGTCCAGATACCGCGCGCCGTCACTGACGCGGGGCGGGCCGAGCAGCGTGTACGTGCGTGCGGGGACGCGGTCGGGGGCGCTTCCCAGCCGGGCGGCGAGGCGGGCGGCCTCCGTCAGGTCGTACCGGCGGACGAGACCGACCAGGTTCCACCGGTCCTCGGCCGGCAGCCCCGTTCGCGGGGCCAGTTCCTCCAGCAGGCGCCGGAAGTCCTCCTCGTCCGCGTCGACATCCCTGCCCCGCGACTCCTCGCCCAGTGCGAACCGGCAGATCAGCACGGTGCCGTCGGGCCGCAGCAGCAGGCCCGCCCAGCCCGGCTGACCCCGGACCAGACCGCGGGCGTGCAGGGCGCCGAGGCCGCTTTGGCCCTGCTCCGCGAGGCGGGCGAACGCCGGGAGGGACAGCTCCGCCCTCCGTCCCGGGCAGAGCTCGCTCAGGGTCACCCCGTCCACGAACTCCGTCACGAGATGCGGCGCGCGCTCCTCCACCCCGAAGTCCAGCACCCGCACCACGTGCGGGGACTCGACCTGCGCCAGCTCTCGCGCCTGGCGAAGGAACAGTTCGGTGTCCTCCGCACGCTCGTGCTCCGGATACCGGTGCACGACCACCCGACGGTCGCCCACCACGTCGACGGCGTCCCACATCCGCCGCCCCGGCCCCCGGAGCGCCACCAGCCGGTACCGCCCGTCGAGCAACGCGCCCGGCTCGTCCCCGCCCAGCCGCCGCACCGTCTCCTCGCTCACCGTCGCGAACGCGGCACCGTCGCTCCGCTCCGGTCCGCCGTGCGACGCGGGCCGGGCCCGGAACTCCCCGGCCGTCACACCGGCCCGCTCGTCGATCAGGCCGCCGACCTCGGCGAGGAACTCCCGGGTGCGTCCGCGGGCGGTCCGCGGAAGGCTGCGCAGCAGCAGGTCCCGCACACCGGGCCGGAACGCGTAGGTCCCCGCCGGGCCCGGCACGGCGGTCAGCATGCCGCTGAGGATCACCTCCGCCAGGTGCTGCGGGCGCGGCTCGCGTTCCACCGCGCGTTGGACCAGCCGCATCACCGGCACCGACGGCACCGCCAGCGCAAGATGGCCGGCGAGGCGGAAGGCCTGCGGGGAGGCCGTCGCGCGAAAGCGCAGGACGAGGTCCTCGGGGGACGACGCGGCGGGGTCGGACGCCGGGTCGGCGGGGCGCGGCGGGGTCGGAGGCAGCCAGGCCGCCGCCCCGGGAACCCGGCCGGCATCGGGTGAGGCGACCAGCGCGGCCCAGTGGGCCAGCCAGGGCGCGCCGGGTTCGAGGACCGGCAGAGGCAGGGCGCCGTCCGCGGCGGGTGCGGCGTCGGGATCGTGGGGGGTGAAGGCGAGCGCCGCGGAGGGCGCCGCGGCGGCGGGCGCGGTGAGCACTCCCGCGGCGGCGGGCAGGGCGGTGGCGGCCCACAGGCGCTCGGGCAGCGGTTGTACGACGGCCAGCGGCATGCGGGCGGCCCAGCGCCGCAGAGTGCCGTACCAGCGCTCGCCCGCCGGGCCGGGCCGCCACTGCGGTCCCATCTGGTCGCTGACGACGAGGGTGACGGTGCGGCCGTCGCCCGGGTCGGGGACGTGCGGGGCGTGGCCGTCCGGGCCGGCCGGGCGCAGGGCGACCGTGCGGAAGAGGCCCGACTGGGCGAGGAGGGCGTGCAGTTCGCGGACGAGCGGGCGCCAGACGGGCATCGTCGGGCCGGCGTCGTGCACCACATTCAGGCGCAGCCAGCGGTCGGAGGCCGGGCGCAGCACCGGTAACCACACCTCGGGACGGGCGCCGAGCAGGGCGATGCGGTCGGCGGTGGCCCGCTCGTCCAGGACGCGGACACGGGGCGACGGCACCCGGCGTCCCAGCGGACGCAGGGCGCGCTGGAGCGCGAGCGGGTGATGCAGCATCGGCGGGGCCGGCGCGAGCAGCGACCGGCCGCCCCCGTCCGACCGGGGGCCGTCGGCCGGAGCGGGCAGGTGCAGGGGAACCCGGTCCTCGCCCGCGGGGGCGGATGCGGGCCGCGCGGGCGACGGGCCCCGGTCGGGTTCCCCGATGCAGGCGGGGCCCACGGACGCGGCGGGCCCGGTCGGCGGGTCCGTCCCGGCGTCACGGCGGCCCGCACCCGGCTCCGGCTCCGCCGCCCCGCTCTCGGCCTCCTGCCCCGACCGGGCGGCCAGCCAGAGCACTTCCGCCAGCTCGCGCGGCGTCGGCACCGTGTTCGCGGCGGCCGTCAGCAGCGCGGACAGCCGGTCCAGCGGGGCCCGGCCGCCGGGCGGCTGCGCGGCGGGGAGATCCGGCTCCGCCCGCCGTCCGACGCCCGCCGGGCCGGCGTTCGGCCCGGCCGGCGGGGACGGACGCGGGTCGCCGGTCCCGGAGGTCTCAGAGGCCATCGCCGTCCGCCGCGGCGCCGAGATGCGGCATCAGGCGCTCGGCCAGCGCGTCGCGGGATGCGGCGTCCAGCCCGGCGACACCGGTGAGGTAGAGGGCGTTCAGCAGGTGGTCGGTGGCGAGTTCGCCGCCGGAGGCGCGCTTCAGGAACCTCTCGATCACCGGCCCCGCCTCGTCGGCAGCGCTGCCGAGGTGGGCGCGGACGATGTCGACGAGCTGTTCCCGGCCGGGGCGGCGCAGCTCCAGCCGGACGCAGCGGCGCAGGAAGGCGGGCGGGAACTCGCGCTCGCCGTTGCTGGTCAGCACCACGAACGGGAAGGCGCGGCAGCGCACCCGCCCCCGGCCGACCGTCACCGGGGTGTCCGAGCCGTCGGCGAGCACCTCGGCGGTGCCGCCGTCGGGCGCGTGCCGGGTGGCGCGGAGCAGTTCGGGGATCTCGTACTGGCCCTCCTCCAGGACGTTCAGCAGGTCGTTGGGGAGGTCGAGGTCGCTCTTGTCGATCTCGTCGATGAGCAGCACCCGGGGCCGGTCGTAGGGGAGCAGGGCGGTGCCGAGGGGGCCGAGGCGGAGGTGGTCCTCGACGTCGTCGGCGGCGGGGACCACCTCGTCCGGGCGGGCGGCGGCCTGCCGGGCCGCGTACAGCCGCGACAGCGGGTCGTACTGGTAGAGACCGTCGGCGAGGGCGGTGCGGCTGGTGATGTTCCAGCGCAGCACCGGGCCGAGCCGCAGCTCGCGGGCGACCGCGTAGGCCAGGGAGGACTTGCCGGTGCCGGGCGGGCCGGTGACCAGCAGCGGGCGGCGCAGCACGAGCGCGGCGTTGACCAACTGGACGCTCTCGTCGGTGGCCACGTACGTCTTCGCCCGGTGCACCCGGTCGGGGGAGACGGCCGCCTCGTCGTCGCCGTCCTGCGGCGCCGACAGCGTCGGACCGCCGTCGAAGTCCCGCCACGGCGGGGGCGGGGGCAGGGTGTCGATGTCGTCGTGCGGCTCGCGCGTGCCGGTGTACACGGACCAGGGCGGCATGGAGTGGTTCGACTTCCTTGTCTCGGCGGTCTCGGCGGTCTCGGCGGATTTCGTGCGGTCTCGGCGGCTTTCGGCGGTCCGGGTCCCGGCCGTCGCGGCGGTGGCGGTGCCTGCGGTCGCGGCGGGTCGGCGGTCGTCCGGGGGCCGGGCTCCCCCGCGACCTCCGTCAGCCCACCGGTGATCGGGCGGGGGTCGCGCCGCCGGCGTGCGGGTCGGTGAAGACCCGGGGGTCGTCCCAGAGCAGCTGGATGTCCTGCGCCCAGTGCCCGTCCCCGGTGGCGGCCTCCTCGCGCAGGTCCAGGACGCGGCGCGGGAGTTCGGCGGGCGGGACGGCGGTCACGGCCACGTCGAGCGCGTCGAGGAACGCCTTGCCCGTGCAGCCGCCCGCGCCGGCGCACCGCCCGGCGTCGCCGCCGGTCGTGCCGCAGCCGCGGCGCGACCACACGACGACCGGCGCGGGAGCGGTGAGCGAGGCCTCGAAGTGCGGCCTGGTGGGGGCGGCGGCCGGCGCGGCGGCGAAACCCGCGAGGCAGGCCTCGGCACGCCGCAGTCGCAGCCGCAGCCGTGCGGGCTCCTCCCCGTCACCGCACGCCACCCGGTGCATCCGCGCGCCGGGCCAGGAGTCGAGCCGGTTCCAGGCCCGCGTGAGCACATGGCGGGTGCTGGCCTTGCGGCGGGCGTGGTCGGTGACGACGAGGGGGTACAGGCAGCCGAGCGGGGTGTCGTCGTCGGGGGCGCTCTCCCAGCGGTCGACCGGCCAGTCGAGCCAGTCCCGGGGCAGCGAGAAGGTGATCAACTCGTCGGCGCCGGGCGTCAGATGGTGGAACGCCGCCTCGATGCCCTCCTGTACCCGGGCCCGCAGCCGGGCCTGCGGCACGGTCTCCGAGGCGACCGGGTGCCGGCGTCCCGCGCTGTACGCGGACACCTCGACGCGGATCATGTCGTCGCCCGCGCCGCTGTGCGCCAACTCCACCAGGATCGGCGCCCAGCCGGGCGCGGTCGGCTCGGCGGCCGCCGGCGCGTGCAGCCGCGCCTGGAGCCGGTCGGCGAACCGGGCCACCGTGTGGGCCGCGCCGGGCCCGTCCAGCTCGCACAGCACGAACAGCGCCGCCGACCACAGCGAGTCGAAGCCCTCCTCGGGCGGCGGCGGGTCGAACGGGTCGGCCGCTGCCGTGTACAGCCGCGCCGGATCGCAGTCGAGGCCCGCGCGGACCGCCCTCTCCACCAGGCCGCGCAGCCGCGCCCGGTCGGCCGCCGTGTGCCCGGCCGCCGGGACCAGGCCCGACAGGCCGGACCAGTACCGGGACATGACCTGCGTGGGCATCATCCGCCCGTTGTGCACGTCCCGCGCGGCGGCTGCCGCCGTGACCATGCCGACGACCTCGCCGGTGTCGACGAGGACGACCGCGGCGCCGGAGAACCCGCTCGCCAGCGGCTGCCCGCCCAACTGCCAGGCCTCCAGCTGCAGCCACTCCCGCTTGATCAACCGGGGGGCGGTGATGCGGTACTCCGCGAGCGTGCCCTCGTCGAAGCCCTTCGGGTAGCCGTGGACCACGAGTTTGCGGGGCGGTGTGCCGTAGGCGGTGTCGGCCGGGGCGAGGGCCGCCGGGGCGGCGGCGACGCTCTCGTCCAGCCGGAGCACGGCCAGGTCGCCCAGGTCCGTGTCGCCGCCCGCCCAGCCGCCGTGGGCGACGACCCGGGCCGTGACGGTGGGGCAGCCCGGCTGTTCGGTGAAGGTCACCGTCAGCGGGTCCACGTTGCCCACGGCCACGTGCGCGCAGGTCAGCACGGTGTCCGGGGCCACCAGGAAGCCCGCGCCCGCCACCCGCCCGCCGCACTCGATCCGCGCCTGCCACTCGCCGCCGGCCGCGCGGCCGACCGCGGCGGCGCCCGCACCGCCGCCGGGGCCGCGGGCGCACTGCGCCGCGTCGCTCATGAGGGGCCGCCGGTCTCCCCGGCCGGACCCGACGGCGACCAGGTCAGTTTCACCACCAGATGGCCCTCGGTGGTGCCCTTGGCGATGATCGCGCCGGCCTCTGCCGACAGCTTCACCCCGAACTCGATCTCCACGCCGTCGGGTTGCAGCGAACCGTCCCGGAAGACGCGCAGCGCCGACTCCGCGGCCGAGCGCACCCCGTCCAGGGCGTTCTCGAAGGTGCGGGTCGCCTGGACCGTCCCGTCCCCGCGGGCCACGAGCCGCGCGCCGGAGGCCTCCTCGTCCGCCTCGACCGCGACGACCGCTCCCTCGGCGGTCTTGAACTCCACCAGGCCGTCCATGTTGCCCCCGTCGCCCTCCGACACCGTGCATCCCCATTGTTACGGAAGGTGCTCGGCGCTGTCGCGTGAACCACCCGTCACGTCAGGCCCGTTGGCGGGAATCCGCCGGGGCGCGATGCCGCCCTTCCCCGCCCGCCCCCCTGCGGCACGCGCCCCCGGCACCCGTCGGACACGCGGCGAAGAGAGGCCTGTTCGGCATCCTCGCCCGCTGGGGGGCGGGGGGCCAGCGGTCGCCCGCCGGGGCCTCCGCTCCGCCGACGGCCGCCCTGTCCGGCAGACTCCTGGTGGGGGGCTCACGCCCTCTCCGCAGGCGGACGCCGCCGGCCCGGCGGCCAGGAGGGTGCGTGCCGCGTGCACGTCACGGTCCTGCACCGCGCCGCAGCGGCCCTGCCCCGGACACACGTACGGCGGCGCCGCCTCCCTGGGACGGGGAGACGGCGCCGCGTGCCTACTGCCTCGGGCCTCAGACCAGCCAGCCGATGAAGTGGACCAGGCCGGCGAGGACGTCGGTGAGCAGATTCATGTGCGTGCTTCTCCTTGCGGTGATACGTGTGGGACCTGTGCATCGGCTACGGTCTGCAGCCCGTCGCTCGCACACCGTGAGTATCGTCCGCCGCGCGCGCCGAAGTCGCTCCTATGACCGCCGATCACCTGTTCCGGGGAACAGGTGATCCCCTGTTCGGATCACCCCCAGGTCGATCAAGTCCTGTGGCCTGACGTGGAGTTGGTCCGCCGTCGCCGCCACCTCCGTCGGCGGCCGCTTGAGGATCGCGGCGGCCATCTCCGGCGCGATCACCGAGAAGTAGCTGTCGGGCGTGGCCCAGGTGCGGCCGGGCGCCGCCAGCGCCAGGGCGCCGCCGGACCCGCCCTCGCCGATCAGCAGCGTGGTCACCGCAGTGCGCGCCGCGGCCACCGCCTGGAACAGATCGGCGATGGCCGCGCCCGCCCCCTGCCGTTCCGCGTCCGCGTCGTTGGCCGCGCCCGGGGTGTCCACCAGCGTCAGCACCGGAACCCCGAGCCGGTCCGCCAGCCGGATCAGCCGGGCGGCGGTGCGGTAGCCCGCCGGGCGGGTCGCCCTCCCCGTCTGGGCGGCGTAGGCGACGGTGCGCCCCGCGTGCTCGCCGAAACCGCACCGCATGCCCTCCGGGTCCCTGCCGCCGCAGCGGTCGCCCGAGATCTCCGCCCGGTCGGTGAAGTAGGCGTCCAGGTAGGCCTCCGCACGGGGCCGGTGCGGGTCCCGCGCCCGGCGTACGGCGTCCCAGCCCGTGTCCGGCAGCTCACGCGTACCGAGCGGCACCGGCACCGGAGCGGGCGCCTGCGACGGCCGGGTGAGCAGCCGCAGCCACCGGCCCAGCACCGACCGCAGTTCCTCCGCGGGCACGACGGCGTCGGCCGCACCGGCGTCGACCTGCGCCTCCGCCGTGTACGCGGCCGGGTCGGCGTCCGGCGGGCGCACGCGGGACCCCGCGAACCCGACCTGGGCCCCGGGCAGCGCGAGGATCACGTCGGCTCCCGCACCCAGAGTCGCCCAGCCGCCGCCGGTCGTCGGGTCCCGCAGCACCGCGATCTGCGGGAGCCCGGCGTCCCGGGTCAGCACCGACTGCCGCGCCACGCGCTGGAGCTGGGTCAGCGCGAGCATCCCCTCCTGCATCCGGCTGCCACCGGTCGCGATCAGCGGCACGACGGGCAGCCGGAGCGCCCGCGCGTGCGTGTACGCCGCCTCCAGCCGGTCGCCGGTGCGCTCCCCGAGTGAGCCGCCGAGGAAGCCGAACTCGAAGGAGATCAGCACCACTCGGGTGCCCTCGACGGTGCCCGTGCCGCAGACGACGGACTCCTCCTCGCCGGTGCGCTCGGTGGCGCGGGCGCGCGCTTCGCCGTACCCCTGCCAGCCGAGCGGTCCGCCCGGTGCGAAGGGCCGTGCGGGGGCGTCGAGTTCGACGAAGTCGTCGGTGACCAGGGCGAGGGCCCGGCGGGCGGAGAGCCGGTCAGCCATGGACCAGCGCCCGCTTCATGATCTTCCCCATGTCGTTGCGGGGGAGGGCGTCGAGGTAGCGGACCGTGCGGGGCCGCTTGTGCGGGGCGAGCCGGCGGGCGACATGGCCGGCCAACTCCTCCGCGCCGGGCGGTGATCCGGGATCGGTGGGCACGATCCATGCCACGATCCGCTCGCCGAGGTCGGCATCGGGCTCCCCGGTGACGGCGGCCTCGCGCACGCCCGGGTGGTCGAGCAGCGCGTTCTCGATCTCGCCGGCCCCGATCTTGTAGCCACCGCTCTTGATGAGGTCGGTGGCCTTGCGGCCGACGATGCGCACACAGCCGTCGGGGTCGCGCACGGCCATGTCCCCGGTCCGGAACCAGCCGTCCTCGGTGAACGCGGCGGCCGTGGCGTCGGGCCGGTTCAGATACCCGGTGAACAGATTCGGCCCCCGCACCTGGATCTCCCCGACGGTCTCCCCGTCGTACGCGGCGACGGGCGCGCCGTCCTCCTCGACGAGCCGCAGCTCCACCCCCGGCAGCGGCACGCCCACCGTTCCCGCCCGCGGCTCGCCGTCGGCGCGGACGCTGGTGTTCATCAGCGTCTCCGTCATGCCGTAGCGCTCCACGACCCGGCGCCCGGTCGCCGCGGTGATCCGCTCGTGGTCGTGCAGCGGCAGCGCCGCCGACCCCGACACCAGCAGCCGGGCCCCGGCGAGCGCCTCGGCCAGCTCCCGGTCGGCGGGCAGGGCCTCGGCGATGCGGTGGTACATGGTCGGGACACCGAAGAACATGGTGGCGCCGGTGCTCAGCTCCCGGGCGACGCCCTCGGTGCCGAACCGCCCGAGATGGCGCACCGAGCCGCCCCGCCGCAGCGGACCCAGGATGCCCAGCACCAGCCCGTGCACATGGAACAGCGGCAGCCCCTGCACGAGCACGTCCGCCCCGGTCCACTGCCAGGCGTCGGCCAGCGCGTCCAGGGTCGCGGCGATCGCACGGCGCGGGATGACGGCGCCCTTGGGCGGGCCGGTGGTGCCGGAGGTGTAGACGACGAGCGCCGGGTCGTCGTCCCCGGCGAGGCGGTCGTCGGGGACGGGCCCGGTGGCGTGGACGTCGACGTCGGCGCGCGGCACGCCGCGCAGGGGTGCGGGCAGTTCGTCGCCGGGAGCGGCGAGCACCAGCGCGGGCGCGCTGTCGCCCAGGATGTGCCCGAGCTCCTGCTCTCCCGACCTCGGGTTGAGCGGCACGGCGGTCACCCCTGCGAGCAGCACGCCCACCGCCGCGACGGCGGTCTCCAGTGCGGGCGTCGCCCACAGCGCGACCCGCTCCTTCCCGCGCACCTGCCGGCCCACCGCCCCGGCCGCCGCCGCGAGTTGGGCATACGTCAGGGCCCGGTGACCGAACCGCAGGGCGGCCTGCTCGCCCGGGTCGCCCGTGAGGGCGGGAAAGAGGGAGGACACGGCAACTCCTCGGGTAGGGATCGACAGGGCCTTCCTACCCCGGGCCGGGCGTTGTCCGCCGCCCGTGGAGGTTGACGCCGGTCACGTCGGCGGCCGGCCCGCGTCCATCGGCGTGCACCGGCCGGGCGGTCGGCCCGACCCGCCCGACCCGCTCACGCGGGCTCCGGCCCGCGCGGCCACCGCCGGGTTCCCACCAGTGCGGCCAGGTCCTCGGCGAGCCGCAGTTCCACCGTGTGCAGCGCGGGATGCTCCAACCAGTGCAGCCGTGGCACGTCCACCGCGCCCCCGTGCAGCGGGGGCCAGGACGCGGCCGGGGTGAAGTCGTCGAGAACCACCGTCCCGCCGGGGGCGAGGAGGCGGCCGACGTCGGCGGGCGGGTCGTGGGGCGTCTTGCCCTGGCCGCCGCCGTCCAGGACGAGCAGGTCGTACGGGCCGTGCTCACCGATCCGTGTCCAGTCGCCGGTGAGGATCTCCACCTGCGGCCGGTCCGCGAAGACCTCGGCCGCCGCCCGGGCGCGCCGGGCGTCCCGCTCGACGCCGACGAGCCGCACCCCCGCGTGCGCGCCGGAGGCGAGCCAGGCGAGACCGACACCGAAGCCCGTGCCGGTCTCGCCGATCACGGTCCGGGCGCCGCCCGCCAGGGACCTGAGCAGACGGCCCTGTTCGGGGCGGCAGGAGAAGGGGAAGCCGTGGGCCCGCGCGACCGCGACGGCCCGGGCGACGAGCGGCGGGAGACGGTCGAGAGCGGCGTGGGCGTCCGTGCCGGAGAGAGACATGCCGTCGAGCCTGCCGCATCGCGGCGCGGTCAGGCCGCTTCCGACACATCGGCCACGACGCAGCTGACGTTGTCGGGGCCGCCGGCGTCGTTCGCCGCGTCGATCAGGACCCGCACGGCGTCGTCGGGGACGGGGGCGGAGGCGAGGAGCGCGCGGATGCGGTCCTCGGGGACGACCGTGGACAGGCCGTCGGAGCACAGCAGGTAGCGGTCGCCGGGGCGGGCGTCGTGGAGGCGCAGGTCGGGGGTGGCCGGCGTGTCCTGGCCGAGGGCCTTCAGGAGCAGGGAGCGCTGCGGGTGGCTCGCCGCCTCCTCCGCGGTCAGCCGTCCCTCGTCCAGCATCGACTGCACCAGCGTGTGGTCGTGGGTGATGCGGAACAGCTCGCCGTCCCGCAGCACGTACGCGCGCGAGTCGCCGATGTGCACCAGGGCGAGCTGCGGGCCATCCGTCCACAGCAGCGCCGTCAGCGTCGTGCCCGCATCGCCGGGTCCCCCGGTCGCGTCCCGCACCGCCCGGGCCGCCCCCCGCAGGGCGTCCTCCAGGAGGTCGAGGACACCGCCCGGGGCGGGCTCGGCGGTGTCCAGGACGCGCAGCGCCTCCACCGCCGCGGTGCTCGCAGGCCCGCCCGCCGGGCCGTAGCCGTCGGCCACGGCCAGCAGTCGGCGCCCCGCGTGCGCCGCGTCCTGGTTGGCGGGGCGCACCAGGCCCCGGTCGGAGTGGGCGCAGTAGCGAAGTTCCAGCATGGTGGTGTCCTTCCGCGGTACGGCCGACAGCTCTTCGACGAGGAACGCGGCGAGGTCCCGCCGGGCCGCGGTCTCCGCCTCGACGCGTGCCCAGAAGGCGCGGACCTCGCGGGCGGCGGCAGCCGGGGCGAGGGCGCACACCCGGCTGATGTCGGCCAGCGGCATGCCCAGCCGCCGCAGCCAGGCCACCAGCCGGGCCCGCTCCAACTGCCCGGCGGCGTAGTAGCGGTACCCGGTGTCCGCATCGACGCGGGCGGGCCGCAGCAGCCCCAGCTCGTCGTAGAGCCGCAGTGCCTTCGGCGACAGCCGGCACGCCTTCGCGAAGGCGCCGATCGTCATCGTCGCCAGGTCCGGCTGCGCGTCCGGCTCGCCCGTGGAGTTCATCGGGTCTCCTTCGTGGACACCCCGGCCTTCGGGCCGGGGAGGAAGCGAAGTTCCTGCGGGCAGGGCAGGGCAGGGCAGGGCAGGGCAGGGAATGGCGAATCGCCTCCAGGGCGATTCGGCGTCTGTGGCCACCGGCCGACACGCGCCGCTCACATCACCTTCGATGCTGGGGCTTCACCGAAGGGGAAGGTCAAGCGGCTCGTCCCGGTTCCGGGCCCGGCGGCCACGCGGCCCCGCACCTCCGGATCGCCGGGCTGCCACGGACCGCACGGGCGGCCACCGGCCGACCCGGCCGGTTCCGGGCTTGCTGTCGCCGCACCCCGGCTCGCCCACGCGGGTCGCGGAGGCGATCCGGCGCGCGGCTGCGGCGGGCTGAGCGCTCAGTCGAGCCGGTACTCGAACCACAGGCGGTGCGTGCCGTCGGTGTCGACGGCCATCCCTCCGGCGCCGGAGATCCCGGCGAGTTCGCCGGTGCCGCTCGCGGGCACGACGGTGAAGAACTCCGCCGTGCGGTCGGTGCCGGACGTGGTCGCCGAGTGCACGAAGTTGAAGGCGCCCGCGCGGCCGTTCAGCGAGCCCTCGAACGACTCCATGGCCACGTAGGTGCCCACACCCGTCGCCTGGTCGTACGCGGCGGTGAAGACCGTCGCCGAGCGGCCCGCGATCTCCCCCTCGAAATGCTTCTCCATGGTCGCGACACCCACCGGCAGACCTGTGGTCACAGCCGGCTCGGGCGCGACCTCCGTCGGGACGAACGCTTCGACGGTGAACGTTCCATCAGCTCTCATGCCCCGACCGTACCGAGGGGGTGTGACAACGCCGCCGGGACCTGTGGCGGCCGTCCCGCCCGCCCGCGACGCCGGCATGCACCGGGCCGGCGCCTCCCGGCACCCGGCGGCGCGTCACCGCCCGGCGGGGCGGTCCGCCGGGCCGGGGGGCGGGTCCACGACCGCCGTCCGCTGCAGCAACCCCCAGGTGAACTCGGCGACGACCTCGCGCGGCACCCCGTCTGCGTCCGGCGCGGTGAACGCCAGGCCCCAGCGGGTCGGGGCGGTGCCCTCCAGGGGGCGGGCGGGGGCGAACGCGCGGGCCGCCTCGTCGACCGTGCAGGACCAGGGGGTGAGGTCGTCGAGGGTGCGCAGCGGGGGGCCGTTGGCGTCCGGCGCGCGGACGAGCCACTCGTTCCACACCGCGCCGTGCGGGCCGACCAGCACCTCGAAGCGCAGGTCGGGCCAGAGCGGGAGCGGCCACTGCCACGCCGCGCACTCCAGGTCGCCGACGGCGCGCTTGCCCTCCCGCTCCGGGGCGCCGAGGACCGAGCGGTAGCGGGACGCGGCGGAGCGGGCCCGGGGCGAGCGGACCATCGCCTGCCAGCGCTTGTTGGCCTCCCGCATCCCGGCCAGGGAGACGCCCAGCTCGCGCCGGGCGTCCGCGACCAGATCGGGATTGTGGTCGGCCATGCGGCGCAGCAGGACCAGCTGGAAGTCGTGAGCGGTGAAGGGCTTCGCGGGTTCGCGGGAGGGCATGGGTCCATCCTCGCCCCCGGCGGTGACATCGGGGGCGGAGCCCGCGGGAGGCCGCCGGGACGGCGGGGCCGGGCGCTGTGCGGCGAGCCGCAGGACCGGGCGGTGGTCTGGGGTGCGCGGGCCCGGCGTGTCCTGGGGCCGCGGGGCCGGGCGCTTTCCGGTGCCGCAGGACCATTGCCCGTGATCCGCACCGTGGCTAGCCTGTGTTCGTCATGCCGATCGCCTGCTGAAATATCGAACACAGGCGCCTCAGATCACCAAGGAGGGGCCGGTCGTGGGACGCCTCGTACCTGCTGTGACCCGGGCTCTGGACATTCTCGAGCTCTTCCTCGACGGGGACGGCACACTCTCCGCCCCCGACATCGTGCGCAGACTCCAGTTGCCGCGCACCACCGTGCACGAACTGGTCACCACGCTCGCCGCCCGCGGGTACATCGCCCCCGTGCCCGGCCGGTCCGGCCGGTACCGGCTCGGCGTGCGCCCCTACCAGCTCGGCAGCCGCTACGCCGAGCAGCTCGACCTCGCCGCCGAGGGCCAGCAGGTCGCCCGCGCCGTGGCCGAGACCTGCGACGAGACGGTCCACGTCGCCATCCTCGAGGACACCGACGTCATCTACATCGCCAAGGTCGACTCCACACACGCGGTGCGCATGGTGTCGGCGGCCGGCCGCCGGCTGCCCGCCCACTGCACGTCGGTCGGCAAGATGCTGCTCGCCTCGCTGCCGGAGCGGGAGCTGGCCGCGCGGATCCCGGACGGTGCCGAACTCGCCGCGATGACGCCCCACAGCATCACCGATCCGGCCGCCCTGCGCGAGGCCCTCGCCGGAATACGCCGGCGCCAGATCGCCGTGGAGAGCCGCGAGTCCAACCCGGACGTCAGCTGCGTGGCCGCCCCGGTCCGCGACCGCACCGGCCAGGTCGTCGCCGCGCTGTCCGTCTCCGTGCCCATGATCCGCTGGAACGACGGACGCCGCGCCGAGCTGGAGCAGCTCGCCGTCAAGGGCGCCGCCGAACTCTCCGAGCGCCTCGGCCACCGGAGCGCGGAGTGACCGCGGCCCACGAGGTGGCGGTACGGGCCGAGGCGGCGCTCGGTGAGGGGCCCACCTGGGACCCGGCGACCGGCCGCCTGCTGTGGGTCGACATCCTCGGCTCCCGCGTCCACGGCTACGACCCGGCATCGGGCGGGCGCACGGTCCGCACGACCGGGCAGCACGTCGGCGCGGCCAAGCCGAGGGCCGGTGGGGGGCTGGTCCTCAACCTGCGCGACGGGGTGGGGCTGCTCGACCCCGACGACACCTTCCGCTGGCTGCACCGCGAACCGGTGCCCGGCCGCCGCGCCAACGACGCAGCCGTCGCCCCCGACGGCTCCCTGTGGGCCGGGACCATGCGCTACGACGAGGCACCCGGCGGCGGCACCCTCACCCGCTTCACCGCCGACGGCACCGCCGACACCGTCCTCGACGACGTGACGGTGAGCAACGGGACCGGATGGAGCCCCGACGGCCGTCTCATGTACTACATCGACTCCCCGACCCGCCGCGTCGACGTCTTCGACCGCGCACCGGACGGACACGTGACGGGCCGCCGCCCCCTCGCCGAGGTCGAGGAGGGTGCCGGGTTCCCGGACGGCCTGACGGTCGACGCCGACGGCTGTGTCTGGGTGGCCCTGTGGGACGGGGGAGCGGTGCGCCGCTACACCCCCGACGGCCGCCTGGACCGCACGGTCACCCTGCCGGCGCCCCGGGTCACGGCCTGCGCCTTCGGTGGCCCGGACCTGACGGACCTGTACGTCACGACGGCCCGCGTCGGCCTGCCGACGCCGACGCCGCTGTCGGGGTCGGTGCTGGTGGTGCCGGGCGCGGGGCAGGGGACGGCGCAGCCCGCGTTCCGGGGGTAACGACCGGCGGATCCCGCCCGCCGCCCGCCGGGCGCCCGAGGCCTCCCGGCCCCCGGGCGCGGCTGCAGCCGCCGGAGCCGGGGGCTCGCGGCACGCGGGCAGTGTCCCGCCACCGCCTCCCGCCACGGCCCCCGGCGGCGGACCCGCCCGCCCTGCCGGGCCCGCCGCCGCGTGCCCGGGCCGCACCGGCGCCGGGCGGTTACCTCAGCCCCGCGCGTTTGAGCTCCTCCGAGGTCAGCGGCGGTCCCGGCAGCGCCGGCTTCAGCGGTCCGACCACCGCAGCGAGCAGCACCGACGGCGTCAGCAGCACGCCCGCACCCCGCTCCAGCGACGTCACGTCGGTGACCCGCCGCGCGATCCGGCCGTTCCCCGTCGCCGTCAGCATCAACCGGTCGACGTACCCCGCCACCAGCCGGTCACGCAGCGACGGCCCGTCCTGCGTCGCCCCCGGATAGAACACGTCCTGACCGATCGCCAGATCCCAGCCCGCCGCGACCGGCCGGGCCACCGCGGCCTGGACGCGCCGCGCCAGCCCGGGCACCCCCCACCCGTGACGCCGTATCACGTTCCGCAGCAGCAGGGCGCTCTGGGCGCCGACCGCGAGCCCGTGACCGTACACCGGGTTCAGCGCGGCGAGGGCGTCGCCGAGCACGGCGAAATTCTCCGGCCACGCCGGCATCCGCTCGTAGTAGTGGCGGCGGTTGACGGTGGTCCGGGTCACCGACACGTCCGTCAGCGGCTCGGCCTGCTCGATCAGCTCACCGATGAGCGGGTGCCGCAGCTCGTCCCGGGCGAAGCGGACGAAGTCCTCCTCCGCACTGCTCGGCTCCCCGCCCCGGGTGCCGGAGAGGGTGACGATCCACCGTCCGTCCTCGACGGGCAGCAGGAAGCCCGCCCGTCCCGGGCCGCCGTCGCGCGGGTCGGGCTGCACGTTGACGATCGGGAAGGCCTCCCGGGCCGGCTCGGGGGCGAGGAAGAGCCGGCTGGCGTACACCAGGCCGGAGTCGACGACGCGGACCTCCGGCTCGGGCAGCCCGAGCCCCGTCAGCCACCGCGCGGCCCGCGAACCCCGCCCCGTGGCGTCGACGACGAATCCGGCCTCCAGGGTGCGCTCACCGCCGTCCCGTTCCCTGATCCGGACGCCGGTGACCGCCGCGCCGGTGCCGGTGAGGCCGAGCGCCTCGGCCCGCTCGACGACCTCGATGCGCTCGTCGGCGAGCACCCGCGCGCGGATCACGGAGTCCAGCAGGTCCCGTCCGGCCAGGACGACGTGGTGGGACTCGGGCCAGCGCCGGAACCAGCCCTGCCCGCTCAGCGCGACGATGTCCGTGGTGACGGGCTGCCTGCGCGCCCCGGCCCCCCGGAGCACCGAGGTGATCCCGGGCAGCAGTTCCTCCGCCGCGCGCACCCCGCCCGACCACAGCATGTGCGCGTGCCGGGCCTGCGGCAGCCCCTTGCGCGGCTCGGCACCGGCGGGCAGCACGTCCCGCTCCACCACCACGACCCGGTCGGCGGAGGCCGCCAGCGCCCGCGCGGCGAGCATGCCGGTGTGGGAGCCGCCCAGGACGACGGCCGTCCTGGCGCCGCCGGCGGCGGTTCTCGAGGGGGACGCTGGTTCACTCATGCGCGGGCACGCTCTCTGCCAGGGCGGTCGCTCGGGCGCGGACCGCCTCGATGTCGTCGGGACGGCGCAGGACCCGGGACACGGCCTGGATCTCCTGCAGCAGGTACGCGGTGTCCGGTCCGGACGGCGGAGCGGTGCTGTCGGTCCGGGGGGACCGCTCCCGGGCATCGACGGCGTCCAGCATCGTCACGGCGGCGGCGAGGGCCTTCGCCCTCCCCGGTTCGAAGCCGAGGCCGAGCGCCGCCTCGTGCGCCCGCGCCCGCAGCTCCTCGTCGAGGTACCGGGAGAGCGGCAGCAGCGCGTCCCGGATGAACGTCTCGCGGCGGATCAGGCGCAGTTCCGCGGTGGAGCGCGGCGCGAAGGGCGCACGCCCGCCGCTGACCGTGCGCATCAGCCGGTACAGGGGCCGCAGCCGCCAGTGGTCGGCGCGGACCCGCCACCGCTCCCGGAGGTACTGCCCGCCGTGCGGAAGGATGAAGCCGATCGCGACCAGGGTGGCGGAGACACAGGCGGCCGAGGGCGCCAGCTCGGTGCTCAGCCAGTCCAGGCGGCCGGTTCCGGTCCAGCGGGCGCCGACGGCGGTGAGCTTGGCCGCGTCGAAGAGCAGGTTGGTGCCGTAGCCGATGCCGAGCAGCCGCAGACCCCAGCGCAACCAGGCGTCGAGGCCGTCGGTGCGCACCCAGTTCCAGATCAGCCGGGCCGTCACCGAGCAGGCGGCGGTGTGCGCGAGCAGGTAGAGGAGGATCTCCTCGCGCATGAACGGCGTACGGGCGTAGTAGGTGTCCAGGTCCCGGGTGCGTTCGACGGGAACGTCGGCGAGGGCGAACAGCACCCACAGCACCACCACCACGCCGGCGTACACCACGACGACCCAGCGGGCCGCGCGGCGGGTCGAGCGCGAGCGGTCGGTGCCGTTGCGCCAGGCCACGATGAGCAGCAGCCACGACGCGCACAGCGCGGTCAGCAGCGAGTACACCCAGGGGGCCGAGATGTTGGGCACGCCGGTGACCCGGTTGGTCCAGCTGATCGTCGAGGGGTAGGCGAAGACGAACACCGCGCACGCGAACAGGAGCAGTCCGCCGACGGCCCGCAGCAGCGGGTCCCGCCACATCTTCACCAGGCTCGGCAGCTTGATGGCGAGCGCGATCGCGAGGGCCGCGATCGGCAGCCAGAAGGAGACGGAGAAGCGGCTGAGCAACCCGGCCGGGTCCAGAGCCAGTTGGGCAGGGCCCGGCATGCCCGCCGCCATGGGGCCGGCCGCTGTCGGGGAGCTCACCGCACCGGGCCTCCGCGTCCGCGGTAGCCCATCGACCGCTGCACCGGGCCCAGGAGGGCGCCGCCGTCCCCGCCGGAGGTCAGCGGGCGGAACGCGGCCGCGAGCCGGTGCCCGAAGTCGTCGGACTCGGCCTCGTCCCGTGCCCGGGAGCCGTTGCGTGCGGCGATGCTCAATGCTGCGTCCTTCCAGCCGCGCGGCCCCGCCAGCGCGTCGGCGACAGCACTGGCGGCGACGTGGTGGTGGCGGTGCCCGGCATGCAGATGCCACAACTCATGCCCGAGGATGACCAGTTGCTGGACGTCCTCGGCCCGCTCCTCGACGATCACCAGGTCGAAGTCGGTGAACTCCACCCACAGGCCGGTGACCTCGATCTCGTCGGGGAACTTCTCGAAACGCAGTTCCAGGGGCCGCCCGCCGCGGCGTGCGCTCATCTCCTCGCACAGGGCTCGGCACAGCGCGCGCACATCGGCCGGCGGCTCGGGTCTGCGACGCACCGCCGCCGCGAGCTGGGCTGCGAGGTCGCGCATGGCCGAGCCGCGCCGTGAACGTCGGCACAGCGCCGCCACGAGGTCCATCACGCCCCCTTCCCCTCCGCCCGTCTCGTCGGGTCCGCCGCGTGATCCCCGCGGCGTGACCGGGTGTTCGAGCCTACGCGGCCGGAACTGTCCTCGTCATGCGATCCGGCGACCGTTGTTCAACCGGTAACGACCGCGGCTGTCCGGAAGGTCGCCGGGCGGCGGGCCGCGGGCTCTTCGACGCGCGGCGAGCCGCCTGCATGTTCCTGTGAGGCGTCTCGTCCGCGCCTCAGCTCGTCCTCAGAAAGGCGGCCTAGCGTCGCCCCCCATGCGCACGCTGACCCTGCTCGCCCTCGCGGGCCTCGGCGCCCAGCTCGTGGACGGCAGCCTCGGCATGGCCTACGGCGTCACGTCCACCACCCTGTTGCTGGCGCTCGGCACCAACCCGGCCGCCGCCTCGGCCACCGTCCACCTCGCCGAGATCGGTACGACGCTGATGTCCGGTGCGGCACACTGGCGCTTCGGCAACGTGGACTGGCGGGTGGTCGCGAGGATCGGCGCGCCCGGGGCCGTCGGGGCCTTCCTCGGCGCGTCCGTGCTGTCCCGGCTGTCGACGCGGGCGGCGGCCCCGGTGATGTCCCTGATCCTGCTGCTGCTCGGCGTGTACGTGCTGGCCCGGTTCACCTTCCGCGGTCTGCCGGAGGGGCGTGTGCAGCGACCTCTGCGGCGCCGCTTCCTGGCACCGCTCGGCCTGCTCGCCGGCTTCCTCGACGCCACGGGCGGGGGCGGCTGGGGTCCGGTCGGCACCCCGGCGCTGCTGGCCGGCGGGCGGATGGAGCCCCGCAGGGTGATCGGCTCGATCGACACCAGCGAGTTCCTGGTGGCGGTGGCGGCGAGCCTGGGCTTCCTGTCCTCCCCGGGGTCCGCGCAGCTCCGCTGGACGTGGGTCGCCGCGTTCCTCGTCGGCGGTCTGGTCGCCGCCCCCGCCGCCGCTTGGCTGGTCCGTCTCCTGCCGCCGCGCGTCCTGGGGTCGGCGGTCGGCGGCCTCATCGTGGTCACCAACGCCCGTACCGTGCTGAACAGCATCTGGGGGGCGGTGCCCGGTGCGGTGAGCGCGGCGGTGCACGTGGGGCTGCTCGGGCTGTGGGCGGCTGCGCTGGCGTACTCGATCGGGGCGCACCGCAGAGAGCGCGTGGGGCTCGCGCCCGGCCGGCCGGAGGGCCGCACGGCGCAGGGGGAGGAGACCCGGGAGCGGGCGACGGCGGGGTCCCGTCGCGCAGGGTAGGCCCACCGCGATCGGCGGCCAACGGGTGCGGTGCACCACCGGGCCACGACGGTGCCGCGGCCGACCGACCGCACGGCGCGGCACTTCCGGCGCCGTGCTCGGCCGCGGCCCCGCCGGGCGCGGTCGGGTTCCCGTTGGACGGCCTCGACGCCCTGCCCGGGGGCGGCCTTCTCCAGGCTGTCGCCCTCGCGTCGGCCGAATCGCTCGCCCTCGGCGAACTCCTCCGGCCCGGCGGTCCGCCCGTACCCGTCGACGGTGGCGGGCTCCCGGGCCGTCCGGCGATCACACCGCCGGCGACGCCGAGACCGGCGAGGAGGTGCCGGCCGGGGAGGACGGGGAGTCGGTGGAGCCCACACGTCCGGTCACAGCCGTGTCACAGGCCACGTGTCAGGGGTGAACGTTCCGGATGTGAATGGCCGGGGAACGGCCTTCACAGGGAGCACACGACGGTCGCACAGTCTCACCAACGACCGAACACCCCCCACGGAACGGATGGTTCACCATGCCTGGCGCCTTCCTCATGAGCGGTGCGGCGGCCGCACTGCTCACCGGGACCACCGCCTTACTGCCGGCCCAGCACATCGCGTCCCCCGTGTTCACCGACCCGCCGCCCGACCAAATCGTCATCCAGGTCGCGACCGTGAACGGTTCCGGCTGCCCGCAGGGCACCACGGCCGTGGCCGTCTCCGAGGACAACACGGCCTTCACGGTGACCTACAGCGACTACCTCGCCCAGGCGGGCGGCAACTCCGACCCGATCGCCTTCCGCAAGAACTGCCAGATCAACCTGGTCGTCCACGTCCCGCAGGGCTTCACGTACGCCATCGCCAGCGCCGACTACCGGGGCTTCGCCGCCCTCCAGGCCGGAGCGAGCGGCACGCAGAAGGCCTCGTACTACTTCCAGGGCTCACCGCAGACTGCGTTCCGCAACCACCCGGTGAACGGCCCCTACAACGACAACTGGCAGGCCACGGACGAGACGGACTGGGCCCAACTGGTGTGGGCGCCCTGCGGAGTCCAGCGCAACTTCAACATCAACACGGAGCTGCGCGTGAATGCGGGCACGTCCGCGCCCGACAAGGTCAGCTTCATGACGATGGACTCGACCGACGGCGACATCAGCACGGTGTACCACCTGGCGTGGAAGGAGTGCCCGTCGTCGCGATGACCGCGGTGCCGGGCTCCCGCGCCCGGACGGGGCCGCTCATCCCGCCGCGGCAGGCCAGCCCGCGGCGCTGGGCCAGCCCGTCGCCGGCGCCGGTGTGAGCCCGTTGGTGCCCCTGACCTGGGCCGCGGTCAGCCCGCCCTGGGCAGGCACGCCGGGCGGCGTGAGGCCCGCCGCGGCCGGCTGCGGCACCGGTACGGGCTGCGGTGCCGGTACGGGCTGCGGTGCCGGTAGGGGCTGCGGCAGGGGCTGGGGCACGGGCAGGGGCTGCGGTGCCGGCATCGGCTGCGCCACCGCAGCCGGCTGCTGCAGCGGCCGGGGCGCCTCCGGAGCCGGCAGGGGCGCCGCCGGGACCTGCATCCCCGCTCCGTTGGTGGCACCGACCAGCCGGTCCACCGCCGCCGTACCCGAGCTGTAGCTGGTCCCGGTGCCCAGCTCGGGCACGGCGGCTCCCCTCCTGGTCCCGTAGAGCACCTGTTCCAGGCCGGACACCAGGCGACGCACGTCGACCTGGGGGCGCACCACGAGCCGCAGGAAGCGGCTGGACGAACCGATCTTGTTGCCGCACTCGCGGACCAGGATCCGGTGCTCGGTGAGGAGCCGGTCCCGGACCGCGGTGCCCTCCGCGCCGACGGGCAGGCGCACGAAGAGGAAGTTGCCCTGCGAGGGGTAGACCGTCAGACCCGGCAGCTCGGACAGCCGGCTCGCCATCTCCAGCCGGTCCCGGCGCACCTGCTGCAGGCTCTGCGCGTACTCCGTGGCGTGTTCCTTCAGCATGAAGACGACGTGCTCGGCAAGGGAGTTGAGGTTCCACTTCGGCAGCATGGAGCGGATCCGGCCGGCCAGGGCCGGGTTGGCGACCAGATAGCCGAAGCGTATGCCGTGCAGGCCGAAGTTCTTGCCGAGGCTGCGCAGGACCACGACGTTGGGCCGGAGCATCGCCTCCTGGACGACCGACGGTTCGGTCTCCGCGTCGGCGAACTCCAGGAAGCTCTCGTCGATCACGACCAGGTCCCGGTCGGCCATCGCGTCCATGAACTGCACCACCGCGTGCTTGTGCAGATAACCGCCGTCGGGGTTGTTGGGGTTGCAGACCACCACCGCCCGCGTCCCTCGCGTACGGATGAAGTCGGCATACTGCGCGAGGTCCAGGGCGAAGCCGCCGGACTCCTGCAGCGGGAACATGTCGACCCGCTTCCCGGTCTCCATCGGCTGGTCGGTCCAGCGTCCGAAGGTGGGCACGGGCACGGCGAGCGACTCGCGGACCAGCAGGTGGTCGATCCAGGTGATCAGCTCGGTGGACCCGTTGCCCATCGCCACGCACTGCGGCGGGAGCTGGAGCAGGCTGCACAGCTCCGCGGTGATCGTGTCGGCACTGCTCGGGTAGTAGGTGACGATCTCACGGAGGCGGGCCGCCATCTCGTCGAACATCGCCGGGGTGGGGAAGTACGGATTGCAGGGGATGCAGAAGTCCACCGGCCCGGCCCCGTCGCCGTCCTCCCGGGTCAGCGACGCCATCGACGGGCTGTGCGCCGTGGTGCTGCGGAAGAGCGAGGTGACGTTGCCGGTCAAGGGGACCTCCGTGTCAGGGTGGCCCGTGCGGGGGAGCACGGGCCACCCTGAGATACGGCGGCGGGTTCCGCTTCCGCTTCGCCGGCCGGGCCGCCGTGGGTGCGACGCCCTCGGGCCCGGTGCCCCCGCCCTGTCGGCCCGACGCCGGCCGGAGGGTGCCGAGGCGGTTCAGGAACCGGACCGGCGCTTGTTCCACACGTCGAATCCGACGGCCGCCAGCAGGGCGAAGCCCTTGATGACCTGCTGCCAGTCGGTGCCGACGCTCAGGAGGTTCATGCCGTTGTTCAGCACGCCCAGGACCAGGCCACCGATGATCGCGCCGAGGACGGTGCCCACCCCGCCGCTCATGGACGCACCACCGATGAACGAGGAGGCGATCGCCTCCAGTTCGTAGTTCAGGCCCGCCTTCGGGGAGGCCGCGTTGAGACGGGCGGCGATCGCCAGACCCGCCAGCGCCGCGAGTGCGCCCATGTTCATGAAGACGAGGAAGGTGACCTTCTTGTCCTTCACGCCGGACAGCTTGGCCGCCGGCAGGTTGCCGCCGATCGCGTAGATGTGCCGGCCGAACACCGCGTTGCGCATGACGTAGCCGTAGCCGACCACCAGGGCGCCCAGCACCAGCAACAGGATCGGCGCGCCCTTGTAGCTGGCGAGCAGGAGCGTGAGCACGAGGATCGCGGCGACGATGGAGACCAGCTTGAGCAGGAAGAGGTTGAGGGGGACGACGTCCAGCGAGAACTCCCGCTGGCGCCGGCGGTCGCGGACCTCCTGGAGGACCGCGAAGACGATCAGCACCAGGCCCAGCAGCAGCGTGATGTTGTGGTAGTTCGTGTGCGGGCCGACCTCCGGCAGGAAGCCGTTGCCCATCTTCTGGAGGCCGTTCGGGAACGGGCCGAGGGTCTGCCCCTGGAGCAGGATCTCGGTGAAGCCGCGGAAGATCAGCATGCCCGCGAGCGTGACGATGAACGAGGGGATGCCGAGATACGCGATGAAGAAGCCCTGCGCGGCGCCTCCGATCGCACCCGCGATCAGGCACAGCACCAGGGTGATCGGCCATGGCACGCCGTGCTGCACCGTCAGCACGGCGGCGAAGGCGCCCACGAACGCCGTCATCGACCCGACCGACAGGTCGATGTGGCCCGCGATGATCACCAGCATCATGCCGATCGCGAGGATCAGCACATAGCCGTTCTGCAGCACCAGGTTGGAGACGTTGCGCGGGAGCAGCAGCTGGCCGTCGGTCCAGATCGCGAACAGGGCGACGATGAGGCCGAGGGCGATCAGCATGCCGTACTGCCGCATGTTGCCGCGCAGGTTGCCGGCCAGGAGCTGGAGGACGTTCCCGCCCCGGCCCCCGCCGGCCGGGCCGCCGCCCGGGGGTGCCGCGGCCGGGCTCTTGGTCACTTCGGTGCTCATCGCGTTACCTCTTGTCCTTCGTCATCCGGCGCATCAGCACTTCCTGTGTGGCCTCGGCCCGCGGCACCTCGCCGGTGAGCCGCCCGGCGGCCATGGTGTAGATGCGGTCGCACATGCCGAGCAGTTCGGGCAGTTCGGAGGAGATGAAGACGACCGCCTTGCCCTGCGCGGCCAGCTGGTCGATGACCGTGTAGATCTCGTACTTGGCGCCCACGTCGATGCCGCGCGTCGGCTCGTCCAGGATCAGCACGTCCGGTCCGGCGAAGATCCACTTGCTGAGGACGACCTTCTGCTGGTTGCCGCCGGACAGCTTGCCGACGGTCTCGAAGACGGTCGGCGCCTTGATGTTCATGGACTGCCGGAAGCCCTCGGAGACCTGCCGCTCCTCGTGCTCGTCGACCACGCCGCGCCGGGCGACCTTGTGCAGCGCGGTGAGCGAGATGTTGCGGTTGATGGTGTCGATGAGGTTGAGCCCGTAGTGCTTGCGGTCCTCGGTGACGTAGGCGATGCCGTGCCCGACCGCCTCCGCGACGGTCCTGGTGCGGATCTCCTCCCCGTCCTTGAGGACCGTGCCGCCCGCGTACCGGCCGTAGGCGCGACCGAAGACGCTCATCGCGAGTTCGGTGCGGCCGGCGCCCATCAGTCCCGCGATGCCCACGATCTCCCCGCGCCGCACCCGGATCGACACGTCGTCGACGACCTTGCGGTGCTGGTCGATGGGGTGGTGCACGGTCCAGTTGCGGATCTCCAGCGCCGGGGCCGCGCCCTCCTCGGTCCGGTGCGGGGTGCGCTCGGGGAAGCGGCTGTCGAGGTCCCGCCCCACCATGCCGCTGATGATCCGGTCCTCGGTCGTCTCGGGCGCCCTCACGTCGAGGGTCTCGATGGACAGCCCGTCGCGGATGATCGTGACGGAGTCGGCGACTCTGCGGATCTCGTTGAGCTTGTGGGAGATGATGATCGAGGTGATGTCCTGGTCCTTCAACTGCAGGATGAGATCCAGCAGTTTGCCGCTGTCCTCGTCGTTGAGCGCCGCGGTCGGCTCGTCGAGGATGAGCAGTCTCACCTTCTTCGACAGAGCCTTGGCGATCTCCACCAGCTGCTGCTTGCCGACCCCGATGTCGGCGACCCGCGTCTCGGGATGCTCGTCGAGGCCGACCCGGCGCAGGAGTTCGGTGGCGTGCCTGAGGGTGTCCCTCCAGTTGATGAAGCCGCGGGCGGCGTGCTCGTTGCCGAGGAAGATGTTCTCCGCGAGGGAGAGGTGGGGTACCAGGGCCAGCTCCTGGTGGATGATGACGATGCCGCGCTGCTCGCTGGCCCGGATGTCCCGGAACCGGCACACCTGCCCCTCGAAGAGGATGTCCCCCTCGTAACTGCCGTGCGGATGGACGCCGGAGAGCACCTTCATCAGGGTGGACTTCCCGGCGCCGTTCTCCCCGCAGACGGCGTGGACCTCGCCCTGACGGACCGTCAGTGTGACGTCCGACAGCGCTTTGACACCGGGAAAGGTCTTGACGATCGAGCGCATTTCCAGGACGGGTCCCGCCATGGTCGTGTCTTCCAATCCGTTGGTGTCGCCCGTTACTTGAGCTGGTCGGCGGTGTAGTAGCCGCCGTCGACCAGGACCTTCCGGTAGTTGTCCTTGTCGACGCTCACCGGCTGCAGCAGGTACGAGGGGACGACCTTGGCGCCGTTGTCGTAGGTCTTGGTGTCGTTGACCTCAGGCGTCTTGCCGTCCAGGACGGCGCCGACCATGTTCGAGGCGACCTCGGCCAGCTTGCGGGTGTCCTTGTAGACGGTCTGCGTCTGCTCGCCCGCGGTGATCGACTTCACCGAGGCCAGCTCGGCGTCCTGGCCGGTGAGCACGGGCAGCGGCTTGTCGCCGGAGCCGTAGCTGTCCGACTTCAGCGCCGACAGGATGCCGATGGAGATGCCGTCGTAGGGGGAGAGGACCGCGTCCACCCGGGCGCTCTTGTAGGACTTGGTGAGGATGTCGTCCATGCGCCGCTGCGCGGTGGCGCCGTCCCAGCGCAGGGTGGTGACCTGGGTCAGCTCGGTCTGACCGGAGCGGACGACGAGCTTCTTGCTGTCGATGTAAGGCTGGAGGACGCTCATCGCCCCGTTGAAGAAGTACTTGGTGTTGTTGTCGTCGTTGGAGCCGGCGAACAGCTCGATGTTGAACGGGCCCTTGCCGTCCTTCAGTCCGAGCTTGTCGACGATGTAGTTCGCCTGGAGCTCGCCCACCTTGCTGTTGTCGAACGAGGCGTAGTAGTCGACGTTCGGCGTGCCGAGGATGAGCCGGTCGTAGGCGATGACGGGGATGCCCGCGTCCTTGGCCTGCTGCAGGACGTTGTTGAGGGACTTGTTGTCGATCGCGGCGACGATCAGTGCCTTCACGCCCTGCGTGATCAGGTTCTCGATCTGCGAGACCTGCTGGTCGGGGTCGTCCTCGCCGTAGACGAGCTTGGCCTTGTAGCCCTTGGCCTCCAGGTCCTTCTTGACGTTGTCGCCGTCGGCGATCCACCGCTCGGAGGACTTCGTCGGCATGGCGATGCCGATCGTGCTCCCCTCGGCGGGCCCCTTGTCCTCCTTGCCGCCGCCCTCGCTGTTCTGCCCGCAGGCGGTGAGGGTGAGGGCGAGGACGGCGGCTCCGGCTATGGCTGCGAGGGCGGCTCTGCGGTTGCGCATGGTCATCTTCCTTGATGTCTGAGCACGGCCTGGTCGGGAGGTGCGGCAACGCGGGGGAGGTGCGGTCGGTCCGGGCGGAGAACCCGGGAGCGGATGGCTGTGTGCGATTCTGTTTGACTGCGTCGCCTTCTGTGAAGTGGTGTGTCTGAAAATTTATGAACGTGTTTCGAAGCGCCGAAGGCTTCCCGGTAGCCGCGAGCCCAGCGGTGCCATGTCCCCGTCGGCGCCGTGCCGTGCCAGCAGGTCCAGCGCCAGCCGGCCGCGCCGCACCCGCTCCCGGGCGGTGGCCAGTGCGGCGTCCCGCAGGTGATGGCCGTAGGGGTAGAGGGTGGGCGCCTTCGACAGGCCGAACTTCAGATACAGCGGCGCCCCGCGCCGGATCAGCTCGGCGACCTCGTGCATCCGCACATAGCCGCCGAGGTCGTCCGGCGCCTCGATGTACATGTCCAGCGGTGCGCCCGACGCCCGCCGGATCTCGGTGAGGTGGCCGAGCGTCAGGTCGCTGGGCACGTTGACGGAGTCGGCGCCGAGGCGCTCGTACACCGCGTAGCTCGTCGGGTTCACGGGTCCGATGAGCGCCGAGACCTTCAGTGTGGTGTCGGCCGGGAGGATGCCCTGAGTCCGCGCCCGGTGCAGGGTCCACAGCACGCCCTCGTCGGCGACGAGGAGGCACCTGACGCCCAGCTCCGCGGCGCGCAGGGCGTCCTCGACACACCCGGCGACGGCGTCGCGGCCGCGGGCGCGCGCTCCGGCGCCGCCCGAGTCGGTGCGGGTGGAACCGCCGATGTCCCAGGTGCCGCGCGGGCCGGTGAACAGGCAGAGCTCGATGCCGCGCTCGGCGGCGGCCTCGACCATCTCGGTGATCTCGGCGTCGGTCAACATCCACACGCCGCTGCCCTGGCTGATCCGGTGGATCGGCACGTCGAGCCGCGCGGCCTCCTTCAGGATCACCGCCAGCGCCTCGGGTCCCTCGCACGAGGGGATCTCGGTGCGCCAGCGGCCGCCGCCGGGGAACGAGTGCGGCGAGGTGTCGGCGGGGTCGGGCGGTGGTGCGGCCAGGCCGAGCGCGGCGAGCGCCCGCTCGCCGGGGCGTCGGGCGGCGGGGATGCAGGGGTCGGTCACGAGCGGTCCTTCCGTTCGGTATGTCGGACGAGGTTCGGGGATCTCGACATGCAGGGACCGGGCCCCGTCGCGTGCGGGCCGGGCTTCGCGGCAGGGCTGCGGCGCGGGCGGGGCTGCGGTCCCGGTGCCGCGGTGGCCCGGTGCGGCGGGACGGGATTCCCGGTGCGGCGGGGTCGGTGGTCAGGTCGGCATGGGGATGCGGTACGCCGGTCGGGGGAGGTGGCCGTCGGAGTGCCCCGGACCGGTGTGCGCCTACGGGCGGACGAGCACCTTGCCGACCTTCGGATCGCCGGACCCCACCAGCTCGACGGCGCGGGAGAACGCGGCGAGCGGCAGCTCGTGCGTCACCAGCGGCAGCGGATCCAGCAGCCCGGCGGCGAAGAACCGCACCGCGTGCGCCCAGGCGCCCGGCGGCGCCCCGAACACGGTGCGCACCTCCAGCTGCCGTACGACGAGGTCGGTCGGGTCGAGCCGGTCGGCGCCCGGTGCCGGGATCCCGGTCAGCACCAGCCGTCCCCCGCGCCGCAGCAGTGCGGCGGCGGTCCGGGCGGCGTCGGCGGACCCGGCGGTCTCGATCACCACGTCGAAGTCGTCCGGCAGCGGCCGGTCCCGGGTCAGGAAGGCGGTGGCGCCGAAGTTCCGGGCGAGTTCCGCACGGTCGTCGCGCGTGCCGACGACGAGCAGCTCGCCCGGGGACACGGCACGCAGGAACTGCACGGCGAACATGCCGAGCGTCCCGGTGCCCACCACCGCGACCCGGTCGCCGGGGCGAGCGTTCGCCCGCAGCGCGGCGGCGGCCACGCAGGCGGCCGGCTCCAGCAGCGCCGCCGCGGTCAGGTCGGCGTCGTCGGGCAGCACGTGCAGCAGCCGGGCCGGCAGGGTGAGGGTGGCGGCCATGGCGCCCGGCTGTGTGAACCCCGTCTCCTCGTAACCGGCGGAGCACAGGGTCGTCTCCCCGGCGTGGCAGCGGGCGCAGACCTGGCAGTTGCGGAAGCCCTCGCCGACGACCTTCCTGCCGACCAGCGAGGGCGGCACCCCGGCACCGGCGGCCTCGACCGTCCCCGACCACTCGTGGCCGGGGACGAGGGGGTAACGGACGTACCCTTCGGGCCGGTTGCCCTGGTACACCTCGCGGTCGCTGCCGCAGATGCCGGCGGCGTGCACGCGCACCAGCGCCTCGCCGGGTTCCGGCTGCCGGGGCTCGTGCGGGACGAGCCGGTGCACGCCGGGCGCCTCGACGACGACGGCGGTGCTCATCGCCCGGCCGCCTTCGGCTGCCGCTTCTCCCAGCCCTCGGCCCACAGGTCGAAGCGGGCCTGCTGCTGCGGGAACTCGGCGGCGGCGTCGACGTCGAGTTCGACCCCGAGGCCCGGCGCGTCGGTGAGCGGGAAGCAGCCGTCCTCGGGGTCCACCTGCGGGGCCCCCTTGACGACCTTCCTGATCTCCGCGTCGGCGAAGTCGTTGAAGTGCTCCAGGACCTTGAAGTTGGGGGAGGTGAACCCGACCTGGAGGGAGGCGGCGGTGAGGACGGGACCGCCGACGTTGTGCGGTGCGACGAGCATGTAGTGGGTCTCGGCGGTGGCGGCGAGCTTGCGCGTCTCCCAGATGCCGCCGATGTGGCCGACGTCCGGCTGGACGATGTCGACGGCCTGACTGTCGAACAGCTCGCGGAACTCGATCCGGTCGTGGATGCGTTCGCCCGTGGCCACCGGCACGTCGACCTTGGCGGCGACCTTCTCCAGCGCCTTGAGGTTCTCCGGCGGAACCGGCTCCTCCAGCCAGGCGGGCCGGAACGGCGCGAGCTCCCCGGCGAGCCGGACCGCCGTGGCGGGCGAGAACCGCCCGTGCATCTCCAGCATCAGCTCGGCGTCCGGGCCGATGGCGTCGCGCACGGCCTCGACGAGGGAGACGGCGTACAGGGTCTGCCGGTGGTCCAGCTCGAAGTGCCCGGTGCCGAACGGGTCGATCTTCAGCGCCCGGTACCCGCGCTCCATGACCCCGTGCGCCGCCGCGTGGTAGGCCTCGGGCGTCCGCTCGGTGGTGTACCAGCCGTTGGCGTAGGCCTTGACCCGGTCGGTCACCTTCCCGCCGAGCAGCTGCCAGACCGGCACGCCGAGAGCCTTGCCCTTGATGTCCCAGCACGCCATCTCCACGACGGCGATCCCGGACATGACGATCTCGCCGGCGCGCCCGTAGTCGCCGTACTTCATGCGCCGGACGAGGTCCTCGACGGCGAACGGGTCCGAGCCGAGGACGTGGTTGGCCTCGGCCTCCTCGAGATAGCCGAGCAGGGCGTCGGTGTGCCCCAGCATCCGGGTCTCGCCGACACCGGTGATCCCCTCGTCGGTGTGCACCTGGACGTATGTCAGGTTGCGCCAGGGCGTCCCGACCACGTGTGTGCTGATTCCGGTGATGCGCACGGCAGTCGCCCCTCGTGAACGTCGGATCTGTTCGAAATTTCGTCACACGTTCGAAATGCTGGCGTGACAGTAAGGACGGGGCCGAGGGCGTGTCAATGGGGGGTGGGCGGAAGCCTTTCAGCGGTTTCGGCGGCTCGTTCTTCGAAGGCCGGTTTCGCTCGGGTGTCGCCGGTGATGGGGTGGCTTGGCGCGCCGGGGCGGGCGGTCTCCCACACAACCTTCACAGCGGCGCCTCGGAACGTCACCGGCGCGGAACTTAGTCTTCCCGCGTCATGGACTTCTGTCACGCCTGCCACCGCCACCTCAACGGTGCCCTCGTCTGCCCGGGATGCGGCACCCCGGTCGAAGAGATCCGCGCTCGGGCGGAGGCGGCGCACGGCGGGCGAGGGGCCTACGGCGTCCCGGCCCGCGACCCGCACGGGGCGGTGCGCGGCGGCCCCGCCGGCGCACCGCACCACCACCCCGTCGCCGGTGCGGTCGGTGGCGGCCCGGGCGACGCGCCGATCGGCGGCCGCGGTGCCCGGCCCGGTGGTGTCACCGACGACGGTTCCGGTGGGGCGGGCGACGGTCCCGCCGCTGCGGTCGGCACCGCCGTCGCGGGCCGCGCGGGCGAAGGGCGCGGGGCCGGCGAGGGGGCGCCGCGGGAGGGGCGGGCCGCACGCCGCCGCGCGGGCGGGAGCCGCCGCGGGCGAGGGCCGTCCGCCGCGGAGGAGCCGGGGGTGGGCGCCCTGGCCGTCAGCCGTCGCGACCGCAAGGCGGCGGCCCACCGCAGGCGCCGCCGCCGCGTCGCTCTCGCCGCCGCGGGCGTCGTCCTGGCGGCGGGCGGCCTGAGCCTTGCGGAACTCGGCATCGACGCGCCCGGCGTGACGCCCTCCGAGCCGGCCGTCACCGACGGCGGCACCGCGCCGGACGGGGTGTCCACGCAGACGGGTTCCACGGAGCGGGAGTCCGCCCGTCCCCTCGACGGCGTCGCCGGTGCGGGCGCCTCCGCGTCGGCCGGCGCGTATCCGTCGCCGTCGGTCTCGCCGTCCGCGTCCGCGACGGATGCGCCGAGCCCCGGCCCGGACGAGTCGGCCGGGCCGAAGTCCTCCGCCCCGGCGCCCACGCCTTCCTCCGCGACCCCGTCCGCCGGACCGCCCGCGCCCCCGACCCCGACGGTGGACCCGACGACGTCCGCTCCGTCGCCCGATCCGAAGCCGTCGGAGACCTGCAGCCGCTTCCTGTGGTGGTGCACCTGAGGGACGGGTCCGTGCGTCGGCGCCCGGTTCGGCGCCTCGGTGGCGCGGTCGGGGTGCGGACCGGTCTCGGTTCGCGGGGCGGCGAGGGCCGTCGCGCGCTCACCGCGGCGGACGGCGACCGGCGAGCCCGCGCCGGAACGCCCTGCTCGCGCACGGCGCCGTCCGGCGCCGCGCCGACCGGCCGGGACGGCGACGGGTCAGGCGGCCGTTCCCCCGGGGGTGGACTCCGCCCCCAGCATCCGCCGCAGCAGATCGCGCAGGGACAGCTGCTCCTCCTCCGACAGGGCCGCCAGCGGTTCGCGGGCGAAGCCGAGCGAGTCGCGCAGCGCGCGGGCGAGGTGGCGGCCCTCGTCGGTGGCGACGGCCACCTTCACGCGGCGGTCGGCCGGATCCGGTCGGCGCTCCACCAGGCCGCGTGATTCGAGCCGGTCGACGATGCCGGTGACGTTGGACGGCTCGCACTTGAGCTTCTGGGCCAGCTTGCGCATCGGCAGCGGCTCCAGGGTGAGCAGGCCCAGCAGCCTGGCCTGGGCGCCGGTCAGGGAGTGCTCGGCGGCGGCCTGCTCGTACTCCTCGTGGTAGCGAGCCACGACCGAGCCGATGAGCTCGACGACCTCCAGGGTCACTGCGTCGGGGCGGCGGGTCTTGTGCGGTGTGGCCATGGACACCAGGGTACCCGTTTACTTGACAACATGAAATATTCAGGCGCATGGTTGTTTCAGGTAGTGAAGTAAATGGAAAGGTCCTGGCATGATCAACCGTGAATGGCACCTCCTCTCCCGCCCGGTCGGCTGGCCCGAGGTCGAGGACTTCGCCCTGGTGGAGGCTCCGATGCCGACGCCCGGCGAGGGGCAGGTCCTGGTCCGCAACAGGTACCTCTCCGTCGACCCGTACATGCGCGGCCGGATGAGCGCCGCCAAGTCGTACGTCGCCCCCTTCGAACTCGGCAAGGTCATGCAGGGTGGCGCCGTCGGCGAGGTCGTCGAGTCCCGCGCCGAGGGGATCGAGGTGGGTGACCACGTCCTGCACTTCCTGGGCTGGCGGGAGTACGCCGCGGTGGACTCCGCCCAGGCCGTCAAGGTCGGCTCGGCCGGTTCGGGTGACGTACCCCTGTCGGCCTACCTCGGTGTCCTCGGCATGACCGGCCTCACCGCCTACGCCGGCCTGCTGCGCACCGCCTCCTTCAAGGAGGGCGACGCCGTGTTCGTCTCCGGCGCCGCGGGTGCCGTGGGCAGCCAGGTGGGCCAGATCGCCAAGCTCAAGGGCGCCTCCCGCGTCATCGGTTCGGCGGGTTCGGACGAGAAGGTCAAGCTCCTGGTCGAGGAGTACGGCTTCGACGCCGCCTTCAACTACCGCAACGGCCCCGTCGCCGAGCAGCTGCGCGCCGCCGCCCCCGACGGCATCGACGTCTACTTCGACAACGTCGGCGGCGACCACCTGGAGGCCGCCATCGGCTCCCTCAACCGGGACGGCCGGATCGCGGTCTGCGGCATGATCTCCGTCTACAACAACACCGAGCCCGCGCCCGGCCCGAAGAACCTGGCCCGTCTGATCCAGACCCGCGGCCGCATCGAGGGCTTCCTGGTCGGCGACCACTACGACCTCCAGCCCCAGTTCGTCCAGGAGGTCGGCCCCTGGGTCGCCTCGGGCGCGCTGAAGCACCGTGAGACGGTCGTCGAGGGCGTCGAGAACACCCTGGAGGCGTTCCTGGGCGTCCTGCGCGGCGACAACATCGGGAAGATGGTCGTCAAGCTCTGAGGCGGCCCGGCGGTCCGCGGGCCTGGTGGCTCCGAGCGGTGCCGGCTCCGGGCGGCGTCGACCCCGCACGGTGACCGCCCCGAACCGGGCGAGCCCCGAGTCCCCGAGTTCCGGTGGCTCGGGGGCTCGACGGTCCTCGCGCCGTGCGACCTGTCGCCGACGGCGGCTCCCGGGTCCACCCGGACACCCTTCCCGTCGATTCCGACATGCGGTAACTTCTTTCCGAAATCTGTCGACGGCCCTGGGCGCGAGCCGCGGCGGACCGAGGAGGAAGACAACCGCATGTCGATTCAGCAGTCCGACGTCCTGTACACAGCCGTCGCCGTCGCCGAGAACGGCCGCGACGGCCGGGTCGCCACCGACGACGGCAAGCTCGACGTCGTCGTGAACCCGCCGAAGGAGATGGGCGGCAGCGGCGCGGGCACCAACCCGGAGCAGCTGTTCGCCGCCGGTTACAGCGCCTGCTTCCAGGGCGCCCTCGGCGTCGTGGCCCGCCAGGAGGGCGCGGACGTCTCCGATTCGACCGTCACCGCCAAGGTCGGCATCGGCAGGAACAGCGACGGCTTCGGCATCATCGTGGAGATCTCGGCGGACATCCCGAAGGTCGACGCCGGCACCGCGCGGTCCCTGGTCGAGAAGGCCCACCAGGTCTGCCCGTACTCCAAGGCCACCCGCGGCAACATCACCGTCGTGCTGGTCTGACGGGCGGCGCCCGCGGACGACGAGGGCCGCGCCCGGACGCCGGGCGCGGCCCTGCTCCGTCACCTCACCCGCGCAGGGCGGCGGTGTGCACGGCCCGCACCAGCCGGGCGTTCTCCGGCGCCGCCCCGCCCGGGAAGGCCACCCGGCGCCGCGTGTAGCCGTAGGCGAGGCCGCTGCGGGGGTCGGCGAAGGCCTGCGACCCGCCCGCGCCGCTGTGGCCGACGGCCCCCGCGCCCAGGAACGGGTACCACATGTCCGCGGTCGCCTGGAAACCCAGCGCGAACGACTTGTGGGTCCGCTGCACCAGGTCGTACCCCGTCGAGTGGATCTGCCCGAACTCGGCCAGCGTGTCCGGCTTCAGCAGCGGCGGCCGGCCGTCCAGCTCGCTCGTCATCGCCGCGTACATCCCGGCCAACCCGCGCGCCGAGGCCACCCCGCCCACCGACGCCGGGCCCCTGGCGCGCACCGCGCGGGAGTTGGCGAGGTCCTCCAGTGTCCCCGGGTCCGGCACATGCGTGTTGAACGCGATCGAGGCCAGCGTGTGCGGCCCGTCCGGGCGGGCGTCCAGCGCCGCCTGCTGCTCCGGCGTCGGCCTCATCGGCTGCACGGAACGGAAGCGGGGCTCCTCGGCCTCGGGCAGCCCCAGGTGGAAGTCCAGGGCGTACGGAGCCCGCACCCGGTCCTCCCAGACGTCCTGGAGTGTCCGCCCCGTCGCCCGTCTCACGACCTCGCCGGTCAGCGCGCCGACCACCAGCGCGTGGTAGCCGAAAGCCGTGCCCGGGCGCCAGAACGGCTTCTGGTCGGCGAGGCGTTCGGCGACGGCGCGGTCGTCGGCCAGCTCCTCCCGGGAGAAGCCGGCGTCGAGCCCGATCAGTCCGGCCCGGTGCGCGAGCAGGTCCCGCAGGGTCAGCGAGCCCTTGCCCTCACCGCCGAACTCCGGCCAGTAGTAGGTCACCTTGCGGTCCAGCTCCAGCGTGCCGTCCTGCACGAGCAGCGCGACCACGAGGTGCGCGGCGCCCTTGGTGGAGGAGTACACGCCGTAGAGGGAACCGGCGTCCGCGCCCACCCACAGGTCGACCACCCTGCGCCCGTGCACATGGGCGCACAACTGCCCCTCGTAGTCGGGCCGCTCCTGTGCGACGAACGCGGCGAACTGCTCGCGTGCCGCCTCGAACCCGGCCGCCACCGTGCCGTGGATCTCCTGCGTCATCCGCTCTCCCTCCTTCGCTCTCCGAGATCGGTACGGCGAGATGTACCTGTTCGACTCAACCGCAACACGGGGGTGCCGGTGTCACCGATGCCCGTGCCAATGCCCCGGATGGCGCACGGCCCGGACACCGGAGGGGCATGCTGGGGGCGGGAACGGCACGGGCACCGCACAGCACGGCGAGGACATCGTACGGGCACGGCACGGGCGCGCAGGGCGCGCGAGGCGAGGAGGGCCCATGGCAACGATCCCGTCGCTCCCCGGCAGGGACGACATGCAGCGCATGGCACGCTCCACCACCGACATCACCGGGCAACTCCTGCACACCGCCGCGAACATCACCAGGATCGCGGTCAACACGTTGGATCCGCGCGAGGGTTCCGGCACGGAGCTGCTGCGGGTCCTTCGCCGGACCACGGCCGAACTGGCCGAGGCCAGCGGCTCGCCGCAGGCACAGGAGGCCTTCTCCCGTATCGTCGACACCCTGACCCGGCTCGGCACGAGCGGCGCCCCGCTCGCCGTGCACCCGGTCAGCGAGCCCGCCCAGGCCCTGCTCACCGCGCTCGGGGACAGCCTCCTTCCGGTGCTGGACGCGGTGGAACCGGCCGTGGAGGACTTCGCGGAGGCCCTCGGCGACCTGGTCGACTCCCTCTCCCCGCTGCTGCCCGCCGGCGCCGGCCTGGCGGCGGGCGTCCTGCTCGCCCTCACCCCCGTCCTGCAGTCGGCCGCGGAGGTCCTGCACGACGTGTCCCCCGAGCTGCACCGCATCGCCGACGCGCTGACGGCCGCGGCGGCGCCGCTGATGCCCCTGCACGCCGCCCTCGCGGAACGGGCGGCGGTGGCCGGGGCCGAAGTGGTCCGCTCCGCCCTGCCCCCGATGGCCGACCTGGCGGAGGCGGCTGCCGCCTCCGCCGACGCCGTCCGGCCGGTCCTGGCCGCCGGTGAGGAACTGGTCGTGGCCGGCCTCGAACAGCTCCAGCCCCTGCTGCTCGCCGGCGCGGCCCGCACCGGTCGCGTCGCCCGCGCGGCGGCGGTCCGGGTGTCGGCGGCGATCTCGCCGGCGGCGGAGCACGGGGTCGTGGTGACGGTGACGTCCGGTTGACCCCCGGGGCCCGACGACCGTGGCAGGGGCACCACGCCCCCGGGGCCCCGCCGCCGAGGGCACCGCCACGGGGCCGGCGGGCGGACGCACCGCTGCCGCACGGCCGCCGTGGCACCTCCGGTCCCGGCCGCGCCCGTCCGCCGCTGCCGTCCCGGGACCCGACAGAGCTCCCGCGGAGACGCCGGTTCGCCTCCCGGAGGGCGCCTCCCGGCCGCCGGTTCCGCCCCTTGACGGCCGGCGGGACCGCCGCGGCCCCTGATCCGGCGCCCGGCGCCCGGCGCCAGGCCCCCGCACGGCCCTCCCACCACGGCCCCGCCGCATGCCCCAGCTGCCCCGCCGTCCCCCGCACGGCCCCGCGGTGCCCGGGCCGGGGGCCCCGGGCGCGTCGGCACGCGGCCGATAGAGTGCGCCCATGCGTGATCTCGGGGTGGGTTTCGGTCATCTCCTCAAGGGCCAGCGGTGGGTGGCCCGGCACGGCAGGCAGTTCGGGTTCGGACTCGTTCCCGGCCTGATCACCCTGGTGCTCTATGCCGCGGCCCTCGTCTCCCTCGCCCTGTGGGGTCAGGACTTCGTCACCTGGGCCACCCCCTTCGCGGACGACTGGTCCAGCCCGTGGCCGGGACTGTTCCGCGGACTCCTGACGGCCCTGCTGTTCGCGCTCGGCCTGCTCCTCGCCGTCGTCACCTTCACCGCCGTCACGCTGCTGGTGGGGCAGCCCTTCTACGAGAGCCTTTCGGAGACCGTCGACCGCGACGTGTCCCCGGACGGCACCGCACCCGAGTCGGAGCTGCCGCTCTGGCGCGACCTGTGGATCTCCGGCCGGGACAGCCTGCGGATCGTGGTCCGCGCGGGTCTGTGGGGTGTGCTCCTGTTCGCCCTCGGCTTCCTGCCCGTCGTCGGGCAGACCGCCGTCCCGGTGCTGGGCTTCTTCGTCACCGGTTTCTTCCTCACCGAGGAACTGACCGCCGTCGCCCTCCAGCGCCGCGGCGTCCAGCTGCGCGAGCGTCTGGTGCTGCTGCGCTCCCGCAAGCTCCTGGTGTGGGGCTTCGGCACGCCCCTCGGCCTGGCGTTCCTCGTCCCCTTCGTCGCCGTGTTCCTGATGCCCGGCGCGGTCGCCGGAGCGACGCTGCTGGCGCGGGAGCTGCTGGGCGAGGAGATCCGCGACGGCGACGGCCGCACCGACCCCGAGGGCGCCCCGGACGCCCCGCGGGACGAGCACGCCCATCGATGACGCGGCCGGAGGCCGGCCGGGGCGGCCCCGACCGTTTCCACGGCCCGGATGTACGCCCCCTGCCCCTGCCCCTGCCCCTGACCTGTCCGCGGGCCGACCGGCGCGAACGCGGAGCCCGCTCAGGCGGGCAGCGTCGCGGCCGACTCCCGCAACGCCGCGACGAACGCCCGCGCCACGGGTGTGAGCGACCGGCCGCGTGCCGCCGCCGCGTACACCGCGCGGGCCGGCGCCCCCGCGTCGCGCACCCGCAGCAGCGCCACGTCCGTCCGTACGGACGCGGCGGCGAGCGCCGGGACCAGCGCCACGCCGAGCCCCGCGGCGACGTAGCCCTGCTTGGCGGTCCACTCGGCCACCACATGCGCGATCCGCGGCCGGAATCCGGCACGGAGCGCGGCGTCGAGGAGGGTGCCCTCCGGGCGGCGGCTGCCGGAGACCCACTCGGCGTCCGCGAACCGCGCCAGTTCCACCGGCCCCGTCGTACCGGTCAGGGGATGGCCGGCGGGGACGGCGACGTACAGCGGTTCGTCGAGGAGATGGTGCAGCTCGTAGGGGTCCAGCCGGGCACCGCCCGTCGTGGAGACGACCGCCAGGTCCAGCCGCCCCACGGCCAGCCGGTCCAGCAGCTCGGGCGAGAGACCCTCCTCGCGGTGGACGCGGACACGGGAGTGGCGGGCGCGGAAGGCGGCCAGGGCCTGCGGTACGAGGGCGGCGTCGGCGGTGGCGAAGGCGCCGAAGCGCAGCCGCCCGCCGGACGCCTCACGCAGGTCCGCCAGTTCGCGGGCGGCGGTGTGCAGTGAGCCGGTGACGGCCTCGGCGTGCGGGAGGAGCACCCGCCCGGCGTCGGTGAGCCGTACGCCGCGCGGCAGCCGGTCGAAGAGAGGGGAGCCGCCCAGCGCCGACTCCAGGGAGGAGATCTGCCGGGAGACCGCGGACTGGGTCCAGCCCAGCACGCGCGCCGCCACCGTGAACGACCCGTGCCGGGCGACCTCCAGGAAGACCCGCAGCCAGACCGTGGACAGGCCGGGTACGCCCGCCTGCCCGTCATCATGCTCATCACGCATGGCAGCCATGCTGGACATTCGCTTGTCGCGGGGCAAGGGGCGGCCTAGCGTCGTGACCGGGGAGGAGACGCGGCGCCGCCGACCCCGCCGGGAGGAACCCGGCGAGTGCGGTCGGCGTGAGTGAACGTGCGCCCGCCGCAGTGGTGTCGGACCGGCCCCGTACGGTCGTCCGGCCCTCGCCCGCCACATCGCCCATGCCGACATCGGCCTGCCCGCCGCCCGGATCCGTACCGCCCGAGGAGCACGCTATGAAGATCACCCTCGACAGTCCCGCCCGCGCCCCCCAGCCGCTGAGCCCCTACTACTCCCAGGTCGCCCGGGTCGAACAGGCCGACGGCAGCGCCCTGTTGTTCGTCTCCGGACAAACAGCCGAGGGCGCCACGCTCGCCGAGCAGAGCCGCGGTGTCTTCGAGGCGCTGGAGGCGCTGCTCGGGGCCCACGGCGCTGGCCTGGGCGACGTGATCAACATCCGCACCTACCTCACCGACATCTCGGGACTCGCCGAATACGCCGCCGTTCGGGGGGAGTTCCTCACCGGTACTCCGCCCACGAGCTTGACCGTCGAGGTGCCGCGGCTGTTCCGGTCGGAGGCACAGATCGAGATCGAGGTGGTCGCGGCACCGGCCGGCGGGTGATACTGCGGATCATGAAGGCAGTCAGAGCAGTCAACCTGGGGGTCCTGTTCCTCGTCGAGCTCGGCGCCGTCGCAGCCGCCGCCTACTGGGGTGTGACCCTCGACGTCCCCGCCGGGCTCGCCTGGCTGCTCGGGCTCGCCGCCCCTGCCGCACTGATCGTGCTGTGGGGGTTGTTCGGCTCGCCCAAGGCGCCGTACCGCACCCGGGGAGCGGCCCGCACCGGCTTCGAGGTGCTGTGGTTCGGGGCGGGCGCGGTCGCGCTGGCCGCCGCCGGAGCCGTCGGCTGGGCGGTCGCCTTCGCCCTCGTCTGCCTCGCGACCAAGACGCTGGCGGCCGCCTGGCGCCAGTGACCTCCGCCCGCCGTCCCACCCTGCTCGGTCGACCGGAAACGCGGCTGACCGCAAAGCGGCTGACCGGAAGACGCGGCTGACCGCGAACGCGGTTGCTCGGCCGCTCAGCAACCCCGCTGGTCGACGTGCTCGCCCAGCAGCAGCAGGAAGTCCCGGAACGCTGCCGGCATGTCCACCGACTCCGGGTCCAGCAGCCACTGGTACTGGAGCCCGTCCATCACCGCCACCAGCAGCGGAGCCGTGCGCTCGGGGGACAGCCCGTTGGGCAGCCGGTCGCCGTACGCGGAACGCAGGACGCCCGCCATGGTGTCCCGCACCCTGCGGTAGCGATCGGTGAAGTACTCGCGGGCCGGGTGTCCCTCCGTGACACTCTCGCCGAGCAGCGCCGAGAACGTCTGGATGATGGCGGGCCGCATCGCGTTGTACTCGACGAGGGAGGTCAGCAGGTCGACCCGCCACCGGCTGTCCGGCACCGCGTCCCACTGGTCGCGCTCCTTGAGCACGGCGACCAGCAGCGCCTCCTTGGTCGGGAAGTGGTGCAGCAGCCCCTGCTGGGTCAGTCCCACCCGTTCGGCCACCGCGGCCAGGCTCGCACCCCGGTAGCCGCGCTCGGCGATCACCTCCAGGGCGGCCCGGACGATCTCCGCGCGTCGCTCCGCGCTCCTGACCCGTGCGCTCATGCGGTCACCGTACGCCATACGACCCCTCGTCATATAACGGGAAGATGACAAAACCTACCGAGTCACAGGCGACGGGTGCACGATGGGGGACCGCACGGACGTCACCGAGGAGGCACCGCCATGCCGGAGACCCGGCCCACCCCTGCCGACGGGGACCGCGAGGCAGCCGTCGCATCCGCCCTGGGCGCGCTCGACCTGGACACCAAGACCCGGCTCCTGGCCGGGCAGGACGTCTGGTCCCTGCCCGCCCTGCCGGAGATCGGCCTGCGGTCCCTCGTGATGTCCGACGGCCCGATCGGCGTCCGGGGCGCGCGCTGGTCCGCCGACGACCCCTCCATCGCCCTGCCCTCCCCGACCGCGCTCGCCGCGACCTGGGATCCCGCGCTCGCCCACCGCGCCGGTGTCCTGCTCGCCCAGGAGGCCCGGCGCAAGGGCGTCCACGTGCTCCTCGCCCCCACCGTCAACCTCCACCGCTCCCCGCTCGGCGGACGTCACTTCGAGGCCTACAGCGAGGACCCGTACCTGACCGGTGCCATCGGCGCCGGCTACGTGCGGGGTGTGCAGTCCGGCGGCATCGGCGCCACCATGAAGCACTTCGTCGCCAACGACGCCGAGACCGACCGATTCACGGTCGACAACCGGGTGGGCGAACGTGCGCTGCGCGAGATCTACCTGGCTCCCTTCGAGGCCATCGTCGAGCACGCCCGCCCGTGGGGTGTCATGACCGCCTACAACACCGTCAACGGCACGACCATGACCGAGCACCACCATCTGGTGAACGAGGTGCTGCGCGGAGAATGGGGCTTCGACGGCTGCAACGTCTCCGACTGGACGGCCGCCCGCTCCACCGTCGGTGCCGTCGAGGGCGGCCTCGACATCGCCATGCCGGGGCCGCGGACCGTCTACGGTGAGGCGCTCGCCCGGGCCGTCCGGGACGGCCTCGTCCAGGAGAGCACCGTCGACGAGGCCGTGCGCAACGTCCTGCGGCTCGCCGCCCGCGTCGGCGTCCTGGAAGGCGCCGCACCGGCCGTCGCCGAGCCGCCCGCACTCGTCGACGGCCCCGCGCTCGCCCGCGAGATCGCCCGCCGCTCCTTCGTCCTGCTGCGCAACGAAAGCGGCGCCCTCCCGCTCAGGCCCGGCACGGTCGCGCTGATCGGAGCCGCCGCCCGTGACGCCCGCGTCCTCGGCGGCGGCTCCGCCACCGTCTTCCCCTCCCGTGTCGTCTCCCCGCTCGACGGCCTCACCGCGGCCCTGCCCGAGGGCAGCCTCAGCTACTGCGTCGGCGCCGACCCCGCCCCCGAACTCGCCGTCGCCCAGTACGGTTTCGAGCTGCGCGCGGTCTGCCGGGACGCCGGCGGCGACGTCGTCGGTGCCCGCTCCGCCCCGAGCGGGCAGATCCAGTGGACGGGCACCGACCTGCCCGAGGGCGTCACCGGCGCCGCCCTCCACACCGTCGAGCTGACCGGCACCTTCACGCCCCGCGCGACCGGTTTGCACACCTTCGGCATCAAGGGCGCCGGAGCCTTCACCCTGACCGTCGCCGGCACGACGCACTACGACGGTGTCCAGCTCCCCGCCGACGACGGCGACCCCTTCGAGGCGTTCTTCGGTGCCCCGGTCGCCCGCGCCCGGGTCGAACTGGCCGCCGGCGAACCGGTCGAGGTCTCCCTCGCCCACGTCCACGACCTCCCGGCGGAGGTCCCCATCGAGGTCGTCGCCTTCGCCCTCGCCCACCAGGAACCGCAGCGCGACGCTGACGAGTTGATCGCCGAGGCGGTCGAGGCCGCCCGCGCCGCCGACACCGCCGTCGTCGTGGTCGCCACCACCGAGCGTGTCGAGTCCGAGGGATTCGACCGCACCGACCTGCGCCTGCCCGGCCGTCAGGACGACCTGGTGCGCGCGGTCGCCGTCGCCAACCCCCGAACCGTCGTGGTCGTCAACTCCGGCTCCCCGGTCGAACTGCCCTGGCGGGACGACGCCGCCGCCGTGCTGCTCACCTGGTTCCCCGGCCAGGAGGCCGGCGCGGCCCTCGCCGACGTCCTGACCGGGGCCTGCGAACCGGGCGGCCGGCTCCCCACCACCTGGGGCTCACTGGCCGACGCCCCCGTCACCCGGGTCGCCCCGGCGGACGGCCGGCTCCACTACGACGAAGGCGTCTTCATCGGCTACCGCGCCTGGGAGCGGCAGGGCCGCACCCCGTCCTACCCCTTCGGCCACGGACTCGGCTACACCGACTGGACGTACGAGTCCGTCGAGGCGCGGGGCACCACGGTGAGGATCCGCCTGCGCAACTCCGGCACGCGCACCGGACGCGAGGTCGTGCAGGTGTACCTCGCGCCCACCGCGCCCGACGACACCCGTCCGGTACGCCGGCTGGCCGGGTTCGCGGGCGTCGAGGCGGCGCCGGGAGAGAGCGCCGAGGTCGTCGTGGAACTCCCGCGCCGCGCCTTCGAGATCTGGGACGAGACGGCCGGCGCCTGGACGTTTGTGAAGGGTTCGTACGAGATCCAGGTGGGGCGCTCGATCGCCGACCGCAGGCTCACCGCGGCCGTTAACGTCTGATCCGGGACAGGTTCCCCCCTCGGGCAGCCCCGGTCCGGAACCTGACCTCCGGACCGGGGCTCGTGAGCGCACGCCCGCTCTCCGCTGCCGCGACCGGAGAAGGGCACCGACCTCCGACGGCGGAGCGTCCGGAGCCCGGGGGCCGTGCCAGGCCTCAGCGCGCCCCGAACCGGTAGACCGTCTCCGAACGGTACGTCCCGCCCGGCCGGAGCACCGTGCTCGGGAAACCGGGCCGGTTCGGGGAGTCGGGGAAGTGCTGCGTCTCCAGCGCGACGCCCTGCCCCGGCGCGAACGGCTCGCCCAAGTGGTCGGCGGTGTACAGCTGGAGACCCGGCTCGGTCGTCGCCACCGTCAGCACCCGCCCGGAGACGGGGTCGTGCAGTTCGGCCACCTCGACGGGGGCCGCGGTGACGCCCTTGTCCAGCACGAAGTTGTGGTCGTAGCCGGAGTCCGCACGGCGGGTCGTACGGAAGTCGAAGCGGGTGCCGGACACGTCCGCGAGTTCCCCCGTGGGGATCAGGTCCGGGCCGACCGGCGTGTAGCGGGAGGCCGCCAGACGCAACTCGTGCCCGGTGGCGGCGCGGCCGGAGCCGGACAGGTCGAAATAGCTGTGGTTCGTCAGATTCACCACGGTCGGCGCATCCGTGACCGCCTCGTACGCGACGTGCAGCGCACCTTCCTCGTCCAGGGTGTACGTGGCCGTGACCTCCAGGCGGCCCGGGAAGCCCTCCTCGCCGTGCGGGGAGATCCGGGTCAGGCGCAGGCCGTGGCCCACCGGCTCGACGTCCCACACGCGCTTGTCGAAGCCTCCCACGCCTCCGTGCAGCGAGTGGGCGCCCTCGTTGGGAGTGAGCGCGTACGTCCGCCCGTCCAGGGTGAAGCGGGCGCCCGCGATCCGGTTGGCGTACCGGCCGACCAGCGCGCCGAGATACGGCTCGGGACGGGCCAGGTAGCCGGCGAGGCCGGGGAATCCCAGCACGACCTCCCCGGCACGCCCCTCCCGGTCCGGGACCTGGACCGACTGCACGATCCCGCCGTACGACAGGACCCGCACACGGACGCCCGCGCGCTCCAGCGTCCAGCGGTGCACCGGACTTCCGTCGGAAAGCGTGCCGAACAGTTCGCTCATGCGGAAAACACTAGGTCACGGGCTTCTCGGCGGTGACGGTGCGGTAGGCGATCTCCGCCAGCCGGGCCTGCCCCTCCCTGCTGGGATGGAACCAGTCCCAGTGGCTCAACTGGTCCGCGCCGAAACGGTAGTCGTGGACGGCGCCGCCGTCGTAGCGGCAGTGGCGGTCCTCGGCGCACACCTCCTTCAGCACCTCGTTGTACGCCTCCACCCGTTCGTGCACCGCGTTGCGCCGCTGGTCGGCCGCTGTGTCCAGGGCGTCCGCGTCGCCCAGCATGGACGGGCAGATGCCGAGCTTCCACACCTGCTTGCCCAGCGGGTCGGTACGGCCCAGCGACCACAGCCGCTTCAGGTCCGGCACACTCGCGACGTACACCTGCGCCTCGGGCGCCCGGGCCCGCAGGGTGCGCAGTGCCTCCTCGAACTGGCTGCGGAAGTCCGCCACGGACGTCATCCGCGACGTCGTCCGCCGGCACGCGTCGTTGGCGCCCGCCAGCACCGTCACCAACTCCGGCTTCCGGGCCGCCGCCTGCGCCATCTGATCCGGCAGATCCGCCATCCGGGCACCCGTCACCGCGTAGTTCCAGCTGTGGCTGGCCGCCCGCGCTCGACCCAGCAGCCGCACGGCGAGGGAGTCGACGGCCGTGCTGCTGCCGGTCGCCCAGGACACCTCCGGGCAGTCCGACAGCACCGAGCAGGCGTCGAAGCCGCGTGTGATGGAGTCGCCGACGGCCGCGAGCGAGTCCGGGCTGCGGTTCCAGGACGGCGTCGGCGAAGGCGTGGCTCTCCTCTGCCCGCCGGAGGCGCCCGGAGAGTCGCCACCGATCCCGTCGCACCCGGCGGCACCCAGCACGACGGCCGCCACGACGGCCGCCACGGCACGCCCGCGCTGGCTTCGCTTCCGCATCCCCGGCTGATCCCCTCGGTCCCGACGGCAGAGCTTCCCCCAGCATGACAACGCCCGGGCGTTCCCGGTCGGTGCCGTGCAACGGCTCACACCCGTACAAGCGTCCCCCCGGGTGAATGGCGGGTGTTTCCGGGCCCCGGGACCGACGGTACGTCACACTCCTTGCGCCGCCGCACGGTAGCCTCGCCCTCAACGTGGCAGCCCTGCCGCCGCCGCTGTGCCCGCCCTGCAAGACGACCCGCCTGCCCGGAGGTCCCGGTGACGACACGTGGAGTTCTGTACGTGCACTCCGCGCCGCGCGCGCTGTGCCCGCACGTCGAGTGGGCCGTCGCCGGGGTGCTCGGCACGCGCGTCAACCTCGACTGGATCCGGCAGCCCGCCGCGCCCGGCACCTGGCGCTCGGAGTTCTCCTGGCAGGGCGAGCCCGGCACGGCGTCCAAACTGGCCTCCGCGCTGCGCGGCTGGCACCTGCTGCGCTTCGAGGTCACTGCCGAGCCGTGCGCCACCGCCGAGGGCGAGCGCTACAGCTGCACCCCCGACCTCGGGATCTTCCACGCCGTCACCGGCATCCACGGCGACATTCTCATCCCGGAGGACCGGCTGCGTGCGGCCCTGCTGCGCAGCCGGCGCGGGGAGACCGACCTGGAGGCCGAGATCTCCAAGCTGCTCGGCAAGCCCTGGGACGACGAACTGGAGCCCTTCCGGTACGCCGGGGAGGGCGCGCCCGTGCGCTGGTTGCACCAGGTGGTCTGACTCCCGCCGGGGCGAGGCGCGGGGCACCCGCGTGACCACCCCGCAGGCGGCACCGGCACCTGCGCGCCGCGGACGGCTGTTCCGCCTGCCCGCCGCCTGCCCGGGCGGGCGGCGCCCTCACCTCCCCACGCGGTGTCCCGCACCCCTCGCAGCCCCCGCCCCTCCTCCACGGGCCCCGCGCCGTACACCGCCGAGGCCCGTACACGCCGCACCGCGTGCGCAGGCCCGACACACCGAACGGCGCCGCGCACGACACGCCGAAGGCCCGGTCTCCTCTCGGAGGCCGGGCCTTCGCGCACGCTGCGGAGCGTCAGACCGTCCGGAACGCGAGCACCACGTTGTGGCCGCCGAACCCGAAGGAGTCGTTGAGCGCGGCGATGCGGCCCTCGACGGGCAGCTTCCGCGCCTCGCCCCGGACGATGTCCGCGTTGACCTCGGGGTCGAGGTTGTCGACGTTGATGGTCGGCGGAGCCACCCGGTGGTACAGGGCCAGCACCGAGGCGACCGTCTCCACGCCGCCCGCGCCACCCAGCAGGTGACCGGTCATCGACTTGGTCGCGGAGATCGCCATGTGGTCGACGTCGTCGCCGAAGGCCTTCCGCAGCGCCTTGATCTCACCGATGTCGCCCTGCGGGGTCGACGTCGCGTGCGCGTTGACGTGCACGACCTCGGCCGGGTCCAGGTCGGTGGCCTCGAGCAGGTTCTGCAGGGCCGCCGCGATGCCCGTGCCCGAGGGCTCGGGCTGGGTGATGTGGTGGGCGTCGGCGGAGATGCCCTGGCCGACGGCCTCCACGTAGATGCGGGCGCCGCGGGCCCGGGCGTGCTCCTCCGACTCCAGGACGATCACGCCGGCGCCCTCGCCGAGGACGAAGCCGTTGCGGTCGACGTCGAAGGGGCGTGAGGCGCCCTGCGGGTCGTCGTTGCTCTTGGACATCGCCATCATGTTGCCGAACGCGGCGATGGGCAGCGGGTGGATCGCCGCCTCGGTGCCGCCGGCGACGACGACGTCGGCGCGGCCGGTGCGGATCATCTCGATCGCGTAGCCGATGGCCTCGGCGCCGGATGCGCACGCCGAGACGGGGGTGTGCACGCCGGCCTGGGCACCCAGCTCGATACCGACGTTGGCCGCCGGGGAGTTGGGCATCAGCATCGGCACGGTGTGCGGGGAGACCCGGCGGACACCCTTGTCGCGCAGGATGTCGTACTGGTCGAGGAGGGTGGTCACGCCGCCGATACCGGAGGCGACGACCGCGCCGAGGCGGTGCGGGTCGACCTGCGGGTCCTCGCCGGCCCTGGCGGTGAAACCGGCGTCCTTCCAGGCCTCCTGAGCCGCGATCAGCGCGAACTGCGCCGAGCGGTCCAGCTTGCGGGCCTGCGGGCGAGGAATGATCTCACTCGGGTCGACGGCGATCTGCGCGGCGATGCGGACCGGCAGCTCGGCCGCCCACTCCTGTTCGAGCGGGCCGACGCCGGAACGACCGGCGACCAGGCCTTCCCAGGTCGAGGCTGCGTCGCCACCCAGCGGTGTGGTTGCGCCGATACCGGTGACGACCACGGTGCGATTGGTCGGGCTCACGGGAAATCTTTCTCCAACGGATCAGAGGATCGAGCGGCGCCACCGCCGGGTGGCGGGGCCGGGGCTACCCGGCCGGAGCAGTGACTCAGGCCTGGTGCTTGAGGATGTAGTCGGTCGCGTCACCGACGGTCTTGAGGTTCTTGACGTCGTCGTCCGGGATCTTGACGTCGAAGCGCTCTTCGGCGGCGACGACGACCTCGACCATGGACAGCGAGTCGACGTCCAGGTCGTCGGTGAAGGACTTGTCCAGCTGGACGTCCTCAACCGGGATCCCGGCGATCTCGTTCACGATCTCGGCGAGACCGGCGACGATCTCTTCCTGAGTGGCGGCCATGTCGGCGCTCCTTCGTTGGTGTTCCTAGAGGGTGTGGCGCCCGCCGCCGCGGCGGCGGGAGGGCGTTGCCCGTATCGGACCGAATGATCCGGCACGGGGTGCCTAGGGGAGGGTAACGACCGTCGCGGCGTACACGAGACCCGCCCCGAATCCGATGACGAGTGCGGTGTCGCCGCTCTTCGCCTCGCCGGTCGCCAGGAGCCGCTCCATCGCGAGCGGAATCGAGGCGGCCGAGGTGTTGCCGGTGGTGCGTACGTCGCGGGCGACCGTGACGGACTCCGGCAGCTTGAGAGTCTTCACCATCGAGTCGATGATCCGCTCGTTGGCCTGGTGCGGAATGAAGACGTCGAGCTCGCTCGCGCTGATCCCGGCCGCGTCCAGCGCCTGCTGGGCGACCTTCGCCATCTCGAACACGGCCCAGCGGAAGACCGCCTGGCCCTCCTGGGTGATGGCGGGGAAGCGCTCGATCGCGCCGTCGCGGAAGTCCGTCCACGGCACGGTCTGCTTGATGGTCTCCGACTTGTCGCCCTCGGAACCCCACACGGTCGGGCCGATGGCCGGCTCCGGGGAGGGACCGATCACGACCGCGCCGGCGCCGTCACCGAACAGGAAGGCCGTCGCGCGGTCCTCCAGGTCGGTCAGGTCGCTCAGCCGCTCCACGCCGATGACCAGGACGTACTCCGCCGACCCCTCGACGATCATGCCCTTGGCGAGGGTGACGCCGTAGCCGAAGCCGGCGCAGCCCGCCGAGATGTCGAAGGCCGCGGCCCTGTCCGTGCCCAGCTTGTCGGCGATCTCGGTGGCGACCGCCGGGGTCTGCTTGAAGTGCGTGACCGTCGAGACGATCACGGCGCCGATCTGCTCGGCGGAGATCCCGGCGTCGGCGATCGCCTTGCCGGACGCCTCGACCGACATCGCGGCGACGGTCTCGTCCTCGCCGGCCCAGTGCCGGGTCTGGATGCCGGAGCGCGAACGGATCCACTCGTCGGACGAGTCGATCTTCTCCAGGATCACCTCGTTCGGCACCACCCGGGTGGGGCGGTAGCCGCCCACACCGAGGATGCGCGCGTACGGGGCGCCCTTACTGGCCTTGATCTTCGCCATGTTCGAATCGGCTCCTTGGGGCTCTCAGGCGTGCTCTGCGATGAGCTCGCGGGCCGCGTCGAGGTCGTCGGGTGTCTTCAGGGCCAGCGTCTTGACGCCGGGCAGGGCACGCTTGGCGATCCCGGTGAGGGTGCCGCCCGGGCACACCTCGACCAGGGCGGTGACGCCGAGCTCCTGGAAGGTCTCCATGCACAGGTCCCAGCGGACCGGGTTGGCGACCTGGCCGACCAGGCGGGCGACGACCTCGTCGCCCGTGGCGACGGTCCGGCCGTCCTTGTTCGAGACGTAGGCGACGGCGGGGTCGGCCGGTGCGAACTCCTCGGCCGCCTTCGCCAGCTTGTCGACCGCGGGCGCCATGTGGTGGGTGTGGAAGGCGCCGGCCACCTTCAGCGCGACCACCCGGCGCACGCCCTCGGGCTTGTCCGCCTCCAGCGCGGCCAGCTGCTCCAGGGTGCCCGCCGCGACGATCTGGCCCGCGCCGTTGACGTTCGCCGGGGTCAGGCCCAGCTTCTCCAGGTGCGGGACGGTCGTGTCCGGGTCGCCGCCGAGCAGCGCCGACATGCCGGTCGCGGTGATCGCGGCGGCCTCGGCCATCGCCAGGCCCCGCTTGCGGACCAGGGTCAGCGCGGTGGTGTCGTCGAGGACGCCCGCGAAGGCGGCGGCGGTGAACTCGCCGACGCTGTGTCCGGCGACGGCGCCCGGGGTGATGTCACCGAGTGCCGCGGCCGACAGGAGCCCGGCGGCGACCAGCAGCGGCTGCGCGACGGCGGTGTCGCGGATCTCCTCGGCGTCGGCCTGCGTGCCGTAGTGGGCAAGGTCCAGCCCGATGGCGTCCGACCACGCGGCGACGCGGTCGGCGGCACCGGGGAGGTCGAGCCAAGGGGTCAGGAAGCCGGGCGTCTGAGCGCCCTGGCCGGGAGCGACGAGTACGAGCACTCTCACACTCTCTCTTGGGTACGGGCACGGCCGCCCGTGGGGACAAGGACGAAGAACACGAGGGGGTTTTGTGGGCCCCCGACAAAGACTAGGTCTGGGGATCTCCATCCACCAGACGCCCGAGGATCAGCGCGATGCGCAGGGTGAACGCGGAGCGTACATCGGACGGCGACCATCCGGTGACGTCGGTCACACGTCTGAGCCGGTAGCGGACGGTGTTGGGGTGGACGAACAGCATCCGGGCCGCCCCCTCCAGGCTGCTCGCCTGCTCCAGGTAGACGCTGAGGGTCTCCAGCAGCGCCGAACCGGCCTCCTCCAGCGGTCTGTAGATCTCCTCCACCAACTGCTCGCGTGCGCTCGGATCCCCGGCGATGGCGCGCTCCGGCAGGAGATCGTCCGCCAGAACCGGCCGCGGGGCGTCCTGCCACGCCGAGCACGCCTTCAGCCCCGCCGCGGCGGCCTGCGCGGACCGCGTCGCGGCCAGCAGGTCGGGCACCACGGGCCCGGCGACGACCGGCCCGGCCGCGTACGGCCCGATCAGGGACCGGGCCACGGCGAGCGGATTGTCGCTGCCGCCCGCGATGACGACGAGCCGGCTGCCGAGCACCCCGGTGAGGACCTGGAGCTTGGCGTGCCGGGCGGCCCGCCGGATCGCCTCGACGGTCAGCTCGCTGTCCCCGTCCGGAGCGGTGCCCAGCACCACGCACACGTGCTCGGGCGTGTTCCAGCCGAGCGCGGCGGCCCGGCTGACGGCGCCCTCGTCGGCCTCCCCGGACAGCACCGCGTTGACCACCAGCGACTCCAGCCGCGCGTCCCAGGCACCGCGTGCCTCGGCGGCCTGCGCGTAGACCTGGGCGGTGGCGAAGGCGATCTCGCGGGCGTACACCAGCAGCGCCTCGCGCAGCACGCTCTCGTCGCCGGGCGCGGCGACCTCGTCGATCGCCGACTCCATGACCTCGATGGTGGTGCGCACCATCTCCACGGTCTGCCGGAGCGTGATCGCGCGGGTCAGCTCGCGCGGCGCGGTGCCGAAGACGTCGGTGGAGATCGCCTGCGGGGCGTCCGGGTGCCGGAACCACTCGGTGAAGGCCGCGATACCGGCCTGTGCCACCAGCCCGATCCAGGAGCGGTTCTCCGGGGGCATGGCCCGGTACCACGGCAGCGTCTCGTCCATCCGCGCGATCGCCTGCGCGGCGAGGCTTCCGGAGGACCTCTCCAGCCGTTTCAGCGTCGCGGCGTGCGGGTGGACGGCGTGCGCTGCGGCGCCGGTCTGGCGTGTTTCGGGTTCGGGCACGGGACAAGACTAGTTTGGATGGTTCGGCGGCCTTTGCTGGGTCGGCCGCCTCGCCGGTGCGCCGGCCCCGGGACACCCCGGCCGGCGCCGCGCGGACGGCCCGGGGCCACGGGCCCCGACCGGCGGGGAGCCCGTAGGGTGGGGGCCGTGACGGTGGACGTGCGGCGCGCCGAGGAGCGCTATCCGGGCGGGGATCCGGCGGCCGGGATCGAGACGCGGCACGCCTTCTCCTTCGGCCCGCACTACGACCCCGACAATCTCGGCTTCGGCGCGCTGATCGCCTGCAACGAGGAGCGCCTGGCGCCCGGTGCCGGGTTCGACGAGCACCCGCACAGTCACACCGAGATCGTCACCTGGGTGGTCGAGGGCGAGCTGACCCACCGCGACTCCACCGGCCGCGCGAGCACGGTGCGGGCCGGGGACGTGCAGCGGCTGAGCGCGGCGTCGGGTGTGCGGCACGTGGAGCGCAACGACGGCGGCGCGCCCCTGGTCTTCGTGCAGATGTGGCTGGCGCCCGCGGAACCGGGCGGAGATCCGTTCCACGAGGTGGTGCACGGCATCGCCGACTCCACCCCCTACGACGTACCGGAGGCGGGTGCCGTGCTGCACGTGCGCCGGCCGGCCGCGGGGGAGCGGGTGGCGGTGCCGGACGCGGCGTACGTCTACGTCCACGTGGTGCGCGGCGCGGTGCTGCTCGCGCAACGGGAGCTGGGGCCGGGCGACGCGGCGCGGATCACCGACGCCCGGGACGCGGAGCTGGTCGCGGGCGCGGGCGGTGCGGAGGTGCTGCTGTGGGAGATGGCGGCCGGGCCCGGCGGGAGGCCGGCTTCCCGACGCGGGTGACGTGCCCGGACCGGCCCGGCGTGTCGCGCCCTCGGCAGGCCGGGCGACCGCGGTGCGGCGGCGCCCCCGAAGGCGCGCGGGGAACCGCGCGCCCGGCCACGAGGGGGCTGTGGTCGAAAGACGTCCTGCCGCTGCACTTCCGGCGGAGGCTCAGCGGTGGAGCTCCGCCAGCACCGCTTCCGTGAACACCGGCCACGCCTCGATCGCCCACGGCCCGAAGGGGCGGTCGGTCAGTGCCACGCAGGCCGCGCCCGCGTCGGGGTCGATCCACAGGAAGGTGCCCGCCTGGCCGAAGTGCCCGAAGGTGCGGGGCGAGGACGAGGCACCCGTCCAGTGCGGTGCCTTGGAGTCCCGGATCTCGAAGCCGAGCCCCCAGTCGTTGGGGTTCTGGTGGCCGTAGCCCGGCAGGACCCCCTTCGTCCCGGGGTACTGCACGGTCATCGCCTCGGCCACGGTCCGCGGGTCCAGCAGCCGGGGCGCCTGCACCTCCGCGGCGAACCGCAGCAGGTCCTCGGCCGTCGACACCCCGTCCTTGGCGGGGGAGCCGTCCAGGGACGTGTGCACCATCCCCAGCGGCTCCAGCACCGCCTGCCGCAGGTACTCGGCGAAGGGGATGTCGGTGGCCTTGGTGACGTGGTCGCCGAGCTGCTCGAACCCGGCGTTGGAGTACAGCCGCCGCTCGCCGGGGGCGGACATCACCCGGTGTTCGTCGAAGGCGAGCCCGGAGGTGTGCGCCAGCAGATGGCGCACCGTCGCCCCGGGGGGCCCGGCCGGCTCGTCCAGGTCGATCGCACCCTCCTCGTACGCCACGAGGACGGCGTAGGCCGCGAGCGGCTTGGTGACCGAGGCCAGGGCGAACCGCTGTCCGACGGGACCGCGCACGCCCCGGACCGTCCCGTCGGCCCCTACGACACCCGCCGCGGCGGAGGTAACCGGCCAGTTCTCGATCGACGCGAGGCTCTTGAGCGACATGGTTCGAGCCTAAGCGCTCCCGGCGCTGGGCCTCCCCGAGGGGCCCGCGGACGATCGGGTACGGCAGGTGTCCGCCCGCCGAATTCCGATCGAACCCGCTTGCTTCGAGTGCGCTCCAAGGCCATAGCGTGGAGGTCATGACGGTGACGCAGCCCACGGCCACGGCCCCGCAGCAGACCGAGGAGACAGCCACCGGGAGCGACGTCTGCGCCGCTCCGCCGCCGGGCCACCCCCGGCCCGACGGCCAGGACCGCTACACGATCAGCGAGGTCGCCGCCTTCACGGGACTGACGGCGCACACCCTGCGCTGGTACGAGCGGATCGGCCTGATGGACCACATCGACCGCTCGCACACCGGCCAGCGCCGCTACACCAACCGCGATCTGGACTGGCTCGACCTCGTCGGCAAGCTACGGCTCACCGGCATGCCCGTCGCGGACATGGTGCGCTACGCGCAGCTGGTGCGCGAGGGCGACACGACCTACGCCGAGCGGCGGGAACTGCTGGAGGCGACCCGGCGGGACGTCGTGGCCCGGATCGCCGAACTCCGGGACACCCTGGCGGTGCTCGACCGGAAGATCGGCTTCTACACGGACGCCGACCGCTCCCGCACGGCGGAGGGGACGGGCTGACGGCACCGCGCCCCGGGCGTGCGAGTGCTCCTCAGAGCTCGGCCAGCAGCTCGGCCTTCTTCGCCAGGAACTCCTCGTCCGTCACCAGGCCCGCCCGGTGCAGTTCCCCGAGATGGCGGATCCGCTCCGCGATCTCGGCCGGGTCCCGCCGCGGCGCGGTCACCGCGGGTACCGGCCCGCACGCGCGCACGGCCGCCAGCACGGCCGCGGCGAACGGCAGCGACTCGTGCACCGGCCCGTACCCCAGCCCGAAGACGACGGCGGCCGGGTCCTGGTCCGGCTGCGCCGGTCGCGCGGACTGCTCGGTGGTGTCGCGCGGCCGCAGCCGCAGGTGCCCCTCGAAGGCCTCGGGCGAACGCCATTCCACCCCGCTGAGCCCGGTCACCGGGAAACTCTGGTCGCCCGCCTTCCACTTCGCCGAGGAGGCGCCCGTCCAGGACCAGCGGAAGCGGACGGTCGTGCCGTCGAAGGACGCCTTCCCGTCGTACGCCTTGAACGACTGCGGTGCCTCGGGCGGGTCCACCAGGAACCTCTCCGCCGGACCGGCCTCGCCCAGCCGGCCGCGCAACTCGTCGGCGTAGTACTCGGCGAGGGTCTCCCGCTCGGCGGGCAGGACCAGCCGGTAGGGGTCGCAGCCCTCCTTCAGCTGGCCGTCGGCCGCCTCCATCAGCGGGTCGGCCCCCGGCCGCGGACGGGCATGCAGCACGACGGTGCCGCGCCTGCCCGCAGCGAGCGTCACCGCTTCGAGGGCGGCCAGCGGCACCCGCCGCTCGCCCAGCGCCTGGAACAGTCTGGGTGTTCGAATCCCCCGTTCGTAGCGGATGAGCACGGAGTCGGACTCGAACTCCCAGGCGGCATGAAATCCGGCCAGTACGTCACCCATGCGGCTCATCGTATGCGGCACCCCCTTCCGAGTCGCCACCCCGTGCAGGCCGCAGTTCCTGCTGTCTCTACGCGCGTTCGGCCGTCGAGGTGCCGGTCAGATCCGCTCGGCACCTGTCATCGTCGTGTGCGCACCGCACCGCGTCGTAGGCGCCCACCCCGATGTCGGCCAGGTTGCGCAGGCTGTCCGTGCCCGGTTCGAAGTAGCCGCTGTGCCCCTCGGCGTCCCGCGCCGACAGCACCCGCGCGCCGAACGCCGCCGACACCGGGTCCTCGCCGTGGCCGAGCCCGCCGAACTCCAGATGCGGCACGTCCTGCACCCAGTCGGTGGCGTCCCGCATCGCCCACACGCGAGCGTCGGTGCCCAGGTGGGCGGCCGTCGCGGCCCGCATGCCGGGGCTGGCGGCCACCGCTATGTCGGCGACCCGGGCGGGCATGCCCCGGGCGGCGACCCCGCAGAGCACCGACCCGTAGCTGTGGCAGAACATCGACAGCGGCGCGCTGCCGGGCAGCGCGCGCAGCAGGGCGTTGAGCCGGACGGCGCCGTCCTCGGCGCGCTTCGCGGTGGCCGAGTCGATGCCGAGCCCGGCCGGTGCGGTGTAGTCGGCCCAGGCGATCACGGCCGTGCGCGCCACCGGGTTCGCCGCGTGCTCGGCGGCGTACAGCGACTCGGCCATGCCGACCGGTGCCGAGTAACGGCGGTTGGTGCGCTGGAAGGTGAGCAGGTCGGTGTCGACGCCGGGGACGATCACCGAGATCCGCTCGGCCGCGTCGAGGTCGCCGAAGACCTCGGCGACGCGGCCGGAGCCCTCCGGGTCGAAGGCGAGGATCTGGCGGCCGGAGTCGCGCAGCGACTCGAAGCGGTGCATCCGGCGGCCCGCCTCGCGCTGCCCGGTCGGGGTGAGCCGGGAGTCGTGCGTCCGTACGCGCTCCGCGTCCCGCGCCCGGCCCAGCGCGATCCGGTTGGCGCGGTAGCGCAGTTCGACGGGGGCGCCGTTCATGTTGCCCACCGCGAGGGGGTAGTGCCGGGCGAGTCCGCTGCGCTCCTCGGTGGTGAGCGAGGCGAAGAAGCGTGCCAGGCGGGACGGGCCGGAGTGCGGGTCCGGCAGCGGCCGTCCGTGCATGCTGCCGTGCTGCCAGGCGGTGAGCGAGGCCTTGAGCGCGGAGGGTTCCCGGTGGTGGCGCACGGCCGTCCACCCGGAGGTCGCCAGCATCACGAACACCACGGCCAGCGCGAGCAGAGCGCGCCCGACGCCGAGTTGCGGGGAGGTGTCGAAGGAAGTCACTGGGAGGACACACTAGGAGAACGGGAGGGTCTCGCGTTAACCGAGTGACAGGTATCACGTTTCGGTCTGCGCGGTCGCCGTGCGGGACGACCTCAGGGGGCGCGCCAGTCGCCGGCGAGCGCCGGTCCCACCTGATCGAGGTACCGGGCGGTGAGCTCGCGGATCGCCTCCAGGCTGAAGTCCTCGCCCGTGCTCCACTGCCGCTCGGTCACCCGGATCACCCCGGCGAAGACGGCGACCACCAGCCGGGGACGGGGGTCGGTGTCCACGTCGACCCCCTCGCGCTCGGCGAGGATGCGCGCGATCTTCTCCTCCACCTCCATCGAGCGCCGCAGGTGCGCCGCGAGCAGCACGGGCGTGGACTCGATCAGCTGGTACATGCGCAGGTACAGCTCGACGGGCACGACGGCAGAGACCGCTTCGTGCAGCCGGTCCCACCCGTCCACGACGGCCTGCCGCAGCGCCTCCATCGGCGCCTCGTGCGCCGGGCGCGCCCGCACGCCCTCCACGAAGGCCGCCTCGGTCATGTGCTGCACGACGAAGGCGACCTCCTCCTTGCTGGCGAAGTAGCGGAAGAAGGTGCGCTGGGAGACATCGACGGCGGCGGCGACGTCGTCGACGGTCGTCGCCTCGTAGCCGCGGGTGGTGAACAGCTCCAGGGCGGCGTGCAGCAGTGCGTCCCGGGTTCGCTGCTTCTTGCGTTCGCGCAGTGTTTCCATGTGTGTCAGTTACTGACTTGAGAATTGCTTTGTCAATTGTCAGCCACTGTCACTAATCTCGAACACATGACTAGTCAGACCACCGTCGGCACGACGGGCCCGGGCGGCAAGGCGCCCTCGGCCTCCTCGGAGCAGCCGCCGGCCTCCGGCCTGCGCGGGCACCCCTGGTTCACCCTCATCACGGTCGCTGTCGGGGTCATGATGGTGGCCCTCGACGGCACCATCGTCGCCATCGCCAACCCCGCCATCGCCAAGGACCTCGGGGCGAGCTGGGCCCAGGTGCAGTGGATCACCAACGCCTACTTCCTCGCCCTCGCCGTCTCCCTGATCACCGCGGGCAAGCTCGGTGACCGCTTCGGCCACCGCCAGACCTTCCTCGTCGGCGTGGTCGGCTTCGCCGCCTCCTCCGGCGCCATAGGCCTGTCCCACAGCATCGGGGCGGTCATCACCTTCCGCGTCTTCCAGGGCCTGTTCGGCGCGCTGCTGATGCCGGCCGCGCTCGGGCTGCTGCGGGCCACCTTCCCCGCCGAGAAGCTCAACATGGCCATCGGCATCTGGGGCATGGTCATCGGCGCCTCCACCGCCGGCGGTCCGATCCTCGGCGGCGTCCTGGTCGAGCACGTCAACTGGCAGTCGGTGTTCTTCATCAACGTGCCGGTCGGTGTCCTCGCCCTGCTCCTCGGCGTCGTCATCCTGCTCGACCACCGCGCCGAGAACGCTCCGCGCTCCTTCGACCTGCTCGGCATCGCCCTGCTCTCGGCGGCGATGTTCTGCCTGGTCTGGGCGCTGATCAAGGCTCCCGACTGGGGCTGGGGGGCCGGCCGGACCTGGCTGTTCGTCGCGGCCTCGGTGGTGGGCTTCGGCCTGTTCGCCCTGTGGGAGACGAAGGTCGCGGAACCCCTCGTCCCGCTGACCCTCTTCCGCTCGGTCCCGCTCTCGGCGGGCGTCGTCCTGATGGTGCTCATGGCCATCGCCTTCATGGGCGGCCTGTTCTTCGTGACGTTCTACCTGCAGAACGTGCACGGCATGAGCCCGATCGACGCCGGCCTGCACCTGCTGCCGCTCACCGGCATGATGATCGTCGGTTCCCCGCTCGCGGGTGCGCTGATCACCAAGCTGGGCCCGCGTATCCCGCTCGCGAGCGGCATGGCCGCCACCGCGATCGCCATGTACGGCATGTCCACGCTGGAGACGGACACCGGCAGCGGCGTGATGTCGCTCTGGTTCGCCCTGCTGGGCCTCGGCCTCGCGCCGGTCATGGTCGGGGCCACGGAGGTCATCGTCGGCAACGCGCCCATGGAGCTCTCCGGTGTCGCCGGCGGCCTGCAGCAGGCCGCGATGCAGATCGGCGGCAGTCTCGGCACGGCCGTGCTGGGCGCCGTGATGGCCTCCAAGGTCGACAGCGACCTGCCGGGCAACTGGGCCGGCGCGGGTCTGCCCACGCTCACCCCGACCCAGCTGGACCAGGCCGCCCAGTTCGTGCAGCAGGGCGCCGCTCCGGTGGCCCCGGGCACGCCACCGGAGATCGCCGCGAAGATCGCGGACGTGGCGCACGGCACGTTCATCTCCGGCATGAGCCTGGCGTCGCTGGTCGCCGCGGGCGTGGCGGCCGTCGCGGTGCTGGTCGCCTTCCTGACGAAGCGGGGCGAGAACGCGGAGGCGGGCTCGGGCGCGGCGCACATCTGACGAGCGGTCCGCGTCACGCACGGCTGACGCGCCGTCAACGCAATTCCCCCATCAGGGTGACAACGCTCAAGATCCCTCCCCTCCGGAACGGCGCGCGCGTCACAGTGGGTCAAGTCCTCCGGTACGGAATGTTCCTCGGGCACATTCCGTACAGCGCGTTCCGTACGGCAGGTTCCGTGCGGCTCGTGGCCCTGCGGCCGCCGTGCGTCGCGGAGGGCGCCCGGGCCTCGGCGCGCTGCCGGAGGGGGACAGCGCGCCGAGGCCCCCGGGCCGTGTCACGGGTGGGCGCGATCCGCGCCCACCGGGCACCCGCCGTCGGGTACCGGTCGCAGGACCGGGGGAGCCGGCGGCGGCCTGCGGGCGGGGAGCGCGCGGGCGCCCCTCAGAGGACCCGGTCCTCCCCGGCCGGCTCCGGCACGGCCACCGCACCGGACAGTGCCGCGACCTCGGCCCGCAGGGCCCGCACCTCCTCCGTCAGCGCCTCGATCGCCTGTGTCTGGCGCCGCTCCTCCACGTCGTCCTTCTCGAACCGCGCGATGAACCACGCCGCGATGTTCGCCGTCACCACACCCAGCAGGGCGATCCCGGACAGCATCAGCCCCACGGCCAGCACCCGCCCCAGCCCGGTCGTCGGCGCGTGATCCCCGTAGCCGACGGTCGTCATCGTCGTGAACGACCACCACACGGCGTCACCCAGTGTCCGGATGTTCCCGTTCGGCGAGTCCCGCTCCACCGACAGCACGGCCAGCGACCCGAACATCAGCAGGCCGACGACCGATCCGGCGACATACGTGGTCAGCCGGATCTGCGAGGCCATCCGTGCCCGCCGCCCCACCAGCATCAGCGTCGCCACCAGCCTCAGCAGCCGCAGCGGCTGGAGGAGAGGCAGCACCACCGCGCACAGGTCCATCCAGTGCGTCCGCACGAACGCCCCTCGCCGCCGGGTCAGCGACAGCCGCACCACGTAGTCCGCGGCGAACGCCCCCCACACCACCCACTCCGTCGCCGTGCAGGCGACGGTCAGCAACCTGCTCGCCGCGCTGTCCACGATCGGCACGGCGTACGCCAGGGCGAACAGCACGGCCAGCACCAGCAGCGGCCGCTGGGTGCGCGTCTCCCAGCGGGCCTGTGCCGAAAGTTCCTTCATGCCCGCATCGTAAAGAACGGGTAAGGGCGGTGGGCCCGCGAGCCCACCGCCCTCACCCCGGCGCATCGCCGCGCACGTGGCGCGCGGTCAGGGCGTCACGCCCGGATCCGCACACGCCGGGCCCGCTCCAGCGGGCCGCGGCCGTGCCCCGCAGGGGTGCGCGATCCGCCGCGGCAGGCCACCACCGCGTCGCTGCGGACGGCCCGCGGCCCGGCGCGGTGTCCCCCGCTCCGGACTCAGGCGTCGCCGCCCGCCGCGCCCGGGTCCGCCGCCGTCACGTCGAGGAGCTGGTAGCGGTCGACGGCCTGCTTCAGCACCGACCGGTCCACCTTGCCCTCCCGGGCCAGTTCGGTGAGGACGGCGACCACGATCGACTGGGCGTCGATGTGGAAGAAGCGCCGGGCCGCGCCCCGGGTGTCCGCGAAGCCGAACCCGTCGGCGCCCAGGGACTGGTAGGTGCCGGGCACCCACCGGGCGATCTGGTCGGGAACCGATCGCATCCAGTCGGACACGGCCACGAACGGGCCCTGCGCCCCCGAGAGCTTCTGCGTCACGTACGGCACCCGCTGCTCCTCCTCGGGGTGCAGCAGGTTGTGCCGCTCCACCTCGACGGCCTCGCGGCGCAGCTCGTTCCAGGAGGTCGCCGACCAGACGGCGGCGCGCACGTCCCACTCCTCGGCGAGCATCCGCTGCGCCTCGACCGCCCACGGCACCGCGACACCGGAGGCGATGATCTGCGCCGGGATCGAGCCGCCCGGCCCCTCGCCGAGCCGGTGGACGCCCTTGAGGATGCCCTCGACGTCCACGTCCTCCGGCTCGGCCGGATGCTGGATGGGCTCGTTGTAGACCGTGAGGTAGTAGAAGACGTCCTCGCCGTGCGGGTGCTCGTCGTCGCCGCCGTACATCCGGCGCAGGCCGTCCTGCACGATGTGCGCGATCTCGTAGGCGTACGCGGGGTCGTAGGCGACGCACGCCGGGTTGGTCGACGCCAGCAGCTGCGAGTGGCCGTCGGCGTGCTGGAGGCCCTCGCCGGTCAGCGTCGTACGGCCGGCGGTCGCGCCCAGGATGAAACCGCGCGCCAGCTGGTCGGCCATCTGCCAGAACTGGTCGCCGGTGCGCTGGAAACCGAACATCGAGTAGAAGACGTAGACCGGGATCAGCGGCTCGCCGTGCGTGGCGTAGGCCGACCCGGCGGCGATCAGCGACGCCGTGCAGCCCGCCTCGGAGATGCCGTCGTGCAGCATCTGGCCGGTCGGCGACTCCTTGTAGGCGAGCAGCAGCTCGCGGTCCACCGCCTCGTACTGCTGGCCGAGCGGATTGTAGATCTTCGCACTCGGGAAGAACGAGTCCATGCCGAACGTGCGGTACTCGTCCGGCGCGATCAGCACGAACCTCCTGCCGATCTCCTTGTCCCGCATGAGGTCCTTCAGGAGCCGGACGAAGGCCATCGTGGTGGCGATGGACTGCTGACCCGACCCCTTCTTCACCGTCGCGTACGTCTTGTCGTCGGGCAGTGCGAGCGGCCGGGAGCGCACGACGCGGGTCGGGACGTAGCCGCCCAGGCCCATGCGCCGGTCGTGCATGTACTGCATCTCCTCGGTGTCCCGGCCCGGGTGGTAGTACGGCGGCGGGCCGCTCTCCAGCTCCTTGTCCGAGATCGGCAGGTGCAGCCGGTCGCGGAAGTGCTTCAGGTCGTCGACCGTCAGCTTCTTCATCTGGTGCGTGGCGTTGCGGCCCTCGAAGTTCGGGCCGAGCGTCCAGCCCTTGACCGTCTTGGCCAGGATGACCGTCGGCTGCCCCTCGTGCTCCTTGGCCGCCTTGAACGCGGCGTAGATCTTGCGGTGGTCGTGACCGCCGCGGCCCAGGTGCAGGATCTGGTCGTCGGTCATGTTCTCGACCATCGCGCGCAGCCGGTGGTCGTCGCCGAAGAAGTGCTCGCGGATGTAGCCGCCGGACTCGGTCGCGTACGTCTGGAACTGCCCGTCCGGCGTCGTGTTCATCCGGTTGACCAGGATGCCGTCCCGGTCCTGGGCGAGCAGCGGGTCCCAGGTGCGGTCCCAGATCAGCTTGATCACGTTCCAGCCGGCGCCGCGGAAGACCGACTCCAGCTCCTGGATGATCTTGCCGTTGCCGCGCACCGGGCCGTCGAGCCGCTGCAGGTTGCAGTTGACGACGAAGGTCAGGTTGTCCAGACCCTCGCGCGCGGCGATGGTCAGCTGGCCCAGCGACTCCGGCTCGTCCATCTCGCCGTCGCCGAGGAAGGCCCACACGTGCGAGCCGGAGGTGTCGGCGATCCCGCGCGCGTGCATGTACCGGTTCATCCGCGCCTGGTAGATCGCGCCGATCGGGCCCAGGCCCATCGACACCGTCGGGAACTCCCAGAAGTCCGGCATCGACCGCGGGTGCGGGTACGACGACAGCCCGTCGGGGGCCTTCGAGTGCTCCTGGCGGAAGCCGTCCAGGTGCTGCTCGGAGAGCCGGTCCAGCAGGTACGCGCGCGCGTAGATGCCCGGGGAGGCGTGGCCCTGGAAGAAGACCTGGTCGCCGCCGCGGCCGTCGTCCTTGCCCCGGAAGAAGTGGTTGAAACCCACGTCGTAGAGCGAGGCGGAGGAGGCGAACGTCGCGATGTGGCCGCCGACGCCGATGCCCGGACGCTGGGCGCGGGAGACCATCACCGCGGCGTTCCAGCGGGTCGCGTTGAGGATCCGGCGCTCGATCTCCTCGTTGCCCGGGAAGAACGGCTCGCTCTTCGTCGCGATCGTGTTGACGTAGTCCGTGCTGCGCATCTCGGGCACGGCCACGCGCCGGGCCCGGGCCCGCTCGATCAGCCGCAGCATCAGGTAGCGGGCACGCTCCCGGCCGCGCTCGTCGATGGCGGCGTCGAGTGAGTCGAGCCACTCCTGGGTTTCCTCGGGATCGAAGTCAGGAACCTGACTCGGAAGGCCGCCAATGATGATCGGGGTGCGATCGGGTCCGGAAGCCACGCTGTTCCTTACCTGTCGGAGGGCGAATGTGGGCAGGGGCGGTCGCAGAGGGCTTTGCCGCTGCTCCCCATCGTGTACCTCGGGGCCGCAATCGTCATCTCTACCGCCAGGTATCCGCGGAAGGTTCCCTGTCCCGCAAACGGGGCAGAAAGGTGTGGTGTACGTCACTATGTCCGGGGGTGGCATGGCTGAGGTTGCGGCGACACGGCCGGGATCGTCACCGTTTCGGCGGTCTGAACCGCCGGGTACTTGCGCGATCCGTCCCGCCCGTGTGGACTACGCCCAATGCTTCGCGCACGCGCGTGGCTGAGAATCCCCCGAGCTCCCGAGCGGGCAGGGGGTGCACCCGACCGAAAACATGATCAGGAGGCAACCCGTGAGCGCGACCGCGGACCACGCGGAGGAGCGGACGAACCCTGCCGGCAGGCTGGGGTTCCAGCCCGGGCAGGTGGTCCAGGAGATCGGCTACGACGACGACGTCGACCAGGAGCTCCGCCAGACCATCGAGGAAGCCGTCGAGGGCGACCTGATGGACGAGGACTACGACGACGTGGCCGACGCCGTGGTGCTGTGGTTCCGTGACGACGACGGTGACCTGACGGATGCGCTGGTGGATGCCACCACGTACATCGAAGAGGGCGGCGCGATCCTGCTCCTCACGCCGAAGACCGGCCGTTCGGGGTACGTGGAGCCGAGTGACATCTCGGAAGCCGCGACGACCGCCGGGCTGACCGCGTCCAAGAGCGTCAGTGTCGGCAAGGACTGGAGCGGCAGCAGGCTGGCGACCCCCAAGGCGGCCAAGTCCAAGCGCTGACGCTCCGCCCCGGGCGGGCGCGACCGGCGGGGGCCCCGCCCCTCGGACGGCGTCCGGACGGGCCGGCCCGCGCCGGCCCGTCCGCCGGTGCCGCTCGCCGCTGCGTAGGCTGTTCCCCGGTTTCCCACCCGAACAGCCCACGAAGGGACATCCACCACGATGGCCATCCAGGTCGGCGACAAGGCCCCCGAATTCGAGCTCAAGGACAACCACGGCGCGACCGTCAGGCTGTCCGACTTCCGCGGCAGCAAGAACGTCGTCCTGCTCTTCTATCCTTTCGCCTTCACCGGCGTCTGCACCGGCGAGCTGTGCGAGGTGCGGGACCACCTCCCGCAGTTCTCCGACCGCGACACGCAGGTCCTCGCCGTCTCCAACGACTCCATCCACACCCTGCGCGTCTTCGCCGAGCAGGAGGGGCTGGACTACCCGTTGCTCAGCGACTTCTGGCCGCACGGTGAGGTCTCCCGCGCCTACGGTGTCTTCGCCGAGGACAAGGGCTGCGCCGTGCGCGGCACCTTCGTGATCGACAAGGAGGGCGTGGTCCGCTGGACCGTTGTCAACGAGCTGCCCGACGCCCGGGACCTGAACGAGTACGTCAAGGCACTCGACACCCTGTGATTCTTCGGCCCCGGGGCCTGCGGGGTCCGGGAACCCGTCACTAGGATCGTTTCGTTGATCCGATGTCACAGCACGACGGGGCTCCCCGCCCCAGGACACCAATGGAGGACTCGTGGGAGTCAGCCTCAGCAAGGGCGGCAACGTATCGCTGACGAAGGAGGCCCCCGGCCTGACCGCGGTCAACGTCGGTCTGGGGTGGGACGTGCGCACCACGACCGGCACGGACTTCGACCTCGACGCCAGCGCGCTGCTGTTGAACACCACCGGCAAGGTCGCCACCGACCAGCACTTCGTCTTCTTCAACAACCTCAAGAGCCCGGACGGCTCGGTCGAGCACACCGGTGACAACCTCACCGGTGAGGGCGAGGGCGACGACGAGTTGATCAAGGTCAACCTCGCGGGCGTCCCGGCCGACATCGACAAGATCGTCTTCCCGGTCTCGATCTACGACGCCGAGAACCGCCAGCAGTCCTTCGGCCAGGTGCGCAACGCGTTCATCCGCGTGGTCAACCAGGCCAACCAGCAGGAGATCGCCCGCTACGACCTGAGCGAGGACGCCTCCACCGAGACCGCCATGGTCTTCGGCGAGCTGTACCGGCACGGCGCGGAGTGGAAGTTCCGCGCCATCGGCCAGGGCTACGCCTCGGGCCTGCGCGGCATCGCGCAGGACTTCGGCGTGAACGTCTGAGCCACGCCGCAGCGTCTCACCGTCCGGCGCCGCACGGTCCGCGTGCGGCGCCGGACGCGCAGGGCCAGCACCAGAACACCGTTTCGGGGAGGGACAGCAGTATGGGTGTCACGCTCGCCAAGGGAGGAAACGTCTCCCTGTCCAAGGCCGCGCCGAATCTCACCCAGGTGATGATCGGGCTCGGCTGGGACGCACGCTCCACCACCGGGGCCGCGTTCGACCTCGACGCCAGCGCGCTGCTCCTCGGCAGCGGCAACCGCGTCCTGGGCGACGAGTGGTTCGTCTTCTACAACCAGCTCAAGAGCCCCGACGGCTCGGTGGAGCACACGGGTGACAACCTCACCGGCGAGGGCGAGGGCGACGACGAGTCGATCCTCATCGACCTGGCCAAGGTGCCGCCCCAGTGCGAGAAGATCGTCTTCCCGGTCTCGATCCACATGGCCGACGAGCGTGGCCAGACCTTCGGGCAGGTCAGCAATGCCTTCATCCGCGTGGTCAACCAGGCCGACGGCCAGGAGCTCGCGCGCTACGACCTCAGCGAGGACGCCTCCGGTGAGACGGCCATGATCTTCGGCGAGGTCTACCGCTACCAGGGCGAGTGGAAGTTCCGTGCGGTGGGGCAGGGATACGCGTCCGGGCTGCGGGGCATCGCCCTGGACTTCGGGGTAAACGTCTCGTAAAGGGCGCCTCCGCCGCCGCCCCGCACTGATCGCCCGTGTCGCACCGGCAACGGGCCGCCGGACCGGCCTCCCGGTCCGGCGAGCCTCACCGTAGACTCTCCTCGCAACGTCAACATCGAGTAAAGCCGAGTGCGGCGCGGGGGAGACCCTCCCCCAGACTCCGTCTGGGAGGGACCCCCGACACAGGATTGGGTAGCCAGTGCTTCTGAAAACCTTCGGCTGGTCGTTCGCGGTCACCGCGCTCGGCCTGGTCGCAGCGGTCTTCTACGGGGGGTGGGAAGCCTTCGGCATCGTGGCGATCCTCTCCGTCCTCGAGATCTCGCTGTCGTTCGACAACGCGGTCGTCAACGCCGGAATCCTGAAGAAGATGAATGCCTTCTGGCAGAAGATCTTCCTCACGGTGGGCGTCCTCATCGCGGTCTTCGGCATGCGACTGGTCTTCCCCGTCGTCATCGTCGCGATCAGCGCCAAGATGGGCCCCGTCGAGGCCGTCGACCTAGCGCTCAACAACAAGGACCGCTACCAGGAACTGGTCACCGACGCGCACCCGGCGATCGCGGCCTTCGGCGGCATGTTCTTGCTCATGATCTTCCTCGACTTCATCTTCGAGGACCGGGACATCCAGTGGCTGCGCTGGATCGAGCGGCCCCTGGCCAAGCTCGGCAAGGTCGACATGCTGTCGGTCTGCATCGCGCTGATCGTCCTGCTGATCACCTCCTTCACCTTCGCCACCCAGGCCCACCAGCACGGCGGCGCACACGTCGACAAGGCCCAGACGGTACTCATCGCCGGCATCGCCGGCCTGATCACCTACATGGTCGTCGGCGGGCTCTCCGGCTACTTCGAGGACAGACTGGAGGAGGACGAGGAACGGGAGCACGAGGAGGAGGAAGAGGCCGCCCGCACCGGCAGACCACGCTCCGCGGTCAAGCTGGCCGGCCAGGCCGCGTTCTTCATGTTCCTCTACCTGGAGGTCCTGGACGCGTCCTTCTCCTTCGACGGGGTCATCGGCGCCTTCGCCATCACCAACGACATCGTCCTGATGGCGCTCGGCCTCGGTATCGGCGCGATGTACGTCCGGTCGCTCACGGTCTACCTGGTCCGCCAGGGCACCCTCGACGACTACGTCTACCTGGAGCACGGCGCCCACTACGCCATCGGCGCCCTGGCGGCCATCCTCATGGTCACCATCCAGTACGAGATCAACGAGGTCATCACCGGACTCGTCGGCGTGGTCCTGATCGCCTGGTCCTTCTGGTCCTCCGTCCGCCGCAACCGCGCGCTGGAGGCCGAGGAGGGAAAAGCGGAGGGCTCGGACGAGAAGGCTGAGGTCTCGTCCGGGGTGTGACCGCAGCCCGGCTGAGGGAACGCTTCGTTGCGGGGCGGCCATGAGGGACGGACGTGTCCTTCCGGTCGCCCCGCCGGTCTTTTCGACAACTGCACCTGGGGGCGGGAATGGGCATCTTCGACGGGCTGCTGGGCGGGCGCGCAGCCGACTTCGACTCCGGCAGCGCGGCCACCAACGCCATCGAGCTCACCAAACGGCACCGCACGGTCTCCCTCACCAAGCAGGGTGCCGCCACGGGCAACCTGCGCATCAACCTGACCTGGCGGATGCGCACCTCCGACATGGGCGGCATGCAGCGCGAGAGCCTGCTGCGCCACCCCTTCAAGGCGCTCAAGCCGCCGGAGGTCGTCGGCCACAGCCAGAGCATGGTCAACGTCGACCTGGACCTGGGCTGCCTGTACGAGCTGGCCGACGGCACCAAGGGCGTCGTGCAGCCGCTGGGCAACCTCCTCGGCGACGTCAACGCGCCGCCCTACGTCAAGCTCAGCGGCGACGACCGGTTCGGCTCCGCGTCCGGCGAGACGATCTACGTCAACCTCGACCACCGCGAGAAGATCAAACGGCTGCTCGTCTTCGTGTACATCTACGACCAGACACCGGCCTTCGACCGCACGCACGCCATCGTCACCCTCTACCCCAGCAACGGGCCCCGCATCGAGATCGGCTTGGACGAGCGTCACCCGCAGGCTCGCTCCTGCGCCGTCGTACTGATCGAGAACGTCAAGGACGAGCTGATCGTGCGCCGCGAGGTGACGTTCGTCTACGGCTTCCAGGCCGAACTGGACCGGCTCTACGGGTGGGGTCTGCAGTGGGGCCGGGGCTACAAGAACCAGACCGCTAGCGCCCCATGAACTGCGGCCCCTGCGGCGGCAGCCGGAACTCCGCGTCCGGCCCCTGGGCTGCCGCCGCCGGCGGGTACCCGTACCCGGACGCGCCGCCCACCGCCGGCTGCGGATAGCCGTAGGCGGGCTGGGGAGCCGGATGGCCGTGCACGGGCTGCACCGGCGCCGTCGGCACCGCGGAGGACGGCGCGACGTCCGCCGCAGCCTGCGGATAGCCGTAGGCCGGCAGGCCCGCCTGCGCCGGCACCCCGGCGGGCTCCTCCGGCGGCAGCGGCCGGGAGGTCTCCGGCGCCGACGGCTCGCCCACCGCCTCGGGCCCCTCCTCCGCCTCCGACTCGTCCACCGAGATCCCGAAGTCGGTCGCCAGCCCCTTCAGCCCGTTGGAGTAGCCCTCGCCCAGCGCGCGGAACTTCCAGCCCTCGCCGCGCCGGTACAGCTCCCCGCAGATCAGCGCCGTCTCGCGGCCCGTCTCCGGCCTGATGTCGAAGTACGCCAGCGGCTCGTCACCGGCGGCGCCGGCGTCGTACAGCAGGATGCACAGCTCCCGGACCCGTTCGAAGGCGACTCCGTCCGCCGAGGCGACCAACAGGATCCGGCCGACCTCGGACTCGACACCCGCGAGATCCGCCTGGACGGTGTCGGTGAGCCCCTCCGCCAGCCGCTTCTTGCCCAGCCGCCACACCTTCCCCGACGGATGCCGGGGCTGGTTGTAGAAGACGAAGTCCTCGTCGGAGCGCACACGACCGTCGGGGCCCAGAAGCAGCGCGGAGGCGTCCACATCCGGAACCTCCTGCTCTGCCGCCCAGCGCAGCACGGCGCGCACCGTGCCCGCTTCCAGCGGGACGTTCGACCCTTTCAGCATCGCGTGCGTCATGCGGTCATCCTGCCCTCTCGGTCCTGGTCACGACAACGCGGGGGTACGGTGCGGGCACAGCTCCGGCACAGCCCGTGCCCGGCCGCGTAACCGGAAATTCATGCCCACCGGGAACTCAGGACACAGCTCCCTACGTACTATTACCGGCCACCCATCGACACGTCATCGGCCGGTCCTCCGGCCCCGCTCAGCACCACGGGGGAGAGTTTCATGCGTCATTTCGGGCACATCGCCCCTGAGGTGCGCCGCCGCCTCTTCCACCAGGAGCCCTGCTCCTTCACGGCCGACTCCCCGACCCGGCTGCTCTCCGCCGCCCTCGGCGCCACGCTGTACAGCCCGGCCACCCGGCCCCGGCTCGCCGACGACATCGTCAGGCAGGCCGCGAACGGCGTCGTCTCGATGGTGCTGTGCCTGGAGGACTCCATCGACGACGCGGACGTCGTGCACGGCGAGGAGAACCTCGTCCGCCAGTTCGCCGACCTCGACGGCGCCGGCACCGCACTGCCACTGCTCTTCATCCGCGTCCGCACGCCCGAGCAGATCCCCGACCTCGTCGACCGCCTGGGCGCCGGGGTCCGGCACCTGTCCGGATTCGTGCTGCCGAAGTTCACCGAGGAGCGCGGCATCCCCTTCCTGGAGGCCCTCGCCACCGCCGAGGCCGCCTGCGGACGGCGCCTGTTCGCCATGCCGGTCCTGGAGTCGCCGGAGCTGCTGTACCGCGAGTCCCGCTTCGACACCCTGGAGGGTGTCTTCCGCGCCGTCGACAAGTACCGCGACCGGGTCCTCGCGCTCCGCCTCGGCGTCACCGACTTCTGCTCCTCCTACGGCCTGCGCAGAGCCCCCGACATGACGGCCTACGACGTCCAGATCGTCGCCTCCGTCATCGCCGACGTCGTCAACATGCTGGGCCGCGCCGACGGCACCGGCTTCACCGTGACCGGCCCGGTGTGGGAGTACTTCCGCGTCCCCGAGCGCCTGTTCAAGCCGATGCTGCGCACCAGCCCCTTCCTGGAGGGGCAGGCCGTCGAGCTCCGCGAGGCACTGATCGAGCACGCCATGGACGGACTGCTGCGGGAGATCTCCCTCGACCATGCCAACGGCCTGCTCGGCAAGACCTGCATCCACCCCTCGCACGTCCCCGCGGTGCACGCGCTGTCCGTCGTCAGCCACGAGGAGTACAGCGACGCCGCCGACATCCTGCACCCCGAGCGCGGCGGCGGGGGAGTGCTCAGGTCGCAGTACACGAACAAGATGAACGAGGTGAAGCCGCACCGCGCCTGGGCGGAGCGGACCATGCTGCGTGCGGAGGTCTTCGGTGTCGCGCACGAGGACATCAGTTTCGTGGACCTGCTCGCCGCCGGGATACCCGACTGAACACGACAAGGGATCATGAACAAAGCAGAGAACAACGGGGTCTGGTCCGGCAGCTGGGTCGCCGAGCGGCTCGGGGTCGAGCTCGTCGGCGACGCCCGGCTGACCGGACTGCTGGGCCTCGCACTGCGCCGCAACCCCAAGCGGGCCCATCTGCTCGTGTCGAACGTCCTCGGCAAGCACGTCCCGCAGTCCCCCTCCGTCGTCTACGGCCACGGCCTCGCCCTCGGCCGCCGGGTGCGTGACCTGCTCGGCGCGGACGAATCGGACCGCGCCGTCGTCCTCGGCTACGCGGAGACCGCCACCGGCCTCGGCCACGCCGTCGCCGACGGCCTCGCCACCGCCCCCTACCTGCACTCCACCCGCCGTCCCGTCCCCGGTGTCGATCCGGCCGGCGGCTTCGAGGAGTCCCACTCGCACGCCACCTCCCACCTGCTGCTGCCCGAGGACGCGGCCCTGCTCGCCGGCGACGGACCGCTCGTCCTCGTCGACGACGAGTTCTCCACCGGCAACACGGTCCTCAACACCGTCCGCGACCTGCACGCCCGCTACCCGCGCGGCCGGTACGTGGTCGTCGCCCTCGTCGACATGCGCTCGGCCGCCGACGCGGCCCGCCTGGAGGACTTCGCCCGGGAGCTCGGCGCCCGCGTCGACCTGGTGGCGGCGGCCTCGGGCACCGTACGACTGCCGGAGGGGGTGCTGGAGCAGGGACGACGGCTGGTCGCCGCCCACGAGAGCGGCCCCGCGGGGCCGCAGGCCTTCGACGGCCCCGAGGACCCGCACCCGGCCGGCGGGGACGCGTCGGGGCGGCCCCGCGGCCACGTGGCACGGGTGGACCTGCACTGGCCGCACGGCCTGCCCGACGGAGGCCGGCACGGCTTCACCCCGCGCCACCGGGCACGCCTGGAGAGCGCGCTGCCCGCGATGGCCGCGCGCCTGGCCGAGGCGCTGCCGAAGGGCGCACGCCGGGTCCACGTCCTCGGCTGCGAGGAGCTGATGTACGCGCCGCTCAGGCTCGCGCGCGAGCTGGAGCAGATCACCTGCACCGAGGTCCGCTACTCCACCACCACCCGCTCACCCGTCCTCGCCGTCGACGACCCCGGCTACGCGATCCGCAGCCGCCTGGTCTTCCCCGCCCACGACACCCCCGCCGACGGCCCCGGAGACCGCTACGCCTACAACGTGGCCGGCGCCGGCTTCGACGCGGTGGTCGCCGTCGTCGACTCCGCCGCGGACACCCCGCACCTGCACGCCCCCGGCGGCCTCCTCGACCGGCTCGCCGCCCACATCCCGCACGTCGTGCTCGCGGTCGTGCCGTCGTACGTCCCGGGGCCGCCGCGCCCCGCCGCACCTTCCGGAACAGGAACCACCATGCTGCCCGAGCCCCTGCGCGGCCCCGCCTTCTCCTCGTACGCGCCCGAGGAGGTCGGCTGGCTGCTCCAGGACCTCTCGGACGTGACGCTGGAGGCGCCGACCGAGGAGCGCGAGGAGGCCATCCAGAGCGGCGGCGCCCACTACGCCGAGTCGCTGCCGGTGGAGTACCAGCCGAGCGAGCAGTACCAGGAGCTGTTCCGCACCGCCCTGGAGGCCTCCGCGAGCCGCCTCGCCCACGCCGTCGGCGTCGTCACCGACACCGTCGTCGCCGAACGCTCCCCCCGGCCGGTCCTGGTCTCCCTGGCCCGCGCCGGCACCCCCGTCGGCGTCCTGATGCGCCGGTGGGCACGGCACCGCCACGGCCTCGACCTGCCGCACTACGCCGTCTCCATCGTGCGCGGCAGGGGCATCGACGCCAACGCGCTGCGCTGGCTGGCCGCCCACCACGACCCCGCCGACGTCGTCTTCGTCGACGGCTGGACCGGCAAGGGCGCCATCACCCGCGAACTCGCCGACGCCCTTGCCGAGTTCGCGGCCGGCGACGGCACCACCGGCTTCGATCCGGAGATCGCGGTCCTCGCCGACCCGGGCTCCTGCGTGCGCACCTACGGCACCCGGGAGGACTTCCTCATCCCCTCCGCCTGCCTCAACTCCACCGTCTCCGGCCTGATCTCCCGCACCGTGCTCCGCACCGACCTGGTCGGCCCGCACGACTTCCACGGCGCCAAGTTCTACCGCGAACTCGCCGACGCCGACGTCTCCGCGGCCTTCCTCGACGCCGTCTGCGCCCGCTTCCCCGAGGTCGCCGACAGCGTGGACGCCGCGGTCAAGGAACTCCGGGCCGGTGACCGCACCCCCACCTGGGAGGGCTGGGCCGCCGTCGAGCGGATCAGCGAGGAGTACGGCATCCACGACGTCAACCTCATCAAGCCCGGAGTCGGTGAGACCACCCGCGTCCTGCTGCGCCGCGTGCCATGGAAGATCCTGGCCCGTGCCGGGGCGGGCGCCGACCTGGACCACGTCCGGCTGCTCGCCGAGCAGCGCGGCGTCCCCGTCGAGGAGGTCGCCGGCCTGCCGTACACCTGCGTCGGCCTGATCCACCCCCGGTTCACGCGCGGCGCGACCGGTGCGGACGGCAGGGCGGTGAACGTCTGATGCCGGTGCTGGTGGCGAGCGACCTCGACCGTACGCTGATCTACTCCGCGGCGGCCCTGGCCCTGACCATGCCGGACGCGCGGGCCCCGCGGCTGCTGTGCGTCGAGGTCCACGAGAGCAGACCGCTGTCGTTCATGACGGAGACGTCGGCACAGCTGCTGACGGATCTCATCGACACCGCGGTGTTCGTCCCGACCACGACCCGTACCCGCAAGCAGTACCTGCGCATCAACCTGCCGGGCCCGGCGCCCACGTACGCGATCTGCGCCAACGGCGGCCATCTGCTGGTCGACGGGGTCTCGGACGGCGACTGGCACGCGACGGTCACCGCCCGGCTGGCCGCCGAGTGCGCGCCGCTGGCCGAGGTGCGGCACCACCTGACGACCACGGCCGACCCGGCGTGGGTGCGCAAGCACCGCGTCGCCGAGGACCTCTTCGCCTACCTGGTCGTCGAGCGCGAACTGCTGCCCGAGGAATGGGTGAAGGAACTCGGCGCCTGGGCGGAGCCCCGCGGCTGGACCGTGTCCCTCCAGGGCCGCAAGATCTACGCCGTACCGAAGCCGCTGACGAAGAGCGCCGCCGTGCGCGAGGTCGCCCGCCGCACGGGCGCCGACCTGACACTGGCGGCCGGCGACTCCCTCCTCGACGCCGACCTGCTCCTGGCCGCCGACCGGGGCTGGCGCCCCGGCCACGGCGAACTCGCCGACGCGGGCTGGACGGCACCGCGGATCACCACCCTGCCGGAGCGGGGCGTACTGGCGGGGGAGCGCATCCTCAGGGAGTTCCTGAGGGCCTCCCGCCCGCAGGGGTAGACCGCCCCCGGGCCGGGGGGCGGGCGGCAGGCGCCCGGCCCCCGCGGGCCGTCCCGGCGTCAGCCGCAGCAGCCGCCTCCGCAGCAGCCGCCCCCGCCGCCGGTCCCGGGCGCCGGGGCGGCGGACGCGGCCGCCGTGCCGCCGACGGCCACCGTCGACAGCAGCTTCACCGTGTCGTCGTGCCCGGCGGGGCAGCTCGCGGGGGCGGAGGACTCCGCCATCGGACGGCTCATCTCGAAGGTGTCGCCGCAGGTACGGCAGCGGTACTCATAGCGAGGCATGCGCACAGGTTAACCGGGTGCGGCCCGCGCGCGGCAGCTCAGTGGGCGGCGCCCGTGCCCCGGTCCTGGCGGATCTGCCCGACCACCCGCGCCACCGTCTCCCTCACCGCCTCCGTCTCGGTGAGGAAGTGCCAGTAGTCGGGATGCCGCCCGCTCTCCAGTGTGGCGACGGCACGGTCCAGCCGGGCCACCGACTCGTCCAGTGGACGCGCATGCCGCGGATCCGGCGTCGTCCGCCCCGCCATGGCCAGCCGCTGTGCGTCCCGGATCGCGAACCGGGTCCGCTCGATCTCCTGCTGCGGATCCCGCTGCACCGCGTTGAGCCTGTTCAGCCGGTCTCCGGCGGCGGACACGGCCTCGTCGGTGGTGTTCAGCAGGGCCCGCACCGTGGACAGCAGCGCCGTCGCGTCCGGCCACCGCTGCTCCTCGCGGGCGGCCCGCGCCTCCGCCAGCTTCCGCTCGGCCTGCCGCACATTCTCCGCGGCCAGCTCGGGCACCCGCTGCAGATCCTGCCAGCACGCGGCCGCGAACCGCCGCCGCAGCTCGCTGAGGACGGGCTCGACCTGCCCGGCGCGGGTCGTCAGCGCCTGCGCGCGGGTGCGCAGCGACACCAGCCGGTGGTCGATCTCGGCGGCCTGCTCCGGCAGCCGCCCGGCCTCCACCCGGATGGCCTCGGCCTCCCGCGCCACCCGTTCGGCCCGCTCCAGCGTCGGTGTGACGCCGTGCTGCCCCGCGCCCTGGTTGAGCCGGGTCAGCTCGGGCGACAGCGCGGCGAGCCGGGCCGCGAGGTCGTCGGCCCGCAGCCCCGACTGCCGTGCGGCGTCGAGGGCGTCGGACGCGGCGAGCAGCCCCTGCCGGGCCCGCTCCACGGCGGGGGCCACGCGGGCGAGCTGCGTCTCGGCCTTCCCGAGCAGCGGGCCGAGCCCGCCGGCGAAACGGTCCAGCTCCCCCTTGACCCGCTCCAGTTCGTCCTTGGCCCGGGTCAGGTCGGTCCGCGCCCGGGCGGCGGCCGAGGCTTCCAGGTCGTCCCGGTCGAGGTCGTGCGCGTCCACGGCGGAGATGTACTGGTGGCTGACCTCGTCGATACGCCGCCCGAGCGCCTCGAAATCGGCGACGGCGCGGCGGGCGGGGGGCGAGTTGTCGACGGCGGTGATCGTCTCCACCGAGATCCGCAGATCCCGCTGGGCGGTGTCCAGCTCGTAGAAGGCGGCCGCCGCGGCGTCCTTCGCGGCCTGCGCCTCCGCCCGCTGGCTCTCCGCGCGTCCGCCGAACCAGCGCCGGGTGCCGCCGCCCGCGAACGCGGCGGGAAGCGCGAGGGCGGCCACGAGCGGCAGCCCCATCAGGACGAGCGCGTCCCGCGCGGCGCGCGCGTACGGCATCGACGGCGACGAGTACGGCTGCGATGGTGTCGCCGTCACATCCCTCTCCCGTGCAGTGTTCGGCCCGGCCAGGTGTCATTCTCCCACCGGTTGAAGACGAACACACGGGCCGTTCAGTTCGCCGTGCGCACGGTGATTCCGCCGTCGCCGGTGCGCACGGACACCCGGTGCGGGCTGGAGTCGTCCCGCGGCACGGACACCCGCACGCGGCCGTCGCCGCTCGACGCGGACACCCGGTAGGTGGCGCGGGGCACGGAGAGCGTCACCGACCCGTCCCCGCTGACGGCCTCCACCCGGTCCGGTACGGCACTCAGCTCCACCCGTACCGAACCGTCCCCGGTGTGCGTGCTGACGTCCCGCGAGGCGACCTCGGCGTGCACCGATCCGTCGCCGGTGCGCAGCGTCAGCGGACCACTGGTGTCGGTGACGTGCACGGAACCGTCGCCGGTGCGGATGCTGAGCGCGTCCCGGAACCCGCGCGCCCGCACGCTGCCGTCCCCGTCCTCCACGGTGACGGCGACGCCGCGGGGCACCTCGATCCGGTGCCGGGCGGCGCAGTCGGCGACGAACCCGGAGCAGTGCACCCGCAGCACCAGCCGGTCGTCCTTCAGGGACCAGGACACCTTCGGCCCCGACCCGACCAGCACCGACCCCGCGAACCAGCGGGTCACGCGCACCTGCCCCGCCGCGTTCCCGCCCGCGGCGACGATCTCCAGCGCCGAGTCGTCGGAGTCGACGGTGAGGGTGCTGCCCTGCAGGGCGAAGGTCCGGTGGTCGGGGTCCTTGTCGTCGCCGGGGGAGGCCCCGCAGCCGGTGGCCCCTGCGGCGAGCACGGCGGCCAGGGCGGCGACGGCGACGGCGCGGGCGGAAAAGGAACGGGCCATGACGATGATCTCCCCCTGGGCTGCGCACTCCTGCGGTGGTGCGTCTCCCCTCGACGTTAGGGACCGCGGCACGGTCCCGGGATCCGACGGACCACCTGATCCGCCCGGGGGTTATCCCCCCTGCCGTCTGCCGTCCGGGGTTTGCGGAGGACCGCCCCCGGCAATGTAGGCTGTCGACTCGTTCTCGGGTGCGTAGCTCAGGGGTAGAGCGCCTGCCTTACAAGCAGGATGTCGGCGGTTCGAAACCGTCCGCGCCCACCCAGGACAGAGGCCCCCCGCGTTTTCCGCGGGGGGCCTCCGCAGATCATTCGGGGAATGCTCGGGAGCCGACTCCCGGCCGCCCTCACCTCGCCTCCGCGGCGCGGCAACTCCCCGTTCCCGGAACCCGGCCTCCTGCGTGAACCGGGCGACGCCCTTCACGGAGTACGCGCGGCCGAGGAGCGTGCCGTCGGTACAAGAGCGCCGACCGCCGTGGCGCGAGGCGGTGGGAACCTGGAGCCGGCTCCGCGAACGGACCTGCTGAGGGCGTTCGTGCCTCCGGTCGCCGGGCGGGCCTGACGTCTCCCTCTCGCCTTCGGCCGTCAGGGGTGTCTTCGCCGTGCCCGGATGCCCTGCCCGCGGGATGTGGAACCGAACACCCATGAGCAACATCAGCAGCACCCGTACCCTCGCCCGCCGTGCGGGCCTCGCCGCGGTCGCCGTGACCGCCGCCGCCCTGCTCGCCGCCTGCGGCAGCGGGCAGGAGGAGCGTGTCGCGGCGGCTCCCTCCGCGTCGGCCGCGCCCGCCGAGGCGGCGCACAACGCCCAGGACGTCGCCTTCGCGCAGGGCATGATCCCGCACCACCGCCAGGCGCTGCGGATGGCCGAGCTCGCCGCCGGGCGGGCCTCCTCCGCGCAGGTCCAGGACCTCGCGTCGCGCATCCGCGCGGGCCAGGACCCGGAGATCACGACCATGAGCGGCTGGTTGACCGTGTGGGGCGAGGACGTGCCGCAGGGCGCCTCGGCCATGCCGGGCATGCCCGGCATGATGGGCGGTCAGGACATGGCGAAGCTGGAGAAGGCTTCCGGCGAGGACTTCGACACCCAGTTCCTGAGCCTGATGATCGAGCACCACAAGGGTGCGGTGGACATGGCCAGGTCCGAGCAGGACCAGGGCCGTTACGGGCCCGCCAAGGTGCTGGCCGGAGCCGTCGTCAGCGCGCAGAACGCCGAGATCAAGGAGATGACGGGGCTCCTGGGCCGCCGTTCGTAGGCCGCTGGTCCGTGTCGTCGTCGCCGGGCGGGGTCCCGTGTGCGTGCTTGAGGCGCATGCGGGCTTCCACCCGGCTGTCGGCGGCGACCTCCGACCAGAAGCGGTGGGTGCTGACGAAGACCGCGAGTTCGTGTTCGCGGCGCCGGAGCTTCTCGACCTCGGCCTGCTCGTCCGGCGTCCAGCCGGGGGAGGCGGGACGTTCCACCTTGCGCCAGCCGTCGGTGTCGCTGAAGCCGTCCAGCGGCTCCACCGACCAGGGGAGCCGCTTCAGCAGGGCCGACAGCTCGGCCCGGACCTGATGCAGCTCCTCCTGGCCGGCCCGGAGATCACTGGGGAAGTCGTAGGTCGCAGCCACGCGCCAATGCTACGCCTGTTCGATTTTGCAAGGCGAGTCCGTTCCTCCGGTTCATGCGAACGAGTGAGCGAGCCGGGTCGTCCCCCTCTCCGGCGGCTCCCTGTGGCGGGTCCGCTCCGGAACGCCGGGACAGGGGTCGGCGCCGCCGCGAAGAACCGCGGTACGGCGCGAGCGGCGGGTACTGCGGCAGCCCGGCGGTACAGCGGGGCGGGGCGGCGTCGGCCACCGGACGCCTGCACCTCTCGGACGGGCGGCCCCGGCGCGCGCCACAGGCGCGGCCCGCTCCGGCGGCATGCGGGGGATGCCGCCGGAACGCGGGGATGCCGGAACGCGGCCAGGGCGCCTCGGTTCGCGCCGCCGCACGCCACCCCACGGCGCGTCGCCCCGGCGCACCCCGCGGCGCCCCAGGTCGCCGACGCCCCCCGCTGCGCCGTCCGGCGGGAGCGGTCGCGGTCGGCGCCCTCAGCCGGGGAGCCGTGCGGGACGTCCCCGGCCGAGGGGCGTGCGGGATGTCAGCGGGTGAGGTCCCGCACCAGCCGTGCGGTCACCGGCACGGCCACCCCGTGCCGCTGCGCCGCGCGGAGCAACGCCCCGCCGATCGCGTCGAGTTCCAGCGGGCGGCCCGCCTCGGCGTCGCGCTGCATGGAGGACTTCGTCCCCGGCGGGAAGGCGTCGTAGCGGGCGAGGGCCCCGGCCGGGTCCGCGGGTCCGCCGCAGGCGCCGCTGACCGCCGCGGTCTCCTCCACCAGGGCGGTCAGCTCGTCGCGGTACCGGGTGCGGATGTCGCCGATCGGGACGCCGTGGCGGGTGGTGAGCAGGGCGAACGGTGCGAGGAACGACATCTTCGCCCACAGGGCCGCCGTCTCGTCGTCGAGCACACGGGTCGTCGGGCCCGCCTCCGACAGGGCCCGAGCGAGCCTCTCCAGCCGGTCGCGCGGCACGGTGTCGCCGGCCAGGTCGATCTCGGCGAACGGGCTGCCGTGGTCGATGACGCCGGGCGCGACGCGGGTCGACTCCGCCCGGATGACGGCCGGGGCGACCCGGTCGGCCGGGTAGCGGGTGCGCAGTACGTCCGGGTGCTCGACGCCGTTCAGGAACGGTACGACGAGGGCGTCGCCGAGTGCCGCGGCGGGCAGGCGGTCGAGGGCGGTGTCGAGGGTGGTGTGCTTGACGGTGACGAGGGCGGCGTCGACCGGTTCGCGCAGTGTGGTGGCGGCCTGCGTGCGTACCGTGAAGTCGCCGAACCGGCCGCTGCGGACGCGGATTCCGTGCGCGTCCAGGGCCGCCGCGGTCTCGTCTCCGGCCAGGCAGACCACGCGGTGGCCGGCACGGGCGAGGAGGGCGGCGAGCAGGCCGCCGATGCCTCCGGGGCCGAGGACGGCGATGGTGAGTTTGTCGTGCGCCATGCTGGGTGGCTCCTTGTTCGTCGGTCGGCCCCGTGGTCGGTGGCCGCCTCGGCAGTGATCATCGCAGGTGTTCGGTCGGCTGGGGAGGGCGGCTGTCGGTGGTGCGCGCGAGACTGGGGGCATGTGCCGGAGCATCAAGACTCTTCGTCCGCCTGCGTTGCCCGAGGAGGCGACGGAGGAGGAGATTCGGGCAGCGGCCCTGCAGTACGTGCGGAAGGTGTCCGGTTTCCGGGCGCCGGCCGCCCACAACCGGGAGGTGTTCGAACGGGCGGTGGACGCGATCGCCGAGGCCACGGCGGAGTTGCTGGACGGGCTGGAGATACGGGGCGCCGGCGTCCGGTCGTGACGGGAACCCGGCGGGTCGTTCGTGTCGCCGGACCCGCCGGACCCGCCGGACCCGCCGGACCCGCCGGACCCGCCGGACCCGCCGGGCCGCGCGGCCGGCGTGCACGGGCGACGGTCCCGGTCCGGCGGATTGCCGTCACAGGGATACGTCGCAGGGATCCGTCACCAGCCCGGTCCGGTCGCCCCGGTCCGGGGTCGGCCCACTCGGCGGTGTGCACGGGGGCGACGCCCGCCGCTGTTCGGCAGGGCGGTGAAATGGCGCGGGGAAGCTCGCGCGGCCGTCCGCGTCGGTGCGCCCCGGACGGCGGACGGCCCGGCCCGGCGGGTCCGGGGGAGTGCTCAGCCCGCGACCGCGGGCCTGCGGCGCATCAGGTACGTCGCGCCCGCCCCGGCCGCGAAGAGCGCGCCCAGGGACACCGCCGTCGCCAGCCATCTGGTCCCCAGCCATTGGGCGCCGAAGTAGCCGAGGGCGGTGCTGTAGGCGGCCCAGGACAGGCCCGCCAGAGCGGACCAGGGGAGGAAGTCGCGGGCCCGGCGGCGGGCCGCGCCCGCGGTCAGGGAGACGACGGAGCGGCCGGCAGGGGCGAACCGGGCCAGGACGACCAGCGCGCCGCCGCCTCTGGTCAGTGCCGTGCCGAGACGTTCCTGTGCGGCGCGCAGCCGGCGGGAGCGGGCGAGGGCGCGGTCCAGGCGGGGGCCGCCGCGCCAGGCGAGGCGGTAGACCGCGAGGTCGCCCAGCACCGACGCGGTCGCGGCGGACAGGATCAGGAACAGGGCGGAGGGGACCTGGTCCCGGGCCGCATCCGTGCCCGCCGCCGCCCCGGTGCCTGCTGCCGCGGCGGTCGCCGCCGCGATGACGAGGACGCCGCTCGGCAGGATCGGTACGAAGACGTCCAGCAGCACCGAGGCGGCCACCACCGCGTAGATCCATGGACTGCCGGTCAGTGCGCCGACCTGTCCGAGACTCTCCAGCACCGCTGACTCCCCGTATCCCCCGTGGGCCGTACCGAGCCGCGGTGTCGCGGGGAGCGGCAGGAGCGGCCTGTGACAGCCACCCAGGGTACGCGGGAGGTGGGGCGGAGGGGCCCCGGGGGCTGGTGGGATCCGGAGAAGCCGTCGGGCGGCCCCGCCGGAGCGGTCGCCCGCGGTGCCCTGGAGGGGGTGGGCGGCCGTGCATCGGGCCCTCGCGCGGGCCGGGCGGCGGGGCATGGGGTTCCGGCATGGGGCGGGCGGCAGGGCATGGGGTTCCGGCTCGGAGCCGGGCGGCCGTCCGCGGGGCTCGACGCCCGGCGGAGCGTCAGACGGCCACCGGCGTCCGCTCCGAGGCCGGATCCGCGGCCCGTCCGGCGCGCCGGGCCGGCAGGCGGTCCAGGCCGAAGGCTCCCGAGCCGGTGAACATCAGCAGGAAGAAGGCCCAGCAGAACAGAGCGGAGGCCTCGCCTCCGTTCTGGAGCGGCCACAGCGCCGTCGGCTGGTGCACGTCGAAGTAGGCGTACGCCATGGAGCCCGAGGCGAGCAGTGCCGCCGCGCGGGTGCCCAGGCCGAGCAGCACCAGGCCGCCGCCGAGCAGCTGGATCACGGCGGCGTACCAGCCCGGCCAGGCGCCGGCCGTGATCGTGCCTCCGTCGGTGCCCGCGGCGCCGCCGAGGACGCCGAAGAGCGAGGCGGCGCCGTGGCAGGCGAAGAGCAGTCCGACGACGATGCGGAAGAGGGCGAGGACATAGGGGAGGGCGCGGTCGAGGCGTCCGGTCATGCGGGGGTGACTCCTTCGGTTCTGATCGCTACCGAATGAGTGCTCAGGTTAGGCATGCCTTACTGTTACTTGCAACTTCAAGCTCCATCACCGAGGGTGGACTCCGCCACCGTGCGCAGCGTGCCGTTCGGCTGCGCCTGTTCCAGCGTCAGCACGGCCGAACGCCCGCGCAGCGTCAGCGTCATCAGCTGGTTGCCGAACCAGGGGCCGCCGGTCCTGCGCCAGTTCACCGGCGGACGCGGGCCGCCGCCGTGCCGCGCGAGCCGGCGACCCAGCGCCCGCGCCGCCGCGCTCCACCCGAAGCGGAAGCCCAGCCGCATCGCCGCGGGGGCCGCGTTGTGCACGGGTGAGCAGGTCAGCTGCACCACGCGGGCGTCGGGGGCCCGGCCGTCCGGCCAGGCCGGCTCGGCCGTGTACGCGTGGTGCACGTCCCCCGACAGCACGCACACCGTCGCCGGGGCGTCCGGCCCCGAACCGGCCTCGGCGAGCAGTTCCGCCAGCGCCGCGAAGGACGCCGGGAACGCCGCCCAGTGCTCCAGATCGGCCCGCCGCCGCAGCCGCTCCCCGAAGCGCGCCCAGCGGGCCCCCTTCCCGCCCAGGCACAGCGCCGCGCTCCAGGTCTCGACGTCGTGCACGAGGTGCGGCAGCAGCCACGGCAGCGAGGTGCCGACCAGCAGGTGATCGCAGGAGTCCGGCCGGTCCAGCGCCTGCTCGCGCAGCCATGCCGCCTCGCCGGGGGTGAGCATCGCGCGCCGTTGCTCCTCCAGCACCCGCGCCGCCCGTGTGTCCACCATGAGCAGCCGGAGGCGGCCGATGTCGCGCCGGTGGCTCCAGCGCGCCGTGGACGGGTCGGCGTCCGCGGCGGCGGCGAAGGCGCGCAGGGTCTCGGTGGCGTCGGGGGTGCCGCGCACGGCGGCGAAGAGCGGGTCGGCGTCCAGCTCGGCCGGGGAGAGGTTGCCGAGGTGCTGGTGCACCCAGTACGACATCAGCCCGCTCAGCAGCCGCTCCCGCCACCAGTCGGTGGCCCGCATGTCCGCGAGCCAGGCGGCGGAGGTGTTCCAGTCGTCGATGACGTCGTGGTCATCGAAGATCATCACGGACGGCACGGTGGACAGCAGCCAGCGCACCTCCGGGTCGAGCCAGGACTCGTGGTAGAGCCAGGTGTACTCCTCGTAGTCCGCGACCTCGCCGCCCGGCGGGTCGGACGGGTCGCGGCGGGCGGCCAGCCGCCGGCGGATCGCCGGGGAGGTCTCGTCGGCGTACACCTGGTCGCCCAGCAGCACCAGGAGGTCGGGGTGTTCGCCCTCGGGCGCGGCGGCGAGCCGCGAGGCCAGCGCGCCCAGTGCGTCGGGCCCGGCCGGGTCCTTCTCGGTCGCCGGCCGGGCGGCCCAGCGGCAGGAACCGAAGGAGACGCGGAGCGGACCGTCCCCGCCCGGCGTCCGGATGACGGAGGGCGGGAAGCGGGAGTCCGGTGGCGGCCAGACCCGGGCGCCGTCGAGGAGGACCTCGTACGCCGTCGCCGTGCCGGCCGTCAGGCCGGTCACGGTCACCAGTGCGTAGTGGTGGCCCGCCACCTGGAAGGTGCGGGCCGTGCCGCCGGCGCCGCCGGCGCCGCGCACCTCGGCGGTGCAGGGACGGCTCGTCTCGACCCACACGGTCGCGGACGAGCCGTCGGTGTACCTCAGCAGTGGTCCCAGGCGCAGTCCGGCCATGCGATCCCCTCCTCCGTCGCCCGTACGGTACGGAACGATGACGGAGGAAGGGGAGATCCCGGACGTCCGCGGCCCGTCAGCAGTTCGCGAGGTGGTTCTGCAGGGCCGTCTTCTCGGCGGAGTCGACCGACAGGTCGTAGGAGTACTTCACCTGCACCCAGGCGCGCGCGTAGGTGCAGCGGTAGGCGGTGCGCGACGGCATCCACTGGGCCGGGTCCTTGTCGCCCTTTGCCTGGTTGACGTTGTCGGTCACGGCGATGAGCTGGGGCCGGGTCAGGTCGTTGGCGAAGGCCTTCCGCTGCGCCGTGGTCCACCCGTCGGCGCCGGAGTCCCAGGCCTCGGCGAGCGGGACCAGGTGGTCGATGTCGAGGTCGGAGGCGGCGGTCCAGGTGGCGCCGTCGTAGGGGGAGTACCAGCGGCCGCTGGTGGGGTAGCAGGAGGAGTTGGTCACGACGTTCGCGCCGTCGCGCGCGAGGACCGTCTCGCGGGTGTTGCAGCTGCCGCTGATGGTGATCCAGTGCGGGAACAGGTCGCGGTCGTAGCCCGTGCGGTCCTCGGCGGCCACGGTGAGTCGGGCGAGATAGGTGCGGGCGGTGGAGGCGCTGATCGGGGTCGGGAGGGCGGCGGAGGCGCTCGGGGAGTTGAAGAGGGCGGCGGAGGCGATGAGCCCGGTGAGGGCGGCGAGTATGCCCGACCGTCGACGCGCGTAGAACTTCGGCATGTGCGAACTCCCTTGGGCAGTGGGGGTGTTGGAGCACGAGCGAGGGGAATGCTCGCGGCGCCGTATTGCGGGGAGATGTGCGCCGGGTGAGAAAGTAATGTCGCGTTCATGACATGACAAGGTTGAGGCTCGAACTTTTTGTCGCGTACGATGGGCGGCGTTGAAGGGGAGTAGCTCTTCGCCGGACCGTCGACACACTGCTCAGCTCGCGCTGAGCCGGCGCCCGGGGGCGGAATCGCGGATTCCGTCAGCGAGACCTTCGGCCAGCAGTGCACGCCCGCGCCCCTCGGTGCGGGCGCCCGAGTGTGCTGCCGTGCCGAGGCGTCCGCGCGTGGTGTGCAGCACTCTCGGTGGGGCGGCCCCGACCGATCGAGGAACCTTGGTCAGCATCACCGTCTCGGCGCTCGTCTTCGGCGTCGTCTTCCTTGCCGAACTGCCCGACAAGACCGCGCTCGCCGGCCTCGTGCTCGGCACCCGCTACCGGGCCTCCTATGTCTTCGCCGGCGTCGCCGCCGCGTTCGCGCTGCACGTCACGCTGGCGGTGGCCGCCGGCAGTGTGCTGACGTTGCTGCCGCGGCAGGTCGTGCACGCGCTCACCGGCGTGCTGTTCCTGGGTGGGGCCGTGGTGCTCCTGAGGGGGAAGGGCGAGGGTGACGAGGAGATCCGCAGGCCGGAGAACCAGACCTTCGCCAAGGTCGCCGGGGCCGGCTTCATGCTCATCCTCGTCGCCGAGTTCGGCGACCTCACGCAGATCATGACGGCCAACCTCGCGGCGCGCTACGACGATCCGCTCTCCGTCGGCCTCGGTGCGGTGCTGGCCCTGTGGGCGGTGGCCGGCCTGGGCATCGTCGGTGGGAAGGCGCTGATGAGGCGGGTCCCGCTGCCGCTGATCACCAGGATCGCGGCGCTGCTGATGCTGGGCCTCGGCGCGTGGAGCCTGTGGGAGGCGGTCGCGGGGTGAGGGTGCTCCCGGTGCCGTCGAGCCGAACGGTGGGTGAACGATCCGCGGCGGCGGTGGCGGGATGCCGGAATTGTTTTGTACCGTAGGGGAACAAAGTGGTCCCCGTTCGTTCTCCCTGACCGGCGGGCGGGGCCGCCTTGTCCCCGCGGGGCCCGGCCGGCCCGACCCGCTGATCCCCGTCACGAGATTCCCGGAGCTGCCGATGACGGCCACCGCCGCGTCCACCGTTCTCACCGCCCGTGCCCTGTTGCTCGACATGGACGGCACGCTGGTCGACTCCGACGCCGTCGTGGAGCGCATCTGGCGCCGTTGGGCGGAGCGGAACGGACTCGACGGCGACGAGGTGCTCAAGGTCGTCCACGGACGGCAGGGGTACGCCACCATGGCGGTGCTGCTGCCCCATCGGCCCATGCAGCAGAACCTCGCCGAGAACGCACGCATGCTGGCCGAGGAGACCGCCGACATGGACGGCGTCGTGCCGGTGCCGGGGGCACCGGAGTTCCTGGCCTCGCTGACCTCCTCGGTGGTGCCGCACGCGCTGGTGACCTCCGCCGACGTGGCGCTGTCGACGGCGCGCATGGCCGCGGCGGGGCTGCCGCTGCCGGACGTGCGGGTGACCGCCGAGTCCGTCGGGGCCAGCAAGCCGGACCCCGAGGGCTTCCTGAAGGGGGCGGCGGAGCTGGGGGCCGCCGCGGAGGACTGCGTGGTGTTCGAGGACTCCGGAGCGGGGATCGCCGCGGGACGGGCCGCCGGGATGCGCGTCGTGGGCGTGGGGCCGCGGGCACGGGCCTACCGGCCCGACGCGTGGGTGGCGGACCTGACCCACGTGCGCGTCGAGGCCGACACGGACGGCGCCGCCCTGCGGCTGCACGTGGCCTGACCAGGCGCCCGGCACGGGCCCACGGACGGAGCCCCGGACGGGACGCGCCGGGCGCCCGCGGACCGGGTTCCGCGACCGGCCGGCCGAAGCACCGGCGTCCGCACCGCGCGACGCCCCGCGGATCACCGCGTCCTCGCCCGCGCGGCGATGCGCCGCCGCGTCAGGGCTCCCGCGTCTCCGCCTCCAGCATCGACCGCGTCTCCGGCCCGTACACGCCCAGGGGGTCCGAGCGGATCCCACGGGCCCGCTGGTAGCGGCCCACGGCGTCCTCCACCTTGCCGTTGAAGCGGCCGTTGACGTCGCCCCCGTACAGGCGGAGCTCACGCAGGCGCAGTTGCAGCTCGGTGACCTCCGGGCCCTTGTCGCCGCGACGCAGCACCGGGGCCTCGGTCGACGGCCCCAGGGCTGGAGCGGGCTCGCTCGCCGTCGCGGTCGACGTCGACGCCGTCACCGCCGGGTCCGGACTGGACGGCGCCGACCGGGACGGGGCCGGTGACCCGTTCGACTCCGACGCCGACTCCGACGGGGACGCCGAGGGCGACGCGCTGGACGAGGACGGCGACGGGGACGCCGAGGAGGCACTCGCCGACGCGGTCGATGCCGTCGGCGACGCCGGCTCCTGCGCCGCGCTCGTCGTGGTGTCCGGCACGGCCGCCCGCACGTCCTTCGACGCGGCGTCGTCCCGGGACGGCGACTCGTACGAGAACAGCCCGCTCGCCAGGCCCGCCACCGCCACGACCCCCGCGACCGCCCCGCTCACGCCCAGCACGACGCCGCGGCGGCGCGCACGGTCCTTCCGGCCGCGCCGGCCCCGGGTCCGCCCGTCGAGGCCGTACAGGTCCGCACCGCGGCCGGGAGCCGCTCCCGCTCCCTCGAACAGGCTCAGGTCCGTCGCGTTCGGCGGGCTCACCGGCGGCGCAAGCGGGGCCGGGAGCACGGCAGTCGCGTCCGGGACATCCGCGGCGGCAGTCGGACCCGGCTGCCGCGGAGACGGGGACGGGGGCACGGCGCGCAGAGCCATCGTCTCCTCGACGGCTCCGGCCGGCCCGGCGGCATCGGGGGTTCGGGCGGGCGCCGTCGTTCCGGCCGCCTCGGCCGCCGTTCCCGCGGGTGCGGCACCGGAGGCGTCCAGGGCGCCCGGCGGCTGGGGGGCCGGCGTCCGCGGGGACGGCGCCACCGCGCGCAGTGCCATCGTCTCGTCGACCGCGTCTGCGGACCCGGCCGCCGCGCGCGCACCCGCGCCGCCGGCGGCCCCGGCGCCGGGCGTGTCGCCCTGCGGGCGCCGCGCGTGCCGCCCGCTCCCGGTGGGTCGCGCGGCGGGTGCGTTCGCGGTGTCCTCCAGTTCCACGTAGGGCCGGATGCGCAGCGGGTCGAAGTCCTCCACCGCGGCCTGCTCCGCCGACCGGGCGTCGCGCAGAGCGTCGGACGCCCGCTGCCCGCAGGCGCACGAGGGGGTGTTGTCCGCCCCCCTCGGCGCGCCGCATTCCGGGCACTGACGTGCCTGTGGCCCGGTCCCGCGTTCGTCCACGTGTTCGCCCCTCCCCATCCGAATTCCAGAGATTATGCCGATCTCCTTCACGCCGGATGGCCCAACCCCCGTAAGACCGGGCCGTCGAGAGGACTCAACAGGCCATAAACGGTCACACCCCTCACGATGGAAGTCGCAGTGGACGGTTCACACACGGTTTCCGACCCCGGGAGGTCGTCATGACGGTGGCGGGTCACGCCGACACGGCCGACCGGCGGCGGGAGCAGGTCACCGGAAACGTGCTGGTCTCCATCGGCGCCCTGCTCCTGGGCATGCTGCTGGCCGCTCTCGACCAGACCATCGTGTCGACGGCGCTGCCGACCATCGTCAGCGACCTCGGCGGCCTCGACCATCTCTCCTGGGTGGTCACCGCGTACATGCTCGCCTCGACCGCGGCGACGCCGCTGTGGGGCAAGCTCGGTGACCAGTACGGCCGCAAGAGGCTGTTCCAGATCGCCATCGTCATCTTCCTGGCGGGTTCCGCGCTGTGCGGAATGGCGCAGAACATGCCCCAGCTCATCGCCTTCCGCGCCGTGCAGGGCCTGGGCGGGGGCGGGTTGATGGTGCTGTCGATGGCGATCGTCGGCGACCTCGTCCCACCCCGCGAACGCGGCCGGTACCAGGGCCTGTTCGGTGCCGTGTTCGGCGCGACCAGTGTGCTCGGGCCGCTGCTCGGCGGGCTGTTCACCCAGCACCTGAGCTGGCGCTGGGTCTTCTACGTCAACCTGCCCGTCGGCGTCGTCGCCCTCGCCGTCATCGCCGCCGTCCTGCACATCCCGCGCAAGGCCAGCCGGCACGTCATCGACTACCTCGGCACCTTCCTCATCGCCTCGGTCGCCACCTGCCTGGTGCTGGTCGCCTCGCTCGGCGGCACCACCTGGAGCTGGGGCTCCCCGCAGATCGTCGGACTCGCCGTCCTGGGCGTCGTGCTGGCCGTCGCCCTCACGGCCGTGGAGCGGCGGGCCGCCGAACCCGTCCTGCCGCTCTCGCTGTTCCGCATCCGCACCTTCACCCTCGCCGCGGCCATCAGCTTCATCATCGGCTTCGCCATGTTCGGCGCGATGACCTACCTGCCCACCTTCCTGCAGATCGTGCAGGGCGTGTCGCCGACCATGTCCGGCGTCCACATGCTGCCGATGGTGTTCGGGCTGCTGCTGTCGTCGACGCTGTCCGGGCAGATCGTCAGCCGTACCGGCCGCTGGAAGGTGTTCCCCGTCACCGGCACGGCCGTCACCACGCTGGGCCTGCTCCTGCTGCACCAGTTGGACGAGAACAGTTCGACCGCGGAGATGAGCGGCTACTTCTTCGTCTTCGGGCTCGGCCTCGGCCTGGTGATGCAGGTCCTCGTCCTGATCGTGCAGAACGCCGTCTCCTACGAGGACCTCGGCGTCGCCACCTCGGGAGCGACCTTCTTCCGCTCCATCGGCGCCTCCTTCGGCGTCGCCGTCTTCGGCACGATCTTCGCGAACCGTCTCGGCGACCAGCTCACCGACGCCTTCCGCGGCGTCACCCTGCCGCCCGGCACCTCGGTGGACGCGCTGGAGGCCGACCCGCGCGGCATCGCCGCCCTGCCGCCCGACCTGCGCCCGCCGGCCCTGCACGCCTACGCCACCTCCATCACCGACGTCTTCCTGTACGCCGCGCCGGTCGCCGCCGCGGGCTTCGTCCTCGCCTGGTTCCTCAAGGAGGACCGGTTGCGCGCCTCGGTCACCGCCCCCGACGTCACCGAGACCCTCGCCAGCAACCCGGTCGAGCGCTCCTCGTACGACGAGGTGTGCCGGGCGCTGTCCGTGCTCGGCACCCGCGAGGGCCGCCGTGAGATCTACCGGACCATCACCGAGCGGGCCGGCTACGACCTGCTGCCCGGGGCGAGCTGGCTGCTGCTGCGGATCAACAGGTACGGCGCAGTCGAACCCGCCCCGCTCGCCGAGCGCGGCCCCGTGCCGCTGCACATCGTCCTGGAGGCCGCCCGCCAACTGGAGGAGCGCCGGCTCGCCCGCCGGTACGGCGTCGAGCTGGTCCTCACCGACACCGGCCGCGAGGTGGCCGCACGGCTGGCGCGGGCCCGTGAGGCCTCCCTCGCCGAGCTGCTGGGCGACTGGTGGGGGCCGGACCGGCCGACCGACCTGGCGCAGCTGGTACGGGAGCTCAACGAGGAGCTGTGCGGCTCGGAGCGGGAACGGCCGGGGGAACCGCGGCCGGCGACGCCGTTCGGCTGAGGGACCTGCCGTACCAGTGCTCGGCGTACACGTCGTCGTTGTGCGGCTCGGTCTCGGCGTAGCCGAGGCGCGCGTACAGGGCCCGCGCCTCGACCAGATCACCGCGGGTGTCCAGGACCATCCGCCTCGCGCCGAGTTCCCGTGCGGCCTGCTCGGCGGCGCCCACCAGCAGCGCCGCGCCGCCCCTGCCGCGCATCGCCGGCAGCAGGAACACCCGCTTCAGCTCGGCCGTCGCCGCGTCCAGCAGCCGTACGCCCGCGGTGCCGGCGGGCTCGCCGTCGCACCGCGCCACCAGCAACCGGCCGCGCGGCGCGGCGAGGTCCGCGCCGCGCTCGGCGGCGATCTCGCGTTCCAGCTCCGCGGGGTCGGTGCGGCGCCCCTCGTGCAGCAGGTACCAGCGGTCGCTGACCTCCGTGTAGTACGCCCGCCAGAGCGCGGCTGCGGCGGGGGAGTCGGGGGCTTCCGGAGCTACGGTCCAAGCGGGCACGGTCCATTGTCGGGGGAAGCCCGGCCCGGGACGCAAACGCTTTGGCGGCATGTGTCCGCACCGCGGGGCCGGGACCGCGGCCTCCGGGCCGCCCCGCCGCGCCTCCCACCCCGGGCCTGTTCGCCCGGCGTTCGGCGGGCAACCCCACGAGGACTCCGAGCGGCTGGAGCAGCGGCTCGCCCACGCGGTCTCCCGGTTCGTCGACGGCCCCCGCGACGCCGTGGCGGACGCCGACCAGGTGCTGGAGGACATCGCCGCCCGCTGCACGGAGGCGTTGACCCGACGGCGGCGCACCCTGCGCACGTCCTGGCAGACCGCGGACGCCGGCGACGGCGGGCCCGCCGCGGGCACCGGCACCGCCGCCCCCGCGGACACCGAGCAACTCCGGCTCGCTCTGCGGGACTACCGCGAGCCGGCGCAACGCCTGCTGCATCTGTGAGCGCGGCCGGCCCTCACCGCTCCCGGCGCTCCCGCCACCGCCGCGCGACCTCCTCGACGTCGTACGGCTTCATCCCGAGCGGGGGCCCGGGCGGCGGCTTGTACATCATGTCGCGGATCTTCACGTTCACGTCCGTGACGATCTTCCGGGCGATCCGCTCGGAGGGCGCCGCGATCGCCGCGACGAGCGCGTCCTCGGCCTCCTTGCGCAGCGCCAGCGCCGGTGGCAGGACCGAGATGCCCTCACGGGCCAGCTTCCGCTTGATCCACCACTGCTCGTCGTAGGCCGCCTCGACATCGCGCGGAAGCGGTTTGCCGGCGCCCGGCAGGTTCTCGAACTCGCCGCGTGCCTCGGCGTCGCGGATCTGCTTGTCCGTCCAGGAGTCGAAGCTCACCCCCGGTGGCTTTCGCTCGCTCATGGGGCCATTGTGCCGGACGCGGCCCGACCTGGCGTCCTATCATGCCGCCGGGAGCCGATCCGGCCACCGGGCGAAGGGCGTCGGACGACGTCGCGCCAGGTCACCTCACGAAGGAGCGCACGTGCTCGAACTCACCATGGCCACTGTCTCCGGGGCGGACGCGGGTGCCACGGCCGGCATGCTCATGGCCGACGCGCCGAGCGAACCCGGCGCCGTGCTGCGTGTGGGCCGGGACGCGTCCGCGTGCCGCCTCGTGACGCCGGAGGACTGGCTGTTCGTCTCGCGCGTCCACCTGGAGTTCGTGTGCGGGCCCGACGGGGGCTGGCGGCTGACGTGGCTGCGCGGGTCCCAGTCCGACCCGTCCTCCGAAGTCCGGCTGGTGGTCGGCGAGTACGCCCAGCCCCTCACCTACGGCGGCAGCGTGGGCCTGCCGCGCGGCGCCGCGGGCGAGGTCGTCGTCGTGGACCGCACCGGCCCGCGCAGCGTCAACGTGGGTTTCTACCACGAGGCCTGACGGACGGCTCGCGGCCCGGACGAGGGCACCCCGCACGCTCCGCCCCGCGCCCGGCACGGTGGCGCCCCGGCCCCGTTCGGGCGCGGGTGGTGCCCGGCCTCAGGCCAGGACCCGGGCCAGCGCGAAACCGTCGTACCCCTTGCTGCCGACCGTCTGGATCGCCGTCCCCGACAGCCTCGGGTGGGCGGCGATCAGCTCGATGGCCGCGCGGGTTCCCTGCACGTCGGGCGCGGTGCTGCCGCTGTCGGCGACCCGGCCTTCGCGGACCACGTTGTCGACGACGATGACACTGCCGGCCCGCGTGAGGCGCAGCGCCCACTCCAGGTAGTGGGCGTTGTTCGCCTTGTCCGCGTCGATGAAGACCAGGTCGAAGGGGGGCGGGTTCTCGTCGGCGAGTTTGGGCAGCGACTCCAGGGCCGGGCCGATCCGCACCTCGACGATTCCGTCGAGACCCGCACGGGCGATGTTGCGGGTGGCGATCTCGGCGTGCCTGGCGCTGTACTCCAGGGAGACCAGGCGCCCGTCGGCGGGCAGGGCGCGGCCCAGCCAGATGGTGCTGTAGCCGCCGAGCGTGCCGATCTCCAGGATGGCGTGCGCGCCCTGGATCTGGGCGAGGAGCTGCAGCAGCTTGCCCTGCGGCGCGGTGACGTTGACGTGCGGCAGTTCGGCGGCCTCGCTGTCCCGCAGGGCCGCCTGCAGCACCTCGTCGTCCGGCGCGAGGTGGCTGGAGAAGTAGAAGTCGACGTCGTCCCACAGCTGTGAACCGCTCATGCGCACTGCCCGCCCTTCGTCCTCGACCGATGCCCGCCCCAGGATTTCAGAGAACCGGGGGCGGCTGGGGGAGGGCGGGGCGGGCGAGGCGTGCGGGGCCTGTGTGGCGTCACACGCGCCCCCGGCCGCTCGCCACCGAATCCGCCGACCCGCCGCCCCGTGCACTCCCCGCGCCGCATCGGGCCCTCCCGACCGTCACGGACGGTATGCTGCTCGCTGCACAGTGCACGCATGCCGGGAGGTGCGGGCCCGTTCCGGCACGGGCGGGCGTCGTCGCCCGCCACCGTCCCGGTTCCGCCTCCGCGCCGTCCCGGTCCCGCGCGGAGGCGACCGGGCCGCCGTCGGACTATCGTCGTGCGGGCGAAAGGAACGCGGCCGCCAGGTGAAGCGGCGGTTGCGTGCGTCTCTGTCCGTGGGCGGTGCGCGCCTCGTAAGGTGCGCGAAGGCGATCCCTCGTGCCGGACGCGGGGGACGGATGGGGCGGGAGGACGACGAGCTTGGCGCGAGCGGAGCGGAGCGGGCGACCGGCAAAGGCGTTCGGAGCGACGGCCGTGAACGCGGCCGGGGCGCGGCTGCACGCACTGCGGCTGACCCTGTGGCTGGTCGCGGCCGTGCTCGCCGCCCGTCAGGTGGCCGTCGTCCTCAACAGCCCGCGCGGTGAACGCCTGATCGACCTGGAGACCTGGGTCGGCCCGGCGGGCGTCCTGCACGTCAGCGGCTCGCTCTACGACTCCACCCGGTTCACCGGCACCCCCTTCGGCGGGCTCGTCCTCAAGCCCCTCACCCGGGCGGCCGAACAGGCGCTCGGCTGGGGCTGGACCTTCGGCACCCTGCTCCTGGTCGTCGCCCTCGGCCTGGTCGCCGCCCGGGCCCTGCCCCAGCCGGTCGGCAGACGCACCTCGCAGCTCGCCGCCCCCGTCGCGGTCAGTCTGCTGGTGCTGTCGCTGCCGGTGCGCAACGCCCTGTGGCTCGGCCAGACCAGCATCATCCCGGTGCTGCTCGTCCTGGCCGGCTGCTTCGTCGTCCGCGGGGAGCGGGCCGGCGGGCTGTGCGTGGGCCTCGCCGCCGCGCTCCAGCCGACGGTGCTGCTGTTCGCGCCGCTGCTGTGGCTCACCGGCCGCCGCACCGCGGCCCGGTCGGCCGGCGCCGCCTTCGCCACCTGCACCCTGCTGGCGTGGGTCGCCATGCCGGACGACTCCCACACCTACTGGGTCCACCACATGGCCGGCGTCGGCCTCGGCGGCGAGGCGGACGCCCTCGCCAACCAGTCCCTGCACGGCGCCCTGCTCCGCGCCGGCCTCAACGGCCCCGCGGAGATCGCCCTCTTCCTGCTCACGGGCGCGGTCGTCGCCGTCCTCGGTGTGCGCCGCGGTGTGCGGTACGCGCGTGACGGCCAGCTGCTCCTCGCGGTCGCGGTCACCGGCTGCGCGGTCGTCGCGATCTCTCCGACGGCCTGGCAGCACCAACTGCTGTGGGTGCTGCTCGCGGTCGTCGGCCGGGTCGGCAGACGGGCCTCCGACCGGTACGTCTGGCCGGTCGCCGTGCTGCTGGTGATGACGCTTCCGGCGAGGATGCTGCTGCCGAACAAGCCGCTGTTCGAGCCGCTCATCGACAACCTGGTGCTGCTGACCGCTCTCGCCGCGGCCACCGCCGTCCCCTTCCTGCTGCGCAGCTCCCCCTTCTTCCTGAACCCGGTACCCACCGAGTACGCCGCACCCGTGTCCGCCCGTCGGCCGCGCCGGTCCGCGGTGCCGGTCCTGCGCCGTGTGCTCACCCGACCGAACCTGCTGTTCGAGCTGCTGCTGATCCGCATCACGTACTCCGTGTACGCCAAGATCCGCCTCGCCGCGGCCGGGGACTCGGGCAGCGGCGGCCGGGCCCGCGCCGAGGACCACGGCCACCTGATCCTCGGCCTCGAACGCTTCCTGCACCTGGACGTCGAACGCGGCGCCAACCGCTTCGTCGCCGGAACGGGCTGGCTGGAGGACTTCCTCAGCTTCTACTACGAGTCCTTCCACTTCGGGGTGCCGCTGACCATCCTCGCGGTGCTGTACTGGCGGCGCCCCGTCGACTACCGCTGGGCCCGCTCGGCGATCGGCTTCGCCACCGTGCTCGCCCTCGTCGGGTTCTGGCTCTTCCCGCTCGCCCCGCCCCGCCTGATGCCCGGCCTCGGCATCGTCGACACGGTCAACGGCCCGCAGGACTTCTCCAAGCCCGACTACGGCACCCTCACCGAGCTGACCAACCAGTACGCGGCGATGCCGTCGCTGCACTTCGGCTGGTCCCTGTGGTGCGGGCTGGTGATCGTGATCCTCGCCCCGAGGTGGTGGATGAAGGCGCTCGGCCTGCTGCACCCCTTCTTCACCGTGTCCGCGATCATCGGCACCGGCAACCACTGGGTGCTCGACGCGGTGGGCGGTGCCGTCGTGGTCGGCGCCGGATTCGGGCTGACGTACCTGCTCCAGGGGCCGCGGGCGAGGGCGGCCGGGCCGGTGGCCGCGGCCGTCGGGCCCGCGCGCCGCGAGCTGGTCCGCGACGGAGCTCCGGGCTGATCCCGGGACGTCTCCCGCGCGTCCACGACCGGCCGTGCGGGCGTGCTCCGGCCCTTGCGGGCGGCCCCCGTCCGCAGTCGAACGGCGGCCGGCGGGGCGGGGACCCTGCGGCGGAGCCCGGAAGCCCCCGGGTGTGTACGGCCCGCTCCTCGCACCCCGCGGTGCGCCGGTGCCGCGGCAGGTGACGTTCGCCCGTCGAGGTGCGGCGTCCGTGCGTGCTGCTCTCGGTGCGCCGGCCAAAAGCCCTCGTACGGGATGTACCCGGGCTTCTCCTCCGGTGCAGCGAGAGTGCGTGCCGGGCATCGCGACGGGGCGAACGTCGCCTGGTGCGGTACGAGCTAGTCCTCCTGCCCCGACACCGTCACCGCAAGTGCCGCCACGAGGAGCGCGGCGACCAGGAGCGGGAGCCCCGGCCCCCGATGGAGGGCGAGCCAGGCGCCGGCGGAGGCGCCCGTGAACAGGGCGACCACCAGGGCGGCCCGGCGCCGGATCCTCCCGCCCGACCCGCTGCCCAGCGGGGACTCGGCCGCCAGCCCGGTCAGGGTCATGGTCACCACGGTCGTGGTCGCCAGGCCCGGTACCGCCAGCTTGCGCACGGTCGCGTTGCGCAGGCCCATCGCGAAGGCGGTCAGGCCGATCAGCGCGTACGTGACCCCGCCGGTGGCGGGGACGGCCAGGGCCACGACCGCCGCCGTCCCGACCGGTGCCGCCTCGGCGGCCAGGGCGGCCCGGGCCCGGGTCCGGCGCGGCCGGCCGCCCATTCGCTTCAGCATTCGGCCGCCGGACACCGCGCCCACCAGGAAGCAGGCGAGCGAGGTCGTGGTGTGCGGCACGGAGAACTCCTGCGCTCCGGCGGCGGCGAAGCCCAGGACGATCACGTTGCCGGTCATGTTGGCGGTGAAGACGTGGTGGAGTTCCAGGAAGCTGACCGCGTCGATCATCCCGCTGACCAGTGCCAGCACGATCAGGACGGCGACCAGGGGGACGCCCCTTGCGCCGGGGCCGCGGGTGCCGGACTGGGTGATCACCGACCCAGTGGACCATGCCCGGGCCGGGAAACGCCGAAGGCGGCGGCCCTGGCTGCGCGGGGCCGCCGCCTTTCAGGTGGCGCGGGGTGCGGCTCAGTACCAGCCGTTCGCCTGCCAGAAGTTCCAGGCGCCGACCGGGCTGCCGTAGCGGGCGTCCATGTAGTTCAGGCCCCACTTGATCTGGGTGGCGGGGTTGGTCTTCCAGTCGGAGCCGGCGGAGGCCATCTTGGAGCCGGGCAGGGCCTGGACCAGGCCGTAGGCGCCGGACGAGGAGTTGGTGGCGTGGACGTTCCAGCCGCTCTCGTGCTGGACGATCTCGGAGAAGGCGTTGTACTGCGCGGCGTCCGGGATCATCTTGCGCGCGATCGCCTTGGCCTGGGAGGCCGAGTCCGCGGAGGCCGTCGCGGCGTGGGCGGGGGCCGCGGTCAGGGCCAGGCCGGCGGTGGCGGCGGCCACGGCGGCGGTGGTGAGGGCCTTCTTCGGGGCGGCGATGTTGCGAAGGATGCGGGAGACGGACACGAAGAACCTTTTGGTCGGGGGCGGTGGTGTCGCGTACGGGTCGTGGGGCACCGTGGGGCGCGGGTCCGACATGCCTCGGCGCCGAGGCCCCGGGGGGCTCGGCGGCGCCGTGCGACGTCATCCAGAGAAACAGCCCCGAAGCACGTCCGCAATGACCGCTCTTACTAGTTGTGGTCGCATCCGGGTGGAACGGCGGCCGTGTGAGCCGGCTCTCATCGTGCAGGTCAGAGGCCATGATGGCGGGGGCATGACATCGATGTTCGGCTACGAGGCCGCCTCGTACGTGACCTGGGTCATGTGGGGTGGTTCACCGCGGGAACCGCCCCGAGTCACGGTCGGCGCACGGCGCCTCACCCAGCGGTCCCCGTCCCGGGCCCCTCGAACGTGACCGGCGTCTCGAAAGCCGCCCGCCGCGTCGCCCGGCGCAGCGCCCGCAGCACCGCGGGGCCCAGAGCGACGGTGAGCACGACCGTGACGACCGCCCGCCCCAGGTCCCATCCCATGGACGTGGCCAGGCAGTAGGCGACGAACCGGGCGAGGTTCTGCGGCACCGCCGCGTGGGCGTCGAAGGCGATCCCCGACGCCAGGCTGTCCATGAAGGGCCAGCCCGCCATGTTCATCACCGTGCCGTAGGCGAAGGCGGCCAGGAAGCCGTAGCACGCCAGCATCGCCACCTCACCGCGGCCGCGCAGCCGATCCGGGCCCGGCAGCAGGCCCGCTCCCAGGGTGAACCAGCCCATCGCCAGCATCTGGAACGGCATCCAGGGCCCCACCCCGCCGGTGAGCAGGGCGGACGCGAACATCGTCACCGAGCCCAGCACGAACCCGAAGCCCGGCCCGAGAACCCGCCCGCTGAGCACCATCAGGAAGAACATCGGCTCCAGGCCCGCCGTACCCGCGCCGATCGGGCGCAGCGCCGCGCCCGACGCGGCCAGCACGCCCACCATCGCCACCGCCTTCGGGCCCAGCCCCGACTCCGAGATCGTCGCCGCGACGACGGCGACCAGCAGCACCAGCAGCCCCGCGAAGAGCCACGGCGCGTCCTGCGCGTGCGCGTTCACCTGCGAGGCGGGCGGGGCGAGGAACGGCCAGCCGAAGCCCGCCACCCCCACCGCGCTCACCAGGGCGAGCGCCGCCACGGAACGCGGGCCCAGCCGGATCGCCCGAGCACGGCGGGCCGGGTGAGCCGGGGGCTTCGGGGTCCCTGCGGTCACCTCAGTGCCTCCTTCACCTGCGCCACCGTGAGCCACCGCTGCGGTGCCAGGACCTTCGTCACCTGAGGGGCGAAGGACGGGGACGACACCACCACCTCGGCCGTCGGGCCGTCCGCGATCACCTCGCCCTCGGCGAGCAGGACGACCCGGTGGGCCAGCTCGGCCGCCAGCTCCACATCGTGGGTGGCGAGCACGATCGCGTGGCCGTCCGCGGCGAGCGCGCGCAGGTGGGCGATCAGGCGGGACTTCGCCGCGTAGTCCAGACCACGGGTCGGCTCGTCCAGCAGGATCAGGGGCGGCCGGGCGGTGAGTACCACCGCCAGGGCCAGGGCCAGACGCTGGCCCTCCGACAGATCACGGGGGTGGGTGCCGTCCACCACGCCCGGCAGCAGCTCGCCCACCAGGGCCCGGCACGTGCCGCGCGCCGCCTCGGCGTCCCGGTCGGCGGCCGCGCACTCGGCCGCCACCGTGTCGGCGTAGAGCAGGTCGCGCGGCTCCTGCGGCACCAGGCCCACCCGGCGCACCAGCTCCCGCGGCGGCGTGCGGTGCGGCACCGCGCCGCCGATCCGCACCGATCCGGACGACGGCTGCACCAGGCCCACCAGCGAGCCGAGCAGCGTGGACTTGCCCGCGCCGTTGCGGCCCATCAGGGCGACGGTCTCACCGGGCCCGACCGTCAGGTCGACCCGGCGCAGTGCCTGCACCCGGCCGCGGCGTACGGCGAGCCCCCGCACCTCGGCCACCTGCGCCGCCGCGGCCGGCAGCGGCGGGGCGGCGGGTCCGCTGCCGCGCCGGAACAGCGGCCGGCGCCCCGCCCGCCGCGGGGCGGCGGACGCGGGCAGCGGCGGGGAGGGGGAGGAGAGGGCCGTCGGCAACGAGGCGGAGGACGGCGCCGCTGCCGGGGTGCCCCGCCCGGAACGGTTGCCGTCCCGGCCGTCCAGGCACTCGCGCAGACGGCCCGCCCGGCGCCGGGCGTCGCGCACCGTCAGCGGCAGCGGGGACCAGCCGGCCAGCCGTCCGAGGCCGACGACCGGCGGGTACACCGGCGACACGGCCATCACCTCGGCCGGGGTGCCGACCACCACAGCCGCGCCCGGACCGGGCAGCAGGGCGACCCGGTCGGCGTACTGCACCACCCGCTCCAGCCGGTGCTCCGCCATCAGCACCGTCGTGCCCAGGTCGTGGACGAGCCGCTGGATCACGGCGAGGACCTCCTCCGCCGCCGCCGGGTCGAGCGCGGACGTCGGCTCGTCGAGGACGAGCACCCGCGGGTGCGGGGTGAGCACGGAGCCGATGGCGACCCGCTGCTGCTGCCCGCCGGAGAGGCCGGCCAGCGGCCGTCCGCGCAGACCGGCCAGACCCAGCAGGTCCAGCGTCTCCTCCACCCGGCGCCGCATCACCTCCGGCGGCAGGCCCAGCGACTCCATGCCGTAGGCGAGTTCGTCCTCGACGGTGTCGGTGACGAAGTGGGACAGCGGGTCCTGGCCCACCGTGCCCACGACGTCGGCGAGTTCACGCGGTTTGTGGGTGCGGGTGTCGCGCCCGGCGACCGTGACCCGGCCGGACAGGGTGCCGCCCGTGAAGTGCGGGACCAGGCCGCCGACCGCGCCGAGCACCGTCGACTTGCCGACGCCGGACGGGCCGACGAGCAGCACGAGTTCGCCCTCCGGGATTTCCAGGTCCACACCGCGCACGGCGGGCCCGGCGGCACCTTCGTACGTGACCGACACCTTCTCGAAACGGATCACGACGGCTCCTCGGGGGCGTCCGGCTCGCGGGGTGCGACGAAAGCGGGCAGCAGCCCGACGAGGACCGCCGCCGCGGGCCACAGGGGAAGGACCGGCGCGGTGAGCGGCACCACGCCGGGATGCAGGGCCGCCGGATCGGCGGACGCGGCGAGGGTCAGCAGCGCTGCGACGCCGGCACCCGAGGCGGCGACCAGGCAGGCGCGCCCGTTCCAGCGGTCCGGGCGGTAGCGGGTGCGCGGGGTCCGCCGCCCGCCGAGCCACAGGCCCGTCAGTGCGGCGGCGAGCCCGGCCAGCAGCACCGGCAGGCCGTACACCTCGCCCTCCGCGGTGAGCAGGCCGTACGTGCCCGCGCACACGCCGAGCAGCCCGCCGAGGGTGAGCGCGGCCGTCGTGCGGCGGATCCCGGCGGGCACGTCCGCGGTACGGCCGTACCCGCGCGCGTCCATCGCCGCCGCCAGCGCGACGGAACGCTCCAGCGCGCCCTCCAGAACCGGCAGCCCGACCTGCAGCAGCCCCCGCACCCCCCGGTCCGGGCGGCCCCGCAGCCGGCGCGCGGCGCGCAGCCGCTGCACGTCGGCGACGAGGTTCGGGGCGAAGGTGAGGGCGACGACGACCGCCACGCCCATCTCGTACAGGGCACCGGGCAGCGACTTCAGCAGCCGGGTCGGGCTCGCGAGGGCGTTCGCGGCACCCACGCACACCAGCAGCGCGGCGAGTTTCAGACCGTCGTAGAACGCGAAGAGAAGGCCTTCGGCGGTCACCCGGCCGCCCAGCCGGATGCCCTGCGCCCAGTGCGGCAGCGGCACTTCGGGAAGCGTGGCGATCACGTGTGCGCCCGGCACGGGCGAGCCGAGGACCACGGCGAACACCAGCCGGACGACGAGGACGGCGAGGGCCAGCTTCAGGAAGGCGGAGTAGGAGCGCGACCACGGGGCGTCGGGCCGGCAGGTCGTCACGACGTACGCCGAGACCGCGAGGAGGAGGCCGAGCAGCAGGGGGTTGGTCGTCCGCGTCGCGGCCGTACCGAGCCCGAGCGCCCACAACCACCAGGCGCCCGGGTGCACCCCGGCGTCACGCATTCCGGCGCCGCTGCGCCTGCCACACCGCCGCGCCCGCGAGCACGACGACGACCGCCCCGCCGGCGACCAGCCCCAGTGACGGGCCCCCGTCCGAGGAGTCCTCGCCGGCCTGTGCCGTGCCCTCGGCCGCCCCCGGGCTCTTCGAGGCGGCCGTGCCGCCGCCCGAGACCTGTTCCCCGCAGCCGCGCCGCGGATATCCGGAGATGGCACACAGCAGGGCGTTGCTGTCGTAGCGCAGCGGCCCCGCGACGGCGGCCAGCGCCTCGGCGGTCGTGGCGTCGGGCGCGATGCGGGCGCAGGCCGTGCGCGCGGCGGGCGGGGTCTCCCCGGACGGCGCGTCGGCCGCCGTGCCGAAGTCGAGGACGAGCGCGACCCGCTTGGCGCCCTCCCGGGCCGGGGTCGCCGCGCAGATGGCGGCGAAGTCCGCCGTGCCGCCGGGCTGCGCGGCGTCGGAGGAGTCCTCGCTGACGGCGAAGCGGAAGCCCTGGACGGCGCCGTCGGCGGGGCGTGCGGTGGACGGACCCTGCGTGGCGTACGTCCACCGGCCGCCGTCCCGCTCCCAGAACGACCAGTAGCGGTAGCCGGCGGCCTGCGCCTGCGCCGCGCTTCCCAGCAGCAGGAGCGCGGTCACCACGAGCGCGGCGGCGCGCCGGATCACTGCTGCCGCCTCTTGGCGCGTCCGCTCAGCAGGAAGCCGATGCCGATGCCGGCGACCAGGCAGACGCCGACGAACCACCAGACGCCGAAGGGGGAGCCGCTGTCGTCGGCGTCCTTGGTGTCCTTCGCGTCCGTGGCGTTCTTGGTGTCGCCGGCGGCCTCGGCCGCCTTCGGGGCCGGGCCCGTCGCGTTGAGGGCGCTCACCAGGTCCCGGCCGCCGAAGGCGCGCGGGTCGGTGCCGGTGGCGTGGGCGGCGAGGATCAGCTGGGCGTAGGCGGCCGGGCCGCTCTGCTCGGCCCAGGACGCGGCGTTCTTCTCCAGCCACTGGAGCGGCTGTCGGGCCTGCGCGGCGCCGCCCTGCGCGGCGAGGGCGACCACCGCGTCGGCGGTGTTGCCGTAGTCGGGCTGGTCGTCGGCGCCGGGGAGGGCCGAGGTGAGGTGACCGTCCTTCTGCACGGCGTGCGCGAGGTAGGCGGCGCCGTTGGCGGCGGCCTGCACCGGGGTGAGGTCGCCGGAGGCGGAGCAGGTCGGGGTCGCGGCCTGCCCGGCCTCGGCCACCAGCCCCTTGCCCAGGATGCCGAGGACCGCCGCGGCGGTCGCGTCGGCGTTGGCGGCGAGCTTGCCGTCCTTGTCGGGCTGGTAGGCGAAGGCGCCGCCGTCGGAGCACGGCAGGGCCAGCTTCACCAGCGCGTCGTAGGGCGACTTGCCGTCCTTCAGGGTGCCGGCGGGCTTCTGGCCGGCCGCGGCGAGCGCGCCGACGACGACGGAGGTGGAGTTGGCGTCGCTGGCGCCGCCGGGGGTGTAGCCCCAGCCGCCGTCCTTGTTCTGTACGGACTTCAGCCAGGCGACCGCCTTCCCGGTCTGCGCGTCGTGGCCGCCGATCGCGGCGAGGGCCTGGACGGCGGCGGCCGTGCTGTTGGTGTCGACCATCAGCTCGGCGTCACAGGCCGCGGCGGGGTCGGGGCGGAAGGCGGCGAACGCACCGTCGGCGCACTGCTGACCGGTCAGCCAGTCCACGGCCTTGTCGGCGGGCTGCACTCCCACGGTGTGCTGCGCGAGGAGAGCCAGCGACTGGCGCCACACGCCGTCGTAGGTCGGGTCGGTGCTGCCGTACAGCCCTGAGGGCAGTGCCGCGGAAGGCGACGGCGACGGGGACGCGGCGACGGCGGGCGCGGCGGCGGCACCGAGAACGGCGATACCGGCCAGGGCCGCGGCACTGCGGCGTATGTTCATGATCGGCGGCTGCCTCTCCCTGTTGACGCAGAGGAGGGCAGCACGGGACGGACGACCCGGGCGGCTCTGCTCCGCAGACCTCGACGGTGCCGTGCGGCGGCGGGCTGCCGCGCACGTGAGCCGGTCACGCACGCACAGGGAGATCCGGCTCGCCACGGCGACGCGGCTCACGGTTGCGGGTCAGCGCCGGAATTGCACCGGCTTTCCCCTGTACAGGTGTGATGACGACGCGGCCACTGTACCGGCCCCCGGAACAGCGGCCGAGGGGAGCCCGGACCGAGCGGGACGAGCCTCCGCCCGGTGGCCTGCGCCGGTGGCGGCCGGCCGCCGCGCCCCGGTCGCGTCGCCGGCGGGCGCGCCCGGGCGGGCCGGACGCCCGGCGGGGCATCACGGACGGACGCCCGCCTTTGGGGGGGCCGTGCCGCGACGGGCGTGGTCGGGGCGTCCCGCCGGTGGGAGGGCCGGGACGTCGGGCGGTGGGCGGTGATGGATGATACGGGGCGTCAGAGGGGTGTCGAGGGACGGCCGTTCGGGCACGGTGGCGGGCGGGGCGGACGTCTGTGAGACTCCGCTCGACACTGATGATCTTCCGTTGAGGGGCGAGGGGTATGCGTGGGGTGGGGACGGCCGCGGTCGCGATCGTGGCACTGACGGTGCTGGCGGGATGCGGTGGCACGGGCGGGGGATCCGGAGCACCCGGCACGCCGTCGCCCGAGGTGACGGCGTCCGCGTCGCCGGCGGCGTCGAGGGCCACGGTGCCGGGCAACGCCGCCGTCCGCAGGGACATCCGGGCGGCGCTGGCGGCCGGGGGGATCACGGGGGTCCGGTTCCCGGCGGTCCGACCCGAGTTGCTGCGTGCCCACCCTTGCCAGGTGGTGGCCCAGGTCGACACCCACGTGTTGCCGGACCGCAAGGCCGTGGCCCAGGCCGTGGCTGTCCTGGAGCAGCGCGGCTGGGAGGCGGACGGGCCGTTCGACGGCGAGGACGGACTGGGCTACGGCTATTCGCTCAGCAAGGAGCACTGGATTCTGTCCCTCGCGGCCGCATCGCTGACGGAGGAGCAGCTGGCCGCCATGTTGAGCGCCGATCGGAAGCAGTCGGCCCGGAAGTTCACGGGGCTCCTGCTCTACGGGGGCACCATGGCCTGCGACACGGCTACCCCGTCCCCCTGACCTCGTCGGCCGGGGGCGGCTCGATCAGCCGGCAGACCGTGTCGATGTCCGCTTTCACCTGCGCGATCGACGCCCGCCCCGACAGCCATGTGATCAGGGCGGAGAGCCAGGTGTGCTCGATGACGCGGACCACGGAGAGCTGCTCGGGGGTCGGGCGCTGAAGGCCCATCGCGTCCAGGATGATCGCGGTGGTCTGCCGCGAGACCTGGTCGACCTCGGCGGAGACGCTGCGGTCGGCGAAGGTCAGGGCGCGGACCATGGCGTCGGCCAGGTGCGGCTCCCTCTGGAGGGCGCGGAAGGCCCGCATCAGTGTCTCGGCGACCCGCTCCGCGGCCGAGTCACCGGTCGGCGGACGGCGGCGCAGCGTGCCGTGCAGGTGCTCCAGCTGGTCCTGCATGGTGGCGACCAGGAGATGGATCTTGGAGGGGAAGTAGCGGTAGAGCGTGCCGAGCGCCACCTGCGAGGCCTCCGCGACCTCACGCATCTGCACCGCGTCGAACCCGCCCCGGCCGGCCAGTTGCGCGCTCGCCTGCAGGATGCGGCGGCGCCGGGCCTCCTGCCGCTCGGTGAGGGGCGGGGTGGCAGGGCGCCCGGTGGCGCCGCGCTTGGCTTCCGCAGGCATGGGTCCCGTTCCGTGACAGTCGGTGAGGAGGCGGTGGGGCAGGGGTGACCGGAGAGATCATGGCAGGCTCCGGCCGTGGCGTGAATCACCTGATCCACTGGTCACACGACGGCTACCTGCCGGTAGATTCGGAGCCTCCTCGACGATCAAGTCTGTAACTTGTTCTAGGTTAGCGTCCCGGCGTAATCTCGCGGGACCATGCAGGGAGAGAGGGGCTCCGGAGTGACCGCTGAGGCCAGTCGGACGGGGTCCCCCGCGGATCGCGCCGCGGACGGCGAGCGACCGCTCGACATCGCGCTCCTGACCTACAAAGGGAACCCGTTCTGCGGCGGCCAGGGCGTCTACGTACGCCACCTGTCCCGCGAGCTGGCCCGCCTCGGCCACCGCGTCGAGGTGATCGGCTCCCAGCCGTACCCCGTCCTCGACGAGGACGACGACCACGCCGGCCGCCTGCGGCTCACCGAGCTGCCGAGTCTGGACCTCTACCGCCAGCCGGACCCCTTCCGCACCCCCGGGCGCGAGGAGTACCGGGACTGGATCGACGGCCTGGAGGTCGCCACCATGTGGACCGGCGGCTTTCCCGAGCCGCTGACGTTCTCGCTGCGGGCCCGCCGTCTTCTGCGCGCGCGGCGCGGCGAGTTCGACGTCGTCCACGACAACCAGACCCTCGGCTACGGACTGCTCGGCGACGTCGGCGCGCCGCTGGTGACGACCGTCCACCACCCCATCACCGTCGACCGGCAGCTGGAACTGGACGCCGCCGGGACCTGGGGGCGCCGCTGGTCGGTGCGCCGCTGGTACGCCTTCACCCGCATGCAGAAGCGCGTCGCCCGCCGCCTGCCGTCCGTCCTCACCGTCTCCGGGACCTCCCGTCAGGAGATCGTCGACCATCTCGGCGTACGGCCCGACCGCATCCACGTCGTCCACATCGGTGCCGACACCGACCTGTTCGCGCCCGACCCCTCCGTACCGGTCGTGCCCGGCCGGATCGTGACCACGTCCAGCGCGGACGTGCCCCTCAAGGGCCTGGTGTTCCTCGTCGAGGCGCTGGCGAAGGTCCGCACCGAGCAGCCCGCCGCCCACCTCGTCGTCGTCGGCAAGCGGCCCACGCAGGGCCCGGTGGCCCAGGCGATCGAACGCTACGGCCTCGAAGGCGCTGTCGAGTTCGTCAAGGGCATCTCCGACCCCGAACTCGTCGACCTGGTGCGGTCCGCCGAGGTCGCCTGCGTGCCGTCGCTCTACGAGGGCTTCTCACTTCCGGCCGCGGAGGCCATGGCCACCGGCACGCCCCTGGTGGCCACCACCGGCGGAGCGATCCCCGAGGTGGCCGGCCGGGACGGCGAGACCTGCCTGGCGGTCCCGCCCGGCGACCCGGGCGCGCTCGCCGCCGCCCTGACCCGGCTGTTGTCGGACGCCGCACTGCGGGCCCGCCTGGGCGCGGCCGGGCGCGAGCGGGTGCTGCGGCACTTCACCTGGGCCCGGGCCGCCGAGGGAACCGTGGCCCGCTACCGCGAGGCCGTCGACCGGGCCGCCGGGCGCCCCGCGGCACCGGGAGCCGCAGCCCCCGACCCCTCCCCAAGTGACACCGGCGTCTACTCCGAAAGCAGGGCCACGTGCTGACCGTCGACTTCACCCGGTTCCCGCTCGCCCCGGGCGACCGCGTCCTGGACCTCGGCTGCGGAGCCGGAAGGCACGCCTTCGAGTGCTACCGGCGCGGCGCGCAGGTCGTGGCGCTGGACCGCAACGGTGAGGAGATCCGCGAGGTCGCCAAGTGGTTCGCGGCGATGGAGGAGGCCGGCGAGGCACCGGCGGGCGCCACCGCGACCGCCATGGAGGGCGACGCCCTCGCCCTGCCCTTCCCCGACGCGTCCTTCGACGTCGTCATCATCTCCGAGGTGATGGAGCACATCCCCGACGACAAGGGCGTCCTCGCCGAGATGGTCCGGGTGCTCAAGCCCGGCGGCCGGATCGCCGTGACCGTCCCGCGCTACGGCCCGGAGAAGGTCTGCTGGGCGCTGTCCGACGCCTACCACGAGGTCGAGGGCGGCCACATCCGCATCTACAAGGCGGACCACCTGCTGGGGAAGATGCGGGAGGCGGGGCTGAGGCCGTACGGCAGCCACCACGCGCACGCCCTGCACTCGCCGTACTGGTGGCTGAAGTGCGCGTTCGGCGTCGACAACGACAAGGCGCTGCCGGTGCGCGCCTACCACAAGCTGCTGGTCTGGGACATCATGAAGAAGCCGCTGGCCACCCGCGTCGCCGAGCAGGCACTGAACCCCCTGATCGGCAAGAGCTTCGTGGCCTACGCGACCAAGCCGCACCTGCCCCGGGCGGCCGCCAAGTGACCACTCCCCGGACGGAGCACCTGGTCCTGCCCGGGGTCCTCACCGCCGAGCAGGCCGCCGCGACCGTCGCCGGCATCCTCCGCGTGCAGCGCGAGGACGGCGCGATCCCCTGGTTCCGCGGCCACCACCTGGACCCCTGGGACCACGTCGAGGCCGCGATGGCCCTGGACACCGCGGGCGAACACGCCGCGGCCGAGCGGGCGTACGACTGGCTGGCACGCCACCAGAACGACGACGGCTCCTGGTACGCGGCGTACGCGGACGGGGCCCACGACGACGTCACCGACCGCGGCCGGGAGACCAACTTCGTCGCCTACATAGCCGTGGGCGTGTGGCACCACCACCTGGCCACCGGCGACGACGGCTTCCTCGACCGCATGTGGCCCAGCGTCTGCGCGGCCGTCGAGTTCGTGCTGCGGCTCCAGCAGCCCGGAGGCCAGATCGGCTGGCGCCGCGACGACGACGGCACCCCGGCCACGGACGCCCTGCTCACCGGCAGTTCCTCGATCCACCATGCGCTGCGCTGCGCGCTCGCGATCGCCGCGCAGCGCGAAGAGCCGCAGCCGGACTGGGAGCTGGCGGCGGGCGCGCTGCGGCACGCGATCCGGCGGCACCCGGAGCGCTTCCTCGACAAGGACCGCTACTCGATGGACTGGTACTACCCGGTCCTCGGCGGCGCCCTGACCGGCGCGGAGGCGGCGGCCCGCGTGGAGGCGGGCTGGGACCGCTTCGTCGTGCCCGGCCTCGGCGTGCGCTGCGTCGTCCCCAACCCGTGGGTGACGGGCGGTGAGTCGGCCGAACTCGCCCTGGCCCTGTGGGCGATGGGCGAGTCCGACCGCGCGCTGGAGGTGCTGCAGTCGATCCAGCACCTGCGCGACGACGCCTCCGGCCTGTACTGGACGGGCTACGTCTTCGACGACGACGCCGTCTGGCCGCGTGAGCTGACCACCTGGACCGCCGGTTCCCTCCTCCTCGCGGTCGCCGCCCTCGGCGGTCACGAGGCGACCTGCGCGGTCTTCGGGGGCGAGCACCTGCCGCGGGGCCTGGACCCCGACTGCTGCGGCTGAGCCCGCCGGCCCGCCGCCGGTGTCAGTGCCGGTGCACCCGGTGGGCGAGGGCGTGGCCGACGAACAGGTACACCACGGCGGCCAGGCCGTATTCGGCGACCACGCGGGCCCAGGCCGCGTCGAAGGTGAACAGGTCGTAGGACCAGCCGGCCAGCCAGCGGGCGGCGTCGTGCACGAACCGGACGAAGTCGTTCGCCCGGTTGGCGTCCAGCAGGTACATCAGGATCCACAGGCCCAGGACGAGGGCCATGATGTCGGCGACGACCGCGATGACCGTGCCGGCTGAAGTTCGTACCGTTGCGACATCGAGGGGAGGTGGAAGTCGGGTCGCCGCCCGGCCGCGGACGAAACCCGCGACGGTGCGGCCCACCGGCCGGTACCGGTCCCCGGTGACGCTGCGGCCCCCGGGACACGTGCGGCCGCGCGGGAACTCCCGCGCCGCTGCCGCCGATCCGCCCGTGCCGTCCTGCCGCGGCGTGCGCCCCCGCCGTTCGCCCGGTGCCGCCCCCGCCCACCGGCACCCCGCACCGGCACCGGCATCACCGCAGGCGCAGGGGTTCCGGCCGCGCTCCGTGCCGCCGCCCCGCCCCGGCTGCTGCCGACGTCCCGTGGGTCCGACCGCGGGCCGCGCCCACGGCAACGGCCCCTCGCCCGCAGGGGCGAGGGGCCGTTGCCGTGGCGTGGAGCGTGGTTCAGCCGCGCTGGATGCCGGAGGTGTCCTGCAGGACACCGCGGCGGCCGTCCTGGGTCTGGGCGATCAGGTTCGGGCCGCGCTGCTCGACCGCCAGGTACCAGGTGCCGGGCGCCAGTTCGGCGATCGGCGTGGGCGAGCCGTCCTCCGCGAACAGCGGACGAGCCACCGGGACCGCGAACCAGAACGGGGAGAAGTCCCCGGCCGGCTGCGGTGCCTGTCCCTGCGGCTGCGGTGCCTGGGGCTGCTGTGCCTGCGGCTGACCCGGCTGCCCGGCGTACGGCTGCTGCGGCCCGCCCGGCTGCGGCTGGCCGCCGAAGGACGCCTGCGGGGCACCCGGGTAGCCGTAACCGGCGGGCGGCTGGGCGCCGTAGGGCTGCGGGGCCGCAGGCTGAGGAGCTGCGATCAGCGGGGCCTGGAGCGCGGGCACGAGCGGCGTGGCCACGGCCGCGGCGGCCAGGATCAGCGTGGCGATGAACGCGAGGATCAGGCCGGTTCCGGCGTCGGGGCCGCTGCTGCCGTTGCCTGCGTTGTCCGCCCCGCCGGCCGGGTCGAAGACGTTGCCCAGCGCGCTCCACGCGGCGAACACCGCGAAGGCGACACCGAACTGGCCGAGGTCCAGGCCGACGACCTTCAGCGGCTGCGGACGGGTGCGCGTGAGGACGATCAGGGCGGCGCCGATGATTCCGGCCAGGACGACGCCGAGCACCACCGGACCGCTGCCCCACAGGCTCGGCAGGTCGTAGCTGTCGGGGATCCCGTCGATCGAGTAGAGATCGAAGAACGACGCGATGAACAGCAATACCGCTGCTCCGATCACCACGCCGTCGCCTCGAGTGAGGGAGCGGATATTCACTTCAGGTCCTTCGTAGGTCGTCTCGTCGGAAGAGGCGTCGCAGTCACCCTGTCGCCGTCAGGCCCCGGTGTGAAGCGCGGGGGTGACCTCTCATCGTGAGGACGACATTATCGTCCGTCCGACGAGGCTGTCCGCCGGGATCCGTGTGCTGATCCCTACCCGCGCAGGAAACCCACGATTCCCTCGGAGATCCCCTGCGCCGCCTTCTGCCGCCAGGCGCCGCTGGTGAGCAGCGCCGCGTCCTTGCCGTCGCGCATGTTGCCGCACTCGATGAACACCTTGGGAACCGTTGACAGATTGAGACCGCCCAGGTCGTTCCGCGTCACGAGCCCGGTGCCGTCACCGACGTAGTTGGACGGCGCGCTGCCGGTGACCCGTACGAAGTTCCCGGCGATGCGTTCGCCGAGCTCGCGGGACGGAGCCACGACGGGGCGGGTGTCGGCGGCGCCCGCGTGCACGCTCGCGGGCAGGATGACGTGGAAGCCGCGGTTGCCGGAGGCGGATCCGTCCGCGTGGACGGAGACGACGGCGTCGGCGTGCGCGGCGTTGCCGATGCGGGCCCGCTCGTCGATGCACGGTCCGAAGGGCCGGTCCCCGTCCTGGGTCAGCTTCACCGTGGCACCCTGCCGTTGCAGCAGATCGCGCAGCCGGTGGGCGACGTCGAGGGTGAAAGCGGCCTCGGTGTAACCGGAGTTGGTGGACGTGCCGGTGGTGTCGCACTCCTTGAGGCCGGTACCGATGTCCACCTTGCGGTTGATGTCGGCGGAATGCCGGAAGTTGCCGGGGTTGTGGCCGGGGTCGATGACGACGACCTTGCCCGCGAGCGGTCCCGTCGCGGTGCCGGGGGAGGTGGCGGTGGTGGAGGGCGTGGCGGCCGGCTTCTTGCCGTCGTCCGTGCCGGAGGCCGCCGGTGCCGCACTCGCGGGCATCTCTGCGGCCGCGTCGGTCGAGGGGCTCGTGCCGGCCGCGCCGCCCGGCCCTGTCGTGCTGCCGGAGCCACCGGGGGAGCCCACCGCCTCGTAGACCACCCAGCCCAGCAGGGCGCCCGGCACGAGCGCGGCGAGGGCCACGATCGTCGGGGTGCGTCGGGAGCGGTGGGGCGGCGGCGGATCGAATTCCGGACCTACGTAGGACACGACAGTCACCTTAGCGGCAGGTCAGCGCTCCGGCAGGGCAGTCCGGCACGGGTCGTTCCGTCCGAACGGCACACCGACCTCGCCCGATCACGGGTCGTATGACCGGAATATCGGCAACTCCCCGTTTCATCCCCTCGTTGATCAGGAGCAGAGGAGCACCACCATGGGGATCGTCGCGTGAATCCTGACCACCGCGGCTGTCACCGGAGCGGCCGTGTTCGGCACGTCGGCGGCCAGGGCCGCACCGTCCGTGCCCTGCGGGCCGGGCGACGCCTGCGCCGTCGGCCTGGTGGCGTACTCGCCCGGCGTCGCCTCGGGCCACCTCGTCCAGATCCCGATCGACCTCGACCTCAACGCCTGCGGCAACACCGCGGACGTCCCCGCCCTGCTCGACCCCGCGGCCGGCACCCGCTGCGTCAGCCGCTGACCCGGCGGGCCCGCACCGTCAGACCCCCGCCCCGGTGCGCCGCAGCACCCGCAGCGACCCCGCCGCCGACACCTCGGTGAAGGCGCCGGACGCCAGCGCCCGCAGGTAGATCCGGTAGGGCGCCTGGCCGGTGAACTCGTCGGCCGGGTCGGGGAAGACGTCGTGGATGACGAGCAGGCCCCCCTCGGCGAGATGCGGGGCCCAGCCCTCGTAGTCGGCGGTGGCGTGCTCGTCGGTGTGGCCGCCGTCGACGAAGACGAGCCCGAGCGGCGTGCCCCAGATCCCCGCCACCTGCGGTGAGCGACCGACGACCGCGACCACGTGCTCCTCCAGGCCCGCCCGGTACAAGGTCCGGCGGAAGGCGGGCAGCGTGTCCATCAGACCGACCTCGGGGTCGACCGTCTCCGGGTCGTGGTAGTCCCAGCCCGGCTGCTGCTCCTCACTGCCGCGATGGTGGTCGACGGTCACCGCCGTGACTCCGCTCGCGCGGGCCGCGTCGGCCAGCAGGACCGTGGAACGGCCGCAGTACGTGCCGACCTCCAGCAGCGGCAGCCCGAGCCGTCCGGCGGTCAGGGCCGCGCCGTGGAGGGCCAGCCCCTCGTCGAGGGGCATGAAGCCCTTCGCCTCCTCGAAGGCGGCGAGGACGTCGGGCGCGGGTGCCGCGGTCATGGGCGGGCCTTTCCGGTCGTGCGGGCGTCTCGGCACCCCATCGTGTCGCACCCCCGGCCGACCGGGCGACCGGGGGGACGGTGAGGCCCCCCACGTCGTCGGCCGTGTCGGCCGGCACCATGCCGATGACGGCGCTCGACACGGAGGTGCCGACGGACCGCATCAGGGTGTCGAGCCCGTTGGCCGCGCCCGTCTCCGACGCGGGGACCGCGCCGACGATCAGCGCGGGCAGCGAGGAGTGGGCGAGGCCGATGCCGGCGCCGGAGAACGGCCGTGTGTGCCGCGACCCGCACGGTCGGCGGCGGAGAGGTCCTCCATCACTTCTCCGCGCTGGTGAGGGTCCGCCCGCGATGGCGGCTGAGAAAATCGCTGTCCGATTGTCGGAACGCAGTGATAGGGATTCCGGGTGACACCGACACCCGAGTTCCCCGTTCTGCTGCGACTGATCGACGAGCGGTCGACTGCCTTCCGCGCCGCGGTCGCCTCCGCGCCCAGTCTCGACGTACAGGTGCCGACCTGCCCCGAGTGGACGCTGTTCGATCTGGCGCAGCACATCGGCGAGGGGCGCCGCGACTGGGCCGCCACCGTCGCCGCAGGGCCTGCTCCGGCCAAGTCCGCAGCGGAGGGTGCCCCGGCTGCGCCTCGGGAGCGCGAGGCCCTGCTGGCCTGGTTGGCGGAGTCCACGGAGCAACTGCTGGACGCATTGCGGAGGGCCGGCCCGGATCGCGGTTGCTGGACGTGGTGGGGGACGTCGCAGTCGCCGCAGACCTCCGGCGCCGTGGCTCGGCACCAGCTCCAGCAGATGGCGGTGCACACGTACGACGCCCAGATCACCGTAGGTGCCCCGCAGCCGCTGCCGGACGAGGTGGCGCTCGACGGTGTCGACGAGTTCCTGTCCACCTGCGTCGCAACGACAAGTGCCTGGCCGCACAAGCCCGCTGCCGTCGACCTCCACGCCTCCGAGGGCCGCTCCTGGCGCCTCTCGCTCTCCGCCGACGGCGCACGGACCGTCCGCCTCCCCGGGCCCGGCACCCTGCTGGCCACCGCTCCCGGCCAGGACCATGACGCGGCCGCCGCCTTCTTCTCCGCTCGGGGCACGGCCAGCGAGCTGGTCCTCATCCTGTACGACCGGATCCCGATCGACTCCCTGGAGCTCGACGGCGACCGGCGTCTCTTCGAGCAGCTCAGCGCCTGGGACCCGGATGAGTAGGACGTGACGACGCGCCACCTCGTACGCCCCCGGGGCATGCCTCCCGCCAACGGCTACAGCCACGCCGTGGTGGCCTCGGGGCCGCGGGGGAGCAGACCGTCACGGCTGCGAAGCGGCTGACCAGGGCGGCGGCTCACAAGCTGACGGTGCGCCTGGTCGGCACCTGACGCGGCCCCCTCCCGAGGCGACGAAGCCTTCCTCGGTGGCCATGAGGGTCCCGCGGGGCTGCGACGGCACCGGGATCTCCTGGTCGTCCTGCACGACGAAAGGGGCTCCCCGGGGCTCCGTCTCCCTCGCGTAGCAGCTGTTCGGAACGGTCGGCGGGGCCTGCCGTGCTCCCTTGGGCCGGAAGTCTTCGAGTCCCGGGACGGTGGGGACGGCAGGCAAGGCGGTCAGGTCCGGGGTGACGCACGGACGGTGCCTGCGTCACCCGGATCATGCTGCCCGGCATCCTGATGATGCTCGGGGCGGGCCTGGCGGCCACCCCGCTCGCCGTCCTCGCCACCTCCGGGGCGGCCCCCCGGGAGGCCGGCCTGGTCTCCGGCCTCGTCAACACCTCCCGCACGATGGGGGGCTCCCTGGGCCTCGCGGTCAGGTCGACGACCGCGGCGACGCGTACGGCGGGCAGAGGGGCGCCCGAGGCACTGACCGAGGGCTACGCGCCGGCGTTCCGCGTCTCCGCGGCCGTGCTGGTGGGCGGCGCGCTGCTGGTGCTGCTGTGGCTGCCGCGCCCGGCGCGGACGGCTGTCTCCTCCGGTACGGAGGAGAAAATCACCGGGTGAGGCAACGGTCCGGGCGGTCCATGGACTCCTCTGTACATCTAGGAGGTGCCCATGGGGGATCGGAAGCAGGCCGGGGACGAGGAGTTCCGGGCCTTCGTGGTGGGCCGCTGGCCGCGGCTGATGCGTACGGCATTTCTCCTCGCGGGGGAGCAGCACGCCGCCGAGGACCTGGTCCAGTCGACGCTGGAGCGGGTCTACGTCGCCTGGCGCAAGGTCGCGGCGGCCGACGACCCGGAGGCCTACGTACGGCGCGTGATGATCAACGCGCATGCCCGCAGACACCGCAGACGCCTGCGGGAGTTCCTCGCACCCCGGGACGACTCGGGCATCGTGCGCGAGGTGGCGGACACCGGTGACCGCATCTCCCAGGCCGAGGACCGGGGCGTGCTGCTGAAGGCGCTCGCGCAACTGCCCCCGCGCCAGCGGCAGGCGGTGGTGCTGCGCTACTGGGAGGACCTGACCGAGACTCAGGCGGCCGAGGCGATGGGCTGCTCCGTGGGCGCGGTGAAGAGCAACGCGGCGAAGGGGATCGCGAAGCTCCGCGCCATACCGGAACTGTCGGGCACCGTGATGGTCGGAGGGCGGAAGTGATGGGTGCGGGCCGGGAGTTCGACCACGGTATGACGGACAGGGGCATCGCTCTCCTGCTGGCCGACGCGGCGGAGGGCGTCGAGATCGGCGCAGCCCCCACGCAGGCGGTGATCCGCGGCGGTCGCCGGCGCAGGGCCCGCCGGTGGGCGGTCGCGGCAGCCACGGCCCTGGTCGTGGTGGGGTCCAGCGGGGCCCTGGCGGTGACCGCGCTGCCGGGCGGGGGCGGGCAGCGGGTGGCACCGGCGACGCAGGTACCGGCGAGCCGGACACCGGGCGTGGCCGAACCGGTCGCGCGCCATCTGCTCGCCGTCGGCGTCGACCAGGGCAGGACCTGGCAGGTCGACATCGACGTGTGGCCCGCGCCGCGGGACGCCACCGAGGCCCGCGCCCTGCTGGCCGCGATGGCGGCGTACGGGGAGTACCCCGCCGACGCCGACGAGCCCTCCGCCCTGGTGGGCAGAAGCGCGTACTTCGTCCGTCACGGCATCGGGGAGGCCGAAGCCGACGGCACCCTCACGACCGAGGCCACCACGACCGGGGCGGACCGCATGACGGGCACCGACATCGAGACCGTGGCGGTCCCCCTGGACCCGACCACCCAGGGGCCCCAGCGCCTGGTGATCGGCCATGTGGCCACGACTGCACGGCAGGTGACCTGCACCTGGAAGGACGGGACCACGACCGAGGTCCCCAGGGCCACCGGCAGCGACGTCGACTCCGACGACCAGGTGATCCGCACCGTCGAGGGCTCCCCCTACGCATGGTTCGTATGCCTGGCCCCGCAGGGCACGGCCTTCGAGTCGGCCCGGGTCACGCAGTAGCCGGAGCGAGCCCGATCGCCGACCGGCGGCCCTGGTCGTGGGCCGCAGGGCCGCGGGGCCCGACCCACGGCCCGGAAGGTGTCCCTCGGCGTGACGCGGGGGCCCTGCACGGCACCCCGGACCATGCCTTGTCCGCGGTCACGACATCCTGGCCTGACGTATCGGCAGGACTTTCCCAGGCGTCCCGCGCTCGGCTATACAGGGGCGCCGGATCGGAACGCGTTCCGGCTCCGCCCCCTACCGGCTCCCGCGGCGTCCGACGGCGCCGGCCGGACACCTCGGGGCGGAGGCCCCCGATTTCGCAAGGAGCCCCGTGCCCGTCGACGCAGCCAAGGCGCTCGCCGCCGCCCCCCGCTCCACCGCGATCTCGTGGACCGCCAAGGACGTCCAGCTCTACCACCTCGGCATCGGCGCCGGCCGCCCCGCCACCGACCCCGGAGAACTGCGCTACACCCTGGAGACCCGGCTGCACGTACTGCCGAGCTTCGCCACCGTCGCCGGTGCCGGTTCACCCGGCGTGATCCGCGCACTGTCCGTGCCCGGCATCGACGTCGACCTCGCGCACGTCCTGCACGCCGGGCAGTCGCTCACCCTGCACCGGCCCGTCCCCGCCCAGGGCACCGCGACGGCCGTCTCCCGCATCACCGCCGTCCACGACAAAGGCGGCGCGGCCGTTCTCACCCTGCGCACCGACGTCGCCGACGCCGAAGGCCCGCTGTGGACCGACGACGCGCGGATCCACGTGCGGGGCGAAGGAGGCTGGGGCGGCGACCGCGGGCCCTCCGCCCGCCCGGACGCCCCCAGGGGTGCGCCCGACCGGATCGTGGAGCGGGCCGTCGCCGACGACCAAGCCCTGCTCTACCGGCTCTCCGGCGACCTCAACCCGCTGCACGCCGACCCCGGGTTCGCCGCACGGGCCGGATTCGACCGGCCGGTCCTCCACGGGCTGTGCACCTACGGCATCACACTCAAGGCGGTCGTCGACACGCTGCTCGGAGGCGGCGTCACGCGGGTGCGGAGCTACCGCACCCGGTTCGCCGGGATCGTGTATCCGGGCGAGACCCTGCGGATCCGCATGTGGCGGGGCGACGGCCGGGTGCGGGTGACCGTGGTCGCCGTGGAGCGCGGCGAGGCGCCCGTCCTCGACGGCACGACCGTCGAGCACACCTGAGCCCCCGGGCATCCGGGGGATGGCGCGTCCCGAGAGTTCCGCGAGCCGAGGGGCGCGTCCCGGCGAAGGCGCCCCGGGCCGGGCCGTCGGGGCCCTGCGGGCGCTGGCGCGGCCTCCGGCGCGGAGGCCCGCCCGCACCGCCGGACAGCACAGCGGCCCCGCCCGTCACGGGCAGGGCCGCTGTGATGACGTACCGTCAGGCCGCCGCGGTGCCGGCATGCTGCTCCGCCGGCTTGCGGTGCCGGCCGCGCGGAGTTGCCTCCGTTTCCTGCGTGGAGACCGGACCTCGGTGCCTGCCGTGCCCTTCGGCCGCCTCACGGACCTCGGTGTCCTGCGGCTGGGTCGTGCTGGCGCTGCTCATCGGATGAACTCACCCCGTCAACATGATCTTTCTTACAGCCGGGCGAGTGTAACCGGCACACCTCGGGCTGAATCCAGCCGCACACGCCAACCGGCACTACTTCGTTACAAGCCGCCCGAGCGGCGCCTCCTGAAGGGGTACCGGGCGGGGCGCCGCGGGCTCGGCCGCCCCGTCCGGTACCGCCGCCGGCACCGCCCCCGGTTCCCTGGGCCCGGCCACCGGAGCCGGCACCTCCACCCGCGCCACCCCGCACGGCTCCGCCGGTGTGGCGCACGGCAACAGCAGCACCCCCTGCGGTGTCCACCGGCCCGCACCCGCCAACCAGCCTGGGGGTGCGGGGAGTTGGTGCATCTGGCGCTCGGCCGGCCGCCAGACGCCCACCCAGCTGCCCAGCGGCCCGTCCAGTCGGAGCGCCACCGCACAGCCCTCCGGCGTCAGCACCTGCGCGGGCTGGATCGCGAACGGCGTCACCGTGCAGCCGGACAGCCGCAGACACTCCGGGAACCGCACCGGCAGCGTGCTGCCCACCACACCCCAGCCCAGCCGCGGTTCGCCCGGTGAGGGGGCGTCCGAGGTGATCAGCAGCAACCCGCTGTCGGGGTCGGCCAGCAGCACCCGGTCGTCGCTGGCCTCCGCGATCTGCAGCAGCGGGGACACCTCGCCGCCGCGCTCCAGGTCCACCACGACCGCCTTGGTGCGGCCCTCCGACTCCCGGTCCAGGGCCAGCATCCGCCCGGCGCGGTCCAGCCACACCCCGCCCGAGCAGCGCCCCGGGATCTCCGCCACCCGCTCCGGCCCGAAGGCGCCGCCCGCGACCAGCCACACCGTGCTGGAACCGCGACCCGACGCCAACGCGTAAGCCCGTTCGCCGCACGGCGCCGGGGGCAGCAGCCGCAGCCGGGCTCCTTCGGGGCACTCCACGGCCCCGAGCGGCAGTTCGCCGGTGCCGGGGCCGGTCGGGTACAGGAGGAAGAAGGAGTGCCGGCCGGCGGCCGACCGCCGGATCAGCACCCGCCCGTCGCCCAGCGGGTGCACCTCCGTGCCGCGCTCCTCGGGCTGGTGGGCCGGCAGCGGCACCGCGTAGGGCGCGGGGCCGTCCAGGGTCCAGCGCTCCGGGAACAGGGCCTCGCCCTGTCCGGCGAGGCGGGCCGCGTAGCCGCCGTCCACCGTGATCACGCACCCGGCGGGGGGTGGGAAACTGTCCTCGTCCGCCGCGGCCGGTTCGATCGCACAGGCCGTCATCGTTCGGTCACCTCCGGCGACGAAGCTAGTTTTCGTACGCGCGGATGTGGCGTCGCTGCGCGGGCCCTTCACACATAAGGGTGGCGCAGAAGCGATTCTGCTGAGGGGATCACGACGCACGTGCTGACCGCGGCCGGGGACGGCCGTCGCGTCGGCGACGGCTGTACAGCGGGGCAGATCAGCCAGGTAGCCTTGCACCCGTGCCCCGTCTGTCTGAAGTCATCGCCGCGCTGGAGAACCTGTGGCCCGCCGAACGGGCCGAGTCCTGGGACGCGGTCGGCACCGTCGTGGGCGAGCCCGACCAGGAGGTCGCTCGGGTCCTGTTCGCGGTCGACCCCGTGCAGGAGATCGTCGACGAGGCGGTGAAGCTCGACGCCGACCTGCTGGTCACCCACCACCCGCTCTATCTGCGTGGTACGACGACCGTGGCGGCGTCCACCTTCAAGGGCCGGGTCGTGCACGACCTGATCAAGCACGACATCGCCCTGCACGTCGCCCACACCAACGCCGACACCGCCGACCCGGGCGTCTCCGACGCCCTCGCCGGTGCCCTCGACCTGCGGGTCACCGGGCCGCTCGTGCCGGACCCGGCCGACCCCGAGGGCCGCCGCGGCCTCGGCCGCGTCTGCGCGGTGGACCCCCCGCTGCCGTTGAGCGAGTTCGCCGCCCGTGCCGCCGAGCGGCTGCCCGCCACCGCGCAGGGCCTTCGGGTCGCCGGCGACCCGGACGCGATCATCAGCACCGTCGCGGTCAGCGGCGGCTCCGGCGACAGCCTCTTCGACCATGTCCGCGCGGCCGGCGTCGACGCCTTCCTCACGGCGGACCTGCGCCACCACCCCGCGTCCGAGTTCATGGCGGCCACGGCCTTCACGACGCCCGACGCCCGCCGTCCTCCCGCGCTGCTCGACGCGGCGCACTGGGCCACCGAGTGGCCCTGGTGCGAGCTGGCCGCCGCCCAGCTCGACGAGATCTCCGACCGCCACGGCTGGGACCTGCGCGTCCACGTCTCGAGGACGGTCACCGACCCCTGGACCAGCCACTCCCCTTCACCTGGAGCCCCCAACTGAACGCCGCGCCCGCCGACCAGATCCGACTCCTCGACGTCCAGGCCCTCGACGTCCGTCTGCAGCAGCTCGCCCACAAGCGGAAGTCGCTGCCCGAGCACGCCGAGATCGACTCGCTGACCCGGGACCTCACCCAGCTGCGCGACCTTCTCGTCGCCGCCCAGACCGAGGAGAGCGACACCGCCCGCGAGCAGACCAAGGCCGAGCAGGACGTGGACCAGGTGCGTCAGCGGGCCGCCCGCGACCAGCAGCGCCTGGACTCCGGCGCGGTCTCCTCGCCCAAGGACCTGTCCAACCTCCAGCACGAGATCGCCTCCCTCGCCAAGCGGCAGGCCGACCTGGAGGACGTCGTCCTGGAGGTGATGGAGCGCCGCGAGTCCGCGCAGGCGCGGGTGGCCGAGCTGACCGAGCGTGTCGCCTCCGTGCAGGCGAAGATCGACGACGCAACCGGGCGCCGCGACGCCGCCTTCGAGGAGATCGACGGCGAGGCCGCCTCGGTCACCAAGGAGCGCGAGGTCGTCGCCGGGTCCGTCCCCGCGGACCTGATGAAGCTCTACGACAAGCTGCGTGAGCAGCAGGGCGGCATCGGCGCGGCCAAGCTGCAGGCGCGCACCTGCCAGGGCTGCCGGCAGGAGCTGGCGATCACCGAGCTGAACGAGATCCGCACGGCGGCCCCCGACACGGTGGTGCGCTGCGAGAACTGCCGCCGCATCCTGGTGCGTACGGCCGAGTCCGGTCTGTAGGGGTCTGCGGGGTTCACGCGGTGCGGGAGTTCATCGTCGAGGCCGACGGCGGCTCGCGGGGCAACCCGGGGCCCGCGGGCCACGGCTCCGTGGTCCGGGACGCGGCGACGGGGGAGACCCTGGTCGAGCACGCCGAGTACATCGGCGTCGCCACCAACAACGTCGCCGAGTACCGCGGGCTGGTCGCCGGGCTGCGCGCCGCGTACAGCCTGGATCCGGAGGCCTCGGTGCACGTCCGGATGGACTCCAAGCTCGTCGTCGAGCAGATGTCGGGCCGCTGGAGGATCAAGCACCCCGACATGAAGCCGCTCGCGGCGGAGGCGGCGCGGGTCTTCCCGCCCGGCCGGGTCGACTACGAGTGGATCCCGCGGGAGCAGAACAAGCACGCCGACCGACTCGCCAACGAGGCCATGGACGCGGGCCGGCGCGGGGAGCAGTGGGACCCCTCCACATCCCGTGCGGCCCTGGCCGCGCCGGCCGACCGGCCCTCCGAGCCGACCGCCCCGCCCGGCGACGCGGCGGCCGGCGCGGCGCGTGCACGAGCCGCCCTGGCGCAGGGGCGGACGGGCCGGGCCGCGCAGCCGGAGGGCCCCGGCGGCACGGCGCAGGCCGACCTGCGTGCCGCACGGTCCGTCGCTGCGGGCGCGGGTCTCGCGGACGCCGCCCGGGCGGCGGCCCCGGGGGAGACGGCGCCGGGCGAGACGGCCACGGACACGGCCGCCACGGACACGACCGTCACGGGCACGACTCCCGCCGAGACGACTCCCGCTCTCCTGCCGGCCGAGGGCACGACGGTCCCTGCCCCGTCGTCCGGTGCCTCGTCGTCCGGCGCGCCCGCCACTGCCGAGGCCGCCCCGGTCCCCGACACCTCCCCGCGCGGCTGGAGCGCGGCCCCCGACCTCGGCGCCCCCGCCACGTTCGTCCTGCTCCGGCACGGCGAGACCCCGCTGACCCCCCAGAAGCGGTTCTCCGGCAGCGGCGGCACCGACCCCTCCCTGTCCGACGTGGGCCGGGAGCAGGCCGATCGGGTCGCCGCGGCACTCGCCCGGCGCGGCACGATCGAGCACATCGTCACCTCCCCGCTGGCCCGCACCCGGGAGACCGCCGGGATCGTCGCCGCCCGCCTCGGCCTGGAGACGGTGGTCGACGACGGGCTGCGGGAGACGGACTTCGGCGCCTGGGAGGGGCTGACGTTCGCGGAGGTGCGCGAGCGCCACCCCGAGGACCTGAACGCCTGGCTTGCCTCGGCGGACGCCGCACCCACCGGCGGCGGCGAGAGCTTCGCCGCGACCGCCACGCGCGTCGCCGCCGCCCGCGACCGGCTCGTCGCCGCGTACGCCGGGCGCACCGTGCTGCTGGTCACCCACGTCACCCCGATCAAGACCCTGGTGCGGCTCGCCCTCGGCGCGCCCCCCGAGTCCCTGTTCCGCATGGAGCTGTCGGCGGCCTCGCTGTCCGCGGTGGCCTACTACGCCGACGGCAACGCCAGCGTCCGGCTGCTCAACGACACCGCCCACCTGCGCTGAGCCCGGCTGCCTCCCGGGCCAGCCGCTCCACCCGGGCCCAGTCCCGCCCGGCCACCGCGTCGGCGGGAACCATCCAACTGCCGCCCACGCAGCCGACGTTGGGCAGCGCCAGATAGTCCGGGGCGGAGGCGGCGGTGATGCCGCCGGTCGGGCAGAACCGGGCCTGCGGCAGCGGACCGGCCAGCGAGCGCAGATACGCTGTGCCGCCCGCCGCGTGCGCCGGGAAGAACTTCATCTCCCGCACCCCGCGTTCCAGCAGCGCCACGACCTCCGACGCCGTCGACACCCCCGGCAGGAACGGCACCCCGGACACCCGCATCGCCTCCAGCAGGACGTCCGTCCAGCCCGGGCTGACCAGGAAGCGGGCCCCGGCCGCGACCGAGTCGGCCACCTGCCCCGGGGTGAGGACCGTGCCGGCGCCGACCACGGCGCCCGGCACCGCTTCGGCGACGGCCCGGATCGCCGCCGTCGCGGGCGGCGTCCGCAACGCCACCTCGATCGCCGGAAGCCCCCCGGCGACCAGCGCCCGCGCCAGTGGAACGGCGTCACCGGCGTCCCGGAGGACGACGACGGGCACCACGGGGGCGAGGTCCAGCACGGAAGAGGGCGCCGGGGTGGGCCGGGCGGCGGGCGGAGGCGCGGGCATGGCGTCATCCTGCCGACGGCGTGCAGGCTGCGCAAAGGATGTTGCGCATGCTGCAACGCTCGTGCCCGGCCCTGCCATGGGCTCAGTGGATCTCCTCCACGAGCACGTCCAGCGACCACGGCCTCCCCGCCCGGCCCGGTGGCTGCGTCTCCACCGCGTACCCGAGGTCGCGCAGCGCCGTCACCAGCTCGGAGGGCCCCTGCGGCACGGCCCCGTCGGTCAGCAGGCTGCGCACGATCCGCCCCTTCGTCGCCTTGTTGAAGTGGCTGACCACCTTCCGGGTCGGCGCGTGCAGCACCCGCACGCTCGCCGTCCGCCCCGCGACCTCGCCCTTCGGCCGCCAGGCCGCCGCGTACGCCGACGAACGCAGGTCCAGCACCAGCCCGCCCCCGGCCGCCTCGGGCAGCACCCCGGCCATCGGCGCCCGCCAGTGCCCCGCCAGCGCGCCGAGCCCGGGCAGTTTCACGCCCATCGAGCACCGGTAGGAGGGGATGCGGTCCGTGACCCGGACGGCACCCCACAGCCCCGAGAAGACCAGCAGCGACCCGGCGGCGCGCCGCTGTGCGGCCGGATCCAGCGAGGCCAGCCCGAGGGCGTCGTAGAGCACGCCGGTGTAGATCTCCCCGGCGGGACGCGCCCCGGCCGTCCGCAGCCCGGCGTTCTTGGCGACCTCACCGCGCAGGCCCTCGCTCAGCCCCAGCACCTCACGTGCTTTGCCCTCGTCCGCCGAGCACAGCTCGACCAGTTCGGCCAGCACCGTCTGGCGCGCGTCGTGCAGCCCCGGCAGCGACAGCGAGCCGAGGTCCAGCGGTGCGCCGCGGTCGGCGGAGGCCTTGCCTTCGGAGGGCGGGAGCAGGACGAGCACGGGATCTCCTTCGGTAGCGCTCCGAGAAGACTACGGGGCACGTCCTCCCACCCCGGCCGTGGTCACGTCCTCCGCCTCCGGCAGTGGTCACCTCCCGCGGACCCGGCATCCCACGCCCACCGCCCGCAGGGCCCGCCCGCCCTGCCGGCCCCGCCCGCGTCCTCTCGCACCCACCGCCGCCCGAGTACCACCACGAGAGCTCCGGCGCCGAATGCGCGGAACCGCACGGTCTCGCCGGACACCGCCGCCTTCGACGCGGTGCGGCGACGCGGTATGGAAGCGGGAGGAGAAGACGTTGCACCCCTGAGAAGGGGGTGCGCGGCGATGAACGAAGGCAGACCGGCGCCGAGCGACGGGGGCGAGCAGACGCCGGCCGGACGCGAGCAGGCCCGATGGACCAGGGCCCGCCTGGGGCGCTGCGGGCCTCCGCTCGACCTGCTGACCGCCCGCTTCGACCGGCACGTCTACGCCCCGCACGCTCACGACGAGTACACCGTCGGCGTCTGCGTCGGCGGCTCGGAGGTGATCGCCTATCGCGGTGGGCGCCTGCACGCGGGTCCCGGCTCCATCGTCGTCCTGTCACCGGGCGAGATGCACACCGGTGGCCCCGCCACGCCCACCGACGGCTACGCCTACCGCGCCCTGTACGCGGCGCCGGGCCTCGTCGGGGACGGCGTCCTCGGCGAGCTGCCGCACTTCCGCGAAGCCGTCCTCGACGATCCCGAGCTGGCCGCGGCCCTCCTCGCCGCGCACGCCGACATCGCGCGCTGTCCCGACCCGCTGGAGGCGGAGTCCCGCCTGCCCTGGCTGCTCACGGCCCTCGCCCGCCGACACTCCACCGCCCGCCCGGCGGGCGACACCGTCGCGGGCGCCGACCGCATCGCCCGGCAGATCCGCGACCGCCTCGCCGACGACCTCACCGCCCCGCCCTCCCTGGCCGGCCTCGCCGCCGAACTCGGCCTCTCCCGCTACCAGCTCCTGCGCGCCTTCCGGACGACGGTCGGCATACCCCCGTACGCCTGGCTCGCCCAGCACCGGGTCACCCGCGCCCGCGCCCTGCTGGAGACCGGGCTGCGCCCGGCCGAGGTGGCGGGCCTCGTGGGGTTCGCCGACCAGGCCCATCTGACCCGGTGGTTCAGGCGGGTGCTCGGGGTGACCCCGGCGGCGTACCGCAACAGCGTTCAAGACGGCCGCTGAACGGGTGGCCGAAACTCACCGCATGACTGCACGTGGCTGGTTCCTGTTCTCCCTGATGGGAGTGATCTGGGGCATCCCCTATCTGATGATCAAGGTGGCGGTGGACGCGGTGTCCCCGTCGACGGTGGTGTTCGTCCGCTGCGCGATCGGCGCCGTGCTGCTCCTCCCCTTCGCACTCAGGCAGGGCGGCCTGCCGCGGACCCTGCGCGCGTACTGGCGCCCCATGCTGGCCTTCGCGTGCATCGAGATCATCGGCCCCTGGTTCACCCTGACCGACGCCGAACGCCACCTGTCCAGCTCGACGGCGGGCCTGCTGATCGCGGGAGTCCCCATCGTCGGAGTCGTCCTGGCCCGCTTCTTCGGCGCCACCGAACACCTGGGCGCACGCCGGGCGGCCGGCCTGGCCCTGGGTCTCGCCGGCGTCGCGGTCCTCACGATCCCGCACCTGACCGGCGGCGACGCCCGCTCCCTCGGCGAGGTCATGCTGACGGTCCTGGGCTACGCCACGGCTCCGCTGATCGCCGCACGTCACCTGAGGGACGTGCCGTCCCTGCACCTCACGGCCCCCTGCCTGGCGCTGGCCGCCCTGGTCTACGCCCCCGCCGCGGCGGCCACCTGGCCGGCCCACACCCCCTCGGTGTCCGTGCTGGCCGCGCTGGCCGGCCTCGGTGTGATCTGCACGGCGGTGGCGTTCGTCGCCTTCCTGGAGCTGATCAAGGAGGCGGGGCCCACCCGGGCCACGGTGATCACGTATGTCAACCCCGCGGTGGCGGTGGCCGCGGGCGCCCTCTTCCTCGGCGAGGACCTGACGGCGTCGATCGCCGTCGCGTTCGCGCTGATCCTGGCGGGCTCGGTCCTGGCCACGGCCGCGGGTCCGCGCGGCACCTCCCGCCGGGTACCATGGTCGGCACGGCAGACGAGCCGGGCGGACGGCCGCGTGGAGTCCCCCTAGGGGACTTCCCGAGGAACGTCCGGGCTCCACAGGGCAGGGTGGTGGCTAACGGCCACCCGGGGTGACCCGCGGGACAGTGCCACAGAAAGCAGACCGCCGGGGATCTCGGTCCTCGGTAAGGGTGAAACGGTGGTGTAAGAGACCACCAGTGCCCAGGGCGACCTGGGCAGCTCGGTAAACCCCACCCGGAGCAAGGTCAAGAGGGGCCGCCTCTCCGCAAGGAGGGTGTCCCTGCGCGGACGTTCGAGGGCTGCCCGCCCGAGTCCGCGGGTAGACCGCACGAGGCCGGCGGCAACGCCGGCCCTAGATGGATGGCCGTCACCCCGGTCTCCGCGAGGACCCGGGGAACAGAACCCGGCGTACAGCCCGACTCGTCTGCCGCTCTGGGCCCATGATCAGCGAACATGTTGGTCATGGCCTCTTATCGCCCGGCTGAGGGCTTGGGCAGACCTCGTTCCGCACTGGTTCGAACCGGGTCTCACGGCCGAGTGCGTAGCCGTGAGAGTGGCCACGGCATTGCGGGGCCTGAGTTTGACGAGGACAGCGCACCCAGTGGGGGGTCGGTCAGGGGAGGCGTCCGGCAGGACGTCTGTCTGAAGCTGTCCCTCCATCTGTTCAGGCTCTTCGAGCTGCTGGCCATACCGAGCCGCAGCGCCCGCCGCCGCTTCGTCGCGCAGGAGGAGCGCAAGCACCGCGCTGGCGTTGACCTGGGTGGCCGGGTCTCGTACGACGGGATGAGGTCATTCATGGTTGGAGAGATGGGCTGGCCATTGCCAGCGCCCGGGGAGGAGCCGGGCCTGTTGCTCGTGCACCCTCACTGTCGATATCGCGCAGTACCGCGGTGACGCAGCCGGCTATGCGACCTGGGCGTCCATGCTGCTTCGGCCGAACCCCAAGTAGCCCTGTGCGGCACGGAATTTGCCCCGTGAGCGTTTACCGGAGGTCGGAACGCAATTGACTCGCCTTCGTCCAGCCGGTCGACGTGGGCCGATGTCCGGTGACGATTCGTCCGGGATGGACTGTGGCCTTGTGCAGCTTGGGGCTCTGCATCCGGCGGGCCCGCCGCCCGGGAAATGCCCTACCCGCGACGCCGGCCCCAACGGGCACGTGGGCACGTCGTGGAAGGTTCCACATGCCGGAAACTTCGAGGTGGGGTGAGGCGTCTGTGCCCGGGGCCTCTTCCCCGTTCCTCGGGAGGGCGACGGACCCGGTTGCCCAGCCGGTGGCTACCGCGCCCGGGACCGGGTCGCCACGGGGTTCGGCGCGACAACACCGAGCAGTCGGCACAGCATGGAAGGGGAGGTCCTCGGCCGCATGACGGCGCGGAAGTGAGGAACCATGGTGAAACATTCCCTTTCCGCACGGTACCCACGCCTGCCCGATCACGTCTCGGGAGTGCCATGAGTGGCGATGAAGAGCGGCTGCTGGCCAGCCGCTATCTCCTCCTCGATCAGCTCGGCCACGGCGGGATGGGCACCGTGTGGCGGGCACGGGACCAGGTGCTGGGCCGTGAGGTGGCGGTGAAGGAGTTGACGGTCAGCGGCCTGCCGCGCGAAGAGCTTGAGGTCTTGAACGCCCGCATGGAGCAGGAGGCACGGGCCGCGGCGCGGGTCAAACACCCGGGGGTCGTCACCGTGTTCGATGTGCTGGAAGAGGACGGTCGACCGTGGATCGTGATGGAGCTGGTCGACGGCCAGTCACTCGCCGACGTCATCGCCACGGAGGGGACACTGCTGCCACGAGACGCCGCCCGACTAGGAACACAGTTGCTGTCGGCGCTGGCCCGAGCGCACCAGCTGGGGGTCCTGCACCGGGACGTCAAACCCGCCAATGTGCTGCTTGAACGCGGCGGACGGGTGGTCCTCACCGATTTCGGCATCGCTGTCATGGGGGGCTCAAGCGGTCTGACCCGCACCGGCGACGTCATCGGTTCGCCGGACTACCTCGCCCCAGAGCGCGCGATGGGCCACCGGCCGGGCCCGGAGTCCGATCTGTGGTCCCTCGGCGTGACGCTGTACGCCGCGGTGGAGGGGCAGTCACCGTTCCGCCGCACCACGACGATGAGCACCTTGCATGCGGTGGTCGCCGAGGAACTGCCGGAACCCCGGCACGCGGGCCCGCTCGCCCCTGTCATAGAAGCCCTGCTTCGTAAGGACCCGAACGAGCGGGCGACGGCTGAGCAGGCTCAGCGGATGCTGGGCGATGTGGCGGCTGGGCTGCCGGTGAGCGCTCCCGCGCCCGAAGCGGCGGAGCACCCGCCCACGGAGGTGGCGCCACCGACGGACAGCGCCGACAAGGAGCGCCTCACCCGGGGACCGACCCAGACGACACCGCCCGCACCGGTGCCGTCACACGGGAGGGGCAACCGAGCCGAACTCGGCTCGGCGGCAAACGAGGAGCATCGGGCGACCACCCCGCCGACCGTACCGGTGCCCCCCGCCGGCCCCCATGCCCATCCGGGTGGAGCGGGCGACGGTCGGCCCAGGCGGCGCAAGTCGCTGCTGATCGCCGGAGGGGCGCTGGCAGTGGCACTGGTGGGTGGCAGCGCCGCAGCTGTGGTGATGACCATCGACTCCCGAGACACCCCGCAGTCCGCACCCGCTACCTCGCAGAGCACGGTCACTTCGCAGTCCACTGTCACCCGGACGGCTACGCAGAGTCCTCCCAGCAAGCCCGCCGAGCCCCCGCCACCGACGCAGTCCAGCCCCGCATCGACATCAGCCTCTCGGACCACCGCCGTCGCCACTCCTGCCCAGCAGGTCGTCGAGGACTACTTCGCCGCCATCAATGCCGGGGACTACGCGCGCGCATGGGACCTTGGAGGGAAGAACCTGGGCGGGTCCTACGATTCCTTCGTCAAGGGCTTCTCCGACACCGTCTCCGACAAGGTCACCATCGAGTCCGTCTCCGGGGACACCGTGACCATGCGGCTCGACGCGTTGCAGACGGACGGAACGCATCTGTTGTTCGCCGGCACGTACACCGTTCGCGATGGCGCCATCGTCGCGGCCGACGTTCAAGAGCAATGACACGTCGCTGAGCGCATCGCAGAAGGCTGAGTTCGTTCCCTTCTGACAGACATCCCAGGCGTGGAGCAGGGTGGAAGAGCAAGGAGCCGCCGACACAGCCGTCGAGTGGGCCGTCCTGCATGTTTACGCAGGTGTGAGCGTCGTGGTCGTTCTCCCCGGCGTACAGCTCGACTCGTCTGCCGCCCCTTCGGGGCAGGCTCCGGACCGAGCCCCCCGCCTGGCCGGGAGCTTCCCGACGAACCTTCCCGGTCGCAGCACCAGGTCGCCGTGGCCGATGTCCGCCACCACATCGAGGTCGACCACCATCCGGCTCGGCAGGCACAGAGAAGATGCGGTTCGTTGGCTCAGGGGGGACTCGATGCGGCCCTCAACTCGTCACACCAGCGGGCCAGGGCCGATGACCCGGACTACCTTGCCTCCTGCCTGATCAACAGGTTCGACACCGGCCGGCACGGCGGCGCCCTGACGATCCGGCTCCGCTGGAGCAACCAGTCGGCCACCCTTGCGACGCTCGCCCCGCTCGCCCCGCTCGGCCGGAACGCCAACGGCGTCGAGGGCCAGGCGGCACCGCTCGGCAGCGGCTGGCCCGGCGTCATCCGCTACGACGGACCCGCACAGGTCGTGGTCGCGCTCGAGTGTCAGAACGCCAAGGAGACAAGGCCCTGCTGGCATACGGCGACCTCATCCGCCGGCCCGAGGACGCCAAGGAGACCGCCCCCGTCCTCACCGGACTCGGCCGAGTGACCACCGAGACCGCTCAGAAATCGGTTCGCTGTTCCTGCACCTCACCGACACGTTCGTTCACATGCACGGCTATCGGCCCGGCCCCTCTGAGGTGCGTTCCTGGGAGCGCAGCATTCCTGTCCTGGCCGCCGCGCTCAACGACGCCGGCCTGGGCGATGTGGAGGTCATGCTGGAGTACGCGCTCCCGCTGAACAGCAAGCGCGCCGACGTCGTCCTCGCCGGAGTGCACCCGGTCACGGGAGAGCCGTCCTACGTCGTGGTGGAGCTGAAGCAGTGGAGCCAGGCGCTGCCCCACGACGACGACCCGACCCTGTGCCATGTCGACGCCTATGCCCAGCCGGTCCTCAACCCCGTGGAGCAGGTGCGCCGCTACTGCGAGTACCTCGTCAACTTCAACGGCGCGGTGGCCGAGCACAGGCACCGAGTGGCCGGAGTGGCGTTTCTGCACAACGCCACCGAGTTCGGCGTGACCGGGCTGCGGGAGATCGAGCGTGACGGTCACGGACTGCTCTTCACCGCGGAACGCCGGGGCGCCTTCCTCGACCACCTTCGTACCAGGCTGAGCGACAAGCTCCCAGGAGCCCGGGCGGCCGACGAACTCGACGCGGGCGCCACCGTGCCGTCGAAACAGCTCATGTCCGTGGCCGCTGAAGACGTGCGCGAGCGCGCACAGTTCGTCCTCCTCGACGAGCAGCAGGTCGCCTATCGCATGGTGCTCAACGCCGTGGAGAAGGCGAAGCACGCCGATCGCAAGGAAGTCGTCATCGTCACGGGCGGCCCCGGCACGGGGAAGAGCGTGATCGCTCTCCGACTGCTCGGCGAGCTCTACCGGCGCGGGGTTCCGGCACTGCACGCCACCGGCTCGCAGTCGTTCACCAAGACGATGAGAAGGTCGCCGGAGCGCGCAAGCGCGAAGTCCAGGATCTGTTCAAGTACTTCAACAGCTTCATGACCGCCGAGAAGAACAGCCTGGGTGCCCTGATCTGCGACGAGGCACATCGCATTCGGGAGACCTCGGCCAACCGCTACACGCGTGCCGAGTACCGTACCGGCAGGGCACAGATCGATGAACTCATCGACGTCGCCCATGTGCCGGTCTTCTTCCTCGACGAGCACCAGGTCGTCCGCCCCGGCGAGATGGGCACCGTTGCCGAGATCGAGGCGGCAGCGGCGAAGCGGGACATCCCCTGCCATGTCGTCCCGCTGGACAGCCAGTTCCGCTGCGGTGGGAGCGACGCCTACCCGCGCTGGGTGGTCCGCCTCCTCGGCCTGGAGCCGGGCGGCCCGCCGTGACGGCCGCCGCGAACAGGTCGGCGCGCGGCATCATCGAGCACAACAAAGGCGAGGCGATATCCGCCTTCGACGACCCGTTCTGGCGCCGCTACTACCACGACGGTGACGGCTGGTTCCAGGACATGACCGATGGCGCCCGCGACATGGCCAAGGCGCTCGACCAGTACGCCGACGTCGTCCACAAGGCCGTCAAGCATCTGGAACACGAGCTGGAGATCGTCGGCGCCACCATCGTGGCCGGCACAGCCCTCGCGGTCTTCACGCTCGGCATCTCCGAAGGCGCCGCGGCAGCCGCCACCGCCTCGATCCTGGAGCTGTCCGCCACGCTCGGCGTGACCGTGTCCACCGAGATCGCCACCATCGCCGGCACCACCCTGGCCACGGCCGCCATCGGTGGACTTGAGTCGATCACCGTCGACCTCGCCGTCACCCAGCCCGTCGCCATGGCCACCGGCGAGAGCAAGGGCCTCAGCCTCGACGAGGTGAGCGACGCGGCCCGCTACGGCATGGAGTTCGGCGGTGCCTTCGGAGCAGGTGGGAGCACAGCCCGAATCGTCGCCGAGAACGGCGGAGTGGAGAGCCTGTTCAACGGCTTCCGGCTGAACGGCGCGGCCCTCGACGAGATGGGCAAGTCCCGTGTGTGGAAGCTGATCCAGTCCCCCGACTCGAAGATTCCCGCCGCACCGGCGCGGGCCGGCGACTACGCGTTGGTCTCGGGCGACCCGGTCTACTTCGGCAAGACCACCACCACGGTGGGCTACGACGAACGCACCCTGAGCAACCTGCAACGGGTCGCCCGTGTCCCCGGCGTACACGACGTGGTCGTCCACGGCACGGACGAGGGGGTTTTCGTCCCCGGCCGCATCAACGCCGCGGGGAAGACCCTGACGGACTTCGAAGTGCACCCCAACCACATCGCGGACGCGATCCGCAGCAATCCCCACTACCACGGTGAACCGGTGCGCCTCATCTCCTGCTACTCCGGCGCCGACGCGAGACCGCCCGAGCTGCCCCTCGCGCAGTCCGTCGCCAACGAGCTCGGCGTGCCCGTGACGGCACCCACGAGCAAGGTGGGAACGTCCCCCCAGCTCGGCCTCAACCAGACCCCCACCATCGGCAACAATGGCTACTGGCGCACCTACCTGCCCATGGCCCACTAGGGCAGGCTCACAGGAGTGGAAATGATCAAGCGAGCGGGCTTCTATCGGGAGATCGGCGGCCGGGCCACCACGGCAGACGGTTCGCCGTCGCTGCGAGATGCCGTACAGGACAGTGGGCCCTGGGACGAGGACCGTATCCTCGCCTACCTGGGATCGGCCCTGGAGATCTACACCACGATGGGCGCCGAGCGCGACGTCCTCACGGGCGAGGAGTGGATCGCCGGCTCCGGATCCCTGATGACAGACGGCACCTGGCTCTGGCCCGTCGATCTCACGCACTACGTACGTCGTCACCACGCTGCACTGCCGCAGGAGTTCCTGGACCACATCCGCACCAACAACTACACGGTGCCTGTCGTGCCCGACGAACAGGCCAGGCACATTTTCCAGGAGGAGTTCCCGGACCACGCCCCCGCTGCGGCCCCGTCCAAGACTGCGGGCTTCTTCACCTGGTACGTGCCGAAGCTGGACAGCGCGCGTGCCCGTCAGCTCCTCACACATCTGGAGAACGCCGGGCTCTCCGCCGTACATCCGCTGACCCGTGCTCTCTTCGGGGTCTGTGAGACGCCGGTCGGAAACCGTGAGCCGCTGACGGGTGACGGCGCAGCCCTGGCCGCCGCCTTGGCCGACGATCGATACGCGAAGGCCGAATTCACCTGCTGGAAGGGCTACGACCAGTCCCTGACCGGCATCGTGCGACGCACGGACGAGACGACGCAGAGCATCACGCTGCGCCTCACCGACGTCCCCGTGTCCGACCGCGAGGAGGCGGTCGCGGCACTGGTGCGCACGCTCGATCAGGATGCGGCCGACTGTCGCGGGTTCGTCATCGACCGAGCCGGCGTTTCGGCCTCCCAGGACTGGGACCGCATCCTCGTCGGCGACGGAGGGCACTTCACCGTGTGGCCCGACACCGTCGGCATCCTCCGGGACCGCGTGGGCAGCCACCCGGAGCTGGCCGGCAGCAAGCCGACCGCCTACGGCCCGCTCGACGTCTTCCACCGGGCGTGAACCTTCGCCTGCCCTACCGGCCCCGGCACCGGTCCGACGGTCCTGATCGGGGTTCCGGCCGTTCAGGGTGGGGACGCTGTCGGTTGATCGATCGTTACCAGGGCGGTATACAGCGCAAGGGACAGCGGGCGCCCGTCCGGCGGACGGGCGTTCCCGGCACGGAAGGCGGCCTGTCGTCGCCGTCCGGAGGCGGTGAGCAGGGCAGACAGTGAGAGGGGGCGGGCCGTGTCCGGCCTCCGGCCAGTCGACGCGTTCCCCCGGACGATCGGCTCGGCCGACAACGACGGCAAGACCCCGGTCGGCCAACTCCCCAGGCCCGCAGGCGAGGTGGAGCTCGACTACGTGGGCTCCCCGGACAACGCCGCCAAACGCATCGCGGCCCTGCACCGGGGAGAGAAACGGCTCGTCTTCTGCGACTCGCGGGCCCGGGTCGAACAACTGGGCGCCGCGCTCAGGGCCCGCGAGGTGACCGTCTTCCTGTCCCACGCCTCCCTCTCCGTCGACGAACGCACCCGCTCCGAGCAAGCCTTCGCCGAGGCCCGCGACTGCGTCATCGTCTCCACCTCCACCCTCGAACTCGGCATCGACGTCGGTGACCTGGACCGCGTCATCCAGATCGACTCACCGGCCTCCGTCGCCTCGTTCCTGCAACGCATCGGCCGCACGGGCCGACGCTCCGGCACCGTGCGCAACTGCCTGTTCCTCACGACCCGCAAGGACACACTGCTGCAGGCCGCCGGACTCCTGCTGCTGTGGTCGCGCGGCTGGGTCGAAACCGGTCCTCCCGCCGCCCGAGCCGCGCCACCTCGTCGCCCAGCAACTCCTTGTCGTCACCCTCCAACAGCACAAGCTCGGCGACCAGTTGTGGGACCGGCTGTGGAACCGACTCGCCCCCTTCGACCGGTCCGCCGCCCCCATCCTGCGCCACCTCACCGAGGAGGGCTTCCTCGACAACGACGGCGGTCTGCTGTTCGTGGGGCCCGAGGCGGAACGCCGCTTCGGCAGACGGCACTTCATCGAGCTCACCGCGTCCTTCACGGCGCCGCCCCAGTTCACCGTGCTGTCCGGACGCACGGAGATCGGCCGCACCGACCCCAGCGTGCTCACCGAGGAACGGCCCGGGCCCCGGCGCCTGCTGCTCGGCGTACGCAGCTGGCAGGTCACCTACATCGACTGGCTGCGCAAACGGGTCTTCGTCGAACCCGCGGACGGCGGCGGCATCGCCAAGTGGATGAACGGCGGCATCGCCGGACTGTCCCACGCCCCCACGCGCGCCATGCGCGAGGTGCTGCTCGGTGCGGACCCTCCCGTGTCGCTACCGCGTCAACGCCACTCTCGGGGCAACCCTGTAGTCGGTCACGGACCCTCTGCAGCGCCCCACCGACTGCTGGCTGCGCCTGCGCGAAGACCTCACCCCGGCCGACTGGCGTGCGGCTCGCGAGAGTGTCGGCGAGAATCTGGTCCTCCCCGATGTGGACCACCGGGCCGTACGCGGCCTGAAGTTCTCCGCTGCCCTCCCGGAACGGCTCGCGGCCGCCACGGTCGCGGCACGGCTGGCCGACTTCGAGGGCGCCCGCGTGGTGCTCGGCGAACCGGCGCGCTTCCAGCGCGATGGCCGGAACGGATGAGCGGCCAAGGCTGCTTCACCCACGCACGCTTGCTCGCCACGCCAGCCGCAACCGCCGGAGCCACGGTCGCAACCCCCACCCCGGTCCCCTGCCAGGGCGGCCGTGGGAGCCGCGACCTCAGTTCTCACACCCCTGGATGTCGTCGTCGCACCCGTCCACGTCGTCGGCGGCAACCGTGTCGAGCCGCCACAGGACGAGGCCGTCGGCGTTCTGAGCCGTCGGGGCGATCCCGGCGGTGAAGCGGCCGCCGGCGGGGATGTCGAACCGGTCCGCCTCGCGGTCGCCGCACGTCACCTCCCACTCGCTGTTCGCAGTGCCCCGGGAGAGGGTCAGTGTCACCGTACGGTCGGTGGGTGCCTGGCAGGCGATGCCGAAGGTGTACGGCGCGGTTCCCTTCACCTCGAAGGTCTTGGCCAGGCCCTGCGTCAGGTTCTCCATTCCCTCGTCGACGCGTGAGGCGCCGTCGGGCTCGACTGCGTTGAGAGCGCGCGTGGCGCGCTGCATCGCCTCCTCCTGGTCCTCCTTTCCCTCCCAGGAGGCAGTCGACCCGGGCATGGGGGAAGCCGTAGGGCCCGAGGGGTCGTTGCGCCCGGGGGCGGGCGGCGTTCCCTCGATGTCCCGCTGCTCCGCGCAAGCGCCTGCCAGGGCCGTGACCGAGGCGACGACGGCCAGAGCGAGACCTGGGCGCATACGCATGGGGGGCTCCAGTCTGTCGGGTGGCGCCGCATCTGAGGCTGATCCTCTGGAGTGGACGCCCCGACCAAGGCTCGTGGTGGACCGGGGAGGTGCGTCCGGCTGGGTCGCACATTCACGTACGTGGAGGAGTTCAGGAAGGACGCGGTTGCACTCCGGCATGCCGCGGGCGGCGAGGGGTTCGGGCGGAAGCGAGGGAGTCGGTGGCGCTCGGCGGCGTCACCGCCGCCGTCGTCCCCGATGTGGCGGGCACGGTGACGCTCGTTGTTCGTGACGCGGCTCGTCGAAACGGGGTGACGCTCGGCCCGGTCGGCCCGCTCACCGGCTGCTCGACGGCCGGACCGAAAAGCTCCGCCTGCGCGTGAAGTGCGTCGGTAGGGTGGGGCGTTGTGGATACGGGGGCGGGAAGCGCGATGGTGGCCGTTCCGCCGGGGCGGGTGATGCTGTCGGACCGGCGGACGCGGAGGACCTGGCCGGTCGAGGTCGGGCCGTTCCTGATGTCGGCGCTGCCCGTCACGCAGGCGTGGTACGCCCGGGTCACCGGTGGGCGGCCGAGCGCTTCCCGGGGCGACCGGCTGCCCGTCGAGAGCGTGTCGTGGTGGGACGCGGTCCGGTTCTGCAACGCGTTGTCCCGGCAGGAGGGGCTGACGCCCGTGTATCTCCTCGCCGACGCCGACGCCGACGCCGACGCCGATACCGGCCCCCTCTCCGTGGCCGCCTCCGACGCCGGGACCGTCGTAGGGGACGCCTCCGCGGACGGCTACCGGTTGCCGACCGAGGCCGAGTGGGAGCACGCCTGCCGGGCGGGTACCACGGGGCCGCGGTACGGGCCCCTCGACGAGGTCGCCTGGTACCAGGGCAACACGGAGGGACGCATCCGCCCCGCAGGCGGCAAGGAGCCCAACGCGTGGGGCCTGTACGACATGCTGGGCAACACGTGGGACTGGTGCTGGGACCTCTACGACGCCGAGGTGTACGGCACCTACCGGGTGCTCCGCGGCGGTGGATGGGCCGACGAGCACTGGAGTTGCCGGGCGTCGGTGCGGCGGCGCAGTCACCCGACCCTGCGGATCGACGACGTGGGGTTCCGCGTCGCGCGGTCCGCACCGCCCCCCGGCCCCTGACGGCCGCCTCGGCCCCGTACCCCGGAGCGTGGGGGCGTCCGAACCGGCGGAACGGCCTGAGCGCATCCGCGCCCAAGGGCGCGTCGGGGCGTTGCCCTCCCGGTCACGCAAGAGCCGCCACGGCCGCGGCGGGACCCCGCGGCGCCCGCGGCAACAGCCAAGGCCCCTTGATCGGCCGGGGGCTCCCACGACAATGGCCGTGGCGGCCCCCACACGGGCACCCGGCCGGTAGCCACTATGGCGCCCACGGTGGGAGTCAGGGGCGGCACTCGCGACAACGGCCCGGGAGGGGAGTACCCGGCGGGGGCGGCCGAGTCGGGGCCGCGGTGGGGGCCGGGGCGGCACCCGGAGCGGCCGAGGGCGGCGGTCTGTCGGCGCCCACGGTGGGAGTCAGGGCGGCACCCGCGACAACAACCCGGGGGGTGCCGACGGCGGCGGCCGAGAGGGCACTCGCGGCGGCGCCCCCAGGGACGGTCAGAGGGCTCAGGAAGGCAGTCCGTTGGCACCCGAGGCAGCAGCCGGGGTGCACAGCCAGGGTGGCCCCCGACGACGGCCGCGGCGGCGGTCCGGGCGACCCCGGCGGCGGTCCCGTGCCGCCTCCGCGGCTTTTCCCCCGGCATGTGCCCCCCACGTCGGCGTCGCCATTCACACCTGCCGCGAAACCCCTCTCCGTTCATCTCGAAGTGTGGAAGAGGACGCTCAACTTTTCTTTCCACCAAGCTGGTTGACGGTCGGTCACCTGTTCGTCCAGTGATACGATCACCGGACTTGCGGAGCGGGCGGACGCATGCGTTCCGGCGATCGATTCCTGCCGCTGCCGCCAGTCGTCTGAAGAGAGTCTTATGACGGAATACATACAGAACCCGGTGCTCTGGGCTCTTCTCGTCGTCGTTGTTGCCGCCGTCGCCGTCATCGTCCGCCAGCGCAGGGCGGGGCAGGGCCTGAGGCAGGAGATCGACGGGCTCAGGAGCCACTACTCCGATCTGGAGAACCATTACACGCAGTCCGTCACAGCGGCCCAGGAACAGGCCGAGGAAGCCACCAGGACCGTGCTGAAGTCCGCGATGCGGACGCTCCAGGGTCTGGCCGCCGAGCAGCAGCTCGTCGTGTCGCGGCTGCAGAGCAAGTACGGTGACTCGGCGATCCTCCAGGACCTGCTGGAGATCGACCACACCAACTCGCAGTTCGGGCGCCGGGCCCAGTCCATCGCCGTGCTCTGCGACGGGTGGCTCGGGCGGCACCGCGACGTCGCGTCCGTGTACGACGTGGTGCGCAGTGCTCAGGGACGCATCCGGCACTTCCGGCGGGTGGAGATCCTCTCCCAGGTCGACTTCGGCATCACCAGCCGTGCCGTGGAACCCGTCGCGCTCGCCCTCGCCGAGCTGCTCGACAACGCCACCAGCTATTCGAGCCCGGACACCGTTGTCGAGATCAACATCCGGACCGTTCCCAAGGGCATCTGCATCGTCGTCGACGACGCCGGTGTCGGCATGAACGACGAGGAGCGGGCCCGCGCCGAGAAGCTGCTGTCCAGCGACCGCGTCTCCGGCGTCTCCGGTCTCGGCAACCCGCCGCAGTTCGGCTTCGCGGTGATCGGCGTACTGGCCGAGCGGTTCGGCTTCGAGGCGTCCGTGGACTCCAGCTCTCCGTACGGGGGCGTGCGTGCGGTCGTCCTGCTGCCGCACGAGCTGCTCACCTCCATGCCGGAGCAGAAGTCGCCGGCCGCGGCGCCCACCGCCTCCGTCCCCCATGTGGGCGGGCCCGAACCCGCACTCGGCGGGGCCACCACCTCCGACGGGCTGCCGCGCCGCCGCCGCAAGCGGCCGATGGCCATCGTGCCCGGAAGCGCCTCCTCCACCCGCAGCTCCTCCCGTTCCGGCGCCGAGTCAGCGGCGATCATGGGCGCCTTCCAGCGGGGCACGCAGTCCGGGCGGTCGGCGCGCGGCGATGCCGCGGACCAGACGAGCAGCACACCTGGTGCAAGCAGTGAAGGACATGAGGTCTCGTGAACGACGATCTGTCATGGATGCTCGACAGCGCCCTGGAGATTCCCGGGGCCCTGCACGCGGTCCTGATCTCCGCGGACGGGCTGCTGATGGCCCGGACGAAGGACTTCCACAAGGACAACGCCGACCGGGTCGCCGCCGCGATGAGCGGGGTGCAGTCCCTCAGCCGCTCCCTCGGCTTCTTCTGCGAGGACCCGCGGCAGGCCTGGCGGCAGACCCTGGTGGAGTTCGACGGCGGCTGGGTGTTCCTGATCTCCGCCGGTGACGGCGCCTACCTCGGCGTCTCCGCCAGTCCCGACGTCGACATGCAGGACATCACCTTCCGGATGCAGCAGCTCGTCAGCCAGCTCGGCAAGGCGCTGACCACGCCGCCGCGCGAGAACCTCGGCGCGCACTCATGACCGGGGCGGGGGAATGGGAGGCCGAGGCCGCCGAGTTAGTACGCCCGTACGTCATCACCAAAGGGCGCGGCCTGCCCGACGAGGCGGACCTGTCCCTGATCACACTGGTCACGGCGGCGGCCGAGAACGGGCAGCGGCTGACCCGGCTGTCCCCCGAGGAACAGCGGCTGCTGGACATCTGCTCCGCCGGCTACCTCTCGGTCGCCGAGATCGCGGGGCACACCCGGCTCCCGCTGGGCGTGGTGAAGATCCTCCTCGCCGCACTCACCGAGGGCGGCCACCTCGTCACCCGCCCACCCGTCGCCCGCGCCGTCCTCGCCGACCGGGAGATCCTGGAGGAGGTACTGAATGGTCTCCGCGCCAAATTCGGTTGAGCCGCAGGTCGCCGGCGACCCGCACACCCGGGACGCCGCGCGGGCGCCCCTGGGCGAGCAGGCCTACGTCCGCGCCGGCGCCACCCAGACCGCCGTCAAGATCCTGGTCGTCGGTCACTTCGCGGTCGGCAAGACCACGTTCATCGGCTCGATCTCCGAGATCGAGCCGCTGTCCACCGAAGAGACCATGACCCGGGCCGCCGAGGACATCGACGACCTCAAGGGCGTCCAGGGCAAGACCACCACCACGGTCGCCATGGACTTCGGCCGCCTCACCATCAGCGACCGCGTCGTGCTCTACCTGTTCGGCACGCCCGGGCAGCAGCGGTTCGTGCAGATGTGGGAGGACATGGCCCGCGGCGCGCTCGGCGCCCTGGTGCTGGTCGACCCCGAGCGGCTGTCGGACTCCTTCGCCGTCATCGACCTGATCGAGCACTACGGCCTCGACTACGCCATCGCCGTCAACCACTTCGACGGCGTCCCGCCACGCAACGAGGCGGCGCTGCGCGAGGCGCTGGACCTGCTGGACGACACCCCGGTCGTCACCTGCGACGCCCGCGACGAGCATTCGTCGGCCGACGCGCTGACCACCCTCGTCCGCTACCTGCTGGAACGCGCCCGGTAGGGCGCTTTCCGGCGGATCCGCGCGGGAGGAGGGGCGGCGTCCGGTGCGTGCTCCCGACATGCGGTGCGCAGGGCCGTGCGGCGACGCCGCCCGGCTCCTCCCGCCGTGCGGCGAGCACGCCCGCCGGGCGCCGCGACGCCGCGGAGACGCGGCGGGAGCGTCCCGGTGCCCGGTCCGGCACCGCCCGCGCCCCCGCAAGCACCTCCACCACCCGCGCCCCGGCCGGCGGCCCCGCCCGCGGCCCGAGGGCGCCCCGCACTCCCGGCGGGCCGGACCCCCCGCACTCCCGGCGCACCGGGCACCCCACAGACCCACGGCCCGTCAGGGCTCCTCCCCTGAGAACTGAGAGCAGACATGGACGCTCACACCCCCGCCCCGGTTCCCCCGCCGGGGTGCCCGGCCCACGGCCGGGTGCCGCTGTACGGGCCGGAGTTCGCGGCCGACCCGCAGGCCTACTACGCCTATCTGCGCCGCTACGGCCCCACCGCGCCCGTGGAGCTCGCTCCCGGCGTGGAGGCGACGCTCGTCACCGACTACCAGACCGCGCTGCAGCTCCTGCACGACTCCGGCTCGTTCCGCAAGGACGCCCGCCGCTGGCGCGACTTCAACGAGGGCCGCATCCCCGCGGACAGCCCGGTCGGCCCCCTGCTGGCGTACCGGCCCAACTGCATGTTCGCCGACGGCGCCGAGCACCTGCGGCTGCGCCAGGCGATCACGGACAGCATGGCCCGCGTCGACACGCGCCGGGTCAGCCGCACCACCGCGCAGGTCTCCGACTACCTGATCGAGCAGTTCGGTGGGCGCGGTTCCGCCGACCTGCTCGGCGACTACGCCAAGCAGCTGCCGCTGTTCGTGTTCAACGAACTCTTCGGCTGCCCCGCCGACATCGGCGACCGCGTGCTGTTCGGCATCACCAACATGTTCGACGGCGTCAACGCCGAGCGGGCCATGGAGGTGATGTTCACCGCCATCGGCGAGCTCGTGGCGCTGAAGCGGTCCCGGCCCGGCGAGGACGTCACGTCCTGGCTGATGCAGCATCAGGCACGTCTCACCGACGAGGAGATGCTGCACCAGATGGCGTTGCTGATGATCGCCGGCAACGAGCCGCTGCGGAACCTGATCGGCAACACCCTGCACCGCCTGCTCACCCACGACGCGTACGCCCACAGCGGCGGCCTCATCGACGAGGCGCTCGACGACACGCTGTGGGAGAACCCGCCCATGCAGAACCTCGCCCCGCACTACCCGGCCGCCGACATGGAGTTCGCCGGGCAGAAGGTGCAGGCGGGAGATCTGATGCTGGTCGGCTTCGCCGCCGCCAACACCGGCCCGGCGCTGACCGAGGCCCGGCAGTCCGGCAGCAACCGGGCCCACCTGGCCTGGAGCGCGGGCCCGCACGCCTGCCCGTCCAAGGAGCCCGCCCGGCAGATCACCGTCACCGCCGTGGAGAACCTGCTCAACCGGCTCCCGGACGTCGAGCTCGCCGTCCCCGAGGACAGCCTGACCTGGCGCCCCGGCCCCTTCAACCGCGGCCTGACCACCCTGCCCGCCCGGTTCACGCCGGTGGAGTCCCGCCACCCGGCGCCGCAGGCGACCCGCCCCGAGACGCCCGCGCACCCCGGCCCGGCGCCGGCGGGCGGCCGCAGGGCGGAACGCGGGGGCCTGTGGAGCCAGTTCCTCACCTGGCTCAGCAAGTGATGTCCACCGTCCCGAGGTGATTCACACAACATCCCCCAACTCGGTCTGATCGCATGACACTTCAACCACAGGGGTAGTGAGGAGCGCGGTATTCCGTGTTGCTTACGAGGCAAAGGAGGTGTCGTGGACCAGATATCCACGGACGCCGCTTCCAGGTCCCACCCCACCGCATCGGACCCCCCGATACCCGCCCCTCCCGGCGGGTATCTTCTTGAGCGCCCGGGTACGCTCGGCGCGCTCACCGCCGGACAGCTCCGGCGGCTGTGCGCGGTCGCCGGGCTCGCCCCGGCCGACGGCGACTCCTACGGGCGCACCCTCGTCGACGCGCTGGGCCCGGTGGCCGACCGGCCGCTGGACCTGCCGCCGGTCACCCCGACCTTCCTGTCCGACGACCACACACCCGTGGAGTACTCCCTCTCCTTCACCCCCGGCACGGCTCCCACCCTGCGCGTGCTGCTGGAACCGGGCTGCGGCGCAGGCAGCCTGGCTCGCAGCGGCCGCGCGGGGCTGGCGGCGGTGCGGGAGATGGCCCGGCGCTGGAACTTCTCCACCGCCCCCCTCGACAGGCTCCAGGACCTGTTCCTGCCGTCGTCGGCCGAGGGGCCGCTCGCCCTGTGGTGCGCGCTGGAGCTGCGGCCCGGCGGGGTGCCGAAGGTGAAGGTGTACCTCAACCCGGCGGCCCGCGGGGCGGACCGCGCCGGCGAGACGGTGCGGGAGGCGCTGCGCCGGCTCGGCCACGAACGGGCGTTCGGCGCCCTGCCCGAGGCCGACCGGCACCTGTTCCTCGCCCTGGACCTCGGGGACTGGGAGGAACCCCGGCTCAAGATCTACCTCGCCCATCGGGGCCTGTCCGCCGCTGGTGCGGCCGGGCTGAGCCGGATGGACCCCGGTCCCGGCCCCGCGGAGATCCGTACGTTCTTCGAGCTGGCCACCGGTACCGACGGCGCCCGGCACGACGTGCGCCCGGGGCAGTCGTGCCACGCGTTCACGGAGACCGCGACCGGCCTGCCGAGCGGCTTCACGCTCTACATCCCCGTCCGGGACCACGCCCGCGACGACGCCGAGGCCTGCCGGCGGGCGGTGGCCGTCCTGGAGCGGTACGGCATCGACCCCGCACCCCTGCTGAACGCGCTGCCCGCCGTCACCGACCGGCGGCTGGAGGACGGTGTGGGCCTCGTCGCCTACCTCGGCCTGGCCCACCAGCACGGCCACCCGCCAAGGGTGACCGTGTACGTCTCGGCGGAGGCCTACGCGGTCCGCCCGCCGTCGACCGCGCAGCCCGCGCTGCCCGAGCCCGTGCGCTGACGCCCCGTCATCGCACGGCGAGGCTCCCGGCGGCGTGGCGGCCGCCGGGAGCCTCGCCGGGATCACGCGTCCTGCAGTTCCCTCAGGTAGGCGCCGACGTCGACCTGGACGGAGAAGCCCTCCGTACTGCCGTAGCGCTCCCTGATCGCCCCCAGGTAGGTGTCGATCTCCTTGCGCATGACCTCCGCGGACGGCAGCCCGGCCGTCCCGTCGACGAGCCGGGCCACCCAGCGCGCCTGGGCCTCGACGAGGCGGGTGATGGAGCCGTGCGGGCGGATCAGGCCGAGGAAGTACAGGCCGGGCCGGGCCGGGGCGGCGATACGGCGGTACAGCTCGACCGGACCGCCCTCGGCCACCGGACTGCCGGCGGGCAGGAAGGGGAAGGCCATGCGGAAGCCGGTGCAGTACACCACCGCGTCCGCCTCGACGGAGGTGCCGTCGGTGAAGACGACCCGGCCGCCGTCGAAGGAGTCGATCGCGGGCCTCGGGGTCACCGCTCCGTGCCGTATCCGGCTGAGGATCTCGTCGGAGATGGTCACCGCCGAGGAGAAGAGGGGATGGTCGGGCTCGGGCAGGCCGTAGTCGGACAGCCGGCCACGGGCCACCCGCAGGGCCTGCTCGACGAACTGGCGCTGCTCGGGGAAGGACAGGGCGGTGAACCACGGCGCGTCCGCGATCAGGTCCACGGACATGCCGAAGAGCTGCTTGGGGATGATGTGCAGCCCGCGGCGTACCGACAGCCACGTCCGTGCGGCGTGCCGGGACAGGTCCGCGGCGATGTCCACCGCTGACGCGCCGAGCCCCACGACGACCACGCGCTGACCGGCGAAGTCGCCGCCGTCCTGGTAGTCCATCGAGTGCAGGATCGTTCCGGCGAAGGTGTCGGCCCCCGGGGGCAGCGGATCCGGCATCGCCGCCTCGCTGTGGTGCCCGGACGCGACGACGACGTGCGCGAAGCCGCGCACCCGTTCGGCTCCCGAGGCGTCCCGGCTGACGACCGTCCACGTCCCGTCGGCCTCCTGCCGCACCGAGAGCACCTCGGTGCGCAGTTCCACGCAGGGCAGCAGCCCCGCCCACTCGGCGAACGACCGCAGATACGCGGCCACATCGCTGTGCCGGGGGTAGAGGGGCAACGATTCCGGCATGGGGAAGTCCGCGTATCCGGTCAGCTGCCGGGCGCTGTTGAGATGCAGTGCCCGGTAGGCCGGGCCACGCTCACCGGCCCCCGGCTGTCGCCAGATGCCGCCGACGTCGGGCGCCTTCTCCAGACAGACGACGTCGACGCCCCTCGCCCTGAGCGCGTGTGCGGCCGCCAGTCCCGACAGGCCCGCACCGATCACGCACACGCTCACGCGTCCCCCCAGATTTCGCACACCATTCGATTTCGCACGCGCTTTGACTGCCCATCGCTCCCAACTCTCACACCGGCAACACTCGTTGCTCACTGAGGCGTAGGCCACTTCGAGCGGGGCTGCCGCCCTCACGGTGCCTGGGGCGCCCGCATCCACGTGCCTCGGGCGCCGTCACGGGGCGTCGGGTGCCTCGGGTGCCGCCGGGGGCAGCGAGCGGCGCGCCACCGCCTCCGGACGCCGGGTGAAGACCGCGCGGGCGTCGGGGGTGAGGGTGCGCAGTGCTACTAGGGCCGTGACGGCCACGTCGCACAGCTCGGACTCCACGTCGCTCCAGGTGTGCGTGGTGCCCTTGCGCGGGTTCTGGCCGGTCGCGCCGATCACGGCCTGCGCCACCTCGCCGACCTCCTCCGACAGTTTCAGGATGCGCAGGAGCAGGCCGTCCCGGCCGCCGTGCGGCTGTCCGGCCTCCAGCCAGGCCCACAGGTCGTCGATGGTGTCCCAGAGGGCGGCGGGGCCGTTGGCCGCGGGGGCGCTGTCGTTCTCGCTCATGCCCAGGAGCCTGCCAGGTGTGCCCGCCCTCCGGGCAGCGGGCGCCGGGGGAGCGACGAGTCGTCGGCGCGAGACGGCCGGCCCTCGGGTCCGGGGCCCGGCGCGCCGCCCTGCCCCGGAACGCGCCGTGCCCCTCACTCCCCACCGTGCGGCCGCGCCGCCTCACTCCCGGTCGCGGGGCGACCGACCCTCCGGGCCCTCCGCCGGAAGTGCCGCGGTACGACGTCCTGCGACGGCGGCGCCGTCGCGGCCCTTCGCTCGGTTCCCCGCGTCCCTTCGGGGCGCTGTCTCACCGCAGGGGACTTCGTCCGACCCGCTCCGGGCTCCGGCGCCTGGGGCCCGAACGTCCCGGTCCCGCCGGCGGCGACCGCCTCAGTTCGCCCGGACGGGTCGGGCGAACTCCTCCTCGAACAGCGCCTCCTGCTCCCCCTGCTCCCGCCGCCGCAGCCGCCGGATGCGCGTTCCCACGATCACGGCGGTCGCCAGACCGGTCGCGCCGAAGGCGAAGGGGGCCATCCAGCCCCGGTCGGCCGTGTGGCCCAGGGCGTGGTCCAGGGAGAGCCGGCCGGGACCGGTGACGGCGAGGCCCGCGGCGGTCAGGCCCAGGGAGGCGGCGTACTCGTACCCGCCCTCCTGGTTGAAGAAGCCGTTCGGGGTGTGCACCGAGGCCGCGCCCGCCATCGCGCCGGCCGCCGCGGCGCCGGCCGCCGGGGTGGCCAGGCCCAGTGCCAGCAGCGCGCCGCCGCCCGCCTCCGCCAGGCCGGCCGCCGTCGCGCTGACCTTGCCCGGGCTGTAGCCCACGGACTCCATGAACCGCCCGGTGCCCTCGATGCCGTGCCCGCCGAACCAGCCGAACAGCTTCTGCGCGCCGTGCGCGGCCAGTACCCCGCCGGTGCCCAGTCGGAGCAGCAGCAGGCCCAGGTCGCGTCGGTGGAAGAAGGTCATGGTTCCCAGTCCTCTCGCGGATCCCCCTCCGTGCGTCCACCGTCGCACCTGCGGCGTCCGGCCACCCCGCCCGGGGGACCGTTCGGGTGGCGGGGCCGCGGGGCCCGGTGGCAGGGCCGCCGCACCGGTGCGAGGGTGACCGGCATGGCGATTTTGACCTCCAGACTCAGCGACCCGGCCGTCCGCGCGTTCGTCGGTGCCGTCAACGCCCGCGACCGCGAGGGCTTCCTGGCGCTGCTCACCCCCGACGCGACCATGTCCGACGACGGTTCGGACCGCGACCTCACCGACTGGATCGACCGGGAGATCTTCTCCACCCACGGTCATCTGGAGGTCGACAACGAGTCCGACGGGGGCCGTGCTCTGACGGCCCGCTACAGCAACGACACCTGGGGGGAGATGCGCACCCGCTGGCGCTTCACCGTGGCGGACGACGGCAGGATCTCCCGCTTCGAGACGGGGCAGGCCTGAGCGCTCCGCCAAGAGTGCCGCGGTGTGACGTCGCCGACCGCGGCCCCGTCGCGGCGGGTCGCGCGGTTCCCACGCCCTCTCGGGGTGCCGCGATCCGCGGTGGACATCGCCCGACCCGCTCAGGATGTCGTGCGGAGGCCCTGCCGCGGGTGGGCCCTTCCGTCGCGCGTCCCGGGACCGGGGCCGGATGTGCGGCAGCCGTCCCGCGCCCCGGTGTACACCCCGCGGTCCCGCGCGGGGTCCACCCCCAGCCGGTGCAGCTGCGGGACGGCTGCCGCTTCCCCCCTCGGTATGGCTCACGGAGGGCCAGTGCTTCAACTGTGAAGCTCTGATGGAGAAGAGTTGAGCATAAGTCCCCTATCGGCTGCAATAGGGCGGATGTTCAAATTCCGCTTGTGTGGATCGAGGGCTCAGCCCCGCCCCACGTAGGGCATCGTCGTCGCCAGTACGGTGGCGAACTGGACGTTCGCCTCCAGCGGCAGCTCCGCCATGTGCCGCACCGTGCGCGCCACGTCGGCCACGTCCATCACGGGCTCGGGCACGACCTCGCCGTTGGCCTGGAGGATCCCCTCCCGCATACGGGCCGTCATGTCGGTCGCCGCGTTGCCGATGTCGATCTGGCCGACGGCGATCCGGTGCGGCCGCCCGTCCAGGGACAGTGACTTGGTCAGCCCGGTCAGCGCGTGCTTGGTGGCCGTGTAGGCGGTGGAGTGCGGGCGGGGCGTGTGGGCCGAGACGGAGCCGTTGTTGATGATCCGGCCGCCCCGCGGGTCCTGCTCCTTCATCCGGCGGTAGGCGGCCCGGGCACACAGGAACGCCCCGTTGAGGTTGGTGTCCACCACCTGCCGCCAGGCGTCGTAGGACAGCTCCTCCACCGGCACCCCGCCCGGCCCGCTCGTCCCCGCGTTGTTGAACAGCAGGTCCACCCGGCCGAAGCGTTCGACGGTGGCGGCGAAGAGCGCCGTCACGTCCTCGGGGCGGGTGACGTCGGTGCGCACGGCGAGGGAGGGGGTGCCCGGCGCCAGCGCGGCCGTCTCCTCCAGGGCCTGCGCGCGGCGCCCGGCCAGGGCCACCGACCAGCCGGCGCCCAGCAGTTCCACGGCGACCGCGCGGCCGATCCCGGACCCGGCGCCCGTCACCACGGCGATCTTGGACTGTTCGATGGTTCGCTCGGCGTTCATGGTGGGGCAGCGTAGGTGAGGGGCCACGGGGTGGGACCAGTTGTTCCGCCATGCGGCTGCCGTTCGGGTGCCGGCCGCCCCGGCGCCGCGCCCCTGCGCCCGTCCGCCCCGCCCGGACGGCGGCCCGGGCTCAGGCCGGCACGAGGCCCGGGGCGGGGTCCTCCTCGGGGGCGTCGCCCGGGTAGCGCACGCCGATGCGGTCCCGGATCGCGTCGAGCGTGCGCATCACCGCGAGCGTGCCGTCCAGCGGGACGAGCGGCGACTCGGTCTCACCGGCCCGCAGCGCGCGCATGACCTCCCTCGCCTCGTGCCGGAACGTCGTGCGGGGGCCGTCCGCCGGGTCGGCCGCGAACTCCTCGGGATCGCGGCCGTCGCGGTGCAGGACGAAGCGGTCGGGGTGGAAGAAGCCGCCCGGGACGTCGATCCGGCCCCGCGCACCGGTGACGGAGGCGGTGGCCCCGGTACCGCAGACGACGGAGCAGTGCACCGAGGCGAGCGCGCCGTGGTCCCAGGCGAGCAGTGCCCCCGTCTGCAGGTCGACGCCCTCGGCGGACAGCACGGCGTGGGCTTCGACCTGCGAGGGCTCGCCGAGCAGCAGCTGCGCGAAGGAGACCGGGTAGACGCCGAGGTCGAGCAGGGCGCCCCCGCCCTGCAGCGGGTCGCGCAGGCGGTGGGCGGGCGGGAACGGCCCGGCCAGGCCGAAGTCGGCCTGTACCGTGCGCACCTCGCCGATCGCGCCGTCCTCGACCAGCCGCCTCAGCCGCCGCACGAGCGGATTGCAGTACATCCACATCGCCTCCATCAGGAAGCGCCCCCGCCCGCGGGCCAGTGCGACCAGTTCCTCGGCCTCGCGCAGGTTCAGGGTGAACGGCTTCTCGCACAGCACGTTCCGCCCGGCCTCCAGGCACAGACCGGCGGCGGCCCGGTGCGCCGAGTGCGGGGTGGCGACGTACACCACGTCGACGTCCTCGTCGGCGGCGAGTGCGGCCCGGTCGCCGTAGGCCCGCGGGATCCTGAAGCGCTCCGCGAACGCCGCGGCCGACGCCGGGGTGCGCGACGCGACCGCCACCACCTCCGCTTCCGGCAGACCGACGAGATCCGCCGTGAAGGCCGCCGCGATGCCGCCCGTCGCCAGGATCCCCCACCGCACGCCGCCCGCCGCGATACCGCCCCGCCTCACTGTTGCACCTTCAAGCAACTCGTACGCACCTGAGAGCATAGGGGCCGCATCTGTCGCAGCGGGAGCCGGACGGCCGGACGGAAGGGAGGGGCGCATGCCCGAGGGAGGGGCACCGATACCCGAGGCGGGACGGGCGGCGGCCGTGCCGGGCACGGGGCCGCAGGCACCGGGCGGCGACGTCGCGTCGGTGACCGCCGCCGCGCAGCGCCGCACCGGCCTGCTCGTCACACTGGTCCTCGGCGGACTGGCCGCCACGCCGCCACTGGCGATGGACATGTACCTGCCCTCCTTGCCGGAGGTCACCCGATCCCTGCACGCCCCCGCCGCCACCGTCCAGCTCACCCTCACCGCCTGCCTGGCCGGCATGGCGCTCGGGCAGCTGGTCGTCGGCCCGATGAGCGACCGGTGGGGCCGCCGCCGCCCGCTGCTCGCCGGCCTCGCCGTCTACGTCGTCGCCACCGCGCTGTGCGCGATCGCGCCGACGGTCGGGATCCTGGTCGCCCTCCGCCTCGCGCAGGGACTCGCGGGTGCCGCCGGGATCGTGATCGCGCGGGCCGTCGTCCGGGACCTCTACGACGGCGTGGCCATGGCCCGGTTCTTCTCCACCCTCATGCTGATCTCGGGCGCCGCCCCGATCGTCGCGCCGCTGGTCGGCGGGCAGATCCTGCGGGTGACCGACTGGCGGGGGGTGTTCGTCGTCCTCACCGCCGTCGGGGTGATGCTCGGCGCGCTCGTGTGGTTCCGGCTGCCGGAGACCCTGCCGCCCGATGCGCGCCACTCCGGCGGCGTCGGCGAGGCGCTGCACTCCATGCGCCGGCTCCTGGCCGACCTCCCCTTCACCGGGTACATGCTGGCCGGTGGCTTCGCCTTCGCCGCGCTCTTCGCCTACATCTCCGCCTCGCCCTTCGTCGTCCAGGAGATCTACGGCGCCTCCCCGCAGACCTTCAGCCTGCTGTTCGGCCTGAACTCCGTCGGGCTGGTCGCCGTCGGCCAGATCAACGGAAAGGTGCTCGTCGGCCGGGTCCCCCTGGACCGGGTCCTCGGCACCGGCCTCGCCGTCGTCGTCCTCGCTGCGACGGCCCTGCTGCTGATGGCGGCCGGCGTCTTCGGCGAGGTGGGACTCGCGCCGGTGGCCGCGGCCCTGTTCGTGCTGATGTCCGCGATGGGCGTCACCCTGCCCAACACCCAGTCCCTCGCCCTGCTGCGCACCCGGCACTCCGCCGGCTCCGCCTCCGCCCTGCTCGGCACGTCCTCCTTCCTCGTCGGAGCGATCGCTTCCCCGCTCGTCGGCATCGCCGGGGAGCACACCGCCGTTCCCATGGCCGTCGTCCAGCTGGTGGCCGGACTGGTGGCGCTGGCCTGCTTCGTGGCAATGTGCCGTCCCTGGAGGACGCGAGCGGACGCGGAGGACGGGACCACGCCCCGTCCCGGCGCGGCCGGGAACCTGGGGGAAGAGAGCTGAGCGCGCCGAGACTGCGCAGGGACACACCCGAGCGGGCCGGACTCGACCCCGGGCAACTGCACCGCATGGTGCGCGAGGTCCGCGGCCTCGTCACCGGGAGACGGCCCTGGGCGGCCGGCGCCGTCGTCGTCGCCGGGCGCGGCCCCGTCGTGGCGGTGGAGGCGGCGGTGGGAGACGCCGTCCGGTACGCCGCCTACGACCCCGGCAGCGATGCGGGCGTCGAACTCGACGCGTCCGACCGGGTCCCGACGACCGTGGACACGCCCTTCGACCTGGCCTCCCTGACCAAGCTGTTCACCTCGGTCGCCGCCGTGCAGCAGATCGAGCGCGGCACCCTCGGCATCGACGCCCGGGTCGGCGCGTACCTCCCCGACTTCCGCGGGGCCGCCGAGCACGGTGTCACGGTACGGCAGCTGCTCACCCACACCTCCGGACTCGCCCCCGAGGTGCCGCTGTACGACTGCGCCGACGACGCGGAGCGCCTGGCGCTGCTGCGGGCCCAGGAACCGGTCGGCCCGCCCGGCGGCCACCTCTACTCCGACGTGAACATGCTGCTCCTCCAGCACCTCCTGGAACGCCTCACCGGCCGCACCCTGGACGTCCTCGTCCACGAGGGGATCACGCGCCCTCTCGGCATGGCCGACACCCGCTTCGGCCCCTGCCCCGGCGCGGCGGCCACCGAGGACCAGCGCCGACCGTGGGCCAAGGCCGACCGGGGCATGCTGCGGGGCGAGGTCCACGACGAGAACGCCTGGGCGCTGGGCGGCGTCGCCGGGCACGCGGGCCTGTTCTCCACCGGCCGCGACCTGGCGGTCTTCTGCCGCGCCCTGCTGGCGGGCGGCGCCTACGGACCGGCCCGCATCCTCGGCCCGGACTTCGTCGAACTGCTGCTGGCGCGGCCGGGGCTGGGGTTCGCCGTGGACCAGGAGTGGTTCATGGGGGAACTCGCGGGGCGCGGTGCGGCGGGCCACACCGGTTTCACCGGGACCTCGCTGGTCCTGGACCCGGCGACGGACACCTTCCTGGTGCTGCTGGCCAACACGGTCCACCCGCGCCGCCGCGCCCCGGACAGCCGGCCGCGCGCGGCGGCGGCGACCCGGCTGGCGCGGGCCGTGCGCGCGGCCCCCGGGGCGGCGGGACCGGCCGGGGCGGCCGGATCGGCGTGATCGGCAAGGCGACGCGACACGGCGGCACGGCGACGCGCCACGGTGCGCGGTCGTTCGGCGCAGGCCCGCGCGGTGCCCGGCGGTCCGGCGGGCCGGACCGCGCCGCGGCTCCGCCCCTTCGGCGGCCCGGAGCCGCGCACTATCCTGGGACCGGCCCCGCCACGTGGACGGGGCGCCGGTACGCGCGGCCAGGGGGAGCTGATGGACTGGATATGGATCGTTCTCATCGTGTTCTGGACGGGGGGATTCGCCTGGGTCGCGGACAACGTCCGCACCGCGCTGCGCAACCGCCACGAACGCCGCCTGCAGATGATGGAGGCCGCCCGGCAGGAGCGCCTGGCCGTCGAGGCCGCGCACCGCACGCCCGAGCCCGTCTGCGGCTGCACCCACCACCTCGCCAAGCACGACAAGCAGGGCCGGTGCCACGAGCGGGTGGAGGTGCCGACGGCGTGGGACGAGAACAAGAAGCCGGTGCGCTACGAGGCCGGGCAGTGCAACTGCCAGCAGTACGTCGGACCGCAGCCGTTGTCCCAGGTGTACGCCGAGGAACTCACCGACCGGGCCTGACCGTGCCCGTCACGGCCACCCGGCGGCCCGGTGAGACAATCACCGGGTGAACGCCCCCGCCTCCCCGCACGCCTCCTCGGTCTCCCCGGCCGGCGCCCTGCGCGGCGCCCTCGCCGACCTGCTCGACGGCCTCCCGCCCCGGCAGGCCGCGCAGGCCGTGGAGCGGCTGATCGGCCACTACCGCGGGGCCACCCCGACCGACGCGCCGATCCTGCGCGACCGGGCCGACGTGGCCGCCTACGCCGCCTACCGGATGCCGGCGACCTTCGAGGCGGTCCGCTCGGCGCTGGAGGCGTTCGCGGACGCGGTGCCCGGCTGGGTGCCCGCGGGGCACGTGGACGTCGGCGGCGGGACGGGGGCGGCGACGTGGGCCGTCACCGCCGTCTGGGACGGGTCGCGGCCGGTCACGGTGCTCGACTGGGCCGAGCCGGCGCTCGCCCTCGGCCGGGAGATCGCCGCCGCGAACCCGGCCCTCTGCGACGCCCGCTGGGAGCGCGCCCGGATCGGGGCGGCGCTCACCCTCGACCGTACCGACCTCGTCACCGTCTCCTACGTCCTCAACGAACTCACCGCAGCCGATCGCGCCGCCCTCGTCGACGCCGCCGCCTCGGCCGCGCAGGCGGTCGTCATCGTCGAACCGGGCACTCCCGACGGGTACGCCCGGGTCATCGAGGCCCGCGAGCGGCTGGCCGCCGCCGGGTTCCGCATCGCCGCGCCCTGCCCGCACAGCGACGCCTGCCCGATCGTGCCGGGCACCGACTGGTGCCACTTCTCGGCCCGGGTCAGCCGTTCCTCCCTGCACCGCCAGGTCAAGGGCGGCTCGCTCGCCTACGAGGACGAGAAGTTCGCCTACGTCGCCGCCGGCCGTGTCCCCGTCGCCCCGGCCCCGGCCCGCGTCGTCCGCCGGCCGCAGATCCGCAAGGGCCAGGTCCTGCTCGACCTGTGCCTCGAAGGCGGCCGCCTGGACCGCGCGACGGTCACCAAGCGGCACGGCGAGCAGTACCGGGCGGCCCGGGACACCGAGTGGGGCGACCCCTGGCCCCCGCACGCCGGCTGATCCGCCAGGCCGCCCGCGCACCGGGCCGTTGCCGAACGGGCGCCCCGGAACCCCGCCGGTGGGCACCCGGAACCCCGCCGGTCGACACCGGGTGCCGCGCCCGGTCGCCCACCCGAAGGCCCCGCCCCGCCGGACCCGTCGCCGCGCCGACGCCGCCGCCCCGCCGTCTCCGGTGACGTCCCTGACGGGCTTGATCCGGAATCATGCGCTCCTCGTACCGCCTGCCCGGATTGGGTGGTCCGGCCCCCCGATGGGCGGGAAGGTGGGACCATAGGGCATGCTGTTCTGCACGACAGCGAGGCGAGGGGATAGATGAGCGCGGAGTTCGGTGGCCGTACCGGCCTGCGGGGCAGGCTCACCCAGTGGCTGCGCGGAGGCGATGCGAAGCAGACCGCCGACGACGGCGGCCGCGAGGCCCTGCTGCTCGCCGCCGCCAGGGCCGGACTGCCTCTCGCCCCCGCCGCGCACCCTGCGCCCGGCTACCGCTGCTCCTGCGACCGCGTCGGCTGCCCCACCCCGGCCCGGCACCCGGTGTCGTTCGCGTGGCAGACGCAGTCCACCACCGACCGCGCCCAGATCGAGCGCTGGGCCCGCCACCAGCCGCAGGCCAACTTCATCACCGCGACCGGCATGGTCCACGACGTCCTCGACGTCCCGCTGGAGGCCGGCCTGGAGGCCCTGGCCCGCCTGCTGGACGCGGGGATCGAGGTCGGGCCGGTCGCCGAGAGCGACGACGGCCGCCTGCTGTTCTTCACCCTCACCCGAGGCACCCCCGAGGACGAGGACGAGTGGTGGCCGTGCGAGCTGGACTGCCACCCGGAGACCATGGACGAGCACCCCGGCCTGCGCTGGCACTGCCGTGGCTCCTACGTGCTCGTACCGCCCGCGCGGCTGCCCGGCGAGGACGGGCGGACCGTGCACTGGGTGCGCGGCCCCGAGCAGCCGCTGCCCGACCCGCTGAGCCTGCTGGAGGTCCTCACCGACGCCTGTGCCCGGTATGTCGGCGAGGACCCGCACCACGCGGGCACGGCCTGGCCCCTGCGCCACTGAGCACGGAGCGCGGCGCCCCGCTCAGCCGCCCTGGGCGGCCGTCATACCCTGGACCCGGCCCAGCACGACCACCGTGCCTCCGGCGCCGCCGGAGCCCTTCGTGGGATCCAGGGCCACCTCGCCGGAGACGAACTCCATCGTGAAGGACTGCTTGATCTCGCCCTTCGTCAGGGCGAGCACGTCCTGGTTCGGCGTCGGCACGGTGGCGCCCGCGGCCGCGGTCTGCTTGCGGTAGTGGTGGGTGGTGAAGAACACCAGCGCCCCGCCGTCCGCGGTGCGCAGCGCGAGCGGCGCGTGGTCGCCGTCGGTCAGCGGCTCGTCGATGTACTGGGTGGCCAGGCCCGGCTTGCTGGCGTTCTTCTCGCGCTGCGCGCGCCAGGCGCTGGTGTGGGCGCCGTCCGCGAAGGGACCCTTGCCGCTCTGCAGGTAGTCGACGTAGGCGGTGCTCAACTCCTCCGGGCGGACCGCCAGTTCCGGTGAGTCGGCGGGCACGGCCTCGGCGAACCCGTCGGAGTCCCGGGCGAACTGCGGCACGGCGCCCCGGGGGACCGGCGCCAGATACGACACCTGCCAGGGATCGTCCAGGTCATGACGGAGGAAGACCAGCAGCCAGCGTGCCGAGGAGCTCTTGCTGGACCGGGCGTCGGCGACGAACCAGCGCGGCCAGCCCGCCTTCTTGGGGATGGTGAACTTCGCGTCGGTCAGCTTCAGCGGCGTGTGCCGCGGGTTGCCGTCGGGGTGGTTGGCGTGCCCCGCCGTCAGCCGGGCCGTGTCGATGTCGGCCAGGGACCCGGTGGTGTAGTCGGCGTCCAGGGAGCCGTCGTAGGCCCGGTCGGCCCGGTTGTACGCGGTCGTGAACTGCTCCAGCGCCTTCGCCGCCTCGCCGGGTGTGGTGGCCGGGAGCACCGCGCGCTCCCCGTGCACCACCACGCATCCGCCGGTCGTCAGCGACAAAGCGGTCAGTGCCGCTGCTATGAGTGCGTTCCGCTGACGCCTGCGAAGGCGTCGACCGCTGCGTTGCGTGGTCATCGGGCTCCTTCACTTCCCCTTCCCGGAGGCGAAACCCTACCGGGACGGGGCGACGCGCGGGCGCCGGGTGCCCTTCTCGGGACCCGGCGGGCGCCGGTCGCGGGGAGGCGGGACGGCGATGAGCGCCGCCCCCGACACCCCGTCAGGCCTTGCCGCGCACCGGCGGAGGCGTCTGCTGCCGCTTGCCGCCGGAGGCGAACCCCGCCGGCGCGAGGAACAGCACCAGCACCGGGACCAGGTACAGCAGCCACACCGTGACCTGGAGGACGGTCGGGTCGGGCTGGAAGTTGAAGACGCCCTTCAGGAGCGTCCCGTACCAGCTGTCCGGCGGGACGGCGCCGCTGATGTCGAACGCCGTGTCGCGCAGGCCGGGCAGCCAGCCGGCCTCCTGCAGGTCGTGGAAGCCGTAGGCCAGCACGCCGGCCGCGACGACGACCAGCATCCCGCCGGTCCACGTGAAGAACTTCGCGAGGTTGATCTTCAGGGCACCCCGGTAGAACAGCCAGCCGAGCAGGACCGCCGTGGCCAGGCCCAGCGCCACGCCGATCAGCGGGCGCGGGGTGCCGTCGGAGGCGGCGTGGACGGACGCCCACACGAACAGGGCGGTCTCCAGGCCCTCGCGGCCGACGGCGAGGAACGCGGTGGCCACCAGCGCGGCCGTTCCCATCTGCAGCGCCGCGTCCAGCTTGCCGTGCAGCTCCGCCTTCAGATGCCGGGCGGTGCGCCGCATCCAGAACACCATCCAGGTCACCAGGCCCACGGCGACGACCGACAGGGTGCCGCCGAGCGCCTCCTGCGCCTCGAAGGTCAGCTCCTGGGAGCCGAACTCGAGCGCGCAGCCGAAGCCGAGGGCGATCGTGACGGCGATGCCGATGCCGATCCAGATCGGCCGGATGGCGTCCCGGCGGCCGGTCTTGACCAGGTAGGCGATGAGGATGCAGACGACGAGGCTGGCTTCCAGCCCCTCGCGCAGCCCGATCAGGTAGTTGGAGAACACGGGCCCTACGCCTCCTCGGAGAACAGGGTCCGCCCCCACCAGTCGCCCTGGTCGAGGACGCCGGGCGGGACCGCGAAGACCGCCGAACCCACGTGCTGGATGTACTCGTTGAGCGCGTCGCCGTGCGACAGCCGCTGCTGGATCTGGATGAAGCCCTTGCGGACGTCGCGCTGGTAGGCGAGGAAGAACAGCCCCGCGTCCAGGCGGCCGAGGCCGTCGGTGCCGTCGGTGAAGGAGTAGCCGCGGCGCAGGATCGCGACCCCGTTGTTGGTGTCGGGGTGCGCGAGCCGGACGTGCGCGTCGGGCTTCATCGCCTTCAGGAACGGCTCGTCCCGCTCCTCGGCCCTGCCGACCGGCGCGCCCTCGCCCTTGTCCCGGCCGAAGATGTCCTCCTGCTCCTGCAGGGACGTGCGGTCCCAGGTCTCGATGTTCATCCGGATGCGCCGGGCGACCAGGTAGGAGCCGCCCGCCATCCAGGACGAGCCCTTGCCGCCGTCCTTGCCGTCCACCCACACGAACCGCTCGAGCCGTTCCGTCTCCGTCCCGGCGATGTTGCGGGTGCCGTCCTTGAACCCCATGAGGTTGCGCGGGGTCTGCTCGTCCGGGGTGGTGGAGGAGGTCTTGCCGAAGCCGAGCTGGGACCAGCGCACGGCGACCTTGCCGAAGCCGATGCGGGCGAGGTTGCGCACGGCGTGCACGGCGACCTGCGGGTCGTCGGAGCAGGCCTGGATGCACAGGTCGCCGCCGCTGCGGTTCCGGTCGAGGTTGTCGCCCGGGAACTTCGGCAGGTCGACCAGGGCCTCGGGCCGCTTGTCGGCCAGCCCGAACCGCTCGAACAGCGACGGGCCGAAGCCGATGGTGAGCGTCAGCCGCGACGGCTTCAGGCCGAGTGCCTCACCGGTGTCGTCCGGCGGGGCCTCGGGGAGCCCGCCGTAGGCGCCGTCGCCGACCGCCTTGCCGGCGGTCATCCGGCGGGCGGCCTCGGTCCAGTCCTTCAGGAGCTGGACGAAGGCGTCCCGGTCGTCGGTCTTGACGTCGAAAGCGGCGAAGTGGAGCCGGTCCTGCACGGGCGTGGCGATGCCGGCCTGGTGGGGGCCGTGGAAGTCCACGGCCGCGCCCATGGCGGCACCGGCGGGGTCCATGTCGTCGCCGGTGCGGGTCATGGCGACGGCGCCGCCGGCCACGGCGGCACCGAGTGCGATCCCCGCGCCGCCCCAGCCGATCACCGAGCGGCGGGAGGGGGCCGTGTCGGGGCCTGCGGCCTGCGCGCCGGCGCCCTGGGTCTCCTGGGAGTCCGTCATTGCTGGGTGTCCCTCACTACTTCACGACGACGGCGGCGGCGAGCTTCGACAGCGGCTCCGCGAGCGCGTTCACCGCGTCCGAGAGCTTCTTGCGGTCGGCGTCGCCGACCTTGTCGTAGGACGTGAACACGTAGGAGCCGGAGTCGGCGCGGTAGTGGTCGAGCAGTGCGTTCAGCTCGGCGAACTGCGCGTCCAGCTCGGCCGTCAGGGCCTTGTCGTTCTCCTGGGCGACCGGCTTGAGGAGCTCGTACGACTTCTGCGCCCCCTCGACGTTGGCCTTGAAGTCGACCAGGTCGGTGTGCGAGTAGCGCTCCTCCTCGCCGGTGACCTTGCCGGTGGCGACCTCGTCGAGGAGTTCCTTGGCGCCGTTGGCCATGGAGGTCGGAGTGATCTCGGCCGTGCCGACGCGGCTCTGCCAGTCCTTGAGGTCGGTGACGAGCTGGTCGGCGAGGGCCTTCTCCTCGGCGCCGATCCTGCCGTCGTGCCACAGGGCCTTCTCCAGCCGGTGCCAGCCGGTCCATTTCTGGCCGGTCTCCAGGCCGTCCTCGCGGACGTCGACCTTGGGGTCGATGTCGCCGAAGGACTCCGCGACCGGCTCGGTGCGCTCCCAGCCGATGCGCGAGAGGGCGTAGGCCTTCTTGGCGGCCTCCACGTCGCCTGCCTTGACCGCGGCGGCGAACGCCTCGGCCTTGGGCAGCGTCTCGTCGGCCTGGGTTTCGGCGTACGCGCGGTAGGCGGCGACGGCCTTGTCCAGGCGCGGGTCGCGCGCGGCGGCGGCCTCACCGGTCACGCTGAGCTTCTGGCGGATGCCGTGGCCCTTCATGCCGGGCAGGCAGGCGATCTCGTAGTCGCCGGCCTTCACCTCGGCGGTCAGCGTGTACTTGGTGCCGGGGCCGATGTTCTCCTTCTCGGAGACGATCCGGTCGTCCGGGAAGAGGATCTCCACCTCGGTCGCCTTGGAGCCCTTGTTCTCGATCTTCAGCGTGACGTGGCCGGCGGGCACCGACGCGACGGACGTCTCGCAGGTGCTGTCGGCGGCGGTCACCTGGATCGTACGGTCGTCGTCCGCTTCGCTCTTCTGGGTGCAGCCGGTGACGGCGGTCAGGGCCGCCGCCGTGGCGACGACGGTGACGACGGGCAGTCTGGCGGCTCGCATACGGGCTCCTGGCAGATGACTTCTACGGCTGAAAAGCGTCGTGACAGCCCTCACGGGATTTGGTGAGGCTCGCCTAACTTATCTAAGCCTTGCCTGTCTGATAACCGTGCGTGCCGTGATTCACCTCTCATGGGCGGCGCAGGGGTACGAGGTGATCTCGGCCATGCCAAGTGAACGCCATGGGATGGTCAAAGAAAGGTCAAGAGGTGTGTTGTGGGTCCTCTCCCGTCACTCGGTGAACGGGGTGACGGATGGCCGCGGGCCGCGGCACGGCGGGCGCACGGGATCACCGCCGGCGGCGGGCGGCGGCGGTGAACCCCGTTTCGTGCACCGCCGTGGCCCCGCGCCCCCGGCGAGCGCCCGGCCCGGTGCCCACCCGGGCCCCGACCCCCCGCCGGGCGCCTCCGCGGGCGGGGGACACCCCCGCGGCGCCGTGCGATGCTTCAATGCCCGGGTGACTGACTACGACGTACTGCGCGTCTTCTGTGCGCCGAACGGCGGATACGGCAACGAGCTCGGCGTCGTCCGGGACGGCTCCGTCCTGCCCGGGCGGGACGACCGGCAGGCCCTCGCCGGCAAACTCGGCTTCAGTGAGACGGTGTTCGTCGACGACCCCGAGCGCGGTGTCGTCGACATCTACACCCCCACCCTGCGCCTGCCGTTCGCCGGTCACCCCTGCGTCGGCGCGGCCTGGCTGCTCGACGTGCCCGAACTGGTCACGCCGGCCGGGGTGGCCGGTGCCCGGCAGGACGGGGAGTTCAGCTGGATCGAGGCGCGGGCCGAATGGGCCCCGCCGCGCACCCTGCGGCAGTACGGCAGCGCCGCCGAGGTCGACGACCTGCCCGTCCCGCCGCCGGGGGAGTGGATCTACGCCTGGGCCTGGGAGGACGAACCGGCCGGGCGGATCCGCGCCCGCGCCTTTCCCGGTCGTGGCGACGGTATCGAGGAGGACGAGGCGACCGGCGCGGCGGCCCTGCTGCTCACCGCGCGGCTCGGCCGCGCCCTCAACATCACCCAGGGCGCCGGCTCCCAGATCCTGACCGCACCCCAGCCGCACGGCTGGGTGGAGATCGGCGGACGGGTGTTCCTGGAGCGCTGAGTCCGGCAGGGGCTCACGCGCTCAGCGGGAACTCCTCGCCCAGGTCCCGGAGCACCGCCGTGTTGAACGCGAACGCCCGACCGCACTCGGCCACCACCCGCTGCCGCTCCAGCTCGTCCGCGCGGATGCCGTCCAGCAGCCGCCGGTATTCGCGCTTGAACGCGGCCGGATCGGGGACCTGCTCGAAGACGTAGAAGCGGACCCCATCGCCCTTGCGGGTGAAACCCCAGGTCCGCTCCGCCCGGTCGCGGATGACCTGGCCGCCGGACAGGTCCCCCAGGTACCGGGTGTAGTGGTGGGCTACATATCCGGCGGGCCACCGCTCGGCGCACTCGCGCACTCTGCGGGCATACGCCTCGGTGGCCGGCAGCGCGCTCAGGCCGGCCCGCCATCCGGGGCCCCGCAGGTGCGCCAGGTCCCGCTCCAGGGCCGCGAGCCGGAACAGCTCCGGCCGGACGAACGGCCCCGCCGCCGGATCCGCCGCCAGCCGGTCGGCGGCCGCCTCCAGGGCCTCGTACACGAACCACAGCTGCTCGGTGTACCGGGCGTACGCGTCGACGCCGAGCCGACCGCCGAGCAGGTCGCTCATGAAGGTCGAGGTCTCCGCCTCCACGTGCTGCGCGTGGGACGCCGTGCGGATGACTGCGGAGAAGGACTCCATGCCGCCCCGTCTCTCGGGTGAGGCTCACCCGGGTCGATCGGCTTACCGACAATCTGTCGGTAAAAGGCTACAAGAGAAAGCCCGCCCCCGGCGGAGGACGGGCTCCCGGGTGCGCACCCGCCTCACGGCAGGGTGAGGATCTCCGCGCCCGCGTCCGTCACCACCAGCGTGTGCTCGAACTGGGCCGTGCGCCTGCGGTCCTTCGTCACCACCGTCCAGCCGTCGTCCCACATGTCGTACTCGTGCGTGCCGAGCGTCAGCATCGGCTCGATCGTGAACGTCATGCCGGGCTGCATGACGGTCGTCGCGTGCGGGCTGTCGTAGTGCGGGATGATCAGGCCCGAGTGGAACGACGTGTTGATGCCGTGACCGGTGAAGTCCCGCACGACGCCGTAGCCGAAACGCCTGGCGTACGACTCGATGACCCGGCCGATGACGTTCACCTGACGGCCCGGCTTGACCGCCCGCACGGCCCGGTCCAGGGCCTCACGCGTGCGCTCGACCAGCAGGCGGCTCTCCTCGTCGACGTCCCCCACCAGGTAGGTGGCGTTGTTGTCGCCGTGGACCCCGCCGATGTACGCCGTCACGTCCAGGTTGACGATGTCGCCGTCGCGCAGCACCGTCGAGTCCGGGATGCCGTGGCAGATCACCTCGTTGACCGAGGTGCACAGCGACTTCGGAAAACCCCGGTAGCCCAGCGTGGAGGGGTAGGCCCCGTGGTCGCACATGTACGCGTGCGCCACCTTGTCCAGCTCGTCCGTGGTCACACCCGGCGCGATCAGCTTCGCCGCCTCCGCCATCGCCCGCGCCGCGATCCGGCCCGCGACGCGCATCGCCTCGATCGTCTCCGGCGTCTGCACCTCCGGACCGGTGTACGGCGCCGGGGCGGGTCTGCCGACGTACTCGGGGCGGCGGATGTTTCCGGGCACGGAACGGGTGGGGGAGATCTCCCCCGGCACAAGCAGTGACTGGCCAGACATGCCGGCGAGTCTATCCAGCGGGCATGGGGGAACATGTCCCTGGCGAGAGGAGCTGGTCATGGCCCTGTTCAAGAAGCGCACGGTCGGCAAGCCCGGCGAGTGGTACTACTGCCTGGAGCACAAGAAGGTCGAGGAGGGGCCCGAGTGCCCGGCCAAGGACCGGTTCGGCCCGTACGCCTCCCGGCAGGAGGCCGAGCAGGCGATGGAGACGGCCCGCGAGCGCAACCTCGAGTGGGAGAACGACCCGCGCTGGCACGACGCCCCCGCCGACACGGCCGGCGACGACGACTGATCAGGCGTCCGCCGTCCGGCTCAACGGCGCGGCTGCGCGCCGCGCGCGCAGCCGCGCCGCGTGCTCGCTGGTGCGCACGTCGTACGTCATCAGCTTCGGCAGACACAGGGCCAGCAGCCCCACCGCACCGGCGCACGCCAGCCCACCCGACCACACCGACGCCCGCACGCCCCACCACGCGGCGAAACCGCCCGACCGCACCTGCCCCAGTGTCGGCCCCACCGAGTAGGACAGCAGCTCGATCCCCGAGAGCCGCCCCCGCAGCTCGTCCGGGACGGTCTGGTTCCACATGGCGCCCCGGAAGATCCCGCTGACCATGTCGCAGCCGCCGGCCACCGCCAGGAACAGCAGCACCAGCCACACGTCGCCGACGACACCGGCCGCCGCCACGGCCAGCCCCCACAGCGCGGCCGACAGCACCACCGCCCGCCCGTGCCGGTGCACCCGCGCCGTCCAGCCCCCGGTCACGCTCACCAGCAGCGCGCCCGCCGGCACGGCCGCGTACATCAGGCCCAGCGCCCACGCGGCGTCCAACTCGTCCGCGAGGAACGGCAGCACGGTCAGCGGCATCGCCAGGAACATCGCGGCCAGGTCGACCACGTACGTCCCCAGCAGCTCCTTGCGACTCCAGGCGTACCGGGCGCCCTCGGCGACGGCCCGCAGGGAGGGCGCGGCCGCCTCGTGGGAGGCGGGGGAGGAGGCGATGCGCACCAGGAACCCCAACGACGCCGCGAACGTCGCGGCGTCCGCCGCGTAGGCCCAGCCGAGGCCGGCGTACGCCACCACCACGCCCGCCGGCGCGGGGCCGGTGACACCGCCGACCGTCCAGCGCAGCGAGTTCAGCGACACCGCGGCCGGCATGTCCTCGTGGGCCACGATCCGCGGCCACAGCGAGTCCAGGGCGGGCCGCTGGACGGAGGTGAGCGCGGAGGAGAGCGCGGCCACCGCGTACAGCGGCCAGAGGGCCGGGCGCGGCAGCAGCGCGTTCACCAGCAGCACCGCACTGAGCAGTCCCAGCCCCAGCTCGGTCCGCACGATCAGGGTCCGCTTGTCGAACGCGTCGGCCAGCACGCCACCGTAGAGCCCGCACACGACCAGTGGCACGAGCTCGACGGCGCCGATCGCCCCCACCGCCGCGGCCGACCCGGTCAGCTCCTTCATCTGCACCGGCAGCGCGACGAACGTCAGGAACGTCCCGAAGTTCGACACCAGCCCCGCCAGCCACAGGCGCCGGAAGTCCGCGGAGGCCCGCCAGGGGGAGAGATCGGGCAGCAGGGCGCGCAGGCGCGCCGCGGTGGGGGAGGCGTCGGTCACCCGAGGACGGTCGGCGCGGCCGGCGGGCCCGGGCAACCGCTTTTCCACACGGGTCACCAGGGGGACGGCGGCGGTGCCGTCAGCGACTCCACCAGCCGCGCCAACCGGTCCCGCAGACGCCCCCGTCCCCCGGGCACCGGCACCGCGTTCTCCCCGGCCGCCGCGCTCACCAGGTGCTGCACGGTGTCCAGGTCCAGCTCCGCGCCCTCCGGCACGGCCAGGGCCTCGTGCGCCACGACCGCCAGTTCCCCCGTGCCGCCGCCGAGCGCCAGCACCGTCACCCCGGCCCGCCGCGCGGCGTGCACCCGCTCCAGCAGCGGCGCGTGTTCCGCGGGGGCCACGACCAGAAGGGTCTCCCCGCGCCGCGCCGCCTCGATCCGTCCCGGGCCGACCGCGAGGTGCGCCGGGTCGCCGGGCCGCGCGTCGTACCGCACCAGCGTCGGCGCCAGCTCCGGCACGCCCGACCAGGCGGCCTCGTCGACCAGATGGGCGGCCAGGTGCCACGGCTCGTACTCCGGCGTCCCCACCAGCAGCAGCCCGCCCCCGTGCGACACGACCGAGCCCCGCAGCACCCCGGCGAACCTCCGGGTGGCCCCCAGCCACTCGGTCCCGGCGAGCACGTCGCGCAGCAGCGCGACCCGTACGGCGTCCATGCGGCCGCATCCTGCCGCACCCCGTCGGCCACGGCGCCGCGTTCGCCCCGGATTCCCCCGACCCGGGGACACGGTCGCGCCCCCCGGGCGCCCCGGCGTGCATCGCCCGCACGCACCGGGCGCGCGGACCGGCACACGGACCCGGTCCGGCCCCTGCTCCGGAGCGGGCCGGGTGCCTGCCCGGGTCCCGCCGCGGAGCCGGTGCGGGTGGAGGGGGCCGGTGCCGGTGGGCCGTGCGCGCCGGCGGAGTGCGGCGCCGTCCCGGACGCGGCCGGCCCGCCCGTGCGGCACCCGGGCGCGGCGCCGTCGGCCGGTACGCGCCCCTTCGTCCGCGGTCGGCATGTCCGTATGTCGGCATGGTGCGCCCGCCGCACGGCCGTTGACGCCACGGGCCGCGGGGACGGCGCCGCCGACGCGTCCCGACTGCCGTGCCCCGGGGGCGACTTCGGCGGCTGCGCGCCGGTCGTCGGGCGCCCCGTCCGTGACGGACCTCACCCGTGCCCGTGGGTCCGCGTGCGCGGACGTAGAGTCCCTCCATGACCTCTACCGACAGTGCACAGAAGGCTCCCGCCAAGGACCCCTGGGACCTGCCCGACGTCTCCGGGCTCGTCGTCGGCGTGCTCGGCGGGACCGGGCCGCAGGGCAAGGGCCTCGCCCACCGGCTCGCCAAGGCCGGGCAGAAGGTGATCATCGGTTCCCGGGCCGCCGACCGCGCGCACGCCGCCGCCGACGAACTCGGCTTCGGCATCGAGGGGGCCGACAACGCCGAGTGCGCCCGGCGCAGCGACATCGTGATCGTCGCGGTGCCCTGGGAGGGCCACGGCGCGACGCTCCGCTCGCTGCGCGAGGAACTGGCCGGCAAGCTCGTCGTCGACTGTGTCAACCCGCTCGGCTTCGACAAGAAGGGCGCCTTCGCGCTGAAGCCCGAGGAGGGCAGTGCCGCGGAGCAGGCGGCGGCCCTGCTCCCGGACTCCCGGGTCACCGCGGCGTTCCACCATCTCTCCGCCGTCCTGCTCCAGGACTCCGCGATCGAGGAGATCGACACCGATGTGATGGTCCTCGGCGAGGAGCGCGCCGACGTCGAGATCGTCCAGGCCCTCGCCGGCCGCATCCCCGGCATGCGCGGCGTCTTCGCCGGCCGGCTGCGCAACGCCCACCAGGTGGAGTCGCTGGTGGCCAACCTGATCTCGGTCAACCGCCGCTACAAGGCGCACGCGGGGCTCCGCGTCACGGACGTGTGACGGCATGGGGGACACTGTTCGGCGAAGCAGTGTCCCCCGACAGGAGCCCCCCGTCATGCCCCGCCTCGCCCTCTACACCCTGATCGTCTGCGTGCTCGCCGTGGCCGCGGCCGTGGTCTCCTTCGTCCAGGGCAGCTGGCTGGGGGTCGTCTGGCTGCTGCTGGCCGGGGTGTCGTCGAACATGACCTGGTACTACGTGCGGCAGAGCCGGTCGGCTCACCAGAACCGGTAGAGGCTCCAGCCGCGGGCGGTGACGGCCGGGTCGACGCCCAGTCCGCCCAGGACCGTGTCGACCAGACCGAAGAACACGCTGTTGACCTCCGGCACCCACAGCAGCGCGAACACGAACAGCAGGCCGAACGGCGCGAACGGCTCCACCTGTCGGCGCACCCCGTGCGACAGCCAGGGCTCGATGACGCCGTAGCCGTCCAGGCCGGGCACCGGCAGGAAGTTCAGGATCGCCGCCGTCACCTGGAGCAGCCCCAGGAAGGCGAGCGCGTACCGGAAGTCCGGCGGCACGCCGTCCAGCGCGTCCAGCCAGAACGGCGCCGTGCACGCCGCGGCGAACAGGACGTTCGTCAGCGGGCCGGCCGCCGAGATCAGGCTGTGCCGCCACCGGCCCCGGATGCGGCCCCGTTCGATGAAGACGGCGCCGCCCGGAAGGCCGATCCCGCCCATGATCACGAACAGCACCGGCAGCACGACACTGAGCAGCGCGTGGGTGTACTTCATCGGGTTCAGCGTCAGATACCCCTTCGCCCCGACCGTGATGTCGCCGCTGTGCAGGGCGGTGCGCGCGTGGGCGTACTCGTGCAGGCACAGGGAGACGACCCAGGCGGCGGTCACGAACAGGAACACCGCCACCCCGGGCTGCTCGGCGAACCCGGTCCACAGGGCCCAGCCCGCGACCAGGGTCACGGCCAGGATGCCCAGGAAGACGGGGCTGATGGTGCGCTCGCCGGGGCGGGCGGCGGTGGTGGTCATGGGGCTCCCTGACTGGTCGTCCACGCGTGGGCCTGCCCGACCGTACCGGGCTCGGACGGAAAACGTCTCGCGCGGGGGCACCGGTTCCCTGGAAGGTGGAAGCCGTGGGACCGCGGCACGTGCACGTCCCGGGCCGCCGTCGGACCGGGCGCGAGGACCGGAAGCAGCCGGACGGCATCGCAGCCCACCGCCCCCGCCGCCGCCCCCGACCCCCTCCCCGCCCGGCACCGGGCGCCCCGCCGCGACGGTCCGGCGCCACGCCGCCCGGACCCCGTGACCGGCCCTGACCCCACCGGAGACAATGGACCCCGTGCGCTACCGCATCCTCGGCACCACCCAGGCGATCCGCCCCGACGGCACGGCCGTCGCCGTCGGCGGTCCACGGCTGCGCGCCCTGCTGACCGTGCTGGCCCTGCGCGCGGGCCGTACCGTCCCCGCGGGCCTGCTGGTGGAGGAGGTGTGGGCCGGGGACCCGCCGGCCGACGCGCCGGGCGCCCTCCAGGCACTGGTGGGACGCCTGCGCCGGGCCCTCGGCGCCGACGCGGTGGTCTCCGCCGGCGGCGGCTACCGGCTGGCCGCCGGGCCCGACGCCGTCGACCTGCACCGTTTCGAACGGCTCACCGCCGACGGGATGCGCGCCCTGGCCGACGGAGACGCCGCCAAGGCCGCCGCCCTCCTGGACGACGCCCTCGCCCTGTGGCACGGGCCCGCCCTCGCCGACCTGCCCGCGAGCACCGCGCAGGCCGCCCGCTGGGAGACCCGCCACCTGGACGCCCGCCGCAGCCGCCTCACCGCCGCACTCGCCCTCGGCGAGGCCGACCACGTCCTGCCCGACCTCACCGCGCTGTGCGACGCCCACCCCCTCGACGAGCCCCTCCAGACCCTGCGGCTGCGGGCCCTGCACGCCACCGGCCGCACGGCCGAGGCCCTCGCCGCCTACGACGGGGTCCGCCGCCTGCTGGCCGATCGCCTGGGCTCCGACCCGGGCCCGTCGCTGCGGGAGCTCCATGCCCGGCTGCTGAACCCGGACACCGGTCCGGGCCCGGCCGCCGCCGGGACGGACGGGGCCGTGCGCGGCGCGTGCGCGGCGCGCGGCGGCCACGCCTCGGATGCCGTCCTTGCGGCCCCCGCTGGCCCGGCTCCCGCTGGGCACGACGGCACGGGCGGCGCTCCCGGCCCCCGGCCCCCCGCCGACGGCGGGCCGGGCGGCCCCGGCGAGGCCGCGACCGGCACGCGGGCCGACCGCACCAGCGGGACGGGCGGCGGCGCCGGGAACGGCGGGACGCCCCAGGGCGGCCCCCGACCGGCCGGTGGCCCGCAGGCCCGCCCCGGCACCCGGAGCCACGGCACCGGTCCGGACACCGCCGCACATCCGCCCGCCCCCCACGCCCCCGGCGCCGCGACCGGACCCGGGGAACCGCGGCATGCCGCCGGGGATCCGCACCACACCGCCGGGTCCCGGGCCCCGCAGGCTCCCGCCTTCCCCCGCGGCGCCGCATCCGCGCCGCAGCCGTACGGCATCCCGCGCCACACGCCCGGTGCTTCCATCACCCCCGTCCCGGCGCAGGGCGGCCCGCGGGAGCAGTCCGGCGGCCCCGCGCCCGCCTCGGTGTCCGCGCCCCTCGGCAACCTCCGTGCCCGGCTCACGTCCTTCGTCGGGCGGGAGGACGACATCGAGGCGATCCGGCGGGATCTGGCCGGGTCCCGGCTCGTGACGTTGCTGGGGCCGGGCGGCGCCGGCAAGACCCGGCTGTCGCAGGAGGCCGCCGAGACCGTGCAGGACGCGACCCACGACGGGGTGTGGCTGGCCGAGCTCGCGCCCGTCGACGACCCCGAGGCGGTGCCCGAGGCCGTGCTGACCGCCGTGGGCGCCCGGGAGACCGTGCTGCGCGGTGCGGGCGCGGAGGAACTGCGGGCGGTGGCCGAGCGCCACGACGACCCCGTCGTGCGCCTGGCCGAGCACTGCGCACGCCGCCGGATGCTGCTGATCCTCGACAACTGCGAGCACGTCGTCGACGCGGCGGCCCGCCTGGTGGCGGAGCTGCTGGCCCGCTGCCCCGGTCTGACCGTGCTCGCCACCAGCCGCGAACCCCTCGGTGTGCCCGGCGAGATGCTGCGCCCGGTGGAACCGCTGCCGGAACCGGTGGCGCTGCGCCTGCTCGCCGACCGGGGTGCCGCGGCCCGGCCCGCGTTCCGGCTCGAGGACGACCCCGACGCCTGCGCCGAGATCTGCCGCCGCCTCGACGGCCTGCCGCTGGCCATCGAACTGGCCGCCGCCCGGCTGCGGATGCTGACGCCCCGGCAGATCGCCGACCGCCTCGACGACCGCTTCCGCCTCCTCACCTCCGGCAGCCGCACCGTGCTGCCCCGCCAGCAGACCTTGCGGGCCGTCGTCGACTGGTCCTGGGACCTGCTCGACGAGGACGAACGCGACGTGCTGAGCCGCCTGTCGGTCTTCGCCGGCGGCTGCGACCTCCGCGCCGCGGAGGCCGTGTGCGGCCCCGCCGCCTTCGACGCACTCGGCCCGCTCGTCGACAAGTCCCTGGTCCAGGCCGCCCCTTCGGGCGACGGACAGATGCGCTACCGGCTCCTGGAGACCGTCGCCGAGTACGCGGCCGAACGCCTCGACGAGGCCGGCCTGCGGCAGACCGCGCAGCGCGCGCATCTGATCCACTACCGTGAACTCGCCCGCATCACCGACCCGTTGCTGCTGGGCCCGGAGCAGCGCACCGCCATCGAGCGGATCGAGCGCGAGTACGAGAACCTGCGCACCGCGCTGCGCCACGCGATCGCCGAACGCGACGAGCAGGAGGCCCTGTGCCTGGTGCTGTCGCTCGGCTGGTACTGGCAGATGCGCGACCTGCGCCTGGAGGCCCGCCACTGGTCGGCGGAGGCCATGGCACTCGGCCCCGACCCCTTCAGCCGCCCGGTGCGCCCCGCCGAGCCGGTGTGGGAACGCTGCACCTCCGTGCCGCCCCCGCTGACCGGTGAACTGCTCGCGGAGGCCCGGCGCGGTCTTCACCTGATCCACGTCGCCTGCATGGACACCGAGCTGGAGGCCTGGCAGACCCCGCAGGCGCAGGACAAACTGCGCATCATCGGCGAGACCTACCGCCCCGGCCTGCCGCAGACCTGCCGCGCCCCGGGCTCCGCCTGGTTCTACGCGGTGCTGCTGACCGGGGACATGGAGCGCGTCCGCGAGATCTTCGACGCCTCCGTCCGCACCTGCCGCAGCCGCCCCGACTTCGAGTGGGAGCTGGCGGTCTGCCTCGGGATCCGCGCCAACCTGACGGCCAACCGCACCGACTGGGCGGGCGACGCCACCCGCGACGCCGACGAGGCACTGGAGATCTTCCGCCGGCTCGGGGACGCCTGGGGCACCGCCGAGGCGCTGTCGGCGCGCGGCGAGGCCAGGGAGCGGCGCGGCGAGTACCGCGCGGCCGCCGCCGACTACGAGGAGGCCATGACGCAGGCCGAACGGCTCGGTGCCCGTGCCCAGACGGCGGTGCTCACCGCCCGGCTGGGCACCGCGCTGCTGGAGGCCGGCGACGCCGAGCGCGGCGAGGCGTTGCTGCGGCACGTGGTGGAGCAGCGGGACATCGCGCACAACGAGGCCATGCCCGCCGCACGCCTCTTCCTGGCCGGCTGGCTCGGCACCACCGGCCGCACCGCCGAGGCCCGCGAGCACCTCGGACGGCTGCGGGAGGACTTCAGAGCCGCGACCTTCGTCGTCTTCGACGGCTTCATCCTGGGCTCGGAGGCATGGCTGGACGTGGTCGACGGCGACCACGAGGAGGCCCTGACCAAGACCCGCCGGGCGCTGGAACGTGCCGAGGAGCCGCTGTCGCGGGTGATCGTGCCGCACATGCGCGCCGTCTGCCTGACCCTCGCCGCGAACGCCCTGGCCGCCATCGACGGCGGCTCGCGCGCCCGGGACGCCGCCCGCTGCCTCGGCGCCGCCGACGCGGCGCTGCCGCCCGGCCACGTCGCCGGCTACCAGGAGCGCGCGGCCCGCGCACGTGCCGTGGCCGCGGTGCGCGCCGTCCTCGACGACGCGCAGTACACCGCCGCGCACGCCGAGGGCGGCGGTCTCTCCCCCGAGGAGGCCGCCGCCCTCGTCTGAGCCCCCGCGCCGGAGCGGGCGTCAGCTCTTGGTGCGGAACTTGTGGATGGCGACCGGGGCCATCACGGCCGTGATCCCCACCGACCAGGCCACCGTCACCCACAGGTCGTGCGCGACCGGGCCGCCGGTCATCAGGCCGCGTGCCGAGTCCGCGAGCGTGGACAGCGGGTTGTAGTCGGTGAAGGCCTGCAGCCAGCCCGGCATCGAGTCCGTCGGCGCGAAGATCGACGAGCCGAACTGGAGCGGGAACAGCACCAGGAACCCCATCGCCTGCACGGACTGCGCGTTCTTCAGCACGACGCCCAGGGTGAGGAACACCCACATGATCGACGACGCGAACAGCGCGGACAGGCCGACGGTGGCGAACAGACCGGGCCAGTTGTCGATGTGGAAGCCGACCAGTGTGGCGACGACCATCAGCACGGCCGTCGCGAAGAGCATCCGCACCAGTTCCACGGTGATCTTCGCGAACAGCACCGAGCCGCGGCCGATCGGCAGGGACCGGAAGCGGTCCATGACCCCGCTGTTGAAGTCCTGGCTGAAGCCGGTGCCGACGCCCTGGGACAGCGTCATGCTCATCATCGCGACCATGCCGGGGATGACGTACTGCACGTACTGGCCCTGACCGCCGCCCAGCGCCTGCCCGATCGAGCCGCCGAAGACGTAGACGAACAGCAGGGTGAACACCACCGGCATGAGCAGCGCGTCGAACATCGACTCGGGATCCTGCCGGATCCACAGCAGGTTCCGGCGGACGAGCGCACCGGTGTGCCGCAGGTGCCCGCGCAGCGGGATGCGGGCGTCGGAGGCGCCGGAAGCGTGGGCGGAAGGGGCGGTGGCGGTGCTCATACGGCGACCTCCTGGCGTTCGTCGGCGGGCCGGGCGTCCTGCGGGGCACTGGCGCGGTGGCCGGTGAGGGAGAGGAACACCTCGTCGAGACTGGGCAGTTCGGTGGAGATGGAGGCGAGCGTGATGCCGCGTGCGGTGACGGCGCCGACGACGGCGGTCAGTTGCTCGTCGCCCAGGACCGGCACCAGCACGGCCCCGCGCTCGGCGTCCACGGTGGTCGTGGCGAGCCCGGTGATGCCCAGCTCGTCCAGCCACCCGGCGAGCGGCCGCAACTGGAGCGGGTCGGCCGGTTTGATCCGCAGGGTCCGCCCGCCGACCCTGGACTTCAGCTCGTCGATCTTCCCGCCGGCGATGACCTTGCCCCGGTCGACGACGGTCAGCTCGGACGCCAGTTGCTCCGCCTCCTCCATGTACTGCGTGGTCAGCAGGACGGTCACCCCGTCCCCGACCATCCGCTTGACCTCGGTCCACACCTCGTTGCGGGTGCGCGGGTCGAGGCCGGTGGTGGGCTCGTCGAGGTAGAGCACCGCCGGTTGCCCGATCATCGAGGCGGCCAGGTCGAGCCGCCGCCGCATACCGCCGGAGTAGGTGCTCGCCGGGCGCTTGGCCGCCTCGGTCAGCGAGAACCGCTCCAGCAGTTCGTCGGCGCGTGCCCGGGCGACCTTGCGGGGCAGGTCGAGCAGCCGCCCGATCATGTAGAGGTTCTCCCATCCGGGGAGCTTCTCGTCCACGGAGGCGTACTGCCCGGTGAGCCCGATCGCCCGGCGCAGCTGCCGCGGCTGCCGTACCACGTCGTAGCCGGCCACGGTCGCCTGCCCGGCGTCGGGCTCGATCAGGGTGGACAGGATCCGCACGAGGGTGGTCTTGCCGGCCCCGTTCGGACCGAGCACCCCCATCACGGTGCCCTCGCGGACGTCCAGGTCCACCCCGTCCAGCGCCTTGGTCTCGCCGTAGTGCTTGACCAGCCCCCGCACGGTCACGGCGTTCTCCGCACCGCTGGGCTCGTTGTCGATTCGCGTCATGACCACGACGGTGCCAGGAGCCGCCGACAAACCACCGACAGGACGCCGACAACCGTCCGACGGCACCGACAACGCACCGACAGCCCTCCGACACCGGCCCCGCACCGGACCTTGAACCGGCCTTCTCGCCCGCGGCGATCCCCGCGCCGAGGGGGACGCCCCTCACCCCGCTCGCCGCGTGCGTGCCCCTTGCGGGCCGGGCGCAGCGGCTGAGCGGGGCGGCGGAGAACCCCTCCGGCGTCGGGCCGGCACGGCGGCCGTCGGGCTCCCGCCGGTGCACCGGGACCGGGCGGTCCGTGGCGTGCCGCCGGGCCCCGGGCGCCGGGCGGCCGGTGCCGCGTCGCGTGGCGTTCCCGCCCTCACCCCGTCCCGCGACGGGCACACTGTCCCTGACGCCGCGGTGGAGCGCCGGTGCGACGCGACGAGGGGGGCACAGTGGCCGAGGTGAGTATCAGTCTCGACGCCGAACTCGTGGTGGAGGTCATGGTCCTGGCCGGGATCGGTTCGCCCCAGGACGCGGTCGAGGCGGTCGTGCGGGACTACATCGCCCGCGGCCACCGGACGGAGGCCCGCACCGAACCCACGGACCGCGGCCTGCGCGAGGTCGACCGCGAACCGCAGGATCCGCAGGGCTGAGCCACCGGAGGCGATCCGCCGCGCACCCCGCCCCGGCGGGCCCGGTGCGGGGGACCGCGGCCCGCCGGGGCGACACGCCTACGACCGCGTGACGTCGACCCGGGCGGCGATCGGCAGGTGGTCGCTCCCGGTCGCGGGCAGCGTCCACGAGCTCTCCGGCTCGACGCCCCTGACCATGATCTGGTCGATGCGGGCCATCGGGAACGACGCCGGCCAGCTGAAGCCGAAACCGCTGCCCGCCGCGCCCTGCGTCGAACGCATCTGCGAGGTCACGGCGTTGAGCGAGCGGTCGTTCATGGTGCCGTTGAGGTCGCCGAGCAGGACCACCTTGCCGAGGGGCTCGTGGGCGATGGCCTCGCCCAGCGCGTCCGCGCTCTTGTCGCGCTGCCGGGCGGTGAAACCGGCCTCGATCTTCACCCGCACCGAGGGCAGATGGGCGACGTACACGGCGACCTTCCCGGCGGGCGTGGCGACGGTGGCGCGCATGGCGCGCGTCCAGCCCAGCTCGATGTCGACGGCCCGCACGTCGCCGAGGGGGTACTTGCTCCACAGTCCGACCGTGCCCTGCACCGAGTGGTACCGGTAGGCCGTCGCCAGCGCCTGCTCGTACGTCGGGACCGCCGAGGCCTTCAGCTCCTCCAGGGCGACCACGTCCGCGCCCGAGGCGGCGACGTCACGGGCGGTGCCGGACGGATCGGCGTTGTCGGCGTTGACGTTGTGCGTGGCCACCGTCAGGTCGCCGCCCGAGCCGGTCCGGTCGGTGATCAGCCCGCCGAAGAGGTTCAGCCAGACCACGGTCGGCAGCACCAGCGCGATCAGCGCGGTCGCGGACCGGCGCAGCAGCGCGACGGCCAGCAGCACCGGGATCAGCACACCGCACCAGGGCAGGAACGTCTCGGTGAGACTGCCCAGGTTGCCGATCGTGTTGGGGATGTGCGAGTGGACCACCATCACCAGTGCGAGGAGCATCGCGAGCACCGCCGCCACGATGCCGCGGCGCCAGATCCGCGGGTCGCCGCGCCAGGGGCCGGTGAGACGGGCCACCAGGCGCCGGAGGCGGGATCCAGGTCGCTCGTAGCCCGAGCCGCCGTCGTCCTTCTCCGTCACGTACGCCTGCTGCGCCATACCGCCGCCTCACTACCTGCCGTGCACACCGTCGCCCCCCTGTGTCCATGACCCTAGGGGATGAGCGGCTCCCGTCCCGCCGTCCCGCGGCGGCCGTACGGCCACGAGGACGTCCGGGGCGGCGCGGTGAGTTCCGGACGGGCCGTCAACAACGGGTTCTGTGACGAAACCCGCACATCGGCGCTACGAGCGGCAGGGACCGCCGGCCCGCAGACCGGTCAGGACCGCGTCGACGATCTGCTCCGAAAGACCCTCGGGCAGGTCCGCTTCGGGACGCAGGACGGACCGGATGAGCATGGGGCCGACGAACATGTCGTTGGCCAGCTCCAGATCGATGTCGGCGCGCAGTTCACCGTTCAACTGCCCGCGTCGCAGTACTTCCAGGCCCATCCTGCGGCGCGGGGCGATGACACAGGCGCTGTAGGCGGCCCAGATCTTCGGGCTGCTCTTCATCTGGGTGTGCGCGTTGTGCAGGATCGCCGAGGCCCGGCTGGCGACACCGCGCTGCCGCAGCGACTCCAGCAGGACGACCAGGTCGTCCCGCATGGAGGTGCCGGGCAGCTCCGGGTCCTCGGGCTCGGCGGCCCGGAGCACGTCGACGAAGAGCTCCTCCTTGCCGCTCCAGCGGCGGTAGATGGTGGCCTTGCCGACTCCCGCGGTGCGGGCGATGCGCTCGATGGACAGCTCGGCCAGCGGCACGCCGTCCTCCAGCAGCTTCATCGCGCCCTCCAGGATGGCGCGTTCCACGGCCTCGCTGCGGGGCCGGCCCCGGGCGGGGGTCGGTACCGCCGCCAGACCCTGGTTGTCGGCGAGGCTCACGTGTGTCGGTCCCTTCGTCTGATGCCGAGGACATTCTCCCCCGGCTCCGGGGGCTACTCCCCGGCGGCCACCAGTTCCGGTTCCCCCTCTCCGGTCTGCGGCTCCGCCGGCCGCCCCGGCAGGAACAGCGCGACGACGACCGCTCCGGCCACGGCGACCGCGGCGCCGCCGAGCGCGGTGACGTGCATCGCGTGCAGGAAGGCGTCGTTGGCCGGGCCGACCAGGGCCTTGCCCTGCGGGCCGAGCTTCGCGGCGACGCCGAGGGTGGCCTCGATGGACTCGCCCGCCGACTCCCGCAGGCCGGGCGGCAGGGAGCCGAGCTTGTCCTCGATGCCGCCCCGGTACGCGGTCGAGAGCACGGAGCCCAGGACGGCGATACCGAGAGCGCCGCCGACCTGGCGGAAGGTGTTGCTCAGCGCGGAGGCGGAACCGGCCTTCTCGCGGGGCAGGGCCTGCATGATGACGACGCTGACCGGGGTCATGATGTGCGCCATGCCGGTGCCCATGAGGAAGAAGACGACCTCCAGCACCCAGATCGGGGTGCCGGTGTCGAGCACGGCGAACGCGCCCAGCATCGCGGCGATCAGCAGCATGCCCGCGGTGGTCGTGGCCCGGTTGCCGAAGCGGTCGACGAGCAGCCGGGCGCGCGGCGCGAAGATCATCTGTGCGGCGGCCAGCGGCAGCAGGAGCAGGCCGGTCTGCAGGGGCGAGTAGCCGCGCACGCTCTGGGTGTAGAAGACGGAGAAGAAGGTCACGCCCATCAGGGCGAAGAAGACGAGCGCGATGGCGGCGATCGCGGCCGAGAAGACCTTGTTCCTGAAGTAGGCGATGTCGATGGACGGATGGTCGCTGCGCTTCTCGAACACGACGAAGGCGACCAGCGCCGCGAGACCGGCGCCGATGGTGGCGAGGACCGTCGGGTCGGTGAAGTCGGCGAGTTCGCCGCCCTTGATGATGCCGTAGACGAGCAGGACCAGGCCGACGATGGAGAGCACGACCCCGACGGGGTCGATGCGGCCGGGGTTCGGGTCGCGGGAGTCGGGCACCAGCCAGAGCATCAGCGCGAGCGCGAGCAGCACGATCGGCACGTTGACCAGGAAGATCGAGCCCCACCAGAAGTGGTCCAGCAGCACTCCGCCGGTGATCGGGCCGATGGCGATGGCCAGACCCACGCCGCCCGCCCAGATGCCGATGGCCTTGGGCTGCTCGTCGCGCTCGAAGACGTTCATCAGCACCGCCAGGGTCGCGGGCATCACGAAAGCGGCTCCGAGGCCCATCACCGCGCGGAAGGCGATCAGCTGGGCCGGGGAGCCGGACTCGGCGGCGAGCGCGGAGCCGATGCCGAAGACGGCGAGCCCGCCCAGGAGGACCTTCTTGCGGCCCAGCCGGTCGCCGAGCAGGCCCGAGGAGAACAGCAGGCCCGCGAAGACGAGGGTGTAGGCGTTGATCGCCCATTCCAGCTCGCTCTGGGTGGCACCGAGCCCGGTGGGGGCGGGCGTCGAGATGGTCTTGATGGCGACGTTCAGGATCGAGTTGTCGAGGACGACGATCAGCAGGCTGAGCATCAGCACGCCGAGAATCGCCCAGCGGCGCCGGTGCACCGCTTCCGGTATACGGCCGGAGGAGACGGCTGGAGTGGTCATGGCATAGAGCCTAGGCCATTTCCGATACGGAACCGTCTCGTATTGGAATTCTTTACTGATGCCTTACCCGCGGGGGGTGGTCTGGCCTCGCCTGGCACGAAGTGCCACCATGGACTCGGTCCGGGGACGCCGTCAGGGCGCCTCGAGATGACGTAAGGAGCCGTTGCCATGACGCAGCTTCCGGCTGCCCAGACTGCGCAGCACAAGCCCCAGGACGGCAGCAAGGCGCTGTACGGGGGAAAGAGCACCCGCCGCATCACCGTCCGTGACATCGCCCTCGCCAAGGAACGCGGCGAGAAGTGGCCCATGCTCACCGCCTACGACGCGATGACCGCGTCCGTCTTCGACGAGGCCGGCATCCCGGTGATCCTCGTCGGGGACTCGGCGGGCAACTGCCACCTGGGCTACGACACGACCGTCCCCGTGACGCTCGACGAGATGACGATGCTGTCGGCGGCCGTCGTACGCGGCACCGGCCGCTCGCTCGTCGTGGGCGACCTGCCCTTCGGCTCCTACCAGGAGGGTCCGGTGCAGGCGCTGCGCTCGGCGACCCGGCTGGTGAAGGAGGCCGGGGTCCAGGCGGTGAAGCTGGAGGGCGGCGAACGGTCCTACGAGCAGATCCGGCTCCTCGTCGAGTCCGGCATCCCGGTCATGGCCCACATCGGGCTCACCCCGCAGTCCGTCAACGCCATGGGCTACCGCGTGCAGGGCCGCGGCGAGGAGGCCGCCCAGCAGCTGCTGCGCGACGCCAAGGCCGTGCAGGACGCCGGCGCCTTCGCCGTCGTCCTGGAACTGGTCCCGGCCGAGCTGGCGGCCGAGGTGACGCGCACGCTGCACATCCCGACGGTCGGGATCGGCGCCGGCGCGGCCACGGACGCGCAGGTGCTGGTGTGGACCGACATGCTCGGTCTGACCCAGGGGCGGGTGCCGAAGTTCGTCAAGCAGTACGCCGACCTGCGCCAGGTCATGGGCGATGCCGTGAAGGCGTTCGCCGAGGACGTCGTCGGCGGGGAGTTCCCGGCGGCGGAGCACGCCGTCAACTGAGCCACTGCGGCACCGGGCAGCCCGCCGATCGTCCCCCGTCGGCGGGCTGCCCCCTTTCTCCGCGGCGGCGCCCGGCGAGCGCGCCCCGCACGCTCCGTTGCTGCCCGCTGCCCGCTGCCCGCTGCCCGCTGCCCGCTGCCTGCTGCCTGCTGCCCGCTGCCCGCGAGCGGACCCCGGGACGGCTGTGGCCGAGTCCCGCGCCGGAGCCGTTCCCGGAGCGGGGCGTCGTCACCAGGAGCCGCCTCCGCCTCCGCCCCCGCCGTCGCCGACCGAGAAACTGCTGTCGGAGCCCGAGGAACCGGATGAGACGGAGCCCGAACCGGACGCGGAGCCGGAGGAGCGGGCCGGGGCGGGGGCCCGGGTGGTCGAGGCGACCGACTCCAGGATCACGACGTACATCAGCGCGTCGTGGAACACCGAGCTTCTGGCCGCGGGCCGGTGCCGGGCCGCGGCGGCAGGCGGCGCGCTCGTCGACTCGGAGACCGCGTCGGACCAGCGGTCGGCCACGCCCAGGGACACCGCCCAGGCGGTGTACCGGTCCAGCAGGCCCGCGTCGGCCGCCTCCTCGACCTGCTGGGCACCCGCTCCGGCGAGGTAGCGGCGGAAGCCCTCGACGTGGAGCCACTGCGCGGTGCCCCGCGGCGTGAGGATGCTCAGTTCGTCGGCCCCGGCGACCAGGGCGGTGCCCGCGCCGACCGCGGTGGCGGCGAGCGGCAGCAGCACGGACCAGAACCCGTGGCCGCCGCCCGCCGCCACCGCGGCCACGATCACGGCGACCAGTCCGGCCGCGGCGCCGAGGACGCCGGTCAGCCGGACACGGCGCTGCCGCGTGTGCCGGTCGGGTTCCCACAGGTCGCTGTTGTCGCGCCAGCGCGTGAGCCGGGCGGCGATCATCGCCCAGGCCTGGGTGAAGCGCCAGTCGTAGGACTTGCCGAGCGTGAGGGAGTCGCGGCCGGCGAACGCCCGGTCCAGGACCTCCCGGACAGCGCGGTCGCCGCGCGGGGTCTGCCCCCGCCCGGGGCGGGTGAGCGTGGGGAACGACTCGTTGTCGTCGATGACCAGGTAGCCGTCGATCGAGGTGCCCAGCAGCCAGGCGACCCGGTGCTGCGGCAGGACTTCGTCGGTGAGCAGCACCCCGCCCTGTGCCGGGGTCAGCCGCTCGGGCGGGGACGGGACCTCGACGGCCAGGGAGGCCATCCGTGCGCGGTCGATGCGGCGCACCTCGCCGCCGGTGCCCGCGTCGGCGGCCGGCAGGGCGTCGGCCGCGATCCGCTCGCGGCCCGCCAGGCGCAGCAGACGCGCGGTGACCGCTCCGGCGGCCAGGGCGATCGCGGCGGCCCACAGCCCGACCCACGGTCCGGAGGGCAGGTGCCTGGTGGGCGGAGGTCCTGACGGTTCGTTCGCCGTCGGGGGCGCGGTGTCCAGGGCGGCGGTGGAGACGGCGCGGAGGGAGGCGCCGCGGTGGGCCTCCAGGCTGCCGAGATCGAGGGTGAGCCGGCCGGGTTCGGGCCGGCCGACCGGGCAGGGTTCCTGGGAGCCCTGGCGCCCGGTGACGCAGCGGATGCCACCGAAGTCGAAGGGGCCGGTCACCTGGATCTCGATGTCGTCGAGCGGGACCTGCCACCCGGTGCCGACCGCGTTCCAGTCGAGCCTGCCGCCGGGCGCGACACCGGCCAACTCGTACTGGATGCGGTAGCGGTGACGGCCGGTGAGCGTGCGGTGGGCGTCTCCGACGCGGATCCGGGTCGCGTCGCCGCCGGCGGCGACCGCGTACGGCACCGCCTCGCCGTCCAGGGTGGCGCTCACCTCGGCGTCGTCCGCGAGGCCGGGGACGTCCCGGAAGATTCCGTGCCGGCGCCCGGTCCCGAAGTCGTAGTCGATCACCTCGGTGATCCGGGCGCTGCCGCCCGCCGACAGCTCGGCCGTCGACCAGAGGCGGGCCACGTGCTCGGACTGGGACAGGAAGGCGCTCAGCCAGGTGGCGAAGGCCGCCGCGCAGCCGAGCACCAGAGCGGTGACGACCACGGCCACCGTGCTCCGTCTGCGTCTTCGGCGTACCGCCCTCGTCGTCTCGTCCTTGCCGCTGCTCACGGCACCCCCCGCTCGTCCGGCCGACCCGTGCCGGCGATCCGATCATGTGCACATCGTGCGGCGGGCAGCGTAGCGCGGGCGCCCGCGTGACGGACCGGGCCGCACCCCTCGGCCTGCCCTGATGTGTCCCTGCCCGGTCCGTGCCGACCGCCTCGCGGCGGCCCTCCCCCCACCGGCGCGTCCGCTGCCGAGTGCCAAGTCGGCATTCCGCAAACACTCTTGACGTCCTTTTGGTCAAGGGAGAACTCTTTTTGATCTCCCCATTCCCCTGACATGAACCGTTCATCGAGAGAGTGGCCCCCGTCGAGTGATCACTCGCGACGAACCGCACACAGGGGGTTCTATGAGATCCAACCGCGCCAGGATGCGCGCCGGAGTGAGCCTGGCAGCCACCCTGCCCATGCTCGCGGGCGCGCTGGCGGTCGGGATACCCGCGGCGCACGCCGCGGAGGGAGTACACCGGAACACGCTGGCCGGGACCAAGCCGGCGTGGGCCACTGCCAGGGCGGACAAGGGCGCCACCTCGAACAGCGCCCAGGTCTCCGCCCGGGTCTACCTCGCCGGCCGGGACGCCGCCGGGCTCGCGGCGTACGCCCGGGCCGTCGCCGACCCGTCCTCGCCCGAGTACGGCAAGTACCTCACCGCCGACCGGGCCCGCGCCCGCTTCGGCGCGACCAAGGCCCAGATCGACGCCGTCACGTCGTGGCTGACGTCGGCCGGCCTGAAGGTGACCGGCGTGACGCAGCGCTACGTCTCCGTCAGTGGCGACGTGGCCGCCGCCGAGCGGGCCTTCGGCACCCAGATGCACAACTACGCCAAGAGCGGCCGGACCTACCGTGCGCCGGCCGCCTCGGCGAGCGTCCCGGCCCACCTCGCCGGCGCCGTGCTGACCGTCACCGGCCTGGACAACGCCCCGCACAAGGCGAACCACAAGGACCAGCTGCCGCCGCCGGACTCGGTGTTCCGCAACTCCGGGCCGTTCTCCTCCTCCTACGGCTCCCGCACGGCCCGCACGCTGCCCGACGCCTACGGCGGGAAGATCCCGTACGCGGTGAAGGGCTACACCGGCCGGCAGCTGCGGTCCGCGTACGGCGCGGGCCACTACACCGGCAAGGGGGTGCGCATCGCCATCACCGACGCGTACGCCTCGCCGACCATCGCCTTCGACGCGGCTTCCTACGCCCGGAAGCACGGCGACGCCCGCTGGACCACCGGCCAGCTGCACCAGTCCCTGCCCGGTGCCTACACCCACACCGAGGAGTGCGGGGCGGCCGGCTGGTACGGCGAGGAGACCCTGGACGTCGAGGCCGTGCACGCGGTCGCGCCCGCGGCCCAGGTGACCTACGTCGGCGCCGCCTCCTGCTACGACGACGACCTGCTCGACTCGCTCGGCAAGATCGTCGACAACCACCTGGCCGACATCGTCTCCAACTCCTGGGGCGACATCGAGGCCAACCAGACGCCGGACCTCGCCGCGGCCTACGACCAGGTCTTCCAGTTCGGCGCGGTCGAGGGCATCGGCTTCTACTTCTCCTCCGGCGACAACGGCGACGAGGTCGCCAACACCGGCACCAAGCAGGTCGACACCCCGGCCAACTCCGCCTGGGTGACCGCGGTCGGCGGCACCTCGCTGGCCGTGGGCAAGCACGACAAGTACCTGTGGGAGACCGGCTGGGGCACCGAGCGGGCCGCTCTCGCCGCCGACGGCAAGAGCTGGACGGACTTCCCCGGCGCCTTCACCTCCGGTGCCGGCGGCGGCACCAGCCGGACCGTCGCGCAGCCCTACTACCAGAAGGGCGTCGTCCCGGACGCGCTCGCCAAGGCCAACAACGCCGCGGGCAACCGCGTCGTCCCGGACATCGCGGCGATCGCCGACCCGAACACCGGGTTCCTGGTCGGGCAGACGCAGACCTTCCCCGACGGCAGCCAGCGGTACAGCGAGTACCGCATCGGCGGCACGTCGCTGGCCGCGCCGGTCATCGCCGCCGTCCAGGCCCTCGCCCAGCAGGCCCGCGGGGGCAAGGCCCTCGGGTTCGCCAACCCGGCGATCTACGCCCGGTACGGCTCGAAGGCGTACCACGACGTCACCGACCAGCCGACCGGCACCGACCTCGCCGTGGCCCGCGTGGACTACGCCAACGGCTACAACGCCGCCGACGGCCTGATCACCTCGGTGCGCAGCCTCGGCAAGGACAGCTCCCTGAAGGCGGTCAAGGGCTACGACGACGTCACCGGCGTCGGCTCGCCCGCCCGCGGCTACGTGCAGTCCTACCGCAGGCACTGAGCCCTTCCGGGCCCGGTACGGGGGTGGGCGCCGGCCCGCCCCCGTACCGCGTGCGCCCGGAGGGCGCACCGGCGGGCGTGGGGTGGCCCACACCCCGCGCCACCCCATCGCGTCGCTCTGACGATTACACTGGGCCGCGTGCCTCAACTACGTCTCGCCCTGAACCAGATCGACTCGCGCGTCGGCGACCTCGCCGGGAACACCGAGACGATCGTCCGCTGGACCCGGCACTCCGCCGAGCAGGGGGCGCATCTCGCGGCCTTCCCCGAGATGGCGCTGACCGGCTACCCCGTGGAGGACCTGGCCCTGCGCCCGTCCTTCGTCGAGGCCTCGCGCGCCGCCCTGCGCGCCCTCGCCGCCCGCCTCGCCGACGAGGGGCTGGGCGACCTGCCGGTGGTGGTCGGCTACCTCGACCGCAGCGAGGCCGCCCAGCCGAAGTACGGCCAGCCGGCCGGCGCCCCGCAGAACGCCGCCGCGGTACTGCACCGCGGCGAGCTCGCGCTGACCTTCGCCAAGCACCACCTGCCGAACTACGGCGTCTTCGACGAGTTCCGCTACTTCGTCCCCGGCGACACCATGCCCGTCGTGCGGGTGCGCGGCGTCGACGTGGCCCTGGCGATCTGCGAGGACCTCTGGCAGGAGGGCGGCCGGGTCCCGGCGGCCCGCTCCGCCCGGGCCGGCCTGCTGCTGTCGATCAACGCCTCCCCCTACGAGCGCAACAAGGACGACACCCGGCTGGACCTGGTCCGCAAGCGCGCCCAGGAGGCCGGCTGCACCACCGCCTACCTGGCCATGATCGGCGGCCAGGACGAGCTGGTGTTCGACGGCGACTCGATCGTCGTCGACGCGGGCGGCGACGTCGTCGCCCGCGCGCCGCAGTTCTCCGAGGGCTGCGTGCTGCTCGACCTGGACCTGCCCGCCGCCGACCCGAACGCCCCCGAGGGCGTCGTCGACGACGGGCTGCGCATCGAGCGCGTGGTGCTCTCCGCGGACCCGCTGCCCGCGTACGCGCCGCAGCACACCGGCGGCTACGCCGAGCGGCTGGACGACGCGGAGGAGGTCTACTCCGCGCTGGTCGTGGGCCTGCGCGCGTACGTGCGGAAGAACGGTTTCAGCTCCGTCCTGATCGGCCTGTCCGGCGGCATCGACTCCGCCCTGGTCGCGGCGATCGCCTGCGACGCGATCGGCCCCGAGAACGTCCACGGCGTGTCCATGCCGTCGAAGTACTCCTCGGAGCACTCCCGCGACGACGCGGCCGAACTGGCCCGCCGGACCGGACTGAACTTCCGCACCGTGCCGATCGCCCCCATGGTCGACGCCTACATGGCGGCCACCGAGCTGACCGGGCTCGCCGAGGAGAACCTCCAGTCCCGGCTGCGCGGCACCCTGTTGATGGCCATCTCCAACCAGGAGGGCCACATCGTCCTCGCCCCCGGCAACAAGTCCGAGCTGGCGGTCGGCTACTCCACCCTGTACGGCGACTCGGTGGGCGCCTACGGCCCCATCAAGGACGTCTACAAGACCTGGATCTGGCGGCTGGCCGAGTGGCGCAACGAGGCGGCCCGCGACCGCGGCACGCCCCCGCCGATCCCGGAGAACTCCATCACCAAACCGCCGAGCGCCGAACTGCGCCCCGGCCAGGTGGACACCGACTCCCTGCCCGACTACCCGGTGCTGGACGCGATCCTGGAGCTGTACGTCGACCGGGACCAGGGGGCCGACGCGATCGTGGCCGCCGGCTTCGACCCGGAGCTGGTGACCCGGACCCTGCGCATGGTGGACACGGCCGAGTACAAGCGCCGCCAGTACCCGCCGGGCACCAAGATCTCGGCGAAGGGCTTCGGCAAGGACCGCCGCCTGCCGATCACCAACGGCTGGCGCGAGACGGCGTGAGACAGGCGGGGCCGCGCCGGGGCTACGGTTTCGGCGCGGCCCCGCGCTTCCTGAGCAGGTCGGCCATGAGCCCGGTCTCCGACTTCTGCGCGTCGACCGTGCGCTGGGCCGGCCGCTGCGCCGCGCCGACCGTGCACCGGGCGACACAGCCCTCGGCCATGTGCACGCCGCCCCGGTGGTGGTCGGTCATCAGCCGGAGGGACAGCACCTCGGCCTGCCGGCCGCTGAGCGGCCCGAGCCGCTTCGGATCGCGGTCGGTCGCCATCCCCGGCACCAGCGCCCCGTCCCCGCGCGCGGGCATCGCGCGCATGCCCGTCCAGGCCGTCGGCGGCTGCGGCGACACCTCGGGCAGGCCCCACAGGTCCAGCCGGCCCGGCAGCGTCGGTGAGGACGCGGGGCCGCGCTCGCGGTCCTGCCCGGCATGCCGGGCCTCCTCGATGCGCGCCCTAGCGTGCCGCGCTGTTGCTGTCGGTGGCGGATCCCACGGGGGGATGTCCTTCGTGAGGCCAGGGCCACGGACGAGTGCGCCGATGCCGATGGGGCGGCGGACTCCGGTGCGGGGCGGGTCCCGCAGCGGGCGGCGGTGCACGATAAGTGGTATCCGTGATGCGGATTATCTAGGCTGCCGGTATGCGGCTTCTGCGCTCCACCGACCTCGCCCTGCGGTTCCTGATGCGGCTCACCGTCGTGGAGACGTCCACCCCGACGACCCGCGACGTCGCCGCGGACATGGACGTCCCGTACACGCATGCCGCCAAGGTCGTCGCCGAACTCCAGCGGCTGGGACTGGTCGACGCCCGCCGCGGCCGGGGCGGGGGGTTGTCGCTGACCGAGAAGGGCCGCACGGCCTCCGTGGGCGCCGTCGTGCGCACCTTCGAGGGCGAGGGCGACGTCGTGGACTGCGAGGGCACCACGCCCTGCCCCCTCAGTCCGGGCTGCCGGCTGCGCGGGGAGCTGCGCCGGGCCCAGGAGGCGTTCTACGCGGCGTTGGACCCGGTGACCGTGGCGGATGTCGTCGCCGAGCCGACCGGGCCGCTCCTCCTGGGCCTGCCCAAGGCCCCCTGACCGGCCGCCCGGCGTCCGGCCGTCCGGTCGAAGGGGCCGCAGGGTCCGGGGGCCCGAGTCAGGGCCGGGCCAGCCAGAGGTCCGGGCCGAAGACCTCGTAGTGGACGTCTGCCGGGGCGACGCCCTTCTCGATCAGCCGGGTACGCACCGCGCGCATGAAGGGCAGTGGACCGCACAGGTACGCGCGCGTGCCCGCCGGGACGGCGACGCCGTCGAGGTCGACGAGCCCGGTACGGGCGCCGGCCGGGGCGTCGTGCTCGTACCACAGGTGCAGCGACGCGTCCGCGAGCTTGCCGGTGCGGGCCTCGTGTTCGGCGCGCAGGGCGTGGTGGGCGGGGGAGCGGTCGCCGTGCACGACGGTGACCGGGCCGCGGTGCCCGTCCTCCGACAGCTGCGCCAGCATGGCGATCATCGGGGTCACGCCGATGCCGGCCGAGGCCAGCAGCACGGGCGCGTCCGGGGCGTCTTCGAGGACGAGGTCGCCGTACGGGGCGGACAGCTCCAGGACGTCGCCCGCCTGCACGCGCGTGTGCAGGTGGTGGGAGACCTCGCCGTCCGGGGTGCCGTCGCCCGCCACCCGCTTGACGCTGATCTGCCGGACGGTGTCGGCGGGCGCGCCGGAGAGGCTGTACTGCCGTATCTGCCGGGCGCCGTCCGGCAGCTGCACGCGCACCGACACGTACTGACCGGCCCGGAAGGGCGGCACCGGGCCGCCGTCGAGGGGCTGGAGCCGGAAGGTGGTGACGTCGGCGGTCTCCGGGACGCGCTCGACGACCTCCCACCGGCGCCGGCCGCTCTCGGGGTTCTCGCCGTTCTCCTGGTAGAGCCGCTTCTCGATGGCCACCAGGGCGTTGGCCATCAGCCAGTACACCTCGTCCCAGGCCGCGGCGACCTCGGGGGTGACGGCCTCGCCGAGGACGCCGGCGATGGCGGCGAAGAGGTGCTCGTGGACGATCGCGTACTGCTCGGGCGTCACGCCCAGGGAGGCGTGCTTGTGGGCGATCCGGCCCAGCATCGCGTCCGGCCGCTGCCCGGGGTGGTCCAGCAGGTGGGCGGCGAAGGCGGCGATGGAGCCGGCCAGGGCCCGGCGCTGGGTGCCGGCGGCCTGGTTGCCGCGGTTGAACAGGTCCCGCAGCAGTTCGGGGTGGGCGGTGAACAGGCCGGCGTAGAAGCGCTCGGTGATCTCGTCGAGGTGCGCGCCGACGGCGGGCAGGGTCGCACGGACCACGGCGGCGGACGGGTCGGACAGCATCAGGGCCTCCTTCGGGCTCGGCTGGCGTCCGCACCGTATTAAAACTTGCATCTGAGATGCAAATTAAGGGGGGTGGAGGGAAGCCGCACCGGACCGGCCGTTACGGATGCGGGTCCGAACAGGCAAGATGGGCGCAGAGCGGTACACCGGCCGGGCGCGGGACGTCCACGCCCGGGTCAGGCGGCCGATCATGGTCCGCAACGCGCATGAAATGGTGTTGTGGTGGGATGCTCAGGTGCCCGACCGCCCGCCCGCGGGACGTGGGACAGGCGGCCTGACCAGCAAGGATGGGGAAGCGGAAGATGGACAAGCAGCAGGAGTTCGTGCTCCGGACCTTGGAGGAGCGCGACATCCGGTTCGTACGCCTGTGGTTCACGGACGTGCTGGGCTTCCTCAAGTCCGTTGCCGTGGCTCCGGCCGAACTGGAACAGGCCTTCGACGAGGGCATCGGCTTCGACGGCTCCGCCATCGAGGGCTTCGCCCGCGTCTACGAGTCCGACATGATCGCCAAGCCGGACCCGTCGACCTTCCAGGTCCTGCCCTGGCGCGCGGAGGCCCCCGGCACCGCGCGCATGTTCTGCGACATCCTCATGCCGGACGGCTCCCCCTCCTTCGCCGATCCGCGCTACGTGCTCAAGCGGGCCCTGGCCCGCGCCTCCGACCTCGGGTTCACCTTCTACACCCACCCCGAGATCGAGTTCTTCCTGCTCAAGGACCGGCCGCTGGACGGCTCCCGGCCGACTCCCGCCGACAACTCGGGCTACTTCGACCACACCCCGCACAACGTCGGCATGGACTTCCGCCGCCAGGCCATCACCATGCTGGAGTCGATGGGCATCTCGGTGGAGTTCTCCCACCACGAGGGCGCCCCCGGCCAGCAGGAGATCGACCTGCGCTACGCCGACGCGCTGTCCACCGCCGACAACGTCATGACCTTCCGCCTGGTGATGAAGCAGGTGGCGCTGGAGCAGGGCGTCCAGGCGACGTTCATGCCCAAGCCGTTCAGCGAGCATCCGGGCTCCGGCATGCACACCCACCTCTCCCTCTTCGAGGGCGACCGCAACGCGTTCTACGAGTCCGGCTCCGAGTACCAGCTCTCCAAGGTCGGCCGCTCCTTCATCGCGGGCCTGCTGCGGCACGCGGCCGAGATCTCCGCGGTCACCAATCAGTGGGTCAACTCCTACAAGCGCATCTGGGGCGGCACCGAGCGCACCGCCGGCGCCGGCGGCGAGGCCCCCTCCTACATCTGCTGGGGCCACAACAACCGCTCGGCCCTCGTCCGCGTCCCGATGTACAAGCCCGGCAAGACCGGCTCCGCGCGCGTGGAGGTCCGCTCCATCGACTCCGGCGCCAACCCCTACCTCACCTACGCCGTCCTGCTGGCGGCCGGCCTGAAGGGCATCGAGGAGGGCTACGAACTCCCGCCGGGCGCCGAGGACGACGTGTGGGCACTGTCCGACGCCGAGCGCCGCGCGATGGGCATCGAGCCCCTCCCGCAGAACCTCGGCGAGGCCCTGACCCTGATGGAACGCAGCGACCTGGTCGCCGAGACCCTCGGCGAGCACGTCTTCGACTTCTTCCTGCGCAACAAGAAGTCCGAGTGGGAGGAGTACCGCTCCGAGGTCACCGCGTTCGAGCTCCGGAAGAACCTGCCGGTGCTGTAGGGGCAGGTGGGAGCGGGTTCCTCCCCCTGCCACTCTGGGGGGTCGACAGTGAAGTTAGTCGACCCTCACAGCGTCTCGCTGAGTCTGGGCCGTCTCTGGGCCGTCTGGCGTCCGGTCCGGATCCCTGGCGCCATGAGCGGCCGAGCGGCACGTAAGCTGTGTGTGAGTAGCAGGCGGAAGCGCGTGCCATATTCGCTAGCACTCGCCTTTGGTTCCGAGGCGCATCCCCCATGAAGCAGACGGTCTCCACTCGTGGCGCGGCTTATTTGGCCGCTTTCATTGCATCCTCTCGAAGCTCCTCTTCAAGCTTGATGCCAAACCTCTTCCAGGGTGAGCGGAAAGTTTTTCCTCTTCTTCCGACCTTTTGTTCGACCATGGATATCGAACACTGGAGAATTCCGCTGTCATATGCGGATTTGAGCTGCACATTATTGTCAAGCGCTTCGGAGACCAAGACCAATTTCACTGTGCTCTGGGGTGCTAGTGAAAGATAGTGCGGAGCACTAGTGGGTATCTCTGTTGATTTTCCTTGGCCGTCTGTGAAGCTGTCGACCCTCAGGAGGATCGGGGCTATCTTCTTATCGGCGCCCCTCGTGACGAGACTTGCGTACGGGTTCACGACTGCTAGGCGGTTGCCCTTGTTTGTGGCCACAGCGTCAATCTCGAAGGGGCCCAGTTCCACGCTTCGCTCAAGTGTCGAGACTATGGCTGCAACCCGAAGCGATTCCCTTTCTAGGACTTGCTGGGCATATTCTAGGCACGCCGTAATGGCATTTTGGTCGAATTGCTGGAGGGCTCCCAAAAATCGCGAGGCAGATTTCAACCTGAAATGGGCGTCATCGCCCCCTATGACCCATGTTCCAGTTTTCTGGGGGAGGTCGATTAGCACCTTTATGGTGCCATCTTCCTGCGGGGTTGTTAGTACTTCGAACAGAGACCCCTCCTCATTGAGCTCGTGAACGTTTGGCGTCCTGCTGTCCGAGGTGCCCCCTGGGTCAAATTGCTTACGATATAGGCCGTCATGGATTACCGTAGTAATTATCCAGCTACCGGCAATTTTCTGCACGGCCTCAAGTCGCTCGTCTTCGTCTGCCGCTTGTGGGACTTCCTTTAGCAACTCCGATACAGTCTGCTTTCCCGAGGGGCAACTATTGGCAAATTCTTGGCAAGCTTGTATTTCGCGCTCAACTCGGTTTGATCTGCTGTGGGTATCCAGATCAGGCCCCCAGGTGAAATCGCGCGTTAGGTCCACCACGTCCTGAGGGACGCGCACAGTCGTATTTGAGTCCTTGGCCTTCGCTATCGAGATCATCGATAGCTGTGGCCGTTCGCGGGCAAGCCACCATGTGGCGAACGCCCCCGCCACTCCACCAAATATCAGTGTCAACAGAAGACTGGTGACCGCCATGGTAAACACTCGCAAAAGGCGTTGTATGTGCGATGCTGAAGCTCAATAGGCCGCGATAAATCCCCGCAAGGCCTCTCTCAGAACTTCCCCGATTCCCCTACATTCTTATTTTACTGGTCAGGACCCTATGTCGCACCTTGGCCGGGGTTTGAACGATTAGACGGCTCTGACTCATCGGTGGGTGGTGCCAACGGCCGCGGACCGTCGGCACCAGGGGCGCTAAGGGCTGTCCCGTAAATGATCTCTGACGTGGCTGGTGGCCTGCTGGATTCTGTGTTACCCGGCGAGGACGAGGTTGTGCAGGCGGGCGATGCCGAGGATGGCGTGGTGGACGCCGTCGCCTTTCAGTCGGCAGTCGCGGAGGATCTTCCAGCCCTTCATCCGGGCGAAGACGTGCTCCACGCGGGCGCGGACTTTGCGGTGGGAGGCGTTGTGTTCCTCCTTCCAGTCCGGGAGTTCGGTCTGACCCTTCTCGCGGCGGTGCGGGATGACCAGGCCGGTGCCCCGGTAGCCGCCGTCCGCGATCACCGTGGTCTTGCCGACGGTGTCTTTCGCGCCGGAGAGCTCCCATGCCTTGCAGTCGTTGCGGTTGCCCGGCAACGGCCGGCCGACCGCGACGACGAGCCGGGTGTCGGCGTCGATGACGACCTGGTGGTTGGTGGAGTACCGGTAGTTCTTGGACTGCTCGGCGACGGTGTGGTCGCGGGTGGGGACCAGGGTGCCGTCCACGATCAGCACGGTGTCCTTGCGGAACCGCTTGCGCTGCTGGAGCGCGAGCGCGGGTCCGAGGTGGTCGATGATGCGGTCGGCGGCCGACTTGGACACCCCGAACAGCGGGGCCAGCTGGCGCAGGGTCAGGTTTGTCCGCCAGTACGCGGCGACCAGGAGCACGCGGTCCTCCAGTGGCAGGCTCCAGGGCCGGCCCTTGCGAACCGGGTCCGCACCCTCACGCCGGAGCGCGGTGATCAGCTTGCCGAACTGGCGCGGGCTCAGCCCGGTGAACGGGGCTATCCAGGAGGGCTCAGACGCCGTGATCACACCAGACACGTCAAGATCATCTCATGTATCACCAGCAGTTACGGGACAGCCCTTAGGTAATTTGTATTCGGGCCAGCGTGGGTTTAACCCGGAGACGTTCGAGTCTCTTTGCGAAGTCTCGCAAGTTGACCTTACTGAAGGTGGGCAAGTCGATGATGGCACGGTCCTTCTTCTTGAAGGCAATCGCGTATGCAACGATCTCGGGCGCCCTGCTGGCAACCTCTTTCATGCGGGAATCGCTGATTTCAACAAAGTCGATGAACTTTTGCCGGTAGTCTTTGTCTGCGCCGAGGAGTACGGCAGATACGTACCCCTGCGAGAAGAGATGACTCAGCGTCTGACTCTTCTCGTACTTCTTGACGTGTATCAAATATCCATCGACATGCAGGAGATCGCAAACCTCAACCATGTCGCCTAGTGAGGTCACGCGTTCCGTATCGAAGAGCAGGAGGTCATTTCGGCGCTCGTCTGCGACATTCTCGTTGTAGATTGTTTCAGTCTTCTCCGACTTGCGCCAGTCGCGCAGATTGAGCACATCCGTGACGTCCTCGATTTCTGCAAGGTCTGCGTCAAGCTTGCGTGCGTATTCTTCGGCAAGGGCAAACCACTTGCCGAGAGTCAGCAAATACCGCCGCTCCTCGCTAGAAGCCTCAAATACCAGCCAATTCTTCAAGGGCATGAGCGGACTTGCGGCGTGACCTTCAGAATCAACCGCTATTACCTTGATTGAGTTGAGGGATGATCGGCCAAATGAGCCGCCCGATGCAAAAAGGGCATCCCGCAGCGCATCAATGCTGAATTCGTCGAAATTTTGATAGTGTTCTCCTCTTTGCACGACTACCTCATGCACGTTCTCTATGGATAGCGCGTCCGGGGGAGCGAAGCTAAGGACTTGCGTTGTCAAGCCGTCCACTTCATCCGAGACGACTTGTGTGGCGGAGTTGACACGCTCACTGAACAGTTCCTGTGCAAGCAGTCGTTCGAGGTCTGCAACTACCGGATCGTTTCCGCGTAGCGGCTCAAGCGCGTCAATGAATAGAAGGTCTTTCTTGGCTTCTGCGCTATCCACTCTCGAAAGGATCAAGGTCAGTACTTCCTCGACCCTGGACAGATTGGTCTCCGCCTTAAAGGCAATAGAGTCAGTGGCCACCACCGCACCGAGGTCGGGCAGGTCGAGCATATCTGTGTCTACCTCGCCTACCATGCGACGGACGAACTCGCCTTCCAGCTCCAAGTCAAAGTCGCGAATGGCGGTACGCGTGGGTATTTGGACAGCCTGCGTACGGGCGGAGGCGTCGATCCTGCGGCTGCGTATTTCGTTTACTGCATCAGGATTCAAGCAGCGCGCGGCGAAGCGTAGCCCAAAGTTGGGTTCGATAGCTGACCATTCAAGGCTGGAACTCCCATAGCCGAAGCAGACGGCGAATAGTCTCTGCTTCACGGGAAGGAAAATAACCAGCCTATTCGACAGGTTCAGCACTTCATCGAGTCCAGGGAATGTCGCGATGAGAGACTCGGCCCAAGGGGGCGTGCTTTCCGACTTAGATCGAAGGAATGCTCGGCAGCCGGAAGGTGCAGAGTTGCTGGACGCTAGCTCGTGCATCGCCTTTTTGCCGCCAGGTCGACACTCTGAGCGTAACGCTCTGAGCGGATCGTCGATACCCTCGCGAACTAGATAGCAATTGAACCTCAGCTTTGCGCGACCCTCTGTCATGATGATCACCCACTCCTCAGGATATGAGTTGTAGCAGGCTAGGGCCACCCCGTAAAGAGGTTGAAAGTTAATCGAATGTGTGGCCGAATATTTTGCGTACCCAGCAACCCGCCCGACTCACCCGGGCAGGTTGCTGCGGCTCCTCTCATTCGCGCTGCGAGTCCCATCGCTCCGAGGCTACGCCCTGACGGCTCAGGAAGCTCGCCATGGCTGGCGAGAGCGGCGGAGCGATCTTGAAAGATGTGCCGTAGATGCGCTCCAGGTCAGACCAGATTGTCTCCATGAGCCCGGTACCTCTCTCGAATGGATGGATCCAGATCCAGTCCAGCCAGCGTTCGCCCGCCTCGACGCTGAGGCCGGCAGCACCAACAGCGACCGGGAATGTCGCCCGGAGCTTTCGTGAGCTGAAGAGCACGCCTTCCACGGACTGCTCAAGGTCTGACTCTCGTTGCTCAGCCACGAAGGGCGGGAAGTCGAAGCGAAGCTCTGCTTTGAAGTAGCGTCCGAAGGTTTCGACGGCTGTCCGTAGCTCCATATCGTCGCGAGCAGGGATCGCCACTCCGAGCCGAGGTGGATCGACGTGTAGGAGGGGATGCATCTCGATGTGCCACCGCTGGTGAGCGGGCCAGGCCTCCAGTTCCGCACGGCGTTCATCGAGGACGGCCGCGCGGTCTGAAGTGGGTAGATCTTCTATGCGCATGCCGAAGTGTTTTCCCAGAGCCGTGCGCCCCAGTGGCGAGAATCGCGCCATGTTGGGGAGGGCGAAGCTGCCACGCATCAGTGCTGCGCTCCCCGCCGACCGTGCCTTGTCCACCGGAGGCCCCATTGTCAGTGCCGTACCGCACCATAGACGGCAGACGTTCACCACCGGCTGGGAGACCGTAGGTTCCCTGGAACAGAGGAGCAGATCTGACGTGCACAACAACCTGATCTACCTCACCGACGGTCGGGGTAGGGTCGACGCTACCCAGCTCAGCGACATCGAGTGGGCACGACTCGTCACCGACAACCGTGACTCCACACGTCGCCAGCTTGTGAAGTGCGCCTGGTGCTGGGACGAAGACAGGGTCACGCACTGGATGAAGACCTACTCCCGCAATAACGGTGCCCGTGTCATCTCTCATCAGCCCGGTGAATGCGCCGACCACCCGTATCAGGCGTTGGAGAGCGACGAGCACAAGGCGTACTGCGATCGTGTCGAGCGTGTAGGTGTGGCCGAAGGGTTCCAGGCCCGGCGTGAAGCCCGTGCCGGCGACGGTCGCACGCGGTCCGATGTTCTTCTCGTCGGCAGTCGGCACGTCTCCTACGAGATGCAGCACTCACCGTTCAAGCAGGGATATGGGGCGAAGGAGCGAACGCGCCGGTCCCTCGCCGCTAAGCGGGATGCAGTTGCCTGGCACACCGACAGTGCCATGATCGCTGGCGGCGCCAGCGTCGCCATGCTCCGCTCTAACCAGGCTCGTCTCCCCCAGATCGAGAATCCGCGATATGAGCTGCGCATCCTCGGTGGGTATCGGAAGGTTCTTGTCTGGGAGTGCACCAGCCGCGAGGGGCATCGCTGCCCCCGGGGGCGCTATGTCGGCTGTGGTGCTACCCATGTCGACTCGCAGCCCGGGGCCATCACACTGGACGACTTCATACGCCAGGCCCCCGCAGGCCTGGTGTTGCCCGTCCGACCTCTGGAACGTAATGGCTTCTGGGCCTCAATCCGGGACTACGAGATCTGGATAGATCACTACGGTGTGGCCAGCCGACCCGGCGGCCGCAGAGCGCCCCAGCGCCAGTCCGAGCGGCAGGCGGACGGGCATTCGCGCCGTACAGCGGCCGAAGACCATGCGCCCGTCTTTCCCCAGCAGCGCACCGACACCCCCCAGGTCGTGACTGACGTCCCTGACGAATTGATCAATCTGGAACGATCGGCCATGGGTGAGCATGCGAAGCTCGCCAGCCTCGATGGTGGGGCGTACGACGCGCAGTGGAAGGTGTGGCGCACAGCGGCGGAGAACTTCCACTCAGCTGTCACCGAGCACGCAGCGCGAGACGACGTGGCCATGTCGCGGTATGAGGTGGAGCAGGCGGCGAAAAGGGCCGCACGGCGCTCGGCGCAGGAGAGCTGAGGCGCTACTCCTCCGAGCATGGGTGGGGCCGTCCCTGGGCCGTCGAAGGGCGGCCCACAGCGACCAACAACGACCAATGACGGCCGTTCGACTGCAGGTCAGCGCCGCGTCAACGTCGATCGCCCGAGGCCACTCCGGGGCAACGTCACTTCCTGCGCAACAAGAAGTCCGAGTGGGAGGAGTACCGCTCCGAGGTCACCGCGTTCGAACTCCGGAAGAACCTGCCGGTGCTGTAGGGGCTGGTCGAGGCGGGTTCCCCGCTGAGAGCGCGAGGGGGCGGACGGTCGCGGACCGTCTCCGGGCCGTCGGAACGAACCGCGTCCGCCCGCCCGGCCGTGCCCGGTCCGCCCTGGCGGCACGCCCCGAGGGCCCGCCCCGTCTGCGGCCCGAAGTGCGTGGAACTCCTGCCTCCGGCTCTTGACCCGGAGCGTCTCGGCGGCCACCGTGGAGGGAAGGCGACAGTCCGGTACACGCTCTGCCGCACCCCGGGAGCAGGAGGGGAGGCGAGTGGATGACGACCAGACCCAACGCACGGCGGATGGCGGAGGCCCTCGGCCCCGTACCGCCGTGCGCGGGTTCGCCTACGGAAGGAAGGCGGGCGACACCGCCGCGGTGCTGAGGCGCCGCGGCGCTCCCGTGCCGTCGGAGGGGACCGCGTACAGGTCGGCGCCGTAGTCACCGGGCAGGGCGTAGACGAGGGTGCGGGTGTCCTTCCACACCGCCTGGTCGTCCACGCTGCGCCGCTCGGCCAGTGGGGTCTCCCGCCCGGTGCGCAGGTCCAGGACGTACAGCCGCCAGGGGGCGTCCGCGGGGAGTCCCGGCACCCGCTTCTTGAAGGCGATCCGCGTCCCGTCGGGGGACAGGGAGGGGCACTCCACGTTCGCGCGCAGGATCGTGACCGTACGGGTCCGCAGATCGCCGTGGACCAGGTGGGTGCGGCCGCCGGTGGCCAGTGTGGCGTAGAACGTGCGGTCGTCCGGCGCGAACGTCACACCCCAGAAGTTCCTGTCCGGCGCGTGACGGGTGCGGCCGTCCTCGACGACGCGGAAGGACTCCAGGGACCCGATCAGCTCGCCCGTGACGATGTTCACGATCGCCGCGCGCGTGGAGAAGCCGGTGCCCGCGTAGGAGTCGCCGCCCACGAACGCCGTCCAGGCCGCCCAGTGCCCGCTCGGGGAGACCCGGGCGCGCGAGGGGATGCCCGGGACGTCGTACCGCCGGGTCACGTGCAGGTGCGCGTCCAGGACGACCGCGCGGTAGGTGTCGGAGACCGGGCCGTGCACTGCCTGGAGGCAGACGCCGGTGCCGGCCGCGGCGTGGAAGCGCAGGCACGTGACGCCCGACGGGGTCCGCGGGCCGGAGGGGTCCGCGGCCGGGACCGCGGTCAGCTCGTCGCGGTGCGGACCCCATGCCGTCGAGCGGAAGACCATGGTGCCGTGTGCGGTGAGCGTGACCCGGCCGGAGGCGATCTCGGGGCCGCCCGGCCGGGCCCGGTCGCGGCGGTCCGCGCGGGCGGAGGCGTGCAGCACCGCCGCCAGCGCGACGGCGGCCAGGACGGCGACGGACCCCGCGAGGACCAGGACGCGCAGTCGGAGGGTCATGCGGCGGTCTCCCGGGCCGGGCGCAGGGACACAAAGCACCAGGCGGCGCACACGGCCAGCGCCGCTGTCGACGCCAGCAGCGCCGTGCGGTCGCCCCACAGCGTCCAGGCCGCGCCGAACAGCATCGAGCAGGCGAACCGGGCCAGCGCCTGACCGGTCTGCACGACGGCCAGACCCGAGGAGCGCAGGCTCTCGGGCACGGTCTCCGAGGCCGCCGCCATCAGTACGCCGTCGGTCGCCGCGTAGAAACCGCCGTGCAGCAGCAGGACGGCGTACGGCAGCGCCGGGCCGTGCCAGGAGGCGAGCAGCAGGGTGTAGGCCGCGAGCAGCGCGCCGTGCCCGGCCAGGAACACCCGCCGTCGGCCGACCCGGTCCGCCAGTCTGCCCAGCGGCACCGCGAGCAGCAGGAAGGCCGCGGCCGTGCCCAGCGGCAGCAGGGCGAACCAGCGGTCGGGGACCCCGAGGCGGCGCTGCAGCAGCAGGTAGACGAAGGAGTCGCTGACCGTGGCCAGGCCCAGGAGCAGGGCGCAGACCGTGATCCCGCGCAGTTCCCGCCCGCGCAGCAGGCCGGCCGCCGCCCGCAGGGTCGGCCGTGCGGCCGGGATCGGGGCCGAGGACGGGGCCGGAGCCGGGGACGGGGACGGGGACGGGGCTGGAGGCTGGGTCGAGGTCGAGGTCGAGGTCGAGGTCGAGGTCGGGGGCTGGGCCGGGGCGGCCGTGGGGCGGGCCGGACCGCCCGGCACGAACAGCACCAGCACCAGGACGCCCACGGCCGCCACGCAGAAACTCGCCGTGAACACCGCGTCGTAGCCGTCCACGGTCACCCGCAGGATCCAGAACGCGGCCAGCGGGCCCAGCAGGGCGCCCGCCGTGTCCATCGCCCGGTGCACACCGAAGGCCCGGCCGCGTGACTCCGGCGAGGACGACAGGGAGATCAGCGCGTCGCGGGGCGCCGTCCGCAGACCCTTGCCGGTGCGGTCGGCGGCCAGGACCAGGCCGATGGGGGTGAGGGCGTGTGCCACCAGCAGCAGCGGCCTGCACAGGGCCGAGAGGCCGTAGCCGAACCCCGCCACCCACTTGTGCCTGCCGCCGCCCCGGTCGGCGAGGTGGCCGCCGGCCAGGCGCACCGCGGCGGAGAAGCCGTTGTAGATGCCGTCCAGGAGCCCGAACCCCAGCGGCGACAGGCCGAGCCCCGCCACCAGGTACAGCGGGAGCACCGCCGTCACCATCTCCGACGACACGTCGGTGATCAGGCTGACCGTGCCGAGCGCCAGGACCGTGGGCGCGACCGCGGCGCGACGCCGCCCGGCGGGGTGCCGGACGGCGCCGTCCGCGGACGCCGGCGCCGGGGTCCCGGCGCGGCTGTCCGCCACGTACATCTCAGGACGCCCAGATGCCGGTGATGTCCTGCGCGGAGGCGGCGTTGCCGGCGTGGGTCGTCAGCCCCGCCATGTCCTCCAGGGTGCGCAGCAGGTCGTAGTGGTCGTACGTCGTGGAAGTGGACGAGCCGGCCGTCACCGGCTGGCCGTAGAGCACGGTCGCGATGCGGTTGCCGCTGAGCCGGTTGTCCTCGTCGAAGGTGACCACGAGCAGGCTGTTGTGCGTCCGGGCCCAGGTGGCGTAGGCGCCGAGGTTGTTCTTCAGCCAGGTGTCGCCGGTCCTGACCGAGCAGTCGTGCATGTCGTTGCACAGGTCGGGGACGACGAAGGAGACGTCGGGGAGGGTCGAGTAGTCGGTGGGGAACTGGGCGAGGGTGTGCGCGGACGAGGTCGGCACGTTGCTGAAGCCGAACCACGGGTTGTGCTTGCGCGCGTACCTGCCGCTGCTGCACGTGGTCGAGCCCTGGTTCGGCAGCCCCTCGTTGTAGCTCGCCCAGGTCTTCTGGGAGGAGAGCAGTTCGGAGGCCAGGTTGGGGGCCGAGGAGAAGCCCGGCGTGAAGCAGCTGTCGTCGGTGATGCCCTGGGTGGAGCCGGAGAACAGGGCGAAGTAGTTCGGCTGACTCGGGTGCGTCTCGGCGTAGGACCGGGTCAGGTCGGCGCCGCCCGACTTGAGCGAGTTGATGTACGGGGCGCGGGAGGAGCCGATGATCTGGCCGTAGGCGTGGTTCTCGAAGACCACGACGACCACGTGGTCCGGGGTCGGTACGCCGTTCGCCGCCTGGGCGGGGGAGGAGCCCCCGAGACCGGTCCACAGGCCGACGGCGGCGACCGCGAGGGCGAGCGCGGACGCCGCGGCGGTACGGCCGCGGCGGAACACGGAACTGCGGGACACATCTACCTCCGATGAGGATGGACGGGGGTGACGGTGCAGACAGATCATGCTCACGCCAACAATCCACCACCCCACGCCGTCCGGCCCGATGGGTGAACAGGCTGTGAACGGCTCGGGCAGGCACCGCCGGGTGGCCGGGTGGCCGGGTGGCCGGCCGGTCGGCAAACCCGGCGCGGCGGTGCGAGCGAACCGCCGGGTCACGGCACCGCCCGGCACCGTGACCCCCGCCGGCCCGTCCCGTAGGGGACGGCGTCGTCGTCTCCCTCCACCGAAGCGGAGATCCGGGCCGGGCGCCACCCGGCCCACGCTCCCGTGTCCGGCGCCGGGCACACCCCCGTTCCTGCCGCGCCCGGCGCCGGGCGCTCCTCCTTCACGGCCGCCGCGTCCCGCGGCCCGTGCCGGCCCGCTGCCGCCGCGTCAGGCGAACATGCCCGGCTGGTACCAGCCGGCCGGCTGGCGGACGGTGACGTTCAGGCGGTTGAAGGCGTTGATCGTGGCGATCAGTCCGACGAGGGCGACGAGCTGGTCCTCGTCGTGGTACTTCGCGGCGTTCTCCCAGACGTCGTCCGGGACGCCGCCCGCGGCGTCGGCGATACGGGTGGCCTCCTCGGTCAGTTCCAGGGCGGCGCGCTCGGCCTCGGTGAACACCGTCGCCTCCCGCCAGGCCGCGACCAGGGCCAGGCGCACGGCGTCCTCGCCGGCCGCCACGGCGTCTTTGCTGTGCATGTCGGTGCAGAAGCCGCAGCCGTTGATCTGGCTGGCGCGCAGCAGCACCAGGTTCTGGGTCGCCTGGGGCAGTGCCGAGTCCGCGATCACCTTGCCGGCCGAGGTGAAGTGCTTCAGCAGCCGGCCGGCGAAGGCGTTGTCCATGAGGTTCAGGCGGGCGTCCATGGTGGTGTTCCTCCGTCGTCGTGCGGGCGTGTACACCTAGGTGACGGCGCGGTCCGGCGCGGTGTGACGGCCTGTCGCTGTGACCCGGGTCACCCTGCCGCTCAACGGCCTTCCAGCAGGGCGCCCATCCACTCCTCCACGGCGTCCGGTGTCCGCGGCAGCGCGGCGGACAGCAGGCGGGCGCCGCCGGCGGTGACCACCAGGTCGTCCTCGATGCGGACGCCGATGCCGCGCAGTTCGGCCGGCAGGGTGAGGTCGTCGGGCTGGAGGTACAGGCCGGGCTCGACGGTCAGGACCTGCCCTTCCTCCAGGACGCCGTCCAGGTACGCCGCGGCCCGCGCCCGGGCGCAGTCGTGGACGTCGAGGCCGAGCATGTGGCCGCTGCTGCAGAGCGTGTAGCGGCGGTGCAGGTCGCCTTCGGCGTCCTTCAGGACGCCCCACTCGGTCAGCCCCTCGGCGATCACCCGCATCGCGGCGGCGTGGAAGTCGCGGAACCGGGCGCCCGGCCTGAGCGCGGCGATGCCCGCCTCCTGCGCGGCGAGGACCAGTTCGTACACCTGCCGCTGGAGGGGGGTGAAGCGACCGGAGAGCGGAAGGGTGCGTGTGATGTCGGCGGTGTAGAGGGTGTCGGTCTCCACGCCCGCGTCGAGCAGCAGCAGTGCGTTCGGGTCCAGGGCGCCGTCGTTGCGGGTCCAGTGCAGGACGCAGGCGTGGGCGCCGGACGCGGCGATCGTCTCGTAGCCGGTGCCGTTGCCCTCGGCCCGGGCGCGCATCCCGAAGACCCCCTCGACCCAGCGCTCGCCGCGCGGGTGGGCGAGCGCGCGCGGCAGGGCCCGCACGACGTCCTCGAAGCCGGCCGTGGTGTGGTCGACGGCCAACTGCAGCTGGGCCGTCTCCCAGTCGTCCTTGATCAGGCGCAACTCCGACAGGGCGGCGGCCAGTTCGGGGTCGGTGGACGGCTCGCGGCCGGGCGGCAGGTGCTCGCCCAGCTCGGCGAGGTCGGCGCAGCGGATCCCGGTGAGGCGCTCGGCCTCGGCCAGGTCGGGGCGCCGGCCGACCCAGAACTCGCCGTGCCGCCGGTCCCGGTAGAAGGCGTCGGCGGGCCGCTCGGCCTGCCCGACGCGTGGTGAGCGGGGGCGTATGTACAGCACCGCCTCGTGGTCGTGCGCCCCGTGCGGCTCCAGCACCAGCACGTGGCCGGGCTGGTCCTCGCCGGTGAGGCCGGTCAGCCAGGCGTAGGCGCTGTGGGGCCGGAAGCGGTGGTCGCAGTCGTTGGAGCGCACGTTCAACTCGCCTGCGGGGACGACCAGTCGCTCGCCGGGGAACCGCGCCGACAGCCGGGCGCGGCGGATCGGGGTGACGGCGCGGGCGGGGACCCGGGCGTCGGCGGGCAGCGGCGACGGATCCCAGTCGCGGCTCATGGAGCGGGCCAACTCGGTGGAGACGGACAGGTCGTGACTGCCGACGCGCAGGCGCGTGGTGCTGTCGGGCATGACGGCTCCTGGAGGCAAGAACTGCTGAGGGGTTGTCAGTGCAATTTCACATTACTATGTTACAGCTCACATGGCAGTGGCATGCACGCCTCAAACTGCCCCGGATCGGTGTGCGTGCCCCATATCGAGCCACTCCCCACACACGAGGAGTCACAGGTGTTCCATCGACCACGCCTGTCCGTCCCGTCCCGGCGCAGATCCCTGCGCACCGCCCTGGCCGCCGCCGCGGTCGCCACCGCGCTGCTCGGTACCGCCGGTGCGCCCGCCACCGGCGCGCCCGCCGCCGCGCCGCGCGACCGCACCGGAGCCGCGCAGGCCGCGCCGGTGGGCGTCGCGGGCCGCTCACCGCAGGACGAGGTGGCCCGCCTCGACACGGCGCCGACCGCCGTCAGCCCCGTCGCCCAGGCCCCCGGCGGGCGACCTCCCGGCGGCCGGGTCCCCGGCCGGACCGCGCCACACCCCACCGCCCTCGCTGCCTCCGCCGCCTGCACCCTCGACGGCGTCACCGGCCTGGACCCCGAGCGCTTCGCCGACTTCCTGGCCGACCCGGGCGTCACCGCCGACGGCTGCCTGAGCGGCATCCTGTGGACCTGGGACGCCCGCCTCGCGCCCGTCATGGACGACGCCCACGTCCAGGCCGTCGCCCACCGGATCACGGCGCTGGCCGACCGGCACGACGGGCGCAACTCCAGCCACCTGCTGGAGATGTTCACCTACCTGCACGCGGTCGTGTACCACGACTTCTCCCGCGACGAGATCGACATCACCGACGCCCCGACCCTGGAGGCCGTGCGGCGGGCCGTGTACTACTTCGGCACCGCGGCCCACACCTTCGACGTCACCCGCAGTAACGCCGAGACTCTCCGCGAGGCCCTCTACACCGGCAGCGCGCCCGGCCTGCGCCAGTCCCAGCTCGGCCTGATCCGCAAGGTGCTGGCCACCCTGGACCGCTACCACACCGACACCTACGCCGACCCGTCCTGGGGAGGCGCCGCGCTCGCCGCGCTCAGCGTCAACTACCTCGGCCTGTACGCGGGCAACCACGACACCGCCTTCCGGACCCTCGTCGCCCGCGACGGCACCTACCGGGACGCCTTCCGCCGCTTCGCCGGCCACACCCACCTCAAGGGCACGCCCAACGCATGGGCCGTCCGGGACGCCCTGTCGGAGTACGCCCGCTTCGGCGAGGTCGAATCCCTGCGCAGGGGCATCGTCTCCGACCTCGGCACCCTCCTGACCGCCGTGACCCGTGACTGGGGCCGGGGCAGCGCCCCCTGGGGCAAGATCGTGTCCTGGCTCATCCACTACGACGCCTGCGCGCCGTACGCCGTGTGCAAGGACGACATCGAACGGCAGCTGTTCCCGCACGCCTACACCTACGACAACGGAGCCCTGAAGGTCCGCACCGCCCTCGACCGGGCCGTCGTCGACCAGCTCTACTACGCGAGCAAGCAGGTCGAGGCGCAGTTCCACCGTGTCCTCGGCACCCGGGAGCCGCTCGCGGGCGACACCAACCGCGTGCTGACGGTCGTGCTGTACGCCTCCCGCGCCGACTACGAGAACTACCACCCCCTGCTCACCGGCATGGGCACCAACAACGGCGGCATCTACATCGAGCGCGGCGCGACCTTCTACACCTACCAGCGGCGCGTCCCCCAGGACTCCCGGCTGACGCTGGAGGAACTGTTCCGCCACGAGTACGTGCACTACCTCAACGGCCGCTGGGCGGTGCCCGGCTACTTCGGTGAAGGCCCCTGGTACCGGAACGACCGCACCACCGCCATGGACGAGGGCACCGCCGAGTTCTTCGACGGCTCCACCCGCGACGACGGGGTCGCCGTCCGCAGGTCCCTGGTGCAGGGCGTCATCCGGGACACCGCCGGCGGCGGCCCGCGCATGAGCGTCGACCGGCTGCTGCACGCCACCTACGACGGCGACGGCTTCCGCTTCTACGACTACGCGGGCACGTTCTTCGAGTACCTGTGGAGCGAGCACCCCTCCCTGCTGCGCGAGATGTACCGGTACCTGCGGGCCGACGACCCCACCGCGTTCGACGCCTGGCGCGACCGCATGGGCGGCGACGCCGCGATCCAGCAGGGCTACGACGCCTTCCTGGACCGGCAGATCGCCCACGTCGACGACCTGTACGTGCCCGACACCGCCCATGTCCCCGACGGCCGGCTGCGGGAGACCACCGCGGACGCCGTGCGCACCACCTTCGCGAGGGCGACCTACACCGACCCGGCCTGCACGGCGAACGGGGACGCGGCCATGCCCCGTTTCGTCTGCACCGGCCGGATCACGGCACGGCTCGGCGACGCGGGGAACGCCGACCGGGTCTTCCGGGACATGTCGGAGACCGTCGACGGCTTCCTGCTCGACCGGGCCGCTCCCGCCTCGCCCAACCTGGCCGACATGAACTGCGACTTCGGGGAGGTCGACATCTGGACCGACGGCAGGGGCGGGACCTCGGACTACCGCTGCGAGGGGCCGCTGCGCCGGTCGTAGCGGGCGGCGGACGAGCCCCGGGAGGTCTTGTGGGACTCAGTACCATGTGAAATATTACTGACGTGCCCACGAAACAGCCCGCATCCCTGGACGCCGTGATCATCGGCGCCGGAGTGGTCGGAGCGGCGTGTGCGTACTACGCCACCCGCGCCGGCCTCTCCGTCGCGGTCGTCGACCGCGGCCCCGTCGCCGGCGGCACCACCGGAGCCGGCGAGGGCAACCTCCTCGTCTCCGACAAGGAGGCGGGACCCGAACTCGACCTCGCCCTGCTCTCCCTCCGGCTCTGGCGCGAACTCGCCACCCGCCTCCCGCCCGAGGACGCGATCGAACACGAACCCAAGGGCGGTCTCGTCGTCGCACCCGACGAGACCGCCCTCACCGCGCTCCGCGCCTTCGCCGCCGCCCAGCGCGCGGCCGGCGTCGAGACGCACGAGGTAGCCGCCGGTGAACTGACCGAACTCGAACCGCAGTTGGCCCCCGGACCGGCCGGAGGCTTCCATTACCCCCAGGACGCCCAGGTGCAGCCCGCCCGCGCCGCAGCGGCCCTGCTGCGCGCCGCCCGCAGCGCGGGTGCCCGCGTCCGGCTCGGCGAACAGGTCACCGCCGTCCTCACCGACCCCCACGGCGCCGTACGCGGCGTGCGCACCCCGTGCGGCGACCTCCACGCCGGTGCCGTCGTCAACGCCGCCGGCACCTGGGGCGGGCACGTCGCCGCCCTCGCCGGCACCCACCTGCCGGTGCTGCCGCGCCGCGGCTTCGTCCTCGTCACCGAACCCCTCCCGCCCGGCCTGATCCGCCACAAGGTCTACGCCGCCGACTACATCGCGGACGTCGCCAGCGGTTCGGCCGGCCTGCAGTCCTCCGCCGTCGTCGAGGGCACCCCCGCCGGACCCGTCCTCATCGGCGCCACCCGCGAACGCGTCGGCTTCGACCGCACCCTCTCGCCCGAGGCCCTGCGCCGCCTCGCCCACCAGGCCACGGCTCTCTTCCCCGTCCTGGCCGACGTCCACGCGATCCGCGCCTACTGCGGCTTCCGCCCCTATCTGCCCGACCACCTGCCCGCCATCGGCCCCGATCCCCGCGTCCCCGGCCTCCACCACGCCTGCGGCCACGAGGGCGCCGGCATCGGCCTCGCCCCGGCCACCGGCCTGCTCGTCACCGCCGCGCTGACCGGCGCCCCGCCCCCGGTGGCCGCCGGACCCTTCGGCCCCGGCCGCTTCCCGCGCCCGGACGACGCCCCGACTCCAGGAGCCTCCTCATGAGCCGCGCGCCGCGCACCCCGCTCGGCCTGGTGCGGGCCCAGCCCGAACCGCCGTACACCTTCACCTTCGACGGCCGCACGCTGACCGCCCTGCCCGGCCAGACGCTGGCCGCCGCGCTGTGGGCCGCCGGGATCACCTCCTGGCGCACCACCCGCGGCGGCGGCGCACCGCGCGGGGCGTTCTGCGGGATCGGCGTCTGCCACGACTGCCTGGCGACCGTCGACGGCCGCCCCAACCAGCGCGCCTGCCTGGTCGCCGTACGGCCCGGGGACACGGTCACCACCCAGGTCGGCACGGGACACGGCCCGGACGGGAAGGGCACCCCCTCATGACACCCCCCGCCGACCTCGCCGTCGTCGGCGCCGGGCCCGCCGGGCTCGCCGCCGCCGTCACCGCCGCCGGCCTCGGCCTGACCGTCACCCTCCTCGACGCCGGGGAGCGGCCCGGCGGCCAGTTCCACCGCCACCCCGCGCCCGGCCTCGGCGCCGCCCGGCCCGCCGCGCTGCACCACGGCTGGCGGCAGTTCACGGACCGGCTCGCCCGCCTGCAGGCCCACCGGGACGCCGGGCGCGTCACCCACCTGCCCGGCCACCACGTGTGGACCGTCGGACGAGCGGACGGGCACTGGCGCCTGCACGCCGTCGCCGGCCCCGACGAGACACCCGCCACCGTGCACGCCCGGGCCGTCCTGCTCGCGACCGGCGCCTACGAGCGTCAACTCCCCTTTCCCGGCTGGACCCTGCCCGGGGTCGTCGGGGCGGGCGGCGCGCAGGCCATGCTCAAGTCCGGGCTCGTCCTCCCCGGCCGACAGGTCGTCGTCGCGGGCAGCGGGCCGCTGCTGCTCGCCGTCGCCGGCTCGCTCGCCGCCGCCGGGGCCCGCGTCCCGGCCGTCGCCGAGGCCGCCGCCTACACGGCCTACGCCCGTGCCGTGCCCACCCTGCTGCGCAACCCCGCCAAGCTCGCCGAAGGAGCCCGGCACGGAGCCGCCCTGCTGCACCGCACCACCCGGCTCCTCACCCGGCACGCCGTCACCGCCGCCCACGGCACCACCCGCGTCGAGGCCGTCACCGTCACCCGCCTCGACCCCGACTGGCGGCCCGTGCCCGGCACCGCCCGCCGCGTCCCCTGCGACGCACTCGCCGTCGGCCACGGGCTCGTCCCCCGGCTGGACCTCGCCACCGGCCTCGGCTGCGCCACCCGCCGCACCCCCGACGACACCCACGCCCTCGTCGTCGACGCCGGTCAGGCCACCTCGGTGCCCGGTATCTGGGCCGCGGGGGAGCCCTGCGGTGTCGGCGGCGCCGACCTCGCGGTGACCGAGGGCGAGATCGCCGCCGAGACCGCCGCCCACGCGCTGAACGGCACACCGCGCGACCCGCGCCGCGCCGCCGCCCTCGCCCGCCGCCGCGACCGGCTGCGCGCGTTCGCCGACGTGATGGCCACCGCCCACCGGCCAGGTCCCGGCTGGGCCGGCTGGCTCGACGACACCACCGAGGTGTGCCGCTGCGAGGAGGTCACCGCCCGTCGGATCCGCACGGCGGTCACCGATTACGGCGCCCACGACACCCGCACCGTCAAGCTGCTCACCCGCGCCGGCATGGGCTGGTGCCAGGGCCGCATGTGCGGACCCGCCGTCGCCCGCCTCGCCGGCGGCCCCCCGGCCGCCGACCGCCGCCCGCTGTCCTGCCCCGTTCCCCTGCGCCACCTGGCAGGCCTGCCCGCCGACCACGATCCCACCGCACCACCACCGCCGACCGAGGAACCCGAAGCCTGACGTCCTCCCCCCGCCCGACGGCGGGGGGTTCCAGCAGCCGGCCGCTGGGCTTCCCGCTCCACCGACGACCGCCCCGCCCGGGAGGACTCCCGTTGAGATCCCACACCGTCTCCACAGGCGGACGCCGCCGGTCCGGCGGCGTCCGCAGTGTGGCGTGCCGCGTTCACACGCGCCGACGTCGGGCGCCCATCGCGCCGACCTCACGCACCATCAGATGTCCTGTGAACGCAGGGTGCCGGCCGGTGACCGGTGGACGCCGGTCCGCCCCGGTGGCGAACCGGCTCTCCCCGCCCCGCTCCGCAGGAGCGTCGTTTCCTCCCCGGCCCGAAGGCCGGGGTGTCCATGAGAGAGAGACCCGATGACCTCCGCAGACACCCGTCGGCACCCTTGGCACGGCGTCATGGTCGCCACCGCGCTGCCGCTGCACGACGACCTCACCGTCGACTACGACGCCTACGCCGAGCACGTCGCCCGCCTGATCGCCGCCGGCTGCGACGGTGTCGTGCCCAACGGCTCCCTGGGCGAGTACCAGACCCTCACCGACGACGAGCGGGCCCGCGTCGTCCGCGTCGCCGTCGAGGCGGCCGGCGACGGCGCCCGGGTGATGCCCGGCGTCTCCGCCTACGGCAGCGCCGAGTCCCGGCGGTGGGCCGAGCAGGCCGCCGAGACCGGCTGCGGCTCCGTGCTGCTGCTGCCACCCAACGCCTACCGCGCCGACGACACCACGGTGCGGGCCCACTACGCCGACGTCGCCGCGGCCGGCCTGCCCGTCGTCGCCTACAACAACCCCTACGACACCAAGGTCGACCTGAAGCCCGAACTCCTCGCCCGGCTGCACGCCGACGGGCACATCGTCGCGGTCAAGGAGTTCAGCGGCGACGTCCGCCGCGCCTACGAGCTCGCCGAACTCGCCCCCGGTCTCGACCTGCTCATCGGTGCCGACGACGTGGCTCTCGAACTCGCCCTCGCCGGGGCCGTCGGCTGGATCGCCGGCTACCCCAACGCCCTGCCCGGAGCCTGCCTCGCCCTGTACCGGGCCGCCGTCGACCGCGACCTCGACCTGGCGCTGCCCCTGTACCGGGCCCTGCACCCGCTGCTGCGCTGGGACTCCAGGACCGAGTTCGTGCAGGCCATCAAGATGTCCATGGACATCGCCGGACTCCCGGCCGGTCCCACCCGCCCGCCGCGCTCCCCGCTCCCCGAGGCGCAGGCCGCCGCCGTCCGATCCGCCACCGAGAAGGCCCTCGCAGAGGGCCTCGACTGACCGCCCGGGGGCCAGTGATGCGCACCAGACACGTCTACCACGCCGTCGACTCGCACACCGAGGGCATGCCCACCCGGGTGATCACCGGCGGCATCGGTGTGCTGCCCGGCGCCACCATGGCCGAGCGGCGCCGCCATCTCGTCGATCACCTCGACCACGTCCGCACCCTCCTGATGTACGAGCCGCGCGGCCACTCCGCGATGAGCGGCGCCATCCTGCAGCCGCCCACCCGGCCCGACGCCGACTACGGCGTGCTGTACATCGAGGTGTCCGGCGCGCTGCCGATGTGCGGGCACGGCACCATCGGCGTCGCCACCGTCCTCGTCGAGACCGGCATGGTGCCGGTCGTCGAACCCGTCACCACCGTCCGCCTGGACACCCCCGCCGGACTGGTCACGGTGGACGTCCGGGTGGCCGACGGCGTGGCGCGGGAGGTCACCCTCACCAACGTGCCCGCCTTCGCCGTGGCCCTGGACCGCACGGTGGAGGTGCCCGGCCACGGCGAGGTCGCCTACGACCTCGCCTACGGCGGCAACTTCTACGCGTTCGTCGACCTCGACGCGCTGGGCCTGCCCTTCGACCGCGCACGCAAGGACGACCTGCTGGCCGCCGGCCTGGCGATCATGGGGGCGATCGACGCCGCCGACCGGCCGGTGCACCCCGGCAACCCCCAGATCGCCGGACTCAAGCACGTGTACCTGACGGCGCCCGGCTCGGACGCCGCACACTCCCGGCACGCGATGGCGATCCACCCGGGCTGGTTCGACCGTTCGCCGTGCGGCACCGGCACCTCGGCACGCATGGCCCAGCTGCACGCGCGCGGTGAACTCCCGCTCGGCGCCGACTTCGTGAACGAGTCCTTCATCGGTACACGGTTCGTCGGCCGGCTCGTGGGGGAGACATCCGTCGCAGGGCGGCCGGCGGTCGTCCCGACGGTCACCGGGCGGGCCTGGATCACGGGCACCGCCCAGTACTTCCTGGACCCGGACGACCCGTTCCCCGCCGGTTTCCTACTCTGAGGTGCCCGCGAAGTGAACCCACGCAACACCCCAGCCCCGGAGGCAGACACCATGGGTGGCCACCTGAAGCAAGCCAACCTTGTCACCGCGCAGCAACGCCTGCGCGACCAGGTGGCCCACGCCCTGCGTGCCGCGCTGATCTCCGGGGAGCTCCAGCCGGGCCGGGTCTACTCGGCCCCGGCGCTCGCCGCCGACTTCGGCATCTCCGCGACGCCGGTGCGGGAGGCGATGCTCGACCTGGTCAGGGAGGGGCTGGTCGAGCCGGTCCGCAACAAGGGCTTCCGGGTGACCGAGGTCAGCGAGCGGGACCTCGACCAGTACAGCGAGCTGCGGGCGCTGATCGAGGTGCCGACGGTGGGCGCGGTCACCCGCTCGGCGACGCGCGAGCAGCTCCAGGAGCTGCGTCCGGTCGCGGAGGAGATCGTGGCCAGGGCGCAGGAGCACGACCTGATCGGCTACCTCGACGCCGACCGGCGCTTCCACCTGGGCCTGCTGGCCCTGCACGGCAACGACCGCCTGGTCGAGACGGTCGGGGACCTGCGCAAGCGGTCCCGTCTGTACGGCCTGACCGCCCTGGACGAGCGTGGCCTGCTCGTCGCCTCCGCCGAGGAGCACCTGGAACTGCTGGACGTGATGCTGGAGGGCGACGCACCGGGGGCGGAGGCGCTGATGTCCCGCCACCTCGGCCACGTGCGCTCCCTCTGGGCGTCCGAGGACTCCTGACCTCCCCGCCCCCGGGACGACGGCACCCACGGTCCTCCGGCACCGAGGTGCCGCGACGGATACCGCACGGTCTACCGGGTGCGGGCGCAGGTGCGGGCGCGGGTTCGTCTGCCGGGTGCCGGGCGGGGGCCGGGCCGGTGCCGGCGGCGGGATCGGTCCGGCCGGCGCCGGATCCGCCCGCGCCCTGACCGGCCACCGGCGCAGTTCCGCCCCGCCACCGGCCGAGCCTCCCGGCGCTCCCCGTGGGCACTCCGCCCGGGCGGGCCCCCGGCGCGCCGTCCCGGTCCGCCGTACCGCCGCGCGACCGCCCCCGGCGTTCCCGGCGGCCGGCGAGCGGCTGACCCGTGGCCCCGGCCGGCGACCAGCGCATCCCCCGCGGCGACGGGCCACGCGCCCTTGCCGGCGGCCGTGCCGGATCCGGCCGCAGCGCCGCCCACGCCGTCCGTCTGGTGAACTCGGCAGCACCTGCCGGAGCCCCTCCGGTTAGGCTCTGGCCAGGACGACCTCGACGAACGGGAGGCCGGGGATGACGGCGCCGGGGCGCAGAAGCAGTACGTTCACTCGGCTGCTGCGGCACGGGTTCACCGATCCCTCGGCCGCCGAGCGGCTGCTGGACAGCGTGGAGCTGGCCCTCGTCCGCGACGACCCGGTGCTGCTGGAGGCACTCGGCGCCACCGCCGACCCCGACCTCGCCCTGCACGGCCTGGTCCGGCTGCTGGAGGCCCAGCCCGACCTCACCGCCCGGCGCGAGCTGCTCGACACCGTGATAGCGGCCAAACCCCTGCGGGACCGGCTGCTCGGCGTGCTCGGCGCCTCGGCCGCGCTCGCCGACCATCTGGCCCGGCACCCGCAGGACTGGCAGGCACTGGTGACGTACGAGCCGTACGACCTGCACCCCGGGGTGGAGGAGTTCGAACGCGGCCTTGCCGGGGCCGGTGACCCGGTCGGCCTGCGCATCGCCTACCGGCGCTGCCTGCTGTCCGTGGCCGCACGCGACGTGTGCGGCACCACCGACGTCGCGCAGACCGCCGCCGAGCTCGCCGACCTGGCCACCGCCACCCTGCGCGCCGCCCTCGCCCTCGCCCGGGCCGGCGCGCCCGAGGACGCGGCGCTGTGCCGGCTCGCCGTCATCGCGATGGGCAAGTGCGGCGGACACGAGCTGAACTACGTCTCCGACGTGGACGTCGTCTTCGTGGCCGAGGCCATCGAGGGCGCGGACGAGCTCAAGGCGCTCCAGGGCGCGACCCGGCTCGCCTCGCACATGATGCGGATCTGCTCGGAGACCACGGTGGAGGGCTCCATCTGGCCCGTCGACGCCAACCTGCGGCCCGAGGGCCGGAACGGCCCGCTGGTGCGCACCCTGTCCAGCCACCTCGCCTACTACCAGCGCTGGGCCAAGACCTGGGAGTTCCAGGCCCTGCTGAAGGCCCGCCCGGTCGCCGGCGACCTGGAACTCGGCGAGGAGTACGTCGCCGCCGTCGAGCCGCTGGTGTGGAAGGCCGCCGAGCGGGAGAACTTCGTCTCCGACGTGCAGAAGATGCGCCGCCGCGTGGTGGAGAACATCCCCGCCTCCGAGGTCGAGCGCGAACTGAAACTCGGCCCGGGCGGACTGCGGGACGTCGAGTTCGCCGTCCAGCTGCTGCAACTGGTGCACGGGCGGGCGGACGCCTCGCTCAGGAGCGGCACCACCCTGGACGCGCTCCAGGCCCTCGCCGCCGGCGGCTACGTGGGCCGTGCCGACGCCGTCCAGCTCGACGACGCCTACCGCTTCCTGCGCTCCATGGAGCACCGCATCCAGCTCCACCGGCTGCGCCGCACCCACCTGGTCCCGGAGAGCGACGCCGACCGGCGCCGCGTCGGCCGCTCCCTCGGCCTGCGCACCGACCCGGTCAAGGAGCTGACCCGCGAGTGGAAGCGGCACACCTCCGCCGTCCGGCGCCTGCACGAGAAGATCTTCTACCGACCGCTGCTGGACGCCGTCGCCCAGCTCCCGTCCGGTGAGGTCCGGCTGAGCGCCGCGGCGGCCCGCGAACGCCTGGTGGCGCTCGGTTACGGCGACCCGGCCGCCGCCCTGCGGCATCTGGAGGCCCTCGCCTCCGGCGTGACCCGCAAGGCCGCCATCCAGCGCACCCTGCTGCCCGTGCTGCTCGGCTGGTTCGCCGACTCCGCCGACCCCGACGCCGGACTGCTCAACTTCCGCAAGGTCTCCGACGCGCTCGGCAAGACCCCCTGGTACCTGCGGTTGCTGCGGGACGAGGGCGCCGCCGCCGAGAACCTGGCGCGGGTGCTGTCGGCCGGCCGTCTCGCACCCGACCTGCTCATGCGCGCCCCGGAGGCGGTGGCCCTGCTCGGCGACGGAGACGGCGGGGGCCTCGAACCGCGTTCCCGGGACCACCTGGAGCAGGAGATCCTCGCGGCGGTGGGGCGCGCCGACGACGCGGCGCAGGGCGTCACGGCCGCCCGCGGTGTGCGCCGACGCGAACTGTTCCGCACGGCCGCCGCCGACATCGTCGGCTCCTACGGCACCGAGACCCAGCCCGCCGAGGCCGACCAGGGCGCCCTGGTGCACCGGGTCGGTGGCGCGGTGTCCGACCTCACCGCGGCGACCCTCGCCGGCACCCTGCGCGCCGTGGTCCGGGGCGGCTGGGGCGACACCCTGCCCACCCGGTTCGCGGTCATCGCCATGGGACGCTTCGGTGGGCACGAGCTCGGTTACGGCTCGGACGCCGACGTGCTGTTCGTGCACGAGCCGCGCGACGGCGTCGACGAGCGGGAAGCCGGTGATGCCGCGAACAAGGTCGTCGCCGAGATGCGCCGCCTGCTGCAGATCCCCAGCTCCGACCCGCCGCTGCTGATCGACGCCGGCCTGCGCCCGGAGGGCAAGTCCGGGCCGCTGGTGCGCACCCTGAAGTCGTACGAGGCCTACTACCGCCGCTGGTCCCTGGTCTGGGAGTCGCACGCCCTGCTGCGGGCCGAGCCCGTGGCCGGCGACGAGGACCTGGGACGCCGCTTCGTCGAGCTGATCGACCCGCTGCGCTACCGGCCCGGCGGCCTGGGCGAGGACGCCGTGCGGGAGATCCGGCGGCTCAAGGCGCGCATGGAGTCCGAGCGGCTGCCACGCGGCGCCGACCCCAAGCTGCACACCAAGCTCGGGCCGGGCGGCCTGTCCGACGTGGAGTGGACCGTGCAGCTGCTCCAGCTGCGGCACGCCGCCGACGTGCCCGGACTGCGCACCACCCGCACCCGCGAGGCCCTGGCCGCCGCCCGTGCGGCCGGGCTCATCGGCGCCGAGGACGCGGTGACCCTCGACGAGGCCTGGGTGCTGGCGACCCGCGTGCGCAACGCGGTCATGCTGGTCCGCGGCCGGGCCGGCGACACCTTCCCCACCGACGGCCGCGAACTCGCCGCGGTCGGCCGCTGCCTGGGCCACGGGCCGGGACACGCCGGCGACATGCTGGACGCCTACCGGCGCACGGCGCGCCGCGCACGGATCGTCGTGGAGACGCTGTTCTACGGGGCCGAGGACCGGTAGGCGGGCCCGGTCCGGGTGCCGCCCTGGGATTCGCCGCCGCGGGGCTCGGCGTCGCCCTCGTCCCCCGGCTGGGCCTGGGCGGCCGTCGCCCGGACGTGGTCGTGCGGGAGGCGCGGGACCCGGTTCCGGTCCGCGCGATCCGGGCGGCGGTCCGCGAGTCGGCCCCGCCGCGGCCGGCCGCGTTCCCGTGAGCCCTGCGGGAGGCGGCGGCGCAGGGAGAGGCCCGGGGAGAGGCGGCGGTCGGCTGAGGCGCGTCGCCCGGGCACCGAGCGGGGCAGCGCGTACGGCAGCGCCCCGTACCACAGCCATGCCACCGCGAACCCGAACGCCAGGCACAGGATGCCGCCCACCGCGTCCAGCCAGAAGTGGTTGGCGGTGGCGACGATCACGATCAGGGTCGCCGCCGGGTACAGCAGCCCCAGCACGCGGACCCACGGCACCGACGCCAGGGCGAAGATCGTCAGGCCGCACCACAGGGACCAGCCGATGTGCATCGACGGCATCGCCGCGTACTGGTTGGACATGTGCTTCAGATCGCCCGAGGCCATCGAGCCCCAGGTCTGGTGCACCAGCACGGTGTCGATGAAGTGGCTGCCGGTCATCAGCCGCGGCGGCGCGAGAGGATACAGGTAGTAGCCGACCAGGGCCACCACCGTCGTCGCGAAGAGGACCAGCCGGGTCGCCGCGTAGCGGCCGGGATGACTGCGGTACAGCCACGCCAGGACACTGAGCGTCACCACGAAGTGCAGCGTGGAGTAGTAGTAGTTCATGCCGACGATCAGCCACGACACGGAGTTGACCGCGTGGTTGACGGACTGCTCCACGGCGATGCCCAGGTGGTGCTCGACCTTCCAGATCCAGTCGGCGTTGCGCAGGGCTTGGCCCCGCTGCTCGGGCACCGCATTGCGGATGAGTGAGTACGTCCAGTAACTGACGCCGATCAGCAGGATCTCGAACCACAGCCGAGGCGCCCGCGGTGTGCGCAGCCGGGTCATCAGTCGTAGCTCCGGCTCTGCCGCGACGGACCGCCGGACGGCCTCTTCGCGGCCCTCCGGAGTCGTCACGGTCATCTCACCCATGAGCACAGAGTCTGCCAGAAAAGCCTTCTGCCACCGATCATCCTCTGGTCGGGTCCGTAGCGCACCTTGTGCATGTTATGGGGGAGTTAGGGCCTGTTGCGCAAGCCCCCCGTCAGCCGTGACAGGGCGAGGGGCCGGGGCGCCCCGGGGGGCGTGCTCCGGAAGCCGCGCCGGATCAGGACGCGGCGCTGGGTGCCGTGCAGCGCAGGTTGGCGGAGCGTGCCTGCACCGGGGGGCCGGGCGTACGGGGACGACTCCGGCCGGCGGCGAGGTGCGGTGCCTGGTACCGCAGGCCCGGCGGGACATGCGGAGCTTGCCCTTCCTAGTAGTGCTTGGTCAGGTTGGTTGTGGCGGTGCGTGTCCTGTGGGCCCGGCGTGGCGTTGAGTCTGCGTGACTCCGGACGAGATTGCTGTGGTGCGTGGTGAGTTGGAGACCTTCGCGGCGGAGG
>NZ_JAFFZS010000070.1 GCF_016921115.1 Streptomyces actuosus
ACGGCCGTCGAGGAGGACGTGGCGCAGGCTCTCGCGGAGCGCGGGGTGGCCGCTCGCCCCACCAAAAGGGGTGAACGGTCGTAACTTTCCCGTGCGGGTCGCGTTCGGTCGGGCTACGAGATCACATGACCGCGAAATGACACGTCACGCGCCCCGCACCGGCGCACGGCGCGGCTCTACGGGTAGGGCCAGGCGTTGGGGAGGCAGTGGATCCCGTCGTGGTCGAGGAACTTGGTCTGCTGCTGCATGACCGGCGCGAGGTCGCCGTCCTTCTCGCAGTTGCGGTGGCCGTAGCCGAGGCGGTGGCCGATCTCGTGGTTGATCAGCATCTGCCGGTAGGCGCGGATCTGGTCCCCGAAGGTCGCGGAGCCCTGGGCCCAGCGGTACGCGTTGATCATCACCCGCTCGGTGTTGGCGGAGTCGCAGGAGACGTGCTCCTCGCTGGTGTCCAGACCGGACTTGGCGCACCAGACGTCGGTCGTGCCGGGGCTGGCGAGCGTGATGACGAAGTCGGGTGTGCCGGACTGGATGCGCTCGAAGGTGCGCTCGCCGCCGTGCGCCCAACTGCGGTCGTCGTTGAGTGTCCTCTGCACGGCCTGGGCGAACAGCTCGGCATCGAGACCGAGCCCCTGCTCGACGTCCACGCGGTAGGTGTACTTGCGTCCCTTGCCGGGTGCCTTGTCGACGCCGGACACCGCCTCGAAACGCCCCGATCCCTTCAGGCCCGGGTCGAGCGCGTACTTCCGGTCGAGTTTCTGCTCGTACGTCAGGGGCACCGCGCTCGTCGAGGGCGAGGGGCTCGGCCGCCCGTCGCTGCGCGAGGCGGAGTCGTGGGCGTCCCGCGCCTGGCCGGTGGGCGACGGCGTCCGGGCGCCGCCCTCCTCGGTGCCGGTGACCTGCCCGGCGACGACGACGGCGAGCACGGTGGTCACGGCGGCTGCCGCGACGCCGGTGAACGTCCGCCCCTTGGCACCCTTCGCGCGCGCCGGCTCGCCGGCCGGCGACTCGCCGTCGGAGGGGTCGTGGCCGGTACCGGCAGGGGCACCGGTGAGACCGGTGCCCGGGACGCCGAGGTCCCGGTCCGTGCGCGGGGCGTACGGGTCGGGAGCCCGGGGCGGAACCGCTGCCCGCCCGCGCGGGGTGAACACGTCGTCGATCGCGGCGTCGAAGGCGTCGACGTACTCCTGCCGGGGTCCGCCCCGCGGAGCCTGCCGCTGCCGGGGCAGCCCGGGCCCGTCCGGCTGCGCGTACCCGGCGCCACCGGCGCCTTCCGCGAGGTCGCCCCAGCCGCCCCCGGCCTCCCGCTGCTCGGGGTGAGCGCCGCGCACCCGGGGCGTGCCGTGGCCCGGGGCGCCGTGTCCCGCCCCACCGCCGGGGACACGGGGAACACCGCGTGCCGGCGTGCCGTCGGGGAACCGGGGCACTCCGCGGGCGGGCGTGCCGTCCGGAAAGCGCCGCACACCGTGGGCGGGCGTGCCGTCGGGTACCCCCGGGACCCCGTGGGCGGGCGTGCCGTCGGGGAACCGGGGCATCCCCTGTGCGGGCGTGCCGTCCGGGAACCGCGGAACCCCCTGTGCGGGCGTGCCACCGCCGTACCCCGGAACGCCCTGCGGGGGCGATCCGTACGGGGCCGGCATCCGGCGGCCGCCGGGCGGCGGCACCGGTGCGCCGGTCCCGGGTGCACGCCCCGGGGTCCCGCCGGGCGGCGCCTGTGCGGGCGGCGCCTGCTCCGCCCGGCCCTCCCCGGACTTCGTCCTTCCCCCGGACGCGCTCTTCGGAGCGGGTCCACGCCTGCTGTGGCGTCCCACGTCGCGCCTCAGCTCCCCTGGCTCGGGGACGCGGGGGTCCCTGACTCGTCGGTGCCGTCGCCGGGGCCGGTCGTGTCCGCCAGGAGGTCCCGGAACGCCGCCGCGACGGTGTCCGGGTACTCCATCATCGCGACGTGCCCGGCGTCCGGCATGGTCAGCAGGCGGCTGTCGCGGAAGGTGCGGGCGGCTCTGTGGGCCATGCGGAATCCGACGAGCTGGTCCCGGCCGCCGTAGACGAGCAGGGTCGGGGCGAGGACGCGCTCGGCCTGCCGCCACAGCCCGTGCTGGCCGCCGAGGGTGTAGGCGTTCACCAGACCGCGCGCGGAGCGGGACATCGCGTCCCAGAAATACGGGAGCTGGAGCCGCCGCTCCAGCTCCTCCACCGCGTGCCGGAAGGCTTCGGGAGTCACCCGGGAGGGGTCGCCGTAGCAGAGGCCCATGACGCCGCGGACCCGCTGCTCGACGGTCCATTCGCGGGTGAAGCGGGTGAAGAGCGCCGCCACGCCGGGCACGCCGAGGAGACCGGTCGGCACGGCGGTGCGCTGGACGCGCAGTTCCGGCAGGGCGGGCGAGACGAGGGTGAGGGTACGGACGAGGTCGGGCCGCAGCGCGGCCACGCGCGTGGTGACGGCCCCGCCGAGGGAGTTGCCGAGGAGGTGGACGGGACCGCGGCCGGTCGCGTCCAGGTAGCGGATCACGGCGCGGGCGTGCCCGCTGACCGAGTAGTCGCCGTCGTCCGGTGGCGGGGAGTCGCCGAAGCCCGGCAGGTCGACCGCCTCGCTCTCGACTGTCCCGTCGAGCTCGGCCATCAGCGACGACCAGTTCTGCGAGGAGCCCCCGAGGCCGTGGACGTACAGCGCGAGCGGCAGTCCCTCGCGGGCGGGGGACCTGGACCGGACGGTCAGGGTGATGCCCGGCAGTCCGACCGAGCTCAGCCGCTCACCTTCCGCGACCCGGACGGACACCGCCTTCGGGACGAGGTCGGTGGGCGGCACGGACGGCAGCTCGGTCGAAGGCATGCGGCAATGTTACGAGACGATCACGCCCTGGTTCACGTGTTCGGTGTCACAGCGGGACGGGGCGGGCCGGGCCCCGCAAGGCCCGTCTCACGTCATGGACGCGAATGTATGGCATGTCGTGCGGATCGGGTGTCTCCTAGGCTCATGAAGAGGGCACCCGCGTGGGACCCCTGCTTCAGGGACATGCGCAGGAAGTTCACAGGAAGTAGGAAGGGAGCCCGTCCGTGGCCGTAGACCCCACCGACCCCGAGACCTTCGAGGAGACCGAGGAGCGCGACGCCGCGGAGGTCGACGTCGAGGCCCCCGAGAACGACGCCGCCGAGCAGCAGGCCGATGTCTCGCCCGACCGCGACGACTCGCTGGAGGGCGTCGACCCGGCGCGCGCCAACGAGGCGGACCTGATCGAGCAGGCCCGCGTGGTCTCCCTCGACGAGGACGATTACCGCTGACCGCCCGCGTGGGCGGCCCGCTGAACAGGAGAGAGGCTGTCGTTTGCCCACTTGGCCCCGCTTTCAAACCTTCCGCACGACTTTCGTCACCGTCCGGTCCATGAAATTCTGCGCTCGCACCGCGCACACCCGGGTTACCGAAAAGTACGATGGCGACGCGGCGCACACCGCAAGTGGACGACTTTGGGAGGCGGCGTGACAGCCATCGAGCAGACAGAGGCAGCACGCCCGCGGGGTACGCGCCTGCCGCGCCGAGCCCGACGGAACCAGCTGCTGGGCGCCGCCCAGGAAGTCTTCGTGGCGCAGGGCTACCACGCCGCGGCCATGGACGACATCGCCGAGCGCGCGGGCGTCAGCAAGCCGGTTCTGTACCAGCACTTCCCGGGCAAGCTCGACCTCTACCTCGCCCTGCTGGACCAGCACTGCGAGGCCCTGATCCAGGCCGTGCGCAACGCGCTCGCGTCCACCACCGACAACAAGCAGCGCGTGCGGGCGACCATGGACGCCTACTTCGCGTACGTCGAGGACGAGGGCGGTGCCTTCCGCCTGGTCTTCGAGTCGGACCTGACCAACGAGTCCGCCGTGCGCGAGCGCGTCGACAAGGTCACCAACGAGTGCGCCGAGGCGATCTGCGACGTCATCGCCGAGGACACGGGCCTCTCCCGCGCCGAGTCGATGCTGCTCGCCTCCGGCCTCGGGGGTCTGGCCCAGGTGGTGGCCCGTGCCTGGCTGAACAGCGACCGCAGTGTCCCGCGCGACGAGGCGGTGCAGCTCCTGGCGTCGCTGGCCTGGCGCGGCATCGCCGGCTTCCCGCTGCACGGCAGCGAACAGCAGCAGCACTGACCGCACGCGGCCGGGCGGGGGCGAACGGCCGGGCGGGTCCGTGGGGGCCGTGCGGGCATGTGTTCCCGCACGGTGTTCGCTCCTGGCGTGCTGGCGCGGAGCATGCACGTCCCCTCACCGGGCTAATGTGTGCTGGTACGGCGCGGTAGGTCGCGCACTTCACTGACCGTCGGAGGGACATAGCCGTGGAGGTCAAGATCGGCGTGCAGCACGCGCCCCGCGAGATCGTTCTGGAGAGCGGTCAGAGTGCCGAGGAGGTCGAGCGGGCGGTGTCCGAGGCGCTCGCCGGGAAGTCGCCGCTGCTGAGCCTGGTGGACGAGCACGGCCGCAGGATCCTGGTCCCGGCCGACCGCCTCGCCTACATCGAGATCGGTGAGCCGGCTCCGCGCAAGGTGGGCTTCGGCGCGCTGTAGGCAGGCGCGCACCACGACCCGGAGGAAGGGCCCGGCGACGTCACACACCGTGACGGCACCGGGCCCTTCCGCCTGCCGGGGCCGACCGGACCTGCCGGTGACGGTCCTGCCGGGTCGCCGGCCGGGCAGCGCCGTGTACGGGGCCGCTGAATCCCGCGGCCCCGCCGCCCCCGCCACTCCCCTGGCCCCGTTTCCGCCACGGTCGGAGCACAGGTGCGGCCCACAGGAGGATTGCCTTCCGCAGGTCACGGGTATGACGGGCTGTGACCGGGGCGCCGCCCGGGTGCACCGTCCGGCCGTGTGGGAGGGACCAGGCATGATCTTGGAAGCGCTCGGGTCCGCTGTGATCGGTCTCGTCCTCGCCTGGGCGGCCCTGCACCGCCTTGCGCACCGGCTGCCGACCCGCCTGATGGTGTTCGCCACCGGGGTCGCCGGGGCCCTGTTCGGCGACTTCGTCACCCACAGCGCGCTGGGCCCCGGCAGCCTCGTCGCGAGCCTGGTCGGCGCGGCGATCGTCTCCGCCGCCTCCCTCTCCCTGCTGCTGCGCCCCGCGGGGCGACTTCGGCGCCGGTCGGCCCCGGCGTAGAACCGGCCGATAGGCGTCCCGCCCGGCGGGGAGCGACACGCCGGTCCCCGCCGGGAGCGAGGTCAGGCGGCCAGGCCCAGCGCCGCCATGCGCTTGGTGTGTGCCTCGGTGATCCGCGAGAACATCCTGCCGACCTCGGCCAGATCGAAGCCGTCCGCGACCCCGCCGACGAGCATCGTGGACAGGGCGTCCCGGTCGGCGACCACGCGCTGCGACTGCGACAGGGCCTCACCCATCAGGCGCCGTGCCCACAGCGCGAGCCGGCCCCCCACGCGCGGATCGGCGTCGATCGCGGCGCGGACCCGGTCGACGGCGAAACCGGCGTGCCCGGTGTCGTCGAGCACGGCCAGCACCAGCTTGCGGGTGTCGGTGTCCAGGCGGGCGGCCACCTCGCGGTAGAAGTCGCTGGCGATCGAGTCACCGACGTACGCCTTGACCAGGCCCTCCAGCCAGTCCGAAGGCGCGGTCTGCTTGTGGAAGCCGTCGAGGGCGGCCACGAAGGGCTCCATCGCCCGGGTCGGGTCCTCGCCGATCCCGGTCAGCCGGTCACGCAGCTGCTCGAAGTGGTGGAACTCGGCCGACGCCATCTTCGCCAGCTCGGCCTTGTCCTCCAGCGTCGGCGCCAGCTTGGCGTCCTCCGCGAGCCGCTCGAACGCCGCGAGCTCGCCGTACGCGAGCGCGCCGAGCAGGTCCACGACCGCGGCGCGGTACTGCGGATCGGCGGAGGCGGTCGCCCAGTCCTGGGCCGCGACTCCGGTGGCCTCGGCCGAGGCCTCGTCGGGGGCGTTGTCAGACTTGTCAGACGTCGTCATGAAGCGCACAATAACCCGCCCGCCGCGCAAGGGAAGTTCCTGGTCAGTCACTGTGACCACGGCGACGCCGCGCCCCACGGGATCACTGTGACGACGGCAACGTGACCGAATCGGCCATCGCATGTGCGGCAATCCGGGGTATGGTGGTAATGCGCCTGCCGAATATTCGACGGGCCGCACGTATGAGGATGCCCGGTCGGTGGCCCGATCGGCTCCGACCCGACAGCCCTCCCCGACCGTACGTCACCGTGCGTACGGCCCCCGGAGGGGGGACACCCTCAGCGGTACGAAGGCTAGAGCGTCGGTAGAGGTCCCGTGCCATACGGCTTGCCCAGGCGGTTTGCCCGTACGGCAGCCGACGTCCCCGGCACGGTCCGTCCACGACCCCCGCGCTCGCCTCGCACCGCGTACACAGAAGAGGCAGCACCCTGACTACGACGTTTCGAGAACTCGGAATCCTCCCCGAGACCGCCGAGGCCCTGGAGGCCGTCGGCATCATCACTCCCTTCCCCATCCAGGAGATGACCCTTCCCGTCGCCCTCGCCGGCACGGACGTCATCGGCCAGGCCAAGACCGGCACGGGCAAGACCCTCGGTTTCGGCCTTCCGCTCCTGGAGCGCGTGACCGTCCCCGCCGACGTCGAGGCGGGCCGCGCCCGGGCCGAGGAACTCACCGAAGCCCCGCAGGCACTCGTCGTCGTCCCCACGCGCGAGTTGTGCACGCAGGTCACCAACGACCTGCTCACCGCGGGCAAGGTCCGCAACGTGCGCGTGACGGCGATCTACGGCGGCCGGGCCTACGAGCCCCAGGTGGAGGCCCTGAAGAAGGGCGTCGACGTGGTCGTCGGCACCCCGGGCCGCCTGCTGGACCTCGCGGGCCAGAAGAAGCTGAACCTGAACCACATCAAGTCGCTCGTTCTCGACGAGGCCGACGAGATGCTCGACCTGGGCTTCCTGCCCGATGTCGAGAAGATCATCGGCATGCTGCCGGCCAAGCGCCAGACGATGCTGTTCTCGGCGACCATGCCGGGCGCGGTCATCGGCCTGGCCCGCCGCTACATGTCGCAGCCGACGCACATCCGGGCCGCCGACCCGGCCGACGAGGGCATCACGCACGCGAACATCAAGCAGTTCGCGTACCGCGCGCACTCCATGGACAAGCAGGAGATGGTCGCCCGCATCCTGCAGGCCGAGGGCCGCGGACTCGCGATGGTCTTCGCGCGGACGAAGCGCACGGCCGCGGACGTCGCCGACCAGCTCAAGCGCCGCGGGTTCGCGGCCGGCGCGGTCCACGGCGACCTCGGCCAGGGCGCCCGCGAGCAGGCGCTGCGCGCCTTCCGCAACGGCAAGGTCGACGTGCTGGTGTGTACCGACGTCGCCGCGCGCGGCATCGACGTCGAAGGCGTCACCCACGTCATCAACTACCAGTCCCCCGAGGACGAGAAGACGTACCTGCACCGCGTCGGCCGTACGGGCCGCGCCGGTGCGAAGGGCACGGCCGTCACGTTCATCGACTGGGACGACATCCCGCGCTGGCAGCTGATCAACAAGGCGCTGGAGCTGGACTTCAACGACCCGGTGGAGACGTACTCCACGTCCCCGCACCTCTTCTCCGACCTCGGCATCCCCGAGGGCACGAAGGGTGTCCTGCCGCGCTCGGAGCGCACCCGTGCGGGCCTGGACGCGGAGGAACTGGAGGACCTGGGCGAGCCCGGCGGTCGCGGCGGCCGGAACGGTCGCGGACGCGGCGGCCGGGGCGAGACCCGCACCGAGGAACCGCAGAGCAGCCGGACCCCGCGCCGTCGCCGCCGTACCCGTGGTGGCTCCCCGGTGGACACGACGCAGGGCACCGAGCAGTCCCCCGCGGTGACGGAGGAGTCCGCTCCGCGCACGCTGCGCCGCCGTCGCCGCACCCGTGGTGGAGCGGCGGCCCAGGGCACGCCCGAGGCCACCGCCACCGTGGCGCCGGTCGCGGAGACCCGTGCCCCGCAGGCCGAAGCCGAGCCCGCGGCGACCGCGGTCGCCGCCTCGGAGGGCACCGCCCTGGACGCGGTGACCGCGGAGAACCCGGCCAAGCCGCGTCGCCGGCGCACCCGCAAGTCGGCCGAGCCGACGCTGTCCGCCGTGGAGTGCGAGGTCACCGCGACCGAGGCCGCCCCGACTGCCGAGGCTCCGGCGGAGGCCGAGCCGAAGGCCGCGACACCGCGCCGCCGCACGCGCAAGGCCGCCACCACCGCGCCGACCGCCGCCGAGACGGCCGCCGACACAGCGGAGGGCACCGGGGCCGCAGAGGCGACGGAAGCCACCGAGGCCAAGCCCAAGGCACGCCGCACCCGCAAGACGACCGCCGCCGCAGCGGAGGCCGCCGTGGACACCGCGGAAGGCACCGAGGCCGCGGAGGCCAAGCCGAAGACCCGCCGCACCCGCAAGGCCACGGCACCGGCGGCGGAGGCGGAGGCGGAGGCGGAGGCCGCACAGACGGCCGTCGAGACCGCGGAGGCCAAGCCGAAGACCCGCCGCACCCGCAAGGTCGCGGCACCGGCAGCAGAGGTCGCCGCCGACACCGCGGAGGGCACGGTGGAGGCCGCCGAGGCCAAGCCGAAGGCACGGCGCACCCGCAAGGTCGCGGCTGCCGCCGCAGCGGAGGCCGCCGTCGCCACCGCGGAGGCCGCGGAGGCCAAACCGAAGGCACGGCGCACCCGCAAGACGGCCGCCACGGCCGAAGCGGCCACCGCGGACATCCCGGCCCAGGCCACGCAGGAGCCGGAGCAGGCCAAGCCGCGCCGCACCCGCAAGACGGCGGCCGCCAAGGCCGCCGACGGTGCGGAAGGTGCCCAGGCCGGCGAGGTGGCGGAAGCCGCCGAGGCCAAGCCGAAGGCACGGCGCACCCGCAAGGTCGCGGCTGCCGCGGACTCCGCGGAGGGCTGATCCTGTCGGGGCCCACGGCTGAACCGCCCGCTCCTGGGCGGGCCTCCGGCCTCAGGCCCCCTTCGCCGATGGCCCGGTCCCACCTCGTGTGGGGCCGGGCCGTCGGCACGCGGGCCGGCCCAGGGCGTGCGGGCCGGCTCATCGGTGCGCAGGAGCCCGGCCGCCGTCCCGCCCCGCCGGTCCACCGGCTACCCTCACCCCCGTGACCACGCCGCTCCCCTTCTCCCCGCCCCCGGGCGCCCTCACCCGTCGTCTGCGCACGTCCCGGGGCGAGTTCGCCGTCATCGACATGCGCGTGCCCGCAGGTGTGCCCGAGCGGGGCGTGGCTCTGCTGATGCCGGGATTCACCGGCAGCAAGGAGGACTTCGGCCTGATGCAGGGGCCGCTGGCGGCCCGGGGGTACCGGACGGTGGCGGTGGACGGGCGCGGCCAGAACGAGTCGGACGGGCCGGCCGACGACGAGTCGGCCTACGCCCGGCAGGAACTGGCCCTGGACGTGTCGGCACAGGTCGCCGCGCTCGGTGTGCCGGAGCCGGTGCATCTCCTCGGGCACTCCCTGGGCGGGCAGATCGCCCGAGCCGCGGTCCTCCTGGACCACGCTCCCTACCGCTCGCTCACCCTGATGGCTTCGGGCCCGGCACAGATCTCCGACTCGCAGCAGCAGCGGGTGAAGCTGCTGCGGGACGCGCTGGCCGTGATGACGCCGGCCGAGGTGTGGGAGGCGATCCTGGCGCTGGGCCCGCCGGAGGAGGTCGGCGGCCCGGCCCGCGGCATCGGCGACCTGCCGCAGTTGCGTGCCCGCTTCGTGAACACCCGGCCCGCCCAACTCGTGGCGACCGGTAAGCAGTTGTGCGTGGAGCGGGACCGCGTGGCGGAACTGGCGTCCGTGCCGCTGCCGTTCCATGTGCTCTCGGGTGCCCGCGACGACACGTGGCCGGTGCCCGTGCTCGACGCGATGGCGGCGCGGCTGCGCGCGCACCGGACGATCGTCCCGGACGCCGAGCACTCGCCCAACGCCGACCAGCCTCTTCCGACGGCCCGCGCGGTCGCCGACTTCTGGGACGGCACGGCCGGCCGGCAGAAGGCGTAGGCCCCGCCGCAGAAGTCCCCCGGACTCCCCCGCCGCGCTCCGGGGTCCGGCGGTGCCGCGGCCCTCGTGGCCGACACGGCGGAGCCCGTCCCCGGGAGCGGCGATCGGGGCGGGTGTGCGGCCGTCCCTAGCTAGTGCCGCGGCAGGCAACGTTCGCCCGTCGAGGAGCGGCGTCCGGTGCGTGCTCCCGGTGTGCCGGCCGGAAGCCCTCGTACGGGATGTACTCGGGCTTTCGTCCGGTGCAGCGAGAGTGCGTG
>NZ_JAFFZS010000071.1 GCF_016921115.1 Streptomyces actuosus
GACGCCTTCGCCACCGTTCGTCGCCGCGCCGGGTTGCCGGCCGTCGCGCTGGCCTGGGGGCCGTGGGCTCCGGGAGCGGGCATGACGGCCGAGCTGACCGAAGCCGACCTGCGCCGCATGGCACGCGGCGGCATGCGGCCGCTCGGGGTGGAGCAGGGCCTGCGGCTGCTCGACGAGGCCGGACTCGTGACCGGAGGGGCGCCCGCGCACCGGGCGATGCTGCTGCCGGTCAACCTCGACCTGAAGGCACTGCGCGCCCACGCCGAGGCCGTACCGCCGATGCTGCGCGGCCTCGTCCGCGCCCCGGTACGGCGGGCGGCTGTCGCGGCGACCGGGGGGCACACCGAGCCGCAGGACCTCGGGGCCCGTTTGGCCGCGCTCGCTCCGGCCGATCGGGAGCAGTACCTGGTGGACCTGGTGTGCGCACAGGCGGCGGCCACGCTCGGCCACGCCTCCTCCGACGAGATCGAACCGGACCAGGCGTTCAAGGAACTCGGCTTCGACTCCCTCACCGCGGTGGAACTGCGCAACCGTCTGAACGCGACCACCCGGCTGCGGTTCCCGGCCACGCTGGTGTTCGACCACCCGACACCGACGGCACTGGCCGCCCAGGTGCTGACACAGATCACCCTGCCGGAGGAGTCCGGCACCAGGGGACCGTCGGGCAAGGCCGACGAAGCGGCCGCCGCCGCGGCAGCGCCGCTGCTGGCCGATCTCGACCGGCTGGAGGCCGCGCTCGCCGCCGCCACGATCGGCGGCGACGGTCACGCGGCGATCACTTCTCGGCTGCAACGGCTGACGGCGAAGTGGCAGGAACTGGCAACGAAGAGCAGCGGTGCCGGACACGACAACGGCACCGGCTCCGGGCAGTCCGGAGCGGCACTCGCCGACGTCGACGACGGAGAACTCGACTCCGTCGAGACGGCGGACGAGCTGTTCGACCTCATCGACAAAGAACTCGGGATGTCGTGATCAGCCGCGGGAAACCGTTGGCATCGGCTCAGGGATGTGGCGTTGGTGGCTGAAGACGGCAAGACGGACGACAAGTACGTCGAATACCTCAAGAGGCTGACCGCGGAGCTCCGGCAGACCCGCCGGCAGCTGCGCGAGGCGGAGACACGGGACCGGGAACCGATCGCGATCGTCGCGATGAGCTGCCGCTACCCCGGTGGTGTGGACAGCCCGGAGGAACTGTGGAGGCTCGTCGCGGAGGGCGGTGACGCCATCTCCGGCTTTCCCGCCGACCGCGGCTGGGACATGGAGGCGGGCTACCATCCCGACCCCGACAACCCGGGCACCTTCTACGCGCTCGGCGGCGGGTTCCTGCACGAGGCGCCTCAGTTCGACGCCGACTTCTTCGGGATCTCACCGCGCGAGGCCCTGGCGATGGACCCGCAGCAGAGGCTGCTGCTGGAGATCTCCTGGGAGGCTTTCGAGCGGGCCGGCATCGACCCCGGGGCGGTGCGCGGCAGCAGCACCGGCGTCTTCGTCGGCGCCGCGAGCTCGGGCTACGGCGCCGGGGTGAGCGAGTTCCCCGACGGCGTGCAGGGGCTGCTGCTGGCAGGCAACGCCACCTCGGTCGCCTCCGGGCGCATCGCCTACACCCTCGGCCTGGAGGGCCCCACCGTCACCGTCGACACGGCGTGCTCCTCCTCGCTGGTCGCGCTCCACTGGGCATGCCAGGCGCTGCGTCGCGGCGAGTGCGACATGGCCCTGGCAGGCGGTGTCGCGGTGATGGCCACCCCCGCGATGTTCTACGAGTTCAGCCGGCAGCGCGGCCTGGCGGCGGACGGCCGGTGCAAGGCGTTCTCCGACGACGCCGACGGCACCGGCTGGGCCGAGGGCGCGGGCATGCTGCTCGTGGAGCGGCTGTCCGACGCCCGCCGGCTCGGACACCCGGTGCTGGCCGTCGTCCGCGGTACCGCCGTCAACTCCGACGGCGCCTCCAACGGCCTGACCGCGCCCAACGGCCCCGCCCAGCAGCGGGTGATCCGGGCCGCGCTCGCCGCCGCCGAACTGGGCCCCGCCGACGTGGACGCCGTCGACGCGCACGGCACCGGCACCGCCCTCGGCGACCCCATCGAGGCGCAGGCGCTGCTCGCGGCCTACGGGCAGGACCGCGAACATCCCCTGTGGTTGGGCTCGTTGAAGTCGAACATCGGTCACACCCAGTCCGCTGCGGGCGTCGGCAGCATCATCAAGACGGTTCAGGCCATGCGGCACGGCACACTGCCGCGCACCCTGCACGTGTCGGAGCCGTCCCGGCACGTCGACTGGTCGGCCGGCGCGGTACGGCTGCTCACCGAGCCGGTCGACTGGCCGCGCTCGGACCGGCCACGCCGCGCAGGCGTGTCCTCCTTCGGAATCAGCGGCACCAACGCCCACGCCGTCATCGAGGAGGCGCCGGCACCCGACCACGCGACCGCGCCCGCACCGGACGGTGCCAACGGCACTCCCGGGGCGCGGGACGGTGCACCGGACGGTGAACGACGCGAGCTGCCCGTCATACCCTGGCCGGTGTCCGCGCGCAGCGAGGAAGCACTGCGCGCGCAGGCGGCCCGGCTGCTCGAACGGCTGCACCAGGACCCCGAGCCGCCGCGCCCGTTGGACGTCGGCCATGCCCTCGCCACCACCCGGGCCGCCCTGGAACACCGGGCGATCGTCCTCGCCACGGACCACGAAGACGCCGTACGGCAACTGACCGCGCTCGCCGCCGGGGAGACCGGCACCACGACAGTCCGCGGGCGCACGGCGCGCGGCGCCACCGCCTTCCTCTTCGCGGGCCAGGGCGCGCAACGCCCTGGCATGGGCCACGAACTGTACGACGCACACCCCGAGTTCGCCGCCGCGTTCGACGCGGTGGACGCCGAACTGCCCTTCGACCTGAAGGAGATCGTGTTCGGTGCGGACGCAGCACCGCTGAACCGCACCGAATACGCCCAGCCCGCCCTGTTCGCCCTCGAAGTCGCCCTGTTCCGGCAACTGGAGGCATGGGGCCTCACGCCGAAGTTCCTGCTCGGCCATTCCGTCGGCGAGCTGGCCGCCGCCCATGTCGCCGGTGTCTGGTCCCTGGCCGACGCCTGCCGCCTGGTCGCCGCCCGCGGCCGGCTCATGCAGGCACTCCCCGAGGGCGGTGCGATGGCCGCGCTGCAGGCCACCGAGGACGAGGTGCTGCCCCTGCTCGGCGAACGGGTGGGCATCGCCGCCGTCAACGGGCCGCACGCCGTGGTGGTCTCCGGTACCGCCGACGCCGTCGAGGAGATCGCCGCGCATTTCCGCGCCCGGGACCGCAAGGTCACCCCCCTGCGGGTCAGCCACGCCTTCCACTCGCCGCTCATGGAGCCGATGCTCGCCGATTTCCGCGAGGTCGCCGAGAGCGTGACCTACCATCAGCCACGGCTGACGATCATCTCCGACACGACCGGTGAGACCGCCCGCCCGGCCGACCTGTGCGCGCCCGCCTACTGGGTCCGCCACGTGCGTGAACCCGTCCGTTTCGCCGACGGCGTACGGCTGCTGCAGAAGCGCCGGGTGACCCGGTTCGTGGAACTGGGGCCCGACGGCACGCTGACCGCGCTCGCCCGCGCGTGCCTGCACGGCGAGGGACTGACGGCCGTGCCCGCCCTGCGCAAGGACCGGCCCGAGCCGGCCGCGCTCATGGCCGCGGTCGCCGGCGCCTTCGCGCACGGCGCGCCGGTCGACTGGGCGGCGGTCTTCGCCGGCAGGGGAGCGCGGCCCGTGGACCTGCCGACGTACGCGTTCCGACGGGCACGCTACTGGCTGGAGCCCGCACCGCCGACCGTTGCCGAGGACGGCACCACCGGCCAGGACAAGGCGTTCTGGTCCGCCGTCGAACACGAGGACGTCGCCGCCCTCGCCGACACCCTGGACGTCGACGAAGGGCTCGTCCGTCCTCTGGTGCCCGCGCTGTCGTCGTGGGTACGTGGCCGCCGCGAACGGAACCGGGTCGACCAACTGCGCTACCGGATCACCTGGGAGCCCCTCGACCCCGGCACCGGCACCCCGCTCACCGGCCGCTGGCTGCTCGCCGTGCCCGACGGCACAGCGGGCGACGACCTGGCCCGCACCCTCGCGGACGCCCTCACGGCCCGCGGCGCCGAAGCGGTGCCCTTCGTGTACGCCCCTGGTGAAGAGCGTGCCGCACTCGCCGCCCGCCTGGCGGAGACCGGCACTCTGGCGGGCGTCCTCGCCCTGCCCGCCGCCGGCACCCCCATCGAGGACGACGCGGCCGACCTCGCCCTGCGCACCGTACGGCTCGTGCAAGCACTCGGCGACGCCCGGACGACCGTCCCGCTGTGGCTGGCCACCAGCGGTGCTGTCGCGACCGCACGCGCCGACGCCGCGCCGGACCCGGCGCAGGCCGCGCTGTGGGGCCTGGGCCGGGCGGCCGCCCTGGAACTCGGCGGCCGGTTCGGCGGCCTCGTCGACCTGCCGCCGAGCGTCGACCGGCGTGCGGCCGCACGGCTCGCCTCGGTCCTGGCCTCAGCGGCCGAGGACCAGGTCGCCGTGCGCGCCTCCGGCGTTCTCGCCCGACGACTGCGCCACACCGACGTCCCGGACACCCCGCCCGCCGGCACCGGCTGGCGACCCCGCGGCACCGTCCTGATCACCGGTGGCACCGGAGCCCTCGGGGCCCGGGTCGCCCGGTGGGCCGCGGAACAGGGCGCCGTCCACCTCGTCCTGACCGGACGCCGGGGACCCGACGCGCCGGGCGCCGCCGAACTGCGGGACGAACTGACCGCCCTCGGCGCCCGCGTCACCGTCGAGGCGTGCGACGTCTCCGACCGCGCCGCCGTCGAGCGGCTGCTGGCCCGCCACACCGTCGACGCCGTCGTCCACGCGGCGGGCGTCACCGACACCGTGGCGCTGAGCGACGTCGATGCCGACCGGTTCCGCGCGGTGTTCGCCGCCAAAGCGCACGGCGCCGCCCACCTCGATGCCGTCCTCCGGGCCCAGGGCGACCGCCCTCTCGACGCCTTCGTGCTGTTCTCCTCCATCGCCGGCGTGTGGGGCAGCGGCGGCCAGAGCGCCTACGCCGCCGCCAACGCCCATCTCGACGCGCTCGCCGAGCAGCGGCGCGCCCGCGGTGCGACCGCCCTCTCGGTGGCCTGGGGCCCGTGGAGCGGGGGCGGCATGGCGGCCGAGGACGGCGCCGAGGAGTACCTGCGCCGGCGCGGCCTCGCCGCCCTCGCCCCCGACACCGCGCTGGCCGCGCTGAGCCGCCTGCTGGAGCAGAACGTCACCGGGCAGGTCGTCGCCGACGTCGACTGGGCCCGGTTCACCCCCGGCTTCACGGGCACCCGTCCCAGCCCCCTGCTCACCGGCGTTCCGGAAGCCGCGGAGGCCCTGCGAGCCGGACCGGCCGCCCCCGGTCGTGGCGAGGCGGGCACGGCACTGCGCGAACGCCTGACGGGCCGAACGCCCGCCGAACGCACCCGCGCCCTGCTGGAACTGGTCCGCGCCCATGCCGCAGCCGTCCTCGGCCACACCGACGCCGGCCTGCTGGAGACCCGGCGCGCCTTCCGCGACTCGGGCTTCGACTCCCTGACCGCCGTCGAACTGCGCAACCGCCTCACCACCGCAACGGGCCTCGCGCTGCCTGCCACGCTCGTCTTCGACCACCCCACTCCTGTGGACCTCGCCGCGGTCCTGCACGGCGAGCTGTTCGGCGACGGCGCCGGCCCCACCCGGGGAAGCGACGAGCCGGCCTCAAGCGCCGCGGACCGGACCGACGACGACCCGATCGTCATCGTCGGCATGGGCTGCCGGCTCCCCGGCGACGTCACCGGCCCCGACGAGCTGTGGCAGCTCGTGGCCGGCGCCCAGGACGCCGTCACCGAGTTCCCCACCGACCGCGGCTGGGATCTGGACGCCCTTTACCACCCCGAGCCCGGACGCCCCGGCAGCAGCTACTGCCGACACGGCGGATTCCTCACCGGCGCCGGCGACTTCGACCCCGGCTTCTTCGGGATCTCGCCGCGAGAGGCCCTGGCGATGGACCCGCAGCAGCGGCTGCTGCTGGAGATCTCCTGGGAGGCGCTGGAGCGGGCCACCATCGCCCCCGGCGCCCTCCGCGGCAGCCGCACCGGTGTGTTCATGGGCTCCAACGGCCAGGACTATCCCGCCCTGCTGCTGAGCACCCCCGACGCCGGCGACGGCTTCCTCGGCACCGGCAACGCCGCGGCCGTGGTCTCCGGCCGCATCGCCTACGTCCTCGGCCTCGAAGGCCCCACCCTCACCGTCGACACCGCCTGCTCGTCCTCGCTCGTCGCCCTCCACCTCGCCGTCCGGGCCCTGCGCGCGGGCGAGTGCGACCTCGCCCTCGCGGGCGGCGTCACCGTGATGTCCACCCCCGGCGCCTTCATCGAGTTCAGCCGCCAGCGCGGCCTCGCCCTGGACGGCCGGTGCAAGCCGTTCTCCGACGACGCCGACGGCACCGGCTGGGCGGAGGGCGCCGGTGTCCTCGTCGTCGAGCGCCTGTCCGACGCCCGCCGCAACGGGCACCCCGTGCTCGCCGTGGTCCGCGGCAGCGCCGTCAACCAGGACGGCGCCTCCAACGGCCTCACCGCCCCCAACGGCCCCGCCCAGCAGCGCGTCATCCGTGCCGCACTGGCCGATGCCGGGCTCGCCCCGGCCGACGTGGACGCCGTCGAGGCCCATGGCACCGGCACGACGCTCGGCGACCCGATCGAGGCGCAGGCCCTCCTCGCCACCTACGGCCAGGACCGCGAACAGCCCCTGTATCTCGGGTCGCTGAAGTCCAACATCGGACACACCCAGGCCGCCGCCGGCGTCGCCGGCGTCATCAAGACGGTCCAGGCCATGCGGCACGGCGTCCTGCCGCCCACTCTGCACGCCGGCACCCCCAGCACCCACGTCGACTGGTCCGCCGGAGCCGTGGAACTTCTCACCGAGAGCAGGCCGTGGACCGCCGACGACCGGCCGCGCCGCGCCGGTGTCTCCGCCTTCGGAGTCTCCGGCACCAATGCTCACGTCATCGTGGAAGAGCCGCGCGAGGCCGACCAGCCGGAGGAGAACGGCCGGCCGCAGGACACCGAGCCGACGACGGCACCCACCGCCGGTACCGGCCCGCTGCCCTGGACGATTTCCGGCGCCTCCGCCGACGCCCTGCGTGAGCAGGCCGCACGACTGCTCGCGCACGCCCGTTCACGGCCCGACCTCACCGCCGCCGACCTGGGCCTGGCCCTCGCCACCACCCGCACCGCGCACGAACACCGCGCCGTCGTGCTCGGCACCGACCGCGACGCGCTGCTGGCGGTCCTCGCCTCCCTCGTCGCCGACCGGCCCACCGCCGACGCCGTCACCGGCCGCGTACGTCCCGAGGGCCGTACGGCGTTCGTCTTCGCGGGTCAGGGCTCGCAACGTCCGGGTATGGGGCGTGAGTTGTATGAGGGGTGTCCGGTGTTCGCGGATGCCTTCGATGCGGTGTGCGCGCATCTGGACACCGAACTGCCGTGCTCGTTGCGGGAGGTCGTGTTCGGTGAGGATGCGGACCGGCTGGATCGGACGGAGTTCGCGCAGCCTGCGTTGTTCGCGTTGGAAGTGGCGTTGTTCCGGTTGCTGGAGTCGTGGGGTGTGCGGCCGGATGTGCTGGTGGGGCATTCGATCGGTGAGATAGCTGCGGCGTATGTGGCGGGGGTGTGGTCGCTTGAGGATGCGTGTCGTCTGGTGGTGGCGCGGGGTCGGTTGATGCAGGCGTTGCCCGCGGGTGGGGCGATGGTGGCGATGCAGGCGTCCGAGGAGGAGGTGCTGCCGCTGCTGGACGGTGTGCGGGTGGGTATTGCCGCGGTGAACGGTCCGCGGGCGGTGGTCGTCTCGGGCGTGGCCGAGGCGGTGGAGGAGGTCGCGGCCCACTTCCGTGCCCAGGACCGCAAGGTGACGGCGCTGCGGGTCAGCCATGCCTTCCACTCGCCGCTGATGGAACCGATGCTCGCCGACTTCCGGGCCGTGGCCCAGGAGTTGTCGTACGCACGGCCGCGGCTGCCGATGGTGTCCACGGTGACCGGGTGGACCGCCGACCCGGAGGAGCTGATGTCCCCGGAGTACTGGGTGGGGCAGGTCCGTCAGGCGGTCCGCTTCGCCGACGCCGTCCGCACCCTGCACGACGAGGGCGTCGACCGCTTCCTCGAACTCGGCCCCGACGGCACCCTCACCGCCCTCGTCCACGCCTCGGCCGACGACGGCGAACCGTCGGCGGTCCCCGCCCTTCGCCCGGACCGCCCCGAGGCCCACACGCTGCTGACGGCGACCGCCACCCTCCACACCCACGGCGCCGACGTCTCGTGGGCCGCGCTGCTCCCCGCAGCACGTCCCGCCGAACTGCCCACCTACGCCTTCCAGCACAGCCGCTACTGGCCCCGACCGGCCGGCACCCACCCGGGCGACCTCCGCTCCGCGGGCCTGTCCGCCGCCGGGCACCCACTGCTCGGCGCCGCCGTCACCCTCGCGGACAGCGGCACCGCCGCCTTCACCGGAAGGCTCTCCACCCGGCACCAGCCCTGGCTGGCCGAACACGTCGTCTCCGGGTCCGTCCTGCTGCCCGGCACCGCCTTCCTGGAACTCGCCCTCCACGCCGCCGACCGGGTCGGCTGCACCACGGTCGAGGAACTCACGCTGCACACCCCGCTGGTTCTGCCCGCGCAGGGAGCCGCCCAGCTCCAGGTCACCGTAGGAACCGCCGACGACGCCGGCCGACGCGACATCGGCGTCTACTCCCGGCCCGCCGACATCCCCGGCACGGACGACGCCGACGACCAACCGTGGACCCAGCACGCGGTCGGCACCCTGCGACCCGAACCCGTCGCCCCGGCGCCCGCGGCCGACGTCCGGGCACCGGCCGACGCCATCGGCGTGCCCATCGACCGCCTCTACGACCAACTGGCCGACACCGGCCTGGTGTACGGTCCCCTCTTCCATGGCCTCACCTCGCTACGGCAGCACGGCGACGACCTGTTCGCCGAAGCGGCCCTCCCCGCCGAGACGACCCCCGACGCGCGCCGCTACGGCATCCACCCCGCCCTGCTGGACTCGCTCCTGCACGCCCTCGCCGCCACCCGAACGGCCGCCGACGGCGCAACGGACGACCCCTCCGGCCCGGGCCTCCCGTTCTCCTGGGCCGGCGTCACCCTGCACGCCACCGGAGCGGCGGGCCTGCGTGCCCGGCTGCGCCCCGCCGACTCGGGAGCGATCGCCCTCGACCTCACCGACCCGTCCGGCTCACCCGTCGCCACCGTCGCATCCCTCACCCTGCGTCCGCTGACGGCACCGCCAGGCAACCCGACCGCCATCGGCCACGCCGAACTGCTGCACCGCGTGGACTGGACACCGCTGGCCGCAGAGCCCGCCCCCGCCCACGTCCGGCCCCACACCCCGGCCAGTCCGGCGGACGTGCCGACCTGCCTGCCCGAGCGCGCTGCCGGATCCGGCGAGGATGTCCTGGTCCGCGTCACACGTCCCGACGGAGACCCGGTTCGGGCAGCGCACACCGCCACAGCGACCGCGCTGGAACTGGTCCGCACATGGCTGGCGGAGGAGCGCTTCGAAGACGCCCGGCTGGTGATCGTGACCGAGGGTGCCTTTGCGCCCGAGGGATCCATGAGCGATCCGGCACTGGCCGCCGTGTGGGGCCTGGTACGCGCCGCCCGCGCCGAGAACCCCGGACGGTTCGCGCTGGCCGACGTGGACGCCGCCCCGCAGTCGTGGACCCGCCTCGGAGCGACCCTGGTCTCCGGTGAGGCGGAGGTCGTCCTCCGCGGCGGCGTTGCCTTCGCGCCCCGCCTGTCCCGTGCCCGCACGGACCAGGAACTCACCGTCCCGTCGGGGGAGTCGGCGTGGCGGTTGGACATTGTGGAGAAGGGCACCCTGGACGGTCTGGCACTGACCCCCTTCCCTGAGGCGTCTGCCGTGTTGGGTGAGGGTCAGGTTCGGGTTGCGGTGCGGGCGGCGGGTGTCAACTTCCGTGACGTCCTCAACGTGCTCGACATGTATCCGGGTGATGCGCGGGACTTCGGTCTTGAGG
>NZ_JAFFZS010000072.1 GCF_016921115.1 Streptomyces actuosus
AGTCGTCGCGCACCTCGGCGACCATGCGCACCGCGCGACGGCGCAGCTCAAGCGGGTAACGGGAGGGTCGTGCCATGACTCAATCCTTTCACGGAATCGAGTCTCTACCTGACACGGGGCGGTTCAAGGTGCTGCTGGGCTGCGCTCTCGTGACTGGCGGCGAGGGTTTCGCCGATGCGCAGGGCTTGGTCGGCCCAGGTGTTGAGCTGGTCGCGGACCGCGGCGGGTTCTGCGTGGATGAGGGCCTCGACGTCGTCCGTGTCCCATACCGTCAGTTCGTCCCCGGCCAGGGGTGCTTCGTCGTGCAGGCCCCGCAGAGCGGGGTGTTCGGGTGCCCACCGGGTCAACTCGGCGAGTGCCTGGCGGGCGGCCGAGCGAGCCGCCGCGGTGGCGCGGTCATGGGCTTGGCTGGCTTCGTCGTAGGCGCTCTCGGCGCCGGCTGCTGTGCGGTGTGCGGTCTCGGCTGTCTTTTCGGCCGCCGCGACGGGGCCGTGGTCGCGTAGGACCAGTGTGGCCCGGTCGGCCGTGGATCGGTGTTCCTGGGCTCGGGTCCTCAACGTGGTGGCAAGCTGGTCGAGGCCTTCGCGGTCGTAGGTGAGGGTGATGCCCGGACCTGGATCGGCGATGCGGTCGGCGACCGGACGGGTGACGCGGGCCCGGGGGTGGTGGGCGAGCAGGGTCTCAAGGGCCACCGGCGGGGAACCGGCCGCCTCCGCGTCGGCCAGGGTGTCCTCGATGTCACCGATGGCGTCGTCGAGGGCGTCTCGGCCGGTCTTGGTCTGGGTGCGGGCCTGCTGGGCGGCGGTGTGCAGGCTGTCGTAGCTGCTGGATGCGGCGCGCTGTTCGGCGCGGAGCCGTTTACGCAGGTCCATGACGTGCCCGTGGGAGCGGTAGGCATCGCTGGTCTCGATGGCGCGGACGGCGGCCTGAGCCTTCTGGTGGGCGTTGTCGAGCCGTTGGACGTCGCCTGCGGCCTGATCGGCTTCGGCCTTCGCGCTCTCCAGCAGGCCGGTGCACTGCTGGACGCGGCGCTTGCGGGTGCTGGCGTCGTCGTGGGCGTGGCGTGCGGCGGTGTGGGCGGTGCGGGTGACGTCGACGGCGTGCCCGGTCCATACGCGGGCGAACTCCTCGAGGAGGGTGGCGGCGCGCTCGTCGCGTTCGAACGCCTCGCGGGTCGTGTCGGATTCGGCGAGGGCCTCGGCGGTGGCGGTGAGAACGTCCTCAGCCACGCCGGGCAGGGACTGGCGCAGTGCGTCGGCGGCTGCGGCCGGGGAGACGTCGCCCAGCAGGGTGGGATTGCGCACTTCCCGCAGCCGTGAAGCGAGAAGCCTCAGTTCGCCGGAGGTGGTGGACCAGATGCGGGCGGCCAGCTCTTCGATGTAGTCCTCGGGCTCGGCAAAGACCCGTCCGCCGACGGCCTCGACGCCGTCGGAGAACTCCTCATGCTCCAAGGCGCTGTTGTGGGGGCCGCGCAGCGCCAGGTCCTTCAGCGGCCGGCCCGGCACGGTGAAGGGAACGACCCTGACGGCGGGGGTGGAGCTGGGCGAGTACTGCAGCCGGACACCGAAGCTGACGACGCCGTCTGCCGCCCCGTCCGGCGTGTTCGGTGCCGGTTCGCCGGCCGGGGCTGCGAACGTCAGCCAAAGATAGCCGTAACGGCGGCCCTTGGCAGGGGCGCCTTCGCTCATCAGGAGTTTCAGGGTGGTGGGGCGTGCCTTGCCGGCGGCCAGTTTGGCTCCGTTCAGATCAAGCAGATAGGGCCACAAGGCTTCCAGAGCGGTGGTCTTGCCGGTCCCGTTGGGTCCGCGCAGCAGCAGCCGGCCCGATGCGGCAGGCAATTCCAGGTCGCCGTAGCGCCACACGTTCGACAGCCCGGCGCCGACCAGCCGCCAGCGGCCGCCGAAGCGGCCGGTGTTGCCTGACGGTGCGGGCGCCGGCGGCAGGGTGAAGTCGAGGTCGAAGATGCCACTCATGCAGGGTGTCCCTCCGGGTTCTTGTCGGTCTCGGTCGCGCTGAACAGGCCCTGCTGTACGGGGATATGGGGGCGCTGCGGTGTGGGTGTGCCGCGGCGTGAGCGAGTGCGGGCGGTTTTGGGCTGGGCGGTGCCTTCCTCCGCCCAACGGCCGGTGGTGGGGGCGAACCACCACATGAGCGTCGTCTCGCCATCAACCTGCGGGGTGGTGGGGGTCAACCGAGCCAGGTGGGTGCCCGTCAGCAGGTCGCGGACTTTAGCGACCAGTAGAAAGGGGTCTCGGACGTACTCGGTGCTCCAGCCGCCGCGGCCGGAGGTGTTGTCGGCGCCGAATGCCGTCAGTGCTGCCACCACCGCCTCCTCACTCAGGCTGCGCCAGCCCGGTCCGGGGGCGTTCTCAACGGCGCCGTGCAGGGCGGCATGGTCGAGGAGCAGCAGCGCGGCGTGGGCAATGGTTCCGGGTGCCGGAAAGGGCATCGGGCCGAGTTCGCTGAGGTGGCGAAGGGCGTCGTCAGGCACCACGAATGCGGCTCCCTCCGCGCGGCGTTCCAGTACGAGCCCGAACGCGTCGGCCAGCGGGCCGCCGTCGTCGCCGCGCACACGCTGGCTCAGCCACTGGGCCTCGGCATCGTCCAGTAGCGCGGTGTGTACACAGGTGTCGTCCACGAGCGCGCGGCGCATCCGGCGGGCGGCGTCCGGTTCGCGCTGTGCCTGTTCCAGCCATGCGTGGGGGTCGGCGGCCGGATCGAGGGTGCCGGGGTTGGCGATGACGTAGGCCAGCCGGGTGTGGTGGACGGCCAGCAGCACTGGTGCTTGTTCGTCGTGCAGGTAGCGGTCGAGGTCACCGTCGAGGCGTTCGATCACGCCGCGGTCGTCGAGCATGTGCAGGGCGGCCAGGATCGCCCGACGTTCCGTGATGTCGTGGTGGACGGGCAGTCCGGCCTCGGCAGCGGCAGCGTGGGCCTGGGTGACCAGGTGTCCCACGGCGGTACGCGGCGGCATCGACTCGGCGGCAGCCAGCAGCAGGAAGAACCAGGAGCAGGCGGCGGCATTCGGTCCCTGGTCGGCCCACGCCTGGGGGCGTGGTGGCGGGCTCTTGCGCAGGCGGACCAGGTCGCGTTCGACGATCAGGACCCATCCCAGCCGGGCGACGGCGGAGCGCAGCGCGTGCTCGTTGCGGCGTACCGCGGCAATAAGTTCGTCGTCGCGGCCGCCGATGAGCCAGCAGGTGGCCGCCAGGCGGCGCAGGAGTGCGGCTGCCTCGGCGTCGGCCTCGGGGCGCCATGCCCTGCGCCGCTGCTGAGAAGACGGGGATGCCGGATCCGGTGCGGACTCCTGCTCGTGTACGGGAACGTCCGTGTCCTCGCTCATGCTGCGCCCTCCTGCCGGGAGATGATGAAGGAGGTTTCGTTGTCGGACGTGCTCGGGCCGGTGTGCGGGGTGATGCGCAGTGTTGCGTGCGCCGAGATGTCGTCCGTCATCGTCGTTCCCGCGAGGGCGGCGAGGGCCGCGGCCGAAGGGCGCTGGCCGGGCCGATGGAAGAGCGGGATGCGTCCGGGCAGGAGCACCCTCCAGGTGGGGGCGTGCAGGATGCCGGTACCAGAGCCGGTGTGCACGAGCGTGCAGGCAAGACCCCCGCTCGTGCCGGTGCGGCGGGGCCCGGTTGCGGCGGCGCGCGCGGCGGCCATCAGGGCGGCAAGCGCGACCCGGGCGGCTGCCTCGTCCAACTGCTCGCCGGGAAGCGCGGCCAGGACCTCGGCGAGCGCCCTTTGGTGTCCGGCGTGGCGGCGTGCCCGGGCCTCGGCGACCTGGGCCTTGGCCACGGTGTCGTCGCGTGGTGCGGCGCCTCTGCCACGCGGCCCCGACCGGCCGGCGGTGCGCAGCAGTGTCGGCACCGGCACCTGCGGTCCGCCACGCCAGGACGGGTTGCGGCCCATGTCGTCCTCGTCGGCCTGGCCGTAGAGCTTGCGCCAGGAATGGTCGCCGACCGCGGCCTGGAAGATCTGCACCCCGATCTCCGGAGTCAGCACCGCCCGGGCCAGGGCCAAGGCGCGGCTACGGGTGGAGGCGGTGCCTGCCGAGGAGTGCAGCCGACGCAGGTTGGCGTGCATGCCTGGCAGCGCCCTCACCAGGCGCAGCGACAAACGTGCGGCCCGTCCGGTTCGGGCATCGAACCACACGCACAGTCCGTCCCAGTCCTCCGCGCGGCCGCCGCGGGAGGCGCTGAGGGCGCCCGCGGCGATGAGGTCACGGGCCTGGGAGGCATCGACGACCGCCTGGGCCAGCAGGCCGAACCACGGCCGCAGCACCGCGAGTGCTGCGGCGGCCTGTGCGGAGCCGGAGTCGAGTTCGACTGCCACGCGGGTGGCGTAGTCGACCAGAAGACCCTTGAGGTCGTTGGTGCGTTCCTCGTCCAGGTCGAACCGGTCGGCGAGACCGATCAGGGCATCCTCGGCACCCACCAGGGCAGCGTCGAGGTCGTCGTGGCTGGTGAACACAGAACTCACGGCATCCAGCACGGTAGCGTCGAGAAGGCTGGCATCGGGCTCGCCCACGCCCAGGGCTGCAGCGAGCTGCTCAAGGTGGGACACGATGCGGCTGAGCGACACGATCGGGATTTCCCGCACGGTGACCGTCCCCGCCAGGACCTGGCGGTAGAAACGCTGGACGTGCCTGCCCGCCGGGCTGGCGGTGTAGCGCCAGTTCCGGGGCAGAATCTCGGCGTACCGGCGCGCGTGACTGGTGTCCGACCGGAACGAAACCGCACCCATGTCTTTCAGCGCGTCCAGGCGCTTCTCCACCAAGCGTGCGTCCAAGCGCACTCCGGCAGCCACCAGTGCTGCCACGACCTCGGCAACCGTCAGGTCGGTCACCGACCCCTCCAGCACATCCATGATCGCGATGTAGTCGTTGGCTTCCGGCCGCACCAGGTATCCCACCACCTGACGCGCATCAGTCACGTCGTCAGCCAGGCCCAACTTCGGCTCTTCTGGCGTCACCACTCCCCCATCCACGGTGCCAAGGGCCGCATATCCGGACCTCGTTTTGGAAAGTAGCCGTCACCACTGACAGAGCCCCGGGAAATCCGCGAATTTAAGCGGTGCCCCCTGCCAAATATGACTCGAACACGCCGCCCGCCTCTCAGGCGAAATGGATCAAGCGCCGTTGACAGTCTCAGCTCGCTTCCCCCTCGTCAATTTTCGCACCTGACCTGCTTCGATGGTCGACTCGACTGGAAGAATGATCACGCAGAGCCCGGCTGCCAGGCGGGGGGCGTCACAGTCATCGCCACCTTCGGGACGCCGGATGAATTCGGCCATATCGGCCTGTGAAGCGCTGCTGACGCTAAACAACAGGACCGAGAGGCCACACCCCCGAGAATTCGACAGCGCGTTCGAGAATTCAAGGAGTTGACTCTTACGCGTGACTGCCGGGGAGGTCGCGCCCGGCATGCACGTCGAATCCTCCAGGCAACTGTCCTTGCTGGTCTCTCAGGGGTACTGACAACCTCCCATCGCCGGGCCGCGGCAAGAACACCTTCGTGCGGGACAGATGGCGTCCCGCTGGTTGGTGCAGCCGATCTTGGTCAGGGCGTGTTGGTGGTGTTCGGTAGCGCGGGGGCGCTGTCGGGGAGCTCGGCGGGGTAAAGCTGATCCATGCTTCCCTCGGGCAGGTAGCGGCGGGGGAAGGCGATCCATTCGTCGTGCAGTTCGAACAGGACGGCGGTGACCAGTCGCAGGAGCGCGTCGTCGTTGGGGAAGACCTGGACGACGTCGACGCGGCGCTTGACCTCGCGGTTGACCCGCTCCAGTGGATTGGTGGACTGAATCTTCTTCCAGTGGCGTTCGGGGAAGACCGCGAACGCGGTCAGGTCCTCCTTTGCTTCCAGGAGCATCGCCTTGACCTTGGGGAACTGGCCGCCGAGCATGTCGGCGACGGTGTCGAGTTGGGCACGGACAGTCTCGCCGCTGGGCTGGGCGAAGATCGTGCGGATCGTCGCGGCGACCATCTCGGCCGACTCCTTGCTGATCACGCCGAAGACATTGCGCAGGAAGTGAACCTGTACGTAATCAAGTTGCTGGTTGTGTCGGCGTGTTGGATTTCGTGGCAGTGCTGGCCAGGAGGGCTTCCACAGTGCGGTGCGTCACCGATGCCGGCGGGGAGGTGATTCCGTCCTCTTCCAGGAGAGGGCGGACGTCGCGGAAGGCGTTCGTGAGAGTGCCTCTGGTGATCTGAAAGAGCTCGGTGAGGACTCCTCCGGTGCAGACCTTTCGGTCCATGAGCACGGTGGCCAGGACGCGCTCAGAGTCGTTGATCTTTTGTCGGAACACCCCGGAGCGGGTTCCGGGCTGGCGGTGCCCGCCGCGCTGCGTGAAGCGCCGTCGTTCGACCAGCGCGGCCTGCCGTTTCGAGAGCCGGTCGATCAGGGCGTGGAGGTCGGTGCGGCTCATGCCGGTCAGTGCCGGGTCGGAGAGCTGTTCCGGGAGTGCGGGCCGGACTTCGGTGGGTGACATTCCGGTGTGCAGGAACGCCACCAGGTGGTCCGGCTTGGTGAACCGGACTGCGGAGAGACCGACAGAGGTACCGGTGTCGTCCAGCAGCCGTCGTGTGTCGCCGATGGCCTTGCTGATGGTGCGGTCGCTGAGCGCGAGCATGTAGTACAAGACCTTCTGGGAACAGACCTGCCGCAGGTAGAGCACGGTGATCAGCACCTTGTCGGGGCCGGTCAGCAGGGGGCGGCCGTGGTCGCCGGGTGCCTTGCGCCGTCGTCCGCCGCGGTGCTGGTAGCAGCGTTCTTCCCGCTGTGCGGCCTGCGCGGGAGCCAGCTGGTCGCTCAGCGCGGCCAACTCTTCCCGCGTCATCCCGGTCAGGAGCGGGTCGGCCAGCATCTCCAGGAACTGGGTGCGGGTCGTGTCCCCGGGCCTGCGAACCGATTCGTGCTCGCTGGGGGCCGGGCCGTCGGGGTGGATGGTGTAGTTCCAGGTTCCGCGCTCGGGGTGCTGCTCGATCGGGAGCGAGTCCAGGTACGCCTTGCTGACCGTAGTGCCTGTGGGATACGAGCCCGGGTCAAGTTCCGCTTCGACCTGTAGCCCGGTGCGGGTCCGCGTCGCGGCGATGGTCTTGACGACCACTTCGTGGCTGGTCAGCGGGCGGCCGCGCCAGTTCATTGCGATATGGGAGAACAAGCGGTGCTCGACCTTGTTCCATTTCGATGTGCCGGGAGGAAAGTGACACACCGTGACGGCCAGGCCCGTCTCGGCCGCGAAGGCGGCCAGTTCGGACTTCCAGACCCGGTAGCGGTAACTGTTGGAGCCACCCGCGTCCGCGGTGATCAGCAGACGGGTGGCGTGCGGGTAGTCATGGTGCCCGCGAGCCTGCCACCAGCGACGGATGGAGGCGACCGCGAAGGTGGAGGTGTCGTGGTCGACGCCGACGTTGACCCAGCCGGTATCGGCGGTCAGGTCGTAGATGCCGTAGGGGATGGCCGCATCGCCCTTCGGGCCGGTGAAGAAGCTGTGGTCCTCCACCTGGACCGGGTCGCCCTTCGGCCGCCACTGACGGCCCACGTTCGGCAGCTGGCCGAGCATCTCCTTCTTCTTCGTGTCCACGCTGATCACCGGCTCGCCGTCAGCCTGATGCTGCTTGACCTGCTCGTTGATGTATCGGAACTGGGCGTCTCGGTCCGGGTGTTGCTTGCCCTCCAGCGTCTTGGCCTGAGCCTGCAGGCTGAACCCGTTCTCCTTCAGCAGCCGGCCCACCGTCATCGCCGAGACGGGGTGACCCTGTCGGGTCAGTTCCTGGGCCAGGCTCCGCAGCGATTTCGTCGTCCAGCGCAGCGGCGACATCGGATCGCCTCGCTCGTCCGGCTCCACCAGCGCCATCAGCGCGGGAAGCACCCCGGAGTCGACCTCCTCGGCGCGCTTGCGTCCCCCGCCTGGCCTACGTACCCGCCCTTCGGAAAGCTCGAGTTCGCCGGACTCCAGCTCGAGGACGCCTCGGCGGACCGTCGTCTCACTCACCTTGGCGGCACGGGCGACGGCCCGGATCCCGCCATGACCGAGCAGCCGGGCCTCCGTCGCACACATCAACCGGCGCTGCCGCTCGTTCAGATGCGGCAGCAACACCTCGAATCGCACGGCGAGTTGGCCGCGCACCCCCTCCGAAAACGCCATACCAGATCAACGACGCCAGCAGACAGAAGCGACACCTTGTTTCTCTACGGCTTCAGTGAACACGACAACGCTGGTAGGCGGCCCCGAGCATGACCTTCCGGATGGCCTTGACCAGTCCCGAATGATGGTCGCCGATCACCAGGCGGACCCTGCTCAGGCCGCGTTCGCGCAGGTGACGCAGGAACTGGGTCCAGAACGCCTCGGTCTCGCTGTCGCCGACCATCACGCCCAGCACCTCGCGGCCGCCGTCCTCGGTGATCCCGGTGGCGATCACCACGGCCCGGGAGACGATCTGGTGCTCGACCCTGGCCTTGCAGTAGGTCGCGTCCAGGTACATGTACGGGAAGCGCACGTGGTCCAGGGGCCGGTTGCGGAACGCAGTCAGCTGGACGTCCAGGTCGCCGCAGATCCGGGAGACCTCGCTCTTGGAGATCCCGGTGTCCGCGCCGAGGACCTTGACCAGGTCGTCGACCGACCGGGTGGACACGCCGTGCACGTACGCCTCCATGATGACGGCGTACAGGGCCTGGTCGATCCGGCGCCGCCGCTCCAGCAGGCTCGGGAAGAAGCTGCCCGAGCGCAGCTTGGGGATGGCCAGGTCCAGGTCGCCGGCCTGGCTGGTCAGCGTCCGCTCCCGGTGGCCACTGCGGTAGGCGGTGCGGGTGTCGGTGTGCTCGTTCCACTCCGCACCGATCTTCGCACTCGCCTCGGCCTCGATCAGCTCCTGCAGCATCCGCTCGGCCACCGAGCGGACCAGTTCGAGGCCGTCCGCTGAACGTAGTGACTCAAGTAGGCGGAGTAAGTCATGCTGGGTCAGGGCCATCGTGCACCTCCCGGGCTGAACACGCCGTTTACCAGGGAGAATTGCACGGTGGCCCGCCTGATGAGCAGGGAGCGGAGCCTACGCGCGCATGCGCCCCCGGGCGTACGCCCTGACCAAGATCGGCTGCACCAACCAGCGGGACACCATCCGCGTCGTCCTGAGCCCGCCTCTTGGGCCGGAACCCGTAGGAGACCGGAAGGAAATCGGCCTCGAAAATGGGCTCCAGCACCAGCTTCAGCGCGGCCTGAACGGTCCGGTCGGCGACGGAAGGAATCCCGAGGCTTCTGACCTTCCCGGCCCCGCCGGGCTTGGGGATCTTGCGTTCCCTCACCGGAAGCGGCCGGAACGATCCGGACTTCAGATCCGCGCGCAGAGCGTCCAGGAACCCGGGCACCCCCGGGGCCGACTCGACATCGGCGACCGTCAGGCCGTCCACGCCGGCGGTCCGGGAACCCCGGTTGCCCGCGACCCGGTCGAACGCCACCATCAGCGTCGCCGGGTCGTGCAACACCGGTAGGCCGCTGGCGAGGTGTCGCGTTTCCACGGTCCTTTTCCAGCGGCCCCCGGTCCGAACCACGCGGGCACCTTTCGGTGCACGTAGCTCTCCAGTGACTACTCCGTTAATAGCGCGG
>NZ_JAFFZS010000073.1 GCF_016921115.1 Streptomyces actuosus
CGTGGTCGTCGCCGTGAGCGTCCTGGCGCTCGGAATGGCGGTGATCTGGCGGAGAGCTGAGCGTGCAAGGCGCCGGCTTGACTGATCTGATCGCTCAACCGGTCCACAACTATTGACAATTACTCCTGCGTGGAGGGTCAGGGCTGTGGCGTGCAGGGGGTGCGCCACGGTGTTCAGCCGGGCGGCGAGGACGTCTGCTGGTGTGCGGCTCTGCCTCCGGGCGGGCGGTGCGCCGCCCTTCGTGGAGGTGAGATCGGGCGCGCCTGGGCACCCGGCGCGTTTCGGACGGTCTGTCACCACGCCGTCCGACCACGCCGGGGAGGTGATCCACTGCGCGTCGTCCGGGCTGGAGGCTGGTTGGGTGGTCGCTTGCTGTCCGGCGCTTCGCGTGCCGTCCGGTGAGTGGCCCGTGGTGCGGTCCAGGACCGCACGGGCCTGGGGGAGGGTGTCGACGAGGCGGTACGGGGTCTGTTCGAGGAGCGTTCTCAGGGCGGGGCCGGTCGGCCGGTGCCAGAGGAGGCTGAGGCGGATGCCGCAGCGTTCGCGCAGGGCGAGTAGTTGTTGCTGGCGGGCGGTGGTGAGGTGGTCGGTGCGGCAGACGATGAGATGCCCGATGCGGTGGGTGAGGATCCAGGCGGCGACCGCGTCCAAGGCGGGGCGCTGGGAGTCGGCCCACGTCCCGTACGTCTCTCCGCCTTGGGGGAGTCGCTTGCCCAGGGCGTAGAGCAGGTCGTGGGCGAGGGCGGCGGGTGCTCCGTTGGCAGGGCTGGGGTCGACGGTCAGACGTCCCAGGACTGGGTCGTGTGCTGCATGCGCGGCGGCCGTCCAGCTGGGGTGGTCGTCTTTGTCGACGAGGACAGTGACGGCCGGGAGGACGCCGACCTGCACTACATGCCGTGGTTGGTGATGTTGGCCCAGTTGCGGAAGCTGCCGTGGGCGGCCTGCTTGTCGATCGCGTCGATCAACGCGGTGTCCACGTCTGTCCAGACGGGGTGGAAGGCGGGGATCGTGGCGCGGACCTCGTCTTTGGACATGCGGGTGAACTCCTGCCAGATGAAGATCCTGGAGGCCAGCATGGGTTCGCGGCGCAGGACCTTGTAGCAGCCGTCGCCCCCGGCGAAGATCACGGCGATGTTGGTGCGTTTGTCGTCCCACAGGTGGCGCCAGAACTCGAACCCGGTCTTCTTCATCCACTGCGCCTCATCACAGACCAGGACCCGGAACTCCTCGGCGAGCGCCTCCTTGAGGAGGGTGTCGAACTCGATCGGGCGGGCCGGCGGCTCACCGGGCAGCCCCAGCGCCTGGAAGAGACCATGGCGGATGTCTCTGGGGGTCGGTCCGGCCCGCAGCTCCAGGCGGTGGGTGATGTCCGGGGCGAGATGACGCAGCGCGGAGTTCACCGACATTGTCTTGCCGGATCCGGCCGGCCCGTAGACGCACATCATGGCCTTGGCCTCGATGACGGCCTCGATGTTGTCCCGGGTGGTCAGCAGCGTGTCGGTGCCGACCAACTGGGCCTGCTCCAGGCCCAGGAAGTGGTCTTCGCTCTCGTCGGGCAGCAGCCCGTAGTCCAGGTCAGCGATCATCAGCTTGGTCCTCATCACGAGTGGGTGTGCGCGGGGGCCTGGGGCGGGCCCAGGTATCGGGTGCGGGGCCGTGCGGAACCAAGTCGGGACGGGCCAGCGCACGGCGGTCCGTCTGCGCCGCTGCTCCCAGTTCCTCTTCGGCCTGCGCGGAGGTCGGGGAGACGAGTGGACGAGGCGGGGCCGCGGTGGTGGAGGCCTCGAAGCGCCGCCGACGCAGCTTCTCCGCGGCTTTCAGATCGGCCTTGAGTCGCCGGGCGGCCGCGGTCCGTGCGGCCTGGACGGAGCGGATCTGCTCCCGGCTTGCCGCGGCGGCCAGGAATGCCGACCCGAGATGGCGTCCGGTCGCCGCGTCGAAGACCTCGATGGTGTCGTCGTGGTGGGGCAGGTGCCGTACCGAGACTTTGGTGCCGGTACGGCCGTTCATCCACGGGGCGAGGTAGTCCCGGCGGCGCCACCGCACCCCGCTGGTGCTGATCGTGTACGTGCGGCCGTCGTCCTCCAGGGCGAACGTCGCCAGCTGCCCGGCGGACACATCCGTGAGCGGTGTCGCGTCGGCCTGCCACGCCTGGAGGGGGGTTTGCCCGTTCAGCGCGGCGGGACGATGGAGGGTGTTCCACCAGGTCACCCAGTCCAGCAGCAGTCCCACGAACGCCTCGTAGGTCAGGGGCGGGGCGTCGGGGTCGGCGAGCCGGCCACCGGTGAGTTTCTGGCGGCCGGAGTAGCGGGGGAGCGAGACGAGGAACATCTCCTCCACCGCGTCGTTCAGCGCCTCGATCGAGCCCTTCAAGTGCGGGCTGTAGGCGGGCAGATCGGTGACGGGGACGGCGAGCGCGCCCATCGCCGCGGTGACCGTCGCGCACAGGAACTCCTTGCCGCGATCGACCCGGATCTGACCCGGCAGCCCGCCCACCGGCCCGAACGGCTCGCTGCGGGTGATCGCGATCCGCAGGGACGCCAGCACCGCGTCCCGGCTCGGAGCGTGCGCGGTGACCGCCACCCCGGTGATCGCCTTGGTGGCGCAGTCGATGAACCAGGTCACCCACGGTGTGGCCAGCTCGCCCTCCACATCGACCTCGACGGGCACATGCTTGTGGTCGCCCTCCCACGCCGCGTTGCGGTGCGTCGGTGGGCGCTGCCCGAACACGTCGTGAGCACGGCGGGCGGCTTCCCCACTCTTCAGCCCGGCCCGCTCGCCGCGGGTCAGGTCCCGGCGGATCGCCCGGTGCAACGTGGAGAGCGAGGGCACCGCGGGAGCGTTCGGATCGTCGGCTGCCCGCTGTACCAGCTCGGCGTGGACTCGTGAGGCGTTACCGCCCCACAGCGCCAGCAGCCGCCGGATTTCCGTGGTGACCGTGAAATGGGGCGCCTCCACCCGTGCGAGGCGGTGATCCTTGCGGGCAGCGGCCAGCCACCGCCACACTGTCCGCTCCGACTTCCCCAACGCCTGTGCCACCAGGCGCACATGCGCGGCGCTCAGCTCACCGCGGCTGTCGAGGTCCAGCAGCCGGGGCATTGCCGCCGCCCGGCCCGCCACCGGCGGAAACACGGCCTCCGGGCTGCCTTGCTGATGCTCGCCACGGCTTCCCGGCACACGCGGCCCCTCTCGCCGAGTACGGGACAGCACGGCCTGCTGTCCTGGTCCCAGGTATCCCAGCCCTTCGGCACCCAACTGACCGGAATCGGCATACGACTGACAGCAACCATCGCCATCCGATACAGCCGGCCCGCCTGCGAGGCCGCACGCCAGCCCAACCCTCTCGATCCCGGAGGCATGACGGCTTCTTACGGTCCTGGTGTGACCGGGGCCGGATGCTGGATCCGCTGGAGCATCTGTTCCATGACAGGGACGGGCAGGGCGGGGTGTCGGGCCGCGGTTTGTGCGGTGTCGGCGTCCCGCAGCAACCGGATTATCACCCGGGCGGGCAGCCTTGGATGCAGGGCGGCGGCGTAGCGGACACGTTCGTGCGGGTCGTCGAGCAGCCGGACCGCTGATGCGGGCGAAAGGCGTGGGTCGGACGCGGCCCGGTGCCGTACTTCCTCGCTGCTGTCCCGGCTGAACGTCTCCACCAGCTCTGGCGTGGACTTTGGGTCGTCCAAGGCCAGCTGGCGCATTCTGGCGTTCGGGTCGTTGGCGTAGCGCAGCAGGTCGCGGCGGGGGAAGTTGGGGTGGCCGTGAGGGCGGTCGGGGGTACTGAGGCTGCCGGTCCACCACTGCCACACCCGCAGGAGCATGTCAGCGGGCGCGTCGTCGCAGGATTCCGCGAGGAAGAGCTGGACGACGCGGTCGTCGTCGCGGGCGAGGCGTTCGACGACGTCCGCAGGCAGGTGCCGGGCCCGGGCAACGCTCCTGCGTATCAGGGGGTGGGAGGAGGCGGCCAGGCGGCGCATGGCGCCGGGATCCTCGTGCAGTGCCATGACCCAGTCGAGCGGGTAGTAGTGCACGCGCGGGTCGAAGTCGATGGGGATGCCCGCCCGCTGCTCCTCGGTGATGTCGGCGCGTGTGGCCACCACGAAGCGGACGTTCTCGTCAGGGTCCTGGGCAAGAAGTCCGACCAGGTCCGGGTCCAGGTGCGGGTTGCCCGCGAGAGAGCTGCGCTGGGCCGGCTCTCCGTGGCGGGCCAGGTGTTCGGCGAGGCCGTGTTCGAGGCGGCAGGACTCCACCGCGCGCTCTCGGACTCCTTCGGTATCGAACACCGAACGGGGCATCGGGTGCTCTCGGTGGTACCGCAACAGCGCCTCGATGCGCACTTTGCCGGAGGGATCGCTCAGAAGCTTGCGCCGGGCCGGGCCGTCCAGATGAGGCCAGGCCCTTTGGCAGGCTGAGGCGCGTACAGAGGGATCGTCGTCGCCAGCCAGCGCGGTCAGTATCCGTACGGGCAGTCCGCGAAGACGAGCTGTCTCTTCCCGGACCCGGACGGAAGGATCCGTGGCGAGCTGCTCGTACGCGGCGCCGGTGAGCTCGGCGCGCTGGTCAGCCGCCAGCAGGGTGAGGATCCAGCGGGGCCGGGATTCCCGCTCGCCCAGGATCAGACGAGTCCACTGCTCCGCTGTGAGGCCCGGCTGGGCCTCGGCCAGCAACTGCCTCACTTTCCCATCCGGGTGGACGATGGCCGCCTCGACGACCGCTGCAGGCAGACGCCGCCACAGCAGGAAGTGCGACACACCAAGGAGACGGGCACGCAGATCATCGGGGGTGGCCGGGTTGAGTGCCAGCCCGTGCGCCCACATCTCACGCACCCTCTGAGAAGACCCCGGCCCCTGAAACAGCGATGTCCAAGCGGCTGCCCGCTCCCGTGGGCTCTCCTGGGCCGCCGCCCGAGCGGCTTCCTCTTGCCGCTCTCGCAGGTGGTCCACGACGATCAGCCATACCTCGTCTTCTTCAGTGGTCACTCCCAGCAGGGTGTCCCCGTCCATCGCGAGGGTGACGAACTCCGGCTGCCCGGGCCGCTCGCCCAAAACTCCGGCGAGGTCCCACTGCTCCGTGAGCTGCACCCGCGTCCAAGGCCTGGGCGCGCAGCCTGTCCAGTTGCCCGCGACGTCGATCAGGAAGACACCATCCCCGCCGAAGATCCCGCTCTCGGTCCCGAGCCGGTGCCACTGCGCATTGAGCTCGGCGACCAGGTCCGCTCGGTCTGCCCTCACACTCACGGTCGGCCTGGCTTCTCCCGCGACGACCAGGCGCCACGCGGCCCGGGGCGGCACTACCTCCTCGGTCCTCCAGCCACCCGCGATGTGCAGCCCGGTGCGGCGCAGCATCGCCATCAGCTTGTCTTTTTCGCCCGTCATGGCTGCTCATCCTGCCCGACCCTGATTCCTTCCCCTCCAACGGCAGACGGGTAGACACCAACCAAGAGCAGATACCGGTCCAACGTGGCCGCCACCCCTCTCGTGCAGTGGCCTGCCCCGGCCTGCCGCTGGTCTCGTTCGCCGCGTTCCGCAAAGGCCAACAGCAGAGCCGCAGGCCGCTCACTCACCCGGTGCCGCTCGCGCATCTGGTCGGCCGCAGGAACTTTCCGCTGACGGCCGCCGTCACACCCACCGCATGCCCAGCTCAGCGAGCGCTGCCCGCTGCTCCTGGGTCAGCTTGTCCCGCCTCGCCCGGGTGTTCGAGACCCATACACCCAGTTTCACGACTACCGGCTCCGTCTGGCTGTCGACCGCGATCTGTTCGCTGTGGCCGCGGGGAACAGGCCGATGGCCTTCCCGTTCGACCCATTGTGCGAGGGCCGCGAGGCCGCGTTGGAACGCCTGCTGCGCCTTGCTCGGGGCCTTCGTCGCGCGACCGGCTGCCGGACCGGGGAACGGTGCCTCGGCGGGCTTGATGCCCAGTGTGGACAGCCTCTCCTGCTGCTCGCTCGACAGCAGCTTCCAGTTGCCCGGTTTCTTCTGTCGTTGGAGCCATCGTCCGAGGTCGTCGCCTTCGTAGAGGACGCCGGGGGCGATGTCGGGGAGTCGGCCGTGGGGTTCGTCGGCGGCGAGGTCGGCGAGGATGCGGTAGTGGCGTTGCCAGTCCAGTGGCCACGGGCAGGTCCAGTCCGGGTCGATCGCGGTCAGCTGTGCGGCTCGGGCTGCGGCACGTTGCGGGTTTTTGCCGAGGCCGTCCTTGCGGCGGAGGTTGGCCATGTGTTCCCCGACCGGGACCGGTGCGCTGTCGGAGTCCCCCCATACGGTGTCGCCCCAGATGGCGTCGCGCTTGGGGGCGAGATGGCCGTGGGCGCGGTGGTACGCCCGCAGTAGCGCCAGTTTCTGCTCCCAGGCTTCGTCGCCGGGTTCCCACACCATCCCGGCCTCGTCGAGGAGGGTCTTGCGGTGCTCGTCGAGTTCACCGGCGCGGTATGTGCGTCGCTGCTGGTGGACCCACCGCCCGAGGGGGAATGCCTTGGTGGCGCCGGCCTCGGTCTCGGTGTCGTAGGGGACGGCGTGCAGGCCGGTGATGTGGTTGTCCTTGCGCCAGTGCAGCAGTGCCTGGTAGCCCTCGAGCCAGACCAGTGACTCCGGGCGGTACACCCGGGTGCGCAGGAACGCCGCGATCGTCGCCGCGTCCCTCGGGGTGGAGAAGTGCAGCAGCGCGGACTCCACGGCGCCCTCGGTCTCGTCTGGCCCGCCTTCTCCGTCGGCCGTGGTGCCGATGATCCGCCCGTCCTCGTCCCGCTTCACGTGCACGTGCCGCTGCCCGCTGCTCAGCGCCCGGCTGGCGAGCTGTTCGACGAGGCGTTCCGAGTGTGAGCGCAGGCCCTGGAGGACGGCTACCAGGGGTGCGAACGAGGCGGAGGCGACCATGTCGGTCGGGTCCTCGCCGGGTTTGAGGAAGACGGGCACGATGATCCTGGCGGTCTTGGCCGTGCCGTCGGGGTTCGGGCGCAGCGCCCGGCCGATGTTCTGCACGATCTCCACCTGGGAGCCGCGGGTGTCGGCGAAACACACCGCCTCCACGCCCCGCTCGCCGACGATGTCGACGCCTTCGCCCAGCACCCGGACGGAGGCGAGGAAGGCCCGGTGTACGCGTCGGCCCGCGGCGTCGACGCCGTCGGCGAATTGTCGTAGGGCTTCGCGTCGTTCGGCGACGAGATGGTCGCCGCACAGCCATGCCGACCACACCCGCTCCGGGCGTACGTGACGGCCAGCCTCCAGTTCGTAGAACTCCGCGTCGATCGACGACTTCGGCAGAGCATCCGCCTCGGCCAGAGCCTGGTCGGAGACCTCGGCCGCGTACAGCTCGGCGGCCGTCTGCGGCATCTTCTCCGCGAACGCCATCGCCTCCTCCACCCGCTGGTGGAAGGTCATGACCGTGCGCAGGTTCCGCGCGGCGGCATGCTCCAGGAGCGCCGTCTGCAGCAGCGCCAGCCGCCGGCCCCGCTGCGCCTCCTCCGATGGTTCCTGGACGGGGGATGGGTCGTGGATCTCCAGCACATCGATCTCGAACCCGGCGAGGATGCCGCGTTCGATCGCCTCGGACAGTTCGAGCTCGTAGACCCACTCGCCGTACGGGCCGTCCGGGTCGGACGCCATGGTGGCGATCTCCAGCTCCTGCCCGTCCCGGCCGCGCTGCGGCCGGGGGGAGGCGAGGATGCGGGGGGTGGCGGTCAGGTAGAGCCGGAAGGCCGCGGGGATGCGGGTGTTGTCGTGGATCGCCGCCCACGGCCGACCAAGATCACCCGCGGTGGAGTGGGCTTCGTCGACCACGGCAAGGTCGAACGGGGCCATGGTCTGTCCGTACAGCTGCTCTCCGCCCGCCAGAGCAGCCTCCAGCGGCCCGCGAACGCGTCCCTGGCCCAGCGGGTCCTCCGGGTCGTCGCGGTCCACGAGGGAGGCGTACGTGGCGAACACGACCACCGGCCCCTTCCCGGCCCACAGCGCCAACTGGATCGCGTTCGTGGTGGTCCGCACCCCCAGCTGCTCCAGGACGTCGTCCTTTTCCAGCGAGCACACGGCGACCATCGGCCCCGTGTGGCCGACCCTCCGCCACGCCTGGGCGGTCTGCACGAGCAGGTCGAGGGTGGGGACCATGACGAGGACCCGCCCGCCACGGAAGCGCTCCAGCGCGGCCCACGCGGCCGTGATCGTCTTACCGGACCCGGTGGCGGACACCACCGTGGCGCGCGCCCCTTCCCCGGGCACAGAGGACCTTGCAGGGAACCCCACCCACCTACGGATACGCGCGGTCGCATCCACCTGGTGCTCTCTGAGCTGGATCACCGACACTCCCAAATTTTCTTTATCGGATAACAAAGAGATGGACGAGTAACACATTCAGGAGTTGCTGCTGATTCCCCTGCTCTCTCATAACTCGGGCCGTCAAACGGGTCATCCCCTATCAATGTTCCACCTGCTCAGAACCCGTCACCGCAAGGCCATTTCGCGACGATCGCCGGTCTGGAAAGGAATTGCCGTACCAAGTCAGGGGCACGATAATAGTGGCCATGACTGAAGACTTCTGCGAAGTCATGTTCCTCCCCGCCTCCCAGTGCGACCACTGCCGAACATTGCGATCCAACCTTCCCCGAAGGGTGTATGTCACCAAAGGCGGGAGCGTTTACCACCGGACACCGAACTGTGAGGGCCTCAAAGACGGTCAGCGATACGCGCAGTGGAAGGGCTACGACACTCATGACGTACAGTCCGTTCCACGCAGCGACGCCCAAGCACAGCTCGGAGCTTGCGAGGTCTGCCGCCCAGACCTCCCGATACCCCCTTACTGAAACCCACCATAGTGAAGGCCCCATTTTTCCCAACTCTACATGCTGCATCACATCGAGTCTGCCTTCGTGCAAAACCTGACCCCAACGAGCACCCCCACCTTTGCAGCCAGCCCGGCCCGCGCCGGCGGGCCTTGACGGTCCGCAAGGCGCAGCCTGAAGGACCGTCAAGCGGGGAAGCGCAGCGGACCCGCCCACCTGGCTGGAGCGTCAGCGGAAGCCAGGTCACGGAACCAAATCCGGTCCACTCCGGGAGTGCAGCGGACGGAGTGGCAACTGACTGCGCAGCAGTCGAGTTGCGCGGGCCGCGCAGCAGCCCGCCGGCGCTCCCGCGGAGCGGGAGCGCAACAACCGTGCGCAGCACGGTTGTTCGCTTGCACATCGCGCAGCGATGTGGTACCCGCGGAGCGGGTACCACATC
>NZ_JAFFZS010000074.1 GCF_016921115.1 Streptomyces actuosus
CGCGGGGTCGGTTGATGCAGGCCTTGCCCGCGGGTGGGGCGATGGTGTCGCTGCAGGCGTCCGAGGAGGAGGTGCTGCCGCTGCTGGCCGGCCGCGAGGCCGAGGCCGGCATCGCCGCCGTCAACGGCGCGGAGGCCACCGTGGTCGCGGGAACTGCGCGGGCTGTGAAGGAGATCACCGCACATGTCCGTGCGCAGGACCGCAAGGCCACCGCCCTGCGCGTCAGCCATGCGTTCCACTCGCCGTTGATGGAGCCGATGCTCGCCGACTTCCGGGCCGTGGCCGAGACCCTGACCTATGAGCGACCCCGGCTGACGATCGTCTCCTCGCTCACCGGAGACCTGGCCGATGCGGACATCCTCAGGTCGCCCGAATACTGGGTGCGACACGTACGGCACACCGTGCGCTTCGCCGACGGCGTGCGCCGCGCCACGGCCGAAGACGTCGACAAGTGGATGGAGTTGGGGCCGGACGGCACACTCACCGCACTGGTGCGTGCCGCCGATGCGGGCCCCGATCCGGACGCTCACGCGCTGCACGTGCCCGCGCTGCGCAAGGACCGCGGCGAGAGCGGCGCGCTGCTCGCGGCCGTGGCCGCTCTCCACACCCGCGGGACCGCGCCGCGGTGGCCGGCCCTGTTCTCCGGCACCGGCGCCCGCCGAGCCGCCCTGCCGACGTACCCTTTCCAGCGGCAGTACTTCTGGCCGGGAGCGCCCGCCACCGGGCCCGGCGACGCGGCCGGCCTCGGACTCACCGCGTCGGGGCACCCCCTGCTCGGCGCGGAGGTGATGCTCCCGGAGGGCATGGGCGCCCTGCTCACCGGTCGGCTGTCGCTCGCGGCCCAGCCGTGGCTTCGCGACCATGCCGTGGCGGGAACCGTCCTCTTCCCCGGCACGGGCTTCGTCGAACTGGCACTGCAGGCCGGCCGCCGGGTCGGCTGCGGACGGGTCGCCGACCTGACGCTGGAGGCGCCGCTCGTCCTGCCGGACAACGGCGGCGTACGCATCCAGGTCGTGGTCGCGGCCCCCGACGAGACGGGGCGACGGAGCGTGTCGATCCACTCCCAGGCCGACATACCTGACACGGCGCCCGACGACTGGGTGCGACACGCCACCGGCTACGTCGACGACGGCACCGCGGCGGCGGACGGCACGGACGCGGCGGTCGAATGGGCCGACGGCCCGTCCGCCGACGCCGACCGCGTCCCGCTGGACGGTTTCTACGAGCGTCTCGCGGGCGACGGATACACCTACGGCCCCGCCTTCCAGGGCCTGCGAGCCGTCTGGCGCGACGGCGCCGACGTCCACGCCGACGTCCGGCTGACGGCCGACCAGCAGGCCGAGGCCGAACGGTGCGGGCTCCACCCCGCGCTGCTGGACGCCGTGCTGCACGCCTGGCTCGCCGCCGGGCAGGCCGGCTCCGACAGCGCCGGTGCGGTACGGCTGCCGTTCGCGTGGAGCGGGGTCACCCTGTCGGCGGTGGGCGCCTGCGCGGTCCGGGCTCGGATGACACCGACCGCCGACGACACGTTCACGCTGACCCTCGCCGACACCGAGGGGCGGCTCGTCGCCCGCGTCGACGCGTTGACCGTGCGGGAACTGAGCCCCGAGGCGCTGGCCCCAGCGCGGGGCGCCCGCAGCGAAGTCGAGGCGGCACTCTTCCGGCTGGACTGGAGCGCGCTGTCCCTGCCCTCCGACATGCTGACGGACCGGACCGAGCAGTGGGCTGTCGTCGGGCCGCGCATCGACGGGCTCACCGACGCCCCGGCCGGCCACTACCCCGGCCTCGCGTCGCTCGCGGCAGCCGTCGACGCGGGCGCCGCGCCGCCGACCTCGGTGCTCGTCGCGTGCGGCGCCGACGCCCGGCCCGCGGGACGCGCCGGCCATGCGCCGACCCCCGGCACCCGGGACGACGACGCCGGCCACCTCCCTGCCCGTGCCCCCGGCAGCGCTGAGGCGGACACCGTCGAGGCGACCAGGGCGGCCCTGCACGACACGCTCGCGCTGGTGCAGAGCTGGCTGGCAGACGACCGCTTCGCCGCCGCCCGACTCGTGCTCGTGACGCGCGGCGCGGTGCCCGCGGAGGGCGGCCGAGCCCCCGTCGACCCGGTCGCCGCCTCCCTCTGGGGACTCCTCCGCTCGGCACAGTCGGAACACCCCGGACGCCTGACCCTGCTCGACCTGGCCCTGCCCGACCCCGCCCCCGGAAGCGCCGGATGCCCGGAAGCCGCCCCGTTCGCCGCCACCGGAGAACCCGACACCCCTGGCACGGCGGGAACCGACCCGGTCGACCCGGCCCTCACCACCGCCCTGGCCACGGGCGAACCGCAACTCGCCGTCCGAGGAACCACCGTGTACGCGCCCCGACTGGCCCCGGTCGGTACGGGAGGCAGCCTGCTGCCGCCGCCCGGCGAGTCCCTGTGGCGGCTGGACGTCACCACGCCCGGCACCCTCGACAGCCTGGCCCTCGTCGCCTGCCCCGAGGTCGCCGCTCCCCTCGCACACGGCGAGGTCCGGCTGGCGATGCGGGCCACCGGCGTCAACTTCCGCGACGTCCTGGTCTGCCTCGGTATGCTCGACCGCGAGGTACCCGGCCGTGAGGGCGCGGGTGTGGTCCTGGAGACCGGACCGGGCGTCACCGACCTCGCCGTCGGCGACCGCGTGCTCGGACTGTTCTCCGGCGCGTACGGTCCCGTCGCCGTGACCGACCACCGGCTGCTGGTGCGGATGCCCGACGACTGGACCTTCACCGAGGCCGCGGCGGCACCCATCGTGTTCCTCAGCGCCTACCACGGCCTGGTCGACCTGGCGGACCTGCGTCCCGGGGAGTCCGTACTCGTCCACGCCGGGACCGGCGGCGTCGGCATGGCCGCCGTCCAGCTCGCCCGGCATCTGGGCGCCGAGGTCTTCGCCACCGCCGCCCCCGCCAAATGGCCGACGCTGCGCGCCATGGGACTGGACGACGACCACATCGCCTCGTCGCGCGACACCGGCTTCGAGGAGAGGTTCCTCACCGTGACCGGCGGCCGCGGCATGGACGTCGTCCTCAACTCCCTCGCCCGGGAACTCGTCGACGCCTCCTTGCGGCTCCTGCCGCGCGGCGGACGCTTCGTCGAGATGGGCAAGACCGACCTGCGAGACCCCCACGTGATCGCCGCTGACCACCCTGGCGTGCTGTACCAGGCGTTCGACCTGCGGGACGTCGACCCCGGGCACACCGCCGAGATGCTCGACGCCGTGCTCGGCCTGTTCGAACAGCGGGCGCTGCGACCGCTCCCCGTGACCACCTGGGACGTACGCAGGGCCCCGGAGGCGTTCCGCCATCTCAGCCAGGCCCGGCACACCGGGAAGATCGTGCTCACCGTGCCCGACGTACCAGCGAACCTCGCCCGCCCCGCCGCCACGGACGGCCCGGCGATCACGGACGCCGCGGCTGCCCCCGCCGAGCGCACCGGCGGCCACGGCACCGTCCTGATCACCGGTGGCACCGGCACCCTCGGCGCGCTCCTCGCCCGGCACCTGGTCACCGAGCACGGTGTACGGCACCTGCTGCTGACCAGCCGCAGCGGACCCGACGCCCCCGGCGCCCGCGAGCTCACCACCGAACTGGCGGGGCTCGGCGCCGAGGTGTCCGTCGCCGCGTGCGACACCGCCGACCGCGACGCCCTGGCCCGCCTGCTCGCCACGATCCCCGAACGGCATCCCCTCACCGCCGTCGTCCACGCGGCAGGCGTCCTCGAGGACGGCATCCTCGACGGGCTGACCCCCGAGCGCGTCGACCGGGTGCTGCGGCCCAAGGCCCAGGCCGCATGGAACCTGCACGACCTCACCCGCGACCTGAATCTGTCGGCGTTCGTCCTCTACTCCTCCGTGGCCGCCACCTTCGGCAGCCAGGGCCAGGCCAACTACGCCGCCGCCAACGCCTTCCTCGACGGCCTCGCGCACCACCGCAGGGCGCAGGGACTGCCCGCCCTGTCCCTCGCCTGGGGCCTGTGGGACACCGCCGCCGGCATGGCCGGCACCCTCGACGCGGCCGACGTCCGCCGGATCGGCAACCTGGGCCTGGCTCCGCTGCCCGCCGACGAGGGCCTGGCCCTGTTCGACGCAGCCCTCGCCGCCGACCAGGCCCTGCTCCTTCCCACCCGCCTCGACCTGGCGGGACTCGCCCGTCGCCGCACCGAACCGCCCACACTGCTCAAGGCCCTGGTCCGCACCCCGGTCCGGCGGGCCGCCGCACCCTCCACGCCGGCGGGCGGAACCCAGGCCGCCACCGACGGCGACGCCACGACCGCGTCGTTCGCCGAACAACTGCGGCAACTGCCGTCCGAGGAACGGGAACGGGCCGCACTGGAACTGGTGCGCACCCACACCGCAGAGGTCCTCGGGCACTCCGACCCCGAAACGGTCGACGCCGACCGGCCGTTCAAGTCGCTCGGCTTCGACTCGCTCACCGCGGTCGAGATGCGCAACCGGCTCGGCACGGCCACCGGACTCACCCTGCGCGCCACGTTGATCTTCAGCTACCCGACCCCCGCCGTGCTCGCCAGGCACCTGACGGAACAGTGCGCACCCCCGGAGGAGCGGCCCGCGGACCTCCTCCTTGCCGAACTCGACCGGCTCGAGTCCGCCATGGCCGCTGTGGACCGCACCGCCGACGGCACACCGGACGGTGGCGCACCGGGCGACGGCGGACCGGCCGACGACGCACTGAACGACAAGGTGACCGCACGACTGCGGGACCTGCTGGCCCGGTGGACGGGCGACACCGGCGGCACGGCCCCCGCCACCCGCACCGGACTCGAGTCCGCCACCGACGACGAGATGTTCGACCTCATCAACAAAGAGCTCGGCATCTCCTGACCCCGACCGACCCCGGACCGTTCAGGACCCGACGTCTTCGGACCCCTCGGGGCTCCTCCAAGGAAGTGGCAACGAATGGCGAGCAACGAAGAGAAGCTGCGGGACTTCCTCAAGCTGGTCACGGCCGACCTTCGTCAGACACGCAAGCGTCTGCAGGACATCGAGGACCAGCGGCACGAACCCGTGGCCGTCGTGGCCATGGGCTGCCGATTCCCCGACGGCGCCGACACCCCGGAGGCGATGTGGCGGCTCCTGGCCTCCGGAACCGACGCCGTCACCCCCTTCCCCACCGACCGCGGCTGGGACCTGGAGGCCCTGTACGACCCGGACCCCGACCGGCCCGGCACCTCGTACGTCCGCGAGGGCGGCTTCCTTCACGAAGCCCCGCTGTTCGACGCCGAGTTCTTCGAGATCTCCCCCCGCGAGGCCCAGGCCATGGACCCGCAGCAGCGGCTTCTCCTGGAGACGTCCTGGGAGACCGTCGAGCGCGCCGGCATCGTCCCCGCCTCTTTGCGTGGATCCCGCACCGGCGTCTTCATCGGCGCCATCGCCCAGGACTACCTGCCACGCTCCCGGAACGCCCAGGCCGAACTCGGCGGGCATCTCCTCACCGGCAGCACCATCAGCGTCGCCTCGGGCCGGATCGCCTACTCCCTCGGCCTGGAGGGCCCCGCGGTCACCGTCGACACCGCCTGCTCCTCCTCCCTCGTCGCTCTCCACCTCGCCGTACGGGCCCTGCGCGCCGGCGAGTGCGATCTCGCCCTCGGCGGCGGCGTGACCGTCATGTCCGGCCCCGAGATGTTCGTCGACTTCGGCCGGCAGCGGGCTCTCGCCACCGACGGCCGCTGCAAGGCGTTCTCCGCCACCGCAGGTGGCTTCGGGCCCGCCGAGGGCGTCGGCATGCTCCTGCTGGAACGCCTCTCCGACGCCCGCCGCCACGGCCACCCCGTACTCGCCGTGATCCGCGGCAGCGCCGTCAACCAGGACGGCGCCTCCAACGGCCTCACCGCACCCAACGGCCCCGCCCAGGAACGGGTCATCCGCGCCGCCCTCGCCGACGCCGCGCTCAACCCCGGGGACGTCGACGCCATCGAGGCCCACGGCACCGGCACCCCGCTCGGTGACCCCATCGAGGCCGAAGCCCTGCTCGCCACCTACGGGCAGGACCGCGAACGCCCCCTGTGGCTCGGCTCGGTGAAGTCCAACATCGGACACACCCAGGCAGCCGCCGGAGTCGCCGGCATCATCAAGACGGTGCTGGCCATGCGCCACGGGCTGCTGCCCCAGACCCTGCATGCCGACGAGCCCTCCCAGCACATCGACTGGACCGCGTCCGGGCTCCGTCTGCTCACCACGGCCCAGCCCTGGCCTGCCCGGGACGACCGCCGTCGACGTGCCGCCGTCTCCTCCTTCGGCATCAGCGGCACCAACGCCCACGTGATCGTGGAGGAGCCGCCCGCCCCCGAGACGCAGGAGACGCAGGAGGAGGAAGACACACCGGCCGGGGACATGGCGACCGGGCCCCGGCCCGACGCCGCCGCGAACGGTCGGCCGCAACCGACCGCCGTCGACGTGCCGCTCCCCTGGGTGATCTCCGCCCGCAGCCACGCCGCCCTCACGGCACAGGCCACCCGCCTGCTCGCCCACCTCGACGCACACCCCACCCAGGACCCGGCTCGTGTCGGCCACGCCCTCGTCACCACCCGGACCACCTTCGAACACCGCGCTGTCCTCACCGGCCGCACCCACGACGAACTGCGCACCGCCCTTGCCTCCCTCGCCGCCGGCACACCCCACCCTCAGACCGTCACCGGCAGCATCCGGCCCGGTGGCCGACTGGCGTTCCTGTTCGCGGGTCAGGGTGGGCAGAGGGTCGGTATGGGGCGGGAGTTGTATGCCGCGTTTCCGGTGTTCGCCGCTGCCTTCGACGCGGTGGACGCCGAGTTGCCGTTCGGGCTGGCGGAGGTCGTGTTCGGTGGGGATGCCGAGCGTGTGGATCGGACGGAGTTCGCGCAGCCTGCGTTGTTCGCTCTTGAGGTGGCGTTGTTCCGGCTGTTGGAGTCGTGGGGTGTGCGGCCGGATGTGCTGGTGGGGCATTCGATCGGTGAGATAGCTGCGGCGTATGTGGCGGGGGTGTGGTCGCTTGAGGATGCGTGTCGTCTGGTGGTGGCGCGGGGTCGGTTGATGCAGGCGTTGCCCGCGGGTGGGGCGATGGTGGCGGTGGGGGCGTCCGAGGAGGAGGTGCTGCCGCTGCTGGACGGTGTGCGGGTGGGTATTGCCGCGGTGAACGGTCCGCGGGCGGTGGTCGTCTCGGGCGTGGCCGAGGCGGTGGAGGAGGTCGCGGCCCACTTCCGTGCCCAGGACCGCAAGGTGACCGCGCTGCGGGTCAGCCATGCCTTCCACTCGCCGCTGATGGAGCCCATGCTCGCCGACTTCCGCGCCGTGGCCGAAAGCCTCACCTACGCAGCGCCCCGCATCCCCGTTGTCTCCAACGTCACCGGCCGCCCAGCTGCCCCTGAGGAGCTGACCTCGCCGGACTACTGGCTTCAGCACGTCCGGCGACCGGTCCGCTTCGCCGACGGCGTCCGGGCCCTGGCGGACCGCAAGGTCGGCCGACTGCTCGAACTCGGCCCCGACGGCCGACTGACCGCCCTGGCCCAGGAAACCCTGGACGGCGGCACCGAGGTCTTCACGACCGCCCTGCGCAAGAACCGCCCCGAGCCCGAGAGCCTGCTCACCGCGCTCGCGCAACTCTTCGTCAGCGGCCTTGCCGTGGCCTGGGACTCCGCGTTCCCGCAGACCAACCGCACCGCCGTGCCCGAACAGGAGCCGCTCGACCTGCCGACGTACGCGTTCCAGCGGCGCCGCTACTGGTCCCGGGACACGGGCTCCATGCCTGGTGACCTGCGTGCGGTGGGTCTGGGGTCGGCGGAGCATCCGTTGTTGGGGGCGGCGGTGGAGTTGGCGGGTGGTGAGGGTGAGGTGTTGTTGACGGGTCGTTTGTCGTTGGTGGCGCAGGAGTGGCTGCGTGGTCATGTGGTGTCGGGTGTGGTGGTGTTCCCGGGTGCGGGTTTTGTGGAGTTGGCTTTGCGGGCGGGTGAGTCTGCGGGGTGCGATCGGGTGGAGGAGTTGACGATCGCGGCGCCGTTGGTGTTGCCCGAGCGGGGTGGTGTGCGGGTTCAGGTGCGGGTCGGTGCGGTGGGGGAGTCCGGCGGGCGGGTGTTGGGGATCTATGCGCGGGCTGAGGATGCTTTTGATTCCGATGCTTGGGTTCTGCATGCGACGGGTGTGTTGACTGCTGGTGCGAGTTCGGGTTCGGGTTCGGGTTCGGGTGTGGGGGGTGGTTTCGACTTCGGTGTGTGGCCGCCGCGGGGTGCGGTGGGGGAGTCGGTGGAGGGTGTGTACGGGCGTTTTGCCGGGTTGGGTTTGTCGTACGGGTCGGCGTTTCGTGGGTTGCGGGGTGTGTGGCGGCGGGGTGAGGAGGTTTTTGCCGAGGTGAGTCTGCCTGCGGGGCAGGAGGGGGTTGCCGGGCGTTTCGGTGTGCATCCGGTGTTGTTGGATGCGGCGTTGCATGCGGTGTTGTTCTCGCCGGTGTTCGGGGGTGGTCGGGCGCGGTTGCCGTTCTCGTGGGCGGGTGTGTCGTTGTGGGCGTCCGGGGCGCGGGAGTTGCGGGTGCGGTTGGTGCCGGTGGGTGCCGATGCGGTGATGGTGGAGTTGGCGGATGCGGCGGGGGAGTTGGTTGCGCGTGTCGAGTCGTTGACGTTGCGTGAGCCGGTCGGTGTGCTGTCGTCGGGGACGGCGGGAGGCCGGCACGACAACCTCTTCCAGACCGACTGGGTGAAGACCTCCACGAAGCAGGGACCTGCACCGGATCTGCCCGGCACCGCGCTTCCCGGTCCGGAGGAGCCTGTGGTGGGTGATGTGCTGGTTCGTGTGGAGCGCCCGGTGGGTGAGGGTGCGGGGGTGGTGCGTCGTGTGGCTGCGCGTGTGCTCGGGCTGGTGCAGGGGTGGCTTGCGGAGGAGCGGTTCGAGGGTGCGCGGCTTGTGGTGGTGACGGAGGGGGCGGTTGTTCCTGACGGGGTGGGGGTGGTCGATCCGGTTCTGGCTGGGGTGTGGGGTCTGGTGCGGGCTGCTCGGGCGGAGGCGCCGGGGCGGTTCGTGTTGGTGGATGTGGATGGTGTGGGGGAGTCGTGGGGGGTTGTCGGCGGGGCGTTGGAGTCGGGTGAGCCGGAGCTGGCGGTGCGTG
>NZ_JAFFZS010000075.1 GCF_016921115.1 Streptomyces actuosus
GGTGCCGTCGCGGAGCATGGCGAAGAGCACGCTGATGCGGTGGCGGGCGAGACGGAGGACGGCTTGGGTGTGGGTCTTCTTGCGGGCGCGTTGTTTGTCGTAGTAGGCGCGGGAGACGGGGTCGTGCAAGGCGGCGAATGCCGAGAGGAACATCGCCCGTTTCAGCTGCCGGTTGCCGCCTCTGGGCGCGTGTTCGCCGTGGATCGAGGTCCCCGACGACTTCGTGGTGGGCGCAAGCCCGGCGTAGGAGGCCAGGTGGGCGGCGGTGGGGAAGCTGGTGCCGTCGCCGACGGTGACCAGCAGCACGGCGGCGGTCCTGACCGCGACCCCCGGCATCGAGGTCAGGACCTTCGAAAGAGGGTGTGCCTCCAGCAGGGCCTCGATCTGGGCTTCCAGGGCCCGGCGCTGTTCGTGGACGGTTCCGAGCGAGCGGGCCAGGGACGGGATCACGACATCGAGGGTGCCGGTCCCGGGAACGACGACGGTCTGTTCGTCGAGCGCGTCGAAGACCTCGTCGATCAGCCGGGCCGCCATGCGCGGGGCTCTGGGGCGGATCACCTCCACGAGCCTGCGGCGTCCGGCTTTCCGCAAGCTGGCCGGGGAGCCGTAGCGTTCCAGCAGCCAGGTGACGGCCTGGTGGTCCAGACGTGGACCCAGGACGCGCTCCAGGCTGGGGTGGAACTGGGTGAGCAGGCCGCGTATCCGGTTGGAGGTGCGGGTGGCCTCGGCCGCGAGGTCCTGGTCGAAGCCCACGAGCACGGTCGGTTCGGCGGTGATCTCGTCGGTGAGTTCCAGCGAGCGCAGTGCGTGGGGCAGGGTGCGGGCGGCGTCCGCGATGACCGCGGCGTCCTTCGCGTCGGTCTTGGCCTCGCCGGGGTAGAGGTCGGCGATCCGGCGCATCGCGAGTCCGGGCAGGTAGGCGACCTTGCAGCCTGCGTCGCGGGCGACGGTGAGCGGGAGGGCTCCGATGGAGGCGGGCTGGTCCACGATGACCAGGACGGTGCCGAACTTCGCGGCCAGCTTGTCGAAGACGGCCCGCAGTTTCGGCTCGCTGTTGGGCAGCTGCTTGTCGAAGACCTTCTTGCCGGCCGGGGTCAGCCCGTGCCCGTGATGGGCGCTCTTGCCGACGTCCAGGCCGAGGAACACGCCCACGTCTTCGGTGTCGAACATCGTGCCCTTCCAGGGAAGTTGAACGTGCCGGCCTCGGCATCGGTGTCGTACGCGCGCATCCACGTTATGCAGACCTGCCGCCCGCGAGGTGCCGGGCATTGCGCTCGGCGGGGCGGTAGTCGGGCCTCTGATCAGCGTCTCCGACGGCACCTTCCGGGCCCGGTGACACCACCCCCCAGGTCATGCGTTCGACAGGGGGGAACAGTCATGCCGGGCCCGGAGGCCAGTGATCCTCTTGCAGGACCGCGAAGAAGATAACGGGGGATCCGCCTTCGGTCAGCCGCGGAGCGCGGAGAGGAAGAGGGCGGGTAGCCTGCTGGCGCGGGGTGCAGCGGTGAAACGGGTGAGCCGCTCGAGGGTGGTGCGACCGGTGCGGTTGGTGACGAAGTACGGCGGGCGCGGCGAGAGCGAGGGGGAGCCGGTGAACAGGCTGCGCGGGGCGGGGGCGAAGGGTGCGCGCAGTACGGTCTTCTCGATGCCGTCCAGCATGAAGGCGTTGTGGACGAAGCCGATGCCGCTGCCGATGGCCTGGCGGGTGTGCCCGGGGTGGGCGCCCCAGGGGGTGTAGCCGAGCAGGAACCCGACGGCGGACCAGCAGTTGACACCGAGGGTGCCGTAGCGCAGCGCGGCGACGGCGTCCCGGACGGCGGCCCCGGCGGCTTTCTCGGTCCGCGGGTGCACGACGAGGGTGGCGCCGAGCGTGCCGGGAAGCCGGTCGTTGGCGTAGTCGACGGCCTGGCTCAGGAACTCCTCCGGGGCGGTGCCGGGGAGTCGGACCACGGCGAGGGCGCTGGCGAAGACCTCGTCGGTGACGAGTGGGTCGTCGTGGTCGGTGACGTCGGGGACGAGGATGCGGCTGTCGTCGCCGAGGATGTCGGCTTCGGGGTGGGCGGCGCGGACGGCGGCGAGCCGCTTGTCGGCGTCGGGGTAGTAGTCGGTGCGCGGCGGGAGCCGGCGCAGTACGACGCGAATCGCGTCCAGCAGCCGGTCGGTGCCGCTCCAGTCGCGGGGCACGAGGAGCACCTGGCTGGCGATGCAGTTGTGGCCGGAGTTGTTCATCTTGCTGGTGACGATGTGCTCGGCCTGGAAGCGGAAGTCGGCGTCGCTCCAGGGCCCCGGCACCACGATGCAGGGGCTGACGCCGCCCAGTTCGCTGGTGAATGGCTTGGTCACCAGCGGCGTGTCGGCGCGACGCCGCTGCTCTGCCTGCGCGTCGGTGCCCCACAGGATGGCGTCGTGGGTGCGGTCGCTGCCGGTCACATGGATGGAGTCGACGTCCTCGTGCGTCGTCAGGTACGCGCCCTCGGCGGCGCCGCCGTCGACGAACCGCAGCCAGCCCCGCTCGGTGAACTCGGCGAAGACCTCCTCGAAGTGGGGACGCAGGTAGGCGTTGACCGGGTTCATCTTGGCGACGACGACCTGGCCCTCGGCGTAGAGCTTGTGGAGGATGTCGAGGGCGGTGATCGCGGCGACGTTGCCCGCGCCGAGCACCAGCGCGACGCCGGGATCACCGGCGCGGCCCCGGTACTCTCCCGCGGCTCCGGCCAGCACCTGCTCGGGCGTGCTGCCCTCCCGCATCCGGACTTCGGCGGAGTACCCGCTGAGCAGGAGGCGGTCCCAGCCGGTGGCGGGGAAGACGTCGACCACCGTGCGCCCGCCGCGGCTGTGCACGGCGGCGGCGTCGACAGGGCCCTTGCCGGCGGCGATACGGCGCAGCACGTGCAGGAGGGCGCTGGTGTTCTGGGCCAGGGCCCAGGGGCCGCCGACCCAGTCCTCCGCCGCCCACGGGGAGTCCGGCCCGTAGCCCTTGGCCCGGGCGCCGGCTGCGGCCATGCCGGCTGCGGAGTCGAGGATGCGCGGCATGAGCCGTTCCAGCAGGGCGATGCGCTCGGCGAGCGGGGTGGCAGTCCAGGACGGGGCGTTCCGGCGCAGGTCGCTCAGGGCGCGGTCCAGGGACGAGGTGTCCAGGGTGGTGCTGTTCATGTCACTCCTTGGCGGGCGGGGGCGGCGGATGAGGGGTGGAGAGGGCGGCGTCGGCCGGGCCTCGGTGGTCACCGGGCGCCCTTCACCAGATCGGCGGCCTTCTCGGCGGCCATCAGGGTGGGGGCGTTGGTGTTGCCGCGCGGCACGGTGGGGAAGACCGAGGCGTCCGCCACCCGGAGCCCGGCCACGCCCCGTACGCGCAGGTCCGGGTCGACGACCGGGCCGATCGCGCAGGTGGAGGTCGGGTGGAACAGGGTCATGGAGACCCGGCGCGCCCAGGCCAGGATGTCCGCCTCGGAGTCCGACGCGGGGACGCTGAACGGACCGGTGGCGAAGTCTGCCAGCGGCTTGTGCGCCGTGATCTCCAGCGCCGCGCGGATCCCCGCCACCAGGGCGGCCCGGTCCTCGTCCGTCGTGAGGTAGTTGTGGCGGATGCGCGGCGCGGCGTCGGGACGCGGCGAGCGCAGCGTGACCTCGCCGCGACTGGTCGGAGCCAGCACGCACGGGCCGATGGCGAATCCGTGCTCGGTGACGGGCCCGAGGCCCTCCTCGTGGAAGAGCACCGGAGCCATGTGGAACTGCACGTCCGGCGCGTTCAGTCCGTCGCGGCTGCACAGGAAGCCGCCGGCCTCGCCGATGTTGGAGGTCAGCGGGCCGTGGCCGTCGTGCTCCAGCAGCACGGCGTTGTCGGGGGACGCCGCGGTGAGCAGGCTCTCGGCGTCGGTGCGGTAGTTGAGCATCGCCATCAGGTGGTCCTGCAGGCCCTGACCCACCGGGATGTCGGCGACGACCTCGATGCCGAGGGCCGCCAGGGCCGCCGCGGGCCCGATCCCGGAGAGCATCAGCAGCTTCGGCGACTCGTACGCTCCGGCGGAGACGATCACCTCAAGGTCCGCATGCACCAGCCCGGCCCCCGAGCCGTCGCGGATCTCCACCCCGGTCGCCCGGCCGGCTTCGAGCACGATGCGCTGGGCCCGGGTGTGCGGGAGGACGGTCAGGTTCGGCCGGTTCAGCGCCGGATGCAGCCAGCCAGCCGCGGCGCTGTGCCGCAGCCCGTCGCGCTGGGTGACCTGGTAGCTGCCGAAACCGAGCTGACCGGCGCCGTTGAAGTCCTCGTTGCGGTCGTACCCGGCGCGCACCGCGGCCTCCACGAAGGCCTGCGCGAGCGGGTGGCACGACCGGCTGTCGCTCACCCGGAGCGGCCCCCCGGTGCTGTGGAAGGCGTCCACGCCCCGCTCGTTGTCCTCCGAACGCAGGAAGTAGGGCAGTACCTCCTCGTACGACCAGCCGGTCGCCCCGGTGGCCGCCCAGCCGTCGTAGTCGGCCCGGTTGCCCCGGATGTAGATCATGGCGTTGATCGAGCTGCAGCCGCCGAAGACCCTGCCCCGGGGCAGATACGCGCGCCGGCCGTCGAGACCGGGTTCGGGCTCGCTGTCCAGGTCCCAGTCCACCTCGGTCTTGAACAACTGACTGAAGGCCGCCGGGACGTGGATCTCCTGCGCCGTGTCGGGGCCGCCGGCTTCGATCAGGGCCACGGTGACGTCCGGGTCCTCACTCAGCCGACCGGCGAGCACGCAACCCGCCGAACCGGCTCCTACGACGACATAGTCGTAACTTCTGCCCTTTTCCATCTCTACATCCCTTTTGTCTCTCGGGATCGCGGGTTGTCTCTCGGGACCGCGGGCGCCGTGCCTGCGCACCACGGGCGTGGCCGTTGCTTCGCTCACCGACCCTGATGTTCGTGCCGCCGGCGCGGGTGCACCATGGGCGGGCGCAGGAGATGTCGCCCGCCCTCTTGTGCCGGTGCACAAAGAGCGGCCACGCTTCGGCCATGACGGCCACGACAACCCACATCGCCTCCGAGTCCCGGGTCGCCGGCCTGGTCACCCGCCTCCTCGGCGGTGTGGACCCCCTGGCGGACGGCCTCACCGAGCGCATCCTGGCGAGCGAGCTCGCCTACGCCGCGAACACCGACCTCACCCACGAGCAATTGCGCGGAGCCGTCCAGGACAACCTCCGCACGCTGCTGGCCGCCCTGCAGGGGCAGCCCATGAACCTGGACGCCGCCCGCGCCGCAGGCCGGCTCAAAGCCGAACAGGGCATCCCGCTTGCCGCGCTGCTCCACGCCTTCCGGCTGGCCGGACGCTACATCTGGGACCGGCTGCTGGCCTCCGCCCGGGACGAGGGGATCGCCACCGAACTGCTGCCGGTCGCCTCCGACATCTGGCTGGTGATAGACGAGTTCTCCGGCGCGGCCGCCGACGCCTACCGCGCCACCGTCGAGGAGCAGGGGCGCCGGGACGTGGAGACACGCGGCGTCATGCTCACCAGCCTGCTGGACGGCAGCGTGGGCAGCCCCGACCGCGCCGCGGAGGCCCTGCGCACCCTGGGCCTGGATGAGCACGGCACCATGGTCGTCGTGCACGCCGACAGCGGGCGCTCGCTCGCCGCGGAGGACCGGCTGCGCGCCGCGGGAGTGGCGGGCGCGTGGGTGCAGCAGCTCGGCGCACGCGTGGGTCTGCTCGCCCTGCCGGGCCCGCACGCCCTGGCGACCCTCGCCGACCTGCTCGGCGACGCCGCCGAGTGCCGGATCGGCGTGAGCCGCCCGCTCACGTCCCCGACGGACGCTCCCGGCGCATGGCGGCAGGCCCGGTGCGCCGCCCGCTGCCTCCCGCAGGGCGCCGGCGGCTGCCATGTGTACGGCAGCTCGCCCATCGCCCTGATGGCGGCCGCCTCGCCCGAGATCGCCGCCGAGGTCGCACAGACCGTCCTCGGCGGCGTGCTCACCCTGCCGCAGCAGGAGCGCAACGTCCTGCTGGACACCCTCGACGCCTGGTTCGCCTCAGGCGGCTCGACCACCCGGGCCGCGGAGCGACTCCATTGTCACCGCAACACCGTGCTCTACCGGATCAACCGCCTCACCGAACTCACCGGCCGCAGTATCACCCGCGCCATCGACTCCGCCGAGCTCTGCATCGCCCTGCGGGCGCTGCACGTCAGCGGCTGACCACGTGCGGCCGCGCTGCCGCGGGCCGGCACGGCGGTGCGGGCCGTGCACGGACCACGGCCGCGCACGAGATCTCGTTGAGCGGCTGGTACCGGATGGTCTCCTCGGCCGGGGCTAGCGTACGGGGTTGGCTCCGCCCCTCCCGGCGTGGCGGACGGACTGAGGCGTCCCCCGGAGTGTGGACACAGGGGCTCATGCCGCGATTGTGAGTTTGGCTGCTCGCAGATGCTGCTGTTCGAACTCCACCGGCGAGAGGTAGTCGAGTGCGCTGTGGCGCCTGCGGGCGTTGTAGTAGGTGAGCCACTCGAAGATCTCCAGCCTCGCCTGACGCATCGTCGAAAACAGCCTCTTGTGCATCGTCTCCCTCTTGAGTCCCTGCCAGAACGACTCGGCGAGGGCGTTGTCATAGCTCGAGCCGACCCGGCCCATGCTCCTGCGAATCCCGAAACCGTCGCAGACCTGCGCGAACGCGGCGGCGGTGTACTGACGAACCCCTGTCCGCGTGGAAGATCACCCCGTCCACGTGGCCGCCGCGGGTCGTCACCGCCGTCGTCAGGGCGTCGATGACCAGCTCGGCACGCATATGCGAGGCCATCGAGTAGCCGAGCACCCGGCGTGAGCAGACGTCCAGGACGCAGGCCAGATACAGCCACGACCCGCCGACCTGCACATATGTGATGTCGCCGCACCACTTCTCGTCCAGGCGCCCGGCGGAGAAGTCACGGCGGACGAGGTCCGGGGCGGGCGGGGCGAGCCGGTCCGGGACCGTGGTGCGCTTGCGCCGACGCAGGTGACGGCCCTCGATCCGGTTCAGGCGCATCAGCCGCTCGACGCGCTTGCGGTTGACGGCATGCCCGAACCCCCGCAGCTCGGCATGGACACGGCGCACCCCGTACGTTCCCTTGTGCACGGTGTGGACCTCGCGGATCTCCGCGACCAGGGCGTCGTCAGCGGCCTGTCGCTCCGCTCGGGCCTTCGCACCGTCGATCCACCGGTAGTAGCCCGACCGCGAGACCTGAAGAACCCGGCATATCCGCTGAACGCCGAAGACCTCGGCGTGGGCGGAGACGAAGTCCCAGCGGTGGGTCTTCACTTCATCTCCTTCGCGAAATAGGCCGCCGCCCGCCGCAGAATCTCCCGCTCGAGCTCCCACTCCTTCTCCGCCTTGCGCAGCCGGCCGTTCTCCGCCCGCAGCCGGGCCAGCTCCTCATCCCGGCTCTCTGCAGCCGGCTCGCCATCGCTGTGACGGCGGCCCGCCTGTTCGTCGGCCTGACGCACCCAGCTCCGCAGCGTCTCACCGGTCACCCCGACATCCGCCGCCACCGCCGCATACGTACGCTTCCCACCCGCCGCGCGATACAGCGCGACCGCATCGTTCCTGAACTCCGCCGGATACGGAGACTTCCGTCCCACCAGGACACCCTTCCTCAGATCTGCAAGATCCATTGTCAGAGTGTCCACACCGCCGGGGGCACCTCAATCCTGGGCATCACCAACAACCGGGACACTCACGAAACTTGATCAAGCCCTGCGTGGTCACCGGGTTATTATATGCACCCCAACCGATCAGTCCCGGACCAGCCACACGACTCCGGAACTTGAACAATCCCTGTTCTATGCCAGGGTCAAAGAGCGCGGACAGCCCACAGATGCAGAGATCCGGCTCCGCAAGCAGGTCGTACGGCTCAAGGAACTCCGTCAGAAGGACAAAGCCCAGCTCGAACAACTAAGCGCCGATGTCGAAGGGCTCGTCCGGGTGGTCAACCAACTGACCTTGGAAAACCGACAGTTGCGCGAACATATGTCCACCCCCGACCCAGTCGTCCGTGTCTTCCCCGTCCAGCACACGCCGCCTAAGCTCGGTTGACGCCCGGGGCTCTCATATCGGCGGCCGATGAGTGGGACACGGCGGTTGACGTCACTTATCTGGGTAGTTTGGATTCTCGGGCAGCGGTGGCGAAAAGATCACCTTGCCGTCTTCCCAACGCGCCTGGTACTCACGCTCCCCACCGGAATGACAGCACTGCGGATCCGTTGGCAGGTACACGGGATAGGACAGGGTAACCGTCTTTCCGTCCTGGCTTTTGATCGTTGATTGGGCGGCCGCGGTCACGTCGTAGCCGGCGTACTCGTTGCCGTAGAAGAAGAACACGGAAACGCATTTCCCATCGACGCTGCCGGTGCAGTGAGCGTGGATCGCACGAAGGGGTCCACGGAGGTTCTTTAGAGTGCTGGCCTTGGTGTCGGCCGTGTATCCCAGGCGCTTGATGCGGAGCACCGCCCGGTCCACGTCGAAGGGCTCTCTTCCAACCTGTGAGGGCTTATCCGCCGACGGGCCCGTGGTGCCCCACAGGGAAACGGACGGGCTCGACTCCGGTTGAACTTTGTCCGCTGGCCCTCCGCACGCTGTCACCAGCGTCAGGCAGAGCACCGCCGCTGCGGCCGGGAAACTCACCGCTCGTCGCACGCCGTCACCCCCAGAAAGACCCGCTCCAACATTCCGTACTGCATAGTTTTCAGGTCCTCCTGGGAGATGTTGCGTGTGACATGTGAGCAGAGTTCGGCAGCCCAGCTGCTGGCGGATGCCTGTCTGAAGTTCCCCCCTCGAACTGGACAGCGGGTGTTTACGCTGCCGGGACGAGGTTCTGCCTGAGCAAGGATCTCGTTTCGAGTGGAGTGACGTACCCGTAGTCGGGGTGCCGACGGAGCCGGCTG
>NZ_JAFFZS010000076.1 GCF_016921115.1 Streptomyces actuosus
GCGCCGGCCTGAGCCTCTACCACGTCGTCCGCGAGCTGCAGACACTCCTCGCGACCTGGACCGGCGCCTGCCCCACCTGCCACCGCGACATACCCACCCACACACCAACCTGACCAAGCACTACTAGAACTGGGTCTGCAGGTGCTCCCAGAAGCCGTCCCGGAGTGCCCGCCGCAGGTCGGCCTGGCCGCGCAGCGAGTACTGCAGCAGGCCTTCCGCCTCCACGAGCAGGTCCTGGTCGACCGAGCCGGGCAGATAGGGATGGCCGGGCAGCAGCTCGGCCAGCGTCTCGCGGCCCCGCGCGGCCAGCCACTTCGCGGCGATCTGGGCGCCGACGAAGCGGACGTCCTCGCGGGTCGGCCGGGCGGAGGTGGAGCTCTCGTAGCTGGCCGCCGTGCGCCGGGACACGTACGGCTTGAAGAACTCGAGGTCGAAGGTGCGCTCGCTGTCGACCTCCCACAGCAGCGGTTCCGCCTGGTTGCGGCCCTCCGGCGCCTCGATGCCCCACAGGTGGACCCGGGCGCCGTACCCCTGCGCCGCCTCCACCGCAGACACCAGGTCCTCGTCGCCGCCGAGGAGGGCGGCGTCGCTGATGGCGCGGTGCCGGGCGAGGGACTCCAGGTCGCTGCGGATCAGCGAGTCGACGCCCTTCTGCTGGTTGTTGGCGTTGAGGTTGCCCAGGCGGACCTTGACGTCCGGCAGTTCCGCGATGGACTGCTGCTCGGCGGTGTGGATGCGGCGCCGGGCGCCGTCGTACCAGTAGACGCGGAGCAGCCGGCTGTCCGCGAAGATCGTGCGCGCCCGGTCGATGAGGGCCTCGATCAGGCCCTCGGCGTCGAGGTCGAAGGCGCGGCGGTCCTCGGTGCCGGCCACCAGCCGGCCCGCGGCGGCGTAGAGATATCCCGCGTCGACGAAGATCGCATGGGTGGAGGGTGTCTTGGCCACCTCGGCGAGCATGCGCTGGAGCAGCTCGTTCGTGCGGTCGATACGGGCCGCCAGGGCCGCGAGGTCGTCGTTCATCGGCTCCATTGTCCCGGTGGTCACGCTACGAACACAACCGGTCCCGTTCAGTCCCGGAACTTCCCCACTCGATCCTCTTACTGGCTAGTAATTAGTCGTTCGAAAAATTTCTTTAGCGTAGGGAATGTTCGTAACACGGGCCGTGTTGACTCCTACGGAACGCGAGAGGAAGGGGAAGCCACCATGCGCTTCGAAATCATGCGACTCGACGACGTCGACGGTACACCCGTGGACAGCACCGTCGTGGACGCCGCCTCCGTCAACCGGATCGTGCAGCAGGCCGCCTCGATCGGTCAGCGCCTGTGGATCCGCCCGGCCGAGAACGCGGCCTCGTAACAGCGCGACACCAGCACACCGAGGCGCGGCAGGGACGACCGGGGCGACGGAACGCACCGGAACCGGGACACCACCGGAGAGCAGGACCGCGGCCGGGAGCTTCAGGAGCCCCGTACGGCATCGACGCCGTACGGGGCTCTCCCGCTTGTGCGCGCCGCCCGGTGTGCGGCGCCCGCGTCCACCGCACACCCCGGGGCCTCAGGCGCCGTGGATCACCTGGGTGATGCCGTTGATGATCTGCTGCACCGCGATCGCGGAGAGCATCATGCCCGCGAGCCGCGTCACCAGCACCACGCCGCCGTCCTTGATGACCCGGATGATCAGCAGCGAGTAGCGCATCACGAGCCACAGCACGACGTGGATGGCGAGGATCGCGGCCCACACCGAGACCTGCATGGCCACGCCGTCGGCCTTCTGCACGGCGAGGATGACGGACACGATCGCACCGGGACCGGCGAGCAGCGGCATGCCCAGCGGGACGAGGGCGACGTTCACGTCCTTGGTCTGCTTCGGCTCGTCGGTCTTGCCGGTGAGCAGGTCGAGGGCGATGAGCAGGAGCAGCAGTCCGCCCGCGATCATCAGCGCGGGCACGGAGACGTGCAGGTAGTCGAGGATCTGGTGGCCGAGCAGGCCGAACACCGTGATCACCCCACCGGCCACACAGACGGCCTGGAGCGCCATCCGCTTCTGCACGCGGGCCGGACGGCCCCCGGTGAGCGCGATGAAGATCGGGGTGATCCCAGGGGGATCCATGATGACGAACAGGGTCAAAAAGAGCGAGCCGAAGACGGCGACGTCGAACATGAGGGCCTTGCCGGTGAAGTGGAGAGGGTGAGCGGACGGGGGGAGAACGGACTCAGGCCCCGCCGGCCCCCGGCACGGGGAACGCCCCGGTCGCCCGCCGGGTGATCTCCCCGTAGATCTCGGGGTCGGTCGTGTACTCGCCGAGCACGCAACTCTTGCGGCTGCCGTGGTAGTCGGACGAGCCGGTCACCAGCAGCCCCAGGTCCTCGGCGAGTCCCCGCAGCCGGGCCCGGGCCGGCTCGTCGTGGTCCATGTGGTCGACCTCGACGCCGTCCAGGCCGGCAGCGGCCAACTCGGCGATCACGGACTCCGGGACCGTGCGCCCGCGCTTGCTCGCGGCGGGGTGCGCGAAGACGGCGACGCCGCCCGCACCCTTGATCAGCCTGATCGCCTCGAAGGGGTCGGTCTCGTGCTTCTCCACATGGGCACGCCCGCCGTCGGCGAGCCACGCCGGGGTGAAGGCGTCGCTCACGGTCGGCACGACGCCGAGCTCGACGAGGGCGGTGGCGATGTGCGGCCGCCCCACGGACCCGTCGCCGGCGATCCGGGCGACCTGCTCCCAGGTGACGGGCACACCCAGTCCGTTCAGCTTGGCGATCATCCCGCGGGCCCGCGGCACCCGGTCGTCCCGGACGAGCTCGCGCTCGGCGAGCAGGTCGGGCTCGGCGGGGTCGAAGAGATAGGCCAGCATGTGCATGCTGACGCCGTCGACCCGGCAGGACAGCTCCGCACCGGTGACCAGGGTGAGCCCCTGGGGCAGAGCGGCGAGGGCCTCCGCGTGTCCGCGCGTGGTGTCGTGGTCGGTCAGCGCGACGACGTCCAGACCGGCCGCTGCGGCGCGGCGGACCAGTTCGGCCGGGGTGTCCGTACCGTCGGACGCAGTGGAGTGGGTGTGCAGATCGATGCGCACGACGCTGACTCCAGGCGAGGACGGAGGGACGGGGACACCCAAGGATAACCGGATTTGCCAGCCCGATTGTCACACCCGCACCGCCCAGCGCCCCTTACATGCGTGGTCCCGGGCAACTCACCCGGGACCACGGGGCATTCCTCCTGGGCCGCAGGAGCCCCGCCCCCGGCCACCGGGACTCCCCCACCCCTCCCGGCCGGACCCCCGGGACCTCAGGGTGTCGCGACCGCGGGGACCCGGAGAGGGGACCCGGAGAAGCGAGAACCCCCGGGAACGCGGGGCCCGGGACGCCGGGCGCGCGCGACCCCCTGCGCGGTACGGAACATCCGGGGCCACCGCCATGACGACGGCGACGGCCACAGCTCCGGCCACGACTCCCGCTCCGGCCACGACTCCAACAGCTACGGCTTGAGCAGGCGCGGCGACAGCGCACCGCACGGCACGAGCTCCACCTCCGCCCCTGCGTCCCGCAGATCGGTCAGGACCAGCTCGTCGTACATCAGCATCCCCGACTGCTCCGGCCAGACCACCGCCCACAGCCACATACCGAGGGCCTCGCCCGCGAAGACGGCGCGGTCGTCGGGCGTCTTGGAGACGAGCCAGAGCGGGGTCGGACGGCCGGCCGCCAGGACCTTGGCCTGGGGCGGCTTCTCGACGTCCAGGTACGGCCCCGGGTCGGGACCGTCGATGCCGGCGTACCGCGCACCGAGGCCGACGCCGAGTTCCTCGGCGACGAGGATCAGCTCGCCGACGCCACCGAGCGGGCCGGGTCCGCTGCACGCGACGGCCGTGGCACGACCTCCACTGCGGTCGTCACCCGCGTACGCCACGCCGGTGAACAGCCAGCCGACCGGCAGCGGCCAGGGCATCCACACCGGGACCTGCGTGCGGTGCACGACCACACTGAGGGCCTCGACGCTGGGCGGGATCACGGGCTGCAGCGGATACACGGTGCCGTGCACGTCGCACTGCCAGGAATCGGCGAAGAGGCCGGGAGCCCTGACCCGGCCACCACACTTCGGGCAACTGGGTTCGCCCCTCATAGGGCCCCACGGTCCTACCCCTGCCGCGTCCCGTCAAGGACGATCACCCGTCCGGCTGGAACCCCATTGCATGTATTCTACACCCATTAGAGTTGCTAACTTACTGGAGGGAGAAGACATGGACCCGTTCGACGCGGGTGCCGGCGGCATCCTGCGACAGCCCAAGGCGGTCTGGGCCACCGCCGGCGCGTCGGTCGTCGCCTTCACGGGGATCGGGCTGGTCGACCCGATCCTGCCGTCCATCGCCCGGGGTCTGGAGGCGACGCCCAGTCAGGTCTCTCTGCTGTTCACCTCGTACTTCCTGATCACCGCGGTCGCCATGCTGCTCACCGGCTTCGTCTCCAGCCGCATCGGCGGCCGGAGGACCCTGCTGGCCGGTCTGGCGCTCGTGGTGGTCTTCGCCGGCCTGGCCGGCACCTCGGGCTCGGTCGGTGAGCTGGTCGGTTTCCGGGCCGGCTGGGGCCTGGGCAACGCCCTGTTCGTGTCGACCGCCCTGGCGGTCGTCGTCGGCGCGGCGGCGGGCGGCAGCGCCGCGGCGATCCTGCTCTACGAGTCCGCCCTCGGCCTCGGCATGGCCTGCGGCCCGCTGATCGGCGCCTCCCTGGGCGACGCCAGCTGGCGCTACCCGTTCTTCGGCACCGCCCTCCTCATGGCCGTCGGCTTCGCGTGCATCACGGCGTTCCTGAAGGAGCAGCCGAAACCGGCCCGCAGGACCTCGCTGCTGGACCCGATCAAGGCGCTGAGCCACGGCGGGCTCGCCTCCGCCGCGGCGTCCGCGTTCTTCTACAACTACACGTTCTTCACGGTGCTGGCCTTCACGCCGTTCGTGCTGAACATGACGCCGTACAGGTCGGGCGCGGTCTTCTTCGCCTGGGGTGTGCTGCTCGCGGTCTTCTCGGTGATCGCGGCCCCTCGCCTGCAGGCGCGGTTCGGCTCACTGAAGGTGCTCGGCGGTTCGCTGCTCCTGCTCGCGGCCGACGTGCTCGCCCTCGGCTACGGCGACCGCGGCACCGCGATCGTCTGCACCGTCCTGTCCGGCGCGTTCATCGGCGTCAACAACACCGTCTACACCGAGCTGGCCCTCGGCGTCTCCGACGCCCCGCGCCCGGTGGCGAGCGCGGGCTACAACTTCGTGCGCTGGTTCGCGGCGGCCGCCGCGCCGTACCTGGCGCCGAAGATCGAGCAGTGGAGCGACCTCCACGTCCCGTTCGCGGTCGCGGCGGCCACCGCGGTGGCGGGCGCGCTCGTGGTTCTCGTACGGCGCGACGCGCTCACGCACGACGCCGGGGTGCTACGGCCGCAGCACGCCACCGAGGACGCGGTCACGGTGTTCTCCACCTGAGCCGCGCACCCGACCGCGGTCGAAACCAACTTCCGCTTCCCCTTGGCCGGTTGGTGATGTTCCTCACTCCAGCGGGACGGATCTCCGGGCCGGGTCCCGGAGATCCGTCCCGCTCGCCAGCCACCGCTCGTGCAACGCCTGGGCGCCGTGGACGCGTTTCCACGCGGCCTCGTTCGGAGTCATCGGCAGCAGCGGGAGGAAGCGCACCGGATCCATCGGGTCGTCGAGTTCCAGGTCCTCCACGAGGCCGCCCGGCTCGGCCACGAGCACCGAGGTGAACGGGGCGCCCGGCCACAGCGGCCCTCCCACGTCCAGCGACGCGCCCGGCAGCACCACCAGGCCCTCGACCTGCGGAGACGCGGCCAGCACGGCGAGCGGGCGCAGCACCTTGTCGGTGTCGGCACCCCCTGGGCGGACCGTCAGCAGCAGCTCGGCGCGGGGCCCCTCCACAGGATCGGCGACCATGGCCGTGGGGTCCGTCATGGGCTGCGCGGACATGCCGAGTGTGGCGTAGCGGACGACGGCACCCTCCTCGGATTCGCCCCGGAACCGGAGCACCTCGATACGGTCGGCGCCGAGGAAGGTGACCGCGGCACGCGCGTCCGGTTCACCCAGCGCGGTGCGCAACCGAGCCTCGACCAGCGGAAGAACATCAGCCATGCGGCGAGCATAGAACTCGTCAGTACGGGGCAAAGCCGCGCCTTGACACTGCGGTCGGCTGATACTCTTGGCCGGTCGGGGCAGCACGCAGCAGCGTCGCGGTCCGGCCCCGACGCCGATGGGACTCCCTTACGAGGGACCGGCCGGAGGAGGTGGGGCTGTCATGGATCGAAGTCGACCGTGCAGTACCACTCGCTCTTCCGCCCGTTGACGCAGTTGCTCCGGCTCCAGCCCTGGCTTCCCGCCTTTCGCGCTCGCCCGCTCCGGAAGAGCACTTCGTTTCGTTTTGCCTGATCTCAGTCAGTAGCGAAGCTCGCCACCGCGACGGTGCGGTGCTCCCCGCTTTGTGGACGTGCCAAACATCCGACGTGAGGACGTCCTCATTCCGGGCAGTTCCAGCCGTCGTGGCGGACTTTCTTTGCTCTCGCCGCGAAGGAGCCCTGCCATGTCGATGATCCGCGACCTGCGGTCCGCGGTCCGCCCCGCCCGTCCCTCCCTGCGCAAGCACCAGGGCGGCCGCGGCTACGACACCGTCTACGAGCCCGCCCGCGGCCCGGCGGCGGCGTCGGCCGTGGTCGACTGCGCCATCTACCGGGACGGCGCCCGCCTGGCCACCGACCAGCCGCTCACCCCGCACGAGGCGATGCGCCGGGTGCGGCGCGACGGCGGCTTCGTCTGGATCGGCCTGCACGAGCCCACCGAGGCGGAGTTCGCCGGTATCGCCGGTGAGTTCGGGCTGCACCCGCTGGCCGTGGAGGACGCCGTGCAGGCGCACCAGCGGCCGAAGCTGGAGCGGTACGACGACTCCCTGTTCACCGTCTTCAAGACCGTCCACTACGTCGAGCACGACGAACTGACCGCCAACAGCGAGGTCCTGGAGACCGGCGAGGTCATGTGCTTCACCGGGCGGGATTTCTTCATCACCGTCCGGCACGGCGGCCAGGGCTCCCTGCGCGCCCTGCGCCACCGCCTCCAGGACGACCCGGAACTGCTGGCGAAGGGCCCCTCGGCAGTGCTGCACGCCATCGCCGACCACGTCGTCGACGGCTACATCGCGGTCGCCGACGCGCTCCAGGACGACATCGACGCCGTCGAGACCGACGTGTTCTCGCCCGGCCGCAAGGGCACCCCGCGCGGCACCGACGCCGGCCGGATCTACCAGCTCAAGCGGGAGATCCTGGAGTTCAAGCGGGCCGCTTCGCCGCTGCTGCGGCCCATGCAGCTGCTCAGCGAGCGGCCGATGCGGCTGATCGACCCCGACATCCAGAAGTACTTCCGGGACGTCGCCGACCACGTCGCCCGGGTCCAGGAGCAGGTCGTCGGCTTCGACGAACTGCTCAACTCGATCCTCCAGGCCAACCTCGCACAGGCGTCCGTCGCGCAGAACGAGGACATGCGGAAGATCACGTCCTGGGCCGCCATCATCGCCGTGCCGACGATGGTGTGCGGGGTGTACGGCATGAACTTCGACCACATGCCCGAGACGCACTGGAGGTACGGCTACCCGGTGATCCTGTCGGTAACGGTGGCTCTCTGCCTCGGCATCCACCGCACCCTCAAGCGCAACGGCTGGCTGTAGTACTCGGTCCGCGCACCCCTGGTTAGGCTGGTCGCATGACAAGCGAGCTGCTCGATGAGGCCCTCGTCGAGGAGGCCACGAAGAAGTCCGGGCTGATCTGGGTCCGGGGGACCGGCACCGCGACCGCCCGTGCCGTGTGGCACGCCTGGCACGAGGGCGCGGCCTGTCTGGTCGGCGACGGTCCCGGCGAGCAGCCGCTGCCCGGCCTGGCCGACGGCGGCCGCGCCGAGGTCACCGTCCGCAGCAAGGACAAGGGCGGCCGACTGGTCTCCTTCACCGCGCAGGTCGTCGAACTGGCACCCGGGTCCGCGGCGTGGCAGGCGGCCGTCGCCGAGCTGAAGGGCAAGCGGCTCAACGCGCCCGACGGCGAGGCGATGCCGGAGCGCTGGGCACGCGAGTGCCGGGTGCTGCGGCTGGAGCCGAGCGGCGCGGTGCTGCCGCTGCCCGACGAGTCCCTGGCCCAGGCCCCCGTGCCGTCGCCGGCGACCACCCGCAGGCCGGTCCCCGCCGCGCTGCCGCGGCTGCTGTTCAAGAAGCGCTCCCGCGCCTAGTAGTGCTTGGTCAGGTTGGTTGTGGCGGTGCGTGTCCTGTGGGCCCGGCGTGGCGTTGAGTCTGCGTGACTCCGGACGAGATTGCTGTGGTGCGTGGTGAGTTGGAGACCTTCGCGGCGGAG
>NZ_JAFFZS010000077.1 GCF_016921115.1 Streptomyces actuosus
TCCCGCTTGAACTCGGCCGTGTACCGCTTACCCATGTTGCTCTTGCTACTCACTACCTGTGACTGCTTCCTCCGGGACCATCCGTCCCAGTATCAAGCTGTCCGGCCGACAGGGGGAACCTCAGTCTGACCAACTCGCTCGTCCGGCCACGGCTCGCGGAACGGGGGACTCATGACCAGGTACCAGTGCGTGCCAGCTGCGGCGGACGCGGTTGCCGTTGCCACCGTGCCTCGATCACAACGGATCGGATGACCGGAGAGCCGAGCGCTCCCTGAAGTACCGAGCGGAACAGCGCAGTCGTCGCGGCTGCGACCTCACGAAGCGGCTGCCGTTGCCGCGGATCCAGCCACCACCATGCCCGCCGTCGCGGGGTCCGGCGTGTGTCGAGCCGACCTGGCCGCCCGCGGGACCACCAGCATGCCGAGAGCCACGTACGTGTTGAGGACACATGCACATGACCCGAATGCACAAGCTACTGCTGTCAGCCGGTGCGCTCGTTCTGGCAACCGCCACACCCGCCGTCGCAGACACCCTTCCCCCGATCGCCCCTTCCGCCAGCCCGGCACCCCCCACGCCCTCGGATTCCCTCACGTCACCGGCGCCGTCGGGCGCCTCCACCCCCTCCGCGCCGGCAACACCCGCACCAGCCGCGTCCTCGGGGTCCTCCGCCATCCCCGCCGCGCCCACACCGTCCGCCGACCCCGACCTTGACCCAGACCCCGACGCTGAGCTCGACCCCGACGCTGAGCTCGACGGCGACGCGTGGACGAGCGAAGCGGCCGAGAGGTTCTGGACACCGGAGCGGATGGCCGCGGCCACTCCGGACTCTCCCCGCCCCGAGGCCCCCGCGGACCGGAGACCCGCGGCGCGCCTGTCGTCCGCGGCAACCACCAAGGACGGCCACTACTTCACAGGCGTCCCCACCGTGGGCACCTTCTTCCACTACACACGGAACCCCGCCACCGACCGACTGGAAGCACGCTTCTGCTCGGCCAGTGTCATCGACAGCCCGCAGGGCAACGTCATCCTGACCGCCGCCCACTGCTCGGGCGGCAGCAAGGGCATGTTCGTACCCCGCTACGACGGCGCGGCGACGAACCCGGCCCCCTACGGCCGGTTCCCCGTGCAGAAGTGGATCCGCGACTCCCGCTGGTACAGGGTGGGCGGCAAGCCCACCCGTGACGCCTACTCCGACCTGGACTACGCCTTCGCCCGGGTGGGCGCCAACAGCAGCAACCACAGCCTGCAGAAGGCCGTCGGCGCCGCTCTCGAGCTCGCCCCGGTGAACGGGGACTACAGCCGGACCGTGACCGTGGTCGGCTACCCGGGAAGCCACAACCCGAAGAACCGCCCGATCATCTGCCCCGGTGTCACCACCCGTCAGCTCCCCGGCTACCGGCAGATGCGCATGGAGTGCGGCGGCTTCTACGGAGGCACCTCCGGCAGTCCCTGGATCACCGGCCTGAACACCACGACCGGCAGCGGAACCGTGATCGGCAACCTCGGCGGCTACTACGGCGGCGGCCTGGAGAACGACAGCGACCGCATCTCCTTCGCCGTCACCTACGACAAGCGCGCCCTGGAGATCTACGCCGCCGCGAAGAACAACACCGAACCGCGCACATACCCGCGCGGCTACAGCATGTACCCCACCGGCGGCGGCCTGTGGACCCATGCCGAGAAGTTGGCCTCCGGCGACTACAACGGCGACGGCAGGACCGACCTGATCGTGGTCTGGGTGGACGGCGAGGTCACCCTCTACGCCGGTGACGGCAGGGGCGGCTTCTCCGGCGAGAAGAGGATCACGAAGTCCGCCACCTGGAAGGACGCCAAGGTCATCGCCGGCGGCGACTTCACCGGCAGCGACGCCTCCGACCTGGTCGTGGTCTGGGTGGACGGCGAGGTCACCCTCTACACCGGCGACGGAAAGGGCGGATTCGCCAAGGAGACGCAGCTCCAGAAGCCCAACCCGACGTGGCGGAACGCCATCCAGATCACGGCCGGACGCTACAGCGACAACAAGTGGACCGACGACCTCATGGTCCGCTGGGTGGACGGGGAACTCTCCCTCTACACCGACGTCGACGGCCGGGGCCTCCTCCACGAGCACAAGCTCAAGGACCCCAACGCCACCTGGAAGCACGCCACGATCCTCACCGCGGGCAACTTCGCCGGCGGCTCCCACTGGGACGTGATCGTGCGCTGGTCGGACGGCGAGCTCTCCCTCTACCGCGACACCGGCCCCTCGGGTGTGGGAACGGAAGTCCGGATGCGTTCCTCTGACAAGCTGTGGACCCACGCCTCCGTCATGACTGCGGGCGCCTACACGCCGGGCGAGCCCGATGACCTGTTCGTGCGCTGGTCGGACGGTGAGACCACCCTCTACACCGACACCTCCACCACCCTCGGCCGTGAACACATGCTCGTGCCGCCCAAGGCCGGCTGACACCCCTCCCAGGAAGGCGAGGTAGGCGCGATGTACCTGCGCACTGCAGCGACCGCTCTCACCGCGACCGTCATCGGCCTCACCGGCTCTCACACGGCATCGGCGGCGGACGGCCCCGGCCTGAGCATCAGCGTCCGCGACGACGACAGCGACAGCACCGCGGACGGCCCCCTGCGGCAGGGAGCGCCGGTCGTGATCACGTCCGACGTCGACCTGACCTCCCTGGCCGCCGACGGCAACGGCACCTTCCGCGTGAAGTCCCCGGCGTTCACCGAGGACGTGACCGTGGAGATGCGCAAGAACAGCTTCGGCGAGGGCGACGGCACCATCAGCTGCGACATCCGACCGGGAAGCTACCCGGTCGACGTCGCAGGGCAGCACGGGACGTCCGCAGCGATCGGCGACCGCGGCCACCTGACCATCACGGTCAAGGACGACGACGGCCGGTACTGCGACCAGGCGGCCGGTTCCACCAGCGGCATCGGCGCCGACGTCGTAGCCGTGGTCGCCGCCGGCCTGCTGGTCCTCGCCGCCGTCGGCTACACGGCCGTACGGCGCCGGAAGACCAGGAACACCTGACCCCGGCGCCACCGGGGGCCGCCGCCACCGCACAGCGGCCCCCGGGCGGCATTTCCGCGCCGCCTGCCGACCTGCGTGTGCGCGCGAGGAGAGATACAAGTGAGGGAGGAGCCGACGCGACGGATACGACGTTCGCCGCCCCGCGCTCCCTGCTGGGTCTTCCCCAGGCCCCGAGAGCCCGGGGCAGGATGGGCGATGAATGGACATGGAGCAAGCCGGCCCCCTCGGAAACGGCCCCGACCGGTTGCCTGATCCGGCCGCCTCGGTCACGGCAGTCGTCGACGCGCGCGGGATCGTCACGGGGTGGAGTTCCGGCGCGCAGGGGTTGCTCGGGTATCCGTACGAGGACGTCGTAGGGCGTCCCGCGGCCCGCCTGCTCGGCGGGAACGCCGACATCGCGGGGGATCTCTCCGCGGTTCTCGAGGGACGAAGCAGCCGGCCGACCCCGCTGCGGCACCAGGACGGCCACGAGGTGGAAGCCGCGTTGCGGGCGTACGCGTCGCTCGACCGTGCGGGCGACGCCCAGTGGCTCGTCGTGGCCACGTCGCCACAGCAGCCGCGGCCGCTCCGGGGACCGCGTCCGCACGAGGACGAGGCGACGGCGGAGGAAGCGTTCGCGCAGTGTCACCTGCCCGCGATGATCTGCGACGCCGAGTTGCGGGTTCTGCGCGGGAGCGCCGGCGCGGCCCGTGAACTGGGCCTCACGGAGTCGCAGATACGCGGTCGGCGCATCACCGACATCCTGCCCCCGCACATCTGCACCGTGGTCGAAGAGGGCATGCGCCGGGTGTTCGAGACGGGAGAACCGGAGCGGTTCCCGGTGCACGGCCGACCGCAGCCCGGAGCCCGCGCGAGATACTGGGCCGTGTCCGTGTCCCCCCTGAGGAACCCGGCAGGACAGGTGCGGCACGTGCAGCTCATCGCCCTCGACGTCACCGAACAGCACCACGCCAGGGAACGGCTGGCCCTGCTGAACGACGTCAGCGCTCAGGTGGGCAGCACCCTCGACGTGATGCGGACGGCCCAGGAGATGGCCGACGTGGCAGTAGGACGGCTCGCCGATTTCATCAGCATCGACCTGCTGGACGGACTGTTCCGCGGAGTCGAGCCCAAACCGTCCGTCACGGGCTCCGTCGCGCTGCGCCGCGCCGCCCAGCGGTCCGTCCTCCCCGGCATCCCCGAGGCGGTGATCCAGCCGGGGGAGGTGGACTACTACCCGGGATCGTCGCCCCCCGCCCGCTGCCTGGCCACGGGCCGGTCGTCACTGCACAGCACCCTGGACGAAGCCATCGAGAGCTGGCAGGCCACCGACCCCGGGCGCGCGGCCAAGGTCCGTGACTTCGGGATGCATTCGGTCATGGTCATCCCGCTGCGCGCCCGCGGCATCACGCTCGGCGTGGCCGTACTCGTCCGCCACCGCCGCCGGGACTCCTTCGACGAGGACGATCTGCTCCTCGCCGAGGAGATCGCCGCACGCGCAGCCGTCGCCGTGGACAACGCCCGGCGCTTCACGCGCGAGCGGACCACCGCCCTGGCCCTGCAGCGAAGCCTGCTGCCGCAGCGGCCGGCCGCACAGGGGGCCGTGGAGGTGGCCTACCGCTACCTCCCGGCCCGGTCCCGGGCAGGGCTGGGCGGCGACTGGTTCGATGTGATCCCGCTGTCGGGCGCACGGGTCGCCCTGGTGGTCGGAGACGTGGTGGGCCACGGCCTGCGCGCGTCCGCGACCATGGGGCGGCTGCGGACCGCGGTACACACGCTGGCGGACGTCGACCTGCCCCCCGAGGAGCTCCTCGTCCACCTCGACGACCTGATCACCCACCTCAGGGCGGAGGAGGACCCGGCAACGGATTCCGAGCTCGAGATCAGCACCGACCTCATCGCCTCATGCCTCTATCTCGTCTACGACCCGGTCTCGCGCCGCTGCGCCGCCGCCGGCGCGGGCCACCCCCCGCCCGCCGTGGTCACCCCCGACGGCAAGGCCGAGTTCATCGATCTTCCCGTCGGCCCGCCCTTGGGAGTGGGCGGGCTGCCCTTCGAAGCGGTCGAATGGGACGTTCCCCGCGGCAGCCTCCTCGTGCTGTACACGGACGGCCTCGTCGAGGTCCCCGACCACGACCTCGGCAGAGGCATGGCGCTGCTGCGCCGATGCCTGGAGCGGCCCGCTCCCTCGCTGGAGGCCACCTGCGACGACCTGGTCCGGAGCCTGCTCCCCGCACAGCCGTCGGACGACGTCGCACTGCTCGTCGCCCGTACCCGGGCCCTCGACGCGAGCCAGGTCGCCACCTGGGATCTGCCGTCCGACCCGGCCGCCGTGGCCGACGCCCGCGCCCAGGTCGCCCGCCGCCTCGCGAGCTGGGGACTGCACGAGGTGGTCTTCACCGCCGAGCTGGTGGTGAGTGAACTGGTCACCAACGCGATCCGGTACGGCGCCCCTCCCGTCCACCTGCGCCTGATCCGCGACACCGTGCTCATCTGCGAGGTCTCCGACGCCAGCAGCACCGCCCCGCACATGCGTCGAGCACGCATGCTCGACGAGGGCGGGCGCGGCCTGCTGCTCGTCGCCCAGTTCGCCGAGCGGTGGGGCACCCGCCACGGGGCCGGAGGGAAGTCGATCTGGGCAGAGATCAGCCTTCACGACGAACACCATCCGTGACGCTGCCCGGCGGCCCTGCGGCAGGGCATGCCGGAGAAGCGAGGGCCTCCGGCGCCCCACTGGCCAGTGACCTCGCACGGCATGCGCCGCGCCGAACCGTCCGGGCGGCGATTGGTGAGCGAGACGTCCTGAAGCCGGACGTCGAAGTCCGTGTCGGCGTTCCACTCCGCGCCCGCGGCGGCATCCAGGGCGTTCGCCAGAATCCGGGCCAGCCGGTTGCGCCGCTTGGACGCACTGAGGAATGTGTTTTCCGTGGTCCCCAAGGGATCCGGCGAAATGGTCGCGGCGACCATCCGCACCATCTTCATCCAGCCCACCGCCGAAGCCGTCCACCACCAGCTCGATGCGGTGGCCGACATGCTCGGGCAGCAGTTTCCCAAGCTCAGGCAGATGCTCCTGGACGCCAAGGAGGACCTGACCGCCTTCGCTGCTTTTCCCGTCTCCCAAGTTCAAGCGGGCCTGCCGCAAGCTGGGCATCGTGCAGTCCATGGGCCGAGTCGGCTCGTGTTTCGACAACGCCGTGAGCGAGGCGTTCAACAGCGTGCTGAAGGTCGAGTACGTCCACCGGCACACCTTCCGCACCCGCACCGAGGCCCGCATCAGGATCGCCACCTGGATCACCGACTTCTACAACTCCAGGCGGCTACACAGCGTGTGCGGGTTCAAGAGCCCGATCGACTATGAACGCGATTACCGGGCCGCCCTCACCGAGGGACTGGCCCCATAGATCGTCTCCACGCTGCGAGGGGATTGACAAAGTGTACTTCGTTGCTGTACAGCACGATCCTGGCTGGGGTGAGGCCATGGAGCGGGATCGACTCGAACGGCTGCTGAGTGGTGACGACGAAACGTCGGCGGCTGCCCGGACTGCGCTACGTGCTGGCGCTTCTTACATTGTGTGGGAAGGGACGACATCCGCCGAGTCACTCGCCCGAATCTACGGACGCCGCCTCAGGTACACCCTCGGGAAGGGCATCGAGACGAGCGGCCTGGAGCAGGCCGTGCAGCGCCTCGACCGACACGGCCGACCGGTTCGACTGGGCCAGATCAGGGCTGCTGACGGATCGTGGGTCTTCATGCTGTTCCTCGAACAGGACGGCGACGCAATGGTGGCATGCACCGGCGTTCGGCAGACGACCTCACCCCAGCACTGACATCCCACGGTCAGACGCCTGGCGGAGTTCGGCCCCTCCAACACGCTTTCCAACTGTGGTGGTGGGCCGCGTTCAAGAGCGTTCACCTGCGTTCATGGGCGGCTGGCTGTCGACGCGGGGACTGCTCCGGGTGTCGCCTGAACGACCGTGAACGGAGTTGAATGAGAAGGAAACTGAGACGGCTGCGCTCTTCACTGCAGCACCGGAGACAGCTCGCGAGTAGCTGTCGAGGCCACCGCTAGGCAGCCTTGGACCGGGCCGCAGGCGTGCCTGGGGCGGGCACCTGTGCATCCTCAGACCAGAAGATCTCGTCTTCTCCGAAGTCCGGGGGCTGGAAGGGTTTTGTCGTCGGAGGCGGTGATACCACCGTGGAACGGCGGGTGTGCCCCTCCAGGGCGGAGAACAGCGACGTCGGGTCGATGAGAGGTCTGCCTTTCGTTACAGGTCCCTGATGGGGCCTGGCGTGCCGTGACCGGGCACAGCGGTCCTACAGCTTGGTCATCTTGGCGTACGGGCTCAAGATCCGCATTTGCGCTGAGCCGAAATCCACGAGCGCCGCGATTCCGTCCTCGATGCCGATCACCCGGCCGAGGCCGTACATGTCGTGTGTGACCTGGTCGCCCATGGCGAAGTGCTTGGGAGCCGGTGTGACCGAGGCCCTGAAGGGGCTGGTGGGCAAATGACGCTTCGGTGCCGCAGGCTTTGTCATGACTCAGTATGAGCCTACGTGCAACCCGCTCGCTGTGGCCGTCGGCACAGATCCGGGCGAAGACAACCACGTCACGTCACTGACCTGGAGTTTCGAGACCTGGCGAGGCGAAAATTCGACCGCAGGTTTCCTTGGCCGACAGTGGCTGACCCCTGAATCTGGCACGGTTGTGGAACGTACCTCAGCCGACGACAGTCAGCCACGAGTGCGCCGACCGATCAGACGCGCGTACGCTCCGGCCACCCCACCCGCCTCAGTCACTACCGGCTCGCGTCGTCGACCAGAGCAAGTCGCGACGGCCGGCCCGTGTGAGTCAGAAGCTTCCTGAACCTCAGCTTGGGAAGCTGCGATCATTCGTGTGTCGGCGACGGGTGAATCCTGGTTCTGGATCACTTTCCGTGCAGCGTTGACGGACGGTCACGGGCCCGCCCCCGCCGCACGGTCACCCGGCCAGCAGGACGCGCTTGCGGAGCAGGGCCAAGCCC
>NZ_JAFFZS010000078.1 GCF_016921115.1 Streptomyces actuosus
CCGCAGCCGGCTCCGTCGGCACCCCGACTACGGGTACGTCACTCCACTCGAAACGAGATCCTTGCTCAGGCAGAACCTCGTCCCGGCAGCGTAAACACCCGCTGTCCAGTTCGAGGGGGGAACTTCACCATCACTGAAAGCAACGAGGTCGGCACCAGGTGTGATACCAGCTTCTGCGAGCAGGCCGAGCGGCAGCTCGACACGTCCCTGGTCATCGACATGAAGTTCGGCTGGTTCTCGGATCATGAGGAGAGTGTGGCACTCTCCCTCTCGGAGAACATCGACAGGCTGGGGCTGCGAGCATGGCCGGAGCAGGCAGGACGCCGAACCAGCAGTGGGTTGCCACTGCGGAAGGGGAGCACCTTCGCGGCCGGCGCGTGAGGGACACCAAGCCGGAAGTGGCACTCAGGAAGGCGGTACACCGGCTGGGCCTCAGGTTCCGTCTCCACAAGCGGGTGGCGCCCCGATGCACTGCCGACTTCGTGCTCCCCCGATATCACCTGGCGGTTTTTGTCGACGGTTGCTTCTGGCACGGCTGTCCGGATCACTCCCCTGCGGAGTTCCGAGGGCCCAACGCCGCCCTGTGGCAGGAAAAGATCGAGACCAACAAGAAGCGCGACCGGCGCAACACCGAGCAGGCTGCGGCCGCCGGGTGGACTGTGCTCCGTGTCTGGGAATGCGAGATCCGGCGCGATGTCCAGGGGGCGGCAGAGCGGGTGGCGGCGATCGCCGGCGCCGACGGGGCGGTGCTCCGTCGGCCAGTCACTCCTCGGTGATGGCTGCCAGTGTCAGCAGATCGTCTGCTTCCCGCCGGGGACAGTACGCGGCGAGCGGACACCCCGAGCACATGGGTTGCTCTTCCCGGCAGTGGTCCAAACCGATGAGGCGGATCGCTCCCATGCGGAGCGGTGCTTCCTCTCCCGCCCCCACGAGCTTCACCAGGTTGACGCGGCCTTCACTGAGCCGGTTCGGGTGATCCGTGTCGATGTCGTTTATCCGCGCGGCAACCCGCAACGTCCCTTGCGCGACCAGCATGAGATCCTCTCCGATCAGCAGTCGGTAGAGGGATGCCTCGGCTGGCTTCATGGCCAGCTTGACAGGTACGTCGAACCGCTTGTTCCACTGCCAGTCGTAGGGCTTGTCCACCAGCGGCGCCAAGCGGTCGACTCGGGCTCGGACAGGCGCCGTGGGCGCGGCGTCGACCAGTTTCTTGAAGAGAGTTGCGGTGAGCCGCTTCGACTTTCTGACCAAGGCCATCATGTCGGCCATCACGGCCGGCTTGGCCTTCGCTCCGGAGAGTATGGCCACGACGGCGGCATGAAGCGGCACGGGGTCCTCGCTCGGAAGCTGATACCAGTCCCTGCTGTCGCGCCGCTGTTCCGCCCACACGGTGAGGGCGCTCCGGACCTCCCGCCAGTGTGGCCGGAGCCCGGCAGTCTCCGGAGCCGCGTCCGCGACGGGCTTCAGTACCGACGCGGCGGCTGCCCCCAGCAGGGGAGGTACGGCGTTCCCAATCTGCCGGAAGGCGTCACTTCGGGTACCAGCGAAACGGAACCGGTCCGGGAACGTCTGCACGCGCGCCGCCTCGCGCACGGTGAGGGTCCGCAGCTGCTCCGGGTGGATGTACCAGTAGCCGTCCTTGGCGATGTGCGCGGTGATCGTACGGCTGAGTTCGTCCCAGGCCAGCTTCTTGTACTTGTCCGTGTAGTTTTCCGCGCTGTACCGCTGGTACTCCATCTCCTCCTTGGTCAGTTTCTTGTGGAGATCCGAGTACTTGGTGTCGGACTCCATGACCTCGAAGATCCGATAGTCGTCTTTACGGACTCGCCGGGTCATGTGGTCCCAGATCACCCCACGAGGCGCGTCTTCCCGCATCCTCGTGGCGAAATCAGACAGATTTCGTGGCTTTCGGTACTTCAGGACCCGCTGTCCAACTCGCTCGGTAGGGACGACCTCCAGCTCGGGCAGGTCGCCGATGGCGTCGCGAAGGGTAGTGCGCTGGAGGTCGGGCTTCTGCCAGGTGAACTGGTCGACGTCGTTCCGGGCCAGGAGAATGAGACGCTTCCGATGCTGGGGGACCCCGTAGTTCCACGCGTCGACAAGTCGAACCTGTGTCGCGTAGCCCAGGTCCTCCAGTTCATCCTCGATTGTCCGGATGACGAAGAAGTCGTCGTGCAGCCCCATGTCGGGGACGTTCTCCATGAGGACCGTCCGCGGGCGGATACGCTTGACCATGTCCAGGTAGGCGCTCCACAGCTCCTTCCGGCGGTCCTCCGGATCACGGCCGTGGTTCTTGACGAGGTCGCGAATCTTGTTACGCCCGGCCCGACTGAAGGGCTGACAGGGAGGCCCTCCGGCCACAAGGTCGATCTTGGCAGGCTTGAGGATCTCCTCGAGCCTGTCGCGCTCAGCGGGGTCACCGAGGTCCATCTTCAGGCTGAGGCCCGAAAAGTTCGCCCTGTGGGTGTCCAGCGCCGGGTCGTCGAAGTCCACGGCGGCCGCGATGGTCCAACCTGCCTGCTGGACGCCGAAGCTGAGGCCGCCGGCGCCGGAGAAGAGGTCGACAGCCAGCCTCTTGCCCGCACCGAAGCCTTCAAGCCACTCCGAAAAGCCCTCGGGATCGCAGCTGTTCTCGCTTGGGTCGAGCTTGAGGTAGTCGCTGCGTTCAAGGGGTACGCCGTACCATCCCTTCGTCACAGCACAACCCTTCGTACGCCTGACATGAACGAGCACCAGGAGATCACAGATGCCCTGGTGGAAGCAACGATTCCGGCATGTTGATCAACGGAACTACCTGGGGTGACTTCCTTTGTTCCCCTCGGGCGCCTGCGACGAATGCGCAGACTCCCAAACAGTGACTCTCGGACCGGCGTTCCGTTGAACTCTGCAGCGATCGATCATAGTGGATCCCGTCGGCAGTGCTGCAGGCAGGGTCGGTCCGGGTAGAGTCCCGCCTTCACTCGACCTAGCTGACGACACCGAGGAGCTGAAGGTACCTTCGAGTTGTTGCGGCGGCATCACAAGGGACCGGGTGAACGCTGCCCCCGACCGCACGCAGCGCCGAACGCTAGTCGGGGACGACCGCTGGTAGACCGCCTTGAGACCTCTGACGACGGGACGCGAACGAGTCAGAGATGGAGAGAGCCCAGAGCAGGAGCCACGCCCCGGGCCCGAACGGATGTCACAGCAATGACATCTGCTCACCTTCTCCGGGACGCCGCGGCGGCACGTACTCGGGCGGAGCGTCCGGTGCGTTGCGCTCCATCCGGAGCCACCAGGCGAACTGGTAGTTGCGGCAGGTACGGAAACGATACGAGTTCCTGCGTGGTTCACTCGCAGGGATGCTGTGCTCGCCCCACCCCTCGATAGGGCGAGCATTGTCGAGGTGCACGTACAAGCCGGGCACCAGAGCCAGGCCCTCCCACTGCTCACCCGCGGCACCCTCGAAAGCCAAATGGGCGTTCTGACTCCAGTTCCATGGGTTGGGCAGAGCGCACAGGTACCAGGCCAGCGGCGGGTTGTCCTGCGGGAGTTCGAGGGTTTGATGTCGGCGGCGTACGTCCACCCGCGGGCGGTCGGGCTGGCCGAAGCTGCGCAGGCAGTGCTGGTCGAGGGCGACGTGCCGCACGCCAGCCAACCACATGATGTGGTACCGGCTTCGCGATTCAATCTGTATCTGTATTCGCTGCGACATGCGCCCCCCAATTGCGTTTCCTAATTGGCGAGAGATTCATTTCTCTCCACTACCAATTTTATCAAATTTCCCACCAATTCCAGATGCCTGTCATGACGGAAGCCATTCGGGTAAGGCATGTTGAATTCCTCTTCGAACGCCTTCTCGTATTCCTCTTTGGGGAGCGGGATGGGACGACGGCATGTCGCCTTCAGGTTGGACCCGCTGAGGTCAGTGACTTTCACTTCCTTGAAGTAGCGCCGGAGCATGGGCTCCAGCGTCTCGGGCGTGTGGAAACGGAGCTTCTGCCACTTCCCCTTGACGAAGTTCATCTCCACGTTGTCGTCGTCGAGGAAGCTCATCTTCGTGGTCGCGGTCTGCGAGGTGACCCGCTTGGCCTGCTCGTCGCGCAGTTCGCGTGCAAGGCTCCGCGTGCCGAGGCACACCACCCCGTCAGCAGCGCACAGGGCGTTGACGGTGGTCATCACCCAATGCTGGTAGTCGAGCGAGGTGGTGGCGTTGATGACGGAGTCCAGGACAACGACGTCGTACAGGCCGTTGGCCCGGATGTCCTTGTCGATGTCGCGGATCATGCCGACGACGGCCCGGATGTCGACGGCGTAAGAACCGTCCCGGCACCGGTAGGGCTCGTAGTCGTGGATGTTGAAGCCCTTGGCCCGCAGGTGCTTGGCGTAGTCGCCGTATCCGGCGCCGAAGTCCACGACGCGCTGAGTGGGCTTGAGCCAGGGCGTGACGAGCTGGTCCCATGTCTCGGAGCCGTACGCGAGCTTCCCCGCCTTGGCCTTGGACGAGAACTGTCGCAGCCGCTTAGGCTGGACGATGTGCTGGTTCCAGACTGGGGCCTTGTCTTCGATCGCGCTCCAGTCGTAGACGCCGTACTCGCCGGTGAGATCGGCGTGGAGCTGGGCGGCGTCGGCCGAGGCCACGGTCCAGGCGAGGAGGTCGAAGCGCGAGAAGGAGGCGACGACGGCGTACTCGGCGTTGAGGACGATGCGGCCCTGGTCGTCGATGACGACGCTACCCCAGGGGCCGTGGCCGGCGGTCATGTGGCCGATGGCGTTGACGAAGGAGAGGTTCTTGCGCTCGGCGACGCGGATGGACTGCCACGGAATCCAGGACCAGGCGCCGATCTCGCCGGGCTCGGCGTAGACGACGCTGGCCTCGGTCTCCACACGGTTGTGCAGCAGGTTGAACTGGATCTCGTCTTGGAGGCGGACCTTCGTGCCGAGCATGACCGCGGGGGTGTGGGTCATGCCGATGGCCTTGAGACCCTTCGTCCTCTGGTGGCCTGCGACCAGCGTGCCGTCCGCGTTGAGGATCACCGGCTTGACGACTCCGTGGCGGCGCAGCGACGCCTGGAGCCGGACGAAGGCCGTCTCGCTGAGGCGGCGCGGGTTGTAGTCGGCGGGTCGCAGTTGATCGAGCGGGTACGACTCGTAGAACGTCGTCGTGGGTGCCTTGCTCATGCGGCGTCGCCCTCCTGGTGGGCTTCCTGGAGGACGTGCCAGCCGAAGCCGAGGTCGCTGTTGGTGTCGTCGACGAACTTCGTGTAGATGGCGTTGAGGGCTTCGACCTCTTCGGAGGTGATCCGTACCCGCTTGGACTCCCACTGGAGGTAGCCCCACTGGAGGTAGTCCACTGTGGCGGCGGCTCCGGTGCCCGCGCCGTCGGAGGTCAGCTCCAGCGTCTCGGGGAGCGAGGTGTCGTCAAGGAGCCGGTCGACGCTTTCGCGGTCGTATCCGGTACCAGCGAGGTCGGGGATCTCGGAGAGGACTTCGGCCAGCAGGGCGGTGTCGTATCCCGCGAGGTCGTTGGTCCGGTTGTCGACGATGACGATGCGTGCTGCGGCTTCGTCATCGACGTCGATCCAGGTGGCCGCGATGCGCTCCCAGCCGAGCTGCTGGGCGGCAGCCACCGTGTGGTTGCCTGCCAGGATCTCGTTGGGCCGTCCGGTGTGGGTGCCCTTGTTGACCACGACGGGCCGGTATTGGCCGTTGACCGTCAGCGACTCGGCGATGGCCGGGAGGTCGCCGGTGCGGGGGTTGCGGTGGTACGGGGCCAGGTCGCCGATCGGAACGGCGAGCGGCAGGAGCTGTTCGGGGATGTTGGCGAACGTGGTCACGGGCGTCCCTTGTGTAGGCCGTTCCCCGCGCCCTACAGACGCCAACACTAGACGATCAGCAGGGGGATCGGCTCGGTTCGGTCGGTCGGCTGCCCTCCTCGGAAGCCTGGCCTGCCGCTGGCGGAGTGCCGCTGGCGGTCGCGGGGTTGGCCGCCTTGTCCGTGGCCCGGTAGTAGCCGAGTTCGGCGCGGATGGCATCGGAAGATTTCAAGTCCAGTGAGACGGTCGTGACGCTATGAGGTTTGTGGTGCGGGTTCCCTGCGCTTGGCCGGGTCGTTGATCCATGCCTGCTGGGGTATCCGGGGTGGTCGGGGGCGGCGGCCGA
>NZ_JAFFZS010000079.1 GCF_016921115.1 Streptomyces actuosus
AGTCGTCGCGCACCTCGGCGACCATGCGCACCGCGCGACGGCGCAGCTCAAGCGGGTAACGGGAGGGTCGTGCCATGACTCAATCCTTTCACGGAATCGAGTCTCTACCTGACACGGGGCGGTTCACTGTGCCCGCTATGCCAAAGAGCGCGCACAAGCCGAAGACGATGCCGTCCATTCACGTTCCTTCCAGATCAGAGACCGCCCTTTCTGCCGCTTCAGTGAAGCTGAGCCGCCGTCGCCGGCCTGGCCGCGGTGGTTCAGCGGCAGACGGCATCGGTTCGGGAACCTCGGGGACGGTGAGATCGGTACGTCCGTGACGTAGTCGAATCTCACGAGCGGCCTCAAGGAGTTCAGCGGCTCCAGCCTCGCCCAGGTCATGGACCAGCCGAAGCGCCTCACGGGCGTCTTGTTGCTCCTCATAGACCGACAGAGACGTCAAACCGTTGTAACTGGGCAGTAGGAAAGCTACCGGACAGTCGAATGCTCGTGCGAGTCCTCGCAGTTGCGAGATCGAAGGGTTCGACTTGACGCCGTTCAGCAGGTCGTTCACGACCTGGTGGGTCATCGCAGGGCGCTCTCCGGGCCTCTCGGCCGTCGCGGCGGCCAGCGCGCGGGTGCTCGGAGTCTTACCGTCCGCCTCGGTCTTGCGGCGCAGCAGCAGGGCGAGCTTGCTGGCGAGGGGGACATCCGGGCCGGACGGCATGGTGCTGGGTGCTCCTTCGGGGGTGCGGGAGGCCCGGAAGGGGGACGGGCGGGTCGGGCGGCGTGACGAGTGAGACTCGCGGGACAGCTTAATGTCTATGTTGGTTGACATTAGGCTGAGCTGCGAAGCAAGATCTGTTAGACCATCAGTACATCGCGTTACACAGCATGCGGGCCCCCATGCCTCCTCTGCTCTCCAGGCTGCGAGATTGTGACCGGCGCCCCCCAACCGCTCGATGTGTGCCGCGAGATTTGCTGTGTGGGGATCTAAGCGGCCCGCCGCTCGTTGAGGAGGCGGAACGCTGCAACGCGGGGAGGAACGGGTGGGGATCGAGCTGGAGCGAGTGCTGGCCCGATTGGCGGAGTCCGGTGGCAGGGAGAATGTCGCCTTGGATGAGGGGGCGGCGCTCGATGCGCTGGGTGCCTTGTCGGTTGTCGACCCCGACCGAGCCGGCTACGACGCCGAGTGGCTGTGTGGCGCGGTCGCAGGCTGATCAACGAATGACCGAGTGCGGGCTTCCCCGGGGAAGCCCGCACTCACGCGTCTGACCTGCAAAAACTTCCCGAAAATTGTGGACCCCTCCCATGAATGCATATAGAATAGAACCAGAAGGAAGGGGGAGAGAGAAGCCCCCACCGACCTCTTGGAGCCCGAAATGCCGCACAAGTTCGCGACCCTGAAGATGCGCCAGATCCGCCGCAACCCGAACCAGCCCCGCAAGACCTTCAACGAGGAGGCCCTGACTGAGCTGGCCGACTCGATCAAGGCGCACGGTCTCCTCCAGCCGATCGTCGTCCGCAAGGTCGACGAGGGCGGCTACGAGCTGGTCGCCGGTGAGCGCCGCTTCCGCGCCAACGAGATGGCGGGCAACATCACCATCGAGACGAAGATCCTCCTGACCGAGGGCGACGCCGAGATCAGCGACATGGACTCCTTCAAGAAGGCCATGGCCGAGAACCTGAACCGCGAGGACATGCTTCCGTTGGAGGAGGCGCGCGGCTTCAAGAAGGTCCTCGACGAGGAGGAGGACGCCGACCCGGCCAGCGTCGCGAAGACCTTCTCCAAGTCGGTCCAGTACGTCAACCAGCGCCTGGCCCTGCTCAGCCTGCGCCCCGAGATCCAGACCGCCGTCGACCTCGGCCACATCGGCACCCAGGCCGCCGTCCAGATCGCCGCCCTCTCCCGGGACAACCAGAAGGCCGTCTTCGAGGACTGGAAGAAGGGCGACAAGAGCGACAACCAGCTCGTCCACATCGCCTACGCCATGCGCAAGCAGGAGAAGGCGGCCCAGCAGGACTCCATGGTCGACGTCGAGGAGATGTCCCCCGAGGAGAAGGCGCAGCGCGCCCGCGCGCAGGCCAAGGCCAAGAGCGACCTCGACGAGATCGAGCGCATGTGCGAGCTGCTGGACAGTATCGGCAAGGCGGACCCGATGGAGCTGGCCCGCGCCTTGGAGGGTCAGGTGGGCAAGCGGCTGGAGCAGATGGACCGAGTCGCCAACTTCGTCCAGAAGGCCCGCTTCCAGCTCCGCCAGGCCAAGGCGCACGCCGACGCCAGCGAGATCATGGTCAACCCTGCGGCGGCTGCTTCCGACCTGGTTGCGGAGGCCGACGCCGCCCTCGCCAGCCTGGAGCCCGCCGTTGAGCCGTCCGCCGACGTAGCCCCAGAGACGGACGCGGAGGCGGAGACGGCCTCCGCCGCCCCGCAGGCCGAAGCGGCTGACGACGCGGAGCAGGAGAGCGCCCCGGAGCCGAAGACGGAGGCGGAGGCGGACGACGCCGACGTCGAGCCGGTCGCCGTCGCAGCCTGAACGACCCACACCGGGGCGGCCCCCAGCGGACCGCCCCCCCTTTCCACCGGGAGACCCATCGTGATGAACGACATCCGCACCATGCGCAACATCAACCGCAACCTGTTCGAAGGGGTGCCGGCCACGGCCAACGCCCTTGAGGAGTACGACTCCGACGCCGCCCAGCTCGTTCGTGAGGCCGCGCGGCACCTGGTCAAGGCCCGCCGCGACAACGACTCGCAGGCGCTGAACGAGGCCAGCAACGCGACCTTCCTCGCCGCAGCCGAACTCCTCAACCAGGCCGGTGGTTCCGTCTACGTCCGCTTCCCAATCATGGTCGCGGCGCGCCTGGTGGAACTCGAAGCGGCGCTGCTGGTCGCCAGCACCACGAATGAGGCTGAGGGGCAGAGCGCATGAAGCGGCCCGAGCGCATCAACGGCCTCAAGACCTGGCCCGAAGACGGCACCCTCCCGCCCGAAGTCTGTCGCCGCTGCGACGCCGACCTGGCCGACACCCGCAACCAGCTCGCCTCCGCGATCTGCGTCGTCTGCGGCTACTGGGTCTGCGAGCTGTGCGACGGAGGCACGGACCCTGCGACGGGCGAAGCCGTCTGCGAGGACCACAAGGGCCACCCGCTCGCCGCCAACTGCACCCAGTACGCCTGATCAGGAGTTCTAGCCATGGAGATAGATCCAGACGTTCTCGACGTCATTCGCGCGGCCACGGTCGACGGCCCGGCACTGCGCCTGAACGGCCAGCTCGACCGCAAGCTGTACGAGCGCGTCAACTTCGCCCTGCACGCGGTGGGCGGCGCCTGGCACCGCTACAAGAAGGCCCACATCTTCACCATCGACGCCACCGACGCCATAGCCGGGCTGCTCGCCACAGGGGAGGTGATCACCGACGTTGACCGGGGGTTCTACCCGACGCCGCAGCCCACGGTCGAACGCCTCCTGGACCTGGCCGAACTCGAACCCGGATGCGAGGTGCTGGAGCCCTCGGCGGGGCGCGGCGTTATCGCCGAAGCCGTCGCCGCCCGCGGGGCCATCGTGGACTGCGTCGAACTCGACACCGCCCGCGCCGAGCACATCCGCGCCGGCGGGTACGCCCGGCAGGTCACGAACGCCGACTTCTTCAGCGTGCCGGTGGAGCGCCGCTACCAGCGGGTCATCATGAACCCGCCGTTCGCCGGACGCCAGGACATCCGGCACGTGGAGCGGGCGCTGCGCTTCATCCAGCCCGGCGGCCTCCTCGTCGCGATCATGTACGGCAGCCTCACCTACCGGAGCGATCGCAGGACCAAGGATTTCCTCGCCCGGATATGGGAGGCGCGGGGAACTATGTGGGAGCTGCCCCCAGACGCGTTTCCGGCGGTAGGGGTGGCCACGGTGATCGCGGTCATCCCGGTCCGCGACGTGGCGCCGCCTCGCGGCATGCGGCAGATCACGCTCAGGCCCGAGGACTTCACCGCCCGGCCCTGCGCCGTGCAGCAGGACCTGTTCCTCACCGACGAACCGACCGCTCACGGAACGGCGCCCCTGGACGGGCTCGGCTACGGAGCGCCGCATGACGGGCGGGACCACTCTTCGGGCAAAATAGATCCCAACATTCAAGAGTGATACGGTCTATCTCGTTGGAGGGAACGGCCACAGCCGAGGAACCGGCCCACCAACATGCCGTGGCATGCGGCATCCCCTTCGGTGCCTGGCGGGTGGCCAATCCCCCGCGCCCTACCCGCCAGGCACCGGCTCCGCGCCGACGCGAAGCCACCCGGACCGCACGCCACGAACACGACCGGACCCGCTCCCGCCCACGCCGGGAGCGGGTCCCGTGCACTCCGGAGCGACATGAGCGCAGACGACTTCAAAGGCAATCCGGAAGACCGCGAGCTGTACCTGCGTCTGCTCATCGAACGGGACGGCCCGCCGGACAGGGCCGCCGACGAGCGAGACCCGGGCCGAAGAATTCGCCAGAGCCCCGACCCGAACGCGGCGCAGCGAAGCGAGGAACTCGAAGCAGCCATCGCCACCAGACGACGACCCAGGAGAACAGCGGCATGACCGAGGACCCGGCAGCCCAGCAGACCGAGCACCGCGAGCCCCCCGTGCCGGGTGCCGAGTGGTGCAACGCCTGCGACGTCTGGTGCCTGCCCCCAGGCATCTGCCGCTGTAACAACCGATAAGCGCCCGGCGGTGGCCGCTGCCACCGCCGCGGCGGTCACCCCCCGACTCAAGGAACGTGCTTGATGACCACCGGCCTCTACAGCTCCTTCGCCGCACTCGCCAGCGCCCAGATCGAAGGCATCGACTACCAACGCTCCTGGCGCTCCTCCCCGATCTCCACGCTGCTCCACCTGGCCATCCACGGCGGGGGGATCGAGCAGGGAACGAGCGAACTCGCCAGCGCATCCGCAGGCGACGTGCACGACTTCTACACCTTCGACGGCATCAAGCGGGCCGACAACGGTGACCTGCACATCACCTCGACCAGCTTCGATGACCCCCAGGCGCTCGCACTCGCCCAGGGCGCCACCCACATCGTCTCCTGGCACGGAGCCGCCGGCGCGACGCCGATGACAAACCTCGGAGGGCTCGACTACACCCTGCGCGACCGCATCGGGCAGTCCCTGGCGCAGGCGGGATTCGCCGTCCAGGTCGCCAACGAGGAGGTCAACGGCAACGACGCCACGAACATCTGCAACCGCGGCGTACGAGGGGTGGGGGTGCAACTGGAGATCAGCACCGCCCAGCGCCAGGCGTTCTTCCTCAACGGCGACATGTCTCGCGCCAACCGCAAGAACGTGACGGACGTTTTCACCTCCTACGTCACGGCGGTGACCAGCGCCATTACGCAGGCCCTCGTCGCCGCAGGCAAGGGCCAGCCCGTGGTCGTCACCCAGCCGGGCCGAGAGTCGGTCGACTCAGTAGCGTCGGGCGCATGACCACGTTGCGCCAGTACACCGGTGAGCGGATCGACGTCGATCCACTCACCGGCAGCACCATCACCGACGACCAGCTCGATGCCCTCTCTGTCAGCCTTGGGTGAGACGTCCCGCTTCGTCGGGTTAGCCTGAGAGGGCACGACAGGAGAACCACCCCCTCATGACCAGCACCACTCCCGCCGGATCCGACCCGGCGCCCCGGCCGAA
>NZ_JAFFZS010000008.1 GCF_016921115.1 Streptomyces actuosus
GAGGTCGAGTACAACCGCAGCCGGCTCCGTCGGCACCCCGACTACGGGTACGTCACTCCACTCGAAACGAGATCCTTGCTCAGGCAGAACCTCGTCCCGGCAGCGTAAACACCCGCTGTCCAGTTCGAGGGGGGAACTTCAGACTCTCCCGTGCTCCGGCCCGGCTGGCATGTCCTCGGCAGATCACTGCCGACCTTGATCCCAAACCTACCTCTTGCGCGCGTGTCCCACCGGGTGGCCGTCGAGTGGACACGTCCGGCGGTGTGTGGAGGACCGGGGCGAACACCGGGTGACGTCGCAGCAGGTGAGAGGTAGAGCGGCTCGAGCCCGAAGGTTCGCCCGAGGTACGTGCCGTTCCTCACGCGCGACACCCTCCTGTTCCGCAGGCGGGACCGGCGCCCCGCATCACGCTACGACGTCCGAGAGGCGTTGGGCCGTCGGTCCGGGGAGCGCGGTGTGGGGCGGGGGCTTCTCCGTCGCCCCTACGTGCGCTCGGCCTTCTTGGCCGACCTCGCCATCCAGGTCTGGCAACCCCATCGGGCCAACCCGCCCACGAGGAGGGCCGCGAGGATGGCGCCCCAGTCGATGACATGCGGTAGCCCCGGGAAGAAGCCGAAGAAGGCCAGAGTGGCGACGAAGCCGACGAGGAAGGCACCGATGCCGGCCCGCCGACGTCGTGCTTCCCCCACTCGGTACGGGCCCGGCCCTTGCTGCTGGTCGGTCATGCGCGGACTCACTTCGTGATGTGGTGGCACTGGCTGACGCGCCGCGCCCCGTTGACGTAGAGGTGAGCGCACGCCTTGCCATAACGAGGCAGCCTCTGCGGATGGTTGTTCCGCATGGGATCGATCTTGCACTCGTTGTGCGTCCTGCCACGCGATGTGCGGTAGGTCCTGTTGTTCGTGTCGGCGTATGTGAAGTCGATGCGCCAGTTGCAGAAGCCACTGCTCAGAGCCGCGACGAAGGCGCAGTCGACGCCGGCGTTCTGGTACGTGATCTCCTTGCTGCTGCCACGGATGATGTGTGTGAACATGCAGCCGGTCGGGACCTTCACCGTCGCACCACCCACGCTGTACTCGAAGGTGTGGACCGGAGTCGAGCCCACGGCACCGGCCTGGGCGCCAGTGGGGAAGGCCAAGGCGAGGGCGCTCGCTGCGGTGAGTGTCGTGGCGAGACGTGAGATGTGCCGCATGACCAAGTCGGTCCCCTTTCACCGGTACTTCCTGCGTACGCGGGGGACAACTGCACCGCGCAGGGGCCGGTTGCCGGGATTCGGGTGATCTCACCAGCATGAGCGAACATGACGGCAGGGTCACTGACCAGCAGAAACGTTCATGGACCTTCGGGGCCGACTTCCTGGCTGTCGGCCACCGCACTGCACGCGGTTCGCCACGAGCACGGCGTGGTGTTCCGCCGAGGTCTCACCGGACGCCTTCCCCCGATCGTCCGGTCGGTGCCTGGCATGATCGGCGCGTGAGAAGTGAATCCGCCCGTTCGGGCCGCTCGAGGTACGTGCTGTTCGACGTGGACGGCACCTTGATGAACGCGGTGGACAACCAGCGCCGGGTGTGGCGGGCCTGGGCAGAGCGCTACGGGCTCGACGCGGACGAGGTGTACCGAGTGGCCCTGCGGACGCGGCCGGCGGAGACGTTCGCGACGGTCGCCGGGGACCGCGATCCGCGTGAATGCCTCGCCGCGCTGCACGAGTTGGAGGACGGGGACGTGCGGTCCGGCGTCTATGCGGCCTTCGACGGCGCGTCGGAGCTGCTGCACGGGCTGCCGACGGGGTCCTGGGCCTGGTGACCTCGAACTACGAGCACCGGGTGCGGGGGCGTTTCGAGCGAACGGGCCTGCCGCTGCCGGGCGTGCTCGTGGACGCCGCCGCGGTCGAGGAGGGCAAGCCCTCTCCCGTTCCGTATCTGCGGGCGGCCGAGCAGTTGGGTGCCCGGCCGGGAGACTGCCTCGTCGTCGAGGACGCGCCGTCCGGAGTGCGGTCCGGGCTGCGGGCCGGCATGACGGTGTGGGGCGTGAACGCCGCTGCCGCGGTGGAGGGCGTGCACCGGCACTTCGAAAGCCTGCGTGAGGCGGTTCCGCACATCCTGGCCTTCGCCTCCGCATCGCGCACAGACGCCGCGGCCTGAACTCGCCCCCGGCATCGGGACCCCCGCGGGGTGGTGTGGAAGGGGTGCTCTCGCGAGCAGTCGACCCCTCGTCGGGGACGCCGGCACGGGCGCGGCAACGCTTCGGCGTCCGGACGGACGGGCTGCGGGGCGGTCTCAGACCACGGCGCGTACGAAGCCGCCGCGTGCGGTTCCCGAGCCGAGGAGCGCGGTCGGGTCGAGGACGTCGGGCATCCGGTCCACCGAGAGGACCAGGGCGCCGCCGGCCCGCTCGCTGTCGGTGCACCAGTCGGCCTGCTCGCCTGGGGCGTCGGCGCCCTGTGTCGGGTCGAGCACCGGCGCGGCGAGGGCGGGGACGACGATGCCGTGGTCCGCGGGATCATCCACGACGCACAGGGTGAGGCGGGGGACGATGCTCCACCCCCCGCACACGGTCACCGTCCCGTCGGGAGCGGCCGGCAGGGGCAGGGCGTCGTGGATCGGCGCGGCGGCCGGCAGGAGGACGGGCCGAGTACCGCGGACGAAGAGGGTGTTCTCGGGATCCATCAGCATCCGGCCACTGTGCCTTGGACGGCCTGCCCGTTCTCCGCCGGGGTGGGCATGTGCCGTCGCCGGGGTGTCGCCGGCCGTCGCGGCGGCAGGACCGCGCCGGTTGCGGACGGCCGCCGCGTCCTGGGCCGGGCCGGGGGCAGGGGTCCGGCGCCCGTGGGTCGGGCATGAACGTGGCCCCGCAGCGCGGTTCTCGGGGGCGGCATGAGTACGGATGCTCATGCGCGGGGCCGATGCCGCGCGGACCATGAGTGCATGGGAAAACGGGGAACACAGCTGTTTGCCGCCCTCCTTCTGGTCGCGGCCGTGCCGGTCGCCGTGTGGGGGCTGATGGGCCGACAGGACGCGCAGGGGATTCCGCCCTCCGAGCTGGACCACGCGTTCCGGCCGCCGGATGTCGCCGACGGTACGGCCACGGTGCTCGGGGTCGTCGCCCTCGTCCTGGGTGTCCTCGGCGCGGCGCTCCTCGTACGGGCGGGTCTGCGCGGGAGTCTCGACAACCGCTGGTGGGCCGTGCTCGGGCCGCTCGTCGCGGCGGGGGCGCTGGCGGGCGTGGGCCTGCGGATCCTGACCGCGGGGGTGATCGGCGCCAACATCGGGGCGGGCCTGGTGATCCTGGTCGGCGGTCCGCTGATCGGCGGGCTGCTGCTGTGGGCTCTGGTGCGGGGCGTCTGGCTGGCCTGGGAGCGATCCCGGCGGTGAGTGCGGGCGGTCTCCCCCGCCCGGGGTGAACGGTGGGAGAGGAACGGCAGAGCCCCCCGGACCGCCGCGAACACCTGGCACACCGTCCACGCGCGGCGGCCCGGCGGTCGGGGCTCGCGGGACGGAGGCCCTGCCGTCGGGTCGCGCCGGGCCGGCCGCCCCGGGCCGCAAGGGCGGGGTGGCCGGCGTCACGGGTGGCGTGCTGCCGCGGGTGGTCAGCCCTGGCCGGCCGCCGTGTCGGTCCTGCTCTTCAGCGACGTCACGATCTGCCCGGCGAGCTTCTTCGCGCTCGCGGCGCCGTCGTCGGCGCCGTCCGTGGAGAGCACGGTGACCACGGCGGTGCCCACCCGGGTGGCGATCAGTGTGGTGCCGCTCTCCCAGGCCGGGTCGGTGAGGGTGATGGTGTAGGTCTCGTCACCCGTCCCGCTGTTGGCGGCACCGGTGACCTTCACCGTGCTGTCGGGCTCGGTCTCGTGGTAGGTCGGGCACGCGGCGACGACCGCCGCCAGGCCCTTCATCACGTCGGCGGCCGTGTCGCCGCGGTAGACGTCGATCTCCTGGTCGAGTTCGGCGGAGGTGGCGTCGTTGATGTACGTCGACTGCGCGAACGAGACGCCCTCGATGCCGGTGAGGTCCACCCAGCTCGTGTATCCGAGGTGGGTGCAGTCGGGCTTGGCGGCGCTCTTGGTGGCCGGCGCCCGGTAGTGGCCGCCGCTGTCCCGGGTGAGGTCGGCCTGGGCGGCGAAGCCGGAGGGGAAGTACGAGGCCGGGGCGAGGGCCTCCTTCAGCTCCGTGCCTGTCAGCAGGCCGGCGTTGGGGTTCTCGGCGGCGGGCGCGGACGACGAGGCGCCGGAAGCGGCGGTGCCGGTGGCACCGGTGGAGCAGGCGGCCAGCGCCAGCGGGAGTGCCGCGAGGGCGAGCGCCTGGAGGGCGCGGGACAGGAGACGCATCGATGTCCTTCAGGATTCAGTGCCGGTCGGGGCGCTCTGTGAGCGGCCCGTGCGGACTCTATGGAGGCCAGGGAAACGAACCGGTGACCTTTTGCTCATGCGTGCGTCAAGATTTTTTCCCGGTTCGGCACAGAGCGGTCGTGTCGGGTGGCGGTGGAGCGGGACGCGCTGTCCTCGGCCCCCGTCCGGCCCGGGCCAGGAGGACGGTCGCTACGGCCGATGCCGCCGCCGTCACCGTCATCGCCGCGGCCGGCGGGACGAGTTGGGCCACGGCGCCCGCCAGTGCGGCGCTCGCGCCCTGCAGGGTGAGCATGCCGGCGGAGTGCAGGCCGAGGGCGTGGCCGGTCAGGTCGGCGGGAGTGAGGGAGATCAGCCGCTCCTGCTGGAGCAGGCTCGCGCCGAAGCCGACGGAGGCGGCCGTGACGGCGATCGCGGCCACGGGCAGCGGCGGGTGCAGGGCGAAGACGCCGTACGGCGCCGCCAGCAGCAGGAGCAGGGGCGTGATCAGGCGGGGTCGTGCCGCGGGCGGCAGGAGGCGGCCCACGGCCGTGTCTCCGGCGAGCATGCCGACCGCCGCGCAGGCGAACAGGGTGCCCGCCGCTTCCGGGTCGTACGGCACGTACAGGGATTCGCAGCCGACGACCAGGCCGTTGGGGACCCACAGGCCGAGGTAGACCAGGCGGCGGGGGCGGGAGGACCACAGGCGGGCGTTGGTGCGCCAGGTCGTGGTCACCGAGGGCCGGCCGGCCGCCCGGGGCGGACGCGAGGCCGGCAGCAGGCGGGCCGCCGCGGACGACGCGAGGTGCAGTGCGGCCGACAGCAGCAGGCCGGCGCGTGGGGACAGGACGGCCACCAGGGCCCCGCCCGCGGCGTACCCGGTGATCTGCACGAGGCCGCTCGTCATGTTGAACACCGAGCGGCCCAGCAGGTAGCCCCGCCGGTCCAGGATCTCGTCGAGCAGTCCCCAGCGGACCCCCGCGCCCGGTGACGCCACCATGCCCTGCACGAGGACGACGGCGAGGACGGCGGCCACCGGCAGCCCGGGCAGCGCCTCCAGTGCCGTGGTGGCCGCGAGGACGGCCGGGACCGCGGTGAGCGCGGTCCGCGGGCGTATCCGGTCGGCGGCGGACAGCAGCAGGGTCGCGCCCAGCACCTGCGCCAGCGACGGGCCGAACATGCTCAGCGCCGCCAGCAGCGGGGACGCCGTCGCCCGGAACACCAGGGTGCCGAGGGCGAGGCCGCCGACGGTCCGGGCGGCGGTCTGGGCCGCGAAGGACAGCAGGAGCGGGGTGAACTCGGGAGTGTGGAACAGGTCGCGGTATCGGCGCATGCGGCACAGGCTGGAGCGGCCCGGCGGGTGGTCGTTAATGTTTCGCGGGGGTGCGAAACCGGGGGGTGCGGTGGGCTGGTGGCTCGTCAACGCGGACACGCTGGCGCGCAGCCGCTTCCTTCTCTCCCCGCTCGCCGAGGCCTTCGCAAGTCTGAAGCTGCTGCACGCCGGGAGCGGCGCGCATCCCGGGGAGCGGGCGTGGCTGCGCCGCCATCTGCCCGCGTACCGGGCCCGGCTGGCCGCCGACCCGGTCACCTCGTTGCTGGTCCGTTCCGGGCTCGGGCGGGCGTGGATCGCCGACTTCCTCACGCCGACGCCCCGTGACGGGGAGACCTTCGGCGACGGTGCCGCCCGGGTACGGGCGGCCGATCCGGCGTCGGCCCGCACGCATCTGCGGCGCTCCGTCGCGGGGCCGCTGCCCGCGGCGCTGGACCGGGACGATCTGCCGGAGCGTGCGGCCTGCCTGCTGGAGTGGGTGTGGGAGGAGACCGTGCGGCCGACGTGGGAGACGCGCCGGCGCGTGCTGGAGGCCGACGTGGTCGCGCGGACCGCGCAGGCCGGCCGGGCGGGCTGGGCCGCCGTGCTGGACTCGCTGCGGCCGGGGACGCGGTGGCTGGGAGAGAGCCGCTTCCAGGTCAATCTGCACGAGTACCCGCCGCGTGAGCTGGCGGGGGCGGAGCTGCTGCTGGTGCCGGTCACGCCGCAGACCGGGTGGGTGTCCTGGGAGGGGCGGTCCCGGTACGCGGTCGTGTACCCGTGCGCGGGAGTGCTCGTCGGCGGGCGGGACGGGGTACCCGTGCCTGCGGCGCTCGGCGCGCTGCTGGGGCCCGCTCGTGCCCGGGTGCTGGTGCTGCTCGGCTCCCCGCTCAGCACCACCCAGCTCGTCGCCCTCACCGGGCAGGGGCTCGGCTCGGTCGGGCGGCATCTGCGGGTGCTGAGGGACGCCGGCCTGGTCGAGGGCCGGCGGGCGGGGCGGTCGGTGCTGTACGTGCGGACGGCGGCGGGAGAGGTGGTGGTGGAGGCGGCGGACGGAGCCGTCACCCCGCGGCGTTAGCATCCGCGCATGACGACTACGGACGAGAGCTTTCCCCTGGACGTGGAGATAGAGGCCCTGACCGGCGGTTCCGCCGGCCTCGATCAGTACGCGGGCCGGGTCGTGCTGGTGGTGAACGTGGCCTCCCGGTGCGGCCTGACGCCGCAGTACGCCGGCCTGGAGCGGTTGCAGCAGCGCTACGCGGAGCGGGGTTTCACGGTGCTCGGCGTGCCGTGCAACCAGTTCCTCGGGCAGGAGCCCGGCAGTGCCGGTGAGATCGCCGCGTTCTGCTCGGCGACGTACGGCGTGAGCTTCCCGATGACCGAGAAGGTCGAGGTCAACGGGGACGGGCGGCACCCTCTGTACGAGCGGCTGAGCGGTTTCGCCGACACCGAGGGGTACAGCGGGGACATCCGCTGGAACTTCGAGAAGTTCCTGGTCGGGACCGATGGCCGGGTCGTCGCCCGGTTCTCCCCGAAGACCGAGCCGGAGGCGGCCGAGGTGGTCGCCGCGATCGAGGCGCGGCTGGCCCCGCTCGCCTGACGGGCGCTCGCCCCTGCCCCGGGACAGGGCACCCCGCGCCCGGCGGGCGTTGACCTTGCCCCTGGGGCAGGGCGGAGGGTCCCCGTGACCGGGCGGACGGCGCCCGGTGACGGAGGATGAGGGCGTGGACGACGATCTGCTCACCATCGGGGCGTTCGCGGCGCGGGCCCGGCTGTCGGCCAAGGCGCTCAGGGTGTACGACCGGCTCGGTCTGCTCGCACCCGCGCGCGTCGATCCCGCCAGTGGCTACCGGTACTACCGCGTCGGCCAGATCGAGCGGGCCCGCACGATCGCGCTGCTGCGGCAGCTCGACATGCCGCTGGCCGTCGTCGCCGAGGTCCTGGCGGCGGACGGGCCCGAGGGGGCCGAGCGGCTCACCGCGTACTGGGCGGACACCGAGGCGCGGTTCGCGGCGCGGCGCACCCTCGCCGAGTTCCTCCGTGGACGGCTGTCGGGAAGGAGCTCCGAGATGTACGAGAGGTTCACGGTCGGAACGGTGGAGGTGCCCGCCCAGGTGGTGATCGCCGAGAAGCGGCACACGCTGGCGGACGAACTGCCGGCGTGGATCGGGGCGTCGCTGGGCCGGCTGGAGGCGGCGGCACGGGAGTGCGGCGGGGTGGCCGGCGCGCCGTTCGTCGTGTACCACGCGGAGGTGTCCACGGAGAGCGACGGGCCCGCCGAGTCGTGCGTCCCCGTCGCCGACGAGACCGCGGCGCGGGCCTGGGCGCAGGCGCAGGGGCGGCCGTGGCGGACGACGGTGCGCGTCGAGCCGGCCCGCCGGCTGGCGTACACCCGCATCACCAAGGCGCAGGTGGCCCATCCGCAGATCCTCGCGGCCTTCGAGGCGGTGGAGGCGTGGATGAAGGAGCGAGGACTGTCCTACGACGGACCGTGCCGCGAGGTCTACTTCGCCGACTGGGACGCGGCCGGCCCGGACGACCCGGTCTGCGACGTGGCCTTCCCGGTCAGGTGAGGGTGGGCTGAGAACGGGCGAGCCCTCTCGGCAAGGACGGCGGCTGGTCGAGAGGGCTCTTCCCGTGGTGCTTATGGAGTTGTCGCCGGCCCGGGGGGCCGACCGGGCGGGTGGCGAGTCCCAGACAGATCCGCCCCCTACGCCTTGACCGATGCGACAAAGGCGTTCCACGCCTCGGCGGGGAAGGACAGAGTGGGGCCCTGGGGAACCTTGGAGTCCCGTACGGCCATGGCCGCCACGAGCGGCGACTTGATCTCGACGCACGCGCCGTTGCCCGTGGAGTAGGAGGACTTGGTCCAGGTGTCCGTGGCGCCCTGACGAATTGCCATTTTTGCTCCGTGTTGCCTGTCGATGAGTTGCTCTGTTTGCGCCAACCTTGTTGCTCGATGGCGTGATCGACGCTACTCGCCGACATCGGCTTACGAAGCGACTATTCACTCGTTGGGCGGCATATTCCAGATGAGGCTTCCATCCCGGCCGGGTGAGGGTGTACCGTTCGGCCACTCTCGGCCCCGGCGGCATCCGGTCAGCGGGCGTACTCCTTCGCGATGTCCGCGATGAACTGGCGGGACTGGTCCACGTTCAGGGCCTGGGCGCGCAGGTGCTCGTACATCACGCTGTACTTCTGGACGTCGTTCGCCTTCTCCAGGTACAGGTCGCTCGTGACGCCCTCGATGTAGACGACGCTGGAATCGGCCGCGTCGGGGAACTCCAGGATCGCGTACTGGCCGTTGAGGCCGGGGTGGGCGCCCATGTCGAAGGGGATGACCTGCACGGTGACGTGGGGCAGCTGCGACTGCTCCACCAGGTACTCCAGTTGCTCCCGCATCAGGGCCTTGTTGCCGACCACGCGACGCAGCGCCGCCTCGTCCAGGACCGTCCACAGCCGCAGGGGGTTCTCGGGCGCGGTGATTCGTTCCTGCCGCCGCATCCGGACCTGTACGCGCTTGTCGATGTCCGCGGGCGCGGTCTCCGGGAGCGCGCCCGCGATGAGCGCCTCGGCGTACTGCCGGGTCTGCAGCAGACCGGGAACGACCTGCGGGTCGTACACCCTGAGGCTCGCCGCGTCCGTCTCCAGGCCGATGTACACGCTGTAGGGGATGTCACCGAAGGTGTGCCACCAGCCCTGCTGGCGGGAGTCCTTGGCCATCTGCATCAGCGAGTCGACGATGCGCTGGTCCTCGACCTCGTAGACGTTGCACAGGTCGCGCACGTCGCGCTGGCTGATGCTGCGCCGCCCGTTCTCCAGGCGGCTGATCTTCGACTGGGACACGAGCAGCCGCTCGGCGACCTCCTCGGCCGTCATGCCCTTGAGCTCGCGCAGCCTGCGCAGCTCCTGGCCCAGCCGGCGCCGCCTGACAGTGGGATTGACATTCGACGCCACGGGACGTGCACCTCCGGCTGCGTGCCTGTACTCGGTTGTACTGCAACTTTGCGTATCTGCTGTTGAGCAGACTGCCACCAAGGTGCTTATTACCGCTGGGAAACAGGGGATATGCGGCTGAAGTGTCCCGGACATGCGTCCGCGCGGGGCGGTACGGCCCATGGCCTCGCGGACATGATGCCGTATCGCCCCGCGCGGGACGCGCGGCTCCCGAACGGGTCTTGCGGTGCGACGCGGCGCCGGGCGACGGCACGCGATGCCGAGCGGCGCGCTGGTGCGCAGGTGGTGCGGGTCGAACGGGTCGTGCCGAAGGGTGCCGGGTCGTGCCGGCCGCACCGGGTCGCGCCGGAGCGCGCCCGCTGTGGAGCTGCGCCTCAGCTGGCCACGGCGCGCACCATCGATCCGCGGTGCGGCTGCACCGGAACACCGCGCGCGGGTTCCGCGGTCGGCCTGCCTCCGGCGGTGGCCTGGCGACCGGCCGGACCGCGGCGCGGCTGGGCCGCCGCACCGTTCTGGACGTCCATCACGGCGTGCGCGACGAGGCCGCCCATCGGGTCGTGCCTGATGAGGTCCCGCAGCCGGGAACGGGACGAGCGTCCCTCGTTGCCCGGATACAGGTGCTTGCCGAGACCGACCGCATGGGCCAGCGCGGCCAGCGCGGCGGTCCGCGGGTCCGGCGGAACGCCGGTCCGGATCGCCGAGTCCAGCCGGGCCCTGATCTCCCGGCTGATCGCCGTGTCCGTCGCCTGGTAGCGCGTCGTCGGCAGTACCCCGCACATCTGGCCGGGCACGGCGTGCACCATGCCGCACCGCTCCAGATGCGAGAGATAGGTCTGGCGGAGGCCCAGTCGCGGCCCTCCGATCCAGTGGACGGCACGTACCGGAGCGCCGCGCCTTCGCAGCAACTCCAACGCGCAGTCCAATGTCGGATCTCCTGTCGGCCGTGGGACCACCACGGCGATACGATCCCCGTCAGGGGCTATCCGTCCGGCCAGCGCCAGCTCCACTAGCTGCGCTCCGGCCAGACCGAGGTCGAGCGACTGCGGCTGTGCAGTGGTGCCCGTGGCCGGGTCCAGTGCCAGCAGCAGAAGCTCCTCCGGAAGTGTTCTGCGGCTCCTGCCCATCCATGCCTCCCCGCGTGGATGAATGACAGGGTGACCCCTCTCACATTGGTCTGTCGAGGGTGCGTGACCTGTTTGTAAGGGAACCGGCAGGTATGTCGTTCTCGTCTACCGCAGGAGCCAAGCCCTCAGACAGGACACTGGTACATGGTTCGGACAGTGCCATGAAGCTGTTCCGGGCGGCGATTCACGGTTGGGTTCGGAAGCGCGCCAAGGCGTGCGGCGCATGGAGGAGGCATCGGTGGCGGGCGAGTCCCCCGACAGGTCGAAGCAGCGCGAGTCGTCGGCAGAACCGACGCCGGGGAGCGCGCTTCCGGTTCCCGAGGCTCGGGCCGAGGAGCGCCGTGAGACCCGCGACCCGCGGCTGGCCATGTCCCGCGAGGACGTGACGCCGGCGGCGCCCGGGACGGCGCGCGGCAGCGTGGACACGGCCACGAAGATCCTCTCCGTGCGCGACCTGGCGCCGGACGCCGGTGACCCCGCGGACGCGGCGTCCGGCGGGAACGAAGACGACGGGCGCTCCGCCGCCTCCGGGGGCGACCCGGAGGCCGGGGAGACCGGGCAGCCCCAGGAGGGCGAGGAGCCCTCCGGCGAGGACGCCGCACCGCAGGGCGACGGGGTGAGCACGCAGGGCGACGAACGGCTGCGGTCGGCCGTGGCCCAGTGGATTGCATCGGCGAACGGCACCACCCCGGAGTCGGGCCCGGACGCCGACGCCCCGCAGCCGGGCCCGGACGCCGGGACCGACGAGGGCCGGGCGAACGAGGCGGACCGCGAGGCGGCCGACCAGGACACCGGGGAGCGGGCGGAGCGCACGGAACCGGGCGAGGACCGGGCCGACGGCCGGGTCGGCGCCGATCGCCCCGCGGACGAGGCCGCGGAGACCGAACGGTCGGACCGGCCCGAGGCGTCCGAGGCGTCCGAGGAGGTCAGGGAGCCCGACGAGGACCGCCGGGATGCGACCGGCCCCGCGGACTCCCGCACCGGCACCCTCCCCGCCGACGAGCCCGACCAGCCCGAGCCCGACCGGACCGAGGCCGACGAGGCGACTGACGAGTCGACCGGCGAGGCCGACGGGACGACCGTCGACGACCGCCCCCGCCCGGGCGAGGACGCCGGCGAGGAGGCCGACGCCGTCTCCTCCGGCACCTCCGTCGACGAGGAGCCCACCGGCGAGGGAACGGACGACCACGCCGGTCGCGCCGACGCGGAAGCGGACGCCGACGAAGGCGAGGACGGCGACGGCGGCCAGAGCGCCGACAAGGGCACCGGCACCGGCACCGGCAGGGCCGTGGATCAGCCGACCACCATGCTCAAGCTCGACCGGCCCGTCCGGCCCGCCGTGGACCAGCCGACCGCCATGCTCAAGCTGGGCGAGACGGGCAGGCGGAGCGGGCAGGACGACCGGGACGGGCAGGACGACCGGGGCGAGAGGGCCGGGCAGGACGACCGGGGCAGTGAGCGCACCAGCCGGTTCGTCGCACTCAAGCCCCTCGACGAGCCTCCCGCCCGTGCCTCCCGGGCCGCGTCCCGGACGCAGGCAGAGCCGCCCGCCTCGGACGCCACCGACGCCCTCCTCCAGATCGGCCCGGAGCGCACCACCCGGCAGCCGCTCCCCCCGAAGCCGCCGCTGGACCTGCTGGCGGAGCTCACGAACACCCCGCCGCCCCCGCAGACGCCGCTGCGCACGCTGGTGCGCCGGGTCAAGATCTGGACGCCGCTGGTGCTGCTGCTGGTGATCGCCTTTGCGGTCGTGCAGGTCATGCGTCCGCTGCCCACGCCCACCCTCACGCTCACCGCGGAGGACACCTACTCCTTCGAGGGCGACAAGCTGAGCCTGCCGTGGCCGGACGAGGGTCAGGGCTGGATGGCCGTCGACGGTGTCGGGACGATGGACCACTTCGGGGAGCAGAAGCCGGTGGCCATCGGTTCGGTCGCCAAGACCATGACGGCGTACGTCATCCTGCGGGACCACCCGCTGAAGCCGGGGCAGGAGGGCCCGAAGATCGAGGTCGACCCCACGGCGGAGAAGGAGGGCGGCTACTACAAGGACGGCGAGTCGACGCTCAACACCGTCAAGGCCGGTGACTTCCTCACGCAGAAGCAGGCCCTGTCCGCCATCATGATCCCCTCCGCCAACAACATCGCGCGGCTGCTCGCGCGCTGGGACGCGGGTTCGGAGGAGGCGTTCGTCGAGAAGATGAACGCCGCCGCCCGCGACCTGGGGATGACCGGCACGACGTACACGGACCCCTCCGGCCTGAAGGAGACCACCGTGTCCACGGCCGAGGACCAGGTGAAGCTGGGCCGCGCGGTGGTCAGGATCCCGGCTCTGGTCGACATCACCAGCGCCGCCAGCTGGACCGACCCCTCCGGTCACTACCACAACAACTACAACGAGCTGCCGTACCTCGTCGGCGCGATCGGCATCAAGACCGGCAGCACCACCGCGGCCGGCGGCAACCTGCTCTTCGCCTCCCGCAGGAACGTCGACGGGCAGACGGTCACCGTCGTCGGCGCGATCCTCGGTCAGAACAAGCCGACGATCCTCAAGACGGTGAACGCGGTCAGCAAGACCGCGCTGCTCGCCGCCCAGTCCGCGCTGACCTCGGCGAAGATCGTGAAGAAGGGCGACGTCGTCGGCTATGTCGACGACGGTCTCGGCGGCCGCACGCCCGTCGTCATCACCGAGGACGTCACGGCGGTCGGCTGGACCGGGATGCGGGTGAAGCTGTCCTTCGTCGCGGGCGAGGTCCCGCACACGGCGAAGGCGGGCACCACGGTCGGCACGCTGACGGTCGGCGACGGCGGAGCCGGCAGCGCCGTGAAGGTGCCCGTCGCGCTGCAGAAGGATCTGGCGGAGCCGGGCTTCGCGGACAAGCTGACCCGCCTGGGATGACCTCCGCGACGGACCCCGCGCCGGGGCCGTGTCGCCGCACTCCGCCGCCGGGTCACCACTCGGGCGCCCGGCGGCGGGGTGCGTGCTAGCGTCACGAAACAGGATGTCGAAGCCGACGTAGACGGAGCGCGGCCGAGAAGAGAAGACAGGACACGGGGAGTGCCTTCAGGTGGCCACTGCGGAGCCGACACGCGCCGACGACACCGGTCCGGGCCCTGGGGGTGGCCCGCGAATACAGCTCTCCGATCCGCGCGGGCGGGGGACGACCGACCACGGCGAGCGGAGCGGACACCCGGGTGACCCCGATGAAGCCGAGGGACCGGGCGAAGCGGATGAGCCGGACGAACCTGAGGAAGCACGCGGGGAGGGCGGCCCGGGTGGTCCGGACGATGCCGGCGACCGTCCGCGATCGGCGTTCCTGACCCTGCGCGAGCGGCTGCTGCGACACCCCGTACTGTCCGTCACCGCGCTCGCCGGGGTTCTCCACATCGTCTGGTTCTTCACCTTCGCGAACAGCGGCGGCGACCTGGCGGCGCAGGACGCGTGGGCCGAGTTCGTCGGTCGGCACCCGGACTCGGCGTACAACCTGGCCTGGTACGGCGGCATGCACCCGGTGTCGTACAGCGTGGTCTCGCCGTATCTGATGTCGGTGCTCGGTGTGCGCACGACGATGATGATCGCCGGGACGGTGTCGGCCGGTCTGCTGACGATGCTCCTGATCCGCAGCAGGGCGGTCCGCAATCCGCTGTGGGCGTCGCTCGCGGGCGTGTTCGCCCTCCTGTGCAACGCGATCTCCGGTCGTGTCACCTTCGGGCTGGGCACGATGTTCGCGCTGGGCGCGGTCGCCTCCGTCTTCTGCTGGCCCTACCGCTGGCGGTACAAGAGGTGGGCGAAGGCGTTGTGCGCGGCCTCGCTGGCCGGGCTGTCCACCCTGTCCTCGCCGGTGGCGGGCCTGTTCGTGGGCCTGGTCGCGGTGGCGCTGTTCCTGCAGAAGCGGCGGCCGGGCGCGTGGGCGCTCGGGCTGGTGCCGAGTGCCATCGTCGCCGTGTCGGCACTGCTGTTCCCCTTCTCCGGTACGCAGCCGATGTCGTTCGGTTCGGCGGTGCTGCCGCTGCTGTACGCCGGGATCGTGTTCTACGTCGCCCCGCGCGGGTGGCGGACGGTGCGGACCACGTCCGCGGTGTACGGGCTGTCGGTGCTGCTGGTGTGGCTGATCAGCTCCCAGATCGGCTCCAACATCACGCGGCTGGCGATGCTGTTCGCGGGCGTGGCGCTGATCGCCGCACTGCCGTTCGCGGTGCCGCGCTCCCGCAAGTGGTACCTGATCGTGCTGGCCTTCACCGCGTTCGTCGGATGGATCGGCTTCAAGACGGTCGACGACATCGTGCACACCGCGCCCGCCGCGTCCTGGTCGCGCGAGGTGGCCCCGCTCGTCAACCAGTTGCAGAAGGTCGGTGCGGAGAAGGGCCGTGTCGAGGTCGTCCCGGCCCGCTCGCACCGCGAGGCCTCCGCGCTCGCCCCCTACGTCAACCTGGCCCGCGGCTGGAACCGGCAGGCCGACATGGAGCGCAACCCGCTCTTCTACGACGACACCCTCAACTCCGCCAACTACCACGAGTGGCTCCAGCGGTGGGCCGTGCACTTCGTGGTGCTGCCGAAGGACGAGCCGGACGGCGACGGCGGTCAGCGTGAGCGGCAGCTGGTGCAGCGCGGACTGCCGTACCTGAAGCAGATCTGGGGCGACGCCCAGTGGCAGCTGTACGAGATGACCGACCCGAAGCCGCTCGCGGAGCCGAACGCGGTGGTGACGCGGGCCGAGCAGGGCGAGTGGACGATGCAGGTGTCGGAACCGGGGCGCATCCTCGTCCGCATCCCGTACTCGCCGTGGCTGAGCATCGTCGACGCCGAGGGCAGGAAACTGAAGCCGCCGCAGGAGACGGAGGCCTCCAAGAGCCGTCCCGAGGGCACGCCGAAGACGTACAGCAACGTCAACGGCTGTCTGACGGAGACGGAAGAGGACGCCCAGGGCGACCGGTGGACGCTGCTGGTGGCGCCGGAGGCGGGGACGTACCGGCTGGCGGCGCCGTACACGGTGCCGCGGGGCACTCCGTGTCCCGACGAGCTCAAATGATCGTCGGCGCGACCGGCACCCCGGGACTGCCGGGTTCGGCGCCCGCGCCGGCCGATGGCGGGCGCGGACCGGCCCGCCGGCCGGCAGCCGCCTGACCGGTCCGCGGACCGGTCAGGCCCGCGGATACCGCGCCAGCCACCCCGGCGACGCCCCGCCCGGCCCGTGCAGCGCCGGACCCTGGGTCATCTCCATGGCGAAGTCGTCGGCGAGTTGCAGCATCGTGGGACGGCCCTCCAGCTCGGCCAGCCAGGCCGGCGGGAGGGCCGTCTCGCCGTGCAGGGCGCCGAGGAGACCGCCGGTGAGCGCGGCGGCGGGGGCGGAGGGGCCGTCCTGGTTGACCGCGAGCCGCAGTCCGTGCCGGACGTCCTCACCGACGAGGGCGCAGTAGACCGCGGCGGCGAGCAGCCCGTCCGCGGCGCCGCCCCCGGCGAGTTCGGCCACCCGGGCGGGGCCGGGAATGCCCTGCCGCACGGCGCCCAGCGCGTGCTGGAGGGCGTCCGCGACGGGCTCGTGCCCCGGCCGCTGCTCGAGGAGGGCGAGGGCGTGCTGCACGGCGGCGTCGAGGCCCTCGCCGCGGGCCAGCCCGTGCACGATCAGCGCGTACGCGCCGGCCGACAGGCAGGCCACCGGGTGTCCGTGGGTGTGGGTGGCGGACTCGACGGCGAGTTGGACGACCAGGTGCGGTTCCCAGCCGACGAGCAGCCCGAAGGGCGCGGATCGGGCGGCTGCCTCGGGCCCGTCGGCGCCGGGGTTCTTGGGCGCGTCCAGGGTGCCCATGCGGTCGTCGCCGAGTCCGAGCAGCAGCGGGCGGGACGGATCACGGCGGGCGTACAGCCACTCCTCGCGGGCGAGCCACCCGTCGTCCTTGCGTCGTTCGTCGGGCCCCCAGTCCCGCTGGGTGGCGGCCCACCGCAGATACGCGCGGTGCAGGTCGGTCGGCGGGTGCCAGGCCCCGGTGTCGCGGCGTACCTGGGCCCGGATCAGTCCGTCGACCGTGAAGAGGGTCAGCTGGGTGAGGTGCGTGACGGTGCCGCGCCGCCCGTACGCCGGCACCAGGTCCACGACGCCCTCCGGGCCGCACACCTCCCGGATCTCCTCCAGCCGCAGGCCGTCGACCGGCGCGCCCAGCGCGTCGCCGACGGCCGCGCCCAGCAGGGTCCCGCGCACCCGGCTCCGGAAGTCCTGCTGCTCGGACCGCCCCCAGACGACCCCGGTTGCCGCACCCACCATGTCCTCCCCCGGGCACCGTCCGTACGTACGACGCAAGCACTGTAATCGAACAACAACGGTCGATCGGGGGCACAACGGTGCACGGAACAGGCAGGGAGCGATCGCGAGTGACCGGAAAACACCCCTCGAAAGGGGGTGGAGGTCCGTGTCCGGAGCTGCCGGGTCCGAGGGGCGCCGGCCGGCGGTGGCTCATTGCCCACCCCCCGTTCACACGGGTGCGGTACATGATCTGCATGACCACCCCCACTCCACGCACAGTCCCGCTGGCAGCCGGTGTCCTGACGGGCACCCTCGCGCTCTACATCGCCCTCGTGGCGTTCGGGAACATCACCGACTTCGGCACCAACCAGGCGTTCGTCCAGCATGTTCTGGCCATGGACACCACGTTCCGGGACGAGGACCTGATGTGGCGGGCCGTCACCGGCAAGGGCCTCCAGAACGCCGCGTACGTCGCGATCATCGCCTGGGAGACCGTGGCCGCGGGCGTGCTGATCGCCGGGACCTGGTTCTGGGCGCGTGCCGACCACGGCCGGGCGCGGCGGCTGTCCAGCTACGGACTGCTCATGCTGATGCTGCTCTTCGGCGCCGGGTTCATCGCGATCGGCGGTGAGTGGTTCGCGATGTGGCAGTCGAAGGACTGGAACGGCCTGGCCGCGGCCACCCGGATCTTCCTGATCAGCGGGGTGGTCCTGCTCGTGAACCACCTGCCGTCCGCACAGGTGCGCGACGGGCTCGACGACCGGGACGGGGCTCAGGGCCCCGGCCGGCAGGGAGTACGCGACTGAGGACTTCCGCCGGTGCCGGTGCCCGTGCCGGATCCGGCACGGGGGCGAGGGCTCGTCGGCCACCCGGTTCCCGCCGTTCTGCCTCCGCCGGCGTCCGGGAGCCCGGATCCGTCGCCGTCTTCCGTCCCGGCGGGCCGTGAGCCGGCTGTCAGGCGACGACCGTGACCGTGGTCCCCGTCGTCGCGAACGCCCACAGTGCCTGGCCGTCGGGCTTGCCCATGCGTATGCCGCCCGTCCTGGCCCCCGGGGTCGGGGCGGGCGGGGAGGAGCCGTCGAGGGCGTTGGAGAAGGCTATGGACAGCCCCGACCGGGCCGTGAAGTAGACGATGTGCTCGACCGGTACGCCGTCGAAACCGGTCGTCGTCTCCCGCCGGGTCGAGACGGTGTAGGTGCCGGGCTCCGGGCCGACCGTGCCCGGCCAGACGGTGAAGGTGCGGCGCTGGGCGTCGCTGGCGTCGATCAGCCAGACCCGCTTGCTGCCGAGCGAGTAGACGATACGGCGGCCGGTGCCGGAGCCGTCCGGCACCTTCACCGCGGTCGGCGTCGGCGCCGGATGCGGCCCCGGTGACGCCGACGCCCGTGCGCTGGGGCGGGCGGACACCACCGTGGGCTTCGGGCCGTGGTCGGCCTGGACCGCCAGGGCCACGACCGCGGCGACCGCACCCGCGGTCAGGCCGGTGACCCAGGCCCACGAGGGAAGCCGTCGGGCAGGCACGGGCACGCATCTCCTCAGTCTCCGGCCCCCGGTTCCGGACGACACCGAGGGTCGGATCATCGTACTGTGCGGGTGGTGCCCGGCCTTGCTCAGTCCAGCACCGGCAGCAGCTCCGGCAGATGCCCGTCCGACGCCCGCGCGGTCCGCTGCCGCTCCTGCGGCACCTCGCCGTACAACGTCGTCCGCGGCCGGGCCGGGCGGCCCGCGGCCTCGGCGACCGCGACGAGGTCTTGCACCGACTTGTAGGAGCCGTAGGACGAGCCCGCCATCCGCGAGATCGTCTCCTCCATCAACGTGCCGCCCAGGTCGTTCGCGCCCGAGCGGAGCATCTCCGCCGCGCCCTCCGAGCCCAGCTTGACCCAGCTGGTCTGGATGTTCGGGACGTGCGGGTGGAGCAGCAGGCGCGCCATCGCCGTGACCGCCCGGTTGTCCCGCATCGTCGGGCCGGGGCGGGCGATGCCGGCCAGGTACACCGGCGCGTTCGTGTGGACGAACGGAAGCGTCACGAACTCGGTGAAACCGCCGGTGCGCTGCTGGATCCCGGCGAGCGTCCGCAGGTGGCCCAGCCAGTGCCGCGGCTGGTCGACGTGGCCGTACATCATCGTCGACGAGGAGCGGATGCCCAGTTCGTGCGCGGTCTCGACGACCTCGATCCAGGTCGCCGCGGGCAGCTTGCCCTTGGTGAGCACCCAGCGGACCTCGTCGTCGAGGATCTCCGCCGCCGTCCCCGGGATCGTGTCGAGGCCGGCCTCACGGGCCGCGGAGAGCCACTCGCGCAGGGACATCCCGGTGCGGGTGGCACCGTTGACCACCTCCATCGGCGAGAAGGCGTGGACGTGCATCCCCGGCACCCGGTCCTTGACCGCCCTGGCGATGTCGAAGTAGGCCGTGCCCGGCAGGTCCGGGTGGATGCCGCCCTGCATGCACACCTCGACCGCGCCGACGTCCCACGCCTGCTGGGCCCGGTCGGCCACCTGCTCCAGGGAGAGGGTGTAGGCGTCCGCGTCGCTGCGGCGCTGCGCGAAGGCGCAGAAACGACAGCCCGTGTAGCAGACGTTGGTGAAGTTGATGTTCCGGGTGACGATGTACGTCACGTCGTCGCCGACCGCGGACTTCCGCACGTCGTCGGCGACCCGGCACAGCGCGTCCAGCGCCGGGCCGTCCGCGTGCAGCAGCGCCAGCGCCTCGTCGTCGGTCAGCCGCGTCGGGTCGTCGGCCGCGGTGCGCAGCGCCGCCCGCACGTCGGCGTCGATGCGCTCGGGCGCCATGCCGGGGACGGCCGCCTCGCGCAGGGCCTCCCAGTCGCCGTACACCTCGTCGAAGTCGTCGCGCCGGTCCGACGTGCGGCCCTCGGTGTCGATCGAGCGGTGCAGGTCCGTGCGTCCGGTCGCGGTGAAGACCTCCTCCGGCTCCTGCCACGGCCGGCCCTCGACCACCGCGTCCGGGAGGGCCAGTCCCGTCTCCGGGTCGGCGAGCGCCGCCACGTGCGGGCGCAGCCGCGGGTCCAGCCACGGCTCGCCCCGGCGGACGAACTCCGGGTACACGCACAGTCGTTCGCGCAGTTCGAAGCCGGCCGCCGCGGACCGGGCCGCCAGCTGCTCGATCTGCGGCCAGGGGCGCTCCGGGTTGACGTGGTCGATGGTGAGCGGCGAGACACCGCCCCAGTCGTCGACACCCGCCCCGATCAGCCGCTCGTACGCGTCGTCGACCAGGTTCGGCGGCGCCTGGAGGCAGGCGCTCGGGCCCATGACGTGGCGGGCGACCGCGACCGCGGCGACCAGCTCGTCCAGTTCCGCGTCGGGCGTGCCGCGCATCGCCGTGTCGGCCTTGGCGCGGAAGTTCTGGATGATCAGCTCCTGGATGCCGTGGTGGGCACGGGCCACCCGGCGCAGCGCGAACAGCGACTCGGCCCGTTCCTCGTGGGTCTCGCCGATGCCGATGAGGAGTCCGGAGGTGAAGGGGACCGAGGAGCGGCCGGCGTCCTCCAGGACGCGCAGACGCACGGCCGGTTCCTTGTCGGGGGAGCCGTGGTGGGGGCCGCCGGGCTCCGACCAGAGCCGTTCGGCGGTCGTCTCCAGCATCATGCCCATGGACGGGGCGACGGGCTTGAGCCGCTGGAAGTCCGTCCAGGTCATGACGCCCGGGTTGAGGTGGGGCAGCAGGCCCGTCTCCTCCAGGATGCGGATCGAGACGGCGCGTACATAGGCGATGGTGTCGTCGTAGCCGTGCGCGTCGAGCCACTCGCGGGCCTCCGGCCACCGGTCCTCCGGCTTGTCGCCGAGGGTGATCAGCGCTTCCTTGCAACCGAGCGCGGCGCCCTTGCGGGCGATGTCCAGGACCTCGTCCGGGGACATGAACATGCCGTGCCCGTCCCGGCGCAGCTTGCCGGGGACGGTGACGAAGGTGCAGTAGTGGCACTTGTCCCGGCACAGCCGGGTCAGCGGGACGAACACGCTCTTGGAGTAGGTGATGACGCCCGGGCGACCGGCGGCCCGGAGCCCGGCGTCCCGGACCCGGGCGGCGGAGGCCGCGAGGTCGACGAGGTGCTCGCCGCGGGCCTGGAGCAGGACCGCCGCCTCAAAGACGTCGAGGGCGACACCGTCACGGGCGCGTTTGAGGGCGCGACGCATGGAGTTCTCGGTCGGGCCGGTTCCGGAGGCCGCGGAAGTCGTCATCCTTCGAGCATACGAGCGCACTGATCGTTTCCGCCGAGCCGCCCGGCAGCACCCCGGGACCGCGAACCCCCACAAGCCCCGCCTTCCGCCCCTCCCCTGCCCCGGCCCTGCCCCGGCCCTGCCGTGTCGCTGCCCCTGCCCTGTCACTGCGCTGACGATCCCCTGCGGAACCCTGCGCATCTCCTGCCGCTCCCCTGCCGCTCCCCCGCTCGTGACGGGCGCCGCCGACGCGCCTACGTTGGGAGGCGTGAGCTTCGCTTCCGCCTCAGCAGGCGAGCAGGAGACCAGGACCGTGCGCGGCACACTGCCCGCCGGGTCCCCCGACTTCGTGTACGTGCCCGTCGAAGTCCCGGCGGGCGTCCGGGAGATCAAGGTCTCCTACAGCTACGACAGACCCTCCGTGCCGACCGGCACCCCGGGCAACGCCCTCGACATCGGCCTCTTCGACCAGCGGGGCACCGACCTCGGCGGCCACGGCTTCCGGGGCTGGTCGGGCGGGGCCCGTACGGAGTTCTTCGTACGGGCCGACGACGCCACCCCCGGCTACCTCCCGGGCCCGGTGCAGCAGGGCACCTGGCACATCGCGCTCGGCCCGTACACGGTGGCCCCGCAGGGCCTGTCGTACGAGCTGACCGTCACACTCACCCACGGCCCACCCGGCGAGACCCCCGCGCCCTCGTACCCGCCGGAGCGGGCCGTGGGGCGGGGGCGGGCCTGGTACCGCGGCGACTGCCATCTGCACTCCTGGCACTCCGACGGCCGCCGGACCCCCGCCGAGATCGCGGCCCTCGCCCGGGCGGCCGGGCTGGACTTCATCAACAGCTCCGAGCACAACACCCACGCCGCGCACGCGCACTGGGCGGACGCGGCCGGGGACGACCTGCTGGTGATGCTGGGCGAGGAGGTCACTACGCGCAACGGTCACGTGGTCGCCCTCGGCACCGACCCGGGCACCTTCGTCGACTGGCGCCATCGGGCCCGCGACGGCGTGTTCGGCCGGTTCGCCCGCCGGATCCGGCAGACCGGCGGACTCGTCGTACCGGCCCATCCGCACGCCCCCTGCCTCGGCTGCGCCTGGAAGTTCGGCTTCGCGGAGGCGGACGCCGTGGAGGTGTGGAACGGCCCGTACACCCCGGACGACGAGATGGCGCTCGCCCACTGGGACGCCCTGCTCGTCGCCTCCGTACGAGAGGGCCTGGGATGGCTGCCGGCGATGGGGAGCAGCGACGCGCACCGCGACCCGGACACCGTCGGACTGCCCCGGACCGTGGTGCTCGCCGACGACCTCACGCGCCGGGCCGTCCTGGAGGGCATCCGCGCGGGCCGCTCCTACGTCGCCGAGTCCGGCCGGGTCTCGCTGTCCTTCACCGCGACCGGGGGGCACGGCGAGCACGCCGGCATCGGGGAGCGGCTGGAGGTGGCCCCGGACAGCCCGGTCACCGTCCGGCTGGCGGTCGCCGGCGCCCCGCGCTGCACGGTCCGCCTCGTCACCGATCAGGGCGTGCTGTTCACCGGCGGCCCCCTGCCGGTCTCCGGCTCCGGCGCGGTGGAGTGGCGTACGACGCCGTCGTACGCCGCCTACGTCCGCGCCGAGGTGCGGCACGAGACGGCCCTCGGACCGCTGCCGGGGGCGATGGCGGCGTGCACCAATCCGATCTTCCTCGGGCCCCGGTGAGGGGGCCACCCGGCGGACCGTGCGGATGGACGTCAAGGACTCGGTCTCGGCCTTCGCCTCGGGCCGGATGAGGCGTCCGGGGTGGTGCGCTGTGCCGGGGCACCGTCGAGGGTGACACTCGTCGCGGGTGAAGGAGTTGTCCCGGACGGCGATCTCGAAACGGTCGCCGGTCTCGGCGGTGATGCGGGTGTCCGTCGCGGTACGGCGGGCGCAGATGACGACGTCCCGGCTCCCGCGGGCCGCGCGGACCGCAGCGTCGCCGGTGCGCCGCCCGCACGCGCGAGGGCGGCACGGCCCGCGCGGTGGACCGCGCCCGCGGACGGCGCCCGGGCCCACCCGCTCCGGGACGTCACCGCCTCGTGCGGTGCCCGTCCGCCGCGCGGCTCCTCCGCTCCGTCCTCATCGGTTTCCCACCCGCCCAAGACGTCTGCCGTCACGGGGTGTCCCGATGCCGGCGGCTGTCACTGCGCAGGCCCATGAGCTCGGCGACCGCGTCCAGCCAGCGGACGGCGTGCTCCTCGTCCTGCGGTGTGCCGGCGGCCCGCGCGGCGGTCTCCAGCCAGTCACGCAGCACCGCGGCCGCATCCGGGGACGGCAGCGGCTCGGGCAGCCCCGCCGCGTACGCCAGACCGCCTGCCTTCGCGACCTCGGCGACGTAGGCCACTGATCGCGGCACCACTCCCATCCGGTCCAGGGTGACGGCGGCGGCGACCGCGCCGTCGCCGAACAGCGCGGTGCGGAACGCCTTCCGGCCGAGGCCGTGGCGGAGCAGCTCGGTCACGTCCGTGGCGGCCACGACGTCGTCGTCGGTGCGGGGAGCGGAGGGCATGCGGGGCGCTTCCGTTTCGAGGGGCGGCGGAGTCGGCGAGGTCAGCGGACGGTGATCGTGTAGACGAAGAAGGCCGGCAGGTCGTCCGGCGTGCCCGTGGCGGTCGGGAACGGGCTCATCGTGGTCGTGCCGGGCCGGGAGGGGTCCGGGAACGGAGCCGCCGTCTCGGTACCGCTGTGGCAGCCGGCCATGGGGCAGTGCAGGAGCCTCACCGTGGCTCGGCCGGCCCGGAGTGCGGTGAAGTCGAAGTACTGGGTGCCGTCGCCGGAGCCGGTGCTGCCGCCGCCCTTCTCCTCTTCCCGCTTGCCCCGGTACGTCAGGACGTGCGTGTCGGGGCGGGGTTCGGCAAGGTACCAGTTCTGCCCCAGCGCGGGGTTCGCCGGCACTTCGAGGGTGAACTCCTCTCCCGCGTCGACTGTCACGGTGCGGTCCGCGGTGCCGTAGTGGTCTGCTCCCTCCTGGGCGCCACAGCCCGTCAGGGCGAGGACCGCGGCCGCCGCGGCGGCAAAGGGGGGCATTGCGATGCGTTTCTTCACGTGGCTCAGCCCTGCTGGATATAGACGGTGTCGACGTTGCCCTTGTGTTCGGGCGTGTAGCGCTCGTCCGCGGCCGCGCTGAGGTCGCCGCTGAGGAAGTCGTCCTCGCCGACCCAGGTGGTGACGCCCCAGGGATTGTAGATCTGGAGCCTGTCACCCTCCTGGCCGATGATCATCATGCTGTGGCCGTGCCGGTTGCCGTCTTCGTCGTACCGCTCGATGTTGATGGGCACCGGCTTGCCTTCGGCAACGGACTTCTCGATGTCGGGCAGCACGTTGCGCCGGTCGTCCTCGCCGCCCATGTCCCGGACGGCGTAGCTGTCGCCGGTGTGCGGGCTGAGCTCCTTGTTGGAGATCTCCGCCTGCCCGTCCTTGTCCATGCCGTCGGGGTGCTCGTCCCACCACCAGCCGGCGTTGTCGCCGTCGCCCTCCTCGTGCATGCGCAGCTGCTCGTCGGTCAGACGCTCACGGAAGTGGTCGGGGTCGTCGTCCGTGCCGTCGGGGCCGCCGGTCAGCTCCAGGGCGTAGACGGGGTCGACCATGGCGCGCGCGGTGACCGTGGAGGAGGGCACACAGGTCTCGCCGTCCTGGTCCCACAGCCTCGTACTGGATGTACTCGGGCTTTCGTCCGGTGCAGCGAGAGTGCGTGCCGGGCGTCGCGACGGGGCGAACGTTGCCTGATGCGGCACTAGCACGCTGCCCTCTTGGCGCCGGGACGGTTCGTTCGAGCCGCGCAGGGCGCGCCCGCCTACTGGCCGGCGGGCCCGCGTGACGCCGGGCAACGCGTCGCCCGAGCCCTCGACTCCCCTTCGGAGCAACCCGGTTCGCGGCCGTTCCGGGCGCGGAGGGCCGGCAGGACGGCGCGCCCCCGTGATGCGGCAGCGCCCGCGGGACGACCGCACCGGTCGCCGCGGCCGGGGCCGCGTCGGGGACCATGGAGGTCACGGTGGCGGCGCCCGCAGCGCCGCCCGACCCGCCACGAGGAGGCCCAGAGCAGATGCCCCGCCCCGCCGACCTGAGGTTTCGCGCGACCACCGCCTTCCAGCGCAGGATCGTCAACCCGGTCCTGCGCCGCCTGCCGCTGCAGACACTGCTGGAGACCACCGGTCGCGTCTCCGGCCTGCCCCGGCCGACGCCGGTGGGCGGGCGCCGGGTTGGCGACGCCTTCTGGCTGGTGTCGGAGTTCGGCGGACGGTCCCAGTACGTGCGCAACATCGCGGCCGATCCCCGGGTGCGGGTGCGCATCCGGGGCCGCTGGCACACCGGCACCGCACGTCTGCTCCCCGACGACGACCCGGTGGCGCGGCTGCGGACGCTTCCGCGGCTCAACAGTGCGGCCGTACGCTCCCTCGGGACGAACCTGCTGACGGTACGAGTCGACCTGGACCGGTGATGCCCCGTCAGTTCGGCGCGGTGCCGGCGCGGTCGAGGGGAGCGGAAGGGGACGAGCGGACTCGCGGGGGCGCGACGGCCGCGACCGGACCCGCCTGTGGTGGTGTGCGGGCGGGGCGTACGAGGTGTGCGGACTTCGTGGTCTCTGGTGCCGCGGCCTGTGATCGGCGTCTCGCCCGGCTGACGGGCCGACCCGGGACAAGGCAGACTGACAGGGTTGCTCAGGTTGTCTAGGGGGACGGCGATGGACGGAGTACCGCGAGTGCCGGAGCAGAGGCGTCCCGACACCGGGGCGGCGCACAGCGAGCCTTCCACGCAGCCGGAGCCTCCGGCGCGGCCGGACGCGGCCGCGGGGCCGGAACCGTCGGGCGCCGACGGGCAGGGACCCGCGGCCGGACTCCGTTTCTTCGTGCTCGGCCCGGTGCGTGCCCGGCGCGGCGAGGAGGAGCTGCCGTCCGGTTCCCCGCAGCAACGCGCGCTGCTCGCCGCGCTGCTGCTCCGCGAGGGGCGGACGGCCACCGCCGCCGAGCTGATCGACGCCCTGTGGGGCGATGAGCCGCCGCAGCAGGCACTGGCGGCGATCCGCACCTACGCGTCCCGGCTGCGCAAGGTACTCGACGCCAGCGTCCTGGTGAGCGAGTCCGGCGGCTATGCGGTGCGCGGGCTGGCGGACGGGGCGCTCGACCTCGGCGTGGCGCAGGGGCTGGCAGCGGAGGCGGACAAGGCGCGCACCGGCGGCGCTCTGAGCCGCGCGCGGGAGGCACTGGACCGGGCGCTGTCCCTGTGGGAGGGCGAGGCCCTGGCCGGCGTGCCGGGCCCCTACGCCGACACCCAGCGGGTGCGGCTGGAGGAGTGGCGGCTGCAACTCCTGCAGTCCCGCCTGGACATGGACCTGGAGCAGGGCTGCCACGCGGAGGCCGTCTCCGAACTGACGGCGCTGACGGCGGCGCACCCCCTGCGGGAGCGGCTGCGCGAGCTGCTGATGCTGGCCCTCTACCGCAGCGGCCGGCAGGCGGAGGCCCTGGCGGTCTACGCCGACACACGCCGCCTGCTGGCGGAGGAACTCGGCGTCGACCCGCAGCCCGGTCTGCGCGAGCTGCAGGAGCGGATCCTGCGGGCGGACCCGGGGCTGGCGGAACCGTCCGCGTCGGCTCCCGAGCCGTCCGCGGTCCGGGTGCGTCCCGCTCAACTCCCGGCGACGGTACCGGACTTCACCGGGCGAGCGGCGTTCGTCCGCGACCTGGGCGAGACACTGTCGTCGGCCGGGGGCCGGGTCATGGCGGTGTCCGCGCTGGCCGGCATCGGAGGAGTGGGCAAGACGACGCTGGCGGTGCATGTGGCGCACCGGGCGCGGGCGTCCTTCCCGGACGGTCAGCTGTACGTCGATCTGCAGGGTGCCGGGCCCCGGGCGGCTGACCCGGAGACGGTCCTCGGTTCCTTCCTGCGGGCGCTGGGCACGGCGGACTCGGCGATCCCGGACACCCTGGAGGAGCGCGCGGCGCTGTACCGGTCCGTGCTGGACGGCCGGCGGGTGCTGGTGCTGCTGGACAACGCCAGGGACGCGGCGCAGGTCCGTCCGCTGCTGCCGGGCACCGAAGGCTGCGCGGCGCTGGTGACGTCCCGGGTGCGGATGGTGGACCTGGCGGGGGCCCATCTGGTCGACCTGGACGTGATGTCCCCCGACGAGGCGCTCGCGCTCTTCACCCGGATCGTGGGCGAGGAGCGGGTGGGGTCGGAGCGGAAGGCCGCGCTGGACGTGGTGGCGGCGTGCGGTTTCCTGCCGCTGGCGATCCGCATCGCCGCGTCCCGGCTGGCGTCGCGGCGGACGTGGACGGTGTCGGTCCTGGCGGCCAAGCTGGCGGACGAGCGGCGGCGGTTGGACGAGCTGCAGGCCGGGGACCTGGCGGTGAAGGCGACGTTCGAGCTGGGCTACGGCGCGTTGGACGAGGCCCAGGCGCGGGCGTTCCGGTTGCTGGGGCTGGCCGACGGCCCGGACATCTCGCTGGCTGCCGCCGCCGCGGTGCTGGACCTGGACGTGGAGGAGACCGAGGACCTCCTGGAGTCCCTGGTGGACACCTCGCTGCTGGAGTCGGCGGCGCCGGGGCGGTACCGGTTCCACGACCTGGTGCGGCTGTACGCGCGGGCCTGCGCGGAGCGGGACGAGTGGCCGCCGAGCGAGCGGGAGGCGGCGCTCTCCCGGGTGCTGGACTTCTATCTGGCCACGGCGGCCCGGGTGTACGCGATCGAGCGGCCCGGGGACCGGACCGTGGCGCACCTCGAACACGGCGGGCAGCAGGGGCTGGAGTTCGCCGACGCGTCCCAGGCCCTGGACTGGCTGCACGCCGAGGCGGACTGCCTGCTGGCCTGCGCCCAGCAGTCGCTGAAGGGGGCGACGCTGCGGCGGGCGGTCGATCTGCTCCTGGCCGCCAAGGACCTGGCCGAGTCGGGGGCGAGCTCCCGCCGGTACGAGACGGCCACGCTGGCGGCCTGCGACGCCGCGCGGGCCGCGGGCGACGCGCACGCGGAGGGGCGGGCCCGGGTCACGTTGACGCAGGTGCTCAGCAACGCGGGCCGGTTCGAGTCCGCGGAGGTGGAGGCCCGTCGGGCGATGACGCTGGCGGAGGCGTCCCGGGACCCGTGGACCACCGGCAACGCCCCCAACGAGCTGGGGATCATCGCCAACTGCACGAATCGCTACGCCGACGGCGAGTTCCACCTGATGAAGGCGATCGAGGCGTTCCGCGCCGACGGCAACCGGCCGGGGGAGGCGAGCGCGCTGTGCAACCTCTCCCGGGTCCTCGCGCCGATGGGCCACCTGTCCCGCGCGGTCGAACTCGCGCGTGAGGGCACGGAGATCTACGACGAGCTGGGGCTGATCGTGCGTCTGGCGAACGCGCGCTACGCCCTGGGGATCGTCCTGACCCAGTCCGGGCGGCTCGCCGAGGCCATGGACGAACTGACCGAGGCGGTGCAGACGTTCGCGGAGAACCGGCAACGGCTCTGGGAGGGCACGACCCACTTCCGCATCGCCCAGGTGCATCTTCTTGCACGCCGGCCGGCGCAGGCGGCGCAGCACGCCGAACAGGCCCTGGCGACGGGCTGCATCGGGGGTGACTGGATGCGGGGCAACGCCCTCACCCTCCTCGGCAAGTCGCTGATCGCGCTGGGCCAGTCGGATCGCGCGCGTGCCTGCTGGCAGGAGGCGCTGGCCATCTACGACGCCTCCGCGGCGCCGGAGGCGGAAGAGGTGCGCGGCCTGCTGGCGCCCCTGGCGACGGCCTGAGGTCCCGAACCGGCGTTCATCGAACGTTTATGACGCCCTGCCAAGCTCAGTACGTCGATTCCTCCCGTCGGGGGGCGGGCGGATCGGCAAGGGCCTCGACGCTACTGTGAGCGCCCCGGAACGCCTGTTCGGCGACCCGCGGGGGAGTTGCCGAACAGGCGCTCCGCTCGATGAGCTTGTCATCCACGGGAGTTTTGATCATGAGCGACGCTACGAAGGACGACGCGGCGGCCTCCGGCGGCCAGGGCCACGCCCTCGGCGGCAAGGACGAGGCGGACGCCGTCACCACCATGGACAGCCACTCGCCCGTGCCGCCGAGCGACGGCACCTTCACCACCATGGACAGCCACTCGCCCGCGCCGCCGAGCGACGGCACCTTCACCACCATGGACAGCCACTCGCCCGCGCCGCCGAGCGACGGCACCTTCACCACCATGGACAGCCACTCGCCCGTGCCGCCCGCTCTCGATCTCGACGGCACCAAGTAGTCCTCGGTCCGACGGGGGTGTTCGGCCGCGGCGGCGCGGAGGGGAGCCGCCGCGGCCGAGGTGCGTCCGGGAGCGGATCGCCGGGGCGGCGCGGCGCGACCGGGTCGGCCGTGCGGTCCGTCCGGCGGGCCGCCGGGCGTGGTTCAGGGAGCGCCGGCGGGGCCGGCGGCCGGGCACGCGGCACATCGGCCGGCCCGGTACGGTCCGGCCGCGGTCAGGCGGTGGCGTGCAGAGCCACGGCCGTCAGCAGGGAGACGAGCCGGATGCCCGCCGTGGCGAGCGCGCCGGCACCACCCTGCTCGCGGTCGTTCACGACACAGGCCGGCGTCGGTGTCCGCGCCGAGCGCCCGCAGATCGGTCCTCGACACGTACCGGTGCGAGGTCGTCCTCCAGGGCAAGGAGCGCACGGGGTGCGCCGGTCCCGTGCAGACGACCGAGCGGGCCCCGGGCCACGTGACGGTGGTGGCGCGTCAGGCCACGGGGGCCTGCCGGTCGGTCTCGCAGTGGTCGACCGCCGCGGCGTTCCCGGCGACGTACTCCTTCACCGTCACCGTCGTGCTCGCCGGTACGTCCACCTCGTCCTGCTGGACGTCGAGCAGGTCGCCGTCGGCCTTCACGAAGCTCACCGTGAGGGTGAAGGTGCCGTCCCGGTCGTCGGCGTTGCGGACCTCGACGGTGGCGTAGGGCTGCGTCCGCGTCGCGCAGCTCACCAGCGTGACGACCGCTCCCGTCCGAGGTGCCCCGGTCTCGCCGGAGGTGTCGCCGCTGCCGTGGTCGTCGTCTTCGTCGTCGTGGTGCCGGGTCGAGTTCGAGCCGCCCGAGGACGAGCTGCCGTCGTGGTCCTGTTGGGAGCTGCTGCACCCGCCGCCGTGGCCGGTGCCGTGGGCGTGGCCGTGGCCGTGGCCATGGCCGTGGCCCCGTCCGATGGAGAATCCGGTGAGAGCCAGGACCGTCAGAGCCGAGACCGCCGAGAACCTGATCGCACGTGCGCGTCGCTGCATGCCGGTCACCCTAGTCGGGATGCTGTCACGGACATGTCACTGCCGGGCGACCGGGGCGTACCGGGCGCAGCGTCCGGGGTGGGAAGGGAGTACGCATCGGTCGATCCCCCCGCAGACGGCGGCCGCCGTCCGGATCCCTTCCGCAGCGCCCGGCACGACGGCCGTCCCGGATCCCACCGCGCCCACGGCCCCCGGCCCGGGTCAGGGCGTACGCGCGGTACCCGTGCCCTTCTCCGCGTCCAGCGCGTACACGCAGCGGTCCTTGCTGCACGCGTACACCACGCCGTCCCTGACCACCGGTGACCCGGTGATCTCGCCGCCGGTCGCCAGCTTCCAGCGCAACCGGCCGTCGTCGGCCTTGAGCGTGTAGAGGAGATGGTCGGTGGAACCGAAGTGGATGCGGCCCTCGGCCACCGCGGGCGCGCCCACGATGTCGCCGCCCGCCTGGAAGCGCCACTTCGGTGTGCCGGTGACCGCGTCCAGGGTGTAGAGGCCCCGGCCGCTGCCGACGTGCACATGGCCCGCGGCGACCAGCACCGGCTCGATCGAGGTGCGGGACTCGGTCGCGATGCGCCAGCGGTCGCGTCCGTCGGTGGCGTCGAGGGCGTAGACGGTGCCGAGGTAGTCGGCCAGGTACACACCGCCGCCGGTCACCGCGGGACCGGGGACGAACGCGGGCGGCGAGAGGAAGACCGCGGGCGCCTCGAAGTGCCAGCGCACCCTGCCGCTCGCCACGTCGACGGCCAGGACGCGGGTGCCGGCGGAGACGTAGACATAGCCGTCCGGCGCCGGGCAGACGCGGACGGGCACACCGCCGCAGGAGGCGGCGTCGCCGATCGGGTAGGACCAGCGCTCGTCGCCGGTGCGGGCCTCCAGGGCGCGCAGCCGGGCGTCCTGCCAGACGTACACCGTGCCGTCGTGCAGCGCCGGGCCCGCCTCGGGGGACTCGAAGTCGGTCTGCGCGCCGGTGATCTCCCACAGCTTCTGACCGGTCGACGCCTCCCGGGCCTGCACGCCGCCGCCGCGGGTGCCGGTGACGACGGTTCCGTGCTCGGCCTTCAGCGAGTACACCCAGGCATCCGTCTGGAGCCGCCACAGGTCGCCGCCCTCGCGGGCGTCGAGGGCGAACAACGTCGGCCCGTCGGAGGCGTGGATACGGCCGTCCGCGACCGCCATGGACCAGGCCACGTCCCGGGTCTTGAAGCGGCGCCGGCCGGTGGCCACGTCCAGGGCGTGGACCTCGAACGACGTGACGTAGACGAGATCGCCGGAGACCGCCGGGGTGCCCCACACGTCGTTCGACATGCGGAACCGCCAGGGACGCCAGCCGCTCTGCTGCTCCGGGGGCGCAGGGGGCGGGTGGGGAGCGCCGGGTTCGGGGCCGACGACGCCGGGGCGGGCCCGGGACCAGGAGGCCGCGAGGGCGGTCTCCGGCCGGGGTGCGCCGAGGGCGGCGGCGCGGACGTCGGCCACGCGCGGGCCGGGCCCGATCGGGACGGCGGCGCCGGCCAACCGCACGGGGCCGTTGTCGGGGGCGCCGACGGGCACGGACCGGTGGGCGGCCGGGACGGCGGGCGCGTGCGAGGGCGGGGGCGGCACGGCGGGCAGGCCGGCTCCCGCTCCACCCCGTCCGCCGCTGCGCGGGCCCGCGGGCGCCGGTCTGGCGGCCGGCCGGCCGCCGCGGCGGGTCTCGATGAGGCCGACGGCCTTCTCCGGCAGCCACGCGGACGCCGTGCCGCTGTCGTCGGAGCCGGATCCGAACAGGTGCGGGGCGAGCTGGGCCTGGAGGTCTGCGGGCGTGGGGCGGCCCGCGGCCTCCATCTGCATGCAGGACTCGATCAGCGGGCGCAGTTCCTCGGGGAGCCCTTCGAGGTCCGGGCCCTCCCTGAGCAGCATGAAGACCGTCTCGACCGGGTTCGCGCCATGGAACGGCGGGTGGCCCGTGGCCGCGAACACCAGCGTGGAGCCGAGGGAGAAGACGTCGCTGGCGCCCGTGACGCTGCGGGAGTCCTTCGCCTGCTCGGGGGACATGTAGGCGGGCGTACCGACGGCGACGTTCGTCATCGTCAGACGCGTGTTCGAGACGCCGGAGGCGATACCGAAGTCGATCACTCGCGGGCCGTCCTCCACCACGAGGACGTTGGACGGCTTCAGGTCGCGGTGGACCAGTCCGGCACCGTGGATGGACTGCAGGGCCTCGGCCACGCCTGCCGCCAGCCAGCGCACCGCCTGGGCCGGTAGCGGCCCGCAGTCGTTGATTATCTCTTCGAGGGAGGGTGCGGGCACGTACGCGGTGGCCAGCCACGGCACGGCGGCGCGGGGATCGGCGTCGACCACGGCGGCCGTGTAGAAGCCGGACACCGCGCGGGCCGCCTCCACCTCACGGGTGAAGCGGACCCGGAAGAGCTGGTCCTCGGCCAGCTCCGTGCGGACGGTCTTGATCGCCACGCGCCGGCCCGACGCCGAGCGCGCGAGATAGACCAGACCCATGCCGCCGGCCCCCAGCCGTCCCAGCACCTCGAACGGCCCGATGCGCCGAGGATCGTGCTGCGTCAGCTGATCCACCACTTGCCTGCCACCTCCCCGTACGAGCCGCGCCATCCACGTATGGACGCGGCCGAAGTGCAGCGTCTCACCACCGCACCGCCGCGGCGGCACGCACCCCGATTCTTCCTGGCCGGAGCGCCGGTTGCGAACCGGGTGACAACAGGGGTGTCTCACATCATTTCAGGGCAGATCCATCGGATCGTGTCCCTCCTCACCCTCCGCTCGGCGCTCCAGCACCGCGAACGACGCCCCCTGATTGTCCGTGACGACGGCCACCGTCCCGTACGACGCCTCGAAGGGCCCCGCCTGCACCCGCCCGCCGAGGCGCAGCACGGTGGCGAGGGCGTCCTCGCAGTCCTCGACACCGAAGTGGACGACGAAGTGGGGCGGCATCTCGGCCGGGAAGACGTCGGCGACCGGTGCGCGGCCGAAGTCGGGACGGGCGTCCGGGCCGAAGAGGGCGTCGCGGAAGAGGCCCCCGTAGAAGGTGTTGACGACCGAGGTGTCACGGGCGTACAGCTGCGCCCAGGCGAAGGTGCCCACCTCGTGGCGCCGGCCGAAGCCGGGATGGCTGCCGGGCTGCCAGAGCCCGAAGACCGCGCCCTCGGGGTCCGCCGCCAGGGCGTGACTGCCCAGCTCGCCGACGGGCAGCGGGGCGGTGACGAGCTGCCCGCCGGCGGCGAGGATGCGCCGCGAGGTGGCCTCCGCGTCGGGGGTGGCGAAGTACACCGTCCACACGGTGGGCAGGCGGCCGTCCGTCTTGTGGGCGAGCGCGGCGACGGGCTCGCCGCCCAGGCGGGCCCACACCGAGGAGCCGTACGCGTCCTCGTAGGTCCACCCGAAGAGCTCACCGTAGAAGCGCTTGCCCGCCTCCACGTCCGGCAGCTGCGCGTCCACCCAGCAGGGGACGCCCTCTCCGTACGCGGATGCCCTGTTTTCGGCCATAGCGCCAAAGTAACGGCCGCACCGACACCGCGCAGACCAGGCACACCAGCCTCCGAGCCCCCCTGCACCCCATTTGCAGTCGGCCGAATCGCGCTCCGATCACCCGTCGGTAAGCTGACGGCATGACAGGACAAGTGCGTACCGTCGACGGCCGCGTGGCCGGTCGACGTGGGCAGGCGACCCGGCAGAAGCTGCTCGACTGCCTCAGCGAGATGCTCAGCTCCTCCCCCTACCGGGATGTCAAGGTCATCGATGTCGCCCGGAAGGCGGGCACATCGCCCGCGACCTTCTACCAGTACTTTCCGGACGTCGAGGGTGCCGTCCTGGAGATCGCCGAAGAGACGGCCTCCGAGGGCACCGGCCTGTCCGAACTGGTCGAGGACCGGTCCTGGGTGGGCAAGGCCGGCTGGCAGTCCGCCCAGGAACTCGTCGACGGCTTCCTGGACTTCTGGAAGAAGAACGACGCGATCCTGCGCGTGGTCGATCTCGGCGCCGCCGAGGGCGACAAGCGCTTCTACAAGATCCGCATGAAGATCCTCAACGCGGTGAACGGCCCTCTCACCGAGGCCGTCGCCGCACTCCAGGCCAAAGGCCGGATCGACAAGGACGTGAACCCCGGGGCGATCGCCGGTTCGCTCGTCGCGATGCTCGCGGCGGTCGCCTCGCACCAGAAGGGGTTCTCGGCATGGGGCGTCAAGCAGGCTGAACTCAAGCCCAACCTGGCGCTGTTGGTGCACCTCGGAGTGACGGGGAAGAAGCCCACGAGGTAGACACGAACGACACCCGCGCGGTGGCATCCGGAGCCAGCCTGCTCCCCCGCAATGCCGAATCCTGTCTCACAGGCGGTGGTTCCCTCACGTGGACCGCCGCCTGTCGCGTTCACGGGTGCTACGCGGGCAACGGCCGGTCCTGCACCACATGCTTCATCACCAGCGTGGAGGTCAGCCGCTGCACGCCGGGCAGGGTGGCGAGCCGCTCGTCGTAGAGCCGCTGGTAGGCGGTGAGGTCGGCGGCCACGACCCGCAGCAGATAGTCCGGCTCGCCGAACAGTCGCTGCGCCTCCAGCACCTCCTCCACCTCGCCGAGCGCCCGCTCGAACTCGACGACGGTCTCCCGGTCCTCCTGCCGCATCGAGACGAAGACCAGCGCCTCGAAGTTCAACCCGACGGCCGCCGGGTCCACCAGCGCCCGGTATCCGCTGATCGCGCCGGACCGCTCCAGCTCGCGCAGCCGCCGGTGGCAGGGCGAGACACTCAGCCGCACCCGCGCCGCCAGCTCGGTCACGGTCAGCCGCCCGTCCTGCTGCAGCTCGGCAAGAATCTTCCGGTCCACGTCGTCCATGAGCAAGATTCTCCCCCCTTCTGTCCTCGTATGAAGAAACTTCAGGAACACTTTCGGCCACATCACGCCTAATGTCCCCTCCATGGACTCGGGAACGCTGATCTCCTTCCTCGCCGTGGACCTCCTGCTGGTCTGCGTGCCGGGCGCCGACTGGGCGTACGCCATCGCCGCCGGGCTGCGCGGCCGGTCGGTCACGGTCGCGGTGGCGGGCCTGGTCTCCGGGTACGCGCTGCACACGGCGCTGGCCGCGGCGGGGCTCTCCGTGCTGGTGGCCGGGTCGCCCCGGCTGCTGACCGCGCTGACGGTGGCGGGGGCGGCGTACCTGCTCTGGCTGGGGTGGGGCGTGCTGCGCCGGCCGGGCGTCCCCGGGGCGGGCCGGACGCCCGCGGCGGACGGCTCCCGCTCCCGCGTCCTGCTGCGCGGCGCCGCGATCAGCGGGCTGAACCCGAAGGGCCTGCTCCTCCACCTGTCCGTGCTGCCGCAGTTCCTCACCCTGGGCGGCGCGCACCTGCCGGTGCCCGTCCAGACCGGCGTCCTCGGCCTGCTGAACATGGCCTGCTGCACGGTCGTCTACCTCACGGTCGGCCTCCTGGCCCGCGCCGTCCTCGGCGCCCGCCCCGCCGCGGCCCGGGCGGTGACCCGCACCTCGGGGGCGGCGATGCTCGGGGTCGGCGCACTGCTGCTGGTGGAGCGCCTGGCGACCCTGTGACCGCCTGCCCGCCCCGGCTTCGGAGCGCCCGACGGGGCCGGGACCCGGGCCGGTGCCGCCCACGCCGCACACACGCCGGCGGAGGGCCGAGGGCGGGCGGCCCACACCCCACGGCGGCGCAGAGGAACCGGGGAACCGAGGGGCCGGGAACCGGGAGACTGCGGGGCGAGGACCGGGCCGGGTGAACCGGTGCCCGGCGCCCTGTGCCGAACGGCACCTGCCGCCCGGCCGCGGACGCGGGAGCCCGACAATCGGGGGATGAGTACCGATCTTCACGAACTGCTGCGGTCACTGCGGGTGTGGGATCCGGAGGTGACGTCGCTGCCCGGCTTCGACCCGGCCGCGGCACCCGAGGACCCGCTGCACCTGTTCACGCGCTGGCTGGGGGAGGCGGCGACGGCCGGGCAGCCGGAGCCGCACACCATGTCGCTGGCCACGTCGGACGCCGAGGGCCGCGCGGACGTGCGGACCGTGATGCTGCACGGCGCGGACGCGGACGGCTGGGCGTTCGCCACGCACGCCGGCAGCCGCAAGGGCCGCCAGCTCGCCGGACGGCCGTATGCCGCGCTCGGCTTCTACTGGCCGATCCTGGGGCGTCAGGTACGGGTACGCGGGCCGGTGGAGGCGGCGTCGGCCGAGGAGGCGCAGACCGATCTGCACGTCCGGTCGACCGGGGCGCTGGCCGCCGCGCTCACCGGGCGGCAGAGCGAACCGCTCGGGTCCGTCGAGGAGCTGCGGCTCGCCTCGCAGGCCGCCTGGGAGCGGGCCCGGCGGGAACCGGACGCACAGGCACCGACCTGGACGCTGTACCGGGTGCGCGCGGAGGAGATCGAGTTCTTCCAGGGCGACGCATCCCGCCGGCACCTCCGACTGGCCTACCGGCGGAAGGGGGACGGCGGCTGGCACCGGGAGCTGCTGTGGCCCTGAGGGGCCACGGCGCCCGCGCCGCTCGCGGACGTCCCTCCGCTCCCGCCGGGGAGCAAAGGCGCGGCGACCGGCGCGATCGGCCGCCCCTCACCCCTTCGCGACGAGGACCTCTACGACACAAGTCCCACACAGTTCTCCCCCACCCGTGATCAATCCGCAACCAATTCCGGTCTTGACCGAGACCCATCAACCTGTTGGGTGATTACGCTCGCGCACATGGCCGACTCCACAGCGTCCGCACGCCCCACGCCGCCCGCCGCCCGCCCCGTCCACGTCATCGGCGGCGGACCCGGCGGCCTGGCCGTCGCGTACGCGCTGCGGGCCCGCGGCATCCGGGCCGTCGTCCTGGAGAAGTCCGACCGCGTGGGGGCGTCCTGGCGGGGCCACTACGACCGGCTCCACCTGCACACCACACGCCGTCTCTCGGCCCTGCCGGGGCTGCCGATACCCCGCCGCTTCGGCCGGTGGGTGTCCAGGGACGACGTGGTGCGCTACCTGGAGAAGTACGCCGAGCACCATGAGCTGGAGATCGTCACCGGCGTCGAGGTCACCCGGGTCGACCGCGCCCCCGACGGCACCGGCTGGCTGCTGCACGCCACCGGCGGCCGGGAGCTGACGGGTGCCGCGGTCGTCGTCGCCACCGGCCACAACCACACGCCCCGCGTCCCCGACTGGCCCGGCCGCACCGCGTACACCGGCGAGTTCCTCCACGCCTCCGGCTACCGCAACGCCCAGCCCTACGCAGGCCGGGACGTCCTCGTCGTCGGCGCCGGCAACACCGGTGCCGAGATCGCCGTGGACCTGGTGGAGGGCGGCGCCGCCCGGGTGCGGCTCGCGGTGCGGACCGCGCCGCACATCGTGCGCCGCTCGACCGCCGGCTGGGCCGCCCAGTTCTCGGCCGTCCTGGTCCGGCGGCTGCCGGTGCCGCTCGTCGACCGACTGGCCAGGCCCATGGCACGGCTCAGCGTGCCCGACCTGTCCGCGCACGGCCTGCCCCGCCCCGAGACCGGCCTCTACAGCCGGGTCACCGAGGGCGCCGTCCCGGTGCAGGACGTCGGCCTCGTCGACGCCGTCCGCCGGGGCCGGGTGGAGATCGTGGCCGCCGTCGACGGGTTCGAGGACGGCAAGGTCGCCCTCGCCGACGGCACCCGGATCGAGCCGGACGCCGTCATCGCCGCCACCGGTTACGCCCGCGCCCTGGAGGGCCTCGTCGGCCACCTCGACCTCCTGGACGACCGGGGCAGACCGGTCGTGCGCGGCGCGCGCACCCCGGCCGGCGCGCCGGACCTGTACTTCACCGGTTTCACCAACCCCATCAGCGGGATGCTCCGCGAACTGGCCATGGACGCGGAGAAGATAGCGAAGGCGATCGCCGGGAACGCCGACGGACAGGTGTCGCGTCTGCCGGTCTGATCCGCGCACGGGGCCCACCGCTCCGCGGCTTCCACCTTCCTGCGCATCACCGGCACCGGCTCGGGAGCGCCCGCGGACCGTAGCCCCGGCGGCTCGTGCCGCCGGGACCGGAGCGGGCGGCCACGGGTCCTCGTCCCGCGACGAGGGCGGAGCCCGCCGGCCTGCGCCGGATCAGCAGTGCCATCGACGCGCGGCCGCGCACAGCGCGCCGGACACGTACCGGACGACGTCGTAGGAGCCGAAGACGTCCCGGGCGACGCCGCCGAGCCACGCCACCGCCGCCGCGTCCACCTGGTGGGCGGCGAGCACCCAGCCGAAGACGATCGCGCCGTCCCCTGACCCGCGAAAAGTTGTCCACAACCTGTGGAGAGACGGGCGGCGCGGCCCTCCCGCCGCCTGCGCCGCCCGAGCGATCCGCCCCCGAGGTGCGGAACGCGGGGGTCCCTCGCGGACACCCCCCGAACAGTCCGGCCGACGGCGCACCGCTCCGCCCCGAGCGCGGCACCGCACGCCGCCGACCGACTCCGGCGCACCCGCCCCGACTTCCCTCCGCCCCGAGCACCCCTGGAGGGAACGGACGCCGTCCGCGACCCACACTCGCCGAGGGTTCCCGTCACCGGAACCCTCGCCGTCCCCTCGCGGCGAATCGCTGCCCACAAGCGTGATCAAACGGACACGTCACGTCAACAGCAGAAAGGGGAATTATTACTTACGCCCGATTTGCCGCAGGCGCGCACGGAAGCACAGCGCGGGCGCACACCGGGCACCGGAACCGTCGCATCGTCGTCGTCTGCGACCGTGCCCCGATCCGGGCGCCGGATGCGGGGGCAACTCCCCGCCGGGCGGCGTCACACCGCTTCGTACGCCAGGTCCCCGTAGGGCGGGGCCGAGGCACCGCAGCCTTCGCCGAGCTCCCGCGGAGCGGTGCACCGGTCGAGTTCGCACCAGATGCGCTTACCCGCCCCCTCCGCGCTCCAGCCCCACCGGTCGGCCAGGCCGTCCACCAGGGCCAGGCCCCGGCCGCCGGTCGCGTCGTCACCCGCGCACCTGGGCACCGGGGCCCGTCCACTGCCGTCGGCGACCTCCAGCCGCACGGGAGCCGACTCGGCCGCCACACAGGGCAGGGACAGTCGCAGAACGGCCGGAAGGCCGGTGTGCACCACGGCGTTGGTGACGAGTTCGGAGACGAGGAGAATCAGCGTCTCGGCGAGCGGATCGCCGGCCTCTATACCCGACCCGGCGAGCCGGGAGCGGGCCCATCTCCGGGCTCGACCCACTTCCGTGGGATCGGGCCGGATCTCCAGCTGCACCTGTAGCACCTGCACCGCTCACACCATCCGAACCGGCGGACACATGGCCGCGCGCCACGCGAGCACCACGACGACGAGGGCCACGATCGTAGCCATTTTCTGCATGGCCAGGACAACGGCCGAAGCCTGGGTCACGGAACGTGAAACCCTTGCAGGACAGCTTGATTGACGTACAGTCACCCCAACAAGCGCTTCGGGCATATTCCAGCGCGAAGGAGTACCCGTGCGGCATACTGTGCGACGCTCACCGCGAGGAGTCGAACAGGCGACACCGGCATGGCTCTTGACCGGAACCACTCGCATCCCACACAAGGTACCGGAGGGTGCGGTCGACTCCGGTTGGTGACGAGTCACGTGAAGGACACAACCCGGTATCGGCACCATGTGACGCTCCGTGACATCGGGATGCCACATTCCGCGACATACCCGCGAGCCGTACACCGCAGCCGCACCCCCGCGCCGGGCCCGTCCTGCACCGGCGCCGTCGGGGCCGTCATCGGCCACGCCCTGCGGACAGGGCGTGGCCGCGCGGTTGCGAGGTCACTCGGGCACGGTGAAGTAGCGGGCGAAGGCGGTGACGACCTGGTCCTCCTCCACCACGCCGTCGCCGTCGGCGTCGAGGGAGGCGGCGGCCGTGCGCGCCACGCCCTCCCGGACGCCGAGGATCCTCAGCACGCGCGCGACGTCGTCGACGGTGGCCGCTCCGGGGCCGTGGCCGTCGGGGCCGGCGAGGGCGAGGGCGGCGTGCAGGAAGGGGCGGGCGATGCCGGCGAAGCGCTCCGGATTGTCCCGCAGCCGCTTGACCGCGCCGGTGACGAACTCCTCGCGGGTGATGCGCTGGTCGCCGTCCCGGTCCGCCATGCCCGCCATGCCCTGCCAGAACGCCTCGGCGCCCAGGTACAGGGCCTGCCCGCGGTCGGAGCGGGCGGCCACGCCGAACTCGGCGAGCAGCGCCTTGGCCGCGGAGCTGAAGTCCTCGCGGTCGATCCAGCCGTTGCCGTTCTGGTCGAAGGTGGCGAACCGGGCGGCGATCCTGCGTTCGTACTCGCTGCTGACCATGTCTTCTCGGGCCGCCTTACGTCACGTCGTGGGGGTGCGTACGGCTGCGAGCGTAGGACGCCGGGGGTCCGCCGGGAACGGGCGCAGAACGCCTGTGCCAGGACCGGGGACGTTCCGGGACAGCCCTGTGTCAGTGCAACGCGCCGCCCGAGCCTCACGCCGACAGCGGCGGGACCTCCTCGGTGACCGCGTCGGCGAGTGCGGCGTGCACGTCGAACAGCCGGCGCACGCCGAGGGCCCCGAAGACCCGGTTGACGTGGGAGCCCTCGACCGAGCCTCCGTCCGGCAGCACCAGCCGCAGCATGCCCCGGCAGGAGCGCAGCAGACGGCGGGCGGCGATGAGGACGCCGACACCGCTGGAGTCGCAGAAGTGCACCCCGGAGAGATCCAGGACGAGGTGGTGCCGGCCGTCCGCGACGACATCGTGCACCCGCTGCCGCAGCACCGGGGACGTCACCAGGTCCAGTTCCCCCGACACGTGGAGCACAGCCCATTCGCCCTGCTCGCCGTCGGTCACATTGAACGTCACCACCACGTCCTTCGCTCATCAAGCGGAGGCAGTCCCTACGCTTCCTTGCAGCGCGGCTGCCCACCGGCCGTTCCCTGAAACCCGGGATGCAAAACGGCAACCGATCAACAAGGGGCTTGTTTCAGTCACCCTCGATCCTGTTCGATCGAGTCTGATCAGAAGGTGAGGGGGTAGGCGGCCAGCCGGAGCGAAAACTCCGGATGCGTCCCTTACCACCTCCGGCACGACAGGGGGCGCACATTGACACAAAGGGGCGTGCGCTGTCGGACGTGCCGACTACATTCGAGGAGATGGCGGGCACACGCTGGACCGGGGCGACGGGCAGGGGGAGGAGGCCGCATGGCGAGCAAGGACACACCGCCGCGCTGGGACCTCAGGATGCAGCAGCGGCTCGCCCGCGGTGAGGCCGCCGCCCTCGGCGAGCTGTACGACCGGTTCGCCTCACTCGTGCACAGCCTCGCCCACCGCGTCCTCGGCGACGAGCGCGCCGCCGACGGCATCACGCGCGAGGTCTTCGCCCAGGTCTGGGAGCACCCCGAGGCCTACGACCCGAAGAAGGGTCCGCTGCGCACCTGGGTCGCCGCGCTGACCCACCGGCTCGCCGTGCAACGCCTGCGCGCCACGGAGACCGCCGCGCTCGCCCGGGGCGGCCAGGGCTCCCCCGAGGACCTGGAGCGCAACGTCCGCCATGCCGCGGTGGCCGCCCGCGCCGACTACATCGTCCAGTCCATGCCCACCCCGCTGCGCGCGGCCCTGGAGCTGGCCTACTTCCAGCGTCGCGACTACCGGCAGACCGCGGCCGACCTGGGCGTCACCGAGGACGAGGCCCGCCGCCGCCTCCGCCTGGGACTGCAGCTGCTGTCCACCGCCCACGACACGGCGGCGCCCGGCGCCCCGCCGGAGTACGGGGGTGCGGTGTGAGCGGGGCGGACCGCCACGAGGGCGGCGAGGGGCACGAGAGACACGGCCCGCGGCATCGGCAGACATCGCACGAGGAGTACGGCAGTGCCGGCACGCGCACCCCGGACACCGGCAACGCCGGGAACGCCGGAACCGCCGGAACCGCCGGGAACACCGAGCAGGGCGCGGAAGGCAGTGGGCCGGCGCACGGCCGGCGGGACGGAACCGCGCCCGGTACGGGGCCGGACGCCCCCTACCGGCCACCGGCCGGCCCCGGTGCGACCGACGGAGGGGGCGGCTCCGGAGACGCCGGGGACCACGGCACCCCCGTCCGGCCCCCGGAGCCGGAACCGCGCATACCGATGCCCCGGATCTCCGTCGAGGACAGCGGGCTGCCGCTGCCGGCACCGGTCCCCGCGGTACCGCTGCGGCTGGCACACGGCGTGCTGAAGTCGCTGCTGGGGGCGTGGGCGCTGGCCGCCTGCTCCGCCGAGGAGTCCGCCGCCGTGGAGGAACACCTCGGCACCTGCGGCGTCTGCGCGGACGAGGCCCGGCGCCTGCGTGAGGCCGTCGGCCTGCTCCAGCGCTCCGAGACCCTCGACCTCGATCCCGCGCTGCGCACCCGCGTCCTGGAGGGCTGCCTGGACCGGCGCCCGCCACGCATCCCGGTGCCGGGCTGGGCGACGGCGTACGACGCCGAGACCGCGCGCCTGGACGCGTTGCTCCAGGACTTCGGGGACGGCGAGTGGCAGGCGCCGGTGCACCTGCGCTGGTTCGACGGCGACGCGGCGACCAGTCGCGGCACCACCGTCGCCGGGGTCATCGCGCATCTGCTGGCCGTCGACGGGCTGGTCGCGTCCGCGCTGGGTCTGGACGACCCGCTGGACGGCGCCGCCGCCGAGTCCCGCACGCCGACCGAGCGCACGGAGACCTTCTGGCGCGTCTCGCGGGTCCCGCCCACGCGGACGGTGCGCGGGCCGTGGCGCGAGCAGAGCCATGCCATCGTGCGGGCGGCGGCGTTCACGGGCAGCGGCGCCGGGACCATGGGCGTCTCGTACGGCGACGTGGAACTAGCGCTGCGGGACGCCATGCTGGACCGCGCCTTCGAGTGCTGGGTGCACGCGGAGGACATCGCGGAGGCCGTGGACTACCCCTACGAGCCGCCCGCGCCCCGCCATCTGCATCACATGATCGATCTGGCGGCCCGGATGCTGCCGGCGGTGCTCGCGGCCCGCCGGCAGGCAGGGCTCGCCGCCCCCGGTCCGGGCCGCCACCTGGTCACCGCAGGTGATCCCGGCCGCAGCCTGCGGCTGGAGATCGAGGGCCTGGGCGGCGGTGAGTGGTTCATCCCGCTCGACTCCCCCGCCGCGGTCGGCTCCGCGGAGCGCGAGGTGGCCCATGTGGCCCTGGACGGCGTCGAGTTCTGCCGCGTGGCCGCCGGCCACGTACCACCCGTCGAAGCGGCGGCCGGGCAGGCCGGTGACCGCGACGCGATCAAGGACGTGCTCTTCGCCGCGGCGTCCTTGAGCCGGCTCTAGTGCCACAACAGGCAACGTTCGCCCCGTCGCGACGCCCGGCACGCACTCCCGCCGCACCGGGCGGAAGGCGGGACCGGGCGGCAGCGCTGAACCCGAGGCGCGTCGGAGGCGGGCGGGCGTGCGCCGGGGAGTGCGGACCGGCGTGGGGCTGGTCGGCGACCCGCTCGGTACGCGTACCCGGGTGACGGGCGCCGTGAGGACGGGCGTCCGGCACCGGCGGGAGCCCGGGCGGCCAGGGCGGCGGCGACCGAGCGGCGTCGCGCACCCGCACGGGCGGCGCCCGTCAGGCGAAGACGACCGTGCGGCGCCCGTTGAGCAGGATCCTCCGCTCGGCGTGCCACTTCACGGCCCGCGCCAGCGCCTGGCACTCCACGTCGCGGCCGACCGCGACGAGTTGGTCGGGGGTCACGTCGTGCCCGACCCGCTCGACCTCCTGCTCGATGATCGGCCCCTCGTCCAGGTCGGCCGTCACGTAGTGGGCGGTCGCGCCGATGAGTTTCACACCGCGCGTGTGCGCCTGGTGGTAGGGCTTGGCGCCCTTGAAACTCGGCAGGAAGGAATGGTGGATGTTGATGATCCGCCCGGAGAGCCGCTTGCACAGGTCGTCGGAGAGGACCTGCATGTAGCGGGCGAGGACGACCAGTTCGACGTTGCTCTCGCGGACGATCTCCAGCAGCCGCGCCTCGGCCTCGGACTTGGTGTCCTTCGTCACCGGGATGTGGTGGAAGGGAATGTCGTAAGAGGCCACGAGCTCGGCGAAGTCAGTGTGGTTGGACACCACAGCCGCGATCTCCACGGGCAGGGCTCCGATACGGACCCGGAAGAGCAGGTCGTTCAGGCAGTGGCCGAACTTGCTGACCATCAGGACGATGCGCATCCGCTCGTCGGCCCGGTGGATCTGCCACTCCATGTGGAAGGAGTCACCGATCGCCGCGAAGCTGGCCCGCAGCTTGTCCACGGACACCGGCGCCTCGGCCGAGAAATGGACCCGCATGAAGAACAGTCCCGTGTCGTGGTCGCCGAACTGCTGGCTGTCCTCGATGTTGCAGCCGGTCATGAACAGGTAGCTCGACACGGCATGCACGATGCCCCGCTTGTCGGGGCAGGAGAGCGTCAGGACGTACTGGTCGGCCGGGGCCGCGGCCCGGGGGGACTGCTCGTTCATGCAGCACAGGGTCTCATGTCCCGCGGGCGCCCGGAGAGCGCCGTCCGCTACGCGGACCTGGTCAGGATCCGCAGCACGTCGAGGCTGCTCGGCGGGGAGTCCGGGTCCTCCCCGTCACCGGCGGCGAGACGTATGTGGGCGTCACGCGCCGCCCGGACCGCCTCCGGCCAGGCCGGGTGCTCGACGTAGGCGGTGACCGGCGCGTCCGGGCCGACCTGATGCACGATCCGCAGGACGCGGAGGACGGCGGTGTCGACGAGCGCCGCCTCCTGCGAGTCGCGGAAGATCGTGCCCACGTACTTCTCGGCGGACCAGTGGTCCAGCCAGGTGTCCTCGACCAGCCGGTACACGGCGTCGGTCACGTCTCCGTACCCTTCCGCACCGGTCAGCCAGACGTCCCTCTGGAACGCCGGGTCGGAGAGCATGTGCAGCGCCGAGCGCACATTGCTGCGCCAGCGCCACCACGGCATGTCGTTCACAGGCATGCCGCCCATGGTGGGGGAGCGACGGCCGCGACGGGAAGAGTTCTCCGGAGCTTGCACAGTCATCGATCGTACGTTCCGCAGCCCGTGGCGCCCCACGGCCCCCGCAATTCACCTCCACGTCACCATCCGTTGACCGCGGGTCACTCCCGGGTTAGGGATGTGCCGGAATCGTGCAGGGACATGACCGGCAGGCGATGCACGCGCAGCACGTCCCTCCCACCTTCGACCCGCCCCGTCAGCAGAGCCACCGCCAGAGCGGCGGGGGCGGCGCTGGCCATCGCGTCCTTCGTCGCCGGATGCGGGATCATCCCCGGTGCCACGGGGGGCTCCGGGGATGATCCGATCAAGGTCATGACGTGGGCACCGATGGACTCCGACGTCGACAGCAAACCCGGAATGCCCGCTTTCGCCCAGGCGTACGAGCGGTGGATCAACGCCCACGGCGGCATGAACGGCCACCGGCTGAAGGTCCTGGTCTGCGACGAGCACAACGACAGCGTCGGTGCCGCGAAGTGCGCGCGCCTCGCGGTCCAGGAACACGTCGTCGCCGTCGTCGGCTCCTACAGCCAGTACGCGGACTCCTTCTTCCCGCCCCTGGAGGGCGCCGGCATCCCCTACATAGGCGGATACGGCATCACCACCGCCGAGTTCACCAGCCCGCTGTCCTACCCCGTCAACGGCGGCCAGCCCACGCTGCTGGCGGGTCTCGGCCGCAAGCTCGCCGCCGGCTGCGGGCCGGTGACGCTGGTGCGCCCCGACTCCATCGCGGGCGACGAGCTGCCCCCGCTGCTCGACTCGGGCCTCAAGGCCGGCCGGCACGCCGAGGCCGGCGACCAGCGGGCCGCCGAGGACGCCACCGAGTACTCGGCCCAGTCGAAGAAGGCCCTGGAGCAGGCCGGCACCGAGTCCGGCAAGGAGGGCTGTGTGGTGCCGGCGCTCGGCGACCGCACCAGCACCTTCATGGACTCCTTCCGGCGCGTCCGCGCGGACTACCCGGACGTGCGGGCCGCCACCGTGCTCGGCAGCGTCGACCAGACCGTGATCGACGCCTCCGGCGGCAAGTCGGGCCCCTACGAGGGGGCGTACATCACCGGCTGGTACCCCGTCGCGGGCGATCCGCGCTGGGACGGGATGAAGAAGGTGATCAAGGAGCAGGCCTTCCTCGACCAACGCATCGACCCCGCCGACGCCGGGGTGCAGACGACGTACATCGCCTACAGCGTCTTCAAGCGGGCAGTGGATCGGCTGGGCGACCGGGACGTCACGGCCGTCAGCGTCCGGCAGACCCTCGACAAGGATGTCACGGTCGACACGGGCGGCCTCACCCCACCGCTGCACTGGGAGTTCGCGGCCAAGCTCGCCGCGGTCGGCTTCCCCCGCCTGGTCAACGCCAACGTGACGCTCCAGGTGGTGCGGGAGGGCCGGCTGGTGGCTGCCGAGAAGGGCTTCGTGGACGTCACCCGGACCCTGCTCGACGCCGACCTGAACTGAGGGCTGTCCCGTGATCCGCGGTGGATCGACGCGCGGCGCCGGATGCGGTACGTCGCACGGCCAGGGGCGCCCTCGTACCGGGCGTGTGCGGCCATCCGGCAACGCGGCAAGGTGCCGTAGCCGTCGTCGTGCGCCCGCCGGGTTCACGGGACAGTCCTTGAGGCGGCGTTCGCCTCCGTCGCGGCGCCCGGCACGGTGTCGGGCCGCGCGCCGGGCGGGCCGGGGCGCGAGGTGGCGCCGTCCGGGGCGCCGGTGCGCGGGGGCGTGCTCCGGTGGCCCGACCGCCGCACGAGGACGCCGCGGGCCTCGCCGGTCACCGTCAGCGGGTGGGCGGCCGGCGGGGTCCGCCGGCCGCGGGGATCACAGCTGGGTCGCCTGGCGCTGGGTCAGCCCGTACTTCCGCGCGATCGCGTTCCACAGTTCGGCGGCCTTCTTCTTCTGCGTGCTGGCGGTGCCGCTGGCGCGGTCGCCCGCCTGCCTCTGCCCCGTGGAGCGGGCGTGACCCTTCTTGCACAGCTTGCCCTTGTCGCCGGCGATCTCGTCGGCCCACGCGGCGTAGTGGTTGTCGGCCGACGCGGACGCCTTCCACCCGTCGGTGAGGGCGCCGGTCAGCGCGGCGTGGTCGGGCAGCTTGTCTACTTGGAGCGCGCCGAGCTCGGTCACCAGGTCGTTGCGCTGCTTGGCCGCGGCACGCAGGTCGGCGGCGGCCTGGCCGAGATTGCGGCAGTCCTTCACGTCGCCGACCGCCTTGATCACGGCGGCCCGGCTGCTGCCGCTGTCCGCGAGCAGCTTGTCCAGCGCGGCCGCCTGCTGCTCGGCCGGATCGGCGGTGGGTGAGGGGGCGCCGGTGGTCGCGGGCGCGCTGGCGGAGACGTCGGTGCTGTCGCCACCCTTGTCGTCGTCACCGCCGGAGCTGCCGAGCATCGCGCCGGCGCCGACGCCGAGCACGGCGATCCCGACGCCGATCGCTGCGATCAGCGGCCACCGCGAACCGGTGCCGCCGCCGCGGCGCCGCTCGTCGCCCCCGTCGTCGTCCCGTCCGGGGCGCGGCGGGATGAACGCGGGCCGCGCGGCGTACCCGGGCTCCTCCTGCCGGACGCGGGGCATCTGCTGGGTCGCGCCGGCCGGGCCGTCGCCCTCGGGTCCGTTGCGGAAGAGGTTGTCGAACTCGACGGGCGGCTGCCGGTCGGCCCCGCCCGGCACGCCGCCGTACGACGGCGCGGGGGCGTCCGGCTGCGCGGGCACCGGCGCGATGTACTGCGTGGCCTCGGCGTCGGGACCGGTCGCGGGCGGTGCGCCCCGGCCGAGCATCTGTGCCGGGTCGGCGCCCGTCTCGGGCGGGAGGGCGCCGGGGCCGACGGGGGGTATGAAACGGGTGGCAGCCTCGTCGGGGCCTGCGTGCGGCGTGTGTGCGCCGTACGCGCCCTGTGCCCCCTGCGGCGTGTGTGCGCCGTACGCGCCCTGTGCCCCCTGCGGGGGGTGAGCGCCGTGTGCGGGCTGCGCCGCGACCGGCGGAAGATACTGCGTCGCGCCCTCGGCGGCTGCCGGCGCGGGCGGGTACGCCGGCGCGCCGGTGGGCGGCGGGTACGCGGTGGCCCCGTCGGCCGCCGTCGGCAGGGGGGCGCCGGGGCCGCCGGCGGGTGCCCCGTAGCCGTGGCCCGCGGTGGGCTGCGCACCGCCGGCCCCGTGCGCGGGGTATGCGGGCGGATAGCCGTACGCCGGGGACGGCTCGGCCGACGCCGGCGGAGTGGCCGGGTACCCGTAGCCCGGGGCCTGCGGCGCGTCCGGGCCGCCGTAGGCCGGGGGGTGCCCGACCTCGGGGGGCAGCGGGCCGGCGCCGGCCGGCGCCGGGGTGGCGGACCAGGGCTGGGCGGGCTGCTGCCACCCCTGGTCGGCCTGCGGCTGCTGGTGCTGCTGCCGGCCGGGTCCCCACGGACTGCCCCAGGCCTGGCCGCCCGACGGGGCCGCGCCGGGGGCGCTGCCCTGGCCGGCGTACGGATCGGGCTGCGGGCCGGCGGGGTACTGGGCCGACTGCCCACCCCCCTGCGGGTCCGGCAGCAGAGGCGCACCGCCGTCGGAGGGCAGCACGACGCCTTCGCGCGCGGGCTGCTGCGCCGAGGGCTCCTCGCCCTGTCCACTCTGCGTCACCGGGACTCCTACGAATGGGGGACCTTCGGGATCGTCGGCTCACGCTACCGGGTCCCCTGAGTCGGGTGCCACGCAGCTCAGAACGGCGCCTCCTTCCCTGTGACCGCGGTAACACACCCCTGTGGACGGCCGGTGCCGCTTCGTCAACCCGCCGTGCCCTGCTCCGTCATGCGGCTGCGCGAAGGTCCAGTCGCGCCCCGAACTCCCGTACCACCGGCTCGTCCCGGAAGGGCTCCAGGCGCTCCTGGAAGTCCTCCAGGTACTCGGCGCCCCGGTTGGAGCGGAGGGTTTCGAGGAGTTCCACGGCCTTCAGACCGGTGCTGCAGGCCTGTTCGATCTCCCGCTGCTGGGCCTGCGCCGTGGCGAGCAGGACGTAGCCGATGGCCCGCCGGCGCGCGCGGGACTCGGGGTGCCCGGCCAGGGACTGCTCCGCGCAGCGGGCCGCCGCGTCGGCCTGCCCGAGGTCGCGGTGGCAGTGCGCCAACTCGTCCGCCAGATAGGCCTCGTCGAAGTGGGCGATCCACGTCGGGTCGTCGCCGGAGGCCGGGTCGGCGGCCTCCATGGCGCCCACCGCGCGCCCGGCCGCGGCGTGGGCGGAGCGCACGTCGCCGAGGAGGGCGTGCCCCCGGGCTTCCGCGGCGTGGAACATCGCCTCCGCGCGCGGCGTGACGCGCCCGCGCGCCCCTTCCTGCGCGGCGCGCGCCAACTGCGCGATCTCCCGCGGGTTTCCGAGCTGCGCGGCGAGGTGGCTCATCGAGGCGGCGAGGACGTAGCCGCCGTATCCGCGGTCGCCGGCCGCCTGCGCGAGCCGCAGCGACTGGATGTAGTAGCGCTGGGCGAGGCCCGGTTGCCCGGTGTCGACGGCCATGTACCCGGCGAGTTCGGTCAACCGGGCGACCGCGGCGAAGAGTTCGCGCCCCACGGCCTCGCGGTAGGACCCGGCCAGCAGCCCGGAGACGACGCTGTTGAGGTAGTGCACGACCACCGGTCGCACATGCCCGCTGCCGTACTGGTGGTCCAGATCGACGAGCGCGCGCGTCATGGCCTTCACGGCGGCCACGTCGGCCTGGCCCACCCGCGGGCCCGCCGCGCGCGCCACCTGGGTGTCGGGCGAGGAGATGAGCCAGTCGCGGCTCGGCTCGACCAGCGCGGAGGCGGCGACGGACGAGCCGGACAGGAAGTCGCGGCGCCCGACGTCGCTGCGCCACAGCTCGCAGACCTGCTCGATGGCGCCGAGGACCGTCGGCGAGAACTGCAGGCCGACGCCCGAGGCGAGGTTCTTGCCGTTGGCCATGCCGATCTCGTCGATCGTGACCGTTCGGCCCAGCTTGCGGCCCAGGGCCTCGGCGATGATCGCCGGAGCGCGCCCCCGGGGCTGCTGGCCGCGCAGCCAGCGCGCCACGGAGGTCTTGTCGTACCGCAGGTCGAGGCCGTGCTCGGCGCCGCACATGTTGACCCGGCGGGCCAGCCCCGCGTTCGAGCAACCGGCTTCCTGGATGAGCGCCTGCAGCCGTTCGTTCGGCTGCCGCGCGACGAGAGGCCTTGCGGCCATGGCATAACCCCCTGTGGCTGCGGTGCCTGCCCACGCACCGGGTTGACGAGTCTTCCGCGACCGAACCCCTCACGTTCCGGCGTGCAGATCCGGCCGTGAAGATCAATGCCCCGCCGACTTGTCGAAAATGCACGTCATGCGCGGCATGTTGAGGATTGCCGGGGTAGCGGCGCAGCCGCGCCCCCCACGTGGCTACCCGCTCGCGCCCTCGATCCCTCCGCGCGCCCCCACCCGTGCACCCGTGCGCCCCGGACGCGGAATCGATGCTCCTCCCCCGCGCGCGGTCACGGCCGTAACTCCAGGTGGGTGCGGGAGTTGTGTTCCACGTGGAAGAGACGATCCCGGGCACCGAAGCCGCACAGATTCCGAAGCAGCGCGGGGAATCGCTGCTGGAGGCCGCCGTTCGCTACGCCGAGGAACGCCACTGGGACGTGTTCCCCGGCGCCTGGCTGGAAGCCCTCGACGGGGTGCAGCGCTGCTCCTGCGACGACGCCGGGTGCGCCGCACCCGGCGCCCACCCTGCGCGCGCCGACTGGGCGTCGCAGGCCACGGGCAGCGTGACCGTCGCCCGCCGGATGTGGCAGAAGCAGCCGGCGGCGTCGATCCTGCTACCGACCGGGCGTACGTTCGACGCGCTCTCCGTTCCGGAGACGGCCGGGTTCCTCGCGCTGGCCCGTATGGAGCGGATGGAGCTGGCGCTGGGTCCGGTGACGCTCACCCCGGACCGGCGGATGTTCTTCTTCGTGCTGCCGGGCGCGGCGGCGAAGGTGGGCGAACTGGTGCGCAAGATCGGCTGGTCGCTCTCCTCGCTGGACCTGCTCGCGCTGGGCGAGGGCTCCTACGTGGCGGCCCCGCCGACGCGCTACGGCTCCCGCGGGGCGGTGCAGTGGGCCCGGCGGCCGACTCCGGCGAACCGGTGGCTGCCGGACGCGGAGGAGTTGATCCCGCCGCTCGCGTACGCGTGCGGGCGGGACCGCTGACGGCCGCTGCCGGTTCGTGCGGGCCCGCGCCCTCGGGCGCGGGTGTGCCCGAGGGCGCGTTCCCGGGCTGCTGCCCCATCCTGCGGGCGGCAGCGCGGTCGTAGGGTTGCCCCATGACGGAGGGAATCACAGCGGCCGGACCGGTTGCCGTACGGGTGCAAGGGCTCTGGAAGCGTTTCGGGCAGCAGGTCGCGGTGGCCGGGATCGATCTGGAGCTGCCGGCCGGGCGGTTCATCGGGCTCGTCGGACCGAACGGCGCCGGGAAGACCACGACGCTGTCGATGGTGACCGGACTGCTGCGGCCCGACCAGGGCAGCGTCGAGGTGGTCGGCCACGACGTGTGGCGGGACCCGGTCTCCGTCAAGGCCCGCATCGGGGTGCTACCGGAGGGGCTCCGGCTGTTCGAGCGTCTCTCGGGCGGTGAACTCCTCGCCTACACGGGGCGGTTGCGCGGCCTGCCCGGCCCCGAGGTGGACAGACGTGCCGCGCAGCTGTTCGACGTGCTCGACCTGGCCGGGGCCCGGCACAAGCTGGTCGTCGACTACTCCACGGGCATGCGCAAGAAGATCGGGCTCGCGGCGGCTCTCCTCCACAATCCCGAAGTGCTGTTCCTCGACGAGCCGTTCGAGGGCGTCGACCCGGTGTCCGCACAGACCATCCGGGGCGTCCTGGAGCGGTACACCGCCTCGGGCGCCACGGTCGTCTTCTCCTCCCACGTGATGGAGCTGGTGGAGTCCCTGTGCGACTGGGTGGCCGTCATGGCCGCCGGCCGGATCCGCGTCCAGGGCACCCTCGCCGAGGTGCGCGGCGAGGCGCCGTCGTTGCAGCAGGCGTTCCTGCAGCTGGTCGGCGCGAGCGGCCGGGACGCCGGCTCCGACCTCGACTGGCTCGGCGGCGGGGCGGGGCGATGAGCGTCACCGCCGTCGTCGTCCGGCTGAAGCTGTCACTGCTGCGCAACGGGCTGCGGCAGTCCGGCGGGCGGCGCGCCGCGTACGTGGCCTCCGCGGTCGTCGCGCTCCTGTTCGCCGCCCTGCAACTGGTCGGTCTGATCGCCCTGCGCGGGCACGCGCACGCCGATGCGCTGGTGGTGGTGCTGGCGGCGGTGCTCGGCCTGGGCTGGGCGGTGATGCCGCTGTTCTTCCCCGGTGGGGACGAGACGCTGGACCCGACGCGGCTGGTGATGCTGCCGCTGCGGCCCCGCCCGCTGGTCCGCGCCCTGCTCGCGGCCTCACTGGTCGGGATCGGGCCGCTGTTCACGCTGCTGCTGCTGACGGGGTCCGTGATCGCGGTGGCCCACGGGACGGCGGCCGGAGTCGTCGCGGTCCTCGCGGTCCCGGCGGCCCTGCTGCTGTGCGTGGCGCTGGCGCGGGCGGTCGCCGCCGCCAACATCCGGCTGCTGACCAGCCGCCGGGGGCGGGATCTGGCCGTGCTGAGCGGGCTGGTGATCGCCGTCGGGGCCCAGGTCGTCAACTTCGGCGCCCAGCGGCTGGGGTCGGCGGGCCTCGGGCAGCTGGACCCGGTCGCGGACGTGCTGCGGTGGGTGCCCCCGGGGGCGGCGGTCGGTGCGGTGCAGTCGGTGAGCGACGGCTCGTACGGTGCCGCCGCCGGGCAGCTGCTGCTGTGCGCACTCGCGTCGGCGGCACTGGTGGTGGTGTGGGCGCGCAGTCTGGAACGGCTGATGACCGCGCCCGACGGCTCGACGCTCCGGGCGGCCGAACCGTCCGGGCGGGAGCGGCGGTCGGCGCGGGGCTGGGAGCGGCTGCTGCCCGCCGGGCGCACCGGCACCGTGATGGGGCGCTCCCTGCGCTACGTCTGGCGGGACCCGAAGACGAAGGCGGCCTGGGTGACCTCGCTCGCCATCGGCTTGATCGTGCCCGTGTTCAACGCCGTGCAGGGCACTGGGACCGTCTACTTCGCCTGCTTCGCCGCGGGGATGCTCGGCATCCAGATGTACAACCAGTTCGGGCAGGACACGTCCGCGTTCTGGATGGTCGCGATGACGATCTCCTCGTCGCGGGACGCCCTTGTCGAACTGCGCGCGCGAGCGCTGGCCCTGCTCGTGATCACCCTGCCGTACGCGACGCTCGTGACCGTCCTGACGACGGCGCTGCTCGGCTCCTGGGTGCGCCTGCCGGAGGTGCTGGGGCTGTCGTTCGCGCTGCTGGGCGCGATGCTGGCGACCGGCGCGTGGACATCGGCCCGGTTCCCTTACTCGATCCCGCAGGAGGGCCACAAGAACGTGGCGCCCGGGCAGGCCGGGCTGGCCTGGATCTCGATCTTCGGCGGGATGGTGTCGGCGGCGCTGCTGTGCTCGCCCGTGATCGCCGTGACGATCTGGCTGCACGCCGGCGCGGACGCCGACGCCTTCGGCTGGCTGCTGCTGCCGGGCGGCGCCGCGTACGGGGCCGCGCTCACCGTGCTCGGCCTCCGGCTGGCGGCGCCGCGCACGGCGGCACGACTGCCGGAGATCCTCGCGGCGGTCAGCAAGGGGTGAGGGGCCCGAGCGGCCCCCGGGCATGCGGCAGGGCGGCACGCCGGCCACCGCCGGGTGCCCGCCGTGCGGCCGGGGCGACGCGGGCCCGTGCGCGCGGCCCCGGCCGGTGGGCGGTCGGGTCACGGGGTGAGCACCGCGTCCAGGAACGGCTCGATCGCCGTCCGCCAGGCCTCCGGCTGGTCGTAGTGGACGAGGTGGCCGGCGTCGGCCACCTCCGCGTACCGGCCGCTGGGCAGGACGCGGACCATCTCCTGCGCCTCCGCGCGGCCCAGCTCGCCGTCGAGGCCGCGGACGACGAGGGCGGGGCAGCGGACCTGGGCGAGCTCCTCCCAGTGGGCGTCGTACACCCAGGTCTCGCGGGAGCGGAGCATCTGGTCGGGTTCGAAGACGGGGCGCCAGCCGTCGGGGGACTCGTGCATGACCTCGGCGTAGAACTCGCCGCGGGCCGGGTTCGGGCGCTCCACCCAGGGGTCGTCCTCGCCGAACCACTTGCGGACGTCGGCGAGGGTGGCGAACGGCAGGGGCCAGGACTTGAACCAGTCGGCCCACTCGCGCTGCGAGGCGGCGCCGAGCGCGGAGGCCCGCATGTCGCAGATGACCAGACCGCACACCAGGTCGGGGCGCCGCGCGGCGAGCTGCCAGGCGGTCAGCGCCCCCATCGCGTGACCGATCAGGACGGCCGGGGCGAGGCCGAGCTGTTCCAGGGCTGCCTCGGCGTCCTCGACGTAGGCCTCCCGGGTGAAGGCGGCCTGCGGGGGCTTGCCGCTCTGGCCGTGGCCGCGCTGGTCGAGGGCGATCGCACGGTGCCGCTCGGAGAGCCAGCGGGCGGTGGACGCCCAGTGGGAGGCACGGCCCATCAGACCGTGGAGTAACAGCACGCCCGGTGAGGGGTCCTGGCCGCTGAAGCCGAGAATCGGGTCGCCGGGGGCGCTGCCGCCGGCCGCCCGCTGCTCCGGCAGGAGTGCCGCCGGTTCGCCCTTGGGAGGGTCGCCGAACTCCCAGGCCGCGAGGCGTACGCCGCCCGCCCCGGTCACGTCGATGCGCCGCGCCATGGTCCTGGCACCCCCTAGCTCCGCGCTGCCGCTTGCCGTCGTACCGCTGTGCCCTGTCACCGTCGTGCCGTGTGCTGCGCATTCCGCTCGCGCATTCCGTGCGGGCCGTGCTCTGCCGCGCATCCTGTGCAGCGTGCGTTCCGCCCGGCCTGTCACTCGCAGACTATCGAATGCACATTCGAAAAAGGCCGTCTCCGCGGACAACACCCCTCGTTCGAGTGACCTCGCTCAAGGAATGATCGCCGCCGCCGAGGGGAGATCTTCAACGGGAGGCGGACCGCTCGGGGAAACCGGTCCGACGGGGATGACCTTGAGAGCTCGGGGCTCCGGGTCATGACAGGGGAGGACGGGCCCCGGCGCCGCGAGGCGCCGGGGCCCTTCACACGTCTGCGGCGCATTCTCCGCCCCCTCTCGGCCTCTTCCGCACCCGAGCCCGGTCGTACGCATCACGCGACAGCCTCGCACGCCCGGGGCGTCGGCGCTGCCGTTCGGCACACCGAATCCTGCCGCAGGCGCACACGGGAGGACGTCACAACTGGCGCAGACGTCACAGGAGTTGACTGATTCAGCACCCTCCGGCACCGCCCGCCGCGGGGTCAGCGCTTGGCGACGAACACGTGGGAAGCGATGTCCACCGCCAGTTCGGCGGCCTCGCCACCGCTGCCCACCAGCACTCCGCCGGGCGACTCCGTCACGCTCACCACCGAGCCGGGCTGCACGCCCGCCCGCCGCAGCGTGTACATCAGCTGCGCATCCGTCTGGATCGGCTCGCCGATCCGGCGCACGACGACCGTCTTACCCTCCGCGCCCGGGTCCAGCTCGGAGAGCGACACCATGCCCTCGTCCAGGAACGGGTCGGCGCCGTCCTTCTCACCCAGCTCCTCCAGGCCCGGGATCGGATTGCCGTACGGCGACTCGGTCGGGTGCCGCAGCAGCTCCAGCACGCGGCGCTCGACCGCCTCGCTCATCACGTGCTCCCAGCGGCACGCCTCGGCGTGCACCTGCTCCCACTCCAGGCCGATCACGTCGACGAGCAGGCACTCCGCCAGCCGGTGCTTACGCATCACCCGCGTCGCCAGCCGGCGCCCCTCGCCGGTGAGCTCCAGATGCCGGTCGGTGGCCACGGACACCAGGCCGTCGCGCTCCATGCGGGCCACCGTCTGGCTGACCGTGGGACCGCTCTGGTCGAGCCGCTCGGCGATCCGGGCGCGCATGGGGACCACACCTTCCTCCTCCAGCTCGAGGATGGTGCGGAGATACATCTCCGTGGTGTCGATCAGTCCGGACATACGTGCCCCTCGATGAGATCTGCCGAAGGCTCGACGGCGCCTCGGCGCGTGCGCTGGCCCTGGAATCAATTCTGCCGGATACCACCGACAACCGTGCCGCGGCGCCGAAACCCGGGGCTGCCCCCGCAGCGGCCGCCGGGGGTGCCCCGCCCCTGCGGGGAGCCCGCGAAGGCGGCCCGCCCGGGCGAGCGGCCCCTCGGCGGCCCGCACCCGCCGAGCCGCCCCTGCCGTATTGACACCGCACTGGTCCAGACCGCACCGTGATCCGCGACACGGACCACACAGCGCGAAGGAGCCCCGCGGATGAGCGACCAACTGGCCGACCAGTTCTTCGACGCCGCGATCGGCCTCCTGCAACGCGTCCGCGACGAGGAGCGCGACACCATCGGGGCGGCCGGCGCGCTCCTGGCCGACACCGTCGCCTCCGGCGGCCGTCTGTTCGCCTTCGGCGCCGGCCACTCCTCCCTCGCCGCGCAGGACGTCGTCTACCGCGCCGGCGGCCTCGCGCTGATGAACCTGCTGGCCGTCCCCGGGGTCGTGGGGGTCGACGTCATGCCGGCCACCCTCGGCTCGGCCCTGGAGCGGGTCGACGGCCTCGCCTCCGCCGTCCTGGACACCTCGCCGCTGCGCGCGGGCGACGCCCTGGTGATCGTCTCCCTCTCCGGCCGCAACGCCCTGCCCGTGGAGATGGCGATGAATGCCCGTGCGCTCGGCGTCCGGGTGATCGGCGTGACGTCGGTGGCGTACGCGACGGAGACGAAGTCCCGGCACGCCTCGGGCACGTTCCTGAAGGACCACTGCGACGTCGTGCTCGACTCGAAGATCGCGGTCGGTGACGCGGAACTCCGGCTCGACACCGTCCCCGCCCCCTTCGCCCCCGCGTCCACCGTCGTCACCGCCGCACTCCTCCAGGCGGTCGTCGCGACGGCCGCAGGAGCCCTGGCGGACCGCGGCATCGAGCCCCCGATGCTCCGGTCCGGCAATGTCGACGGCGGCCACGACTGGAACGGCCGGGTGATGGAGCAGTACGGGGACCGGATCTTCTACCGGAACTGACACGCCCCGGCCGAACGCCACCCCGGGACGGGTTCCGCAGCGACCGGGACGACGCAGGTCGGGAACGCCCCGCCGGCCGCCTCCGGGCCCCCGCGCCACCCGTGCGACGCCGCCCCGGCCCCTCCGGCCGGGACGTGCCGGAGCGGCCGGGGCGGCCCAGCAGGCCGGGCGAGCGGTCCGCGTCGGCCCGGGGCCGTCCCCACCGAGGGCGCCTCCTCGCCGGCGCCGGGACGCGACGGCCCGAGGCGGCCCTCCGCGCGGGCCGTGGCACCGAGCGCGCCCTCCGGGGCGGGAGCCCGCGGGCCGGGGCGCGGGTCGGGGGTCGCGGGTCAGGGGCCGTCGGGACGGGCAGCCGTGCCCGACGCGCCCGCCAGGTCCAGCGCGGCGGCGATGCGGGCCGCCACGTCCTCCGCGTACACCGTGTCGGACCGCTCGAAGCCGCTGCGCCCACTGCCGCGCAGGAAGGTCAGGACGCCGAGCGTCCGGCCGCGGCTGCGCAGCACCGTGCACAGCGCGTGCACGGTGTCCGCCGGCCACAGACGGGACCGCGCCCACTCCCGTGCCTCCTCGCCCGACGCCGACCCGGCGCCGGTCCGCACCGACCCCGCGCGCTGCACGCACTGGAGCGCCGGATGCCCCCCGCCGTACCGGACGGGCAGGCCGGAGCCGTCGTCCAGCAGGCTCGGGCCGGGCGACCCGGACGGGGTGGCCGCGGCCCGGACGAGACGGACCGGCCCGGCGGCGTCCGCGTCCGAGAGCGCGCCGCCCACCACGCGGTCGATCATCGCGTGGTCGGCGAACCCGGCGAGCGCGAAGTCCAGGTGGACGGTGGCGGCCTCCGCCGGGTCCTCGCACTCCGCCGCGGCCCGGGCCGCCCGGTGCAGCTGGTTCGTGCGGAACCGCAGGACCGCCGCCTCCTGCTCGGCCTGCTTGGACTCGGTGACGTCCTGGAACATCCAGCCGACGCCGAGCGGCACCGGCTCCTCCGCGAGCGGTGAGGCCAGCCGCAGGAAACCGCACCGCCAGCAGCGGCGCCGCTCCCCCTCCGGGGTGCGCACCGCCACCCAGACCTCCGCGGGCGCGGGTGGCGCGCCGTCGGCGAGCACGTGGGTGAGGGCGTTCTCCAGCTCCTCCACGCCCTGGGACAGCAGGTCCCCGAGCGGGCGGCCCAGGACGGCCGTGCGTCCCGTGCCGAGCAGCCGGGCGGCGTGCGCGTTGACGACGGCGGGCCGCAGGTCGGCGTCGACCAGGACGACCCCCCAGCCGGCGTCCTCCAGCAGCGACTCGCTCAGCGCGATGGACCGCTCCAGGTCGATCTGGGCGTGCACCTCGCTGAAGGCGCAGTACACCCCGGCGGGTTTGCCGTCGGGGCCGCGCACCGCGGCGGACTGGGTGCGCACCAGCACGCGGCCGCCGCCCTTGGTGAGCAGCGCGAACTCGTGCACCTGGCGTCCCGGCGCGTGCATCGCGGACAGCAGCCGCCCCTCGACCTCCTCGGCGTCGGCGCTGCGTACCGCCCAGCCGGCGAGGCCCTGCCGGCCCACCGCCTCGGCCGCGGTCCAGCCGAGGATCCGCTCGGCCTCGCGGTTCCAGTGCGTGACGACGCCGTCGGCGTCGAAGGCGCACAGGGCCGCGTCCATGCCGTCCAGGAGCGCGGCGAGGAGATCCGCCCCGTCCCGCTCGGGCGGCTCCGGGTCGTCCGGACCCAGCTCGTCCGTCGTCCCACTACGCCGGGAAGCACTCACCTGGACCCCCTGCAGGCTGCGTCCGCAGTTACGGCGCGTCGGTTCGTTCACTGGCCATCATTCAACTCGAACGTGACACAGCCCACACAGGGTTCCCGCAAGATTGCAGGAATCGTTGTACGGCGGAAACGCGGCGCCGACGCGCCGTGTACAGGCGGTTACGCGCCCCCGGCCGCCGGCGCGGGGTCCAGCCGGAGGTCGACCCACGCGTCGCTCCCGCCGTCCAGCACGTAGCGCTCGACCTCGGTGAAGCCGCGCGTCTCGGCGAACCGCAGCCCGTCCGCGTTCGCCGCCAGCACGCACGTCTCGATCGCCCGCGCCCCCTGCGCGCGTGCGTGGGCGAGGCCGCGGTCGTACAGCGCCGTGCCGATGCCCCGGCCGCGGAAGGCGGGCAGCACGCGCGCGATGACCGTCGCGGCCGAGCCGTCGCCCTCGGGCGGCCGGACGGTGGAACAGCCGACGAGGACATCGCCGAGGTAGGCGTTCTCCAGGCGGTAGCGGCCCAGGCGGTCCTCCGCCTGGGCGACCGTCATCGCCGCGGGCGGCACGATCACGTTGTGGACGTGCCGCCACTGCTCCAGCATGGCCGCACCCGCCACCGGCTCGATCCGCAGTCCGGCACCGGACGCCGGACCACGCCGCGCGGACACCTCGATCTCGATCCGCATCCGGGTGTCCGCCAGCCCGCACACCATCATGGTCGCGGCCGGCCGTACCGCCCCGAAGGCCTGGCGCAGCACCGGCCGGCACAGGGCGAAGTCCTCCCGCACGGGCAGCAGGTAGCGCACCCTGACCACGTCCGCGAAGGTGCACCCCGCCTCCGCCAGCGCCGCCTCTACGTTGCGCAGGCACTGCTCGGCCTGTTCCACCACGTCGTCGGAGATCGTCATGGCCGCGTAGTCGTACCCCGTCGTCCCGGACACGTGCACCCGGTCCCCGTCCACGACGGCACGCGCGTACCCGATCTCCTCCTCGAACACCGATCCGCTCAGGATCGCCCGCCGCTCGCCCGCCGTCCGCACCGCATCCCCCGCTGTCCGCGCCTGCTCCGCCATGTGGCGAACAGTAGTGCGGGACCGCCCCGGTGCGGGCACGGGAACCCCCGGCCCTGAGCCGTCCGCGCAGATCCCGGAAAAAAGTGCTTGATGCGCGGCCGGTCGGGTTCCTAAGGTGGCGAGCACACGAGAAGGGAGGTGGTTCGGCAGATGTATGGAAACCGGACGCGTGAGGTGGCTGCGGGCTAGCGGTCCGCCACCACACCAGTGCGGTGCCGGACCAGCACGCGACAGATGCGTGCAGCCGGCCCAATCCCAGCAGTCACCCGACCCGCGAGTCGCCGGTACGTCCGGCCGGCCCTCCTCAGGAGGACCCGACTCGCGGGTCGTCTGCGTTCTCCGCAGGCGCAGTACGCTGGTGGCATGACTTCGCTCGTCCGGCGCCGCCACGTGGACTTCCTCCGCGTCACGAGCATGGGCTGTCGACGCTCCCTCTGAGCCGTCCGGCCCACCCCCTGCGGCGCCTCCGGCGCCCCGTTCCGCGCGTTCCCGCGCCCCCTTTTCCGGCGCGTACCCCGCACCCTCCGCATCCGGCCTCCACGGCCCGCCACACCCCGGCGGGCGACGCGGGCCCCCGTACACCCACACGGACGACTCCCATGACACACCCGCCGGCGAACCCGTCGTACCAGCAACTGCCGATCATCGACCTGTCCGCGGCCGACCGGGGCCCCCGGGCGCGCGCACTGCTGCATGCGCAGCTGCACAGCGCCGCGCACGACGTGGGCTTCTTCCAGCTGATCGGCCACGGCGTGACCGATCAGGAGACCACGCGGCTCACGTCCGCCGGGCGGGCCTTCTTCGCGCTGCCGGAGGCCGAGCGGCTGGCGATCGACAACCTGAGATCGCCGCACTTCCGCGGATACACGCGCATCGGCGACGAGCGGACCGAGGGGCGGCAGGACTGGCGGGACCAGCTGGACATCGGGGCGGAGCGTCCGGCACGGGCACCGGGGCCGGACGAGCCCCCCTACTGGTGGCTCCAGGGGCCGAACCAGTGGCCCGCGGCGCTGCCGCGGCTGCGGGAGGCGGCGCTGGCGTGGATCGAGCGGCTCAGCGGGGTCGCCGAGCGGCTGCTGCGGGAGCTGCTGGCCTCGATCGGGGCGCCCGCCGACTTCTACGATCCGGCCTTCGGCCCGTGGGCCCACCCGCATCTGAAGCTGGTGCGCTACCCCGGCAGCGCGGGCGGTGGAGCCGACCAGGGTGTGGGGTCCCACAAGGACTACGGGTTCCTGACGCTGCTGCTCCAGGACGAGGTCGGGGGGCTCCAGGTGCAGCGGGAGGACGGGGCCTTCCACGACGTGCCGCCGGTGCCGGGCGCCTTCGTGGTGAACCTCGGAGAACTGCTGGAGGTGGCCACCGACGGCTACCTGCTGGCCACCCGTCACCGGGTCGTGTCGCCGCCGGGGGCCGTGGAGCGGTTCTCCGTGCCGTTCTTCTACAACCCGCGCCTGGACGCACGGATCGCACCGCTTCCCTTCCCGTACGCCGGCGCCGCTCCGGGGGCCACCGACGATCCGGGGAACCCGCTGTACGCGGAGTACGGCTTCAACGAGTTGAAGGGGAAGCTCCGCGCGCACCCTCCGGTGGCCGCGCGGCACCACGCGGGGTTGCTGAGCCCCGCGTGACGCCGTGCCGGCCGTGTCCGCCTACTGCTCGGTCAGGTCCGCGTAGCCGTCGACGTCGCGGGGGCTGCGCGGGCCCGGGCCCACGTAGCGGGCGGTGGGGCGGACCAGACGGCCGGTGCGCTTCTGCTCCAGGATGTGCGCCGACCAGCCGGCCGTCCGGGCGCAGGTGAACATGGACGTGAACATGTGCGCCGGGACCTCGGCGAAGTCCAGGACGATCGCCGCCCAGAACTCGACGTTGGTGGCGAGGACCCGGTCGGGGCGGCGGTTGTGCAACTCCTCCAGGGCCGCCTTCTCCAGGGCCTCGGCGACCTCGTACCGGGGGGCGCCGAGTTCGCGGGCGGTGCGGCGCAGGACGCGGGCCCGGGGATCCTCGGCGCGGTAGACGCGGTGGCCGAAGCCCATGAGACGCTCGCCGCGGTCCAGGGCGTTCTTGACGTAGGCGTCGGCGTCGCCGGTGTGCTCGATCTCCTCGATCATGCCGAGGACGCGGGAGGGGGCGCCGCCGTGCAACGGGCCCGACATCGCGCCCACGGCGCCCGACAGGGCGGCCGCGACGTCCGCGCCGGTGGAGGCGATGACGCGCGCGGTGAAGGTGGAGGCGTTCATGCCGTGCTCGGCGGCGGAGGTCCAGTAGGCGTCCACGGCGGCGACGTGCTTGGGGTCGGGCTCGCCCCGCCAGCGGATCATGAAGCGTTCGACGACGGAGCTCGCCTTGTCGATCTCGCGCTGCGGGACCATGGGCAGGCCCTGGCCGCGGGCGGACTGGGCGACGTAGGACAGGGCCATGACGGCGGCGCGGGCGAGATCCGCGCGGGCCTGGGCCCCGTCGATGTCCAGCAGCGGTTTGAGGCCCCACACCGGCGCCAGCATCGCGAGCGCGGACTGCACGTCGACGCGGATGTCGCCGGAGTGGACGGGGATGGGGAACGGCTCCGCGGGCGGCAGTCCCGGGTTGAACGCACCGTCGACCAGCAGACCCCAGACGTTGCCGAACGAGACGTGGCCGACCAGGTCCTCGATGTCGATGCCGCGGTACCGCAGGGCGCCGCCTTCCTTGTCGGGTTCGGCGATTTCCGTCTCGAACGCGACGACTCCCTCGAGTCCGGGTACGAAGTCGGACATCAGGCGGCTCCTCATGATGTGGGCGACGGATCGTGGGGGAACGGCTGTCAGGGGTGTGGGACGACCTCTTCGATCTGGATCGATGTGGGGTGGCACGGCTCGGTGCCGGGTGGTTGGCCCTGTGATGCCCCGTCCGGTGGGGGGTCATCCCCCACTGTCACCCCGCGGGGCGGCATCAGCACCATATCCCCGAGTGCCAGATCTGGGCAGCGGTCGCGGCACTCAGTGCCACCATCCGGGCCGAACCGTCTGCGGAACGGCGACCCCGCGGGGCCCGGTATGGGGCAAGATGACCGCGTGACCGACCCAGACGCCCGCCGCTTCGATCCGACCGACTCCCTCGCCCCGGACCCCGCCTCGATGCGCAAGCAGTACCGGGCCGAGGGCCTGACCGAGTCCGAGCTGGCCGCCACTCCGGTGGAGCAGTTCGCGCGCTGGTTCACACAGGCGGCGACCGAGGCCCATCTGTTCGAGCCGAACGCGATGGTCGTCTCCACGGCGGACTCCGAGGGACGGCCCGGCTCGCGCACGGTGCTGCTGAAGCAGTTCGACGAACAGGGTTTCGTGTTCTACACCAACTACGACTCCCGCAAGGCGCGCGACCTGGCGGAGAACCCGTACGTGTCGCTGCTGTTCCCCTGGCACGCGACGGCTCGGCAGGTGATCGTGCTGGGCGTGGCGCGGCGGACCGGGCGGGAGGAGACGGCCGCCTACTTCCGCACCCGGCCGCACGGCTCCCAGCTGGGCGCGTGGGCGAGCGCGCAGTCCCGTGTGATCACCTCGCGCGCGGAGGTCGACGCCGCGTACGCGGAGCTGACGACCCGCTACCCGGAGGGCGAGCAGGTGCCGGTGCCGCCGCACTGGGGCGGCTTCCGGGTGGCACCGCTGGAGGTGGAGTTCTGGCAGGGCCGGGAGAACCGGCTGCACGACCGGCTGCGGTATGTCGCGGAGCAGGACGGGAGCTGGCGGGTGGAGCGGCTGAGCCCCTGAGCCCGCGGCCGCGGCCACGTCAGAGCTTGCCCCGCACGCGGACCGTGCGGTGGCCGTCCAGGACCTCCGAGAGGCGGGAGCGGAAGCCGTCGGTGAGCTCCGGCCAGTTCCAGAACTCCAGCCCCAGGTGGCCGAAGGCGAAGTGGTCGTCGGGCCAGCCCCATGCGGTCAGGGGGACCTCGCGGGCGCAGGCGGGGCAGGCGACCGCGGCCTCGGTGCCGGTGCGGTGCCCGGTGCCGACGGCGTCGCCGAACAGCGCCCGGACCTCGTCGATCGGATCCCACTCGTCGGTGATCAGGCGGGTGGAGGCGCGGCAGCGGGGGCAGGTCACCGCCTCGGGCTCGCCCTGGCCGCCGTGGAAGACGGTCCGCTCGGCGTACACGGCGAGACCGTCGAAGGGCTTCTCCCGGTCCGTGCGGGCCGCCCCGACCGCCCGCCACCAGTGCGGGCCCGGCGGATGCCCGAGGGGCGGCCCCAGGACGCAGTCCGTGCGCTCGGCGAGCACGATCCCCTCGGCCACCAGCCACCGCACCGCCCGCTCGGCGAGCCGCGCGGCCTGCTGCGGGGTCGCGTCGAGGTCGACGACGGTCCGGAAGTGATCACCCACACGGCGACGGTAGCCGCCGCCACCGACAACGGGCGCCAGCGCGTCAACCCAGCGCCGCGTCCAGCAGCCGGGCCCACTGCGCCACGACCGGCTCCCGGCGGGCCCGGTCGTCGGTGAGGAGATTGGCCAGGCCCAGGCCGCGGGCCATGTCCATCAGCCCCTGCACGGTCTCACGGACCCCGGGACGGGACTCGTCGGCGGCCAGCAGTTCCACGGCGATGCGGTGGGTCTCGCGGCCGACGCGGGCCTCCAGCTCCGTCACGCGCGGACGCAGCTGCTCCTCGTCGCAGGCCGCGACCCACAGGTGGAGGGCGGCGCGGAAGAGGGGCCCGGTGTACAGGTCGACGAGCGCGGCGACGACGGCGCGGCGGTCGCCGGCCTGCGCACCCTGCGGGAACAGGGCGCGCAGGGCCAGCGAGCGCTCTTCGGCGACGTACTCCACGGCCGCCGTGAACAGGTCCTCACGGGTCGGGAAGTGGTGCTGGGCCGCACCACGGGAGACACCGGCGCGTTCGGCGACGACGGAGACGGTGGAGCCGGCCCAGCCGTGTTCGGCGAGGCAGGCCACGGCGGCCTCCAGCAGCCGCTGCCGGGTGGCGCGGCTGCGGTCCTGCTTGGGGAGGCGATCGCCTTCTACTGTGCTCGCAGCACCCATACCGGATCCCGTCGTTCTAGGAAGGCCGTCATCCCCTCGCGGGCCTGCGGGGTGGAGAACAGCCGGGCCGAGAGCGCGGTCAGGTCGGCCGCGTCCCGATCGAATGCTTCCAGCACCCTAGCCGTGAGCAGTGCCTTCGTCTCGGCCAGGCCCTGGGGGGAGGCCCGGCGCAGGCCGTCCAGGACGGGTTCCAGGGTCGCGTCGACGTCCTCGCCCTCCGCCGTCAGCAGGCCGATGCGGACCGCTTCGGGTGCGGTGAAGCGCTCGCCGGTGAGGAAGTAGCGGGCCAGGGCGCGGGGGTCGGTGCGCGGGAGGACCGGCAGGGAGATCACCGCGGGGGCCACGCCGATGCGGACCTCGGTGAAGGCGAAGGTGGCCTGCCGGGTCGCCGCCGCCATGTCGCAGGCCGCGAGCAGGCCCAGGCCGCCGGCGCGGACGTGGCCGGTGATCCTCGCGACGACGGGCTTGTGCAGTTCGACGATCTGCCGCAGCAGCGCCACCAGCGCGTCCGGCGCGGGCGGGTCCCGCAGGTCGGCGCCCGCGCAGAAGGTGTTCCCGGTGTGGGTGAGGACGACGGCGCGGACATCGCCGTCCTTGCCGCAGTCGGCGAGGGCGTCGGCGAGGTCGGTGACGAGGGCGGCGGACAGCGCGTTGCGGGTGTCCGGGGAGTCGAGGCTGAGGGTCTCCACGCCCCGGTCGCGGGTGCGGCCGACCAGGGTCATCAGGAGTGCTCCCTGAGCTGCCGGCGCAGGATCTTGCCGGAGGCGGCCCGCGGGACGGCGTCGATGAAGGTGACCTGGCGGATGCGTTTGTAGGGGGCGACGCGTTCGGCGACGTACATCATGACCTCCCCTTCGGAGAGTTCGTCGGACTCCGGCTGGCGCACGACGTAGGCGCGCGGGATCTCGGTGCCCTGGTCGCCGGGGACGCCGATGACGGCGGCGTCGGCGATGCCGGGGTGGGTGAGCAGGAGGGCCTCCAGTTCGGCGGGGGCCACCTGGAAGCCCTTGTACTTGATGAGTTCCTTGACCCGGTCGACGACGAAGAGCCAGCCGTCCTCGTCGACGTGGCCGACGTCCCCGGTGTGCAGCCAGCCCTCGGGGTCGATCATCTCGGCGGTGGCGTCGGGACGGCCGAGATAGCCCTTCATGACCTGGGGGCCGCGGATGAGGATCTGGCCGGGCTCGCCGGTGCCGAGGTCCTTGCCGGGGTCGTCGAGGGAGACGATGCGCATCTCGGTGCCGGCGATGAGCCGGCCGACCGTACCCGCGGGGGCCCGGTGCATGGAGTCGAGTGGGACGACGTGGGTGCCGGGGGACAGCTCGGTCATGCCGTAGGCCTGGCCGACGGGCGGCAGGCCCAGCCGCCGGGAGCAGGCGGCGGCGAGCTGGGCGTCCAGGGGTGCGGCGGCGCTGAGGACGTACTTCAGCGACGACAGGTCGTACTGCGCGACGAGCGGGTGCTTGGCGAGCGCGAGGACGATCGGCGGGGCCACGTACAGGCCGGTGATGCGGTGGTTCTGGATGGCCGCGAGGAACGTCTCCAGGTCGAAGCGGGGCAGGACGACGACGGTGGCGCCCTGGCGCAGGGGTGCGTTCATGAGGGCGGTCAGGCCGTAGATGTGGAAGAACGGCAGGACGGCGAGGATGCGTTCGCCGGGGCCGGCGGTGATCGCCGGTTCGAGCTGGGCGAGGTTGGTGGCGATCTGCCGGTGGGTGAGCATCACGCCCTTGGGTATGCCGGTCGTCCCCGACGAGTACGGCAGGGCGGCCACGTCCTCGGCGGGGTCGATGCGCACGTCCGGCTCGGGGGCGGTGCTCGCCAGCATGTCGATCAGCGAGCGGTGTCCCGGCGCGCTGTCGCAGACGAAGATCTCCTCGATGCCGCCGGCGAGTTCGGCGGCCCTCCGCGCGGCCTGGAGCAGCGGGGAGACGGTGACGATCCAGCGGGCCGCGGAGTCCTTCAGCTGCTTGGCGAACTCCTCCGGTGTGGCGAGCGGGTGCACGGTGGTGACGCAGGCGCCCGCGCGCGTGGCGGCGTGGAAGGCGGTCGGGAAGGCGATCGTGTTGGGGCTGTGCAGGGCGAGCACATCGCCCTTGCGGACGCCGGCCTCGGCGAGAGCGGCGGCGATGCGGCGGTGGAACCGGTCCACCTGCTCGTAGCTGAGTGTGGTGCCGTCGGTGCCGTCGATCAGGGCGGGCGCGTCCCCGAACTCGGCTGCGCGGCCCAGAACGGCCTCGTGGATGGGCAGTTCCAGGGCCGGGACGTCTGCGTACTCGCTGCGGAACACGGTTCCTCCTCGCACGGCGTTGTGCCGGATCAGTACGACTTCGGCAGACCCAGGGTCTGGTGGGAGACGTAGTTGAGAATCATCTCCCGGCTCACCGGAGCAATACGAGCCACGCGCGCGGCAGTTATCAACGAGGCCAGGCCGAATTCGCGCGTGAGGCCGTTGCCGCCGAGGGTGTGCACGGCCTGGTCGACGGCCTTCACGCAGGCCTCCCCGGCGGCGTACTTGGCCATGTTGGCGGCCTCGCCCGCGCCGACGTCGTCCCCCGCGTCGTAGAGGTGGGCCGCCTTCTGCATCATCAGACGGGCCAGTTCCAGGTCGATGTGCGCCTGCGCCAGGGGGTGGGCGATGGCCTGGTGCGCGCCGATGGGCGTCTTCCACACGGTCCGTTCGCGCGCGTAGTCGAGGGCGCGGGCGAGTGCGTGGCGTCCCATGCCGATCGCGAACGCCGCCGTCATGATCCGCTCCGGGTTCAGTCCGGCGAACAGTTGCAGCAGGCCCGCGTCCTCGTCGCCCACCAGCGCGTCGGCGGGCAGCCGTACGTCGTCCAGGACGAGCTCGAACTGCTTCTCCGCGGCGGTGAGTTCCATGTCGATGGGCCGCCTGGTGAAGCCGTCGGCGTCACGCGGGACGATGAACAGGCAGGGCTTGAGGCGCCCGGTGCGGGAGTCCTCGGTGCGCCCGACGATGAGGGTGGCGTCGGCGATGTCCACGCCGGAGACGAAGACCTTGCGGCCGGTGAGCAGCCAGTCGCCGCTGCCGGGATCGCGGCGGGCGGTGGTGGTGATGCGGTGGCTGTTGGACCCGGCGTCCGGCTCGGTGATCCCGAAGGCCATGGTGCGGGTGCCGTCCGCGAGGCCGGGGAGCCAGGCCTGCCGCTGCGCCTCGGTGCCGAAGCGGGCGATCACGTTGCCGCAGATGGCGGGGGAGACCACCAGCATGAGCAGGGGGCAGCCGGCCGCGCCGAGTTCCTCCAGGACGAGGGCGAGTTCGGTGATGCCGCCGCCCCCGCCGCCGTAGGCCTCGGGCAGGTTGACGCCGAGGTAGCCGAGCTTGCCGGCCTCCTGCCAGAGCTCGGTGGGGTGGCGGCCCTCCGCGACGGTCCGGGTGATGTAGTCGCGGCCGTAGCGGCTGCCGAGGGCCGACACGGCGGATCGGAGGGCTTTGTGCTCGTCGGACTCGATGTGCGTGGTCATGGGTCTCCTCCGGGCTGCGGTTCTCGGTGGGGTGGCTCGCGGGAGATCGGTGGTGCCTCGGATCGGTGATGTGTCGGACGGTGGTGCCTCGGACGGTGGTGCCGCCGTGGGGCGGCGTGGGCCGCAGGTCGGGGGACCCGCAGCCCTCAGGCGGGGTCGACGACCGCGAGCAGCGCGCCGACCGTGACCTGCTGGCCGGGCACGGCGTGCAGGGCGGTGAGCGTCCCGGTCGCGGGTGCCGAGATCCGGTGCTGCATCTTCATCGCTTCGAGCCACACGATCGGTTCGCCGGCCCGGACACTCGATCCGGTGGCGAGACCGTCGGCGACCTTGACGACCGTGCCCGGCATGGGCGCGAGCAGGGAACCGGGGGCGTGCTGGGCGGTCGGGTCGGAGAAGCGGGGCAGGGCGGTGAGGCGGTCGGCGTTGACGTGGACGTCGTCGCCGTAGCGCGCGACCTCGTAGCGGCGCCGAACGCCGTCGACGTCGAGGACGACCAGGTGGGCGCCGGCGTGCACGACGCGTACGCCGGGGGACTCGGTGGTGAAGCCTGTCCGGGTGCGGACGTAGCGCGCCTCGTGCTCCTCCCCCGCCATCGCGTACCGCTTGGCCTGCGGCTGGGACGGCAGGTTGCGCCAGCCGCCGAAGCGGGAGCGGCCGTGGGCGTCGGCGAGCGCGGCGGCCAGGGGGGCGTGCGGGTCGGGGGCGGGCGCCGTCAGGTCGGCGAGGTGGCGGTCGTAGAAGCCGGTGTCCATGCGGGCGGAGGCGAACTCCTCGTGCCGCAGGGACCGCACCAGCAGGTCGCGGTTGGTGACCGGGCCGTGGACGGCCGCCCGTTCGAGAGCGCCGGCGAGCCTGCGGAGCGCCTCGGCGCGGGTGGGGGCGTGCGCGACGACCTTGGCGAGCATCGGGTCGTAGTGGACGCCGATGCGGTCGCCGTCGGCGTACCCGGTGTCCAGGCGCACCCCCTCCGGCACGGCGAGGCGGTGCAGGGTGCCGGTCTGCGGGGCCCAGTCGCGGGCCGGGTCCTCGGCGTACAGGCGGGCCTCGATCGCGTGACCGCGCGCGGGCGGCGGCGCGTCGGCCAGGGCGTGGCCCTCGGCGACGCGGATCTGTTCGGCGACGAGGTCGAGGCCGAAGACGGCCTCGGTGACGGGGTGCTCGACCTGGAGGCGGGTGTTCATCTCCAGGAAGTGGGCGCGGCCGTCGGCGACCAGGAACTCGACGGTGCCCGCGCCGACGTAGGAGACGGCGCGGGCAGCGCGCACGGCCAGCGCGTGCAGCTCTCGTTCGAGCCCCGCCCCCAGGCCGGGCGCGGGCGCCTCCTCGATCACCTTCTGGTGCCGGCGCTGCAGGGAGCAGTCGCGGGTGCCCAGCGCCCACACCGTGCCGTGCGTGTCGGCGAGGACCTGCACCTCGATGTGGCGGCCGTCCACGACATACGGCTCGACGAACACCTCGCCGTCGCCGAACGCGCTCGCGGCCTCGGCGCGCGCGCTCTCCAGGGCTGCGCCGAGCTCCTCCAAGCGGCGCACGACGCGCATCCCGCGCCCCCCGCCGCCCGCGGCGGCCTTCACCAGCACCGGCAGATCGGCCTCGGTGACCTCGCCCAGGGGCTCGATGCCCATCAGTTCCTTCGCCCGGGTCTTGGACGCCATCGCCTCGATCGCCTGTGGGGGCGGTCCGATCCAGACCAGCCCCGCGTCCTGCACGGCACGCGCGAAGTCGGCGTTCTCGGAGAGGAACCCGTACCCGGGGTGCACGGCGTCCGCTCCGGCGGCGAGCGCCGCCTTCACGATCAGGTCGGCCCGCAGATAGGTCTCCGCGGGGGCCGCCCCGGGTAGCCGCACCGCCTCGTCCGCCACGCGCGCGTGGAGGGCGTCGCCGTCGGCGTCCGAGTACACGGCCACCGTCCGGATGCCCAGCTCACGGCAGGTGCGGAAGATCCGGCAGGCGATCTCGCCCCGGTTGGCCACCAGCACAGTCGCAATCATGTGGATCCCTCACATCCGGAAGACGCCGAAGCCGCCGCGGGCACCCTCGTAGGGCGCCGTGTGGATGGCGGACAGGCACAGGCCGAGGACGGTGCGGGTGTCGCGCGGGTCGATGACACCGTCGTCGTACAGCCGCCCGGACAGGAACATCGGCAGCGACTCGGACTCGATCTGCTGCTCCACCATGGCGCGCAGCGCGGCGTCGGCCTCCTCGTCGTACGGCTGCCCCTTGGCGGCGGCCGACTGCCGGGCGACGATGGACAGCACGCCGGCGAGCTGCTGCGGGCCCATGACCGCCGACTTGGCGCTGGGCCAGGCGAACAGGAAGCGCGGGTCGTAGGCGCGCCCGCACATGCCGTAGTGCCCGGCGCCGTAGGAGGCGCCCATGAGCACCGACAGGTGGGGGACGCGCGAGTTGCTCACCGCGTTGATCATCATCGCGCCGTGCTTGATGATGCCGCCCTGTTCGTACTCCCTGCCGACCATGTAGCCGGTGGTGTTGTGCAGGAACAGCAGCGGGATGTCCCGCTGATTGGCGAGCTGGATGAACTGGGCGGCCTTCTGCGACTCCTCGCTGAACAGCACGCCCCGGGCGTTCGCCAGGATGCCGACCGGGTAGCCGTGGAGCGCCGCCCAGCCCGTGCACAGGCTCGTCCCGTACAGCGGTTTGAACTCGTCGAAGTCGGAGCCGTCGACGAGGCGGGCGACGACCTCGCGCGGGTCGAAGGGGGTCCTCAGGTCGCCGGGGACGATGCCGAGGAGTTCCTCCTCCGCGTACTCGGGCGGCTTGGCGGGGCCCGGATCGCCGTACGCCTTGCGGTGGTTGAGCCGGGCGACGACCCGGCGTGCCTGCCGCAGCGCGTCGGGTTCGTCGACGGCGAAGTAGTCGGCGAGGCCCGACACGCGCGCGTGCATGTCGGCACCGCCGAGGGACTCGTCGTCGCTCTCCTCCCCCGTCGCCATCTTCACCAGCGGTGGCCCGCCGAGGAACACCTTCGCCCGCTCCTTGACCATGATCACGTGGTCGGACATGCCGGGGACGTAGGCGCCGCCGGCGGTGGAGTTGCCGAAGACGACGGCGACGGTGGGGATGCCGGCCGCGGACAGCCGGGTCAGGTCCCGGAAGATCGCGCCGCCCGGGATGAAGATCTCCTTCTGGGAGGGCAGGTCGGCGCCGCCGGACTCCACGAGGCTGATGCAGGGCAGCCGGTTGGTGAGGGCGATGTCGTTGGCACGCAGGGCCTTCTTCAGCGACCAGGGGTTGCTGGCGCCGCCGCGGACGGTCGGGTCGTTGGCGGTGATCAGGCACTCCACACCCTCGACGGTCCCGATACCGGTGACCAGGGAGGCGCCGACGGCGTGGTCGCTGCCCCAGGCGGCCAGCGGCGACAGTTCCAGGAACGGGGTGTCGGGGTCGAGGAGCAGCTCGATCCGCTCGCGGGCGAGGAGCTTGCCCCGCCTGCGGTGCCGTTCGACGTACTTCTCGCCGCCGCCGGCGAGGGCCTTGGCGTGCTCGGCGGACAGCTCGTCGAGCTTGGCGAGCATGGCCTCGCGGTGGGCCCGGTAGTCGGGGCCGGCGGTGTCCAGGGCGGAGGTCAGGACGGTCACAGCAGGGCCTCCGGGATGTCCAGGTGGCGGGCGCGCAGCCATTCGCCGAGCGCCTTGGCCTGCGGGTCGAAGCGGTGCTGGGAGGCGACGCCGGCGCCGAGGACGCCCTCGACGGCGAAGTTCACGGCGCGCAGGTTCGGCAGGACGTGCCGGGTGACGGGCAGGTCCCGGCTCTCGGGGATCAGCTGCCGGAACCGGTCGGTGGTCAGCTCGTGCACGAGCCACCGCCACGCCTGCTCGGACCGCACCCACACTCCGACGTTGGCGTCGCCGCCCTTGTCGCCGCTGCGGGCCCCGGCGACCAGGCCGAGCGGTGCGCGGCGCACCGGTCCCGGCGGCAGGGGCTGGGGCAGCGCGGGTTCCGGCACGGCGTCGAGCGGGCGGGTGTCGTGGGGCGGGTCCACCGGTACGCGGCTCCCGTCGGGGAGCACCGCGAGGTGCGCGACGGCGTCCTGGGGGACGCTCGCCGCCTCGAACACCCCGTACGGGGAGCCCTTCCCGGGCGGTGCGAGCACGTGGAAGCCAGGGTAGCTGGCGAGCGCCAGCTCGACGGCCGCCCCGCTGAGCGCCCGCCCGACGGCCGCCTGGTCCGGGTCGCGCACGACGAGCCGCAGCAGCGCGCTCGCGGTCTCCTCGGTGTCGGCGTCGGGCCGGTCGGTGCGGGCCAGCGTCCAGCGGGCCTCGGCGATCTTGCCGAGGGCTCCCTCCATCTGCGCCTGCACCAGCGCGGCCTTCGCCTCGATGTCGAGGCCGGTGAGGACGAAGACGACCTCGTTGCGGAAGCCGCCGAGGCGGTTGACGCCGACCTTGAGCGCCGGTGGCGGGGCCTCGCCGCGCACTCCCTCGACGCGCACCCGGTCGGGGCCCTCCTGGCTCAGCCGCACGGTGTCCAGCCGGGCGGTGGCGTCGGGCCCCGCGTACCGGGCGCCGGCCGTCTCGTACAGCAGCTGTGCGGTCACCGTGCCGACGTCGACGAGACCGCCGGTGCCGGGGTGCTTGGTGATGACGCTGCTGCCGTCGGCGTGGATCTCGGCGAGCGGGAAGCCGGGGCGGCGCACGTCGGCGCCCCGGAAGAAGGCGTAGTTGCCGCCGGTGGCCTGCGCGCCGCACTCCAGCACGTGCCCGGCGACGACGGCACCCGCGAGCCGGTCGTGGTCCGTCGGCGCCCACCCGAAGTGGGCGGCGGCAGGCCCGGTGACCAGGGCCGCGTCCGTCACCCGCCCGGTCACCACCACGTCGGCGCCCGCGCGCAGGCAGGCAGCGATGCCGAAGCCGCCGAGGTAGGCGTGGGCGGCGAGCGCACCCGGGTGCGTGCCGTGCAGGTCGTCGCCCTCGACGTGGGCCACGCGCACGGGGATGCCGAGCCGGTCGGCGAGCCGCCGTACGGCGTCGGCGAGTCCGGCCGGGTTGAGACCGCCGGCGTTGGTGACGATCCGCACGCCGCGCTCGTGCGCCAGGCCGAGGCACTCCTCCAGCTGGCGCAGGAAGGTGCGGGCGTACCCGGCGGACGGGTCCTTGAGCCGGTCCCGGGCCAGGATGAGCATGGTCAGTTCGGCGAGGTAGTCCCCGGTGAGGACGTCGAGTTCGCCGCCGGTGAGCGTCTCGCACAGGGCGTCGAAGCGGTCGCCGTAGAAGCCGGAGGCGTTGCCGACGCGCAGGGGTTCGCCCGGGGCCGGGCTCATCGCGGGCCCCCGTCCGCCGAGCCGTCTGCCTCCTGCGGCGGGCGCCCGCCGCCCGGAGGCCCCGCGAAGGCCTGGGCGATGTCCAGCCAGCGGTCGGCGTCCGGGCCCTCGGCGGTCAGGGCGAGGTCGGCGCGGTGGGCGCGCTGGGTGACCAGCAGGCAGAAGTCGAGGGCGGGGCCGGTGACCCGCTGGGGGGCGTCCTCGGGGCCGTACGCCCAGAGCTCGCCGGAGGGGGCGAGCAGCTCGACGCGGAAGGGGTCGGCGGGGACGGGCAGGCCGTGGACGCCGTGGGCGAAGTCGCGGGTGCGGACCCCGAGGCGGGCGATGTGCCGCAGGCGGTCGGTGGGGGCGCGGGTGACGCCGAGCGCGTCGGCGACGTCCTGGCCGTGCGCCCAGGTCTCCATCATGCGGGCGGTGGCCATGGAGGCGGTGGACATCGGCGGGCCGTACCAGGGGAACCGGGCGCCGGGCGGGGCCTCGCGCAGCGCCCGGTCGAGCGCGGCCCGGCCGTCCCGCCAGCTCGTGAGCAGTTCGGCGGGCGGGAGGAGCGCGTACTCCTCGGCGCCGTCGTCGACGAAGCGGTCGGGGGCGGCGAGGGCCTTCTCCACCAGCGCGCGGAAGCCGTCCTGGTCGGTGACGGCCAGCAGGGCGGACCGGTCGGTCCAGGCGAGGTGGGCGATCTGGTGGGCGATGCCCCAGCCGGGGGCCGGGGTGGCCAGGGCCCACTGCTCGGCAGTCAACTCCCCTACCAGGAGGTCGAGTTCGGCGCTCTCGGCGCGCAGGTCGTCGATCACGGGCGTCGGATCTGACATGGGGGGAGCATGGCAGCGGGACTCTAAACAATCAAGCATGCTTGCATGATTTATTCTCGGGGCCTGACGGGCCACGACGGAACCGGGCCGGGCCCCCGAGGGGGTCCGGCCCGCCGAAAACCTGATGCCTCCGAGGGCACCGGCCCCTACGGTCGTCGGATGCTCGATGAGGACGGGTACTTCGGGGAGTCCGTGGCGGCGGCGTACGACGAGGCGTCGGCGGAGATGTTCGCTCCACGGGCGGTGGACCCGGCCGTGGACCTGCTGGCGGAGCCGGCCGGGCCCGGCGGGCGGGCGCTGGAGTTCGGGATCGGGACCGGGCGGATCGCCCTGCCGCTCGCGGCGCGCGGGGTGGAGGTGCACGGCATCGACCTGTCCAGAGCGATGGTGGAGCGCCTGCGGGCCAAGCCGGGCGGCGACGGCATCGGTGTGACCATAGGGGACTTCGCGACGACGCGGGTGGAGGGCACCTTTCAGGTCGTCTACCTGGTCTACAACACGGTCATGAACCTGACCTCGCAGGACGCCCAGGTGGCGTGCTTCCGCAACGCGGCCGCGCATCTGGAACCGGGCGGCCGCTTCGTCGTCGAGGTGATGGTGCCCGACCTGCGCCGACTGCCGCCCGGGCAGAACGTGGTGCCGTTCCGGGTCGACGGCTCGCGGATCGGCTTCGACCTGTACGACGTGGCCACGCAGTCGGTCAGCTCGCACCACGTCTCGGTCCGGGACGGACGCGGCCGGTATCGGTCGATCCCGTTCCGCTACGCCTGGCCCGCCGAACTGGACCTGATGGCCCGGCTGGCCGGGATGCGCCCGCAGGAGCGTTGGGAGGGCTGGACGCGGGAGCCCTTCACCGGCGAGAGCCGGCAGCACGTGTCGGTGTGGGAGAGGACCGAAGACTTCGCGGGCGCGTGAGGCCGGGGCCCCGGTCAGCTCTCCACGGCACCCTTCGCCCGGGCCACCTGCGTCCGCACCGCTCCCATGCTCGCCGCGATGACGAACGCGATGGCGACGCTCTGCGCGGCGGACAGCGCCTGGCCCAGGACGAGGAACCCGGCGGTCGCGGCGATGGCGGGCTCCAGGCTCATCAGGACGGCGAAGGTGGGCGCGGGCAGGCGGCGCAGGGCGAGGAGTTCGAGGGTGTAGGGCAGCACCGAGGACAGCAGGGCCACCGCGGCGCCCAGCCCCAGCGTCACCGGGTCGACGAGCCTGCCGCCGGCCTCCGCGACGCCCAGCGGCAGGAAGAGCAGCGCCCCCACCGCCATGGCCAGCGCCAGCCCGTCCGCCTGCGGGAACCGCCGGCCGGTGCGGGCGCTGAAGGCGATGTACGCGGCCCACATGGCGCCCGCGCCCAGCGCGAAGGCGACGCCGGCGGGGTCGAGGCCGGAGAAGCCCCCGCCGCCGAGCAGGAAGACACCGGCGAGGGCGAGCCCGGCCCACAGGACGTTGATGGCGCGGCGTGTGGTCAGGACGGAGAGCGCCAGCGGGCCGAGGACCTCCAGGGTGACCGCGGGGCCCAGCGGGATGCGGGCGACGGACTGGTAGAAGAGGCCGTTCATCGCGGCCATGGTGATCCCGAAGACGATCACGGTGCCCCAGTCGGCCCGGGAGTGCCCGCGCAGCCGGGGCCGGCACACCACGAGCAGCACGACGGCCGCCACCAGCAGTCGCAGCGCCACGACACCGAGCGCGCCGGCCCTCGGCATCAGGGTGACCGCCAGCGCCCCGCCGAACTGGACCGAGACACCGCCGGCCAGCACCAGGCCCACGGGGCCGAGGGAACCACCCGGGCGAAGGCCCGGCGCACGGGCCGGCGCGGGGGCGGGGTGGGTCGCGGTCTGCGCGGCGGTGAGGGCTGCGGCGTCGGGGGAGGTCACGGGCTGTCCTGGTGCTCGGCTCGAAGATCGTCCATCATGATGCACTTTCTGGTCCAGAGTAATGGACTGAGTCGGCCACCGGAACCCGAGCCGCCCCGTGGGTGAGATCCGCCTTCCCCTTCACTGCCGCCGCTCCCCCGTCCGGCGGGGGAACGCCGCCTCGCGGCCGCGGCCGTCCGGGTGACCGTGCGCGGATGGCCGGGTGTCCCGGCCGCTCCCGTCCCCCGGCTGCTCGGCCGCCCGGCGCGACTGCCACGGGCGCACCCGGCCACCGGGCGGACCGTGCGGCGGCGCGGAGGCCGGGGCGGGCCGGATGCGCCGGGTCCACCCCCGTCGGACGGCCCGCCTTCCGCCGCTGCCCGCCCGGCCCTCAGCCGCCCGCCGTCTCCTCCCCCTCGGCACCTCCCGCCGCATCGCCCGCCGTGCCTTCCCCCGGCAGGGACCGCGCCAGCACCTGGGCCAGATGGAGCCCCCGCGCCCCCGCCAGCTGCTCCAGCTGCGTCCGGCAGGAGAAGCCGTCGGCCAGGAGCACCGCGTCCGGCGCGGCGTCCCGTACCGCAGGCAGGAGCTGCTCCTGCGCGCACGCCCGCGACACGTCGAAGTGCCCTTTCTCGAACCCGAAGTTGCCGGCCAGGCCGCAGCAGCCGCCGGCCAGGTCGCCGGTGAGACCGGCGGCCTCGCGCAGCCGCCGATCGGCCGCGTCACCGAGGACGGCGTGCTGGTGGCAGTGGGTCTGGCCGGCCGCCGTGCGGTCGACGCGGGGCGGGGTCCAGCCGGGCGCGTGCCGCTCCAGGGTCTCCGCGAAGGTCAGCACGCGGGCGGCCAGGCGGGCGGCGCGCGGGTCGTCGTGGAGCAGTTCCGGCAGGTCGGTGCGCAGGGCCGCCGCGCAGCTGGGCTCCAGGACGACGACCGGGGCGGCCGTCTCCAGCACCGGTTCCATCAGGTCCAGGGTGCGCCTCAGGACCGTCCGGGCGCGGTCGAGCTGGCCCGTGGAGACGTACGTCAGCCCGCAGCAGACGCGGCCCCGGCCCCGCAGCAGCGAGAGCGGGTCGAGCGCCACCGTCCGCCCGTCGCCGACGGGCGGGCGTCCGAGGTGCACGGTCGGGGGCAGCGCCACGCGCAGCCCCGCCGCCTCCAGGACCCGGACGGCCGCACGGCCCACGGACGGCGAGAAGTGCTCGGTGAAGGTGTCCGGCCACAGGACGACCACGTCACCGCCGTCCGCCGGGCCCCGCGGGCCGCGGCGCCGCTCCCACCACCGGCTGAACGTCCGCTCGGCCAGCCGCGGGATCTCCCGCTCCGGCGCGATCCCCCCGGCCCGCTTCGCCACCCGGGCCAGCGGCGGTACGGCGGCCAGGGCGTTCACGAGCCGGGCCGTGCGCGTCCGCGCCGCCCAGCGCAGCCACACCGGCAGCCACCCCAGCGCGTAGTGGGCGGCCGGGCGGCGGCGCCCGGCGTAGTGGTGGTGCAGGAACTCCGCCTTGTAGGTGGCCATGTCGACCTCGACGGGGCAGTCGGAGCGGCACCCCTTGCAGGACAGGCACAGGTCGAGTGCGTCACGCACCTCCGCCGAGCGCCACCCGTCGGTCACCAGTTCCCCGGCGAGCATCTCGTGCAGCAGCCGGGCGCGCCCGCGCGTGGAGTGCTCCTCCCGCCCCGTCGCGCGGAACGACGGGCACATCACGGCGGGCCCGGACACCGTCTCCGTACGGCACTTGGCGACGCCCACGCAGCGACGCACCGTCGCGGAGAAGTCGCCGCGGTCGGCCGGGTAGCCGAAGGCCACCTCCACCGGTTCCCGCGGCAGGACGGAGAAGCGGAGGTTCGCGTCGAGGGGTGCCGGGCGGACCAGCACACCGGGGTTGAGCAGGTCGTCGGGGTCCCAGAGCGCCTTGGCGCGCTCGAACAGGCCCACCGTCTGCGCGCCGTACATCCGCGGCAGCAGCTCCGACCGGGCCAGCCCGTCCCCGTGCTCCCCGGACAGGGAGCCGCCGTGTGCGACGACCAGCTCGGCCAGCTCACCCGAGAAACGGCGGTAGTGGGCCACGCCCACCTCGGTGACCAGGTCGAAGTCGACGCGGACGTGGATGCAGCCGTCGCCGAAGTGGCCGTAGGGGGTGCCGCGCAGGCCGTGGGCTGCCAGCAGGGCGCGGAAGTCCCGCAGATAGGCGCCGAGTCGTGCCGGCGGCACCGCGCAGTCCTCCCAGCCGGGCCAGGCCTCCGAACCGTCCGGCATCCGGGTCGCCGTGCCCGCCGCGTCCTCGCGGATCCGCCACAGCGCACGCTGCCCCGCCGGGTCGGTGACGACCGCGGCGCCGACGACGTCGGCCGCGCGGACGACCGCCTCGGCACGCGCGCGTGCCTCGTCCGCCGTCTCCCCTCCTGTCTCCACGAACAGCCAGGCCCCACCGCGCGGCAGCGCCGCCGTCGACGGCACCAGGTCGGCCGCCATGCCCTCCACCGTCAGCGGTCCGTGCGCCAGCAGTCCGGCCGCCGCCTGCGCCGCCGCGCTCTCGTCGGGGTATCCCAGCACCGCGAGCGCCCGCGCGGGGGGCGCCTCCACGAGCCGCACCACCGCCTGCGTCAGTACGGCGAGCGTGCCCTCGCTGCCGCAGAAGGAGCGGGCCGCGTCGGCGCCGTTCTCGGGCAGCAGCGCGTCGAGCGCGTACCCGGAGATACGGCGGGGCAGTTCGGGGAAGCCGGTGCGCAGCCGGGCCAGGTTCCCCTCGGTCAGCTCCCGCAGGCCGTCCGGTGCGCCCGCCCACTCCCGCCCGAGCCGCAGCCGCCCGCCCCGCGCGGTGATCACGTCCAGCCCGGCCACGCTGTCCGCGGTCGTCCCCCAGGCCACCGAGTGCGCGCCGCAGGAGTTGTTGCCGATCATCCCGCCGAGGGTGCACCGGCTGTGCGTGGAGGGGTCCGGGCCGAAGCGCAGGCCGTGCGGCGCGGCGGCCTCCTGGAGACGGTCCAGGACGAGCCCCGGCTGGACGACGGCCGTGCGCGCCTGCGGGTCCAGGCGCAGCAGGCGGTTCATGTGCCGGGTGAAGTCCAGCACGACGCCCGTCCCCGTGGCCTGGCCCGCGATCGACGTGCCCGCGCCCCGCGCGACCACCGGCACCGCCCGCGACCGGCACGCCTCCAGCACAGCGGCCACGTCGTCGGCGTCGCGCGGGGCCACCACGCCCAGCGGAACGCGCCGGTGGTTGGACGCGTCCATCGTGGTCAGCGCCCGTGCGGTGACGCCGAAGTCCACCTCGCCCCGGACGGCGCCGCGCAGTTCTGCCTCCAGATCCGTCATGCCCTCCAGCATGCATCCGGCCACCGACCGTCACCACGGCCCCGCGCGTCCCGAGCCCGCCTCCCCCTGCGAGCCGTCCCACGACCACCTCACCCGCCCTCCCGGTGCGCCTCGTCGAGGGCGTCTCGCGGCCGTCTCCGCGCCTCTCCCGGTGCTGCTCTCCGCGTCCCCGCCGCGCCCCCGCCGCGCCCCTCCGCCCCCTGTGCGCTTCGTAGTTCCCCACAGGTTCGGGCGCCCGCGGACTCGTCTCATCGGACGGACACGTTTCGTTCGGGTTTCTCCGAGGGGATACGCTCCGCCTCGTGGCTGAGATCCAGATTCCTGCTGACATCAAGCCCGCGGACGGTCGATTCGGCGCGGGTCCCTCCAAGGTGCGGGTGGAGGCGCTGGACGCCCTGGCCGCCACGGGTACGTCCCTGCTGGGCACCTCCCACCGCCAGGCCCCCGTCAAGAACCTGGTCGGTCAGGTCCGCGAGGGCGTCCGCGAGCTGTTCTCGCTGCCCGAGGGCTACGAGGTCGTCCTCGGCAACGGCGGCTCCACCGCGTTCTGGGACATCGCGACCCACGGCCTGATCGAGAGCAAGTCGCAGCACCTCGCCTTCGGCGAGTTCAGCTCCAAGTTCGCCAAGGCGGCCAAGCTGGCCCCGTGGCTGGCCGAGCCCACCGTCATCGCCGCCGACCCGGGCACGCACCCCGAGGCGCGGGCCGAGGCGGGCGTGGACGTCTACGCGTTCACCCACAACGAGACCTCGACCGGCGTCGCCATGCCGATCGAGCGGGTCCAGGGCGCCGACGCGGGCGCGCTGGTCCTGGTCGACGCCACGTCCGGCGCGGGCGGCCTCCCGGTCGACGTCGCCGAGACCGACGTCTACTACTTCGCCCCGCAGAAGTCCTTCGCCTCCGACGGCGGCCTGTGGATCGGCGTGTTCTCCCCCGCCGCGATCGAGCGCGCCGAGCGGATCCACGCCTCCGGCCGGCACGTCCCGGAGTTCTTCTCGCTGCCGACGGCGATCGACAACTCCCGCAAGAACCAGACGTACAACACCCCGGCCCTCGCCACCCTCTTCCTGCTGAACCAGCAGCTGGAGTGGATCAACGGCCAGGGCGGGCTCGACTGGGCCACCGCGCGGACCAAGGACTCCTCCGGCCGCCTGTACGCCTGGGCGGAGGAGTCCAAGCACGCGACCCCGTTCGTCGCCGATCCGGCCAAGCGCTCCCAGGTCATCGGCACGATCGACTTCTCGGACGAGATCGACGCCGCCGCCGTCGCCAAGGTCCTGCGCGCCAACGGCATCGTCGACACCGAGCCGTACCGCAAGCTCGGGCGCAACCAGCTGCGCATCGCGATGTTCCCGGCGATCGACCCGGCGGACGTCGAGGCGCTGACGAAGTGTGTCGACCATGTGATCGAACGCCTCTGACCCTTCCCCTCCGGGCCCGCCCGGGGCCGGCCGGGTTCACCCGCGGAGGCCTTCCCCGAACCTTCCGGGGCTCTTGCGCGGGCCCTCCCCGGGCCCTCCCGGGTCTCCGGACTCTTCCCCCACGGGGGGGGCGACACGGCGTGTCGCCCCCCCGTCGGCGTTCTCCGCGCCCCGCCCGGTTCCCCTCCGGTCTCCGGATCCGGCTGAAGAACCCGTTTCCCCGCGCACCGGACACAGTCGACCGTGCTCCGCACGCCTCCACCGCCGGCCGCACGCATGCCCTCCGCACGTTCCGCCGATGAGGTGGCCTCGCCCGAGTCTGCCCAAATATCGCCTCATATGCCCGATAAGTGGGCTGTGCGCTTCTACGATGCGGCGAGTGCCCGGTGGCCGGGGCCGATCCCTACCGCTGCACCGGCCCCGGTTCCCGGCTTCCGGCTTCCGACCCCAGCAGGTGGAACTGTGAGATCGAAGATCCGTAACTGGCGTGGCTGGGCCGCCGCGGGCACGCTGCTCGCGGTCGTCACGACCACGGCCGCGACCGCCCCCGCCACCGACTCCGACCAGCGCCTGGGCCCCGAGATCACGGCGATCATGCACAAGCCCGGCTACGAGTACGCGCGGTGGGGGGTGACGGAGACGGACCTGGAGACCGGCCGGGTCATCCACGCGATGGGGGCCGGGCAGTTCTTCATCCCGGGTTCGGCGGAGAAGCTGTTCAGCGTCTCCGGGGCCTGGCACACCCTCGGCGGGGACCACCGGTTCACCACACCGGTCCAGGCCCTGGGGCGGCGGGACGGCAGCGTCCTCACCGGCGACCTCGCTCTCGTCGCGCAGGGCGACCTGACCATGGGCGGGCGCACCGCGCCCGACGGCAGCGTCTCCTACACCAGCATCGACCACACCTACGCCAACAGCCTTCCGGGGGCCACGCTCACTCCGGAGAACCCGCTCGCCGGGATCAACGACCTCGCCGACCAGGTGCGCCGCGCGGGCATCACCGAGGTGCGCGGCGACGTCATCGTGGACGACCGCATCTTCACGCCGCCCGCGCTCGACCCCCGCCCGTATCCGCTGATCATCAACGACAACGTGATCGACCTGCTGACCACGCCGACCCGGCCGGGCCGCCCCGCCCGGCTGTCCTGGCGTCCGCAGGTCGCGCCGTACCAGGTGACCTCGACGGTGAGGACGGTGGCGGCGGGCGGCACCACCGACATCGAGGTGTCGGCGTCCGACGACGGCACCCGGATCACCCTCTCCGGCACCATCGCCGCCGACGCACAGCCGACGTTGCGGATCTCCGACGTGCAGGACCCCGGCGCCTTCGGACGCACGGCCCTGATCGAGGCCCTCGCCCGGGCGGGCGTGAAGGTCACCGCCGCGGCGACCGGACCCAACCCGGAGGGCAAGCTGCCGCCGAGCCCGATCGGCGGCCGGCGGGTGGCCGCGTACGTCTCACCGGTGTACGCCGAGTACGCCAAGCTGATCCTGAAGGTCAGTCACAACCTGGGCGCCAACCTGGCCCTGTGCAACATGGCCGTCGCCAAGGGCAGCCACGACTGCATGGACGGCTTCCCGGTCCTCAGGTCCTTCCTGAAGCGGGCCGGGGTGGACCCCGGCCAGATCCAGCTCGCGGACGGCCGGGGCGGCGATCCCGTCGACCGGGCCACGCCGGTGGCTCTGGAGCAGATGCTGCACTACTGGCAGGGCACCCCGGAGGCGGACCGGTTCCGGCTCGCCCTGCCGATCCTGGGCGTCGACGGCAGCCTGTCGGCCTCCTGCACCGACTGCCCCGCCAAGGGCAAGGTGTTCGCCAAGACGGGCACGGTCGTCGGCTTCGACACCCTCAACCAGCGCTTCGCGGTGGGCGGGCAGACCCTGGCCGGCTATCTGGAGGCGGCGGACGGTCATCTGCACACCTTCTTCGTCGGAGTCAACGGCGCTTCGGCCCCCGACATCCAGGGCGTGTTCGGCGTCGCCGACGACGTCAATTCGATCGCCGCGCTGCTCCAGGAGCAGGCCGCACGCGGCGACGGCCGGGGGCACGGCCACGCGGGCAGGCGTGCGGGCAGCACGACCTGACCGCGGAGGACCACGCACGTGAGGGGCGCCCGGTGACCGCCGGGCGCCCCTCGGCGCGTCTCGGGAGGCCGTGCGGCTCACCGCCCGGCCTCCCGGCGCGCCGCTGATGCCGCCTCGATGTTCGCGAGGTGCTCCCCGGCGAGGTGCCGGGCTCGAGGATGTCGTCGCCGCACGGGGTGCGCGGTCCGTCACCCCCGGCGGAAGAGCCTGCGCAGGCCGAACAGGGCCAGGCACGCGACGGCGACGGCGATCGCGCCGTTCCGGAAACCGTCACCGCCGCTCTCCTGGGCCGATGCGCCGCCCGCCCCCTCCCGGGCCCGGGGCGACGCGGCACCCCCGTCCGGCGCGCCCGGGGCGTCCTCGGCCACCACCCCGCTGTCGGCCCCCTCGCTGCCGAAGAGCAGCTTGCTTCCGTCGACCGAGTAGGTGACGGACTCGCCCTGCCGCTGCAGCGGCACGTCGAGTCGCTCGATCCTCTTGAGCTCGCCGCCGTTCCAGTCGTAGAGGATCCCGCCGAAGTACCCGCGCACGGCCAGCCGGTCGCCGTCGGGCGAGAGCGCGGCGTCGGTGGCCCACAGATCGACGGCGGCGACGGGCCGGAAGATGTTGGCACCGGACGTCGACAGGTGGGCGGGGCCCTCGTAGAGGTGACCGCCGTCCTCGTTCTTGTCGACGATGTAGACCCGTCCGGTCTTCGGGTGGACGACCAGCGACTCGGCGTCCCGGGGGCCGTCGGAGTACTTCACCACGTACTGGGTGGCGCGCACGGTCGCGTCCTTCAGCTCCTCGGGCTCGGGCAGTTCGTACACCCACACGTACGGCCATCGGCCGCCGAAGTTGTCGCCGATGTCGCCGACCCAGATGTGGTTGTCCGGCCCGATGGAGATGGCCTCCACGTCCCGCGGGGAGCCGATGCCGGTGAGGGTCAGGGTGGCGACGGTGCGGCCGGTGGCGCCGTCCACGGCGTAGAGGTACGGGCCGTCGTCGCTGTCGTTGTGCGTCCAGAAGATCCCGGGGTGCAGGCGGGAGGCGGCGAGCCCGCTGGACTCGGTGATGCGGGGGTCCTTCATGGTGAAGCCCTGGTCTCCGTCGGCGGCGGACGCGGACGGCGCGGAGAGAGCCCCCAGGAGCAGGGCCGCGGTCAGCAGGGCGAAGGGTCGGCGCATGCGTCAAGCCTGCCATCCCGGACACGGGTTCGGCGGGCGGGCACGGGCACGGCGGCGGCGTCGGCGGCGGCGGGGCGGGTCCGGCAGCCGGCAGGGACGGGAGGATCGGCCGCAGGCCGCCGCGGGCGCGACGGGGCAGGTCCGGCAGCCGGCAGGGCTCAGCCGAGGGCGTGGCAGGCCTCACACCCCCCGGCCGGGCCCGATCCCCCGGCGATCCCTCATGATGAGCGGATGCTCAGGTTGATGCCCGTCGGTGACTCGATGACGATCGGCAGCGCGGGCGAGCACACATGGCGCTACCGCATGTGGCAGCACCTGTGCGCGACGTACGGCGGCCCCTTCACACTGGTCGGCCCCCGCGAGGCGCTGCACGACAAGGCCACGGACACCGACACGTCGTACGCGTACGCCGACCCCGGCTTCCCCCGCTCCCACCTGGCGGGCTGGGGCGAGGGCTGGCTGCACATGGCCGACGCGATCGAGGACGCCGTCCGCACCTGCCGCGCCGACGTCCTGCTGGTCTCGCTCGGCCTGATCGACCTGGGCTTCTACACCGACCCCGAGCAGACGGCGGACAACGTCCGGCGCTTCGTCGCCGCGGCACGAGCCGCCGACCCGAGGGTGCGGATGGCGATCCTGCCGGTGATCCCGAACATCCGGGCGGAGGCCGACCCCGCGTTCGCGACGCAGGTGGCCCACTTCAACGAGCTCCTCGCCAAGACGATCGCCGACCTCGACGCCCCCGGCTCCGCCCTGCTCCCCGCCTCACCGCCCCCGTCGTACGACATCCACACCGACACCTACGACGGCACCCACCCGAACGCCCGGGGCGAGCACCGGATCGCCGAGGCCTTCGCGACGGCCCTGCACCAGGCGTGGGACCTGGGCGGGCCGTACACCGCGTGACCTGGGCTGCCGAGCGACCGCGCATCCTCGCCACGTACGTATCGTTGTACTGCGCGACCGCCTCTCCCACAGGGCGGGCCCTCAGGACCGGCGAGTTCCCTCGCGACTGACGTACCGTCACCCGGCCCTCACCCGGCCCACCACCTCCCGCAGCAGCTCCCCCCGCACGAACGGCACCCCCGCCGACGGCTCCGACCGCCACACCAACGGCCACGTCACCCCCGACAGCGCCGGGACGCCGACGTAGGCCCGGCGCCCGTCACCGCGTGTCAGCGTCCGCACCCCCGGTGGCCAGCGGAAGCCGGACGCGGTGTCCGGCGGCAGCAGGAAGTACATGTTCCGCTCGCCCGCGATCTCCTGGACGACCGGCCCGGCCGCGAACCCGGTCGCCAGCAACAGTTCCCGGGCGGCGCGTTCGCTCACGGCGCCACGCAGACGGACGGCGTCGAAGTGGATGCCCGCGTGACGCAGGGCGTGACCGGAGGCGGGGATCCAGGTGGGGATCCAGGGGGCGGCAATTCTCTCGTACATGCCGCAGATGCTTCCGGACGGTCACATACTGTGACCAGGGCTGCGCAAGGTCCGTGCGCGGCTGTGCAGTTGAGGAGGTCGGCGTGCACCCTCGTGATTCGGACTCGGGAAACCTGAAGATGTTCGGCTCGTTGCTGAGATTCTTCCGGGAGCAGGCCGGAATGACACAGGAGGTGCTGGGTCGTCACGTCGGCTATTCCAAGTCGCAAGTGGCGATGGTGGAGCGCGGAGAGCGACCGCCCAAGGGCCAGTTGGTAACGGTTGCGGACGAGGTGCTGAGTACACAGGGTGCACTGATCGCCGCCGGGGCGACCCTCAGGGTCAGCCGCTTTCCGTCATGGTTCGAGGACTATGCCGAGTTGGAGGCAAGAGCGACGGCGGTCTACATGTACGCCAACCACCTGATCCCAGGCCTTCTGCAGACGGAGTCGTACGGACGCGCAACCTTCGACGTGCACTGCCCGCCTCTGGAGGACGACGAGATCGAGATGCGTCTGGCCGCTCGGCTGGACCGGCAGCGGGTGCTGGCACGAAAACCGGCTCCGATCGTCGGGTTCGTACTGGAGGAGCACACTGTGAAACGCCCCCTCGGGGGTAGGCAGGCCCACAAGGATCAGTTGAGCCACATCCTCGAAGTCGGCAGGCGTCGAAACGTAGAGATCCAAGTAATGCCGACGGACCGTCACATCCATGCCGGTCTCGACGGCCCGATGATCCTCCTGGAAACCGACGATCCCGACAGGGTCGGCTACGTCGAGGGCCCGAGCAATGGCTACTTCGTGAGCCAACAACCAGACCTGGGGAACATGTTCGCCCGGTATGGCATTCTGCGGGCGCAGGCCCTCAATCCCGAGGAGTCGGCGAAGCTGATCGACGAGGTGGCAGGCAAACTATGAGTGCTGAACTGAACTGGTTCAAGAGCAGTCACAGCAGCGGCCAGGGCGGCGAATGCCTGGAAATAGCCCTCTCCCCCACCGCTCTCCTCATCCGTGACTCCAAGTCACCGGCCGCCCGTACCGTTGCCGTCAGCCCCGCCGCCTGGTCGGCCTTCCTGCCGTGTGTCCGTGCCACGGGGGACGCCGCTCGCGCCTCTTCCGGCTGAACGGCACCCGAACGGCGGGAGCCGCCGCCCCGGTGGTGGAGCGGCGGCTGTCCTGGACGCGGCGGCCCGGCGGATCACCAGGCGAAGGCCTCCGGGGAGGGGCCGGGGCCGGGGAAGATCTCCTCCAGCCCGGCCAGCACTTCCTCACTGAGCTCCAGGTCCACGGCGCGGATCGCCGATTCCAGCTGTTCGGCCGTGCGGGGGCCGACGATCGGGCCGGTCACGCCCGGCCGGGTCAGCAGCCAGGCGAGGGCGGCCTCGCCGGGTTCGAGGCCGTGCTTGCCGAGAAGGTCCTCGTACGCCTGGATCTGCTCGCGGATCGCGGCGTCGGCAAGGGAGTCCGCGGCACGTCCGCTCGCCCGGCGACCGCCCTCGACCTCCTTCCTGATCACACCGCCGAGCAGGCCGCCGTGCAGCGGCGACCAGGGGATGACGCCGAGTCCGTACTCCTGGGCGGCCGGGATGACCTCCATCTCGGCGCGCCGCTCGGCCAGGTTGTAGAGGCACTGCTCGCTGACGAGGCCGATGGTGCCGCCACGGCGGGCGGCGGTCTCGTTGGCCTGGGCGATCTTGTACCCGGGGAAGTTCGAGGAACCGGCGTAGAGGATCTTCCCCTGCTGCACCAGGACGTCGACGGCCTGCCAGATCTCCTCGAAGGGAGTGCGGCGGTCGATGTGATGGAACTGGTAGAGGTCGATGTGGTCGGTCTGCAGCCGCTTGAGGCTGGCGTCGACCGCCCGGCGGATGTTCAGCGCGGAGAGCTTGTCGTGGTTCGGCCACGCCTCCCCGTCCGGGGCCATGTTGCCGTACACCTTGGTGGCGAGGACGACCTTGTCGCGCCGGTCGCCGCCCTTCGCGAACCAGTTCCCGATGATCGTCTCGGTGCGGCCCTTGTTCTCGCCCCACCCGTAGACGTTCGCCGTGTCGAAGAAGTTGAGCCCCGCGTCGAGCGCCGCGTCCATGATCGCGTGGCTGGTGGCCTCGTCGGTCTGAGGTCCGAAGTTCATCGTGCCGAGGACGAGTCGGCTGACTTTGAGTCCCGTGCGTCCGAGCTGCGTGTACTCCATGAGGCATCAGCCAACGCCTTCGAGCCTGCTCGAAGCAAGGCGGCCCGCCCGCCCCACCCGACACGGACTCCGCCGGCGACACAGACTCCTACCCCCCTCTCCATCGAACACCGAACTCCGTTTCATCTACCTCGATTCTTCCTCAGATGATCACCGGAATCCGTGTCTCCGCAACATCTTTGACATAGGTTCAACGCATCCGACTGTCGAAGCGGCGATCCCCACCGGACAGGCATCACGTGAACTCAAGACTTTGCGCCGCTGTTGTCTCCTCAACAACAATCCTGCTGTGCGCAGCCCTGACCGGCCCCGCGCTGGCCTCTGACGAAGCACCCGCCCCCTCGGCGTCGACGCCGGGCTCGATCGTCAATACCGCACCGCCGGAAGAGCCAGAGGAAGACGTCACAGAAATATCGGACGGTCCGGTCGGCGAACCGGCGGACGACCCGATCTATCCCGGCAAGCCCGAGCCGGTGATCTCGCCTGACGCCGTGGACTGCAGCCCGGCTCACGCCGTCTACGTGCCCACCAGCCAGGGGAAGCAGTTCCACCAGGGTGTCGGCCCGACCAATGCCAATTACAACGCCACGTCCAGAACCGCCGAGTCGACCTTCACATCCGAGGTGACGGGTGAGGTGGGTGTCTCCGTCAGCGGCGATCTGGAGACCTCGGTCAACACCATGCTCGTCAAGATCAAGGCCAAGTTCAACGTCACCGTATCGGCGAAACTCACGGCCAAACTGGGCAATTGAATCTCCGTGGACACTCCGTCGCGCAAGACCACGCACGCCAGGTACGGCGTTTGGCGACTCAAGCACACAGGGAAGAGCTACATGCTCCATCAGAACTGTACGACCTCTCCTGTGCACAAGGTCGTCAGCTATTCCCCCTACCGGGTCGGCTGGTATCCATGGGAAAGGTGAAGGTCATCACAACAGCGGGTGTGCTGTCTGCCGTCCTCGCACTGCCGGGCTGCACCAGCACCCATGACGACACGGCGCACCCCACCCACCCGCCCACTCCGGGTGCCTCGTCCTCACCCTCGGAAACCCGGCCGTCCGACCGCGCTGAGAATGTTGCCGGGGAGACCGTGACCAAGGCGCCGGTCCTTCCCGCAGGAGAAGTGGTCGCACAGACAGCGAACGCCAGCGGCAACCAGGAGATGGAGATCCGGGGCGGGATCAAGGCCGGCTCACTGTCGGTCCTGGTGAACTGCCGGGGAGAAGGAAAGCTGACCGTCTCGGTGGAACCCGTCGGTCTGAGCTTTCCCCTTGAATGCGTGGACGGGGAGGTCAGCAGCACGTTCAACCAACTGGATCTGAAGAGCGACCGCGCACACGGAACGGTGAGGGTGACCGCCCCGTCCCGCGTCCGCTGGGCAATCACCGTCGGACGGTAGAAGTACGGAGGCGTGACGCAGCGGGCGGCCGGCTCCACACCGTACGCGCGCGGCACGGGTGACGGCGGTCGGCCCGGCTCGGAGGCGGACATGGCCGGTCCGGTCGGAGCAGATCTTCCCGGGCCGGGTCCCGGCCGTCGCCGGAGGCCTTCGCCCGCCAGTCGCCGCCGGACGGCGCCGGTCGACACACGATGACGCCGGTCGGCGCCGGGGGCGCCGACCGGCGGCGGGCGGTCTACTTCCTGACCGCCGCCGCCACGATCACCACCACGAACATCAGCACGAGCGCGCCGGCCATGATCCGGTTCCGGGTCTTCGGGTCCACGGGAACGAGCCTAACCGGCGCCGCCGAGCGGCCAGCGCGCGACCGCCTCGTAGCGGGGCTGCTCGCCCGGCGTCCCCGAGCGCGGCGGGTGGCTGCGGACCAGGGCCAGGTCGCGGACCGTCCAGGAGCTGCCGGAGAACTCGCGCAGCACCTCGACGTACGAGCGCACGTCCACCGCGGTGCGGCTGCGTGCGAGCGTCAGGTGGGCCTTGTAGCGGCGGTGCTCCTCCCGTCCCAGGCCCGCCCTGCGCGCCGCGGACTCGGACCGTGAGGCCAGCAGCCGCAGGGCCGCCAGGTCGCCGTCGGCGCCGGTCCACAGCGCCCTGCCGTGCCCGAACTGGCCACCGCCGGTCAGCGCGAGCGGGAAGGGTCCGGTGCGGTGCGCGGCGCGCTCCAGCCGGGCCGACAGCTCGGACACGACGTCGACGTCGACCTCGCCGTAGAAGGCGAGGGTGAGATGCCAGCCGGGACGGCCGGTCCAGCGCAGGGCGTCGGCGCCGGGCAGCTGTCTCAGCCCGGCCACGGCGGCGGCGAGTTCCTCGACGGCTGCGGTCGGCGGGAGCACGGCGGCGAAGAGTCTCATGACTCGATGGTCCCGCGAAGCGGGCGTGCGCGACCGGTGTCGCGGCACACCGGGGGATCCGGCACAGGATCCCCCGGGGCCCCTCAGGCCGGCACCGGCTCCTCCTGTCGGGTGCGCGGGACGAAGCGGACGTGCGGGTGGCCGCCGTTCCAGCCGACGGACAGGCGCAGGCCGCCGACCCGGGCCAGGGCGAGGCCGATGCCCGCGGCGGCCAGGACGGAGATCGCCCCGCCGACGGCGAGGCCCGCCCGGACGCCGTAGGTGTCGGTGATCCATCCGGCGATGGGCGCGCCGACCGGCGATCCGCCCATGAACACCATCATGTACAGGGCCATGACCCGGCCGCGCATCGCCGGGTCGGTCGCCATCTGGACGCTGGTGTTTGCGGTGACGTTGACGGTCATGCCGAACATCCCGATCGGGGCCATGAGCAGCGCGAACAGCCACAGCGACGGGGCGAGGGCGGCGACCGCCTCCAGGGCGCCGAAGGTCATCGCCGCCGCGATCAGGATCCGCATCCGGGCGGTGCCGCGTCGGGCGGCCAGCAGGGCGCCGGCGAGGGAGCCGACGGCCATGAGGGTGTTGAAGAGGCTGTAGGAGCCGGCTCCGGCGTGGAAGACGTCGTCGGCGAAGGCGGACAGGTAGACGGGGAAGTTGAAGCCGAAGGTGCCGATGAAGCCCACCAGGGTGATCGTCCAGATGAGTTCCGGGCGCCCGGCGACATAGCGCAGGCCCTCGCGCAGCTGCCCCTTGCCGCGCGGGGCGCGGTCGACGACGTGCAGTTCACGGGCCCGCATGAGCAGCAGGCCGGTGATGGGGGCGAGGAAGGACAGGCCGTTGAAGAGGAACGCCCAGCCGGTGCCGACATCGGTGATCATCAGGCCGGCGACGGCGGGGCCGACGAGGCGGGCGGACTGGAAGTTCGCGGAGTTGAGGCTGACGGCGTTCTGCAGCTGGGCGGGGCCGACCATCTCGGAGACGAAGGACTGGCGGGCCGGGTTGTCGACGACCGTGGCGAGGCCGGCGAGGAACGCGGCGAGGTAGACGTGCCAGACCTGGACGTGCCCCGTGAGGGTGAGGGCGGCCAGCGCCAGGCCCGTGACGGCCATGGCGGACTGGGTGAACAGCAGGGTGCGGCGCTTGGGCAGGCGGTCGACGAGGACCCCGCCGTAGAGGCCGAACAGGAGCATCGGCAGGAACTGCAGGGCGGTGGTGACACCGACGGCGGTGGCCGAGCCGGTGAGGCTGAGCACCAGCCAGTCCTGCGCGATGCGCTGCATCCAGGTGCCGGTGTTGGAGACGACCTGGCCGGCGAAGAAGAGGCGGTAGTTCCTGATCCTCAGCGAGCTGAACATCGAGGAGGTGCGGGAGGTGGAGGTAGGTGGGACGGTCGGTGCGGGGGCGGAAGGTGCTCCGGATCCCGGACTCAAAAGGGTTCGCCTCCTTGCGCGACGTGCTTACAGGTGTGCGAGCTTCTCCAGGACGGGGGCGGCGGCGCGGAGTTTCTCCCACTCGTCCTCGTCGAGGTCCTCGACCAGGGTGGCCAGGAAGGCGTTCCGCTTGCGGCGGCTCTCGGTGAGCATCGCCTCGGCCTGCTCGGTCTTGGTGACGACCTTCTGGCGCCGGTCCTCGGGGTGCGGCTCCAGCCGGACCAGCCCCTTGGCTTCGAGCAGCGCGACGATGCGGGTCATCGACGGCGGCTGGACGTGCTCCTTGCGGGCGAGTTCACCGGGGGTGGCCCGGCCGCAGAGGGACAGCGTGCCGAGCACCGACATCTCGGTGGGGCTGAGGGACTCGTCGACACGCTGGTGCTTCAGCCGACGGGACAGCCGCATCACGGCGGAACGCAGGGAATTCACGGCGGCAGCGTCGTCGCCATGGGTGAGGTCCGGCATGTTCTTTAACCTAACTCATTACTCTGACTAACGACCACTCGGGGTCGGGGGCAATGCCCGTGACCCTGACCACTGATGCATCGCTTCACTCATATGGGTGATCAAAGAGCGGAACGTGACACACCGGCCGGAACGCTGCCGCGACCCTCATGGGCATGGGGACCACTGTGCTCAGCCTGCGGATAGACGCGGAGCTGCTCGAAAGGCTCCGGGACCACGCGGCCAAGAGAGGAATGAGCGTCCAGGACTATGTCGTCCGGACGCTCATTCGGGATGACTTCGACGAGCGGTTCCAGACCGCCGTCGAGGAGACGGAGAAGTTCTACGGGGTCATCTGAGGCGCCGGTCCCCGCAGAGGTCCGCGGGCACCGGGCGCGGTCCCTGGTCCCGCAGCCGCCGCAGCCAGGACCGCGACCACGCCGTCCCCGGTCGGCACTCGGCCGCTCGCCCACCCGCAGCGCCTCGCCGGCCCCTCGGGTCTCCGCCCCGCAGGTCTCCGGCCCGCAGGCGTCCGCCTCACAACAGACCGAGGGCGGGCATCAGGTAGTAGAAGGCGAACACCGCGGAGACCACGTACATCGCCACCGGGACCTCCTTGGCCCGGCCGGCGGCCAGGCGCAGCACCGTGAAGGTGATGAAGCCCATGCCGATGCCGTTGGTGATCGAGTAGGTGAACGGCATCATCAGCATGGTCACGAACGCCGGGATCGCGAGCGTGTGATCCGCCCAGTCGATCTCCTTCACCGAGCCCGCCATGATCAGGAAGCCGACGGCGACCAGGGCGGGGGTGGCCGCCTGGGACGGGACCATCGTGGCGACGGGCGTCAGGAACAGGGCCGCGCCGAACAGCGCGCCGGTGATCACGTTGGCGAAGCCGGTGCGCGCGCCCTCGCCGACACCCGCCGTGGACTCCACGAAGCAGGTGGTGGCGGAGGAGGAGCTGGCACCGCCCACGGCGACGGCGACGCCGTCGACGAACAGGACCTTGTTGATGCCGGGCATCTGACCCCGGGCATCGGTGAGCTTGGCCTCGTCGGAGACGCCCATGATCGTGCCCATGGCGTCGAAGAAGCAGGACAGCAGGACGGTGAAGACGAACAGGACGCCGGTCAGCACACCGACCTTGCCGAAGCCGCCGAACAGGCTGACCTGCCCGATCAGGCCGAAGTCGGGGGTGGCGACCGGGTTGCCGGGCCACTGGGGCGTCGTCAGGCCCCAGGAGGGCACCGCCGCGACGGCGTCGACGATCGCCGCGAGGACCGTCATCGTGACGATCGAGACGAGGATCGCGCCGGACACCTTGCGCACGATGAGCGCCAGGGTCAGCAGGACGCCGAGGACGAAGACGAGCACCGGCCAGCCGTCGAGGTGGCCGTCGGCGCCGGCCTGGAGCGGGACGGTGGTGTGCGCGGCGTCCGGGATGCGGCTGACGAAGCCGGAGTCGACCAGGCCGATCAGCATGATGAACAGGCCGATACCGATCGAGATGGCCTTGCGCAGGCTGAAGGGCACGGCGTTCATGACGCGTTCGCGCAGACCGGAGGCGACGAGGAGCATCACGACGAAGCCGGCCAGGACCACCATGCCCATGGCGTCCGGCCAGGACATGCGCGGGGCGAGCTGCAGAGCGACGACCGAGTTCACCCCCAGGCCGGCGGCGAGCGCGATCGGCACGTTGCCGATGACGCCCATCAGCAGCGTCGTGAACGCCGCCGTCAGGGCGGTGGCCGTGACCAGTTGGCCGTTGTCGAGCTGGTGGCCGTACATGTCCTTCGTGCTGCCGAGGATGATCGGGTTCAGCACGATGATGTAGGCCATCGCGAAGAAGGTGGCGAAACCGCCCCGGACCTCGCGTGCAAGGGTGCTGCCGCGCTCCGAGATCTTGAAGTGGCGGTCGAGGGCGCCGTAGGCGGGCGCCTTGCCCGGCTGCTCGGGCGCGGGGACCTTGGCGGGGGCCGAGGTGGGCATGGGTACGTTCCTACGAACAGAAGTGGACGGAGGCAAACCGTTTCAGTATGAACATATGAGTTCCCGGATTACCATCTCCGCGCGTAGACCCGCTCCGAGCTGCGACCGCCCCCGAAGACCCCGGCCGCGGCGCGCCCGGATCCACCGCCTCGTAAGCTGTGCGCATGGCGAAGTGGACCCCCAAGCACGAGGCGCCGGAGCCCCTGGAGGGCCCCGTGGTCGCCACCATCACCGGCGGCACGATCGTCTGGTTCGTCCTCTTCCTCGTCCAGCTGCCCTTCTACGGCTGGTACGACGACCACGGCCACACCTGGTGGCTGTGGACCTGCCTGGCCGGCGGCGGCCTCGGTCTGATCGGCGTCTGGTACGTCCGCAGGCGCGACGCCGCCCTCAAGCGGGCGGCCGCGGCGGCCCGCACGGACACCACCACCGCCTGACCACCGCGGAGGCGTCACCAGGCCCGAGCCGCAGCACCAGGCCCGTCCGTCCCGCGGCACCCGGCCCGCCCGTCGTCGTCCGGCCCGCCCAGGGACACCCCTTGGGGTCGGGGATCCGCCGTCCGGCGCACCGGCCGGCACGCGCCTCCTACCGACGCAGCACTCCCCGTCCTCCCCAAGTCGGATTCTGCGCGTACTCGGCGGGTGAAGCCGCACATCCGCACGTACCGTCGAATGCATGACGCACATCGACGCGGGCGCGGACCTGGACGCCGGGCACCCCCTCCCGGTCCCGTCGGTGCCGTCAGGCGGTCTGACGGCCGCACAGGTCGCCGAACGGGTGGCACGCGGCGAGGTCAACGACGTCCCGGTGCGCAGCAGCCGGTCGCTCGCCGAGATCGTCCGGGCGAACGTCTTCACCCGGTTCAACGCCATCATCGGCGTGCTGTGGCTGATCATGCTGGTCGTCGCGCCCATCCAGGACAGCCTGTTCGGCTTCGTGATCATCGCGAACACGGGCATCGGCATCGTCCAGGAGTGGCGTGCCAAGCAGACCCTCGACTCCCTCGCCGTGATCGGCGAGGTCCGCCCCACCGTGCGCCGCGAGGGGGTCGCCGTCGCCGTCGCCACCTCCGAGATCGTGCTCGGCGATCTGATCGAGATCGGTCCCGGCGACAAGGTCGTGGTCGACGGCGCCTGTGTGGAGGCCGACGGGCTGGAGATCGACGAGTCGCTGCTCACCGGCGAGGCCGACCCGGTCGTCAAACACCCCGGCGACCCCGTGATGTCCGGCAGCTTCGTCGTCGCGGGCGGCGGCGCGTTCCAGGCCACCAAGGTCGGCCGCGAGGCCTACGCCGCCCAGCTCGCCGAGGAGGCGTCCCGGTTCACGCTCGTCCACTCCGAGCTGCGCACCGGCATCTCGACCATCCTCAAGTACGTCACCTGGATGATGGTGCCGACCGCGATCGGCCTCGTCATCAGCCAGCTCGTCGTCAAGGAGCACGGTCTGAAGAACTCCGTCGCCCGCACGGTCGGCGGCATCATCCCCATGGTCCCGGAAGGGCTGGTCCTCCTCACCTCCGTCGCCTTCGCGATAGGCGTCATACGGCTGGGCCGCCGGCAGTGCCTGGTGCAGGAACTGCCCGCCATCGAAGGACTCGCCCGCGTCGACACCGTCTGCCTCGACAAGACCGGCACCCTCACCGAGGGCGGCATGGACGTCACCGAGCTGCGCCTGCTCAAGGACGGCGACGAGGCCCACGTGCGCAAGGCCCTCGGCGCGCTCGGCGAGTCCGACCCCCGCCCGAACGCCTCCCTCCAGGCGATCATCGACGCCTACCCGGACAGCGACGAGTGGCGCTGCACCGAGTCCCTGCCCTTCTCCTCCGCCCGCAAATACAGCGGCGCCTCCTTCAGCGAGGGCGACGGCGAGTCCAGCACTTGGCTGCTCGGCGCGCCCGACGTGCTGCTGCCCGCCGACGACCCCGCCCTCGCCGACACCGAGCAGCTCAACCGGCAGGGCCTGCGCGTCCTCCTCCTGGCCCGGGCGGCCCGCGACCTGGACGATCCCGAGGCGGCCCGCGGCGCCCGCCCCGCCGCCCTGATCGTCCTGGAGCAGCGGCTGCGCCCCGACGCCGCCGACACCCTGCGCTACTTCGCCGAGCAGAACGTCCACGCCAAGGTCATCTCCGGCGACAACGCCGTCTCCGTCTCCGCCGTCGCCGCCAAGGTCGGTCTGACCGGAACGGCCGTGGACGCACGCCGGCTGCCCGACGACCGCGAGGACATGGCCCGCGAACTCGACGACGCCACCGTCTTCGGGCGGGTCACCCCGCAGCAGAAGCGGGACATGGTCGGCGCGCTCCAGTCACGCGGGCACACCGTCGCCATGACCGGCGACGGCGTCAACGACGTCCTCGCCCTGAAGGACGCCGACATCGGTGTCGCCATGGGGGCCGGCTCGGAGGCGACCCGGGCCGTCGCGCAGATCGTGCTCCTCGACAACAGCTTCGCCACGCTGCCGTCGGTGGTCGGCGAGGGCCGGCGGGTCATCGGCAACATCACCCGCGTGGCCACGCTGTTCCTGGTGAAGACGGCGTACTCGGTGCTGCTGGCGCTGCTGGTGGTGTGCTGGCAGGTCGAATATCCGTTCCTGCCCCGGCACCTGACCCTGCTGTCCACCCTCACCATCGGCGTGCCCGCCTTCTTCCTCGCCCTCGCCCCCAACAAGGAACGGGCCCGGCCCCACTTCGTACGGCGGGTGATGCGGTACGCGATCCCGGGCGGCGCCATCGCCGGGACCGCCACGTTCGTCACCTACCTGATCGCCCGCCATCACTACACCGGCACGGGCTCCCTGGACGCCGAGACCAGCGCGGCCACGCTGACCCTGTTCCTGATCTCGATGTGGGTGCTGGCGATCATCGCCCGCCCCTACACCTGGTGGCGGGTGGCGCTGGTGGCCGCGATGGGCGGCGCGTTCCTGCTCGTCCTCGTCGTGCCGTGGCTGCAGCACTTCTTCGCGCTGAAGCTGGTCGGGGTGGAGATGCCGTGGACGGCGGTGGGCATCGCCGTGGCCGGGGCGGTCGCGCTGGAGTACCTGTGGCGGTGGGTGGGGCGGCGGTTCCCCACGTGAGCGCTGCCGCTGGGGGCGGGGTGTGGCATCGGCCGACCCGCCGTCGTAGCCGAGCGCGCCGTTCCCCGCGCCCCCGAGACCGCCGCCCGCCGACCCGCCGTCGTGGCCGAGCGCGCCGTTCCCCGCGCCCCCGAGACCGCCGCCCGCCGACCCGCCGTCGTAGCCGAGCGCGCCGTTCCCCGCGCCCCCGAGACCGCCGCCCGCCGGTCAGTCGAACCAGCGGTCGCGGGCCAGTTCCCGGGTGCGTGAGGGGTCCTCCAGCAGGGCCGCCACCTCGAAGCGGCGCGGCCACTGGCCGGCCGCCCAGGCGAGACCGGCGGCGACGCCCTCCAGGGTGGCCGCGTGCAGGACGCCGTCGTCGGTGAGCCGCCAGTCGATCCCGACGCCGTCGACGACGAGCTCCTCGTGCTCGACGTAGGTGTCCGGGGTGCGCGGGCCGAGCAGCACGCGCACCGACTCGGGTACGTCGTGCTCGGTGCCCGCGGACGTGACCTCGCCGGTGACGGACTCGCTCAGCCGGCGCACCTGGAACAGGTCGGCCAGCTCCGCGGCCCGGGACGGGCGGACCGGAAGCAGCGGCACACCCTCGGTGAACGGCAGCAGGTCCGGCGAGTCCACGACCACCGCGTCGGCCGCGTCCACCACCCGTACCTCGCCGTCGACGACGGCCCGCACGTCGTCCGGCAGGGTCACCTGCTCGGGGTCCAGCTCGGCCAGGGCACCGTACAGACCGTGCAGCTGGGCGGCCGTCACCGTCCGCTCCGGGTCGGCGAGGCGCTCCAGCAGCTCGGCGGCGCCGCCCGGCTCGTCCAGCAGGGCCGCCACCGATGTCCGTACGCCCAGCGCCCGCAGCACCTGCTCGTCGGCGAAGCCGGTGGCGTCCGCCTCTTCGTACAGGCCGCGCAGCAGCGGGTCGCCGCCGGCCGCCAGCAGGCCAGCGGGGCGGCGGCCGTCGAGGACCGGGTGCCCGCGCAGCCACCAGGCGGTGTAGGACCGTACGACCTCGTGCGTGCCGTCGGGCAGCAGGATCCGCACGGGCTGCACCACGGCGTCCCGCAGGGGCGGCTGCGACAGCAGCGTGAGCGCCCGCGGCCAGTGGTCGTCGTCGACGAGGTCCAGGTCGCGCACGGCGATCAGCTCGGTCGCGACCGGAGGCACGGGGCTGTCGGGGAAGCGGTCGAGGATGTCCTCGCACCACACGTCGACCGCGTCGAGCAGTCCCGCGTCGTCGGTCTCGGCGAAGTCGCCCTCGCGCGGCTCCAGTTCGTCCGGGTCGAGGACGACGTCGGTGGCGCGGACCAGCGCGAAGCCCGCCAGCACCCCGCAGGCGGCGAGCGGCTGCTCGCCCCAGCGGTCGGCCAGCTCGGCGTCCACGCAGGCGAGTTCGCCCTCGCGCATCACCCGGTGGAACGCGCTGCCGGGCAGGACCAGCTCGCCCGCCGGGGCCAGTTCGCCGTCCTCGTCGGGCAGGGCGAGCGCACCCAGCCAGGGCTCGTCGCCGGGCTCCAGGCCCGCGTCGCGCGCCAGGGCGAGGACGGTCTCGGCGAGTTCCTCGGCGTCGGGGGTGTCCTCGTCCCAGGCGCCGGTGTCGTCGTCGAGGGACGCCGCGACCGCGGCCCGCACCTGCGGCGTGGTCAGCACCGCGCGCGGCGTGGCGGGCAGCGCGCCGAGCTTCTCCAGCAGCGGGTGGACGGCGTCCGGATGGGCGACCTTCAGTCCCAGCCGGGCGAGGACACCCGGGTCGGTCCCGGCGTCGTCCGGGGTGGGCAGCAGCACCTGACGGGGCCCGATGGTGGTGCGGGCCTGTCCGGTGCCGAACTCCTGCGCGGGCCCCCCGGCGAGCGGCACCGGCAGCCCGGACAGCCGGTCCGGGTCGACCCCGGCGAGGCTGTCGTAGAGCCGCCGCCACCAGGCCGGTTCCTTCTCCAGCCCGGCCAGCCGGTCGACGGCGTCGGTGAGCGGCACGCGCGCCACACCCAGGGTGCGCAGTTCGACCCGGCGTTCGAGCCCGGCGGGCAGCAGGGTGGGCAGCACCTCGGCGAGGACCCGCACGGTCTCGGCGCCCGCGCCCTCCACGACCTCCGCGTCCCGGGGCCGCAACGACTCGGGCAGGTCCGCGTGGTCCTCGCGGTCCCCGGCCGGCTCGGCGGCGGGCGGCAGGAAGGACGTGCGCGGGAGACGGTCGAGGATCGCCTGCCGCAGCGCCCCGTCCAGCTCGCCCCGGCCCAGGGCGCCGGGGACGAGGTCGAGGGCACCGGCGGTCACCGGCCGCCAGTCGGCGAGGAGGTCGGCGTAGGCGTCGGCGGCGCGCTGCACCAGGAAGTCGGTCAGCGGGCCGGCCGCGGCGTGCCGGCGGGTGGAGTCCAGCGGGAAGGAGGCGATGAGCAGCGCTGGTACACCGAGCGGCTCGTCGCTGGGGGTCGGGGCGTGCACGACGGGGCTGGTGCGGGGCCGGGCCGGGCCGCCGTCCGCGTCGACGGGCACGGCCCAGGTCAGCGACCAGTGCGGGCGCAGGCGTTCCTCCACCGGCCGTCCGGCCAGCAGGTCGGGCGTGAGCGGGCCGTGCGCGGAGGCGGTGCGCCAGCCGGTGGTGCCGTCCCGGGAGTCCTCCAGGACGGTCAGGGCGCCCTCGGCGCGGCGGCTCAGGGTGCGGACCTCGCCGCCCATGTCGACGACGACCTCGTCGAGGCCGGGCAGGGCGAGCAGGAGGGCGTCGTCGACGGCGCCCAGGAGGCGCTCGGCGAGGTCGGCGGCGGCCGCGTCGCGCAGCGGGAGGACGACGACGGTGTCGTAGGGGTCGGGGGCGGTGCCCTCGGCGGCGAACGGCAGACGCAGCAGCGGCACGTGACCGTCGCGGCGGCGGATCTCGTCGCCCAGGCCCGGGCTGTGCCGGGCGGTCTCGCCGGCCAGGTCGCGGGCCTCGGCCAGCGACCAGCGCACACCACCGTGGCGGCCGAGGACCGCGGGCTCGTCGGTGACCGACAGGACCGCTGCGAAACCGACGCCGAAGCGGCCGACCGCCTGCTGGGTGGAGTCCCGCTTCGCGGACGCGCGCAGGGTGGCCAGCGACTCGACGCCCGCGGCGTCCAGCGGGGCCCCGGTGTTCGCGGCGGCCAGGACGCCGTCGCGGAGGGTGAGACGGAAGCGGCCGGGCACGCCGGCGCGGGCGGCGGCGTCGGCGGCGTTCTGCGCGAGCTCGACGACGAGCCGGTCCCGGTAGCCGCCGAGGACCAGCTCCTCCTCGGCGTTGGCGTCCTCCCGGAACCGGGCGGGGCTGGTGGCCCAGGCATCCAGTACGCCCCGCCGCAGACGCGCCGTGCCGAAGGGATCCGCGCCCTCGGCGGCGGGCCGCACGAACTTGCTCACGTTCACTCCACTCCGTCAGAGGTGAGCACGAAGGTACCGCGCCCCTCCCCGCCCTCCGGGAGCTCCGCCCCGGCGTGGGGCGGCGCTCCCGCGCCCCCGCGGCTTCAGGAGTGGCCCAGCTCCGCCGACTCCTCGTCCGCGACGGCCGGCACCGAACCGGAGTCCGCGGCCGGGCGGAGCGGGAAGGGGTCGACCTTCGTCTCGTCGATCACCGGCGCGGCCGGCTGCGGCGGCTTCGGCATGACCGCGGCCTCGGAGTGGCCGCCGCAGCCGTAGGCGAGGGAGACCACCCGGCCGTCGGCCGGGGAGAACTCGTTCGCGCACACCCCGAACGCCTGTCCCAGGGATCCGCCGATCGGGTTCAGGAAACCGCAGCTGACACAGGACGCGGGAGCCGCCTGCGCCATCGGGGTCTTCGGCCCGTAGGCCTCCTCCCAGCGGTCCGCGGCGACGTGCAGGCCGTACCGGGACAGCACCCGGGCGCGACGCATGCCCAGTTCCTCCGCGACCGCCGCGATCGAACCGCGGGCGGGCACCATGGTGAGGTGCGCGGGCGGTCCCTGGGTGACCTCGGCGTCCTCGGCCTCGGCCAGTTCCGCCATGTCCTCGGAGACGGCCGACGTCGGCGCCGGCTCCTCCCCGCCGGCGAACCCCGGCTCCAGCCTCAGGTCCTCCGCGTCGGTCGGCAGCAGATCGCCGGGGCCCATGTCGCCGGGGCGCAGCCGCTCGCTCCACGGCACCCACTCGGGCGCCAGGACCGCGTCCGGGCCGGGCAGCAGGACGACCTCGTCCAGGGTGACGATCTTGGCGCGGGAGGCGCGGGCCACCGTGACCGCCCAGCGCCAGCCCCGGTACCCGAGCTCCTTGCACTCGAAGAAGTGCGTGACCACGCGGTCGCCCTCGGAGACCAGGCCCGCGTGCTCGCCGACGACGCCGGGTGCGGCCGCCTCCTCGGCCGCGGAGCGGGCGAGGTCGACGGCCTCGGCGCAGAGGCGGTCGGGGGTGCGGCTTCGCGTGCTCGCTGCGCTCACAGGTATCGCTTCTCTCCAGTACGCCGTCTTCCGGGTGCGGGTGCCTCCGGCGGCGGGCCGACGGAGCGGACCGCTGGACCGCTTCGACGTCTGCGCACGCTCGCGCTCGGGCGCACCTCACCATCCATTCTGCGGGATGGCCGAGATACGCACGCTACCTGTTCACCGGCGCTGGGCCTACATCGACGTCGGAAACTGCGGGCCCATACGTGCGCCGAGGGCACTATCGACGCCCCTCTCGGGGCACTATGACGAGGTGGCAACCGCGAAGTCCCCCCGAGGAGCCACCGGCATCGGTGGCGCCAAGGGCAGCAAGGGGAGCAGCCGAGGCGGCGGGTCGAGCCGATTCCGGGGGGCCGTCCGCTCGATCGGGCGCGCCCTGCACTTCCCGGTGACCGGAACCGCACGCGGCATCCGCAGGGCCACCCACGCGCACGGCGCCGGCGAGTCGGGGCTGGGCAAGCTGATCGAACTGCACGGCGTGAACGGCGCCGGCGACGTCATGATCACGGTCGCGCTCGCCTCGACGGTGTTCTTCTCCGTGCCGACCGACGAGGCCCGCGGCCGGGTCGCGCTGTACCTGGCGATCACCATGGCGCCGTTCACCGTGCTCGCTCCGGTGATCGGCCCGCTGCTGGACCGCCTGCCGCACGGCCGCCGCGCCGCGATGGCCGGCGCGATGCTGGCGCGGGCGCTGCTGGCGCTGGTGCTGTCGGGCGCGGTCGTCTCCGGCAGCCTGGAGCTGTACCCGGCGGCACTCGGCGTGCTCGTGGCGTCGAAGGCGTACGGGGTGGTCAGGAGCGCCGTCGTGCCCCGGTTGCTGCCGCCGAAGATCTCCCTGGTGAAGGCCAACTCGCGGGTCACGCTGGGCGGGCTGCTCGCCACCGGTGTGGCGGCGCCCATCGGGGCCGGGCTCCAGGCGATCGGGCCGCGCTGGCCGCTGTACGGCGCGTTCGTGCTCTTCATCGTCGGGATGTTCCTGTCCTTCTCGCTGCCGCCGAAGGTCGACTCCGCCAAGGGCGAGGACACCGCGCTGCTCGCCGCGGACGAGGGCCACCTGCACGGGCCCCACCGGCAGCCGGTGAAACGGCCCGGCCTCCGGACGGTCGGCCCGGCCGTCACCCACGCACTCGCGGCGAACGCCTCGATCCGCTGCCTGACCGGCTTCCTGATCTTCTTCCTGGCGTTCCTGCTGCGCGAGCACCCCTTGACCGGGCAGAGCGCGGCGGTGTCGCTGGGCATGGTCGCGGTGGCCGCGGGTGCCGGCAACGCGCTGGGCACGGCGGTGGGCGCGTGGTTCCGGTCGCGTGCACCGGAGATCATCATCGTGACGGTGGTGGCCGTGGTGCTGGCCGCGGCGATCACGGCCGCGGTGTTGTTCGGGGCGCTCCTGGTGGCGTGTCTCGCGGCGGTCGCCGGGTTCGCGCAGGCACTGGCGAAGCTGTCGCTGGACGCGCTGATCCAGCGGGACGTGCCGGAGCAGGTGCGCACATCGGCATTCGCGCGGTCGGAGACGCTGCTGCAGATGGCGTGGGTGTTCGGCGGCGCGGTCGGCATCGTGATGCCGCTGAACGGCCCCCTGGGGCTGTCGGTGGGCGCCGCGATCGTGGGCATCGGCTGGGTGACGACCGTGCGCGGACTGCTGTCCTCGGCACGCCACGGAGGGGCGACGCGACCGCGAGTGGCGTAACGAACCGGGCACGCCGCCCCCCGCGTGGTGGGTCCGTGCCGCCTGCCCGATAGCCTTCGGCCATGACCATGCTGCATTCCGTCGTGCGACGCCGCCGCGCCGTCGCCGTTGCCGGCGCCGCTTCCGCCGGACTGCTCCTGCTGTCCGCCTGCGACAAGCCGACACCGATCGCCACGATCACCATCGGCCGGAGCTCGGTCAGCTCCGAGGCCGTCTGCTACAACGACGGCGATCCGCTGGACGCCAAGACGCTCGCGGACTGCGCGACGCAGAAGAACGACGTGAAGTCGATCGAACTGGGCCAGGACCAGGCGATCCGCGTGGGCGTCGACCCCGACATCGCGGACAACGGCTGGACGATCCTCGTCAACGGCCAGCAGTTCGCCGACTACAGCAACAACACCTACCGCTCCATCCCGGGCAGCGTGTTCTTCAACATGCAGTACGGCACCCAGGGCGAGACCAACACGATCTCCATTCGTGAGGGTGAGAAGGAGGCCAAGGGAATCTGGACGTTCAAGCTGAAGAAGGCCTACTGACCGGGGTCTGCCCGATGCGTGTCCTCGTCGCCACCGCCGTTCCCGCCGAGCGGGACGCGGTGGCGCGCGCGTTCCCGGGGCCGGTGGAGCGGCTGGACCGACCCGGCGTGGGCCTGGTGCGGACCGACGGAGTGTGCGACCTGGTCGCCGCCGGCGTCGGCCCGGCCCGGGCCGCCGCCTCCACCGCCGCCGCGCTCACCGCCGCCGCCCTCGACGGCAGCCCCTACCGCCTCGTCGTGTGCGCCGGGATCGGCGGCGGGTTCCAGCCGGAGGCACCCGTCGGTTCGCTCGTCGTCTCCCGCGCGATCACCGCGGCGGACCTCGGTGCCGAGACCGGCGACGGCTTCGTGCCCGTCACCGAACTGGGGTTCGGCCGGGTGACGCATCTGCCGCCGCGCTCGCTGGTGCGGGAGGCCGTCCGGGCGACCGGCGCCCGCCCCGGGACCGTCCTCACCGTCTCCACGGTGACCGGAACCGCCGCCCGTGCCGCCGGCCTGCGCGACCGGCACCCGGACGCCCTCGCCGAGGGCATGGAGGGCTTCGGCGTGGCCGAGGCGGCGGTCGCCCAGCACGTGCCCGTCCTGGAGATCCGCTCGGTGTCCAACGCGGTGGGCCCGCGGGACCGCGCCGCCTGGCGCGTCGGGGAGGCCCTCGCCACCCTGACCGAGGCCTTCGAGAAGCTCGCGCCCGTCCTCCGAGCCTGGTGAGAGGTGGAACCAGCATGACCAGTGAGCCCGCGCCGTCCCTGCGGATCGCGTACTCCCCCTGCCCCAACGACACCTTCGTCTTCGACGCCCTCGCCCACGGCCGCGTCCCGGGCGCGCCCGCGCTGGACGTGACGTTCGCGGACATCGACGTCACCAACGGCATGGCCGAGCGCGGCGAGTCCGACGTACTGAAGGTGTCGTACGCCGTCCTGCCGTACGTCCTCGACGCGTACGTGCTGCTGCCGTGCGGGGGCGCGCTGGGCCGGGGCTGCGGGCCGCTGGTGCTGACCCGGGAGGCGGGGCTCGACCTCACCGGCCGGACGGTCGCGGTGCCCGGCGAGAGGTCGACGGCCTACCTGCTGTTCCGGCTGTGGGCGGCCGACGTCGTGCCCGACGGGGTCGGCGAGATCGTCGTGATGCCGTTCCACGAGATCATGCCGGCCGTGCGGGACGGGAAGGTCGACGCGGGGCTCGTGATCCACGAGGCGCGCTTCACCTACCGGAACTACGGCCTGCACAAGCTCGCGGACATGGGCGAGCACTGGGAGGGGACCACCGGGCTGCCCATCCCGCTGGGCGCGATCATCGCCCGGCGGTCGCTCGGCGAGGGAACGCTGAAGCGTCTCGCCGACGCGATCCGCGCCTCCGTGCGGGCGGCCTGGGACGACCCCGAGGCGTCCCGACCGTACGTCATGGAACACGCCCAGGAGATGGACCCGGCCGTCGCCGACCAGCACATCGGGCTGTACGTCAACGAGTTCACGGCCGAGCTCGGCGAGATGGGCTATGCCGCCGTGCGCGGGCTGCTGACCCGTGCGGCGGCCGAGGGACTGCTGCCGCCCCTCGGCCCGGAGGCGCTCGATTTCCCCTGAATGCCGGGGCCCCGATCAGACGTCCAGTTGGTCGGCGACCGCGCGGAGCAGGCCGGCGACCTTCTTCCCGGCGGCCTTCTCCGGGTAGCGGCCCCGCTCCAGCGTCTGCGTGACGTTCTCCAGCAGGGTCGTCAGATCCTGCACGATGGAGGCCAGCTCGTCCGGCTTCTTGCGCTGAGCGGCGGCCACCGACGGCGTCGGGTCGAGCAGCACGACCGACAGCGCCTGGTCCCCGCGCTGCCCGGCCACGACACCGAACTCCACCCGCTGTCCCGGCTTGAGCGTCTCGACTCCGGCGGGGAGGACCGAGGAATGCACGAAGACGTCGCCGCCGTCGTCGCGGGAGAGAAAGCCGAAGCCCTTCTCACTGTTGAACCACTTGACCTTGCCGGTAGGCACGTCCGTCCTCGTCCTCGTACTCGTCGGAAAACTGCTCAATAACAACCCAGGCGGGTCGACCACGACCCGCCGGTACACAGGCTAATGGTCTTCGGGCGGGTGACAAGACGTCGCCCGGTTGTTCCTTCGGGCAGGGAACTACCCTGGTCCGGTGCGTGACAAAACCCAACCGAATTCCACGGCACCCGGCGATCGGCTGATCCGTGCCGGTGCGATCGTCTTCTTCATCGGCGCCGTGGCCACACTGGTCACAGTGGCGCCTCTGTTCCTCGGAACGGCGCCTTTTCCGACGTACATGTTCGGTCTGAGCATGCTCATGGCCGTCGGATTCCTGCTCGCCGGAGCGGGCATACTGCGGTCGATCGCTGCCGGACGGCGTCAGGCGCGCACGGGCTCCGAAGCGTCCAGGTAGGCCGAAAGCCACCCTGGGAAATCGCCGAGTCCGCCCAGGACGACGTCCGCGCCGGCGGCCCGCAGCTCCTCGGGCGTGCACGGTCCGCTCGCCACCGCGACCGACAGCGCGCCCGCCGCCCGCGCCCCGCGCACGTCCCCGACATGGTCGCCGACGTACACGCCGGCGCCGTGCTCGCGCAGCGCCTCCGCCTTCCGCTCGGCCCACAGGTCGCCGACGAGGGCGTCGGCGTCGATGCCCAGGTGCTCCAGGTGGAGCCGCGCGCTCGGCCCGTGCTTGGCGGTGACCACGATCGCCCGCCCACCGGCCGCCCGCACCGCCGCGATCGCCTCGCGGGCGCCGGGCATCGCGAGCGTCGGCGGGACGGCCTTCACCGGGTAGAGCCGCCGGTACAGACCCACCATCGCCTCGACCTGCTCCGCCGGGAACCACTGCGCCAGTTCGTCGGTGAGCGGCGGCCCCAGGCGGGTGACCGCGAGGTCGGCGTCGATGTACGTCCCGGTCCGCTCGGACAGGGCCAGATAGCAGGCGCGGATGCCGGGGCGCGAATCGATCAAGGTCATGTCGAGGTCGAATCCGACCACCGGGGCGCGCGACGTCATGCGGTCATTGTGCCGTGCCGTCCTCACCCCCCCGCCGCCCGGATCCGGGCGGCGTCCTCATCCGGCCGCGGGTGGTCCTCACGCCCGGGACCGCCGCTGCGAGCGCCACACCAGGAACAGCGCGGACGCCACCGCCGCGCCCCGCACCACCCACGGCCAGGTCTCGGCGATCGCGCCGCTCATCTGCCCCTCGGCGATCGGCTCGCCCCAACGGCCCTCGGCGCGGCCCCACAACCACACCACGCCCGACGTCAGCGCCAGGCCCGGCAGGATCACGACGGCCCACTTGGTCTCGGCGTCGCTCAGCCGCCGCGAGGCCCAGGCGATCAGCCAACCCGCCAGCAGCGCGACCAGGTTCCCCAGCACCGCGCCCACGACCAGGCTCCCGGCGGCGAGCAGCAGCAGGGGGTTGCTCCAGCGGCGCTCGGTGAGCGCGGCGAAGCGGCGTCGGCCTGCCGCCTCCGGCTCGGCCCGCGGGGCCTCCTCGTCCGCCGCCGGCTCGGCCTGCGGCGCCCCCGGGGGCTTCTCCGGGGTGTTCTCCGGGGACTTCCCGGGCGGCGGCTTCAGCAGCTCCGGGATCTCCACACCACCGACGAACCCGGGCACCTCGTCCGCGTGCCCGCCCTCCACCCGCCACCAGTCGGGCTGCACGGCGCTCGCCCCGCCGAGTTCGTGCGCACCCGCCAGGTGCGGCGGCGACGGCGCGTCGGAGTGCGGCGCGGGAGCCGGCGGCTCGGCCGGACGCGGACGCGGCACGCCGCGCCACAGACCCCTCGGCCCCCTGGCCCCCTTCGTGTCGTCCGGCTCCTTCGCCGCTGCGGCCCGGCGCCCGTCGTCCCGCTGCACGGGGACGGCGGCCGGCTGCGGCTGCGGAGGGACGGCGCGCCCCGCACCACCGTCCGCGGCCGCCGTGACCACGTCGTCCGGGCTGCCGAGGCGGTCCAGGATGCGGCGCACCGCGGCGGGACTGTCCACGACCGCCCTCGCCCGGTGCCGGTCGATCTCGTCCCGCAACCGCGTCACGAGCCGCATACGCGTGGCCGACGGCAACTGCCGCTGCTGCGCCACGTCACCGACCCGGCTCAGATACTCGTAGACGACCTTGTCACTCTCGATCCCCACGGGGAGGACGCTATCGCCCCAGCGCCGCCCCGTGCCGGACGCGACCCTCCATCGACGCACCCACCCGCTACCGTGGGTCGGATGAGCAGCCCGGCCACTCCGCCCCGCTCCCTCGCGGAAGCACTCCGCGGGCGCGACGACGCCTCCCTGGCCGCGCTCCTGCGCAGCCGCCCCGACCTCGTCACGCCCGTCCCCACCGACCTCACGCAGCTGGCGACGCGCGCCGGGACGCGGGCCAGCGTCGTGCGCGCCCTGGACCGGCTGGACCGGTTCACCCTCCAGACGGCACAGGCACTGGCCGTGGCCGCCGATCCGGCCTCGTACGCGGACCTGCTGGGCCTCATGGCCGGCGACGCCGGTGATCCGGAGGTGGCCGCCGCACTCCCGCACGCGCTGCACCAGCTGCGCGAACAGGCGCTGGTGTGGGGCGGCGAGGACCGGCTGCGGCTGGTGCGCACCGCGCGGGAGCTGCTCGCGCCCTCCCCGCAGCACCCGTCGCCGACCGGGCTCGGGCCGGCCGCCGCGGAGGCGGCGGCCGGCATGTCGCCCGGGCGGATCCAGGAGATCGTGACGACGGCGGGACTGCCGACCACGCACGACGGGGTCTCCGCGATCACCGCGCTCACCGGCCTGTTCACCGACCGGAGACGGATGACGGCGCTGCTCGCCGACGCACCCGAGGAGGCGCGCGAGGTGCTGTCGCGGCTGGTGTGGGGCCCGCCCTACGGGCAGGTCACCGCCGACCCGGCGGCCCATCTGCGCTGGCTGCTGGACCGCGGGCTGCTGCTGCCGACCGCGCCGGGGACGGTCGTCCTGCCCCGCGAGGTGGCCCTGCATCTGCGCGCCGGCCGGGCGCACCGCGCACCGGAGCCGCTGCCGCCGGCGGTGGAGACGGGCACGGCCCACAGTCCGGAGAGTGTCGACGCCGCCGCGGCCGGCCAGGCGCTGACGGCGCTCGCCACCGTCGAGGAACTGCTCAAGGACTGGGACGGGGGCGGCCCGGCCGTGCTCCGGGCCGGCGGGCTGAGCGTGCGGGACCTGAAGCGGACCGCCGTCGCCCTCGACATGCCCGAGCCGGTGGCCGCCTTCTGGGTGGAACTGGCGTACGCGGCGGGCCTGATCGCCTCCGACGGCGAGGCCGACGAGCGGTACGCGGCCACCCCGGCCCACGACGAGTGGCTGGCGCTGCCCGCGCCGGAACGCTGGACCCGGCTGGTGACACCGTGGCTGACGGCGACCCGCACCCCGGGGCTGGTCGGCGGACGCGACGCCAAGGAGCGCACCCTGTCGGCGCTCGGCCCCGGCCTGGACCGCTCCGCGGCGCCGGAGGTACGGCACCGGATCCTGACGCTGCTCGCCGCGCTGCCGCGGGGCACCGCCCCGCACCCCGAGTCGGTGCTGGCACGGCTGCACTGGGAACGCCCACAGCGCCGCGAGGAGGACCTGCGCACCCGGCTCGCCCGGGCGACGCTCATGGAGGCGGAGCTGCTCGGCGTGACCGGGCGGGGCGCGCTGTCCGCCCACGGGCGGGCGCTGCTGGGCCTGCCCGCGCCGGCGGCGCGACCGGACGGCGAAGCCGCGGCGGCCGAGCCGTCCGGCCCGGGCGACAAGCTGCCCGTGCACCACCACCGCCGGCCCGCCCCCGCGGCACCGCTCTCCTCCGCCGACCGGGCCGACGCCTCGGCAGCCGCCGCACGGCTGCTCGCCCCACTGCTGCCGGAACCGCTCGACCACGTGCTCCTCCAGGCCGATCTGACCGCCGTGGCCCCGGGCCCGCTGCAGCGCCCGCTCGCCGACGTGCTCGGCATGCTCGCCGACGTGGAGTCCAAGGGCGGCGCGACGGTCTACCGGTTCACACCGGCCTCGGTGCGGCGCGCCCTGGACGCCGGGCGCGGCGCGGCCGAGCTGCAGGACTTCCTCACCGCGCACTCGCGCACCCCGGTGCCGCAGCCGCTCGCCTACCTGATCGACGACGTGGCCCGCCGGCACGGCCGGCTGCGGGTGGGCGCCGCCTCGGCGTACGTCCGCTGCGACGACGACGCCCTGCTGAACGAGATCGTCGCCGACAAGCGGGCCGCGGGCCTGCGCCTGCGCCGCCTCGCGCCGACGGTGCTGGCCGCCCAGGCGGATCCGGCGACCCTGCTGGAGGGGCTGCGGGCCATGGGCTTCGCGCCCGCCGCCGAGTCGGCGGAGGGCGATGTGCTGATCTCCCGTCCCGACGCCCACCGCACCCCGCCCCGCACCCCGCCCGAGCCGGTGCCGGACGGACCTCCCGTCCCCGACGAGGCCCTGCTCGGTGCCGCGATCCGGGCGATCCGCGCGGGCGACCTGGCCTCCACCACCCCGCGCAAGCCGTCGGGAACCCCGCTGGCGTCGGGCGAGCTGCCGCGCACCTCGGCCGCGGAGACCCTCGCCACCCTCCAGGCCGCCGTGCTGACCGCCGAGGCGGTGTGGGTCGGCTACGTCAACGCCGAGGGCGGCGCCAGCCAGCGCGTCATCGCGCCCGTGCGGGTGGAGGGCGGCTTCGTGACGGCGTACGACCACACGGCCGACGAGGTCCGCACCTTCCCGCTGCACCGGATCACGGGCGTGGCGGAGCTGGCGGACGACTGACCCCCGGACGGGGCCGCGCCGGGACCGGGCGGCGGGTGGGGGAGCCGGGCCGGGCCGGGCGCGGGTGCGCACGGTTGGGGCACACTGGACGTTTGGCCGTTGTGGAAAGGGTGTGCCGGGCGTGAATGGACCACTGATCGTCCAGTCGGACAAGACGCTGCTCCTGGAGGTCGACCACGAGCAGGCCGACGCGTGCCGTCGCGCCATCGCGCCCTTCGCGGAGCTGGAGCGGGCGCCCGAGCACATCCACACCTACCGGGTGACGCCCCTCGGGCTGTGGAACGCGCGGGCGGCCGGCCACGACGCCGAGCAGGTGGTGGACGCGCTGGTGCAGTTCAGCCGCTACCCCGTGCCGCACGCGCTGCTCGTCGACATCGCCGAGACGATGGACCGCTACGGGCGGCTCAGTCTGCTGAAGCACCCGGCACACGGGCTGGTGCTGACCACGACCGACCGGCCGGTGCTGGAGGAGGTGCTGCGCTCCAAGCGGATCGCCCCGCTCATCGGCGCGCGGATCGACCCGGACACGGTCGCCGTGCACCCTTCCGAGCGCGGCCAGATCAAACAGACCCTGCTCAAGCTGGGCTGGCCCGCGGAGGACCTCGCCGGGTACGTCGACGGCGAGGCGCACGCCATCGAGCTGCACGAGGACGGCTGGGCGCTGCGGCCGTACCAGAAGCAGGCGGTGGAGAACTTCTGGCACGGCGGGTCCGGTGTGGTCGTGCTGCCCTGCGGCGCGGGCAAGACGCTGGTCGGGGCCGGGGCGATGTCGCAGGCCAAGTCCACGACGCTGATCCTCGTCACCAACACGGTCTCGGCGCGGCAGTGGAAGCACGAGTTGGTGAGGCGGACGTCGCTGACCGAGGACGAGATCGGCGAGTACAGCGGCACGAAGAAGGAGATCCGGCCCGTCACCATCGCCACGTACCAGGTGCTGACGACGCGGCGCAAGGGCGTCTACCCGCATCTGGAGCTGTTCGACTCCCGGGACTGGGGACTGATCGTCTACGACGAGGTGCACCTGCTGCCCGCGCCCGTCTTCAAGTTCACCGCCGACCTCCAGGCCCGTCGCCGCCTCGGCCTGACCGCGACGCTGGTGCGGGAGGACGGGAGGGAGTCCGACGTCTTCTCCCTGATCGGGCCGAAGCGGTTCGACGCGCCGTGGAAGGAGATCGAGGCGCAGGGGTACATCGCGCCCGCCGACTGCGTCGAGGTCCGGGTGAACCTGACCGACTCCGAGCGGCTCGCGTACGCGACGGCCGAGGTGGAGGAGAAGTACCGTTACTGTGCGACGACGGACACCAAACGGAAGGTCACCGAGGCGATCGTGCGCCGGTTCGCGGGCCAGCAGATCCTCGTCATCGGCCAGTACATCGACCAGCTGGACGAGCTGGGGGAGCATCTCGGCGCGCCCGTGATCAAGGGCGAGACCTCCAACGCGCAGCGGGAGAAGCTCTTCGACGCGTTCCGGGAGGGCGAGATCAGCGTCCTGGTCGTGTCGAAGGTCGCCAACTTCTCGATCGACCTGCCCGAGGCCACGGTCGCCGTCCAGGTGTCGGGCACGTTCGGCTCCCGCCAGGAGGAGGCCCAGCGCCTGGGCCGGGTGCTGCGTCCGAAGTCCGACGGCCACCAGGCCCACTTCTACTCCGTGGTCGCCCGGGACACCATCGACCAGGACTTCGCGGCGCACCGGCAGCGGTTCCTGGCGGAGCAGGGGTACGCCTACCGGATCGTGGACGCGGACGAGCTGCTGGCCGGATAGGGACGAGGCGGCGGGCGCGGATCCGCGGTCACTCCGGGCGCCCTCGGCGCCGCACGACCGCTTCCTCCCCGTACTCGCCCAGGACGATCACGTCGAAGGCGGCGCGGGCGAAGACGCGGACGGCGCGGAGGCTGTCGCCCAGGGGGTGGCGGTGGCTGCCGACGAGCGGGGTGGCGCCGGTCGGACGAACGGGTTTCGGGCCTGGGGATATCGTCGCTGCGCTCATGCCTCCATGGTGGTGTTCCGGACATAAGGACCGCATCGGTCCGGGGGATGCTCGTGCCCCGGTGATTCCCCCCGTCGCACGGGCCTGCGCCCCTGGGGGGCTCGACCCGTGCCCGCCGGCGGCGCCGCGGGCCGGGAAATGCGTTGGCCCCGCCGTCCGCCCGTCGCCTAGAATCTCCGCTCTTGCCCGCCTCCCTTCACCGGAGCGCCGCCGCCCGGTCGGAAACCGGACGGTCCCAGAAGCCGACCCCCGTCACCCCGTGACAGGCCTTCCGGAGGCACCCCCTTGTCCACGCCCACCGCCGCGCCCGCCGCCGCGACCTCCGACGATCCGCTCGCCCGCGAGCGCGCCCACCTGGCCTCCTCGCGCGCCGCCCTACGGGCGATGCGCGAGGACGTCGAGGCACTCGACATCAGCGACGTGACTGCGAACTGGGTGAACGCCGCGGCGCTCGCCCACCAGATCGACGAGCGGATCAAGGCCCTGGCCGACCTCAGCGGCACGCCGCTGTTCTTCGGCCGGCTCGACTACCTGCACGCGCCCGGCGCCGAGCAGGCAGAGGGAGCCGAGGGCGAGCGCTTCTACATCGGTCGCCGGCACGTGCACGACGCCGAGGGCGATCCGATGGTGATCGACTGGCGGGCGCCGGTGTCGCAGCCGTTCTACCGGGCGTCGAAGAAGGACCCGATGGACGTCGGGCTGCGCCGCCGCTTCGGCTACACCGGCGGCGAGCTCACGGCGTACGAGGACGAGCACCTGTCCGACCCGGAGGAGGCGGCCCGCACCAGCAGGCTGCTCCAGCAGGAGATCGAACGTCCGCGCGTCGGCCCGATGCGGGACATCGTCGCCACCATCCAGCCCGAGCAGGACGAGATCGTGCGGTCGGGGCTGGGCGGCACGGTGTGTGTGCAGGGCGGCCCGGGCACCGGGAAGACCGCGGTCGGCCTGCACCGGGTGGCCTACCTCCTCTACGCCCACCGGGAGCGGCTGGCGCGCACCGGCACCCTCGTCATCGGGCCGAACCGGTCCTTCCTGCACTACATCGAGCAGGTCCTGCCGGCGCTGGGCGAGTTGAGCGTGCAGCAGGCCACGGTCGACGACCTGGTGGCGCACGTGGAGGTGCGGGGCTCGGACGAGGCGTCCGCGGCGCTCGTCAAGGGCGACGCCCGGATGGCCGAGGTGCTCAGGAGGGCGCTGCGCTCGCACGTGACCCTGCCGGCCGAGACGGTCGTCGTGGTGCGCGGTTCGCGGCGGTGGCGGGTTCCGGCCTACGAACTGGAGGAGATCGTCCGCGAGTTGCTCGACCGCGACATCCGCTACGGGGCCGCCCGCGAGGCCCTGCCGCAGCGCATCGCGCACGCCGTGCTGGTGCAGATGGAGCGCTCGGGCGAGGCGCCGGACGACCGGGTGCAGGACGCGGTGGCCCGCAACAGCGCGGTGAAGGCGGCGGTGAAGGCCGTCTGGCCGGCGGTCGACCCGGCGAAGCTCGTGCTGCGCCTGCTGACGGACGCGGAGTTCCTCGCCGAGCACGCGCGGGGGGTGCTCGACGAGGACGAGCAGAAGGCCATCCTCTGGGCGAGGCCGGTGCGGAGTGTGAGGTCGGCGAAGTGGTCGGCGGCGGACGCCGTCCTCGTCGACGAGGCGTCGGACCTGGTCCGGCGCACGCATTCCCTGGGCCACGTGGTGCTCGACGAGGCGCAGGACCTGTCCCCCATGCAGTACCGGGCGGTGGGCCGCCGCTGCACCACCGGCTCGGCGACCGTCCTCGGTGATCTGGCGCAGGGCACCACGCCCTGGGCGACGCGGAGCTGGGACGAGGCCCTGGCCCACCTGGGCAAGTCGGACGCGGTCGTGGAGGAACTGACGGCCGGTTTCCGCGTCCCCACCGACGTCATCGCCTACGCCTCCCGCCTCCTGCCGCACATCGCCCCGGGGCTGACGCCGGTGGCCTCGGTCCGTGAGAACCCGGGTTTCTTCGACGTGCGCGCCTCGGCGGAGACCGCCGACGTGGTCGCCGCCTGCGCGGAACTGCTCCGCAACGAAGGCTCGGTCGGCCTGATCGCGGCCGACGCCCGCGTCCCGGAGCTCGCCGGGGCCCTGGCGGCGGCGGGGATCGGGTGTCTGGCGCCGGGCGAGGAGACGACCGAGCAGACCCGGCTGACCCTGGTCCCGGCGTCCCTGGCCAAGGGCCTGGAGTACGACTACGTCGTCCTCGACGAACCGCAGGCGGTGGTGGACGGCGAGCCGGACGAGCGGACCGGGCTGCGCCGCCTGTACGTGGCGCTCACCCGTGCGGTGTCCGGCCTGATCGTGACGCACGCGGCGCCGCTTCCGCCTCAACTGGCTTGATCTGCGGCGCCGTTCCGGCACCCCGCGGCAACGGCCTCCCCGGCGCCCCGGCTCCCGCCGGGCACGGTGGGTCGGTGGACCGCCGGCGGCGGGCGCACGGACGCCCCGTCGGGTGCGCCACGGGACGCCTCAGGCGACCGGGACGCCCGCGTCCAGCACCTGCCGCCACTCCTCGACGGCCCGCGCCGCGACCGGGCCCGCCCAGCCGCCCGGTCGCGCGGCGCCGCCGATGTGGAAGCCGTCGATCCCGGCGGCCGCCAGACGCGGCACGTGCTCCAGTCGCAGTCCGCCGCCCACCAGGATCCGCGGCCCGTACCCGGGCTCCCCCCGCAGCCCGGCCTCCGCGAGCAGGGTGGGGAGCCCGTCGTCGACACCACCGGCGGACCCGGCCGTCAGGAAGGTGTCCAGCCCGGGCAGCCCGTCGAGCGCCCTGCGCAGGGCGTTCCGGTCGGCGGCGCGGTCCATGGCGCGGTGGAAGGTCCACCGGCACCCCTCCAGCACCGACACGACCTGCTCGACGGCCGCCAGGTCCACCGCGCCGTCGGCGTCCAGGAACCCGAGCACGAACTCCTCGGCACCGGCGGCCCGCAGCTCCCCGGCGACGGCCACGAGCCGGGACACGTCCCCGGCCGCGAAGCCGTCCGCCGGCCGCAGCATCACGCGCAGGTCGACGTCGACCGCGGCGCGGATCCCGGCGAAGGTCGCCACGGACGGGGTGAGCCCGTCGGCGGCCATGTCGGTGACCAGCTCCAGCCGGTCCGCACCTCCGGCCTGGGCGGCGACCGCGTCCTCGACGTCGAGGGCGATCACCTCCAGGACTGCACGCTTGCTCATGGGACCCCATTCATGGTCGTCGACGGCGGCTACAGGTCTAGTCCAATTCAAGACTACGCCCGCGCCCCGCGCCACAGGCCCCACCCTCCGCGCCGGGCCGGGAAGGCGCCGCTCCCCGGCCTCCACCCCTCGGTTCCGCTCCGGCCGTGTGCGGGTCCGGGCCGCCGTGCACCCCGCACACGGCCGGAACCCGCGGCGGGCGTGGAACCCGCTCCCCCGCGCCGTACACACCGGCGGCACAATGTCCGCATGGCCGACCTCGACGCCCTGCGCGCACGCTTCGCCCGCACCCTGGCCGCAGCCCGGGACCTGACCTCCGGCCCCGATCCGTCGCCGTACGCGGACAATCTGCTCGCCCGCTGGCAGGAGCCCCAGCGGCACTACCACACACTCACCCACCTCACCGCGGTCCTGGACCACATCGACGTGCTGGAGGGGTACGCCGACGACGCCGGCGCCGTGCGCCTGGCGGCCTGGTTCCACGACGCGGTCTACCTGCCGGACCGCTCCGAGAACGAGGAGCGCTCCGCCCACCTCGCCGAACGCGCCCTGACCGAGGCCGGGGTGCCACGGGCGAGGACCGACGAGGTCGCCCGCCTGGTCCGGCTCACCGTCACCCACGACCCGGCCGACGACGACCGCGACGGCCAGGTCCTGTGCGACGCCGACCTGGCGATCCTCGCCGCGCCACCGTCCGCGTACGCCGCCTACACCGCGGCGGTGCGCAAGGAGTACCACTTCGTGCCGAGCGACCTCTTCCGCTCCGGCCGCGCCGCGATCCTGCGCCAACTCCTCGCCCTGCCAAGGCTGTTCAGGACGCCGTACGGTCAGGAGCACTGGGCGGCGGCCGCCCGCCGCAACCTCACCGCCGAGCTCGAAACGCTGTCGCCCTGACCGACGGGCGCCGCCTAGGCTGCCCGCATGCGCATCATGGGCGGAGATCAGGTGGAGCAGGCCGTCGAGGGCTGCCTGGAGACATTGCGGCCGGCGGCCGACCGGGACTGGGACGCGGTCCGGGCCGGCCGACTGGAATGGAGCTGCCGGCGCACGGCCGAGCACATCGCGAGCGATCTCATCGCCTACGCGGGCCAGTTGGCGGGCCGGGTGCAGAACCGATACGCCCCCTTCGAGATCACCTTCGAGGGCAGCGAGGACGGCCTCGAACCGGCCGGCACCGCAGACGTCCTGGATGTGATCGGGACGACCGGCGCGCTGCTCGCGGCGGCCGTGCGCACCGCGCCCCGTGAGGCCCGCGCCTTCCACCCGTTCCCCTTCGGCGGCGCGGACCGCTCGGGCTTCGCCGCGATGGGGGTCACGGAGGTGCTGCTGCACACGCACGACATCGCCGAGGGGCTCGGCGTGGCCTACGAGCCGCCCGCCCAACTCGCCGAGGACGTCCTCACCCTCCTCTTCCCGCACGTCCGGCCCGGCTCCGCCGCCTGGCCCACCCTGCTGTGGGCCACCGGCCGCGGCGACCTGCCCGGCCGCGCCCCCGTCACCCGGTGGCACTGGTACCTGCCCCCCGTCGTCCCCGCCGGCCGCCTCACCCTCCACGGCGTCACCCCGGCCGCCGCCCGCGACCTGGCCCTCGGCGGCGACGGCGGCTTCACCTGGGTCGAGGACGGACCGTTCCAGGGCACCCGCGACGCCGCCGGCACGGTCGTCAAGGCGTACGAGGCGGGCGTACACCGCCCGGAGTGGGGCCTGTTCGTCCTGGTGCGGAAGGAGGACGGGCGGGCCGTCGGCGGCATGGGCTTCCACGGCGCCCCCGACGACGAGCAGCGTGCCGAGGTCGGCTACGACCTCGCCGAGTCCGCCCGCGGCCACGGCTACGCGAGCGAGGCACTCACGGCACTGGCCGACCGGGCGCTCGCCCGGGACGGCATACGACTGCTGTTCGCCGCGATCGACGACGACAACCGCCCCTCGCAGAGCGTCGCGGAGCGGGCCGGATTCACCCGGGCGACGGTGGAGGAGGAGCGGACGGCCCACGGGCAGCACGACCTGGAACCGGGGCTGCGCCTGTACGTGCGGCGCGGCTGAGGGCTCCGCCGCACGCACCGCGGGGCCGTGCGGCGAAAGATCCCCGCCGCTGCGCGACTTCGGGCGGCCGGCGCCGCCCTCGCCACCCGTCCGAGGCGCGCGCTCGTCCGGGGCCGGCCCGCGATCGCCCTGCTCCCCGCATCACCGCCGCGCGGCGCGGCGGGCGCCGTGGGGGCGGCTCAGCGGGCCCCGCCTTCGTGCGTGCGGCCCGTGCCGGACGCCCCGCCGGGGACGGCGCGGGCCCGCTTGCGCCGGCGCAGTCCCGAACCGTGCAGCAGGCGGACCACCTCCCGGCTGCTCACCTCCACCGCGCCCGCGCCCACCACGTCGGCGTACCGGTCGGAGGGAATGTCGTAGTGGTCGCGTTCGAAGGCCCGCGGCGGCACGCCCAACCGGGCGGCGAAGGCGTGCAGTTCGTCGTAGGAGCTGTCGCTGACCAGGTGCGACCAGAGGCGGCCGTGCCCCGGCCAGCCGGGCGGATCGATGTAGACGGTCACGACGGGGACGCCCCGCCGAGCGCCCGGCCCAGCGAGCCGATCGCGGCGACCTTCACACCCGCCTGGTGGCACACCCAGTGCGGGTCGGGCCCCAGTTCCGGCTCGACCTCCAGGGCGTGCGGATCTCCGGAGCCGCAGACCGGGCACAGCGGCCATCGGCCGTACCGGTCCAGCAGGGCGTCCTGCACGTCCTGGGCGACCAGTCCGGCGACGAAGCCCGCACCCTCCGGCCACTGCTCGACCCACCAGCGCCGCTGGGCGACGGACTCCTCCACCAGCGAGACCACATCCGCCTCGGCGACCTCCCGCGCCACGAGATCCGCGAGCACGAGGGCGCGCGCGGCGTGCAGGGCCTGTTCCAGGGGACTGACGGGATCCATCCCCCCATTGTGCGCGCACTTGACCCCGACCCGACCCGAAAATACCTTTCAGGGGTGACCCAGGACGTGAAGGGAACTTTCGGGGGTGCGCTGGCCTCCAAGGTGCGCACGCTCGCCCCCTCGATGACCCGCTCCGTGCAGCGCGTCGCCGAGGCCGTCGCGAACGACCCGGCCGGCTGCGCGGCCCTGACGGTCACCGGCCTCGCCGAACGCACCGGCACCAGCGAGGCGACGGTCGTGCGCACCGCCCGCCTCCTCGGCTACCCCGGTTACCGCGGCCTGCGCCTCGCCCTGGCCGGCCTCGCCGCCCAGCAGCAGTCGGGCCGCGCGCCCACCATCACCACCGGCATCTCGGTCGACGACCCGATCACCGACGTGGTCGCCAAACTCGCCTACGAGGAGCAGCAGACCCTCGCCGACACCGCCGCCGGCCTGGACACCGCCCAACTCGGGGCCGCCGTCACCGCCGCGGCCGCGGCCCGCCGCGTCGACGTCTACGGCATCGGCGCCTCCGGACTGGTCGCGCAGGACCTGACCCAGAAGCTGCTGCGGATAGGACGGATAGCCCACGCCCACAGCGATCCGCACCTCGCCGTCACCAACGCCGTCCAACTGCGCTCCGGGGACGTGGCGATCGCCATCACCCACTCCGGTTCCACCGGCGACGTCATCGAACCGCTGCGGGTCGCCTTCGAGCGCGGCGCGACCACCGTCGCGATCACCGGGCTGCCGAACAGCGCCGTCACCCAGTACGCCGACCACGTACTGACCACCTCGACCTCCCGGGAGACCGAGCTGCGGCCCGCCGCGATGTCCTCGCGGACCAGCCAACTGCTGGTCGTGGACTGCCTCTTCGTGGGCGTGGCGCAGCGGACGTACGACATCGCGGCACCGGCGCTCACGGCGTCGTACGAGGCGCTGGCGCACCGGCACCGCAAGTAGCCCCAAGGCCCGCGGGTTCCGGGTCCCTGCGGGCTCGTCGTGGCCGGTCGCGCAGTCACCCGCGCCCCTCGGGACGGACATCTCACCGCACCCAGAAAGAGCCGCCCCCTGATGACCTCCCCCTCCGACCCCCACGACCTCCTCTGCGAGCTCTCCGCCCTCACCACCGAGGCGTTCCGCCCCGAGCTCGCCGACATCGACCGGCTGCCGACCCTGGACCTCGCCCGGCTCATGAACGGCGAGGACGCCACGGTGCCCGCGGCCGTCGCCGGGTGCCTCCCGCAGATCGCCGCCGCGATCGACGCCGTGGCGGCGCGCATGGGGCGCGGCGGGAGGCTGGTCTACGCCGGTGCGGGCACCGCCGGTCGGCTGGGCGTCCTGGACGCCTCCGAGTGCCCGCCCACCTTCAACACCGATCCGGCGCAGGTCGTCGGCCTGATCGCGGGAGGCCCGCAGGCGATGGTGACCTCGGTGGAGGGCGCCGAGGACTCCGAGGAGCTGGCTCGGGCCGACCTCGACGCTCTGGGGCTGACCCCGGACGACAGCGTGGTCGGCGTCTCCGCCTCGGGCCGCACCCCCTACGCCGTCGGTGCCGTGGAACACGCCCGCGCACGGGGCGCCCTGACGATCGGTCTGTCGTGCAACACGGGCAGCGCGCTCGCGGCGGCTGCCGAGCACGGCATCGAGGTCGTGGTGGGCCCGGAACTCCTCACCGGCTCGACCCGGCTGAAGGCCGGCACGGCGCAGAAGCTCGTCCTCAACATGCTCTCGACGATCACGATGATCCGGTTGGGCAAGACCTACGGGAACCTGATGGTCGACGTGCGCGCCTCCAACGACAAGCTGCGCGCCCGCTCCCGGCGGATCGTCGCCCTGGCCACCGGGGCCGGGGAGGCCGAGGTCGAGGCGGCGCTCAAGGCCACCGACGGGGAGGTGAAGCACGCCGTGCTGGCCCTGCTGGCCGGTGTCGACGGCCCGACGGCCGCCCGCCTTCTGGAGGAGTCCGGCGGCCGACTGCGTGCCGCGCTGGCGGCGGCGACGGGCTGAGCCGCACGCTCTCAGGGTGCGCATCCAACCCCGTGAGACGGCCGCCGCGATCCTCCCGCTGGTCGGCGGCACCGGCAACATCACATCCGTCGCCCACTGCATGACCCGCCTGCGCCTCGCACTCGCCGACCCGTCGCTCGTCGACGCGGAGGCGTTGCGGGCGGTGCCCGGCGTGCTCGGCGTGGTGGCCGACGGCGGCTGCCAGGTGGTACTGGGGCCGGGTACGGTCGCGGCGGTGACGGCGCAGGTCGAGGCGCTGACCGCCGCGGCGGCCGGGGACGGGGGTGCTGTGCCCCCGGCGACGGACGAAGCGGTCCCGGCGGAGACGGCACGGGCGGGAGAGCCGGCCGGGCCGGGGGCGGCGCCCGCGCTGGCGGCACGGGGCGCGCGGCTGCGGGAGGAGCGGCGGCGGCGCAACGCCACCCCGCTCAAGCTCGCCCTGCGCCGCGTCGCGAACGTCTTCGTGCCGCTCGTCCCGGCCCTGGTCGGCTGCGGCATCCTCGCCGGTCTGAACGGGCTGCTGGTCAACGCCGGTCTGCTGCCGGGACTGACCCCGGCGCTCGCGGCGGTGGCGTCGGCGTTCATGGCGCTGATCGCGGTGTTCGTCGGGCACAACACGGCGAAGGAGTTCGGCGGCACCCCGGTGCTCGGCGGCGCGGTCGCCGCGGTGGTCGTCCACCCGGGCGTGGCGAAGGTGACGGCGTTCGGGGCGGCCCTCTCCCCCGGTCAGGGGGGCGTCCTGGGCGCCTTGGCGGCAGCGCTGCTCGGGACGTACGTGGAGAAGTGGTGCCGGGGCCGGTTCCCGGACGCGCTCGACACCCTGCTCACGCCCACCGTGACCGTCCTGGTCGCGGGCCTGGCCACGCTGTACGGCCTGATGTACGCCGCCGGGGCGGTCTCCACCGCGATCGGCACGGGGGCGACCTGGCTGCTGTCGACGACGGGGGCCGTGGCGGGCCTGGTCCTGGGCGGCCTCTTCCTCCCCCTCGTCATGCTGGGCCTGCACCAGGCGCTGATCCCCCTCCACGCCACCCTCATCGACGAGCAGGGTGCCACCGCCCTCCTCCCCGTACTGGCGATGGCGGGCGCGGGGCAGGTCGGCGCGTCCCTTGCGGTCTACGTCCGGCTCCGGCACGACGCCTCCCTGTGCGCGACCATCAGGTCCGCGCTGCCCGCCGGGCTGCTCGGCGTGGGCGAGCCGCTGATCTACGGGGTGTCCCTGCCGCTCGGCCGCCCCTTCCTGACGGCGTGCGCGGGCGGGGCGGCCGGTGGCGCCTTCGTCGGCCTCTTCGCCATGCTCGGCGACCGGGTCGGCGCCACGGCGATCGGCCCGTCGGGCTGGGCCCTGTTCCCGCTGCTGGCGGGCAACCGCGGGCCGGCCGCGACGGCGGCGATCTACGCCGGCGGGCTGCTGACCGGGTACGCGGTGGGCTTCGTGGCGACGTACGCGCTGTTCCGGCCGGACGGCGCCGCCCGCACCGGTGAGGACGCGCAACGGACCGGAAGCAGTGCTGGCCGCGTTCCGCGCGGGTCACGCACACTGGCCCCATGAACCATGCCCAGCTGACCGCCCTCGGGCGCGCCCTCCGGCTGCTCGGGGAGCACGGGGAGTCCCTGACCTCCGACACGCCGGACACCCGGCTGCACGAGATCAGGGCGGATCTGCGGCGGGCCCTGGACCTGCTGGAGGACGGCCTCACGGGAGCCGCCGCCAGCACCCGCTGCGCCGAGCATCCGACCGGCCCCGTCGACGAGAGCGCGCCCGACCTCTGTCTGCTGTGCGAGACGCGGCGCCGCGCCGCCCGCCGCTCGGAGGTCGACGGTGCCTACGGCCGACCCCGGCAGCCCGCCGGGACCGTGGAGCGGGTCCCGACCCGCTACGGTGTCCGCGGCGACCGCCCGCAGCCGCAGCAGCGGTGGCTGCCGGAGCTGTGGAACGGGCGCGAGTGGCAGCTGTGCGGCACCCCGCGCCACGACCGCCGTGAGGCCGAGCTCTACCTGGCCGCGCAGCGCCGCGGGCCCCGGGCGGCGACGGCGTACCGGCTCGTGCACGAGTTCACCGACTACGAGGTGCTGCGGGTGTGGGGCACACCGGTGAAGGTGGACATCGAGCCGATGGGCAATCTTTGACGGCGGCCACGCCAGCGGACGGACGCCACCGTCGCGGCCGGTCCGGTCGCCGGTGCCGTCGGGGGAGCCGGCGCCCGGCCCGCGACCCGCGGCCCTCGGGACGGACGCAGCCACGGCCGACGGCGACAGTGCCGCGCCCGCGCCGACCGCCGCGCCGTGGGACACCGTCCTGCGCGGGCACGGCGACCCGGCCGAGCCGCGTCGCCGCCTCGATCGAGCGGCTGCCTGACCCGCTCGACGAGGAGGACGGGGGAGGCGAGAAGGAAGGCGGGCGGAGTCCGGGGGAGCCGCCGGGAACGGCGGACGGCCGGGGCGCGTCCCGCACCCCGGCCGTCGCAGGCCCCGTGCCGGGTCAGCTGAGCGTCTTCAGCGCCGCGGCGTCGTACGGCGTCAGCTCGTCGAAGCGGCCCGCCAGCACCTTCTGCGCCCACAGCGGGTCCTGGAGGAGCGCCCGGCCGACGGCGACCAGGTCGAACTCGTCGCGCTCCAGCCGGTCGAGGAGGTTGTCGAGGTCGCCCAGCTCGGCGCCCTGGCCCTGGAAGGCCTTGATGAAGTCGCCGTTCAGGCCCACGGAGCCCACGGTGATGGTGGGCTTGCCGGTCAGCTTCTTCGTCCAGCCGGCCAGGTTGAGGTCGGCACCCTCGAACTCGGGCAGCCAGTAGCGCCGGGTGGAGGCGTGGAAGGCGTCGGCGCCGGCCGCGGCGATCGGAGCCAGGATCGCCTCCAGCTCCTGCGGGGTCTCGGCGAGCCGGGCGTCGTAGGCCTCCTGCTTCCACTGCGAGTACCGGAAGATCACCGGGAAGGACGGGGAGACCGCGGCCCGCACGGCCGCGGTGATCTCGGCGGCGAAGCGGGCGCGGGCGACCGGGTCGCCGCCGTAGGAGTCGGTCCGGCGGTTGGTGCCGGACCACAGGAACTGGTCGATCAGGTATCCGTGGGCGCCGTGGATCTCCACGCCGTCGAACCCGATGCGCTCGGCGTCGGCGGCGGCCCGGGCGAAGGCCTCGACGACGTCGTCCAGGTCCTGCTGCGTCATCGCCCGGCCGGTGCCCTCGGTGCCGTCGAGCCGCACTCCGGACGGTCCGACGGCGGGGGCCTCCGGGTACGGTGCCCGGCCCGGCTTGCGCACCATGCCGATGTGCCACAGCTGCGGAACGATCGTGCCGCCCGCCGCGTGCACGGCGTCGGCGACCTTCGCCCACCCCGCGAGCTGCTCCGCGCCGCTGAACCGCGGCACACGGTCGCTCTCTCCGGCCGACTCGTGCCCGACGTAGGTGCCCTCCGTCACGATGAGCCCGACGCCCGCGGCGGCACGGCGGGCGTAGTACGACCGCACGTCCTCGCCCGGAACGCCGCCGGGGGAGAACATCCGCGTCATCGGCGCCATGACGATGCGGTTGGGAACGGTCAGACCGTTGACGGAGATCGGCCGGGAGAGGATCTCGGCGGCGCGGGAGGTGGCGGCGTCGGGGGTGGAGGTCACGTGGGGCTCCTCGTGGGGCGACAGGGCAGACCGAACAGTATGTGCACGCGCATTGTTGCACCTGCTTAAGTGAACGGAAGTATCCGCGACCCGCATTCCGCCCCGCACCTCCGCGCGCTGTGATCCGCACCACTCGCCGCCGCCGCGGGGCGGGGCCCGGCTCCGCCTCCCGCCCCCGCCCCTCCCGGTCCCTCGGGATCCGGCCGGGGAGCACGGGCCCGCGGCACCCGCTCCGGGAAGCCGCGTGGGCGTTGCGGACGGACCGGTCCCGACCGCCGGCCGGGCCGCGACGCCTCCTCACCCGGACGGTCGCGAGCGCTGGTGGACGGTCCGGCGCGGTGGTGCGCTGGTGGCATCGCCCGCGCCCCCAGGAGGTCCTGCCATGACCCGCCCGTTCCGCCCCGCCCGCGTTGTCGCCGCCCCTTTGGCGGTGGGAGCCCTGCTGGCCACCGGGGCCTGCTCGAACGGCGACGACGAGACCGCGAGCCCGCAGACCACCGCGTCCCCGGCCGCGGCCACCTCCCGGGCCGCAGCGCCCGCCGCGCGGGCCACCTCCTCGGCCTCCGCCACCCTCACCGAGGCCGGGGCGAAGACGGCGCTGATCACCGAGGCGGACATCGAGGGGGACTGGCAGCAGGTCGACGACGCCGACAAGTGGAAGGACGACCTGGTCGCGGGGAAGGTCGACGTCGACGCCTTCCTCACCGCCAAGGCGGACGCCGCCGACTGCCAGCGGCTGCTGGACGGCCTCTACAGCGAGGACCTGCTCGGCAAGCCCTCCGGCGCGTCCGCGCTCACCGGTTTCGAGGAGGGCGACTCCCGTCTGCTGTACCAGGTCGCCGCGTACGACAAGAAGGCCCTGGACGACTCGATGAAGTGGCTCACGTCCCTGCCCGACACGTGCGACCAGTTCACCGCGACCGACCCCCAGGGCGGCACACGCACCGTGCAGGTCATCGAGACCTCGCTGCCGAAGGAGGGCGACGCACGGCAGGGGCTGGAGGTGACGGTCCAGGGCTCCGCCGACGGGCAACCCACCACGCTCACCCTCGACGTCGGCGTCGTGCGCGTCGGCAACGACGCGATCACCGTGACGGCCGGCGGGCCGGACGGCGGCGCGCAGGACTCGGTGAACGCCGCGGTGCAGCAGGGCACCGAGCGGCTCAAGGACGTCCTGGCCGGGCGCACGCCCCCTGCGTCCCCGACGGCGGGCGACTGACCGCTCCCCCGAGAGTCCGGGTCCTCCCCGAACGCCCGAGGGCGGCACCCCCCTGCGGGGGTGCCGCCCTCGGTCCGTAGGACGGTCGATCAGCCTCCAGGCCGATCAGAAGTCCATGTCACCGCCCGGCATGCCGCCGCCGGCCGGGGCCGCGGCCTTCTCCGGCTTGTCGGCGATGACGGCCTCGGTGGTGAGGAACAGCGCGGCGATGGAGGCGGCGTTCTGCAGAGCAGAGCGGGTCACCTTCGCCGGGTCGATGATGCCCTCGGCGATCATGTCGACGTACTCGCCGGTCGCGGCGTTCAGGCCGTGGCCGACCTGGAGGTTGCGGACCTTCTCCACGACGACGCCGCCCTCGAGACCGCCGTTGACGGCGATCTGCTTCAGCGGGGCCTCCAGGGCGAGCTTCACGGCGTTGGCGCCGGTCGCCTCGTCACCGTCGAGCTCCAGCTTCTCGAAGACCTGGGAGGCCTGGAGCAGGGCCACGCCACCGCCGGCGACGATGCCCTCCTCGACAGCCGCCTTCGCGTTGCGGACGGCGTCCTCGATGCGGTGCTTGCGCTCCTTGAGCTCGACCTCGGTGGCGGCACCGGCCTTGATGACGGCCACGCCGCCCGCGAGCTTGGCCAGGCGCTCCTGGAGCTTCTCGCGGTCGTAGTCGGAGTCGCTGTTCTCGATCTCGGCGCGGATCTGGTTCACGCGGCCGTTGACCTGGTCGGAGGAGCCGGCACCGTCGACGATGGTGGTCTCGTCCTTGGTGATGACGACCTTGCGGGCGCGGCCCAGGAGGTCCAGGGTCGCGTTCTCCAGCTTGAGGCCGACCTCCTCGGAGATGACCTCACCGCCCGTGAGGATGGCGATGTCGCCGAGCATGGCCTTGCGGCGGTCGCCGAAGCCCGGGGCCTTGACGGCGACGGACTTGAAGGTGCCGCGGATCTTGTTGACGACCAGGGTCGACAGGGCCTCGCCCTCGACGTCCTCGGCGATGATCAGCAGCGGCTTGCCCGACTGCATGACCTTCTCCAGCAGCGGGAGCAGGTCCTTGACCGAGGAGATCTTGGAGTTGGCGATCAGGATGTACGGGTCGTCGAGCGACGCCTCCATCCGCTCCATGTCGGTGGCGAAGTACGCCGAGATGTAGCCCTTGTCGAAGCGCATACCCTCGGTGAGCTCCAGCTCCAGACCGAAGGTCTGGGACTCCTCGACGGTGATGACGCCTTCCTTGCCGACCTTGTCCATGGCCTCGGCGATCAGCTCGCCGATCTGGGTGTCGGCGGCGGAGATGGAGGCGGTGGAGGCGATCTGCTCCTTGGTCTCCACGTCCTTGGCCTGCTCCAGCAGGGCGGCGGAGACGGCCTCGACGGCCTTCTCGATACCGCGCTTGAGGGCCATCGGGTTGGCGCCGGCGGCCACGTTGCGCAGACCCTCGCGGACCAGCGCCTGGGCCAGGACCGTAGCGGTCGTCGTGCCGTCGCCGGCGACGTCGTCCGTCTTCTTCGCTACTTCCTTGACCAGCTCGGCGCCGATCTTCTCGTACGGGTCCTCGAGCTCGATCTCCTTGGCGATGGAGACACCGTCGTTGGTGATCGTGGGGGCGCCCCACTTCTTCTCGAGGACGACGTTGCGGCCCTTGGGGCCGAGGGTCACCTTGACGGCGTCCGCGAGCTGGTTCATGCCGCGCTCGAGGCCGCGCCGCGCCTCCTCGTCGAACGCGATGATCTTGGCCATGTGAAGTGGTCCCTCCAGGACTGGGGGTGATTCCTTCGGACCGCGCCCGCGCCCGCGACGGACGGCTCGCCGACCTCGTGGTCCCTTGCCCCACCCGGCCTGCGGGCCTCACCGACCCGGTCCTTCGCTGTCACTCTCACCTTCAGAGTGCTAACGCCAATGATTAGCACTCGCCCCTGTCGAGTGCAAGCGCCTCCGGGGATCGGGCGGGGCGCTCAGCCACCCGCGAACACCACTCCGGCCGGGCCCGCGAACACCGCTCCGGGCCGGGCCCGCGAGACCCGCGCGGGCGACCTCCCCGGACAGGCCGGGGCGTGCGGGCAGCGCGAAGGGCCCGCACCCAGCGGGTGCGGGCCCTTCGTACTGAATGTTCAGGCGGTGACGCGAACCATGTCGGCCTGCGGACCCTTCTGGCCCTGCGAGATCTCGAACTCGACCCGCTGGCCCTCTTCCAGGGTGCGGTAGCCGTCCATCTGAATCGCGCTGTAGTGGACGAAGACGTCCGCACCACCGTCGACCGCGATGAAGCCGTACCCCTTCTCCGCGTTGAACCACTTGACGGTGCCCTGAGCCATGCCTAACTCCCCTATTACTGGCCCTTGCACAGATCCGCACTTCGCGAATCCGGGTCAGACCTCACCCCCCAGTCGCCGGGGGCGTGCGCCGGAACGCGTCGACCGCGGCTGAATGTATCTGTCCAACTGCCGTCTGCAACAGGTCAATCGGACGAGAATTCTGGACGCACACGGTCCGGAATGTGCGGAGAAATCGGCTGAATTCAGGTCAAGTCGGGCGGGGCAAAAGCCGCAAAAGCGGCGTTTGCGGCGCACAGTTTGGCTGCTTCTTGACGGGCCGACGGCAGGAATCGATGGCTCCCGAACTCTCGGAGCGGGAGCGCGTTCCCCAACTGTACCGTGCTCAATCACGCAGAATTGCCCCCTCCGCTTCTCTCACGGAGGGGGCAATCCGGTGAACTCTTCGTCATATCATTACCGAGGGTAACGAGATGGGGGGCGCGAGGACGCCCGACCGGTCAGCCGCCGGCGACCGCCGGGATGATCGACACGCCCGCACCCTCCGGCGTCGGCGTCTGCAGTCCCTGCTCGAAACGGACGTCGTCGTCGTTCACGTACACGTTGACGAACCGGCGCAGCTTGCCCTGGTCGTCGAGCACCCGGGCGGAGATCCCGGTGTGGTTCTTCTCCAGGTCGGCGATGACCTCGGCGAGGGTCCCGCCCTCGGCGGCGACCTCGGCCCGGCCTTTGGTGTAGGTGCGCAGGATGGTGGGGATGCGGACGGTCACGCTCATGCGAGGCCAGCCTCTCGGAAGGAGTCCAGGTTGGGGCGGATGGTGGCGGTGAGACCGGTGCCGGCCACCGCGTCGAGGGTCTTCAGGCCGTCGCCGGTGTTGAGGACGACGGTGGTCCTCGCCGGGTCGAGGACGCCGTTCTCGATCAGCTTCCTCGTCACGCCGACGGTCACGCCGCCCGCGGTCTCGGCGAAGACGCCCTCGGTGCGGGCCAGCAGCTTGATGGCGTCGACGACCTGCTCGTCCGTGACGTCCTCCACGGCGCCGCCGGTGCGGCGCGCGATGTCCAGGACGTAGGGGCCGTCGGCCGGGTTGCCGATGGCCAGCGACTTGGCGATGGTGTCGGGCTTCTGCGGGCGGACGACGTCGTGGCCGGCCTTGAAGGCGGTCGACACCGGCGAGCAGCCCGCGGCCTGGGCACCGAAGATCTTGTACGGCCGGTCCTCGACCAGGCCCAGCGCGATCAGTTCCTGCAGACCCTTGTCGATCTTCGTGAGCTGCGACCCGGAGGCGATGGGGACGACGATCTGGTCCGGCAACCGCCACCCGAGCTGCTCGCAGACCTCGTACGCGAGCGTCTTGGATCCCTCGGCGTAGTACGGCCGCAGGTTGACGTTGACGAAGCCCCAGCCCTCGCCGGCCGGGTCGCCGATCAGCTCGCTGCAGAAGCGGTTGACGTCGTCGTAGTTGCCCTCGATGCCGACGAGCTCGCCGCCGTAGACGGCGGCCATGACGACCTTGCCCTGCTCCAGGTCGTGGGGGATGAAGACGCAGGAGCGGAATCCGGCGCGGGCCGCCGCGGCGCCCACGGCGCCGGCGAGGTTGCCGGTCGAGGAGCACGACAACGTCGTGAAGCCGAAGGCACGCGCGGCCTCCAGCGCCTGGGCGACGACGCGGTCCTTGAAGGAGTGCGTCGGGTTCCCGGAGTCGTCCTTGACGTACAGCCCGCCGGTCACGCCCAGCTCGCGGGCGAGGTTGTCGGCCTTGACGAGCGGGGTCCAGCCCGGGTTCAGGTTGGGCTTGTCGGCCACGTCCGCGGGGACGGGCAGCAGCGGCGCGTAGCGCCAGATGTTCGCCGGGCCCGCCTCGATGCGCTTGCGCAGCTCGTCGGCGCCGTAGGACGAGAAGTCGTAGGCGATCTCCAGCGGGCCGAAACACTCCTCGCAGGCGAAGAGGGGGCCCAGTGGCACGCGGTGGCCGCACTCGCGACACGAGAGGGCGGCGGCCGGCCCGAGGTCGACGGCGGCGGAGTCGGTGGAGGTTGCAGCAGTCTGCACAGCCATGTGAGGCGAGGCCCTTTCTCCTCATCTTCCTCACGACGCATCTCGCCGTGAGACGGAATTGGCACCTTCCCTGGCCGGGAGCCTCGCGTGAACGAGTCCGGTGATCAGGGGGGTTGCCGGGGCTTCATCGGGCCGTGTCCCTCTGCCCCTCTGGATGAGCGGTATGCGGTTGTGAACGCGTGGTGGCCCCCGACATGCGATGGTCATCAGCGTTGTTCAAGACTGTAACCGAAGGCCAGGACAGTTGAGATAGTCGTCCGAACCGCGAGATGGATCACCCGGTTACCAGGCGTGATCACAACAGTGAGGAGCCGCAGACTGTGCTGGAAGAAGTCGAGCGCTGGCTGAGCACCCGCTCCTGGTCCGTGACCGATCGACCCCTTCACAAGATCCTTGCCGCCAAGCAGCGAACGGGCCGGTCGGTGTCCGTCGTGCTGCCCGCGCTCAACGAGGAGGAGACCGTCGGCGACATCGTCGCCGTGATCCGCCACGACCTCATGCAGCAGGTCCCACTCGTCGACGAGATCGTCGTCGTCGACTCGGGCTCCACCGACCGTACCTCCGCCGTGGCCGCCGCGGCGGGCGCCCGGGTCGTCCACCGCGACGCCATCCTGCCGCGCATCCCGGCCGCGCCCGGCAAGGGCGAGGTGCTCTGGCGCTCGCTGCTGGTCACCCGCGGGGACATCGTCTGCTTCATCGACGCCGACCTGAGGGAGTTCTCCTCCGACTTCGTCTCCGGCATCGTCGGCCCGCTGCTCACCGACCCCGGCATCGACCTGGTCAAGGGCATGTACGACCGTCCGCTGGGCGGCGCGGCCGGGCAGGGCGGCCGGGTCACCGAGCTGATGGCGCGCCCGCTGCTCAACATGCACTGGCCGCAGCTGGCCGGATTCGTGCAGCCCCTGGGCGGCGAGTACGCCGCCCGCCGCAGCCTCCTCGAACAGCTCCCCTTCCCCGTCGGGTACGGCGTGGAGCTGGGCATGCTGGTCGACTCCCTGCACCTGGTGGGCCTCGACGCGCTCGCCCAGGTGGACGTCGGGGTGCGCAAGCACCGCCACCAGGACGGTCAGGCGCTGGGCCGGATGGCGGCGGCCATCTACCGCACCGCCCAGCTGCGCCTGGCCCGCGGCCACCTGATCCGGCCCGCCCTCACCCAGTTCGAACGCGGCGAGGACGGGTTCGAGCCGCGCACCTACTCGGTGGACACCGAGGAGCGCCCACCGATGATCGAGATCGCCGAGTACGCGTCGCGCAAGGTGGCGTAGCGACTCCGGAGAGCATCGAGATCCGCCGGTTGTATACGGGATTGCCCGCATGGCCGGCGTGACTCATCCGTACGTTTGAGCGTTTCCGGGCCGGGCTAGGTTGAGGGCTATGGCTTCCACGGACGGTGCTGAGGTACTGGTCGCGTCCAATCGCGGCCCGGTTTCGTATCAGGTGCGTGAGGACGGCTCGCTGACCGCCCGGCGCGGCGGCGGCGGGCTCGTGTCGGGTCTGTCGGCGATCGGGCCGGAGACGGGCGCCCTCTGGGTCTGCTCGGCCCTGTCCGACGGGGATCGCGAGGCGGTGCGGCGCGGGGTCGGCGAGCCGGGCGTACGCATGCTGGACATTCCGGCGGACGTCCACGCCGACGCCTACAACGGCGTCGCCAACTCCGTCCTCTGGTTCGTCCACCACCTCCTCTACCAGACGCCGCTGGAGCCGGTCTTCGACGCGGAGTTCCGGCGGCAGTGGGCGTCGTACGAGGCGTACAACCGGGCCTTCGCCGAGGCGCTGGCCGAGGAGGCCGCCGAGGGCGCGGCGGTCGTGGTGCAGGACTACCACCTGACACTGGTCCCCGGGATGCTCCGCGCCCTGCGCCCGGACCTGCGCATCGGCCATTTCTCCCACACCCCCTGGGCGCCGCCCGAGTACTTCCGGATCCTGCCCGACGACATCGCGCGGCAGCTGCTGGCGGGCATGCTCGGAGCGGACCGGCTCGGCTTCCTCACCCAGCGGTGGGCGCGGGCGTTCCGCGCGTGCTGCGAGGAGTTCGCGGGCGGGCTCGGCACGACGCGCGTCGGCGTGCACGGGCTGGGCGCGGACGCGGACTTCCTGCGCCGCCGCGCCCACGAGGACGACGTCGCCGACCGGATGGCGTCGCTGCGCGAGGAGATCGGGGCGGGCCGCAGGACCGTCGTCCGCGTCGACCGCACGGAGCTGTCGAAGAACATCGTGCGCGGCCTGCTGGCCTACGGCCGGCTCCTCGACGACCACCCCGAGTGGCGCGAACGGGTCGTGCACGTCGCCTTCGCCTACCCCTCCCGCCAGGACCTGGCGGTCTACCGCGACTACACCGCCGAGGTGCAGCGTGTGGCGGCGGAGATCAACGAGCGGTACGGCACCCCGGGCTGGACCCCGGTCGTGCTCCATGTGAAGGACGACTTCGCGCGCTCCCTGGCCGCCTACCGGCTGGCGGACGTGGCCCTGGTCAACCCCATCCGCGACGGCATGAACCTGGTCGCCAAGGAGGTGCCGGTCGTCTCCGACGAGGGCTGCGCGCTGGTGCTGTCCCGCGAGGCCGGGGCCTACGAGGAACTGGGCGAGGACGCCATCGGCGTCAACCCCTACGACGTCGTCGACACCGCACGGGCCCTGCACGAGGCGCTGACCATGCCGGCCGGGGAACGGTCGGAGCGGGCCAAGCGGCTGGCGGCAGCGGCGACGGCGCTGCCGCCCGCGCAGTGGTTCCTGGAGCAGCTTCAGGCGCTGCGGGCCGAGCCGAGCTGAGCGGCGAGAGCCGCCAGCAACCGTACGACGCCCTCGGGACCGTCGACCACCAGGTCGGCCCGGTCGGTCAACTCGGTGACCTCGGCGCTCCCGCTGCACACCAGCAGGCCCGGCACGCCGTCGGACCGCAGCTTCTCCACGGCGGCGAAGGCGGGGATGTCGCCGAGGTCGTCGCCGGCGTAGAGAACGCCCTCGGCGCCCACGCCGCGGAGGTACTCGGTGAGCGCCACGCCCTTGTCCGTGCCCGGCGGGCGCAGCTCCAGCACCAGGCGGCCGGGTTCGACGACGAGGCCGTGCCGGCCCGCGAGGGCGGTGAGGGGGGCCCGCAGGGCCTCGAACGCGCCCTGGGGGTCGGCGGCCCGCCGGGTGTGCACGGCGACGGCCCGGCCCTTCTCCTCGATCCAGGTGCCCTGCCAGGCGCCGACGGAGTCCAGGACGCCCGGCAGCTCGGCTCGGACCGCGGCGACGCCGGGATGGGGCGGAGGGGCGGAGATCTCCCCGGTCGCGGCGTCCCAGCGTTCGGCGCCGTAGTGGCCGAGGACGACGAGATGCTCCAGGCCGGGCACACCGGCGAAACCGCCGTGGCGGACGGCCACGCCGGCGGGCCGGCCGGTGATCACGGCGACGGCGGCGACGTGCGGGGCGAGCGCCGCGAGCGCGGGGACCGCGTCGGGGTGGGCGCGGGCCTGGTCGGGGTCGGGGACGATCGGCGCGAGGGTGCCGTCGAAGTCGAGGGCGACGACGGCCTTTCCGGGCCGTGCGAGCAGGGCGCTCAGCCCGTCGCGGCCGGCCCGGGTGGTAGGAGTCGGGAGCTCGTCTGCATGGTGACTGCCCATGCGCTGACCCTATCCGGCACAGGCCCCGCCGAACCGGCCCGCGGCCCAGGCGGCCCAGGCGGCCCGGGCCCGGCCGGCCCGTCGGCGCCGCTCCCCCGCGGGCGGATCCGCCCGCGGGTGGCACGCCCTCCCGCCGGGCCGTGCGGGGCCCCGAGGCGCGGCGGGGTCATCGTTCCTCGCGGCGTGCCTCCCGCACCCGGCGGAGCCGGTTCACCGTCACCGGGTCGTGGGCCAGCGCGCGCTCGTCGTCGAGAAGGGCGTTGAGCAGCTGGTAGTAGCGGACGGGCGACAGGCCGAGCTCCTCGCGGACGGCCCGCTCCTTGGCGCCCGGTCCGGGGAAGGCCCGGCGTTCCAGGGCGAGGACGGCCCGTTCCGTCGCCCCCAGTCGTTCCTGCTCCATGGGCCGCACCGTAGCGCGGCCCGGTGACAGGGCGCTCCCGCCACCCGCCGCGGCGCGGCACTGCCCGTCGACGGTCCCGGCGCCGCCCCCGCGGGCGCCCGGCTCCCGCCACGCGTCCCTGCTCTCCTCTGCTCTCCCCTGCTCCCCCTGCTCCTCCCCGCTCCTCCCTACTCCGCGCTCTGCGCGGCCGTCGCTGCGGCCTGGAGCTGGTGCAGCACGGCGGAGGGGCTCGCGCCGGAGGACACGGAGGAGCCGATCCGCTTCTTGATGTAGGCACTCACCGACGACCAGGAGGTCTTGCCCACGGGGTACAGCTCGGACAGGGGCAGTTGCTCCAGGAACGGCTCCAGGTCCTGGTCGGCCGGGGTCGACGTCATCACCGCGGACGCGGAGGTGGTGACCGGCAGCAGGTCGTACTCGCGGGAGAAGGCGAGGACGTTCTTGTCGTTGTAGACGAAGTCCAGGAAGGCGCCGACCTGCTCGCGGTGCTGGTTCTGCTTGAAGGCCATCATCCAGTCGGCGACGCCCATCACCGACCGGCTGGGACCGTTCACGCCCGGCATCGGCACCATGCCGAACTCGACGCCCTTCTTCTCGGCCGTCTTCATCAGCGACGGATGACCGTTGAGCATGCCCACGTCGCCGTCGGCGAAGGCGGCGAAGGCGTCGGCTCGATCGAGGCTGCCCGGGGCGACCGGGCCGGTCAGGTTTTTGCCGACGAGTTCGTCCTTCAGCCAGGTGAACGTCTCGACGTTCTGCTGGGTGTCGATGCTGTACGAGCCGATGGTGTCGGTGTAGCCGCCTCCGCCGCTGAGCAGCCACTGCATCGTCTCGGCCTGCGCCTCCTCGGGGCCGAGCGGCAGCGCGTACGGGTACTTCACGCCGTCCGCCTTCAGCGCCGCGGCGTCGTCGGCCAGCTCGGCCCACGTGGTCGGCGGGGTGAGGCCGGCCTTCTCGAACAGCGCCTTGTTGTAGAACAGCAGCCGCGTCGACGCGGCGAACGGCATGCCGTACTGCTGCCCGTGCACCTGCCCCGCCTCCACGAGCTGGGAGGCGAAGTCGGCCTGCGTGGGGATGGAGAGCACCTGGTCGGCCGGGTAGAGCAGCCCCTTGTCCGCGAAGTCGGCGTACGCGCCGATCTGCGCCATGTCGGGGGCCTGGCCGGCGTCGACCATCTCCTCGACCTTGCGGTCGACGTCGTTCCAGGAGTAGACGCTCACCTCGATCCGCACCCCGGGGTGCTGGGCCTCGTACGCCTCGACGAGGTCGTCCCAGTACTTCCGGGTGGTGTGGGACTTGCTGTCGCCGTAGTCGGCGGCGACCAGTGTGAGGGTCACGTCGCCGGAGCCGCCGGTGAGGCCGCAGCCGCCCAGGAGCACCGTCATGCCCAGCGCGGACCCCGCCGCGATCGCCGTCGTCGTTCGGCGCTGCCGCCGCCGCACTGTCCTGTTCCCCACTGCTCGCCGCCCCATGGCCCGCCGTTCAGCTTCCGCTCGCCCATTCCGATTAACGGATTATGGTCTACACCATGCAAGTGGACTAGACCTCTTGTGGGTCCTCGGTCCACACTGTCCCCGTGAGACATGTCATCGCGCTGGATGTGGGCGGCACCGGGATGAAGGCCGCCCTGGTCGGGGCGGACGGCGAGCTGCTCCACGAGGCCCGCCGACCGACCGGACGCGACCGCGGACCGGATGCGGTGGTCGACGCCGTCCTCGGCTTCGCCGCCGAACTGCGCGCCCTGGGCGAGCAGCGGCTCGGGGAGCCCGCGAGCGCGGCCGGCGTCGCCGTCCCCGGCATCGTCGACGAACGGCACGGCGTCGCCGCCTACTCGGCCAACCTCGGCTGGCGCGACGTACCGCTGCGCGGCCTGCTGGCGGAGCGGCTCGGCCGCATCCCGGTCGCGCTGGGCCACGACGTGCGCGCGGGCGGACTCGCCGAGGGCCGCATCGGCGCGGGCCGGGGCGCCGACCGCTTCCTCTTCGTCCCCCTCGGCACCGGCATCGCGGGCGCGATCGGCATCGGCGGCCGGGTGGAGGCCGGCGCCCACGGCTTCGCGGGCGAGATCGGCCACGTCGTCGTCCGCCCCGGTGGCGTCCCGTGCCCGTGCGGCCAGCGCGGCTGCCTGGAGCGGTACGCCTCGGCGGCGGCCGTCACCGAGGCCTGGGCGTCCGCCGCCGGCGACCCGGCGGCGGACGCCGCCCACTGCGCGAAGGCCGTCGCGTCCGGTGACCCGAACGCCGTCCGGATCTGGCAGGAGGCCGTCGACGCCCTCGCCGACGGCCTGGTCACCGCGCTCACTCTGCTGGACCCCGGCGTGATCGTCATCGGTGGCGGACTCGCCGAGGCCGGGGAAACCTTGTTCACACCGCTGCGGGACGCCGTCCGGCGGCGGGTCACCTTCCAGAAGCTGCCGCCCGTCGTCCCGGCGGCTCTCGGGGACACGGCCGGATGCCTGGGTGCGGGCCTTCTGGCCTGGGATCTCCTCGACACCACCGACCGCAAGGAGGAAACGGCCTGATGGCAACCGCCCCAGGGGCGCGGGCAACTGCGCGAGAGACCACCGGTGTCCCGCAGCCCGCAGCGGACAGCACCCCCCTGATCCTGTCCGGCGCGAACGTCGTCCTGCCCAGCGGCACCGTCACCGCCGGCCGGGTGGTCGTGGACGGCACCCGCATCGCCGCCACCGCCCCGGACGACGCGCGGGTCCTCGACGTACGGGGCCACTGGCTGGTCCCCGGGTTCGTCGACCTGCACAACCACGGCGGCGGCGGCGCCTCCTTCACCTCGGGCACCGTCGAGGAGGTCCTCGCCGGCATCGAGACGCACCGACGGCACGGCACCACCACCCTCGTCGCCTCCACCGTCACCGGCGACATGGACTTCCTCACCCACCGCGCCGGGCTGCTGAGCGAACTGGCCGAGCAGGGCGACATCGCGGGCATCCACTTCGAGGGGCCGTTCATCTCGCCGTGCCGCAAGGGCGCACACTCCGAGGAACTGCTGCGCGACCCGGACCCGGCCGAGGTGCGCAAGCTGATCGACGCGGCGCGCGGGCACGCCAGGATGGTCACCCTCGCCACCGAACTGCCGGGCGGCACCGACTCGGTCCGGCTCCTCGCCGAGCACGGCGTGATCGCAGCGATCGGGCACACCGACGCCACGTACGAGCAGACCGTGGAGGCGATCGAGGCGGGCGCCACGGTCGCCACCCACCTGTTCAACGCGATGCCGGCCCTCGGCCACCGCGCCCCCGGCCCGATCGCGGCACTGCTCCAGGACGAGCGGGTCACCGTCGAGCTGATCAACGACGGGGTCCATCTGCATCCGGCCGCCCTGGAGCTGGCGTTCCGTCACAAGGGCGCGCGGCGGGTGGCGTTCATCACCGACGCGATGGACGCGGCCGGCTTCGGCGACGGCCGCTACATGCTCGGCCCGCTGGAGGTCGAGGTCGCCGGTGGCGTCGCCCGACTGGTGGAGGGCGGCTCCATCGCGGGGTCGACGCTCACCCTGGACCGTGCCTTCAAGCGGGCGGTGACGGTCGATCGGCTGCCGGTCGAGGACGCGGTGGCGGCCCTGTCGGCCAACCCGGCCCGGCTGCTCGGCCTGTCCGACCGCGTCGGCTCCCTGGAGCCCGGCAGGGACGCCGACCTGGTCCTGCTGGACGGCGCCTTCGACGTGCGGGGCGTGATGCGGCGCGGGCTCTGGGTGGTTGCCCCCGAACTGGGCTGATTCATCCGCCCGTCGAGAGACGGTGGCCGACCCGGGGGCTGGGCCGACCGCCGTCTCTTTGGCATGATCGGGCCTGGCGGAAGCCACACCAGCACGCGCAATTCCCGGGGGAGGTCGGCCCAGGTGATCCTCACGGTCACGCTGAACACCGCTCTCGACATCACCTATCGGGTGCGGTCCCTGCGCCCGCACGCCGCCCACCGGGTCTCCGCCGTCACGGAGCGGCCGGGCGGCAAGGGCCTCAACGTGGCGCGGGTGCTGTCCGCCCTGGGCCACGACGTGACGGTCACCGGCTTCACGGGCGGCACCACCGGGCGCGTCGTCCAGGAGCAGCTCACGGCGACGCCCGGGGTCGTCGACGCCCTGGTGCCGGTCGCGGGCGCGACGCGCCGCACGATCGCCGTCGTGGACGAGCGGTCCGGGGACACCACGCAGCTCAACGAGCCCGGCCCGGCGATCACACCGGGCGAGTGGTCCGCCTTCCAGGAGGTCTACCGGGAGTTGCTGGCAACGGCCGCGGCGGTCGCCCTGTGCGGCAGCCTGCCGCCGGGCGTGCCGGTCGGCGCGTACGCGGGCCTGGTCCGCACGGCCCGGGCCGCGGGCGTCCCCGTCCTGTTGGACACCGGTGGGGAGCCGCTGCGCCGCGCGGTGGCGGCCCGACCGGACCTGATCAAGCCGAACGCCGACGAGCTGGCCGAGCTGACCGGCTCCCACGAGCCGGTCCGCGCCACGCGGGACGCCCGCCGCCGCGGCGCCCGCACGGTGGTGGCCTCCCTCGGCGCCGAGGGCCTCCTCGCGGCCACGCCGGAGGGGCACTGGCACGCCGTCCCGCCGTCCCGGCTGCGGGGCAACCCGACCGGCGCCGGCGATTCCGCGGTCGCCGGCCTGCTGTCGGGCCTGGTCGAGCGTCTGCCGTGGCCGGACCGCCTGGCCCGCGCGGTCGCCCTGTCGGCGGCGACGGTGGCGGCCCCGGCGGCCGGCGAGTTCGACCGCGGCACGTACGACCGGCTGCTGGGGCAGGTCGCCGTGACGCCGGAGGCCAGCGCGGCCTGAGGGGCTACTTCTTGACCTGCCCGGGCTTCAGCCAGAACTGGTCCAGGAGCACGTTGCACTTGTCGCCGTCCGCGCAGGAGAGCGAGATCGTGTTGGTGCCCTTGGCCAGCGTCGGCCACGCGAAGGTCTGCGTCCAGCCCTTGGCGAAGTCGCCGTCGGCTGCGTGCGTGAAGTTGCCCAGGTTCAGCTTGCTGCCGAACTCCTTGCCGTTGACGGTGAGCGTCATCGACTGGTCCTCGCCGGTCGCGCTGAAACGCGCGAAGAGGGTGTAGACGCCGTCCTGGGGGATGTCGTTCACCGTCCAGGTCACCGAGGAGCCGACCTGGTCGAGGTTGCCGACGTAGATGCCGCCGTCGGACTGGGCGCCCTGGACGTCGGAGGCCAGCGCGGCGCTGCCGCCCAGGCGGAGCGCCTTGGCCGCGATGGTCGGCAGCGGGGCGTCGGGCTCCGCGCTGGTGCTCGCCGACGGGCTGGAGTCGCTGCTCTGCGCCTGGGACCGGGTCGGGGCGGCCTGGCCGCCGCCCTTGTTCCCGCCGGAGTCGCCGTTCATCATGGCGACGCTGATGCCGATCACGACCGCCGCGACCACGGCCACCGCGCCGATCAGCAGGCCCTTGGTGTTGGGGCCGCGGTCCCGGCCGGAGCCGCCGGAGCGCCCGCCCTGCTGCTGCGGGCCGGCGGGGGCACCGCCGGGAAGCGTCTCGGGGGCGGCGTAGTGCGGGTGCGGACGGCCGTACCCGCCCTGCTGCGGCGGTACCTGGCCGTGCGGAGGAGCCGGCTGCTGGCCGGGCGGGGCGGACGGCGGCTGCTGGCCGTACTGGCGCTCCCCGACCGTGCGCACCCTGCTGACCGCGTTGGGGTAGCCGTAACCGCTGGAGGGCGGCTGGGCGCCTTTGGCCTGACCGTCGGCGTAGAGGTAGCCGAACGGGTCGTCGTCCTCGGGCGTGCCAGAGCCGTTGTTGCCGGGCGTCATCCCTTCGTACTCCTCAACAGGTGCGGGGCGGATGCGGTCGTGCGTCGATAGGTGTGGCAGAGGGCGAGCCTACCCGCTTCCGTGGGCCCGAACGGGTGACCCGGACCGCATCAACTCGCTGACCTGGGCATCATCCCGCACGTCTGTGTTGTTTGGGACGAGATCGTTTCTCGACGTACATGCGTTCGTCGGCAGACTTGAGCACTTCGTCGGCCGTCATGCCGCAATGCGCCCACCCGATGCCGAAGCTGGCGCCCACGCGCATGGCCCGGCCCTCGGCGCGGATCGGCTGGATGATCTCGCTGCGCAGCCGTACGGCGAGGTCCTGGGCGTCGGCCCGGCCGAGCCCGTCGGCGAGTATGACGAACTCGTCACCACCGAGCCGGGCGACCGTGTCGCCGTCGCGGACCCCGCGCGAGAGGCGGCGCGCGACCTCGATGAGGACCGCGTCGCCCGCGTTGTGCCCGAACCGGTCGTTGATCGACTTGAAGCCGTCGAGGTCACAGAAGAGCACGGCGAGACCCTTGGTGCCGTCGTCCCGGTCGCTCTCGGGGGCGACGGTGTGCACGTGGTGGTCATAGGCGTCGTAGGGCTCCGCGCCGGGCCGGAGGTCGAAGCCGTGGCCGCCGGTGTCGTAGGCGGCCGGGTGCGCGTAGGCGGCGTCCTGAGGCTCGTGCGCCTCGAAGGACTCGTACGCCTCGTAGGCGTCCACGGCGGCCGGGTGCGCGGCCTGGGGCCGGCGGCACAGGCGGGAGGCGAGGCGGGAGCGCAGCTCGGCGGAGTTCGGCAGGCCGGTGAGCGAGTCGTGGGAGGCACGGTGGGCGAGCTGGAGCTCGCGGCGCTTGCGCTCCTCTATGTCCTCGACGTGGGTGAGGAGGAAGCGGGGACCGTCGGCGGTGTCGGCGACCACGGAGTTCCGCAGGCTCACCCAGACGTACGTCCCGTCCCGGCGGCCGAGCCGCAGCTCCGCCCGGCCGCCCTCGGCGGAGGTGCGCAGCAGGGTGCCTATGTCCTCGGGGTGGACGAGGTCGGAGAAGGAGTAGCGGCGCATCGCGGACGAGGGGCGCCCGAGCAGCCGGCACAGGGCGTCGTTGGTGCGCAGGATCCGCCCGTGCTGCTCGCCCCCCATCTCGGCGATGGCCATGCCGGAGGGGGCGTACTCGAAGGCCTGCCGGAAGCTCTCCTCGCTGGCCCGCAGCGCCTGCTGCTCGCGCTCCAGGCGGACCAGGGCCCGCTGCATGTTGCTGCGCAGCCGGGCGTTGCTGACGGCGATGGCCGCCTGGAAGGCGTACATCTGGAGGGCCTCGCGGCCCCAGGCGCCGGGCAGGCGGCCGTTGCGCGGCCGGTCCACGGACAGGACGCCGATCAGCTCGCCGTGCGGGTTGCCCTGGCCGCCGGGGGCGTACATGGGGGCGAAGAGGCGGTCGGAGGGGTGCCACTCGTCCTCGAAGCGGGGGGCGGGCCCGTCGGTGTACCACTGCGGTACGTCGTCGTCGTCGAGGACCCAGCCCTCGGTGTGGGGGATGAACACCAGGTCGCCCCAGGTCTCGCCCATGCTCAGCCGGCGCTCCCAGGACGCGCGGGAGCCGACCCGGCCGGTGATGAGGGCCTCGGCGGCGGCGTTCCCGGCGAAGGCGGCGACGACGAGGTCGCCGTCCGGCCGTACGAGGTTGACGCACGCCAGCTCGTAGCCGAGGGCGGTGACGACGCCGTCCGCGACGGTCTGCAGCGTGTCGGCCAGGCTGCGTGCGGTGTTCATGTCCGCCATGGCCTGGTGCAGCTGCCGCAGGGACGCAAGACGGACGTAGGGCTCCGACTCGGTCTCCATGCTCGCCCTCCCCCCGAGACCTCGCAGCGAATCAAAGGGTCGTGTATCGGCGTACTGTCCTCGAAGTGTGATTGCAGCGTCTCCGCCACTGAATCACAGCGCGCTGCCCACTCGGTACACAGGGTCAACAATTAATGCCTCTTGTGACCCAAGTCACAGCAAAACATGAACAATTGAGTGCAGTTTCTGTGTTTTTCCCGTGTGCCAAATGAACAAGCCCTTCGCGAGTATGCGGCACGCGGCGGACTTTGGGGGGCGGCAGTTCCTCCGGGAGTCCTAGGTCCCGCCTCGGGCCGGGGACCGATGTGTGCGCCGCGCAGCGGAGACTAGCGTTTCCGGCGTGCTGAAGACTCCCCCCGGCTTTTCCTCTCCCTCCCTCCCGGCCCCGCCTTCTCCCTCCCTTTCCCTGCCACCCGGGCATGCTGAGGGGGTGACCGCCGACGAGTTCCGTGCCGCCCTGTCCCGGCTGGCCTCCGGCGTGGTCCTGGTGACCGCGCAGGAGCCGCCGCTCGACCCCGACGACCCGCAGGCCCCGCTGGGCGAGGACGTCGGCATGACGGCCACCGGGTTCATGTCGGTCTCCCTGGACCCGCCGCTCGTCCTGGTCAGCCTGCGCACCGGCGCCCGCATGGACGACCTGCTCGCCGAGCAGCCCCTGTGGGCGGTCTCCGTCCTCTCCGAGAGCCAGCGCCACATCGCGGGCCGCTTCGCCATGAAGGGCCGCATCAGCGACCGCCTCCTGTTCGAGGACATCCCCTACGTACGCGGCGAGGCAGCCGGCGCCCCGCTGGTCGGCGGCGCGCTGGCCGCCCTGGAGTGCCGCACCGAGCAGCGCGTGCCTGCCGGCGACCACACCCTGGTCGTCGGCCGGGTCCTGACCGCGAGGGTGCCCAGCGCCGGCGGCGGGCCCCTGACCTACTTCAAGGGGCGGTACCGGCAGCTGAGGTGACCGGGCGTACGGGACGGGACGGCGACCGCTCCGGATCCGGCAGCGGATCGCCCCGGACCCGCCCTGGGCAGGTCGGGCGAGGCCCACCGCGGTTCGGCAGCACGCCGCAGGGGCGCGGGCAACTGCGCGACCGGCCACGACGGCGCCGCGGCCGGCGGCACGTCCGGCGGAGCGCTCAGACCTGTTCCGGCCCCGCCCCGAAGGCGTCCGGGACGGGCCGGATGTCGATGCGTGCGAGTCGCTGCCGATCGAGCACGACCTCGATGACCGCGATGCGGTCGCGGACGAAGGTGAAGGCCAGCGCGCGCTCGGGCCGTCCGTCGGCCGGGACGACGAGGCCGGGACGGCCGTCGACCAGCGCCGGCCGCGCGACTCCGGCGAGCCGGGCGTACGTCATGGCCCCGGCGGCCACCGCCGCCGCCCCCGCGTTCACCCCGGCCTCCGTGCGGGCCACCACGTCCGGGTCGAGGACCCGCAGCAGCCCCTCGAAGTCGCCGTCCCGCGCGGCCGTCAGGAACGCCTCCACGACCCGCCACCGCCGGGCCGGGTCCACCTCCGGCTCCGGGGCGCCCTGCACCCGCCGCCGGGCCCGGCTGGCCAGCTGGCGGGCCGCCGCGGGGGTGCGGCCGAGGATCGCCGAGACCTCCTCGAACGGCACGGCGAACAGGTCGTGCAGCACGAACGCGAGCCGTTCGGCGGGGGTGAGCGTGTCCAGGACCACAAGGAGGGCGGCACCGACCGAGTCGGCGAGCAGGGCGTCCTGCTCGGGGCCGGCGCCGGCCTCGGCGAGGGGTGCCGCCGAGGTGGTGTCGAGCGGCTCCTCGGCCCGCGAGCTGCGCGAACGCAGCATGTCGAGGCAGACCCTGCCGACCACGGTGGTCAGCCAGCCGCCGAGGTTGTCGATGCGCCCGGCGTCGGAGCGCCCGAGCCGGATCCACGCCTCCTGCACGGCGTCCTCGGCCTCCGCGGCGGAGCCGAGCATCCGGTGGGCGACGGCCCGCAACCGGTCGCGGTGCCCCTCGAACTGCCGGACCAGAAGCTCGTTCCCGTCCCACGCGTGCCCGGTCATCCGTTCCCAGCCTCTCGTCGGTCCCCGTCGGTGCAAGCCGTCACCGACAAGACGGACGCGGGGCGGAGAATGTGACAGGGGGCGCCCGCGCGCCCCGGGCGGCTCAGCCCCAGTCCCGCCCGGACCGGCCCCGCTTCACGTCGGCGCGCTGCTTCTTCTCCCGCAGCCGCCGCTCGTTGATACCGCGTGGGATGCGGGTCGGCCGGCGCGGCTTGGGCGGGGGCGCAGTCGCCTCGGCCAGCAGCGCGGCCAGGCGCACGGCGGCGGTCTCGCGGTTGCGCCACTGGGAGCGGTGCTCCGAGGCCCGTACGGAGACGACGCCGTCGACCAGGCGCGGGGCGAGCCGCTGGAGGGCGCGCTGCTTCCACACCTCGGGCAGGGCGTCGGTGCCGCCCAGGTCGAACCGGAGTTCCACCTGCGAGTCGGTGGTGTTGACGTGCTGTCCGCCGGGCCCCGACGACCGCGAGAAGCGCCACATCAGCTCGGCCTCGGGGAGCGCGACGGAGCCGCGGATGACATAGGGACCGGACATGCCGTCCATGGTCGCGCCCCGACCCGGTCCGCGTCACCCCGATTTCGGCGGCGGTTCCGAGGACGCTGCGGGTCCGGCGGATGCCACGGGACCGGGAACGCCGTGCAGCCCGCGGATGCCGTCGAGCCGCACCGCGAGCGTGCCCGCGTCACCCCGGAAGGTAAAGAAAGTAAAGCCACGCGGAACCTGCGGCACCCCTCTCGGCGTTCTTACCGGTAGCTGTAGCTTCATGCCGTACGCATTCGAGGGAAAGGACTCCCCATGGCTGTAAGCCTGTCCAAGGGTGGCAACGTCTCGCTCACCAAGGAGGCTCCGGGCCTGACCGCCGTCACCGTGGGCCTCGGCTGGGACGTCCGCACCACGACCGGCACGGACTTCGACCTCGACGCCTCCGCGATCGCGGTGAACGGGCAGGGCAGGGTCTACTCCGACCAGCACTTCGTCTTCTTCAACAACAAGCAGACCCCGGACAACTCGATCGTCCACACCGGCGACAACCTCACGGGCGAGGGCGCGGGCGACGACGAGGCGATCAACGTCAACCTGGCCGCCCTGCCGGCCGACATCGACAAGGTCGTCTTCCCGGTCTCCATCTACGACGCCGAGAACCGCGGCCAGAACTTCGGCCAGGTCCGCAACGCCTACATCCGGATCGTGAACCAGGCCGGCGGTACCGAGATCGCGCGCTACGACCTCTCCGAGGACGCCGCGACCGAGACCGCCATGGTCTTCGGCGAGCTGTACCGCAACGGCGCGGAGTGGAAGTTCCGCGCCGTCGGCCAGGGCTACGCCTCGGGCCTGGTCGGCATCGCCCAGGACTTCGGCGTCAACGTCTGAGGACGTCGCGGCAGCAGAGCCCCCGGCCGGACATCCGCCGGGGGCTCCTCGGTCCCCCGCGTCACCGCGCCCGGATGATCCTCGGCCCCCTCCGCCCCGCCCCCGGCCGGCCCGTCCCGGCCCCCCTGCTCACCGAACTCACCGCCCTGTACGCGGGCCGGCGCGACTTCCATGCGCTCAGCGGCGACTTCCCCGACCCGGACGACATCCGGGAGGAGCAGGTGGCCTCCGCGCTCGCGGACGAGGCCGCGCACCCGGACGCCGAGGTGCTGCTGGCCCGCAGCGGCGGCAGGCTCGTCGGGATCGCGATCACCCTGGCCCGCCACCCCGACCCCGCCGATCCCGACCCGTGGATCGGCCTGCTGATGATCGACGCGGCCGTGGAGCGGCGCGGGTACGGACGGCGGCTCGCCGCCGCTCTGGAGGACCGCTTCCGCGCCGCCGGACGGACCGGAGTGCGGCTGGCCGTCCTGGAGAACCACCCCGCGGCCCTGGCCTTCTGGACGGCCCTGGGCTTCGAGGTCATCGGTCACCGCCCGGACCGGCAGCTGGGCCGCCCCTGCGCGGTGCTGCGCAAGCCGCTGCCGCGCTTGCGCACTCCGCGCCGCGCCGCCCGCGTCGCCGTGGTCGATCCCGACGGGGCCGTGTTCCTCCTCCGCTACGACAACGTCGAGGTCGGCGTCCACTGGGCGCTGCCCGGCGGCGGCCTGGAGGCCGGCGAGAGCCCGCGCGAGGGCGCGCTGCGCGAACTGCGGGAGGAGACCGGCTGGACGGACCTGGAGCCCGGCCCGCTGCTGTGCACCTGGGAACACGACGTCACGCACGGCGGCGTTCCCGTCCACCGGCACGAGCACGTGTACGTCACCTGCGGCCCGCGCCGCGAACCCGTCGGCCCCCGGCTGACGGCCGCGCACGCCGCCGACGGGATCCTCACCTGGCGCTGGTGGTCCCGCGAGGAACTCTCCGCCGCTCCCGAACCGCTATGGCCTCCGGACCTGGCGCGACTGCTCGACGAACGGCGCGCATTCTGACCGCACGGGCGGATCTGCTTTTCGGGTGTGACATTCGACGGCCCAACTTCGCTGAATAGAAAGACAAGTTGACGGGGTTTCAGCCGTCCGAATACCGGATCCGCAGCACCGCCATTCGGAAACGAACACGTAAAATCTTGACTGCGCTCTGTCAAACGAACGGTGCAAGTGCCACTCTCTCCTCACTCGCCGCCAACTCTGTGCCCCACCTGAGTCTCGACCACGAGGCCAGCGACCTAGGAGACCGAGTGAGACAGCAGTCCCCCCGCATCGCCCGTACCACCACACTCCGCGCCGCCGCCCTGATCGGCTCGGCGGCGATGGTGGTCCTCGCCCTGCAGAACGGCGCCGCCACCGCGGCTCCCCAGCAGCGCACTCCCTCCACTCCCCTCACCCTCTCCCCCTCCGCCCGCGCGGCGGCGCTGCAGTCGGCCCAGGACGCCGCCGGTGCCACCGCCCGGCAACTGGGTCTGGGCAGCCAGGAGAAGCTCGTCGTCCGGGACGTCGTCAAGGACGCCGACGGCACCGTCCACACCCGCTACGAGCGCACCTACGCCGGGCTTCCCGTCCTCGGCGGCGACCTGGTGACCCACACCAAGGGCGGCGCGCTCAAGAGCACCAGCAAGGCCACCACGGTCCGGATCTCCGTGCCGTCGACCAACGCGGCGATACCGGTCACCGCCGCCAAGTCCGGCGCGCTGAAGGCCGCCGCCGCCGAGCACGGCTCCGCCGCCGAGGCCACCGCCTCCAGCGCCCGCAAGGTCGTCTGGGCCGCCGGCGCCAAGCCCGTCCTCGCCTACGAGACCGTGGTCAAGGGCTTCCAGCACGACGGCACCCCGAGCGAGGTGCACGTCGTCACCGACGCCACCAGCGGCAAGGAGCTGTACTCCTACGAGGCCGTCGAGACGGGCATCGGCACCAGCGAGTTCAGCGGCACGGTCACCCTGGGCACCACCGCCTCCGCCTCCGGCGGTTACGACCTCGTCGACGGCGGACGCGGCGGCCACAAGACGTACGACCTCAACGGCGGCACGAACGGCACCGGCACCCTCTTCCACGACGCCGACGACGACTGGGGCGACGGCACCGTCTCCAACCGTCAGACCGCCGCGGTGGACGCCGCCTACGGCGCCCAGGTCACCTGGGACTTCTACAAGAACGCCTTCAACCGCACCGGCATCCGCGGCGACGGCAAGGCCGCCTACTCCCGCGTCCACTACGGCAACGCCTACGTCAACGCCTTCTGGTCGGACTCGTGCTTCTGCATGACCTACGGCGACGGCGCGAACAACACCCAGCCGCTGACCTCGCTCGACGTGGCCGGCCACGAGATGAGCCACGGCCTGACCGCCGCCACCGCCGGCCTCAACTACCGCCGCGAGTCCGGCGGTCTGAACGAGGCGACGTCCGACATCCTCGGCACCTCGGTGGAGTTCTACGCGAACAACTCCTCCGACGTCGGCGACTACCTCATCGGCGAGAAGATCGACATCAACGGCGACGGCACCCCGCTGCGCTACATGGACAAGCCCAGCAAGGACGGCGGCTCCGCCGACTACTGGTCCAGGAGCGTCGGCCGCCTCGACGTCCACTACTCGTCCGGCGTCGCCAACCACTTCTTCTACCTGCTGTCCGAGGGCAGCGGCGCGAAGACCGTCAACGGCGTGGGCTACAACTCACCCACCTACGACGGCTCCACCGTCACCGGCATCGGCCGGGACAAGGCCGTCCAGATCTGGTACCGCGCGCTGACCACGTACTTCACCTCCACGACCGACTACGCGGACGCCCGCGTCGCCACCCTGCAGGCCGCCGCCGACCTGTACGGGTCGGGCGGCGCGGAGTACGCGGCGGTCGCGGCGGCCTGGAAGGCGGTCAACGTCAACTAGTGCCGCACCAGGCGACGTCCGCCCTGTCACGACGCGCGGCGCACTCCCCCGCTGCCCAAGCGTGGGAGGTGCCCCACCCGGCGTACCGGACGCAAGCCCGAGTACGCCCGGTACGAGGGCTTCCGGCCGGCGCACCGGGAGCACGCACCGGACGCCGCTCCTCGACGGGCGGACGTCGCCTGCCGCGACACCAGTGCCGCGACCGGACTCCGGCCGGCGGGCCCGCCCCCGCCGTGAGGCCGCGCCGGGCCGCCCGTCACGGGCGGCCCGGCTTTCCGTCGCCGTACAGCCAGGCCTCCCAGATTCCGTCGAAGTCCTCGTCGGGCGCCTGCCGCTCCACGAACGCGGTGAAGTCGTCCGTGTCCGCGTTGCCGTGCCGGTGCGCGGCGGCCCAGCCCTGGACCATGTCGTAGAAGGCGTCGTCGCCGACGGTCTGCCGGATCCGGTGCAGGACCATCGCGCCGCGCTGGTAGACCGGGGAGTCGGAGATCTCCGCGGCACTGCTCGGCTCGCCGGGCGGGAAGTCCCACAGGTCCTCGTACTCGTCCTCCCCGTGGTCGTAGAGCTCCTCGAAGGTCTCCTGGGCGGTGTCGCCGCCGTGGTCCTCGAACCACAGCCACTCCGCGTACGTCGCGAAGGACTCGTTGAGCCACATGTCCCGCCAGCTCTTCGGCGTGACCGAGTCGCCGAACCACTGGTGGGCCAGTTCGTGCACGAGGGTGCGGAGGTCGGTCGGGCCGGGGAACACGGGCCGGTTCTGGGTCTCCAGGGCATAGCCGGCGTCGTCCTCGCGGTCGACGATCACGCCGGTGGAGGAGAACGGGTACGGGCCGAAGTTCAGCTCCAGCCAGTCCATGATCTCGGGCAGCCGCCCCAGCACCGCCTTGCTGTCGGCCGCGCTGACCGGGTCCACCGCGATGTACGCCGGCAGCCGCCGCTCGCCCACGGTGGGCCGGGAGACTTCGAAGCGGCCGATGGCGAGCGTGGTGACGTAGCTCGCCATCGGCTCGGCGGTGTGCCACTCGAAGGTCCTCGTCCCGTCGTGGCTCTTCACGCCGCGCAACTCCCCGTTGGAGACGGCCGTCAGCTCCTTCGGAACGGTGACGGAGATGTCGTACGAGGCCTTGTCCGAAGGATGGTGGTTGCCCGGGTACCACGTCATGGACCCCGTGGGCTCCCCCAGCGCCAGCGCGCCGTCGGCGGTGCGCAGCCAGCCCTCCTGCGAGCCGTCGGGGTCGGTCAGGGTGAGCGGCGTGCCCGCGTAGCGGACCGTGACCCGGAAGGTCTCCCCCCGGTCGAGGTCGCGGCGGGGGCGGACGGTCAGTTCCTGCCCGGCGCGGCTGAAGCGTGCCGGGCTGCCCTCCACGGTGACCGCCTCCACCGTGAGGCCCTTCAGGTCCAGGTCGAACGCGGAGAGGTCCTCGGCCGCCTTCGCCGTGATCTCCGCGGTCCCGGTCAGGTGGTGGCGGGCGGGGTCGTAGGTGAGGCCGAGGTTGTAGTGGCCGACGTCGTAGCCGCCGTTGCCCGCCTTCGGGAAGTACGGGTCGCGCACCCCCGCGCCGCCCGGGGTGCCGTGCACTCCACCACCACCCGGCGCGCCCGTGCACGAGGCCAGGGCGAGGACGAGCAGGGCGGCGGGGACAACGGGCGCGAATCGGGACACGCCTCAGATCCTATGCGGGCATGACACCATCACCTGCGTGCTCGACATCGGCTACGCCCTCTCCACCCGCTTCCCGGACCCGCCCCAGACCGACTACCGGCGCGCGGACGTCCACGCCCTGCGCCACGACCTGTTCTGCGGCGACGTCTACCTCGCCGACACCAAGGCCGACCGCGAACTGTCCACATCCTGGGGATGGGTGCCCGTGCTGGACTTCGCCTGGGCCCTCTGCGACATCGTGGAACGCATCGACCGGGACCCGGCGGGCTCCCGCGCCTCCCGCCCCCAGCGCGCGGAACTGGACTTCACCGAGTCCACCGACCGCCTGCTCTTCGAGCGCCGCTTCGGCTGGGTCGACATCGAGTCCGACTGGATGCCGGCCGAGGAACCCCCACTGACCTTCTCCCACACCGAACTGCGCCGTGAGGCACGCGACTTCCTCCACGACCTGGTCGCCGACCTGTGCGATCTGCACGAGGAGCTCGCGGACAACCCGGCGATCTGGACCCTCCAGGCCAGGTTCCCCCGGCTGCCCTGACGGGCATGGACCTGCGGGCCGCCGCGCCGACGGCCGCCCCGCCCGGCACCGGCATCCGCACATCACGGCCCACAGCCCACGGCCCCCGGGTGACCGCGCCCGGATCGGGGGACCCGCGCCGGGGCGGGCCCGCAAAAGGCGCTCCGCAGCCCCGGCCCCGACCGGCCCGGGCCCTTTGCGTCCTCCTCCCGGCAGGCGCCGCCCGCGCCCGTCGCCCGTCCCCTCAGTCCTCCACCCCGATGCCCAGTTGCACCGCCAGCACCGGGGCCAGGTCCAGCAGTTGAGCCGTGCTGATCACGGCACCCGCCAGTCGGTCCACACCCCGGACGATCTCCAGCGGCGCGGCGGCCCGCAGATCCACGTCCGTCAGGGTCGCCTCCCCGAAGTCCGCGCCCTTCACCGCGCAGTCGACGAACGCCACCCGCTCCATGCGAGCCCCCGCGAAATCGGGTTCCACCAGCACGCAGGACTCGAAGACGACGTCTCTCAGACTCGCCGTGCGCAGATTGAGGAAGTCGATCTTGCCGCCCCGCACCAGCACCCGCTCCAGCACGGCACCGTGCATCTGCGTCCCACCCAACCGGGCGTCGACGACCTCCACGTCCCGCAGCGTCGACTCGGCGAGATCCGTCCCCACCCCCCGCACGCCGGTCAGCACCGAGTCCAGGAGGCGGGCGCGCCGCAACCGGGTCTCGTCCAGGGCGCACCCGGCGAGCCGGCAGTCCATGAACCGGGCCCCCGCACCGTCCTGTCCGCCCAGATCGACGTCCCCGAACTCCAGTCCGTCGTAATCCCCGTCGGGGGCCAGCCCGCCCCCGCCGTACTGCTGCAACTCCGGCAGCCGCACCTCCGGCCGCCGAGCCGCCTTCACACCTCTGCCGTTCCTCGCACGCGCCATGCCCCCATGCTGCACCCCGCCGCTGACAAGTGCTCCGACCTGCACAGACGCCGAGGCTGTCACATTTCGGCCCGCAGAGGTGTCGTACGTACGCGGGACCCGCGGCCGAGGGCCCACCGGGACACCACCGCGACCCGCACGGCACCGGACCGAACGCACCACCGGACGACACGGACGAAACGCAGAAGGCGCAGGGACAGCGAGGCGCGAGGCAGCAGAGGGACGCACGCAGCACGGGCGGGCCGCACAGCGCGGGTGGCCGCCCGCACGGCAGAGGCACCACAGGCCCGCAGACCGCCCAGAGGGCTCGGACAGCAGAAGGAGATCGCCGGACATGCACCGCATCACCGTCATCGGAGGCGGCTTCGCCGGACTCACCGCGGCCATCTCCGCCGCGGAAGCCGGCGCCGAGGTCACGATCCACGAGGCGCACCACACCCTCGGTGGCCGGGCACGCACCGCCGAGGGACCGTACCGGACCAACGAGGGCCCGCACGCCCTCTACAGCGGCGGCCCGCACTGGGCCTGGTTGCGCCGGCGCGGCCTCATCGGTCCCCTCGCCGCGCTCCCGCCGAGGGAAGCCGCCCGGCTCCGCCTGCACCACAAGGGCGCCCTGCGCCGCACTCCGCCGTTCGCCATGCTCAAGCTGCTGCGCCCCGGCCTGGGCCCGGCCCCCGTCGACACCGACTTCCTCACCTGGGCCACCGGCATCGCCGGCGAGGAGGGCGCCCGCGCCGCAGCCCACTACTCGGCCGTCGCGCTCTTCCACCACGATCCCGGCGCCCTGTCGGCCGCCTTCGTCCAGGAGCGCCTGCGCCGGGCCGTCAAACTGCCGCCCGAGGCGCAGTACCCGCGCGGCGGCTGGGCCACCGTCATCGACCGGATGGCGGCCCGTGCCTGGAACCTCGGCGTGCGGATGGAGACCCTCTCCCGCGTCGACACGCTGCCCACCGACACGCCCGTCATCGTCGCCACCTCGCTCGGCGCCGCGCGGCGCCTGCTCGGCGACGACTCCCTGACCTGGACCGGCGGGCGCACCGCCCTGATCGACCTGGCGCTGCGCACCCGGCGCGGCGACGCCTTCGCCGTCTCCGATCTCGACGCCCCGGGCTGGCTGGAGCGTTTCACCGCGCAGGACCGCACCCTCGCCCCGGCCGGCGAGCAACTCGTCCAGGGCCAGATCCCCCTCGCCCCGCACGAGTCGCGCGCCGACGGCGTCGCGCCCGCCGAACACCTCCTCGACCTGGCCTTCCCCGACTGGCGCGACCGCGTCACCTGGCGGCGCGAGGCCACGGCGAACGGCCGCACCGGCGCCGTCGACCTGCCCGGCACCAGTTGGCGCGACCGCCCCGCCATCGACCGCGGCGACGGAGTCCACCTCGCGGGCGACCAGGTCGCCGCCCCCGGTGTCCTGGCCGAGGTCTCCTTCAACAGCGCTCTGACCGCCGTGTCCCTCGCCCTCGGCCGCCACGCCGCAGGCCACCGGGGCACCTGGAGCCGCAAGGGGGCGTGAGACCGGCGGGGACCGGGCCGGCCCCGAGCCGTGCCCCGGCCCCGCCCGGGGAGGAACCCGGCGCGCGGGTCCGCCTCGCTCAGTGCCGTCCGGCCACCCGGTCCGCCAGCCGGGCCAGCCGGGACGGTGCCGTGCTGCGCGAGGCCCGCTCGCGGCGGTCGGCCGACCGGTAGGTGGCGTACATGCCGTGCACGCCCAGCCAGCGCAGCGGCTCCGGCTCCCACTTGCGGACCTTGTGGCCGACCCAGGGGAGATCGGTCAGCTCCGTGCGGCCCGACCGGCCGGCATCCGACCGGACGAGATCACGCAGCGTGCGACCGGCCAGGTTGGCCGTGGCGACACCCGAACCGACATAGCCGCCCGCCCAGCCGAGGCCCGTGGCACGGTCCAGCGTCACGGTGGCGCACCAGTCCCGCGGCACACCCAGCACCCCCGACCAGGCGTGCTCGACCCGCACGCCCGCCAGCGTCGGGAAGAAGTCGACCAGGATGCCGCGCAGGGCCTCCACGGTGGCCGGCCCGGTGCTCCCGTCGTTGTCGGTGCGGGAGCCGAAGCGGTACGGCATGCCCCGTCCGCCGAGCGCGATCCGACCGTCGGCGGTGCGCTGCGCGTACATGTAGGCGTGCGCCATGTCCCCGAGCGTCTCGCACCCCGCCCAGCCGATCCGCTCCCACTGGGCCTCGGTGAGGGGCTCGGTGGCGATCATCGAGGAGTTCATCGGCAGCCACGTCCGCCGCTGGCCCTTCAACGACGCCGTGAAGCCCTCCGTGCAACGCAGCACGTACGGTGCCCGCACGGTGCCGTACGGGGTGACCGCCTGCCCCGGCCGCACCTCCGTCACGGGTGTCGACTCATGGACCGTCACCCCCAGCGCCTCGACGGCCGCGGCGAGGCCCTTGACCAGTCTCACCGGATGCACACGCGCCCCGTGCGGGGTCCACGCCGATCCGACCGCGTCGGCGATCCGGATCCGCTCGGCGGTCTCCCGGGCCCCGAACAGCAGGCGGTCCGTCTCCCCGTAGGACAGCTCGTGCTCGTGGAAAGCCCTCAGCCGGGCCAGTTGCGCCGGCGTACGGGCCACCTCCAGAACGCCCCCGCGGTGGACGGCGGCGTCGATGCCCTCCTCCTCGGCGACGCGGACGACCTCCGCGACGGTGTCGTTCATGGCCTTCTGGAGCCGCACCGCGGCGTCGTGGCCGTACCTCTCGGCGTACCGGTCCCGGCCCGCGATGCCGTTGTAGAGCCAGCCGCCGTTGCGGCCGGAGGCGCCGTAGCCGCAGAACCTCTGCTCCAGGACGACGACGCGCAGGGAGGGGTCGCCCTTCTTCAGGTAGTACGCGGTCCACAGTCCCGTGTAGCCGCCGCCCACGATCACCACGTCGGCCGTCGCGTCACCCGGCAGTGGATCCCGCGCGAGCGGAAGGCCGTCGTCCGCATACCAGAAGGAGATGCCGCCGTTCACGACAGTGCTGGTCATGGCCGGGACGGTAACCCGCGCCGCCCTTCGCTGTCTCCTTCGGATTTCGTGGACTTTCGGCGCCCCGGCACCAGAGGCAGGCACGCCAGCCCGATCAGCACGGAGACGAAATGCCCGAGATCGGTGAAGGTCGGCCGGTGCACCAGGGGAGCCCCGTACACGAGGAGCACGCCCGGCAGACAGCCGTACCGCCAGGGCGCCGGAAGGCGGTACGTCAGCACCCCCACGACACCCGCCAGCGCGTAACTGACCCCGACGTCCATCGTGTCGACCGCCGTGGACGGCACGAGCCCGGCCCGGATCGCGATCAGCAGCGCCCCTTCACTGATCAGCGTCGCCAGCACGTGCGCCGCCGCGCAGACGGCGAGCCACCGCAGCGTGCCGAGCCAGCGCTCCGCCTGCGCGTGGAAGACGCTGTACAGCACGGCGTACGGCAGCCAGCGTCCGCCCGCGATCCACATCGCGCTCGCGACCAGCACCCGCACCGGGTTGCTCGCCAACTCCCGGAGGTTCGTCGACCGCGCCCGCAGGAACTCCCGCTCGAACTCGGGGGACATGTGGTGCAGCGCCACCGTCGTCACGAACAGGATCCCGAGCCACACATAGGTTCCGGGCGCACTGCGGACGTACGCCCACACCCCCGCCGCCGCCCTGCGCAGCACCCGGTTGATTCGCATGGCGAGATTCACCCACGCCGCGCTCCCCCGCCCGGTGACCGACATCGGCCTTCGCCCTCGGGGGCATGCGGGCGTACGCGCGCCGTCGGGCTGCGCCTTCCCCTGTCCTTGATCGTTGCACCGGGCATGCGAAAGATCATCACGACTGCCGCGCTGGCCCTGGCCGCGGTGGCCCTGGCCGCACCTGCCCAGGCCGACGACGACAGCAACTTCGGTCCGGGCGTCAACGCCGCGAACAACTGGAACTTCACGGCAGCGGCCGTCTGCTTCCAGGAACTGGCCGCGGTACCCGCCGCGTCCGGCTGGGCCGGCGACCACGTGAACAACTGCGTGAACGGCAACGTCGTCGACCACGCAGCCCGCTGAGCCGGACAGCCCCCTCGGCCCACCGGGCTCCCCGGCTCCTGTCCCCGCATGTTCCGCCCGGCCCCTCCGGTCGGCCGTCCGTCCCGAAGCCCCCCGCCCCCGCCCCCCCGTCCAGGGGGGCTTCTGTCAGGAGGCCGAAGCGACATCGGCTCGCGGCCGTGGACGGCGCAGGCCCTCGGCGTCGGCCCCCGTCGGGACCGCCGCGACCGAAGTCCGCGACGGCTGCCGGTCCGCCGAATGGGAGCCGTCGCCCCGATCGGCGGCCACGGCGGCACGGACGGAGGACGAGAGGTTGCCGGGCCGATCACCCGAGGAGAGCCTGAGGAGGACGTCCCCCTGTCCCAGCGAGCGCGCACCAGGCCGCGCCGGCAGCGGCGGGCGGAAGGAGGAGTGCGATGAGGGTCATGCTGAGAGCGCATCTGGACACCCAGGTCACGAACGATGCGCTCAGGAGCGGCGCGCTGCTGAAGGTCATGGAGTCGACGATGGAACGGGTCAAGCCCGAGGCGGCCTACTTCGGCCCCAGCGAGGGCGGACGGTCCTGCACGTTCGTCTTCGACATGCAGGACAGTTCGATCCTGCCCAGCATCGCGGAGCCGCTCTTCGAAGAACTCGGCGCGAAGATCGAGATCCAGCCGGTGATGAACCGCGAGGACATGCAGAAGGGTCTCGCCGCGCTGCAGCACGGCTGACCTCTTCGGCCGCCCGCCACGCTCGGCCGGTTCGCCGACCCGACGCCGTGATGCGCGTCGGGGCCCGGCTCTCCCGTCCTCGCGCGTCCCCCGCCTCCGCACCGGCCGTCGCCCGACCGGCCCACAGGCCGGTGCCGGCCATGGAACTCACGCGCCGGCCGGCCCGTCGGCCGGTCCGCGCGGGGACGGTCGCGGGACCAGTTTCCGGGCGATGCCGTTGCGCTGCGACGCGGTTGCTAGGCGATGTGATCGAACTCGGTGCCTTCGCCCATGTACAGAGAAGTCGGCCACCGGCTGAACGGGGCCGTCCAGTCGCCCGTGGCCCGGTAGACGTACGTGCCGTTCGGGCCGTAGGCGATCAGGTCGGGGCGGCCGTCGGCGGTGACGTCGCCGGCGCCGACGAGGTGGGTGAAGGCGTTCCAGCCGCCGCCGATCCTGGTGCGGGAGGCGAAGGTGCCGTCCCCCTTGCCCAGGTACAGCCACAGGACACCGTCCTTGTCACGAGCGACCAGGTCACCCGCCGGGGCGCCGGCGATGTCCCCGGTGGCGACGATCCGGTCGTAGATGCTCCAGCCCCAGCCCGTCTTCACGCGCGACGCATAGGGGGACCGCCAGTCGCCGGTGCCCCGGTAGAGGTAGAGGTCGCCGACCTTGTCGACGGCGACGAGGTCGGCCCGGCCGTCACCGTCAAAGTCGCTGCCTGCGGTGATCTGGGTGTAGACGTTCCAGCCGCCGCCGATCCTGGTGCGGGAGGCGAAGGTGCCGTCCCCCTTGCCCAGGTACAGCCACAGGACACCGTCCTTGTCACGAGCGACCAGGTCACCCGCCGGGGCGCCCCCGAGGTCGCCCGCGGCCTCGATCCGGTTGTAGACCTGCCAACCGCCGCCGACCTTCGTCCGCCCGGCGGTGTCGATCCGGCTGTTCGACGGCCAGTCGAGGAGGTCGTCCCGCCACAGCACCCCGGAGGCGTCGCGTGCGAGGACGTCCGTGGATCCGTTGTCGTTGAAGTCGTGCGCATTGGCCTCGCGCGAGACCTGGAAACTCCCCGAGGCGGCCGCTGGGCCGCCGACGCCGTCGGTCGGGGTGGCGGTGATCTGCCAGGTGTAGGCACCGTTCGGGGAGCTGGCGCCGTCCAGGAGGCCGTCCCAGACGAAGGCGAAGCGACTGTCGGCGACCGGCTGGGACAGGTGTCGGGTGAGCGTCCGGCCGGTGGCCGGGTACGTGAGCGTGAGGTCCGCGGTGGCGTTCGCACGGGAGAGCGTCCACTCCAGCGGAACCATGGTGCCCGGCTCCTCCAGGCTCACTGCGGTGGGGACGTTCGACGCAGTCACCTGAACCGCCAGGGCCCGCCCGGTGTCCGCCACAGGCGTGGCGGCCGGGAGGCCGTCGGCGCCCTCCCAGATCCGGAACAGCCCGTCGGTCTCGGCCGTGGCCCCACGTACGAGCAGGCTGCCGTCCGCTGCGTGGGCCGCGCTGGAGAAGTGCTCCAGCAGCTTGTACGGCGCGGCGGTCGAGTCGGTGATGCTCCTCGCGTACAGCGGGCTGAGCGTCTCGCCGTCCGCCTTGCCCGGGACCCCGTAGAGCAGGGTGTCCCGGCTGATGCCGACGATGACAGCGCCACTCATGGAGCTGTCCATGGCGTACTTGCCGTGGACGTAGGTCCCGTCCACGACTAGTTCGGTGACCCCGGACCGGTACTGGACGTCGGCCACGTAGTCGGCGGTGAGGGCGCCCGTCGAGGCCTGGGTCCACGAGGCGATGTTCCTCCTGCTGCCCCCCTCGATCGCCTGGCCGCTGTCGACGGTCGTGAGCGTTCTCCAGTACTCGGTCCGGAAGGTCGCCGAGTTGGGGAACACCCGGTCGCTACTCAGGACGAGCAGGGCACCACTCCTGGACGCGAGGACCTTGAAGTCGATGCTGTAGGGGTTGGACGAGCGCTTCACCTTCTCGGTGACCCCGTCCACCCGGCTCAGCTGCCACAGCTCGTGGTAGTCCGCGGTGGTCGGAACACTCACGAAGAGGTTCTCGCCGACCACGCCGACGAGCCTCGCTCCGGGCGTGAACTCGGACCCGAGGTCGAAGGACACAGTTGCGGCGGCTCCCGCCGTCATGTCCCGCAGAGAGACTGTGTCACCCCCGTCGCCGGTCACGACGATGTCGGAGGCGCTGTCGTAGCCCACGGTCCCGGTGACGGGCAGCACAGAGCCGTCGGCGTGCCTGTGCCATTCCAGGACCGTGTCGCCGGCGTCGTCCTTCCTGGAGGTGAGGTAGCCCGTGTCGCCGGTGCTGACGATCTCGGCACCGAGGGGAAGATTCGCCCCGGCGGTGGTAGCCGCAGTAGCCGTGGCCACGGTGGCTGAAGCAGCCGTGGCCACGGGCGAGGCCAGGAAGCCCGCACCGACCGTCACAGCGAGGGCTGCGGATATTGAGGCACCGAGACGGTGTCGGGTGGTGCGCGTGGAAGCCAAGGGAGCCCCTCATGTTGTGCAGAGCGGTACGCACACGGCCGCGCACCGCTCAGACAGACTCACGACGAGCGGCTTTAGTTGCACGAGATTGGCTCGTTCCTTGCGTTCGACGTCGCCGTACGCAACGGAAGAGGATCGCGCCGGGCGTCGTCCGACGACCGGAGTCGCCGGGTGGACCCGGAGCCCTGCCCTGCTCCAACTTGGAGGGATTCCGGCCATGTCGACGCGTCCGGATGTCAAAGGCCACTCGGAAGAGCTGCCGGGTGGCCTTTGCCTTGAGCCCCCTGTCGGATGCGAACCGACGACCCTCGCTCCACCACTTCGGTCCGCGGTCGCCCCTGACGATCTGGTCAGCCGGTCCGGCGGTCGCGCGGGGCGCCACTGTGTCCCGCCGTCCCGGCCCGTCGGTGTCGGCGTCGGATGCCAGCGGAACAGCTCCGGCACCGGGCAGACCTCCAACGGTTCCTCTGGCCGGTCCACAGTCTCCACCACGCGTGCTGCTCGCCGCACCACCACCCGGCCTGGCAGGTTCGTCGGCCGTCGTCCTCCCGCCCGCCTGTCCCGGGGCGGGCTGGAGACTTGTCCGGGACCCGAGCGACGATCGGGCTTCGTTGCTGGCCAAGCGATGACCTGTCAGCGCCGGCCGCAGCAGGTACACGCTTTCCAACCCTGCCGCCGGTTGTTTCGGTACGGCACCCACGGTCCCGGCATCGGGCACTACAGTGTGAAGCGCCTCTCAAGGGAGAAACCCAGGTCAGCAGGGTGATCGAAGAGCCCCCTGTCGGATTCGAACCGACGACCTTCGCTTTACAAGAGCGGCGCTCTAACCAGCTGAGCTAAGGAGGCAGGCGCGCGGGCGGGGCCCACGCGCCTGTGCAGTGTACCCACGTCCCGAGGGGGCCCTGTCGAAAATTTCGGCGAAGTTCACAGGGCTCCAGGTGCTGACAGACCAGGTGAGCGCCAGGTACCGTCCTGATTCGGTTCACGCATGTGGACTACACCCACCACCTTCCTACAACGGATCGTCCGGCACGTTCCTGCCGGTAGAAGGGGGCCCATTCACCATGGCCACTGTCACGTTCGACAAGGCGACCCGGATCTACCCGGGTTCCGACAAGCCCGCCGTCGACGCCCTGGACATCGAGATCGCCGACGGGGAGTTCCTCGTCCTGGTCGGTCCGTCCGGCTGCGGCAAGTCCACCTCCCTCCGGATGCTCGCGGGCCTGGAGGACGTCAACGGCGGCGCCATCCGCATCGGCGACCGCGACGTCACGCACCTGCCACCGAAGGACCGGGACATCGCCATGGTGTTCCAGAACTACGCGCTCTACCCGCACATGACGGTCGCCGACAACATGGGCTTCGCGCTCAAGATCGCCGGCGTGCCGAAGGCGGAGATCCGCAAGAAGGTCGAGGAGGCCGCGAAGATCCTCGACCTGACCGAGTACCTGGACCGCAAGCCCAAGGCCCTCTCCGGCGGTCAGCGCCAGCGTGTCGCGATGGGCCGGGCGATCGTGCGCGAGCCGCAGGTGTTCCTCATGGACGAGCCGCTGTCCAACCTGGATGCCAAGCTCCGCGTCTCCACCCGCACGCAGATCGCCTCGCTCCAGCGGCGTCTCGGCATCACCACCGTCTACGTCACCCACGACCAGGTCGAGGCCATGACGATGGGCGACCGCGTGGCCGTCCTCAAGGACGGTCTGCTCCAGCAGATCGACACCCCGCGCAATATGTACGACAAGCCGGCGAACCTGTTCGTGGCCGGGTTCATCGGCTCCCCGGCGATGAACCTGGTCGAGGTGCCGATCGCCGACGGCGGTGTGAAGTTCGGCAACTCGGTGGTGCCGGTGGACCGGGACGCGCTGTCGGGGACCACGGACAAGACGGTCACCGTGGGCGTCCGCCCCGAGCACTTCGACGTCGCGGGCGCCGACTCGGACAAGGGCCTCGCCGTCACCGTGAACGTCGTCGAGGAACTGGGCGCCGACGCGTACCTGTACGGCACCGCCCACGTCGGTGGCGAGGACAAGGAGCTCGTCGTCCGCGTCAACGGCCGTGACGTGCCGGAGAAGGGCGCCACGGTGCACGTCGTGCCGCGTCCGGGCGAGTCCCACGTGTTCTCGACCTCGACGGGCGCGCGTCTGTCCGTCTGACACCGGTCGTCCGAAGACCCGGGCAATTCACCCACGTTGGCGACGAGGGCCCCGCAAGGCTTCTGCGGGGCCCTTCTCGTTGCCGACGAGTACCCCGGCATAGCAGGCATTTCGAAGGGGGCGCGTCAACCCGTTACCCCGAAATCAGCATCCCCCCATCCCCCGAACCGGTGACTGAATGTCGCTGAATCATTACCGGGCGCTACCCTCACACGCGTGAAGCACTCCATCACCCCACAGACGCGACGCGGCCACCGGGGCCCAGCCCGCCGGATCGGCCGCTCCCTCGCCCTCGTCCTGCCCGTCGTCCTGGTGCTCTCCGGAACCCTCGCCGTGACCCGGGTCAACTGGTCGAGGAGCCCCCAGGACTCGGTGCTCGCCGCAACGGACGTCTCGGTCGCGAGCGACGCCAAGAACGCCGCCCCGCGCGCCCCGCAGGACGTGCTGCGCGACCAACTGCTGACCGAGCTCCAGCAGAAGGATCCGGGCGTGGCCCTGACCCACCTCCAGCAGGCCGTCAACAGCCGCCCCTCCCTGGCGAAGCACTGCGCGTCCATCGCCCGGGCCCTGGGCCGCGCCGCGGTCCGCGTGTACGGCCCCTCCCGTGCCCAGTCGTTCGCCCGGCCGGTGTGTGACACGTCGTTCGCCTCGGGGGTTCTGGCGGCCCACCACTGACGTCCGTCCGTGCGCCCCGGACGGCCCGGGGCGGACGACGGTGACGGCAGTACGGGAAATCCGCCGGCGGCTCGGGCCCCCGGCGGGGCGCCGCGTACGCTTCGGGCATGACCGATCCGCATGCCGCGTCCCGCCCCACGCAAGCCGTGATCCTGGCCGGGGGCCAGGGCTCCCGACTGCGTCCGTACACCGACGACCGGCCCAAGCCGATGGTCGAGATCCCCGGGACGGGGACGCCGATCATCGGCCATCAGCTCGTCTGGCTGGCAGAGGAGGGCGTCACCGACGTCGTGGTCTCCTGCGGCCATCTCGCGGATGTGCTGGAGAAGTGGCTTCGGACGGCGGATCTGCCGGTGCGGGTGAAGACGGTCGTCGAGAACGAGCCGCTCGGCCGCGGCGGCGGACTGAAGTACGCGGCTGCCCATCTCCCGCACGCGGACCGGCCGTGGTACGCGACGAACGGTGACATCTGGACCCACTTCTCGCTGCGCGACATGGCGGACTTCCACACCGAACGCGATGCGGTGGCGACCCTTGCACTGGCCCGGCCGCGCATTCCCTGGGGAGCCGTGCAGACCGACGGGTTCGGACACATCACCGACTTCATCGAGGCCCCGCCGTCGACGTTCGAGATCAACGCGGGTGTCTACGTGTTCTCCCCCGAGTTCGCGGCGCTGCTGCCCGAACGCGGTGACCACGAGCGCACCACCTTCCCGCATCTGGCCCGGGAGCGGCGCCTGGCCGGGTTCCCGATCCCGCAGGGGGCGTACTGGCGGGCGATCGACACGGCGAAGGACCTGACGGAGGCGGCCAGGGAACTGGCGGCACTCGGCCGCTGACACCGTCCGGCCGCCCCCGACCCGACGCGGGCACACACCACTGGGCGGGTCCCACCTCGCGGTTCACGCTCGCCCGGATCGCGCACAGGCCCCACGGAGGCTCCCTCGGGCAGGGCCGCACGGCTGCGAGGCGCAAGGCCGCCACGGTGACGCGACGCCTCCCCCCGCAGCCACGGACCGGCCGCCGCTGACCGCGCACCGACCGATGCACGACTGGGCATGCCGAGGGCCGACCGCCGCACGGCCCTCCAGGCCACGGACCGGCCGCCCGGGACCACTCGCCCCCTGTGGGCGGCCCGCAAGCGGCCCACAGGCTTCCCCACAGGCGCCCCAGTGGCTCCGGACGCCCAGGACGCCCCGGACGCCCCAGGACGGCCTGCAGTACCGCCGCCGGGCTCCCGCGCAGTTCGCCCGACCCGGCCCCGCCTCGGCCCACGCCGTCCCGCACGCCCCACGACGAACGAGGCCCCGCTCTCGAAGAGCGGGGCCTCGTCGTGTGGGCGATGGTGTTCAGCCGGTGGGCCCGCCCATGATGCCGCCCACCGGCCGGGTTACCCCAACAGGCCGCCCACGAGGCCGGACTGGTCGGAGGAGGAGCCGGAGTCGGAGCCGCCGCTGGTGCCGCCGCCGGACGTGCCGCTGGTGGCGGTGCCGCCGGAGGTGGGGCCGGAGCTGGTGCTGGGCGCCTGTCCGGCCGGCGAGGACTGCTGCGGCGGGGCCTGGCCCGTGGTGCCCTGGGTCTGGCTGGGGGCGCCGGTGGTGGCCGCACCGGGCCCGCGGGTCGCGCCGGGCGCGGTGGCGGCGTCCGTGGTGGGGGCGGCCGAGGTGGCGCCCTGGGTGGGAGACGTGGCCGCGGTGGGCGACTGGCTCTGCCGCTGCGTGCCGGGTTCCTGCGGCAGCGGGGAGCCGGGCAGTTCGTTACGGGGGGACTCTCCGGGGCCCGGCACGACGATCCGGTCGGAGTCGCGGACCGCACCGCCGAGGAGGGACCCCAGGAGCAGCGTGAGGCCGGTGACGACGGCGGTGATCAGGGCGCCGCGACGCAGCACGTACCGGCGCAGCTCCCAGATGTCCGAGCGGGGGCCGAGCCGGCGCCAGGCGCTGGCGGCGAGGCGGCCGTCGATCGAGTACACCGGGGCGCCGGCGATGATCAGCGGCGACCAGGCGGCGAGGTAGATGATGTCGGGGGTGTCGTAGGCGGGAACGGTCTTCCAGCTGACCGTGACGAGGAGCGCGGCCGACAGCAGCGCGCCGACCACGGCGGCGACCCGCTGCCAGCAGCCCAGCACGGTCAGGACCCCGACGACGACCTGGAGGAAGGCGATGACCAGGCCGGAACCGACGGGGTGGTGCAGGGCGAACTGGCGCAGGGGCTCCGCGACTTGCCAGGGGTGCAGGGTGTTGAGCCAGGTGACCATGGAGCCGCGCTTGCCGCCGTCGAAGTAGACGGGGTCGCAGAGCTTGCCCATGCCGGCGTAGATGGAGATGAAGCCGAGGAAGACGCGCAGCGGGAGGAAGACGACGCCGAGGTTCATGCGCCGGCCCGGGAAGTAGGCGTGCCGGGCGGGGTCGTCGGCGTGACGCTTGCCGCGGGCCGGGGGCCGCGCGTCCTCGGTCTCGTCGAAGTCCTCGAACTCCGCGTCGTCGTAACCGGGTTCGTCGTAGTCGCTGCCGACGCTGCGCATGGCGGGCAGCAGTCGGGCGCCGGGCGCGTCGCCGGGGGTGCGCTGGGCGCCGACGACGGGGGTCTCGACGGTGGCGTCCAGGGCGCCGTAGCCCGGGTCGGTGCCGTCGACGCGCGGGATGACCTGGGTGGCCCCGGCTTCGGCGGGTTCGTCGTGGCCGACGCTGCCGGCCCGCACGGCCTGGAGGAGGCGGTGGGCGCCGGTGTCGTCCGGGGCGGACCTGCCGCTCCAGACGACGGGACGGCGGCCGCCGGCGGCGGGCGTCCGGCCGGCCGTGGCGCCGACGAAGGGGGTGCGGGCGGTGTCGTAGGTGGCGCTCGGGTGCCGCGCGATCCGCGGGGATCGGGTGCGCCTGGCCGACGCGCCCAGCTGCACGCGGAAGCTCGCGTGGTTCACGATGATCTGCGCCGGGTCGCTCGGCACCTTCACCATGCTCAGCGCGGGAGCGTCGTCGAATCCCGACGAGCGGTCCCCCGTGGGTGTGCGGGGTGTTCTGGTGTCCACACTCATCTAACCGAGTGACGTGTGCTTAGGACACTGCTTTGACCCGCCGGATCTGTCCGGACCCCGTCAAGGTTGTCCGGACAGACCCGAAGAGCGCGTGTGGGTGACGTCCGCGAACGCGGGTTCAGGCGCGGCGGCGGGCCGCCTCGTACAGCACGACGCCCGCCGCGACACCGGCGTTGAGCGACTCGGCGCCGCCCGGCATCGGGATGCGCACTCGGAAGTCGCAGGTCTCGCCGACCAGTCGGGACAGGCCCTTGCCCTCGCTGCCGACGACGATGCAGACCGGCCCGTCCAGCGCCTCCAGCTCGCCGAGTTCGACCTCGCCGTCGGCGGCGAGCCCGACCACGACGATCCCGGCCTTCTGGTACGTCTCCAGCGCCCGGGTGAGGTTGGTGGCGCGGGCGACGGGGGTGCGCGCGGCCGTGCCGGCGGACGTCTTCCAGGCACCGGCGGTCATACCGGCGGCCCGCCGCTCGGGGACGACGACGCCGTGGCCGCCGAAGGCGGAGACGGACCGGACGACGGCACCCAGGTTGCGCGGGTCGGTGACCCCGTCGAGGGCGACGATGAGCGGGTCCTCGCCCGCGTCGGCGGCGGCGTCGGCGAGGTCCTCGGGGTGGGCGTACTCGTACGGCGGGACCTGGAGGACCAGGCCCTGGTGGTTGAGCCCGTTCGTCATGCGGTCGAGCTCGGGCCGGGGGGCCTCCATGAGGTTGACCGAGCCCCGGTCGGCGACGAGCTGGAGGGCCTCGCGGACGCGCTCGTCGTTGTCGATGAACTGCTGGACGTAGAGGGTCGTGGCGGGCACGCCCTCGCGCAGGGCCTCGACGACGGGGTTGCGGCCGACGACCAGTTCGGCGGTCGACCGGCCGGCGCCGCGCCTCTGCTGCGGACGGCCCTGGGCGCGGCGCGTCTTGGACTGCGCGGCACGCTGCTTGGGGTGACCCTTGCGCATCTCGGCGGGGGGCGTCGGCCCCTTGCCCTCCAAGGCCCGGCGCCGCTTGCCGCCGCTGCCGACCTGCGCGCCCTTCTTGCCGGACATGCGGCGGTTGTTCGCGGCCATGACCTACCTGTCTGTCGTGTGCTGTCGTACGTACGTCTATGCAGTGTGCCGCCCGGAGGCCCGGGCGGCACTGTCGATCTTCTGCGGGCCTGTTGCGCCGGTCCCGGCTCAGCGCGCCCCGAGGCTCCAGCGCGGGCCCTGCGGGCCGTCCTCGATGACGAGTCCGGCCTGCCCCAGCCGGTCGCGGATGGCGTCCGCGGTCGGCCAGTCCTTGCGGGCGCGGGCGGCCTCGCGCTGGTCGAGGACCAGCCGCACGAGGCTGTCGACGACGCCGTGCAGTTCGGCGCCGCGGTCGCTCTCGGCGGCCCACTGCTCGTCGAGCGGGTCCAGACCGAGGACGCCGAGCATGGCCCGCACCTCGGAGAGCCGCGCCACGGCGGCGTCCTTGTCGTCGGCGGCCAGCGCGCTGTTGCCCTGCCGGACGGTGTTGTGCACGACGGCGAGGGCCTGCGGGACGCCGAGGTCGTCGTCCATGGCCTCGGCGAAGGCGGGCGTCACCTGGTCGGCGGGATCGACGGTCTTGCCGGCCAGCTCGGTGACGCGCTGCACGAAGCCCTCGATCCGCGCGAAGGCGGCCTCGGCCTCGCGCAGGGACTCCTCGCTGTACTCGATGGTGGAGCGGTAGTGCGGGGCGCCCAGGTAGTAGCGGAGCACGATGGGCCGCCACCGCTTGACCATCTCGGAGACGAGGACGGAGTTCCCGAGCGACTTGGACATCTTCTCGCCGCTCATGGTGACCCAGGCGTTGTGCACCCAGTAGCGGGCGAACGCGTCGCCGAAGCCGCGGGCCTGGGCGATCTCGTTCTCGTGGTGCGGGAAGATCAGGTCGATCCCGCCGCCGTGGATGTCGAACGCGCTGCCCAGGTACTTGTGCGCCATGGCGGAGCACTCCAGGTGCCAGCCCGGCCGGCCGAGTCCCCACGGGGTCTCCCAGCTGGGCTCACCCGGCTTGGCCGCCTTCCACATGGCGAAGTCCCGCGGGTCGCGCTTGCCGGTCTCGCCCTCCTCGGAGGGCTGGAGCAGGTTCTCCAGTTCCTGGTTGGACAGCGACAGGTAGCCGGGCAGGGAGCGGACGTCGAAGTAGACGTTGCCGTCGGACTCGTAGGCGTGGCCGCGTTCGATGAGCGTGCGCATCATCTCGACCATCTCGGTCACGTGCCCGGTGGCCCGCGGCTCGTAGGTCGGCGGCAGGCAGCCGAGCGTGGTGTAGGCGTCGTCGAACGCGCGCTCGTTCTCGTAGCCGATCGACCACCAGGGGCGGTTCTGCTCGGCCGCCTTCCTGATGATCTTGTCGTCGATGTCGGTGACGTTGCGGACGAACGTGACGTCGTAGCCGCGGTGGGTGAACCAGCGGCGCATGATGTCGAAGTTCAGCCCGGAGCGGACGTGCCCGATGTGCGGGGCGGCCTGCACGGTGGCGCCACACAGGTAGATCGAGACACAGCCCGGCGTGAGCGGGGTGAAGTCGCGGATCTGCCGGGCGCTGGTGTCGTACAGGCGAATAGTCACCACTCCAGGGTAGTGGGCCGCGGGGGGTGCAACCGACGTCCGGGCGGAAGTGCCCACCGCTCCGCGGCGCCGCGGAGCGTTCAGCCGGTCTGCACCACCAGGGCCGTGGCCACGGCCATCAGACCCTCGTCCCGGCCGGGGAAGCCCAGTCCGTCGGTGGTGGCGCCGGACACCGACACAGGGGCCCCGGCCGCCTCGGACAGCACCTTCTGCGCCTCGTCGCGGCGCTTGCCGATCTTCGGCCGGGGTCCGACGACCTGGACGGCGACGTTGCCGATGGTGAAGCCCGCCTCGCGCACGATGCGGGCGGCCTCGGCCAGCAGCACCGTGCCGGAGGCACCGGACCACTCGGGCCGCCCGGTGCCGAAGTGCTGCCCGAGGTCGCCGAGGCCGGCGGCGGAGAACAGCGCGTTGCAGGCGGCGTGCGCGACGACGTCGGCGTCGGAGTGGCCGGCGAGGCCGGGGCCCTCACCCTCCCACTTGAGGCCCGCACACCACAGTTCCCGCCCGTCCTCGAAGGCGTGGATGTCGGTGCCGATGCCGACCCGGGGCAGCGGCGGGGCGGCGGGGACGTCAGAAGCCATCGTTGAGCCTCCTGCGGGCCAGGACCGCCTCGGCCAGGACCAGGTCGAGCGGGCGGGTGACCTTGAAGGCCTCCTCGTGCCCGGGGACGACGACCACCTGCTCCCCCAGCTGCTCGACCATGCCCGCGTCGTCGGTGACCGCGCCGGTGACGGTCTCGTGGGCGCGGACCAGGGTCGCCCGGTCGAACCCCTGCGGGGTCTGCACGGCCCTCAGCCGGGCCCGCTCGGGCGTGGCGAGGACCGGTTCCGGGTCACCGGGGACGGCGGCCGGTTCCACCTCCTTGACGGTGTCCGCGAGCGCCAGGCCGGGCACGACGGCGACGGCGCCCTCCCGTACCGCGTCGATCACGGCGTCGACGGTGTCGACGGGGACCAGCGGGCGGGCCGCGTCGTGCACGAGCACGATGCCGAACTCCGGCGGCAGGACGTCGAGCCCGAGCCGGACGGACTCCTGGCGGGTGTCCCCGCCGGGCACGACGAGGACGTCGGTGCGCTCGGGCAGTGCGTGCCCGTCCAGCAGCGACTTCACCTCGGCGGCACCCTCGGGCGGGGCCACGACGACGACCAGGGAGACGGCGCGCGAGGCGGCCATCGCGTGGACCGCGTGGACGAGCATGGGGACGCCGCCGAGTGTGCGCAGGGCCTTGGGGGCGCCGGGCCCGAGCCGTACCCCCCGGCCGGCGGCCGGGATCACGACGGCCGTGCGGGCGGCCTCGGCGGCGGGGGGAGCACTGGAAACGTCAGACATCGGTTCCTGTCAGGTTTGTGTGCCGGCCTGGCGTGGGTATGGCCTGGAGGAGTGCGCGGGGGTGGGCACTGCAGACCGGACCCTTTCCGTGACCACGGTCGAGCCGATCGCCCGGCCCCGGCGCACAGGCCCGGGGGGATCTCTCCCCTCGGTGCCGGGGTGCCTTCCCCGTTGTACGGTACGGGCGCGGTGTATCCGCGTACGAACATGCCGCAGCGCCCGGCGACGGAATTCACGTCATCGGGCACCGCGGCATAGCCATGTACGAAGCGTTCCGAGCGGCGCGCGCCTGCGTCAGGACGCAAGAACCTCGTCGAGCAGAGCCTCGGCCTTGTCCTCGTTGGTGTTCTCCGCGAGGGCCAGCTCGCTCACCAGGATCTGCCGCGCCTTGGCAAGCATGCGCTTCTCACCTGCGGAGAGTCCGCGCTCACGCTCACGGCGCCACAGATCGCGCACGACTTCCGCGACCTTGATGACGTCGCCGGAGGCGAGCTTCTCCAGGTTTGCCTTGTAGCGACGCGACCAGTTCGTGGGCTCCTCGGCATACGGCGCACGCAGCACCTCGAAGACCCGGTCCAGCCCGTCCTGACCGACCACATCACGCACGCCGACGAACTCCGCATTGTCCGCTGGCACACGTACCGTCAGGTCACCCTGGGCGACCTTCAGCACCAAGTAGGTCTTGTCCACGCCTTTGATCTGGCGAGTTTCGATAGCCTCGATCAGCGCGGCCCCGTGATGGGGATAGACCACGGTGTCGCCAACCTTGAACGTCATGTGACAGGTACCCCTTCCGTGGCTATCCAGGGTAACACGGATACAGCGTCTTCTGAATGGCGTTTTCGCAGGTCAGGGCATATCTCGGGGCTTGACAACAGCAACAGGAACGTGCTTCGCCGCGGGAGCGGAAGCAGGTATTCGCAGGTCGGAGCCGCTTCGCAGGTGGGGTGAAACACGTACGTCACACGCACCCGGAGGGCCACCCGAAGGGCCGAACGTCCACAAATGTCCGCTTCCAGGTGTGCGACTTACGCTACTCCGTTCGGTGGCCCCGAGGTGGATACGAGACGAATCAGGAATTGATCACGGCCGCCACAGAAGTGCCGGACGCTACCCGCGTTGATCAATTTCCGACTCCCGCGCCCGGGGGGTCGTGCATTCCTTCACGAAATATTCGCCGGGGTCCCACCGCGGTCCGACGGCCGCTTATTCGAATGCTCCCTCGCGGAGGACTCGCCGAAGGACTCGCCGAAGGGAGGGGATTCCCGGCCCGGTCCGCCCCCCGGGGAGCAGCGCCCCGGGAGGTCCCGCGCCCTCGGCGCGAGCGGGGTTCGGACCGGCAGCGTCTGCCTCCTTGCGGGCCGTCGGCGCCCTGGCGAGGAGACGAGGCGATCGGACGCCCCCACAGCGAGGGCGCCGCTGACTCCCCCGACACGCTCGGCCCACCCCACCGGTGGTCGCTGTCCTGCCGCTGCCGGGGCGCCTTCGCGCGCGGCCCCGCTTCCCGCGCACCTGCGCGCACAGTTCCCGGCCCGCGCGGAGCGCACCGCTCCTCCCCTGCGTCAGCACCGGGGCGTCCCCGTGGCACAAGGTGGTTGCCGGACGAGCCGTGGCCCGAAACGGCTCCCGGGGCTGTACGGGTCACCTGTCGTGGGCGGCGTCGGACGCCCCGAGGGGGCACCTGCACGAGGGAAGCCGAACCGCTCGGGGGAGGGTCGGGTGCGGCGGCCGGGGAGCGGCTCGGTAACCTGAAGCCGCTGACAGACCCTTAGGGCGGCTTTACAAGGAGAGCCGCCTTTCCCTGCGTTCAAGGAGTTGCCGCCGCCGTGAGCAGCAGCCTTCGACGCGGCGCCCTCGCCGCCTCCGTCATTGCCGTCTCGATCGCCTCGCTGGCCGCCTGCGGCGCCGGAAACGACGCTCAGACCCTTCAGGTCAAGCCGGACAACGCGGCCACGAGCGTCGGCGCCGTCAAGATCCAGAACGCGCTGGTCATCACCCAGCCCATGCGGGACGCGAAGGGCCCGGCCGTGGTCTCCGCCACCGTGTTCAACACCGGCACCACCGCCCAGACCCTGGACGCCGTCAAGGTGAACGGTGTCGACCGGACCGCCGACCTCAAGCCGGCCGAGGGCGGCGGCAAGCTCAGCATCCCCGCCGGCGGTTCCCTCGTCATCGGCGGCAAGGGCAACGCCGCGGCCTCGCTGCCCGACAGCAGCGAGGCGCTGCAGGACGGCAACGTCGAGAAGGTCACCTTCACCTTCAGCGAGACCGGTGACGTGAGCCTGAACGCCTTCGTCGTCCCCGCCACGAGCTACTTCACCGAGTGGGGCCCGAGCGACGTCCCGAGCGCCACGACCGCCGCCCCCGCCGCCACTGCGTCGCAGGGCGCGTCGGCCTCGCCGTCGGAGTCCGCCTCGGGCTCCCCGGCCGGCGAGGGCTCCGGCAGCCCGTCGGCCTCGGCCTCCCAGTAGTCCGGTCGAGCACTCCGGTGGCCGGAGCTTCCGGCCACCGGAGGCCACGCGGCCGGAAGCTCCGATCACCGAGGAGTCCGGCCGGCCGAGCGGCCCGGAACGCCGCGAGGGGCGGCACCCTGGGGGTGCCGCCCCTCATCGTGTCCCAGGCCCGGCCGGTCGGGCCTACGGCTCGAACTTGTAGCCGAGGCCGCGCACGGTCACCAGGTAGCGCGGCGCGCCCGGGTCCGGCTCGATCTTGGCGCGCAGGCGCTTGACGTGGACGTCGAGGGTCTTGGTGTCGCCGACGTAGTCGGCACCCCAGACGCGGTCGATGAGCTGCATACGGGTGAGCACACGGCCGGCGTTGCGCAGCAGCATCTCCAGCAGATCGAACTCCTTCAGCGGCAGATCGACCTTGGAGCCGCCGACCGTGACCACGTGCCGGTCGACGTCCATGCGGACCGGGCCGGCCTCCAGCGCGGCCGGTGTGACCTCCTCCGGCTCGCCTCGGCGGCGCAGCACCGCGCGGATGCGCGCGACCAGCTCGCGGGAGGAGAAGGGCTTGGTGACGTAGTCGTCCGCTCCTATCTCCAGACCGACGACCTTGTCGATCTCGCTGTCCTTGGCGGTCACCATGATCACGGGGACGTTGGAGCGGCCGCGCAGCTGGCGGCACACCTCCGTGCCGGGCAGCCCCGGCAGCATCAGGTCGAGGAGAACGAGGTCGGCGCCGTTGCGCTCGAACTCGTCGAGTCCGTCGGGGCCGGTCGCCGCGACGGCGACCTCGAAGCCCTCCTTGCGGAGCATGTACGACAGGGCGTCGGAGAAGGACTCCTCGTCCTCGACGACGAGCACACGGGTCACGGAAGGACCTCCGGGGCGGAAAGCGTTTCGTACGCGGTTGAGTCGGGGGATGAGGGGGACGAACGGTGGCCGTCGCCGTTCCCTTCCTCGTCGTCGAGGTCGGGGTGCTGCTGGGCGCGGTCTCGTGCCGCGCCGGCCTCCGGCAGCCGGAGCGTGAACGTGGAGCCTTGCCCCTCTGCGCTCCACACCGTGACCTCCCCGCCGTGCGAGGCGACCACGTGCTTGACGATGGCCAGGCCCAGGCCGGTGCCTCCGGTGGCGCGGGACCGGGCCGGGTCGACCCGGTAGAAGCGCTCGAAGATGCGCTCCTTGTCCCGGTCGGAGATGCCGATGCCCTGGTCCGTCACGGCGATCTCGATCATGTCGCCGCCGGGTGCGGTGACCCGCCGGGCCGCGATGCCGACGCGGGTGCGGGCCGGGGAGTAGTTGACGGCGTTCTCGACGAGGTTGCCGAGAGCGGCGGCCAGCTGGCCGCGGTTGCCCCGGACCTGCAGGTCGGCGGTGCCGCCGGTGGCCATGGTGATCTGCTTGGTGCCGGCCGCGTGCCGGCAGCGGTCGATGGCCTCGTCGACGAGTTCGTCGATGCCGACCGGCTCGGCGTCCTCCAGCGGGTCGTCGTTCTGCACCCGGGAGAGGTCGATGAGTTCCTGGACCAGGTTGGTCAGCCGGGTCGCCTCGATCTGCATGCGGCCGGCGAAGCGCTCCACCGCCTCCGGGTCGTCGGAGGCGTCCATGACGGCCTCGGAGAGCAGCGAGAGAGCCCCGACCGGGGTCTTCAGCTCGTGGCTCACGTTGGCGACGAAGTCCCGGCGGACCGCCTCGATGCGCCGGGACTCGGTGAGGTCCTCGACGAGCAGGAGCACCAGCCGGGAGCCGAGCGGGGCGACGCGGGCGGACACCGCCAGGGCCTCGCCCCGCCCGGTCCCGCGCCGCTGCAGGTCCAGCTCGACCTGCCGTATCTCTCCGTCGCGCCGCGTGTCCCGGGCCATCTGGAGCATCGGTTCGACGGCCAGTCTGCCGCCGCGTACCAGGCCGAGCGCGTACGCCGCAGAGCTGGCCTTGACCACGGTGTCGCCCTCGTCGAGGACGACGGCGGAGGACCGCAGGACCGACAGGACGGTGTCCACACCCGGTGGGAGCACCGGGTCGGTGTGCAGAGAAGTGCGGGTCGGGCGCTTGAGCTCCCGCTCGCTCCAGCGGAACGCCAGCATGGCGATCACGCCGGTGAGCACCCCGGCGATCGCCGCCGCTGCGGCGACCGCCGCGTTCACGTCCATGCCTCCAGGTTAGGCACGGGATCGGCGCTGGCCACAGCCGTCCGCGTGCGACCTCGAACACTCGTCGCCCAGAGTTCACCTCAGAGCCAGTATTGGTTCATTCCGGGTGACGGAAACCGACGCGTCGGGGGCCGAACGTGGGAACGTGGGGTTCGCACGGCCGGTACGTCACCACCGTCCCGTGCCGGTCGCGGACCGTCTCGACCCGGTCGCAGAACCGTTCGAGCCGGTCCTGGCGGCCGTCTTCTGGCCCCCGGAACCCCAGCGGCAGACGTGAGAGAGGGACCCTGATGCGGGACGCGTACCACGAGGAACTTGATTCGATCGGCGACGGTCTGGTGGAGATGGCCAGGCTGGTCGGCTCGGCGATCGGGCGCGCCACGACCGCCATCCTCGACGCCGATCTGAAGCTGGCCGAGAGCGTGATCGAGGCCGACCAGAAGGTCGACGAACTGCACCACGACCTGGAGGCGCGGGCGATAGCGCTGCTGGCCCGGCAGCAGCCGGTGGCGACGGACCTGCGGATCGTCGTCACGTCGCTGCGCATGTCCGCCGACCTGGAGCGCTCCGGCGACCTCGCCCAGCACGTGGCGAAGCTGGCGCGGCTGCGCTTCCCTGAGCGGGCGGTACCGCGCGACCTGCACGCCACCATCCTGGAGATGGGGCAGCTCGCGCAGCGCCTGATGGCCAAGGCGGCCGAGGTCATCATCACCAAGGACGTCGACCTCGCGCTCCAGCTGGAGCAGGACGACGACGCGATGGACCTGCTGCACCGGACCCTCTTCCAGCACCTGATGGACGACCGCTGGAAGCACGGCATCGAGACGGCCGTCGACGTCACCCTGCTGGGTCGCTACTACGAGCGGTACGCCGACCACGCGGTCGCGGTCGCCAAGCGGGTGGTGTACCTGGTGACGGGCGAGCACGCGGACGAGCTCCAGTCGGACGGGCAGCAGCCGGTCGCCGGGGTGGAGGGCGTCTGAGCGCCTGCGGCCGTACCCCGGTCGCCGGGTCGGAGCGCGCCCCGAGGCCTGTGGCCGCACGCCGGCGCCGGGCAGAAGGCGCCTGAGCGCCTGAGCCCCTCCGGTGGCGCACCGGTGGCCGCGGCGGGGCAGGCCGAGGCCGTCCGGACGTACCCCGGTCGCCGGGGGCGGAGGAGCATGCCGGCGCCTCCGGCCACACACCGGTCGCCCGGGCGCAGCGCGTCCTCGGCTCCCCCGCCGACCACACCGGCGGCCGGGACAAAGGGCGTCCGGGTGCTTCCGGCCGACCTCCGGCCACCCGGGCAGAGGACGTCCGCGGGCCCCCTGCCGCACAACCAGCGGCCGGGACGAAGGGCGTGTCCATTCCCCCACCGGCCACACCGGCGACCGGAACGAGGGGCGTCCGGGTACGTACGGCTGTGCCACCGGCGTGCACGCGGAGGCGCGAGGGAACGGCCACGCGCTGATGTGCGCCGTTGATGCGCCCGGCCTGGTGGGCATGCAATGGGCACAGGCCCAGCCTTGAGGAGAAACCATGGCCGAATCCCCCAGCACTCCCGCTACGCCTCCCGACCCCACGCAGGAACGCGCCACCGAGCGGCCCGCCGAGATCAGGAACCTGACCCTGATCGGTGCGTGCGGCTGCGGTTCCGGGTGCGGCTGCGGATGCCAGTCGGGTGCCCCCTGCCAGTGCGGCTGAACACCGCGGGGCGGATACGACGGTGAGGGCCCGGGTGCGCCGACAGGCACCGGTGCCCTCACCCGTACCGCCCTCACACCCTGCCCGTACCGGGCCGGGCGGTGTCCTCGGAACACCGGCGCCCGGCCCACCGGCCGGACGCCGGGCCGGGTGACCGTGCCGCCCCGGCCCGGGACGCGCGCGGCCGGCGGTCACCGCTTCTGCGCGCGGTACCGCTTCATCAGCGTGACGATCCGCTCCCGGTCGGCCGGCCCGTTGAGCTCGGCGAGCAGATCGTCCGGGCAGAGTTCGTAGAGGTCGCCCCACCAGCGGCGCCCCCGGTTGTCCCAGATCCGGTAACCGCCCGGCACGCCCCGGGCGACATAACGTCTCCTGCCCACCTGCTCACGCTCCCCCTCGGTCCGAGGCGGACGATACGCAGCACACCCCGCACCCGCGAGGCGGTTTTCCCGCCCCACGCCTTCGACGCCGCCCGGTGAACCACCCTGCCCTCCGGGCGACGCCCGGACGGCGTCCGAGCGACGGAGGGGCAGCGGACTCGCGCCTCCGGCCCGGCCGCCCGCCCCGCTCCGACGGCCGTCGGAGAGGCCGGCGCGGGGGAACGGCCGCTACGCGCTCCTCCGCCCACCGACCACCACCCCCGTGACGCCCCGCCGCCGCCCACCCGTTCCGGTGCGCGCCGGGGGAGCGGGCAGAGGCCTTCTGGACGCGACCGACGACGCCTGCCATCTTGCCCTCATGACGTCACGGGGGACCGAACACGAGGCCCTGGCCCTGGCCCTCGACCACTCCTGGCGGTGGTTCGAGAACCGCCGCGGGCGGGCCTACCAGATACTCAACGCGCTGCTGGTCTGCATCGCGGTCATGGCCACGGCGTACGCGACGGCCCTGAACGCGGACCTGCACGCCGCGGCGGGCGCGATCAGCCTGCTGACGGCCGTCGTCATCGTCGCGGCGTACTCCGAGAGCATGAGGCTCCAGGCGTCGGCACTGCTGGCCGAGGACGCGATCACGAAGATCCAGGAGCGGCTGGCGACGACGCTCGGCATCGACGCCCTCCGCCTGGTCGAACGGGAACGCGTCCTGCATCAGCCGTCGAGGCTGCCCTGGATGCGCCCCGTCGCCCGGACGCTGGTGACCCTGGGCGTCCTCGTCTCCCTGGGCGGTGCCGCCTACACCTGGACGGCCACGCGCTGACGTCCCTGGACCCCGCACAGCCGCGCCCGTGCCCGCCCCGCACCCGAGAGCCACCGCCAGGAGGCCGGAAACCCCTTCGGCATCGCCGACACGCGCCGGCGCATGCCGCACCTCAGCCGACGCCTGGTGCGCAACCATTGAGCGGAAGCCGTAGGCGGCGCAGCGACTCCTGCCCCTGGATGGCAAGTTGGCCGCATCGCACAGTCAGGCATCCATGGTGATCAAGGGTGCACGCGCAGTAACACTCTGGCCGAGTGCCTCGGGCACTCGGACCCGGGCCTGACTCCGAAGGTGCGCGCGCAACTCATGCCCAGCAGCCGAGAACGGGCCCGGATAACTCTCGGGGAGCCATCCGACCAGGAGAGCCGGAGAGCTGAGGGCCCAGAGAGGCCCCACGGCGCGAAAATGCCCCCGCTCCGCGCCGTTCACGCAGGTCGGGGGCATGGTCGCCGTTCCTACTTCTTCTTGCCCTGGGTCTTGCCGGGGATCTTGGGGAGCTGGGTTTTTGCTGGTCAGGGGCTGTGGGCTCGTGCGCCTGGTGGTCGTCGTTGGTCGTCATTGGCCACCGTCGAGCGGCCTCGGACGGCCCAGGGACGGCCCAGTTCCTCGGTCTGTGTGGGCGGTCCGCCGGCCTCAGCGCGAGGGGCGCCTCTTCGGGGGGGACCGGGCCCGGGATCACGTCCTTGCCAAGGTGTTCCTTGATCAGGTACTTGAGTTCCGGCCCTTCGATGAGCTGGAGTCGGCCATGTTGGCGGGCAAAGTCGTGGCTGGCCCTGCCGAACCACGATGTGGTGATCAGAACCCCCTTGGCAGCACGCTTGTGCTCGACCACTCCGGCGAGCGCCTGGACGGACTCCACGCCCACGAGCTTGCTGTAGCGCTTCGCCTGAATGATGCATTCACCGTTGAAGACGGGGTCCTTGCTGACGGCCACCGCGTCGACGCCCTCGTCTTTGGACGCCTGGGTGTTCCAGGCTTCCATGCCGATCGCCTCGAACAGTTGGCGAATCAGGTGCTCGAATTCGGTGGGCGTCAGCTTCACCAGTACGGGCCTGCTGTCCAGGCCGGCGACAACATCCATGCTGTCCATGAGCCGGTACTTCGACCGGTCGAACTCGACGATGGGGCGGATCGGTTCGAGATCGTAGGGGTTGGGAGACACCAGAGCGTTGAGTCCTCTGAGGCACTGCGCAGGATCAACCTGACTGAGACGGAGCTTCCCGAACTGCTCCCTGCTGGCGCTGAGGGTCACCAGACACGGTGAGACCTCCTGACCAGTGGCCCGGTCGATGGTTCTCACATGGCCGTTCAGGATCACGCCATTGACGACCCGGTCCGGATCGCTCGTCAGGACCTCGTGCACTGTCCTCAGAGCGACTTGAGCCAGGACGGAGGCGTAGATCTCTTTGCGCTCCTTCTCCGGACGAGGCAGCACGGTCGTCTCGTCTCGGTTCTTCACGTACCGGTAGCCCCGCGCGGTTGGAACGATCGCCTCAGGCGGCAGGTGGATCTCAACGAGTACGTCACCGGTGGCAGGTCGAAAGGCGATCCGATGCTCGTGAGGGAAGCCCAATGGATACTCCGACGCATCCAGAACAGCCCCCAGATGAGCCTCGACCGCCGCGGGCTCCCCGGCTCTGTACGCCTCGCGCTGCTCGTCCAGCTTCTCGTTGAAAGCCGCCACCTCGTCAAGGGCCTGCGCTTCGGCCTGGCGGTGCTCGGCACGCTTCCGCTCCAGCGTTACCAGCCGCTTCTCCTCGGCTCGCCTGTGGCGCTCTTGTGCCTCGCCGGACCGCACGCGCGCCTCGGCAACCTCAGCTTCATAGCGCTTCCTGCCAAGGCCCAGGACAGCAGCCAGACCGCCGGGCTCCGGTGGTGCGAACTCCTCCCAGCGTGGTGAAGGCTCCGGACGAGACCAAGGACGCTCGTCTAACTTTGTTGGCGTGTGAGTCCTCCGCCGGCGCTCGAAGGTCGTCGGCGGATCGCCCACCAACGCGTCACGGAGCAACTGCCCGAGCTGCTCGACCTCGTGCTCGACCCCGATCGTGCGCACCTGCGCCTGCTCGGCCTGCTGCTCCTGATACGCGGCCTTCCGCTCACGTTCCCGCCGTTTGGTGGCCGTCTCAGCGGCCTTGCGTTCCCGCTCCGCTTGTCGTGCCTGTTGCTCCTGGGCACGTCGTAGAGCTTGCTGCTGCCGCTGATAGTCGCTGCCTCGGCCGCTGCCCCGTTGCGCCATCTGTCCACCCCTCCCCTGGCCTTACTTCGCCACAGGGCTGCATTCCCCTTCCACCTCTCAGAATCACGCAGGGCAGGGACGTCTCCTCAGGCCGACCGCACGGTGCATCGTGGACTCAAGTCGTCTGTGCCTCAACCGACGACAGTCAGCCACAACGGCGGGTGTGCCCGCTGGGGGCTTCGAGAGAGGCCCGTCTCTTGTTCCCCGTTCGATCTGGTGTCGATGTGGTGCGGTGCTGGTGCGCCCCTCGGCGGCACTGTCAGTGCGTGTCGCTAAGGTCACCGCCATTGGCGGCTGAGCAGAGAACCACCAGGGGAACTTCATGGCAAGAGAGATCGCGGCGGCTGTTGCGGACACGTGGGATGAGATCGAACGGTGGTACGAGGCCCAGGGTGCCGCGCATCTGATCCTGCCTCCTGCCTCCGGTGAGCAGATCGCCGCCCTTGAGGAGACGCTCGGCATCGAGTTGCCTGAGGCGGTCACGGCCTCGCTGCGGCGACACAACGGATCGGCGGACGGGGGCTGGCCCACGGGCACGCTGTTGTCCTGCGACGGCATACTGCAAGAAGTGAGTGTATGGCGCGACCTCCTGACCAGCGGCGACTTTGACGACCTCAAGGACTTCGTTGCGGACGGCGAGGCCCTGAAGGCTGGCTGGTGGCAGATCGGTTGGGTCTCTCTTGATGCAGACGGCGGGGGAAACGGCGCGGTGCTGGACCTGTCGCCAGGTCCTGAGGGAAAGGTCGGCCAGGTCATCGACATGGACCACGAAGCAGGGCCGAGCGGGCCCAAAGCGAGTGACTTCGTCGGATACCTGACGGCAATGGCCGCCCGGCTGGGCGACTTCGCAGTGATCGACGGACAGTACGTCGAGGAACAGTAGACGGCGCGCGCACCATGCACCTTGGCCCAGCCCTGGCGCGGGATGACCTCGTGGACTTTGCCGTACGGCCTCATCGTTATCAGGTCGATCACAGGGGTCTGCCAACGTCGACCAACCGCCTCTGCGCCTCGGCCGATCGTTCAGTGGGGTCCGGTCTCGACCGCTGCCGTTCGCGCTTGTTGGCGTCAGCCGCTGGTGTCAGCCCAAGCAAGTGCAAGTGCTCTTGACAGATGCGCACCCTGCATACGCCACGCTCTCAGAGGCCAGCCTAGGATGCCGAGCGGTCAGGGGAGGGCGGACGTATGGGCGAGAGCCTGCGCAAGATCTTGCTGTGGGGGCGGGCCCTGCAAGAGTGGTGGTCGGACCGTCTCGGTAAGGAGATCGTCTCCACATGGGCGGCAGGCATCATTTTGGGTGTTCCTGTCTGGATCTTCATCGAGACGTTCTGGCACCCGGACTCGATCCTCGGTGACGGCGGGCTCGCCGCCTTCGGGCTGCTTATCATCCTGGCTGTCGCAACGCTCTTCGCATGGACGGGCGTCATGATCGTCCGCGAAACGATTGCCGATTCCCGCGTGACTACAGGTGGCACCCGGCTCCGGTTGCTCACGGTTCAGGTACTCACGGCGGGGATAGCCGGGTGGGTCGCTCTGAGAGCGATCTTGGTCTTCGGTAATCACGTGTCGCTGACCGTAGGCCTGATCTCGGCGATTCCGCTGGCGGCTCCGTACTCACTCGCGTTCCTGGCACTCGTCATGCGCGAGGTCGTCCGGTGGCGCGTGGTGCGTGTTGTGTTCCTGGTACCGATTGCCCTGGTAGCGCTGCTCCGGTTCATGTGACTCGGTGCGCGTGGCGCCGCACAGTTGTGTTCCCGGGAACCCTCTGGGTGCCCTCCTCTCGGGCAACCCCTAGGCGGGTCGATTCACTCCGGGCTCGCGACTGTGGCGATAGATGTCCAGCGAGGCGCCTACGGACTCGTATCCGTTGATCTCTGCCACGGCGGCATCCTGCCTCCTCAACCCACCACTCACCTCAGCTCCCGTCCCGTACGCCGTCGACCCACACTCCGTGGAGCGGGCGTGGTTCATGGCGTCCAGGTGGAGCGCGCCACCGTACGAACGACCTGGACGCCATGGGCCGCGTCTGCTCGGCTCTGCCTGGGTCGATGGCGTACGGGACGGGAGCACTCCCCGCACGCCCCTACGGACCCGCGGTCGGGAACGGCGCCCCTCTCCCCCCGGTGCCGGTCGATCCCCCGCCGGAGGCATCGTCTTGACCGTGGTCCGCGTTCTGCGGTGCTCGCCTCATGGCCTTCGGCCCTATCCATGTGTGGGCGCGCGTCGGCGCAGCGTGCGCGGAGCGGGCCGAAGGCAGGAGCGCAGCGCGCAACGGAGCCGGGAGCGCGCCCGGCGGAGCGGAGCGCAGCCGGGGCTTAAACCAGTAAAGAAGGTTGTAACTCAGTCGGTCGCGTGGGGCTGTCCGGCCGGGGCAGGTGCTGCCTGCTGCCTCCCGCGGCCGGAGGCTCGGAACTCGTCCAAGAGATCGAAGAACATCTCAAGGGCAGGCTTGCCAGCCTGTTCCGCAGCGCGCTCGATCTCCACTGCCCAGCCCAGAGCGCTGGGGTATCTCATGTCGAGCCGGTCCCACACCCACTGAGCAAACGGTCCTTGGCTACCAGTGGAGAAATCTGAGTTCTCATCGATCCCGTGGACGCCCAGGGCGGCCTGGTATCCGAGCACCATGGATTCCAGGTGCAGCAGCGACCGGCCCCGCACCCACATGCTCTGGCGTAGCCTCACTTCGTCCAGGAAGTCATACACGTCTGTCAGTTCGCCCAGATGCCTGGGTCCTCTCCCGCCCCTCCCTGTGGTCATGCCTGGACCCTAACGGAGGTCAGGACGTCGTGGCAGAGGACCGTCTGCCTCTAGGAGCTTGAACCCGTCAACACAGGCTGGGAGTTCGATGCCCTGTCGGTGCGCGAGCGGCAGAAAGATCACTGGTCGGATGGTCCACGTGATGCGGGTGGTGTCCTGGGTGACGGTGACCGTGCAGGGCTCGGATCGCAGTAGGGCGTGCCGTGTAGCTACGCGACCTTGGTAGAGCCAGGCCCATGCCTGGTCGGAGGCGTCGGGGTCCAGGGCGGGGGAGATCGTGCGGAGTGTGACCGCCACCCATCTGTCTGCCTGGGGTGCCGAGTTGCGCACGGGCGGACGCGGCCGGACGAACACGCCCCTGCCGTGCTCGGAATCCTGGGCGTGGCCGTCGACGCGATCGGCTTCGAGTCGGACACCCTCCACGTGGTCCAGCAGCTCAAGCTGAGTCGCAGCAAGCCTGTCTTCGCCCCGCCGAAGGGTGGCAAGCTCCGGGACGTACCGCTCCCCGGTCCAGTCGCTGACGCCCTGCGGATCCATATAAAGCGGTTCCCGCCGGTCGAGATCACCTTGCCGTGGAAGGTGGCGGACGGGCCTCCGGTGACCAAGCGGCTGGTCTTCACCGGACCGCGCGGCGGGCACGTCTGGCGTACGTCGCTCAACGAGGAGGTGTGGAAGCGCGCCCTCGCCTCGGCCGGCGTGATTCCCGAGCGGAAGCCGGGCGGGTCGTACGCCGGGTCCCGCGAGAACGGCATGCACGCCCTACGCCACTTCTACGCCTCGGTGCTCCTGGAGGCCGGAGAGAACATCAAGGCCCTCGCCGAGTACCTCGGCCACTCCGACCCCGGCCTGACGCTCCGCGTGTACGCGCACCTCATGCCGTCGAGCCAGGAGCGCACGCGCAAGGCGGTCGCCTCCGTCTTCGACACGGCCCAGTCGGCCAGGCCCAGCACCTGACGGCCCAGAGACGGCCCAGAGGCAGCGAAAAGCCCCCTCCCAGCGGAGAAACCGCAGGCAGGGGGCTTGCGCGTGGGCGGCTACTTCTTCTTGCCCTGGTTCTTGACCGCTTCGATGGCTGCCGCGGCCGCCTCCGGGTCCAGGTACGTGCCGCCCGGGGTGACCGGCTTGAAGTCGGCGTCGAGCTCGTAGGACAGGGGGATGCCCGTGGGGATGTTCAGGCCCGCGATGTCGGCGTCGGAGATGCCGTCGAGGTGCTTGACCAGGGCCCGCAGGGAGTTGCCGTGCGCGGCGACGAGGACCGTGCGGCCCGCCAGGAGGTCGGGGACGATGCCGTCGTACCAGTAGGGGAGCATGCGGACCACCACGTCCTGGAGGCACTCCGTGTTCGGGCGCAGCTCCGGCGGGATCGTCGCGTAGCGGGCGTCGTGCGCCTGGGAGTACTCGGCGTCGTCGGCGAGGGGCGGCGGCGGGGTGTCGTAGGAGCGGCGCCACAGCATGAACTGCTCCTCGCCGTACTCGGCGAGGGTCTGGGCCTTGTCCTTGCCCTGGAGGGCGCCGTAGTGGCGCTCGTTCAGGCGCCAGGAGCGGTGGACGGGGATCCAGTGGCGGTCGGCGGACTCCAGCGCGAGCTGGGCGGTGCGGATCGCGCGCTTCTGCAGGGAGGTGTGGACGACGTCGGGGAGCAGGCCGGCGTCCTTGAGCAGCTCGCCGCCGCGCGTCGCCTCCTTCTCGCCCTTCGCGGTCAGGTTGACGTCCACCCAGCCGGTGAACAGGTTCTTCTCGTTCCACTCGCTCTCGCCGTGGCGGAGGAGGATCAGCTTGTACGGTGCGTCGGCCATGCGTATGAGCGTAATCGACGGCCCTGGGCGGTGGTGCGGGCGCTCACAGGGCGGACTCCGCCCCGCGCGCCGGGCCCGGCCCGTTAATCGAGTGGCCTCGGTGAGCTTCCCCTCGTAAGTTGTGCCTGCCGCTTGCGCCACTTACTCACACCGCCACACGCACGGGGGTCCCGCCCATGTCACCCGCCTCCCTCAGACGCACCGCCCGCGAGACCGTCTCCGGTCTCCCCCGGGAGTTCTGGTGGTTGTGGACCAGCACCCTCGTCAACCGGCTGGGGTCCTTCGTCGCCACGTTCATGGCGCTCTACCTCACCCTCGACCGGGGCGCCTCGGCCTCCTACGCCGGTCTCGTGGCCTCTCTCCACGGACTCGGCGGGGTCGTCTCCGCGCTCGGCGGGGGCGTGATGGCCGACCGGCTGGGCCGGCGGCCCACCATGCTCGTCGCCCAGCTGGCGACCGCGGGGTCCGTGGCGCTGCTCGGTCTCGTGCGGGACCCGGTCGCGATCGCCGCCGTCGCGTTCGTCGTCGGTGTGGCCTCCAACGCCTCCCGGCCGGCCGTGCAGGCGATGATGGCGGACATCGTGCGGCCCGAGGACCGGGTGCGGGCGTTCTCGTTGAACTACTGGGCGATCAACCTGGGTTTCGCCGTGTCGTCCATGGCCGCCGGGTTCATCGCCGAGGTCAGCTATCTCGCCGGTTTCCTCATCGAGGCCGGGATGACACTCGTCTGCGCCCTCGTCGTCTTCTTCAGGGTGCCCGAGTCCCGGCCGGTCGCGGAGCACGCCGGGACGGCCGGGGACGACTCCGTGCGGCTGTCCACCGTGCTCGCCGACCGGCGGTTCATGGGCGTCGTCGGGCTGTCGTTCCTCGTCGCGCTGGTCTTCCAGCAGGGTTCGGTGGGCCTGCCCGTCGCGATGGGGTCGGCCGGGTTCACCCCCGCCGACTACGGCTTGGCCGTCGCCGTCAACGGCGTCCTCATCGTCGCTCTGCAGATCCCGGTGACCCGGTTCATCGAGCACCGCGATCCGCGGCGGCTGCTCGTGGTGTCCTCGCTGCTCGCCGGCTACGGCTTCGGACTCACCGCCTTCGCCGGGTCCGTCGGCGCCTTCGCGCTGACCGTCTGCGTGTGGACCCTGGCGGAGATCGTCAACGCGCCCACGCAGACCGGGCTCGTCGTCCGGCTCTCCCCCGCCCGGGGCCGCGGGCGGTATCAGGGCATGTACACCATGTCGTGGTCCGTGGCCGCCCTCGTCGCCCCACTGATGTCCGGCACGGTCATCGACCGGTTCGGCGCCGCCTGGCTGTGGGGGCTCACCGCCGCCGTGGGGACGGTGGCCGGCGTGGGGTACGCGCTGCTCATGCGGCGGCTGCCCGCCGAGGGCGTGGAGGAGGCCGTGCGGGGGCCGCGATCGGACGCCGCGCCCGTCACGGATGCATCCGCGACCCCTTGAGTGCCTTGTCCACCGCGTTCCGCGGGCCGTGCACGGCGAGCCCCACCAGGTCCAGCTCCCCCGTCGGCACGGCCCGCACCGCCGCCCGGTTGTCCCGGTCGTTGCCCGTGCCGAACAGGTCGGAGGTGAACACCGCGCGCGGGAGCGCACGGGAGAGAACGCGCGCGTGCGCCGCCCTCAGCGTCTCCGCGGCGCCCTCCAGGACCAGCACCGGCTGCCGGAACATCGGCAGGTAGCCCACCCCGTCCGCGTCCTCGTACGGCTCCCCGATCACCTCGGGGACCGCCGTACCGAGACCGCTGACCAGGAAGGCGGTGACGTTCAGGCGCTGCCAGGGCTCCAGGTCCGCGCGCAGCAGGACGGCGATCTTCGTCTCGGAGCGGATGCCGGAGCGGGTGGGTTCATCGGTCATGGCGGCAGCCTGCCGGCCGTCGTACGGCAGCGTCTTGTACGTTCTTTGCATGGCCGCCGGGCAGCATGTCGCCGCGTGGCGCCCCCGCGTCCCGGGCGTCACGGAGGTCTTCCACGCCCGCTTCACCGAGTACGCCTATCCGATGCACGTCCACGAGGCGTGGACCCTGCTCATCGTGGACGCCGGGGCCGTGCGGTACGACCTGGACCGGCACGAGCACGGCACCCCGCACGACGCGGTCACGCTGCTGCCGCCGCACGTGCCGCACAACGGCTCGTCCGCCACCGACGGCGGCTTCCGCAAGCGGGTGCTGTACCTGGACGGCCGGCTTCTGCCCGCGACGCTGATCGGGGCAGCCGTCGACCGGCCCGATCTGCGGGACCCGTTGTTGCGGCGCCGGGTGGCGCAGGTGCACGCCGCCCTGACCGGGCCCGGCGAGGAGTTGGAGGCGGAGAGCAGGCTGGCCCTCGTCGGGGAGCGGCTGCGGGAGCATCTGCGCCCGCGGGTCGCCGTCGCGCCTCCGCGGCCCGACCCGGTGCTGGCCCGGCGGCTGCGGGAACTGCTCGACGCGCGGGTCGCCGAGAAGGTCACCCTGGCGGATGCCGCCGCCGTCCTGCGGGCCCATCCCGCCCATCTGGTACGGGCGTTCAGCGGCGCCTACGGCATCGCACCGCACCAGTACCTGACGTCGCGGCGCATCGACCGGGCCCGGCGGCTGCTGCTGGACGGGCTCCCGACGGCCGAGACGGCCGCCGCGACGGGCTTCCACGACCAGGCCCATCTCACCCGCCATTTCCGGCGGCTGGTCGGGGTGACGCCGGGCCGCTACCGGGCCGGCACGCCCCGCGCCCACCGAGCGGGGGACGTCGGGCGGCCGGACAGGAGCGGCAGTGGGACCGGGGACAGCAGCCGGACCGGGTAGGTCGGCCGGACCGGATGGAGGAATCGGACCGGGCGGGTCAGTCGGACGGCCGGGTCAGGTGCCGGAACGCGTCCAGGTTCCGCGTCGGTTCCCCGCGCGCGACCCGCCACGCGTACTCCTTGCGGATCGCGGAGGCGAAACCCAGTTCCAGGAGGGTGTTGAAGGCACCGTCCGCCGCCTCCAGCACCTGTCCCAGCAGGCGGTCGATCTCGTCGGGGGTGACGGAGGCGAGGGGCAGGCGGGCGGTGACGTAGATGTCGCCGAGCCGGTCGACGGCGTAGGAGACGCCGTACAGCTTGAGGTTGCGTTCCAGCAGCCAGCGGTGGACGCCCGGCTCGTTCTCGTCGGGGTGGCGGATGACGAAGGCGTTCAGGGACAGCGAGTGGCGGCCCACGATCAGCTGCACGGTCGTGGACAGTTTGCGGGTGCCGGGCAGTTGGACGACGTAGGTGCCGGGCTGCGGGCTCTCCCACTCCAGTTCGGCGTCCTTCAGGACGTCCTCGATGGTCCGCGCCGCCGACTCGGTCCGGTCGGCCTGTTCGACATCACCCATGGTGGGAGCGTACGCGACGGCGGTGGGCCTGCATCGCGGCCGTGTACACGTCGGCGGTGGCCCCGGCAGCGGTGTCCCAGCCGAAGGAGGTGGCGTGGCGGGCCGCGGCCGCTCCCATGCGGGGCGACATGCCCGGGTCGTCCGCGAACCGGGCCAGCACGCGCGCGTACGCCGCCGGATCGTGGCCCTGGACCAGGACGCCGGTCTCGCCGTCGCGGACCGCGACCGGGAGGCCGCCGACCGCGGCGGCCAGCACGGGCGTGCCGGCGGCCTGGGCCTCTATGGCGACGAGCCCGAAGGACTCGCTGTAGGACGGGACGACGAGGACCGAGGCAGCCCGGAACCAGTCCGCGAGCTGTTCCTGCCCGACGGGCGGGTGGAAGCGGACGACGTCGGCGATGCCGAGGCGCGCGGCGAGCTTCTGCAGCCCCTCCGGCTTGGCGAGGCCGCTGCCGCTGGGTCCGCCGACGACCGGGACGACGATGCGCGGACGCAGGTCGGGGCGTTCGTCCAGCAGGGCGGCGACCGCGCGCAGCAGCACGTCGGGAGCCTTCAGCGGCTGGATGCGTCCGGCGAACAGCGGGATCAGGGCGTCCTGCGGCAGGCCCAGGCGAGCGCGCGCGGCGGCGCGGCCGTCGGCCGGGCGGAAGCGGCCGAGGTTGACGCCCGGGTGCACGACGGCGACCTTGGCGGGGTCGGCGGCGTAGTGCCGTACCAGTTCCTCGGACTCCTCGGCCGTGTTGGCGATCAGCCGGTCCGCCGCGGCGACGATCTGGGTCTCGCCGATGACGCGGGCGGCGGGCTCGGGGGTGTCACCGTCGGCCAGATTGGCGTTCTTGACCTTGGCCATGGTGTGCATGGCGTGCACGAGCGGGACGCCCCAACGCTGGGCGGCGAGCCAGCCGACGTGCCCGGAGAGCCAGTAGTGCGAGTGGACGAGGTCGTAGTGGCCGGGGCGCTGGCCGGCCCAGGCCTGCATCACGCCGTGGGTGAAGGCGCACAGCTGGGCGGGCAGGTCCTCCTTGGCCAGGCCCTCGTAGGGGCCGGCGTCGACGTGGCGGACGAGGACGCCGGGGGACAGTTCGACGACCGGCGGCAGGGCTGCCGTGGTCGCGCGGGTGAAGACCTCGACCTCGATGTTGATCGCGGCGAGGCGCTGCGCGAGCTCGACGATGTATACGTTCATGCCGCCGGCGTCGCCGGTCCCGGGCTGGTGCAGTGGGGAGGTGTGCACCGAGAGCATGGCGACACGGCGCGGGCGGCGGTGCAGCCGGAGCCGTGAAGGGGTTGCCGTAGAGCGACGCCCGAGCCTGCTGACGTAGTGGCTCACGTGGCGGTCCTCCTTACTGCGGGCATGCCGGTCGGAGGGTGTGCGGCACCCTCCTGGGCGGCAACAGCGGAGGGAGTCATTCCCATTCCGGGCAACGGGATTTTTGCCGAGGCGTTACCGAATATCGGTCAACCGTTCGATCGCGGGATGCGTCTCCTGGAGCTCCCCGCCCCGGGCGCCCCCGCGGGGCGCGACACCGGGACCGCACGCCGAGAAGCCGCGCCGGGACCGCACCTCGACGGCCGGACCTCCACGGCGGCACCCCCGCACCACCACCTCCACGACCTCGCCGCCGCGGCCACACCCCGTGGCCCCCGCGGCCCGGCCTCCGCGACCGCGCCCCGAAGGGCCGCGCCTCCAGGGCCGCGCTTCCGGAGGAGGCAGGACCCCCACCCAGGGCCGCATACCCTCGTACCCATGACATCCCGCACCGCCTCCCGCCCCGTGGGCACGGTCACGCGCGGGACGACCAATCCCAACCGGCTGCGCCGCATGGACCGCTGGATCGCGGCGGCGCACGGCGCCGAGTTGCGCCGTGCGGACGACCCCGTGGCCGTCGACCTGGGGTACGGGGCCGCGCCCTGGACCGCTGTGGAACTGCTCGGACGGCTGCGGACCGCGGCGCCACGCGCCCGCGTGGTCGGCATCGAGATCGAGCCGGCGCGGGTCGCGGCGGCCCGACCCTACGAGCGCGAGGGTCTGGTCTTCCGGCACGGCGGCTTCGAGGTGCCGGTAACCGGGCGCCCGGCGCTGATCCGCGCGGCGAACGTCCTGCGGCAGTACGACGAGGAGGCGGTCGCCGCGGTCTGGCAGCGGCTGTGCAGCCGCCTGGCCCCGGCCGGGGACGGCTCCCGCGGCGGACTGCTGGTGGAGGGGACCTGCGACGAGATCGGGCGGCGGCACGTGTGGGTGGCGCTCGGCCCCGAGGGACCCCGCACGGTCACCTTCGCCACCCGCCTCGGCTCGCTGGAACGCCCCTCCGACCTCGCCGAACGGCTGCCGAAGGCGCTGATCCACCGCAATGTCCCCGGCGAGTCCGTCCACGCCTTCCTGCGCGACTTCGACCGCGCCTGGGCGGCCGCGGCCCCCTACGCCTCCTACGGCGCCCGGCAGCGGTGGATCCGGACGGTGCGGGACCTGAGCGCCGACTGGCCGGTGACCGACGGGCCGGCGCGGTGGCGTCAGGGCGAAGTGACGGTGGACTGGACGGCGCTGGCACCGTCGGCCCGCCCCTGACGCTCCGCGAGCCTCTCCGCCCTCGCCGCTGCGAGCGACGCGCCCGCCGTCCGCGCCGGAGACCCCGAGACGCCGCACCCTCGCCCCGAGTCGGCCACCCCCACTCCCCCGCCCCACGATCCACGGTCCGACCCCCGGCCCGGACATCACGACGTCCGCCCTGACCTGCGGGGAACGATCTTCGGGCGTGGTACGTCACAGGGGCGGGGAGACCGCCGGGCCGCGCCGCCCGGGAAGCAGGCGCCACGCCTGCCACCGGAGCACGGCCTCTGTCGCTTTCGGCGCGGACATGGCACGATCCCCCAGGCACCGCATGTTACTGACGGTTAATCAGTTTGGGGGAGACGTATGGGCACGGCCGGCAAGCGCGGCCTGATCGCGGCGGGCATCACCGTGGTCTGCGCGGTCACCGTACTGGCGGCGCCGGGCGCGGCGTTCGCCGCCCCTTCCCCCGTACCGACGCCCTCGGCCACCCCCTCGTCCTCGCCCGCTCCGCCGCCCGGCAGAGACCTGGAGGCCGTGCGCAAGAAGCTCGACGCGCTCTACCACGACGCGGCCCTGGCCACCGACGCCTACAACGCGGCCGAGGAGAAGGCGAAGCGGCAGTCGGCGCAGATCGTCGACCTGGCCCGGAAGATCGTGGCGGGGCAGGAGCGCCTGGACCGGCTGAAGGACCGCGTCGGCGCGGCAGCCCGGCAGCAGTACCGCAGCGGCGGCCTGCCGCCCGGGGCGCAGTTGGTGCTCAGCGACGACCCGCAGCACTTCCTCGACGGCGCGGGCCGTGTCATACAGGGCCAGCGCGCGACCAAGGCGCTGATCGAGGAAACGACGCGCACCCAGCAGGACTTGAAGCAGTACGCCGCGGACGCCTCCGCCCAGTGGCGGAAGCTGGAGGAGAACCGCAAGGCCAAGGACGCCGCCCGGGACAAGATCAAGAAGCAGATCGCCGAGGCGGAGAAGCTCGAATCCCAGCTGGAGCAGCAGGAGAAGGAGCGCCTCGCCGAGTTGGAGCGGCAGGCCGCGCTGAAGGCGCAGACGGCGTGGCTGGACACGGGCGTACTGAAGGACGTCCAGGACAAGGGGTCCGAAAAGGGCACGAAGGCCGTGCAGTACGCCACCGCACAGATGGGCAAGCCGTACGAATGGGGCGCCGAGGGCCCGAAGACGTACGACTGCTCGGGGCTGACGTCGCAGGCCTGGGCGCACGCCGGGCATCCCATCCCGCGCACCTCGCAGGAACAGTGGAAGCAGCTGAAGCACGTCGACGTCGCGGACATGCGCCCCGGGGACCTGGTCATCTACTTCGACGACGCCAGCCATGTGGGCCTGTACATCGGCGACGGAACGATCGTGCACGCCCCGCGCCCCGGGCGGACGGTGACGGTCACGGGGGCGGGCTCGATGCCGATCCTGGGCGTCGTCCGGCCGGACGCGTGACGGGCGGCACACCCCAACCGCACGTCCCTGGTCGGCGGCACAGCGGGGCAGTCCGCCCGTGACCGGCGGCACACCCCAACACCCCGCCCGTGACCGGCGGCACTCCCCAACGGCCCGCCCGTGATCGGGGCCACGTGACCCACTGCACGTCGATCGTCCGTCGGACCCGGCAGGGGCGTGACCTTCGTCATCCCGGTACCGGCGGCGACCCGTCCAACTGCGGTAGCAAATGCGGCATATGACAGGGGCCGGCCTGTCGGTGGGGTGGCTCACGCCATTCCTTTAGGGCGCCGCCACCCGCTAAGGTCCCCGTCGGTGAACCGAGGTCCCTCGGCTCCGCCGTGCCCTCGGGGGGAGGGAAGGAAACCGACGACAATGCCCGTACCCATACCGCGGCCCAGGGCGATCCCGGCCGTGGAGAGTGGTCAGGCGCAGGTCGCCCACCTGGGCGGCCCTTCCAAGGAAGAGACCCCGCGCAAGGAAGCCAAGGTCGACAACAACGCCGCCGCCACCAACCTGACACTGCTGCTGATCGAGGACGATCCCGGCGGCTCCCCGATCGTGCCCGACCTGCTGGACACGACGGGCAAGCCGATCCGTGTCCGCACCGCCCGCAACCTCGTCGAGGCCGAGCGTCTGCTCACCGACGACGTCCACTGCATCCTGCTGGACCTCGCGCTGGCCGCGCCCGGCAGGGCGGAGGGCGGCGAGGACGAGCTGGCCGTGCTGCGGCACGTGCTGGAGCTCGCACCCCGGCACGCCGTCCTCGCGCTGACCGCCTCGGGCGATGCCGAGCGCGGCGCCGAGGCCGTACGCGTCGGCGCCCAGGACTACCTGTTCCGGGACGAGCTGGACGGCTGGCTGCTGAGCCGTGCCATCCGCTACGCCGTCGAGCGGAAACGTTCCGACACGGCCGAGCGGAAGCTGGCCGAGGGCCGGCTGCGCGCGCAGGAGAACCGTCGCCTGGAGCGGGGCCTGCTGCCCACGCCCCTGCTGGACGGCTCCTCGCTGCGGTTCGCCGCCCGCTACCGCCCCGGACGCTCGCGCGCCCTGCTGGGCGGTGACTTCTACGACACCGTCCGCACCCCCGACGGCACGGTGCACGCCATGATCGGCGACGTCTGCGGGCACGGCCCGGACGAGGCCGCCCTCGGCGTGGAACTGCGGATCGCCTGGCGCGCGCTGACGCTCGCCGGGCTGTGCGGCGACGAACTGCTGAACACCCTCCAGCAGGTGCTGGAGCACGAACGCGGCGACGACGAGATCTTCGCGACCCTGTGCACGGTGGACATCGCGCCGGACGGCCGCCGCGCCGGCCTGTGCCTGGCGGGTCACCCCTCCCCGCTGATCGCGCGCCCCGGACGCCGCCCGCGCCTGCTGCCGTACGACAACAACGGCCCCGCCCTCGGCCTGCTGCCGGGCGCCCGGTGGCCGCGGATGCAGGTGGAGCTCGGTGCCGAGTGGAGCCTGATGCTCTACACCGACGGCCTCATCGAGGGCCGGGTCGGGGAGGGCCGGGAGCGGCTGGGCCAGGAGGGCATGGTCGACATGGTCGGCCGGCAGCTGGCCCAGGGGCTGCGCGGTGAGGAACTGCTGCAGGCCGCGGTCAACGAGGTCCGCGAGCTGAACGGCGGCGAGCTGACGGACGACGTGGCCGTGGTCCTGCTGGACCGCGTGGCGTGACGCGGCGCTCCGGGCCCGCTCGGGCCCGGCGGGCGGCGCCGGGGGTCAGCGACCGCCGTTCCACGGGCCGTACGGCCCGTCGCTGCTGGAGCCGCGGCGACCCCAGCCCGTGCCGCCGGACATGCCGCGCAGGGCGGGCCGCACGTCGACCATGTACACGATCGTCGCGATGAGGCCGATGATCAGCAGGAACCACATGCTGGCGAGCGTCACGTTCATGACGTTCACCAGGAAGGACAGGCCGAGGACGACCAGCCAGAACGGCTTGGTCCGCTTGTCCGCCGCCCGGTAGGCGTCCTCCCGGCGGATGGCGGCGTCGATCAGCGCGAACCCGCTGAACACGACCAGCGCCAAGCTCAGCAGGAACATCACCCAGCTGAAACCTGCGATCAGCATTGCCGTCCACCGCCCGTTCTCGAGTCTGCTCTGCCGCCACCGTACCCATTCAACGGGCCGGGCACCCGTGAAGTGCCCGGCCCGCGCGTGGTCCCGCTTCTCCCCTACTGGGCGGGCGGGGTGGTCTTCTTGGCGGTGGTCTTGCGCGCCGCGGGCTTCTTGGCGGGGGCGGTCTTCCTGGCCGGGGACGGCTCGGCCTCGGCGGCGGCCGGCTTCGGCTCCTCCTTCGCCTCGGCCGGCTCGGACTTCGGCTCGACGGCGATCGCCAGCTCCTCGACCTCCTCGGCGACGTCCTCGATGCCCTCGGCCGCCTGGCCGCGCCAGGTCCGCACGGTCTCCTCGCCGTGCTCGGCGACCTTCTCGTAGGTCTCGCGAGCCTTCACGGCGTACTCGGCGGCGACGCCGACGCCGCGCAGGGCGAGGTCCTGGGCGGTCTCGCCGAACTTCTTCAGGTCGGAGTCGAGGGAGCCGATGAACTCCGTGACCCTGGTCTGGAACGTCTCCTGCGTCTCCCGGACGCGGGCACCGGCCTCCTTCGCGCGGGCGGTGGCCTTCTCCTGGACCGCCTTGGGGTCGGTGCCGCGGACCGCCTCGAAACGGGCCGGGGCCTCGGAGCGCAGCTGCTCGACCAGGGCCGGCACCTTCTTGGCCTGCTGGTACGCAAGGTCGGCGGTGCCGGCGGCGAAGTAGAGCGGAGTCGGGTCGCTGAAGGTCTTGCGCAGGTCGTCGGTGATGGCCATGGTGATGGTCCTCCCGGATTCTCTTCGGATGAGGGTTGTGGTGATCCGCAGCCGGCGGCCGGTCTTTCCCTGGTCCGGTCAGCCGGCCGTCTGCTGCGGATCGGCGTCTGTTCCGCCGACCGTGCGGGGGTCGTCTGCGGCGGCCTCGCCCGACGCGCCGTCGTCTCCGTCCGCTGCCGTGAAGCCGTTCTCCTTGCGGAACGACTCGTAGATCTGCAGCAGCACCTGCTTCTGCCGCTCGTTGAGCGAGGGATCGGCGAGGATGACCGCACGGGTCTCGATCTCCCCCCGGTCCCGCTCGGCGTCGAGGATGCCGGCGCGCACGTACAGCGTCTCGGCGGAGATCCGCAGCGCCTTGGCGACCTGCTGGAGCACCTCCGCGCTGGGCTTGCGCAGCCCGCGCTCGATCTGACTCAGGTACGGATTGGACACGCCGGCCGCATCGGCGAGCTGCCTGAGCGACAGCTGCGCACTGCGCCTCTGCTCCCGCAGGTACTCACCGAGACTGCCGACGTTGAGCGATGCCATACCTCCACCTTGCCGGACCCCGCTAACTATTGCAAGCACCTTGCTTGCAGCAGCGCGCGAATGTCGCACACTGCCCTGTACCCGCCTCTCTCCGGCCTCTCCCGCAGCAGCGGTCCCCGGTCGTTCTCCCAAGAACCGGACGGGGACCCGGAGGGGAGTGCCCACGGGTCGGCCGGCCCGGTACGGACAACGACCACTCCTGAGGCGCCCGCGCGGCAGGCCGGCCGAAGGGCGCGGCCGGGACCGGCTGTCAGTGCTGATCGCCATCATGGCGGCATGGCCAACCCGAACCTGACCGCAGGCAGCATCTGGCGGCTCCACCACGGCGACCGCGAGATCGCCCGGCTGTCCGTGACCGGTACCGACATGCCCTGGACTCACGCCGTGGCGGAGACACTTCCCGGGTTCGAAGAGTTCCGCGCCCTCTTCGCCGAGCAGGAACGGGCCGTCGACGAGGAGGACTGGGAGCGGGCCGACGCCTGCTACACCCGGATCCGCAGTGCGCTCACCATGACGTTCCCCGACGGCAGCCCGGTCGCCGAGTTCATGCTGCACCTCCACGACGACGGCACCGCCGGCTGGCGCTGGCACAACGAGCCCTTCGACACGGTGGACTGACGCGCCGGCTCAGCCTCCCCGGACGAGGGATCCGCCCGGTCCTCCTTCGAGCCGGACACCGACGGGTACGTGGCCCGCGCCCTTCGCCGGACGTCGGCAGGGGGAACAACGTGTCAGGTCCCGGTAGCCGGCTCGCTGCCTCCTCCTCGCATCCGGCGTCCCACCGCTCGCCGAGCGGCCCGGAGACCGGAGAAGCAGCAGTCGGGAGCCGGGCCGGCTCAGGCGTTCTCCTCCAGGAGGCCCGCGTAGGAGCGGACCACCAGGGTGGCGCCCGCCCCGCGCAGCCGCGTCTCCTTGTCCGCGTTGCGCCCGTACCCGATGAAACCCACGCCGGCCCGGCGCGCCGCGCCCACGTCCGCCGGGGAGTCGCCGATCATCACGGCGTCGCCGCGGCGCAGGCCCAGGCTGCGCAGGGCCCGGTTGACGACGTCGGGGTGGGGTTTCATCCGGTCGACGTCGCGGGTGCGTCCGTGGACGACGTCGAAGCAGCCCCGCAGCCCGTGCGCCTCCAGGAAGGCGGAGGCGGCCCGTGCGGAGTTGTTGGTCACCACGGCGAGCCGGACCCCCCGTGCGGCCAGCCGGCTGATCAGCCGGGCCGCGTCCGGGGTCGGCTCCGCGCGGCCGGCGGCCAGGATCTCGCCCTCGGTCACCCTGGCCTCCAGCGCGCCGACCAGGCCGTCGTCCCGGCCGAGCCGGCCGGTCCGCACCGCGCGGTGCACGGCCCGCAGGACGACGTGCGGGTCCTTGTCGTCCCGTTCGCCCTCGGTCAGCACGTTCCTGGCCCCGGCTCCGGCCACCAGCAGCCGGAGGGCGTCGGCGACCTCCCGGGAGGAGCCGCGGGGGAACAGCCGGCACAGCGGCCCGTCGAAGTCGAAGAGGACCCCCCGGGCCCCGGCGAGCAGCGTCCGGGCGTCCGTGGGGTCGAGGACGTCAACATCCATGCGGCTCCAGCCTGCCCTTCCGTGCCGGCTCCGGTCCGTCGGCGGCGTCCCCGCCGACGACACCCCGCCGGGCGGCGTCCCGGGGCGAGGGTCCCGGTGCCGGAAGCGGCTCCGGTGCGGCCGACGACTGCGGAGCGGGCCCGGGGCCCGCGGCAGGCCCCCGCAGGGGGGCGGAGCGGGCGGGCAGGCCCTCGGGCCGGTCCGCGTCCCCGCGGGAGCCGCGCGCGCCGGACCACCACCGCGGGGCCGTGCGCGGGTCGCCGCCCGGTCCACCGCCGGGGCGGCGGGCGGTGTCCGCGGCGTGCCACCGGCGCAGCGCGCGGACGACGTCGGCCCCGCCGACCGGTTCGAGCGCGCCGTCGAGGGCGGTCCCTGCCCGCCGCAGGGCGTCACCGATCCGTTCGGCGGCCCGGGCGTAGTCCTCCGTCAGCGCTGCGCGGGGCAGGTCCACGGCGGGCCGCATGACGTCCGGGAAGACGGACTGGACGTACTCGAACCGCAGATAGGCGGTGAGGTCCGGGTCGAGCCCGGCGATCAGCGGCGTGTGCCCGGCCCGCTCCATCGCCTCGGCCCACAGGTCGGTGACGCGTGCGCGCTCGTCGTCGTCGTAGGCCATGCGGACCAGATGGGTGGCCAGGTCGTGCAACGGGTCGCCGTAGAGACTGAGTTCCCAGTCCAGCACCGACAGGCGCTCCCCGTCCGGTGTCCGCGTCACGACCACGTTCGCCCGGTGGACGTCCGTGTGCAGCAGGACGAAGGGCCGGCCGGTCAGGTGCGGCACCGACCGCAGGAAGCGGCGCATGAGGTCGTCCGGGATCCCCAACGCGTCGAACAGTTCCCCGAAGCGTTCCCGGTTGCGCCGGTGCACCCGCTCCTCGGTGAAGCGGGCCAGCCGCTCCAGGAACCCCTGGCTGTCACCGCTCGCGGGCCAGTCGGCCGGCCGCGGCGGCAGCGCGTCGGCCGGTACGGCGGCGAGGCGTGCGAAGAACGCGGCGAGCTCGGCCGCGCGCACCGGCCCGACCGGGCCCTTCGGTGTCTCCTCGGCCAGGACGGTGCCGACGACGTACTCGTGCACCGACCACTGCCCGAGGTCGGCCAGGCAGCGGGGGACGCCGTCGAGTCGGGCGCACACCGCGCTCAGCACCTCGGGCTCCCGCCAGTGGCGGGGCAGGACCTCCACGGTGTCGGAGGGGACGCGGAACTTGGCGCGCACCCGGCCGGACTCCAGGTCCAGAAGGAAGGCCAGGGGCCGGCCGACCGGGAGGATGTGGTTGCTGTTGTGGTGGCCGACGGCCACCTCGCCGCGCCTCCTTCGGCGCAGGCCCGCGAAGAACCGCACGAGCGCTGCGTGGGTCCGGTGGGGCAGGTGGTGCCGCATGGACGGAGACAGTACAGCGCGAGGTGATGCTTCTCACGTTTACGGACGCATTCTTCCGCCATGTGGACACCTCTCCCCCTGGTCCGACGGTGCGTCACCTCGCCCGTCGCCGGGTCAGGCGGAGGCCAGCGGGTCGCCCAGCATGTCCCACTGCGCCTCGAACCAGTGCTTCAGCGCGGCGAACTCCGAGTGCTCGTCCGGGTCGGCCGGGTGGTGGTGCAGCGGCGCCCCCACGCCCATGACGTCCAGGCCCGGGACGGGCGTACGCCCCCTGGGGCCCACCGGCTTGCGCACCGGCAGGTAGTACCCGAGCAGGACGTCGGAGCCGTTCAGCACGTACAGCTTGAAGCCGGGTGTCATCGGCAGTCGGCGTACCTCCAGCGCGGACTCCACGCCGCACTCGCTCAGCTCGGTGTGGCACTGCCGCAGGACGTCCACATGCTCGGCCACCCGCTCCCGCCATCCCCCGAGGCCGCTGTCGTCGTCCGGGTCCAGCGAGCGCGGGTAGTACAGCGGCGCCCTCTCGTCGGGCAGCAGGATCCGCACGCGCACCGTCCGCGGGCGGAACTCCCCGTACTGCACCCGCCCCACCTGTGCCTTGAACAGACCGACGAACGACTCCCCGGTCAAGGCACTGACGTCGAGGGTGACGTGCTCGCGGCCGACGAACAGCTCGTGCAGGAAGCTGTACAGCTGCGGGCGCTCCTGGGGGCCGCCGGACGCCCACGACGGCCGCCGCAGCACCACGGTCTTGCTGCCCTGCCGGGAGCGGATGTACTTCTCCACGGCCAACTTGTCCATCACCCGCTGCAGGGTGTCCTTGGAGCAGTTCAGCTCTCCGGACAGTTCGCTGCGCGTGGGCAGGACGCCGCCGACCGGATAACGGCCCTCGGCGATCCGGCCCAGGATGGCGTCGTACACGCGGCTGAAGGTCCGACCGCCGCTCTCACCGCTGCCCGATGAAGTCACACCCCGAACCTACCGCTTTCCTGACGGGGCGACACCGGGTCGGGTCGCGGTACCGCCCCAATAGGCCTGCCGAGTTAACCGATCTGTCCGACCGGGAACAGATGAGTCAGGAAGACCAGATCAATTGGTCCGATCGGCCGGTGACATCGGGGGGAACCATGAAGGCGTCGGAGTGGTGGGAGTTACTGGCGGGCATCGCGATGACCTGCGTGGAGCAAGGGGCGCAACAGAGATACGGCCTGCTCGCGCCGGTCGCCCTGCTGTCCCTGTCAATTGGCCTGAGATTGGTCAAGGCGAAGCCAGGCGTCACGCTCGTCCTGGCCTTCGTCCTGCTGAACCTCGTGGCCTGACCGGTGTGGCGACTCAGGATCGCCGCACGGCTTCCAGGAGCGGCTCCAGGGAACGCGTGATGCTGTGCTCGGGCACACCCGCCCTTTGCATCTGTTCCGCCGTCGCGTCGTGGCGCGCGTAGCCGACGAACGGCACGCCGGCGCGGACGGCCGCGGTGTGGTCGGAGAGGCTGTCACCGATCATCAGCGAGGTCTCGGGCGCGGCGCCCAGGGCGGTCAGCGCCGTGTTCAGGGTTCTCGGGTGCGGCTTGAGCAGGCTCAGGTCCCGGGTACGGCCGTAGATGTGCGGGTCGAAGCAGCGCAGCAGACCGCGTCCGCGCAGATACGAGGACACCGTCCGGGCCGAGTTGTTGGTCACGATCGCCAGTTGCACCCCCACCGCCACCCAGGTGCGGATCAGGACGTCGGCGTGCGCCGTGGGACGGGCCCGCCGGGCCGCCCTCAACTCGTGTCGGGTGAGCTGCTCCTCTAGTTCGGCGACGAGGTCGCTGCCCGGGTGGCGCTCCGCGATCGAGCTCAGCACGCCGTGCGGGTCCTCGCTGCGGCGTTCGGAGTCGGTGAGCACCCAGCCGAGCCCCCGCTCGTCCAGCCACTCCACCTGCTCCGCGGCGATCCGATCGGCCGGGCACCCGTGGAACAGCAGGCAGATCGGCCCGTCGAAGTCGAACAGCACATGCCGAGCGCCCGCGACCAGTGCCCGAAGGCCCTCGGACTCGCGGGTCACCCGGTGGGCCCGTCCCGTCTCAGCAGTCACCAGGCGAGTGTCTGCCGGGGAGCCATCAAATCCCAGAGGGAGTCCAGGTGTCTCCTCATGTCCTGCACGCACTGCGCGCCCCGTCCGCCCTCCTCCAGACGGAACTCGAACAGGGGCGACTCCGTGCCGTGGGCGTCGAAGATCTCGACCGGTCCCTCGCCGGGCAGATCGCGCGTGTACCGGGCGCTGGTGTACCGGCCCTCCAGGCCCAGCCTGCCGTTGAGCACGTACTGCTTCACCGTCGGCGAGCACGGCAGCGGCCGGAAGTCCGCGACGGCGTCGATGCCGTGATCGCGCCGGAGGCTGCGGATCTGGACCTCGATGACCGCCTTCTGGCTCCTGATCTGGTCCCTGAGTGCCTGCTGGACCCGGTCGGTCAGGTCGGTCCGGGACACGGGCGTGGGATAGAGCAGCAGGGCGTCCGGGCCCGGCAGCAGGCAGCGCACCTCGACCGACGCGGGGCGCACCTTCCCGGCCGCGACCATCCGGTGCATGTCGATCAGCGCCCACATGAGGGTCTCGGCCGTGAAGCACACCGCGTCGATCCGCACCGCCGACTCCTGGAACGCCTCCTCCAGGTACGAGGTCAGCACCACCCGGGCGTCCTGGCCCGGCTGCCGCTGCGCCGGGAGGTCGGCCACCCGGGGCGGGCTGCCCTTGGTGACGTGGGTGAGCAGTCCGTCCTGCTGAAGGGCGCGCAGGGCCTGGCGGACGGCGCCGCGCTCGACACCGAACTCACCCGCCAGCTCGGCCTGGGTGGGCAGACGGTCGCCCTTCTTGAGCTCACCGGCGCGGATGCGGGCGCGCAGGGCGTCGGCGATCTCCTGGGGCGAGTGTCGGGTGCTGCCGTTCACGGCGTTCTCCTGGTTCGTCACCGGGACGGTCGTGGTGTCGGCGGCCGTCCGGTGCACCGGTCAGCCGAGGTTCAGGTCTGTGGTGATGGTTTCCCACAGGGCGTCGAACCACTTCTGGGACTCCTCGACGAACCGTGCGTCCCGGCCGGCGTCCTGGGCGAACGGGAAGAGCAGGGACTCGGCACCGAGCACGTCGTACAGCTCCGTCGTCGCCCCCGTGGCGGCCGTCCCGGGGTCGACGTACTCGCTGCGCCGCCCGATCATGTAGTACGCGAACAGTGCCTCGGTGCCGTTGAGCAGGTACAGCTTCACCGGCGGGGTGAACGGCAACGCGCGGAAGGTGACCCGCACGTCGATGCCGTGCGAGGAGCGCAGCGCCAGCAGGTTGTGCCGCAGCACCTGGCCGTGCGCGTTGCGCATCTGCAGCCAGCGCCGGTGGACGGCGTCGTCGTCGCCCTGCACGGGGGTGGGGAAGGCCAGGGAGATGTCCCGCGAGGGCAGCAGGATGCGGGCCTCGACGGACTCCGGCCGGAGTGTGCCCTGGTGGATCAGGCGCATGGGCTCCCCCAGGCCGATCATGAGCGACTCCGCCGTCAGGCAGACGGCGTCGATCGTGACCCGCCGGGCGGCGAACGCCTCGGTCAGCCGCGGCGCCAGGCCCACCAGCGTCGACTGCGGCTGCTCGCCGGCCGGCGTCGGCTCCGCGATACGCGGCGGGCTGCCCTTGCTGATGTTGGTCAGCAGACCGTCCTCCTGGAGGGCGCGCAGGGCTTGGCGGACGGTGCCGCGCTCGACACCGAACTCACCCGCCAACTCGGCCTGGGTGGGCAGGCGGTCGCCGGCCTTGAGTTCGCCGACGCGGATGCGTTCGCGCAGGATGTCGGCGATCTCCTGGGGCGTGCGCCGGGTGCTGCCGTTCACTGCCACGTTCTCCTGAGTCACGACCAAACGCTACAACTCTGACCTATCTCCAGGGAGTTGTTTGAAACCTGTTTATGAGATGCGGCCAAGTGGGGACAACCTCGTTAGAGATATTCCGAGTTGGTTGCCAACTCAGCCAAGTTGGCAACCAGAAGGAGGAAGATCCACCGACTGAAGGGGGAAACCCACATGCCTGCCCTCGCCCTCCTCTCCGCCGTCCTCGTCGTCACCTTCGAACAGGCCGTCCGATGGAAGTACGGCCCGATGGGCATCGTCGGACTGCTGCTCCTCACCATCGGCCTGAAGGCCAAGAGCCCCGCCGTCAGCTCTCTGGGGGCGGTCGTCCTCGCGCTGCTGGTCACCGGCCCCGCGCTCTAGCCGGGCCCGGCCGGTCACGACAGCTGCAGGTCCGAGCTGATCGTCTCCCACAGCCCGTCGAACCACAGCCCCGCCTGCTCCACGAACCTGGCGTCCCGCAGCACCGGGCCCCGCGCGAAGGCGAAGAGCATCGACCGGGTGCCCTCCGCGTCGTACAGCCGGAGCTCCTCCTGGTCGATCTCCGTCCGGTGCTGCCGCAGCGTGTAGTAGGCGAACAGCGCCTCGGTGCCGTTGAGCAGGTACAGCTTCACCGGCGGGGTGAACGGCAACGCGCGGAAGGTGACCCGCACGTCGATGCCGTGCGAGGAGCGCAGCGCCAGCAGGTTGTGCCGCAGCACCTGGCCCTGGGCGTTGCGCTGCGCCAGCCAGCGTCTGTGGAGCCGCCCGTCGGCCCCGGGGTCCACCGGCGCCGGGAAGGCGAGTTCGATGTCCCGCGACGGCAGCAGGACCCTGACGTCGACCTTGGCCGGTTTCCGTTCCCCGGCGTGGATGCGGCGCAGCGGTTCGCCGATCGCCAGGGTGAGGGAGACCGCTGTCAGGCACAGGGCGTCGATCTCGACGTGCGGGGCCGCGAAGGCCTCGGCGATGCGCGGGGCCAGAGCCACGGTCGTCGGCTGCGGCGGGACGCCGGGGCCGGCGGGCATCCTGCCCGCGCCCGCTTCGCGGGCGACGACGGCGGGGGCACCCTTGGAAACGTCGCTCAGCAGGTGCTCGGACTGCAGGATGCGCAGCGCCTGGCGCACGGCGCCGCGCTCCACCCCGAACTCTTCGGCCAGCCTGGCCTGCGTGGGCATGCGCTGGCCGGGCCGCAGGCGCCCCGAGAGGATCCGGGCGCGCAGTTCGTCGGCGACCTCGCGATGGGTCGGCTGTGACCGCCGTGGCCTCTGGGGCCGGTTCCGTCCATTGGCGGAGGCGTGTTCCGGGTCCACAGCCAAACGGTACAACTTCCCGCCATCTTGCGGCAGTTCTGTGAAAGGTGGTTATGAGCCGCTTCCAAGCGGAGATAACCACTGTGAAGTTGGTCGCCAACTTCGACAACATGGTCGAGATTCCGAAAGGTTGGCTGCCGACTCAACCGAAGGGGGACCGCCATGCCACTCGTCGCCATCGCCCTCGCCGCCCTGGCCGTCGGATTCGAGCAACTCGTCCAGTGGAGGTTCGGCCCGTTGGGCATCGTCGCCCTCGTGGCCCTGACCATCGGTGTGAAGGCGAAGAACGCCATGATCGGCGGCGTCGGCGCGGTCGTCCTCGTGATGCTGCTGGCCCAGTCCGGCTGACGGGGCTCCCTTCCGGAGGGGAGCCGGGAGCCCGGTCGGCCGGAACCACTACGACCACAACGACAACCCAACAGCCCGCTGCCCGGCCTGCTACGGACCGGCAGCGGGCAGCGGACCCCGTCACCGGCGGAAGGAGCACCTCAGAACATGTCCGGGCACCATGGTCGCCTGGACGTACGCAGCAGGGCGTCGGCCACCCGGACGGCGCCCGCTCGTTCTTCCCGCACCCGGCCCAGAACGGCCAGCCGTTCGGCCGACTCGTCGCCGAGCCACAGCCGCGCCAGATCGCTCACGTCGAGCGTCAGATCGGCGCTGCGGGAGGTCGGCGTGCAGGACGCCCCGTCCGGCGCGACGTCCAGCAGATAGCGCCCGCCGGCGAGCCCCGCGGCGTCCGCCACCTCCAGCACCAGCTCGCCCGCAGACGGGTAGCTGCGGGCCTCCATCGCCCGTGCGACGTCCAGCAGCCGCAGCCACAGCCAGTCGGCCTGCGTGGTGAGCCGCGCCGCCCGCGGGTCCGGCAGGAGCAGCGGCAGCACGTCGTCCGGGGAGCGCCAGCCGCTCTTGACCCGCACCACCCAGTCGATGGAGCACAGGTAGTACCACAGGGCGCGTTCGGCGGCCGGTGTCACGGTCATCAACCCGAGCACCGTCGCCGTGTTCAGCGGCTGCTTGGCGTCGCCCCAGGTGTCGTCGCACCGGTACGCCACCATCCCCTCGACCTCGCCGTCGGCCGAGCGGTACACGCCGTAGCAGGGCTCCCTCCACCGATCGGCGTGGAAGCGCACGGCGCCGGTGTTCACCTGCCACCACAGCTCGTCCCGGCTCACCGCACCGGGCTGGCCGCGGCGCAACCGCTCGTGCAGCTCCGGGCCGAGCTTGCGGACGTCCTCGGCGTCCACGAGGTCGACCCGGCCGCCGTCCTCCGGCATCGCCGGCCCGCGCGGGCCGAAGCCGGCGCGCGGCACGTCGATCGTCCACTCGTTCGTCGTGGTCGCCGGGCCGAAGCCGAACCGGCCGTAGATCGGGTACTCGGCGGCGATCAGCGACGCGACGACGTCGCCGCGCTCCCTGGCCGCCGTCAGGTCGCTGCCCATCATCCGGGTGAGCAGGCCGCGGCGGCGGTGCGTGGGGGTGACGGTGACGCTCGTGATCGCGTCGGCGGCCACCGGCGTGCCGCCGACGGCGGTCACCTCCTGGGGGAACGAGCGGAACGTCGCCACGCATCGTCCGCGGTCGAACGCGCCGAGCAGCCTGCCCGACGCGAGGTTCCTCCGGCGGACCTCCAGGATCTCCGGGGGGAGGGTCGGCTCCAGCAGGAATCCGGTGTTCAGTGCGCGCTGCCAGTCGGCGAACTCGTCCTCGGCGATCGGGCGGACGTCGATGTCGTGCGGGACGGGGTGGCTCATGAGGGCACGGTAGGCATGCGGGGGCGGCGGCGTCGCGCGGATTTCTCGTGCGGCGAGGTCGCCGTGCCCGCCGGGCTCCTCCACAGGCCTGTGGAGGAGCCCGGCGGGAGGCTGCGGCGGGCGAGTACCCCGTCCGTGGGCGCGGGCGGTCGCATCGTGGCCGGGCGGGGTGTGCCCTCGGGCCGGAGGCCGGTCGCGTCGCCGGGGCGTGCGGTTGCTTCGCCGGGAGGCGTGGTGCGGTGCGCACACGGCCGGCGGTGCAGCGCGTCCGGCGGTGACGTGCCCGGCGGTCGGGGCGCGCCGGCCCCCGTCGGAACCGGCGCCCCCCGGGACCGGCCGGGCCGCCCGGGGCCCACCGCCGTGGCGTTCCCCCGGGCGGGCGGAAGAGGCCGTTGCGCGGGCACCGGGCCGGCCGCGGGCCCGCACGGTACGGACGTCGACGGGCCCGCCGGGTCACACCAGCAGGTCGTCGACCTGTGCCTCCCCCTCGCGGTAACGGCGCCCGATCTCCGCGGAGCAGTCGTCCGCGGTCCGCTGCATCCGCTGCCGGCGCCGGGAGACGTGCCGCTCGTACCGGACGAGGCGGCCCATCGCCTCGCTCAGCTCCGGGTCGGTCCGGGCGGCCAGGTCGGACAGTTCGACGTCGGACAGCATCTCGGCCGCCAGCCGCCGGTACTCCTCACCGTGCGGGGTGCTCAGCGTGACGTGCCGGGCGGAGGAGCGGTGCCGGGCCGGGGCGTCGGCGAGGACGCCCGGCAGCCACTCCACGACCGAGCCCACGGCACCGGCCGGCCTCCCGGAACCCGGGGCCCCCGCGGAGACCGGGGCGCCCCCGGACCGTGCCGCGCCCGACGGGCCCGCGGAGCCCTCCGCACCTCCCGAGCGTGCGCGGGGCACCTTGGCGGTGGGGCCCGCCGGGGCGGCGGTCGCCGCGGCCGCCTCACCGACGGCCACCACGGCCGTCGGGCCGCGCCGCGCGAGTTCGGCCCGCAGGATGTCGATCCGCCCCTGGAGGAGCCGCCGTACGTAGCTGAGGTCGGCCTCGTCGCGCCGGGCGTCCCGGCGCACGGTCCGCAGCTCGTGCAGGCTCAGGGCGGCCAGGTCGCGCTCGGGCAGCCCCGCGGGCAGAGGTGGGCTGTCGGTGCGCTGCGCGGGCGGCCGGAGGTCGGCTGCCCGGTGCCCCGCACGGGTCAGCTGGACAGCCCCAGGGGGCTGCCCGGTACTCGATGTGCTCATGTGCCTCTACCGTCCCCTCGACCGGTGCTGGGCAGCATCGTGCCACCCCAAGTGGCCGCTATGTGACCGAGTGCCCCCGAACGGCCGCACATGGGCGGTTAGGCGCCGAAAAATGGCTCGTTACGGGCGCGGTCCGGTCGCCCGGCATGATGGTCGTATGCGTGCAGTGGTGCAGAGGGTGGACGGCGCGAGCGTCGTCGTGGACGGCGAGACCGTCGGGGAGATCAAGGGCGAGGGCCTGTGCGTCCTCGTCGGGGTGACGCACGAGGACACCAGGGAGAAGGCGGCCCAGCTCGCCCGCAAGCTCTGGTCGATCCGCATGCTGGCCGACGAGCGGTCGTGCAGCGACGTCTCGGCCCCGCTGCTGGTGATCAGCCAGTTCACGCTCTACGGCGACGCCCGCAAGGGCCGCCGCCCCACCTGGAACGCCGCCGCCCCCGGCGACGTCGCCGAGCCGCTGGTGGACGAGGTGGTCGCCCGGCTGCGCGCCCTGGGCGCGACCGTGGAGACGGGCCGGTTCGGCGCGAAGATGCGGGTCTCGCTGGCGAACGACGGCCCGTTCACGGTCCTGCTGGAGGTCTGAGCCGGCGCCCCTACGGCTCCACGACCACTTCCTGCGCGGCGGCGGTCGTGCCGGCCAGGAGCGGGGCGTCCAGGGGGACGTTCCGCTTGACCAGGGCCAGGGCGACCGGGCCGAGTTCGTGATGGCGCACGGACGTCGTCACGAAGCCGACCTTGCGGCCGTCGGGGCCCTCGCCGGCCGGCCGGATCTCGGTTCCCGGCGCCGGCAGGTGGACCTCGCTGCCGTCGAGGTGGAGGAAGACCAGCCGACGCGGCGGCCGGCCCAGGTTCTGCACCCGGGCGACCGTCTCCTGCCCGCGGTAGCAGCCCTTCTGCAGATGCACCGCCGTGCCGATCCAGCCCAGCTCGTGCGGGATGGTGCGGTGGTCGGTCTCGAAGCCGAGGCGCGGGCGGTGCTGCTCCACGCGCAGCGCCTCGTGGGCGAGGATGCCGGCGGGCGGACCCGCCTGCCCGGCGTAGGCCTCCAGGTCGGCGCGCGGCAGGAACAGGTCGCGGCCGTACGGCGTCTCCCGTACGACGACGCCCCCGGGCACCGAGGCGATGGAGCCGGCGGGCAGATGGACGACCGCGTACTCGGCGGTGCGGTCGGCGACCTCGACCCGGTAGAAGAACCTCATCGACTCCAGGTAGGCGATCAGCGCGTCCTGGGTGCCGGGTTCGACGTGCGCCCAGACCGTCTCGCCGTCGTCGACGAGGTACAGGGCGTGCTCGATGTGACCGTTCGCGGACAGGATCAGCGCTTCCGTGGCCCGGCCCGCGGGCAGGTCGCTGACGTGCTGGGTGAGCAGCAGGTGCAGCCAGGCCAGCCGGTCCTCACCGGAGACCGTGACGACCCCGCGGTGCGAGAGGTCGACGAAACCGGTGCCGTCGGCGAGGGCGCGCTGTTCGCGGAACAGGTCGCCGTAGTGGGCGGCGACGCCTTCGTCCGCGCCGTCGGCGGGGACGGCGCCGGGCAGGGACAGCAGGGGGCTCTTCATGGGTCCAAGCCTACGACGTGGTACTTGAACCCTTGAGGGTGCAGTTCTGGCACCTGCCGAAGATCGCGAAGTGCTTCATGTCGGTGTCGAAGCCGAACTGCTCGCGCAGCTTCGCGGTGAACTCGGCGGCGACCGACACATCGGCCTCGATCACGTTGGTGCAGTCGCGGCAGACCAGGTGGATGTGGTGGTGCCGGTCGGCGAGGTGGTAGGTCGGCGCCCCGTGCCCCAGGTGGGCGTGGCTGACCAGGCCCAGCTCCTCCAGCAGCTCCAGCGTCCGGTAGACGGTGGAGATGTTGACCCCCGACGCCGTCTTCCTCACTTCGCCGAGGATGTCGTCGGGGGTCGCGTGCTCAAGGGCGTCCACGGCTTCGAGCACGAGTTGCCGCTGCGGGGTCAGCCGGTAGCCGCGCTGCCGCAGGTCCGTCTTCCAGTCGGTGCTCACCACACCGCCAAGTCTAGGACCAGTCGCTCCGCGGCCACGTGGCAGGAAGCGGCCTCCAGCGGGCCTACTGGAAGAAGGTGATCCCGTCCGGGAGGTCGTCCGGCAGGGCCTTCGCCCAGCGCTCGACCTCCTCCGGGGAGACGACCTTCTTCAGGTGGGCCGACATGTAGGGGCGCAGCTCGACCTCGGGGGTCTGCTTCTCACCGACCCACATCAGGTCGCTCTTGACGTAGCCGTACAGCCGCTTGCCGCCGCTGTAGGGGCTGGAGGCGACGGTGCGGGCGACGGCGTCGGTGGCCAGGTCGATCTGCGGCTTCTTGTGGGCGAGCTCGCCGTACCAGATCTCGACCGTGCCGTCGTCGCGGGTCATGGTGACCTCGACCCTGCGGTCGGCGTCGATCCGCCAGAAGCCGGACTCGGACTCCAGGGGGCGCACCTTGTTGCCGTTCTCGTCGAGCACCCACGTGTGCGAGTGGTACTCGAGGAAGTCCCTGCCGTCGTGCGTGAAGGTGACCTCCTGCCCGAAGTTGCACTTCTCGGAGCCGGGGAAGTCGTGCACACCCGCGCCTGCCCAGCTACCGAGCAGGAAGGCGAGGGGGACGAGGTCCTTGTGGAGGTCGGACGGGATCTCGATCATCAGCGGCGGTTCCTAGAGAGGGGTCAGCGCTGGCCCTGGTACAGCTTCTTCACGGTCAGCCCGGCGAAGGCGAGGACGCCGACGCAGACCAGGGCCAGCAGGGTTTCGAAGAAGATCTCCACAGGGTGCTCCTAGCGGTGAGCGGTGGTGCGGTGCGTACACGAGGCCGGGCCCCAGCTTACGCGTCCGGGGTCCGGCCCTCCCGGCGAGGTACGCCCTCGGGGTCGTCCCGGGGGCGCGCCTCCGCCGTCAGCCGAGCAGCTGGCTCTGCAGGACGACCGTCTGCCGGAACGGGACCTCCGCCACGGTGCCGCCCTTGTGGGACTGCACCACCAGCGCCAGGGTGTCCCCGGCCGCCAGGTAGGCGTGGCGCACCATCTCGTCGCCGTACGGCTCGGACTCGGCGTACGTGGTGCGCTGGACGCCCTTGACCTCGGACGCCTGCGGGAAGCCGTCGTCGTAGTCGGAGTACTCGGTGCCGCGCAGGCGGTAGGCGGGCGTCCCGTAGGGGACCATGTCGTCCGCCATGATGCCGTCCACGACGGCGGCGGTCCCGAACCGGAGCAGGTAGATCCGGGTCCTCGTGCCGTCGGGCGTGGTCCAGCCGCGGGCGGCGATGTGCCGCAGGCCGTCGTCGAGGAGGCGGTCCGAGAACTCCTGCCGCTCCTCCTCGTCCGCGTACTCCGCCAGGAAGTCCTTCGTGGCCAGCCAGCCGTCCTTGCCCCGCAGGGCGGTGTCCTGCGTGGCGCCCGCGGGCGCCGGCAGCACGAGGGCGCGCAGGTCGGCGTAGTGGGCGCCGGACGCGTTGTCCGGGGCGAGCGGGCCGGGGCTGCCGGCGGGCAGCGGCGGCTTCGTCAGCTCCGGGTACTCCCAGCGCCCGTCCGGCTGCGTCGCCAGTCCGGGTACCTCGGTGCGCTCCATGCGCGTGATGCCGTACGCCGTGCCGGCGCCCACCGCCGCGAAGACGACGACCGCAGCGGTCCAGCGCAGGAAGGCGCGCAGGACACGGCGGTCCTTCTCAGCGGCGGGAGGCCCGGGCGGCACGTCGGCCGCCGCGCCGTCGCGCACGGCGGTCGGCTCCCGCGGTGCGTCCGGGGCCGCCTCCGGCTGCTGCGGAGGTCGCGGGTCCTGCGGGGCCGCGGCGGGCTGCGGCTGCCGTGCGTCCTGCGGGGACTGCTGCTCCTCCTCCACCGCCTGCGGTGCGCGTGCGCCCTGCTGCTCGATGGTCGGCTGGTCGCTCACACGGCCTCCCCGGGCTCCGAGATACGGTCGAGCTGCTCGCGCACGAACGCCGCGACCCCTTGCGTGTCGAGCGGTTTGGCGGCGTCTGCGGTCACGGTGACGAGGACGTTCCCGATGTGGGCGGAGCAGAACATCGTGTCCAGCTCCTCCTCGGTGTCCTTGGGCGGCAGGAAGCACTTGGCATCCTTCTCGTGCCCCTTGATCCGGGGTCCCTCGCGGAACACGTCCAGGGCGTCGAAGACGTCGTTCTGGAAGGTCACGACGTCCCGGACGGCGGCCCGGTCCATCTGGGCCAGCACGACGCTCACCTCGTACGTCCCCTCGTTCTCGCTGCCGGAGCGGCCCTCCGCGCTGAGGTAGCTGCGCATCGCCATGCCCTTGATGTGCTGCTTGTCGATCTCCTTCTCCAGCCGCTTGCGCTGGGTCCGGGGCAGGTCCCGCAGCGACTCCTTGCGCAGGGCGGCGGCCTGGGCGCCGGTCAGCTCCGCGTCAAAGCCGTACTCCCCGAGATCGGGGCCCCGGGTCCAGCCGTCGACGTCGTACGGCACGAGCATCCCGCCGAGTCCGCGTGCGGACGCCGCCGCGTGCTCACCGCCCTTGTCGTCCCCGGCGCTCCCGGCCTTCGGGAACTTCCAGATCGGGGCGCCCGGGTCCCGGTCGGCGTCACGCACGGTCACGACGGTGAAGCCCACGCCGGCGACGACCGCCCCGGCCAGCGCCAGCGCGCCGACGACCGCGGCGACACGGCCGGGCCGGAACCGCCGCCGGGCGGGCGCCGGGACGGGTCGGCCGGTCTCGGCCTCGGCCTCGCCGTCGGTTTCGCTTTCGGTCCCGGCCGAAGGGCTCGCCCCGCCCCCGGTCCCGAGCCCGGTGCCCGCTTCGGCCCCGCTGGGCGCCGCGTCGGTGGCAGCCGTGTCGTCGGCGGCCGCCCCGGTGGGCGCCGCCCCGTCGGGTGCCGGATCGTCGGCGGACGGGTCGCCGTGGACCGGCTGCTCGTTCCGCATGTCGTTCACAGCCGCTCCATCTGCCGCTCGGCCAGGTCCAGGATGTCCGCCTTGTGCAGCGGCTCGGTGTCGTGGACCCAGATCTCCATGACGATGTCCCCTCGGTACGCGAACGCCCTCGCGGAGTACAGCGGCAGGTAACCGGGCTTGGTGTCGGGCCGGGTGCGGACGTACGCCGTCCCGCTGCCGGTGCCCGGGATCGGCCAGCTGTCGATGTGGTCCTCGTGCTCCGCCCAGTACTGGCCGGAGGCGTTCATGTCGGCGGCGGCGGTGCTCTCCTGCTGCCGGTACTGGATCAGCTCGATCTCGACCGTCCGGTTGCCGCCGGCGTTCCAGCCGGTGACGGCCCCGCGCCGGTACTCGCGCCCGACGAGTTCCCCGAACATCTCGGCCGGCTTCTTGTACTGCTCGGCGTGATCGGCCAGGTCGATCCAGCCGTCGGAGCCCGGCAGCCAGTCGACGTCCTTCGCCCCGCGCGGCTTCTTCAGCAGCAGCGTGCGCAGGTCGCCGTCGGTCCTGACCTTCCGGTCCTGTGCGGCCGACAGCGGTGCCGGCGCCTTCCCGCCGGACTGCCGGAGCAGCGGCTGGGACAGCGGCGGCAGCCGGGTCGGCTCGCGGTCGGCCTGCACGAGGTAGCCGGTGCAGGTGCCGGCCACCAGGCCGAGCACGGCGGCGGCACCGATCAGCAGGACCGTGCGGCCGCGGCGGCGGGGCCGACGCGCGGCAGGCCCCTGCCCGGGAGCCGCGGGCGCCTCCGCGGGCGCCGCAGGCAGGTCGGCGGGCCGGGCAGGTGCCACGGCGGGCTCGGCGGGCGTCTCTGCAGAACCCCGGTCCGCGTCCGGGGGACTCGTGGATCCCTGCGCGGGCTCGTCCGGTGCCTGCGCGGACTCCGCCACCGCGTTCGGCGGCTCCACCGGCGCCCGCTCGGGCTCCCTCACCGCGTTCGCGGGTTCCTCCGGTGCCTTCGCGGCCTCTTCCGGTCTCTTCGCCGGTTCATGGAATGACTCGTTCACAACGTCCCCCCACAGACGTGAAGCGCGGATTCCGAATCACGCGCTCCACAGGAGACTCACGGGTAACACGAAGGGTTGTAAAGCAATTAACTACGATTCGGCCATGGCGAAGAAGCTCGTGATCAAGGTGACCGCGGGGGCCGATGCCCCCGAGCGCTGTTCGCAGGCCTTCACGGTGGCGGCCGTGGCCGTGGCCAGCGGGGTGGACGTGTCGCTGTGGCTGACCGGGGAGTCGGCCTGGTTCGCATTGCCCGGACGCGCGGCGGAGTTCGAACTGCCGCACGCCGCTCCCCTGCCCGATCTCCTCGACTCCCTGCTCGCCGGCGGCCGTGTCACTCTGTGCACCCAGTGCGCGGCCCGCCGGGAGATCACGGAGAAGGACGTGATCGAGGGGGTGCGGATCGCCGGGGCGCAGGTGTTCGTGCAGGAGGCGGTCGCGGACGACACGCAGGCACTCGTCTACTGAGCGGGCGGGCGGCGCCCTACCGGGGCTTCTTCTTGCCGTCCAGTTCGTCCCACCACTCGTCGGACTGCGGGTCCCCGGAGGGTTCGTCCCACCAGCGGTCCTCCGGGCCGCGCCGGTTGGCGACGATCGCGGCGAGCGGCGGGATCACCATGGCCACGAGGCACATGACGACCGCGGCGGCCACCGACCAGATGCGCACGACGCCCCACGCCAGGACGAACAGCGCGATGCAGATGCCCATCATGGCGAAATACACGTGCCTGCGCCGGGCGTACATGGCTCCAGAGTACGGCGGACGGGCCGGACGCGCCGGAGGGCCGCACCCCAGGCGTCCAACCCGTGGGGTGCGGCCCTCCGGCCACTCGTGGCGTGCCGCTCGGGGCCCGCGTCAGACCGCGATCGCGACCTCCGCCAGGCCACCCTGCTGGGCGACGACCGTGCGGTCGGCGGTGGCGCCGGGGACGAGGGCGCGGACGGTCCAGGTGCCCTCGGCCGCGTAGAAACGGAACTGGCCGGTGGCAGAGGTCGGGACCTCCGCGGTGAACTCGCCGGTCGAGTCGAGCAGGCGCACGTAACCCTGCACCGGCTCGCCGTCGCGGGTCACCTGGCCCTGGATGGTGGTCTCACCGGGCTTGATCGTCGAGGCGTCGGGGCCGCCGGCCTTCGCTCCGCACATGTCTTTCTCCAGAGGGGTGTTGGACCAGAAGGTCGATCGGTCGGGTTACTTGTCGGCGCCGAGCTCGATCGGCACGCCGACGAGGGAGCCGTACTCGGTCCAGGAGCCGTCGTAGTTCTTGACGTTCTCCACGCCGAGCAGCTCGTGCAGGACGAACCAGGTCAGCGCGGAGCGCTCACCGATGCGGCAGTAGGCGATGGTGTCCTTGGCCAGGTCGACCTTCTCGTCGGCGTAGAGGGCCTTGAGGTCCTCGTCCGACTTGAACGTGCCGTCGTCGTTGGCGTTCTTCGACCACGGGATGTTGCGGGCGGTCGGGACGTGGCCCGGGCGCTGGGACTGCTCCTGCGGCAGGTGGGCCGGGGCGAGCAGCTTGCCGGAGAACTCGTCGGGCGAGCGCACGTCGACCAGGTTGTGCGAGCCGATGGCGGCCACGACGTCGTCGCGGAAGGCGCGGATCGAGGCGTCCTGCGGCTTGGCCGTGTACGTCGTCCTCGGACGCTCGGGCACCTCGTCGCCGGCGACGAGCTCGCGGGCGTCGAGCTCCCACTTCTTGCGGCCACCGTCGAGGAGCTTGACGTTCTCGTGGCCGTAGAGCTTGAAGTACCAGTACGCGTAGGAGGCGAACCAGTTGTTGTTGCCGCCGTAGAGGATCACCGTGTGGTCGTTGGCGATGCCCTTGTCGGACAGGAGCTTCTCGAAGCCCTCCTGGTCGACGAAGTCACGGCGGACCGGGTCCTGGAGGTCCTGGGTCCAGTCGATGCGGATCGCGTTCTTGATGTGGTTCTTCTCGTAGGCGGAGGTGTCCTCGTCGACCTCGACGATGGCGATCGTCGAGTCGTCCAGGTGCTCCTGCAGCCAGTCGGCGTCGACCAGGACGTCGCTGCGGCTCATGCTCGTTCTCCTCCGGGGCAGTCGCGGCGGGGGTGTGCAAAGTGAGAGGGGTGCGCGCTCAGGACGGAGCAACGCACGAATGCCCTGGGACAGGGCGCGGGAAACGGAAGGCGATGCCTTCCGGTCAGAACGGGCGACAGAGCATGGCGGCAACGCGGCACAGGTCCACTGCCCGCCGCTTCGTGAGATCCGCCTGTCGCTTCATGCCGTCGATCGTAGGGAGGGACAGGCGGACATGTCACCGGCGTGTCATATAGCGAGACGCGATCGTCCGCATTCTGGAAAAAGTGATGCACCCGAGACACCCCGAGGGGGGTCCGGGACACGTCCCTCCGGCGCCACATCTACGGTGCGGACAGCGGCGTCTCACCCACTGGACGCAGCCTGTCCGACCTGCGCCTTCGCCCGTCGGGCCGGGCCTACCCGGCCAGACGGACGTGGGAGCCCTTCACCCCGATCCGCACCCCGTCCGGCCCCGCCTCGACCCTGTCCAGCCTGATACCGCCCGGGAGGTTCTCGATCGGCTGCTCGAAGTCGGTGATCGAGCGGACCTGGCTCTCCGCGAAGCGCAGACCGCCGAAGCTGGGGAGGGTGTCGGCGTGGACGCGGACCGTGTCGCCCTCGGCCGTGACGGAGGACAGCACGTACGCCGTGCGCTCGAGTCCCAGGGCGGAGACCTTCACCTTGACCTTGATCTTGCCGTTGCCGCCGTCGGACAGGCCGATCACCTCGGCGGTCGCCGGGCCCACCTGCCTCGGCTCGGTCCTGGCGGCCTTCAGCAGCTCGGCGTAGCCGATCGAGGCGGTGCCGTTCGCGGAGTCGGCCGTGGCGGAGCTGTAGTCACCGGAGAACTCGACGCCCTTCATGGTGGCGTCGAGGTCGTCGATGCGGATGCTGCGGCCGTTCGTGCCCGTGTCCGCCCGGTAGTCCTTGATGCCGACCTCGACCTCGTCCAGCGAGCCGCCGGCCAGCTGGGTGAGGAAGGGGAAGCCCTTGATCGACACGTCCGGCGTGGAGGCCAGGTTCTCGCTGCTTCTCAGCTTGTCGGCGGCCTCGCCCTCGGCGAAGTGCACGGCCAGCCGGTCCGCCAGCACGAACAGGCCCCCGAGGACCACGACGACGATCAGCAGTGTTCGCAGTGCGCGCATGTGTGGTGCAGCCCCCCGGACGACGGTCGACGACCACCCACGGTAACGCCCTGCGGGGAGCGTTCCGCGGGTTTGTCGATCAGCTGTGACAGAGGCGGCAGCGCCTACCCGAGCGCCCGGCCCAGCACGTACACCACCGGCGCCGCCGCCGACAGCGGCAGGGCCACGCCCGCCGTGACGTGCACGAAACGGGAGGGGTAGTCGAAGCTCGCCACCCGGTGCCCGATCAGCGCGCACACCGCGGCGCTCGCGCCGAGCAGCGCGCCTCCCGTGCCCATGCCGGTCGCCCCGCCGACGGCGATGCCCGCGCCGGTGGCGGCCAGCAGGGCGACCACGACGGAGGCGGGGGTGGCCAGCGGAAGCGCCCGCGCGAGCACGGCGGCGGCGACCGCGAGAGCGCCCACCGACACAGCCTCCGGCGGGGCGGCGAGGTATCCGGTGGCGATGATCGCCAGGGCGGCCGAGACGACGGTCGCCATGAGGCCGTACATGCGCTCGTCCGGGTCCGCGTGCGAGCGCAGCTGGAGGACGAGGCAGAGCAGCACCCAGACGCCGAGCGTGCCGAGGATCGCGGCGGGCCCGTGCTCGCGCCCCGCGGCAGACACCGCCGCGTCGGCGGCCAGCGCACCGAGGAAGGCCAGCGCGATGCCCTGCCGGGCCGGCCACATGCCGTTCAGCCGGAACCAGCCCGCCGCCGTGACCGCCTGCAGCGCCACCAGCGGGACGAGCAGCGCGTACGACCCGATCGCCGCGGCCCCCGACAGCAGCAGGCCGAGCAGCGCGGTGAGTGCCGCGGGCTGCATGCCGGGCTCGATGATCGGTGAACGCCCCTCCAGACGGGCCCGCTGGGCGTCCGTGACGCGGGTGTTGCCGGAGAGCGTGGCGGGGCCGTAGGCGGGCCCGGACGCCGCACCGGCGACGGCGCCGGCGGGTGCCTGCGGCTGCCGCGGCTGCTGCTCCTCCGGCAACGGCTGGGCCTGCCGCTGCGGGGCCCGGTGCTGCGCCTGCGGCTCGCCGGGCGCGGGGTACGCGGGCGCGTAGGCGTGCTGCGGCGGGGCGTCAGGGTTCTGCGGCGGCAGATACGCCGTCTGCGTCGCCTCGGGCGCGGCGACCGGCTGCTGCAGCTGGGTCTCCCAGGTCTGCCCCTGCCACTGCTGGGTGTGCTGCCGGGGATCGTCGCCGGGCTGCGCCTGCGGCTGCTGGGCCCACCCCTGCTGCTGCGGCCACTGCCCCTGCTGGGGCCACGCCTGCTGCCGGCCCCACTCCTCCTGCGGGGACTCCCCTTGCGGGGACCACCCCTGCTGCTGCGCGTACGGGTCGTGGCCCTCGTTCGGCTGGTGCTGCGGCTGATACGGCTGATGCTCTTGCCGGTACGGCCGCTGATGCGGCTGCTCCTGGTACGGCCGGTCGGTCATCGGTGGGTCACCCTCCTGCGAAGGGCGGGAGCACCTCGACCGTGCCGCCCTCGGTCAGCCGTACCGTCTCGTGCCCGCGCGTGCCCACGGGATCGCCGTCGACGAGGAAGGAGCAGCGCTGGAGCACCCGCACGAGTTCGCCGGGGTGCTGCGCCCGCGCCGCGTCCAGCGCGTCGGCGAGGGTGTCCGCGTCGTGCGGCTCCTCGGCGACCCCGGCCGCGGCCTTGGCGGCGGCCCAGTAGCGCACCGTGACCTTTGCCATCTCGTCCCTCACGTCGGTTCGGCAGTGAACACCGTCAGGCTAGCCGCCCCGTACGGCGGCCCAGCGCGCGATACGCCCCAGCAGCTCGTCGCCGGTCGCGTGCTCGGCGTGCCCCATGCCCGCCTCCAGCCACAGTTCTCCGTGGTCGCCCGCGGCCTCGGCCAGCATGCGCGGATGGTCCACGGGGAAGTAGCCGTCCCGGTCGCCGTGGACGACCAGGAGCGGTGCCGGAGCGATCCGGCGCGCCGCCTCCACCGGGGAGAGCGGGACGGGTGCCCACTGCCGGGGGTGGATGCGGGTGCGGAAACCGTAGCGGCCCACCAGCCGGCCCGCCGGCCGGGTCACCAGCCAGTGGAGGCGGCGCATGGGGGCCGTGCCCCGGTAGTACCAGCGGGCGGGCGCACTGACGGAGACGACGGCGTCCGTGCGCGCCGCGTGCTCCCGCCCGGCGCCGGTGCCGTACAGCGCGGCGTGCCGCAGCACCACGGAACCGCCCATGGAGAAGCCGACGGTGACCACGCGCGTGTGCCCGAGTCCGCGCGCCCAGGCGACGGCTGCGGCCAGGTCGAGCACCTCGCGGTCGCCCACGGTGGACCGGCCGCCGGACGCCCCGTGACCGCGGAACGAGAACGTGACCACAGCACCGTGACGCGCGAACGCCGCCGCGATGCGGCGTACGTGCGGCCGGTCCGCGTCGCCGGTGAACCCGTGGGCGATCACGAACGCCGGGCCACTTCCAGGTGACGCCGCGGCGTCGTCCGCGGTCGCTCCCGGGTCGTACACGGCGTCGATCGTCACGCCGTCGGCCGTGCGCAGAAACGTGCGGACGGGGCTCCGCCCGCCCGTCTCACCCCTCGGACGAACGGTGGAACGCGCCACATGACCTGCCGGACCTGAGCTCATGTGGGCTATTCTGCTGGGCAGAGGATCCGGGCATCGTGGCCCCCGGGTCCTTTTGTGCTTTCGGAAGCGTTGTATACGAAGCGGGAAACCTCAGGTGACCGCGGGTGTACGGGGCCCCGGGATCGCAGAGCAGGTGCTGTGCCGAACAACGTCCTCGCAGGGACCGAGGAGGAACCAGACTGATGAGTTCTCTGCTGCTCCTGACCAACGCCCTCCAGCCGTCGACGGAGGTGCTCCCCGCTCTCGGCCTGCTGCTGCACAACGTGCGGGTCGCCCCGGCGGAGGGCCCCGCCCTCGTCGACACCCCCGGTGCCGACGTCATCCTGATCGACGGCCGCCGCGACCTGCCCCAGGTGCGCAGCCTGTGCCAGCTGCTGCGCTCCACGGGACCCGGCTGTCCGCTCGTCCTCATCGTCACCGAGGGAGGCCTCGCCGCCGTCACCGCCGACTGGGGCATCGACGACGTCCTGCTCGACACCGCGGGTCCCGCCGAGGTGGAAGCCCGTCTGCGGCTGGCCATGGGCCGGCAGCAGATCGTCAACGACGACTCCCCGATGGAGATCCGCAACGGCGACCTGTCGGTGGACGAGGCGACCTACTCGGCCAAGCTCAAGGGCCGCGTGCTGGACCTCACCTTCAAGGAGTTCGAGCTCCTGAAGTACCTGGCCCAGCACCCCGGCCGGGTCTTCACCCGCGCCCAGCTGCTCCAGGAGGTCTGGGGCTACGACTACTTCGGCGGCACCCGCACCGTCGACGTGCACGTACGACGGCTGCGCGCCAAGCTCGGCCCCGAGCACGAGTCGCTGATCGGAACCGTGCGGAACGTGGGTTATCGATTCGTTACTCCTGAAAAGGTGGAGCGCGCCGCCGAGGAGGCCAAGGCCAAGGCGGAGCGGGCAAAGGTGGAGGAAAAGGACAACAAGGCGTCCGTGGGTGCCGCCGAGGTGACCGCAGAAGCCTAGGAAGCGCTCTCATCGAGGGCGCGGCGGGTGTGCGGGGGCGTTGCTTCCGCACACTCCGCCCCTCATCCAAGCTCTGATACGCCCTGCCCACGGCGGGTCTCTCCGCGTAGACTCCGCGCGTGGCCAAGGTGACTAGGGACGATGTGGCGCGACTGGCGGGTACTTCCACCGCCGTGGTCAGCTATGTCATCAACAACGGACCCCGGCCGGTCGCCCCGGCCACGCGCGAGCGTGTCCTCGCCGCGATCAAGGAACTGGGGTACCGGCCCGACCGGGTCGCGCAGGCGATGGCCTCGCGGCGCACCGACCTCATAGGCCTGATCATCCCCGACGCCCGCCAGCCCTTCTTCGGGGAGATGGCGCACGCCGTCGAGTGGGCGGCCGCCGAGCGCGGAAAGATGGTGCTGGTCGGCAACACCGACTACGTGGGCGAACGCGAGGTGCACTACCTGCGCGCCTTCCTGGGCATGCGGGTCTCCGGCCTGATCCTCGTCTCCCACGCGCTGAACGACCTCGCCGCCGCCGAGATCGAGGCCTGGGACGCCCGCGTCGTGCTGCTGCACGAGCGGCCCGAGGCCATCGACGACGTCGCGGTGGTCACCGACGACCTCGGCGGCGCCCAGCTCGCGGTACGGCACCTGCTGGAGCACGGTCACGAGTACGTGGCCTGTGTGGGCGGCACCGCCGAGACCCCGGCGGTCGGCGACCCGGTCTCCGACCACGTCGAGGGCTGGCGGCGCGCCATGGACGAGGCGGGCATATCCACCGAGGGCCGGCTGTTCGAGGCCCCGTACAACCGCTACGACGCCTACCGGATCGCCCTGGAGATCCTCTCCGGCCCGAACCGGCCGCCCGCCGTCTTCTGCTCCACCGACGACCAGGCGCTCGGCCTGCTCCGGGCCGCCCGTGAGCTGCGCATCGACGTGCCGGGGGAGCTGGCGGTGGCCGGCTTCGACGACATCAAGGAGGCGGCGCTGGCGGACCCGCCGCTGACGACGGTCGCCTCGGACCGGTCGGCGATGGCCCGGGCCGCGGTCGACCTCGTCCTCGACGACGGGCTGAGGGTGGCCGGATCACGGCGCGAGCGGCTGAAGGTGTTCCCGTCGCGGCTGGTGGTGCGGGGGTCCTGCGGCTGCGGGTGAGACCCGCGACAGGGCCCGACGGCGCTCGTCCCGGAGCCGACCGCACGCCTTGCGCGGGGGCTTTTCGGGGGCTCTTCGGGGGCTCTTCGGGGGCTCTTCGGGGACCTGCCCGGGAACTCCTCCGGAACTGCGTCCGGGAGCCCTTCCCGGTTCCCGGGGCCTTCCAGGCGGTCCCGGCGGGTCCCGTACCGGCCGTTCCGAGGCCGCTTCGGCAGCGGCTCCCCATGCCGCTCCGGTTGCCGCTCCGGGGACCGCCCCAGCCGGCGCTTCGGGTTCGTTCCGGGCTTGCCCGGGGCGCATTCTGAGAGGCGTCCGAGAGCTCGCACGGGCGACCGAGGACGGACTTTATATCGGGCATACGAGGTTCTGCCGGGCTTCTCAGGCAGGACTCAGGAAGCTCTCATGGTCGGTGACGAAGCTCTGTCACATGTCCGACAGCTTCCGCCGCAGCGGCGACCACGACTCCCCCTACCAGGGTGTCCAGCAGCCCCACCCGAGCGCCTGGCAGCAGGGCTCCTCGCCCGTCGACCCCGAGTGGCCGCCCCCGCCGCCGTACCGGCCGGCGGCCCAGGCCGGTGAGCCCGAGGCTCCCGCGACCGCCCCCGGCGCGCTCCTGACGGAACCCGCCGCCCGCTCCTCCCGCACGCGGCGCACCCGCGGTCCGGTCGGTCTGCTGGCCGCCGTGGCGATCGTGGCCGCGGCGATCGGCGGCGGCACGGCCTACGGCATCCAGGAGCTCACCGGCAGCAAGGGCGACACCAGCGCGAGCGCCACCGCCACCAACGTCGTGCCCTCCAGCAAGAAGGGCGACATCGCGGCGATCGCCGCAGCGGTCTCCCCGAGCATCGTCGAGGTCAACGCCGCCCTGTCCAACGGCTCCTCCACCGGTTCCGGTGTGGTCATCACGTCCGACGGCGAGGTCCTCACCAACCACCACGTCGTCTCCGGCGCATCGCAGATCAAGGTCTCCACCAGCGACGGCAAGCAGTACACCGCCGACGTCCTCGGCACCGACAGCAAGAAGGACCTCGCGCTGATCAAGCTGCAGGGCGCCTCGGGCCTGAAGGCCGCGACGCTCGGCGACTCCGCCAACGTGCAGGTCGGCGACACGGTCGTGGCGATCGGCTCCCCGGAAGGCCTGACCGGAACCGTGACCAGCGGCATCGTCTCGGCACTCGACCGGGACGTGACCGTCTCGACCGACGAGAACCCGGGGCGGCAGGGCGGCGGCGACGGACGCTGGCCGTTCGAGTTCGGCGGTCGGCAGTTCAACGGCGACACCGGCTCCTCCACGACGACGTACAAGGCGATCCAGACCGACGCGTCCCTGAACCCGGGCAACTCCGGCGGCGCCCTGATCGACATGAACGGCCGCATCATCGGCATCAACTCGGCGATGTACTCGGCCGGCGCGGGCTCCTCCTCCTCGGACGCCGGCAGTGTGGGCCTCGGCTTCGCCATCCCGGTCGACACCGTCAAGGCGGACCTGGCCGCACTGCGCTCGGGCTCGCAGAGCTGAACGAGCGACGCGTGACGAGCAGCGGGCGACGAGCAGCGCGCCACGGCCAGAGCCGGATCCGCGCCGTCGGACTCGTGGATCCGGTCGGGCACCGGAGCCGGCCCCGTGGAGCCCGCCCCCGAGGCGGCCCCGTAGGGCCTGACCCGTGCACCCCGAACCCGTGCACCCCGGTCTCATGGAGCCGGACCCCGTAAAGAAGGACCCCGTGGAGCCGGACCCGCAGGACGGATCCACGCGCCCCGGACTCATAGAGCTGAAGGAGGCTCCCGTGATCAAGCAGGTTTCGCACACCGTGCCCGGCACCGACCCGGCCGGCATCACCCTGGCCCTGAAGGTGGCCCGCGACCTGCACACACCCACCGGGTCAGCCGGGTCCACGTCCCCCGCGGCATCCGCGGCCCCGACGGCGCCGGCCCCGCCCACCGCACCGGCCGCGCAGCCACGCCCCACCGAGATCGCGGGCTTCGTCCCGGCGGCACTGCGCTCCGCCGCGGCGGCCCGGACGCACCGCCGCAAGGTGCCGCTGAAGCGACCGACGGCGGTCCGCGGCTGACGCCCCGACGTCCCACGGCGCCACACCCGGGCCTTCGCCGGGCGCACCGTCGGCATGCGAGGCTGAGAACGGCCCCCGACCACCCCACCGCACCCCGAGGAACCGCCACCGATGAGCCCCGCCGAAGGCGACCGTGACATCCAGCGCATCCTGATCGTCGACGACGAGCCCGCGGTGCGCGAAGCACTCCAGCGCAGCCTCGCCTTCGAGGGGTACGACACGGAGGTCGCCGTCGACGGCGCCGACGCGCTGGCGAAGGCGTCGGCGTACCGGCCCGACCTGGTCGTCCTCGACATCCAGATGCCCCGCATGGACGGCCTGACCGCGGCCCGCCGCATCCGCGGCGCCGGGGACACGACCCCGATCCTGATGCTGACGGCCCGCGACACCGTCGGCGACCGGGTGACCGGCCTGGACGCCGGAGCCGACGACTACCTGGTCAAGCCGTTCGAGCTGGACGAGCTGTTCGCCCGCATCCGTGCGCTGCTGCGGCGCAGCTCCTACGCCGCGGCCCAGGCGGCAGTGGCCCAGGACGACGACGCCCTCACCTTCGACGACCTGCGCATGGACCTCGCCACCCGCGAGGTCACGCGGGGCGGCCGACCGGTGGAGCTGACGCGCACCGAGTTCACCCTGCTGGAGATGTTCATGGCGCACCCGCGCCAGGTGCTCACCCGCGAGCAGATCCTGAAGGCCGTGTGGGGCTTCGACTTCGAGCCGAGCTCCAACTCCCTGGACGTGTACGTCATGTACCTGCGGCGCAAGACCGAGGCGGGCGGCGAGCCGCGGCTGGTGCACACCGTGCGAGGCGTCGGGTACGTCCTGCGACAGGGCGGGGCCGAGTGAACAGGGTCGTCCGCCGGTTCCGGACCCTCCCGATCCGCTCGCGGCTCGCCCTGCTGGTCGCCGCGGCCGTCGCGTTCGCCGTAGCAGCGGTGTCGGTGACCTGCTGGTTCATCGTGAAGGGCAAGCTGTACGGCGAGCTCGACAGCGATCTGCACTCGGCGGCGGCCCGCCCGGTGCAGCAGGCCCTGTTCCTGGAGGCCATCGGCAACTGCTCGCAGTCGCCCCCGGCCTCGCGGTTCGGCCCCCGGGTCCGCGGCTACTCCCAGATCGTGCAGGCCAACGGGACCGTCTGCGTCTTCCCCGGGGCCAACGGCACGGTTCAGGTCACCGAGAGCGACAAGACCGTGGCCCAGCACCCGGACCGGGAGCACGAACGGATCCGCAACGGCACCGACACCGACGGCCATCCCGTCCGCGTGCTGACCACGGCACTCGTCGTCGACGGCGCCGCCGGCCGCTACGCCGCGCAGAACGCCGCCCTGCTCATCGCCGTGCCGCTGCGCAGCACCCAGGCCACCCTCAACGAGCTCGCACTGCTGCTGCTCGTCCTCTCCGGCATCGGCGTCATCGGCGCAGGCGCGGCCGGCCTCGCCGTGGCCCGCGCGGGCCTGCGGCCCGTCGACAGGCTCACCGAGGCCGTCGAGCACGTGGCCCGCACCGAGGACCTGAGCATCCGCATCCCGGTCGACGACGACAGCGAGGACGAGGTGGCCCGCCTGTCCCGCTCCTTCAACTCGATGACGACTGCCCTGGCCAGTTCTCGCGACCTGCAGCAGCAGCTGATCGCCGACGCCGGCCACGAGCTGCGCACGCCCCTGACGTCGCTGCGCACCAACATCGAACTGCTCACCCGCAGCGAGGAGACGGGCCGCCCGATCCCGCCCGCGGACCGCAGGGCGCTGCTCGCCTCGGTGAAGGCGCAGATGACCGAGCTGGCCTCGCTGATCGGCGACCTCCAGGAACTGTCCCGCTCCCAGGGCCAGCGCGGCGAACGCGTCCAGGTCGTCTCCCTGGAGGAGACGGTGGAGGCGGCCCTGCGCCGCGCCCGCCTGCGCGGCCCGGAACTGACGATCACGGCGTCGCTGGAACCCTGGTACGTCCGCGCGGAACCGGCGGCGCTGGAACGCGCTGTGGTCAACATCCTCGACAACGCGGTGAAGTTCAGCCCCGACGGCGGCTCGGTGGAGGTGCGGCTGTCCGGGGGCGTCCTCACCGTCCGCGACCACGGACCCGGCGTACCCGAGGACGAACTCCCCCACGTCTTCGACCGCTTCTGGCGTTCCCCCGGCGCACGGGCCCTCCCGGGCTCGGGTCTGGGCCTGTCCATCGTCGCCCGCACCGTCCAGGAGGCGGGCGGCACGGTGGCACTGGGCCGCGCGGAAGGCGGCGGCACGGTGGCGACGGTGCGGCTGCCGGGCGCGAAGACACCCCCGCCCCAGGATCCGGCCCCGTAGGGGGCGGGGCGGCTGCGGCGCCGGTCGGGGCGTCGGTGGTGGGGGGGCCGTACGGCTGGCCGCCGAGGTGATGCAGCGGCCCGGCCGCGACAGCGGGAGCGACGGAGCGGCATAAGCCGCGGGCATGCCCGCTGTGGACGTCCGGGCCGGTGCGGCCCGGGTTCCGGGCAGCCGGGGCGGTGGGGCCGGGCTCCGAGCCGATGCGGCGGCCCCGCCGGGGCCGTACGGCGGGCGCCGGACCGGTGACGCGGTGGCCGCTCAGCGCACCCTTGCGCTGACGGCCCGCTGCATCACCTCGGCGGCCAGCCGTACGGCCGCGTCGCGGGTGCTCTGCCCCAGCATCGGGGTGTGGATGGGGCCGCCCTGGGCCAGGTGCCGGTCGTACGGCAGGGCCACCACCGGCACGCCCGGTTCCCGCAGATGTGCGGCGGCGGTCTTCGCGTCGAGCGTGGCGTCCGGTGAGCCGGCGATGAGGGCGACGACGGTGGCGGCGAGCGCCGAGTGCGGCAACTGGGCCAGCCAGTCCAGCACCTGACGCGTGCCGTGGATGCCTTCGGCGGTCATGGGCGCCACCACCACCCGTGCGTGCGCGGTGTCCATCGCGGTGCGCGCCACCTCGCCGGGCAGCGTCTCGCAGTCCGCGACCGTCACCGCGAAGTGCCGCTGGAGCCCCAGGGTCACCGTCCGGTACGTGCGCACGTCCAGCGGCGCACCCACCCGCCCCTGGCCCGCGGGCAGCAGCCAGCCACCGTCCGCGATCGGTACCAAGTAGCCGATGATGTCGGTGAGTTGCATGCGCGGCTTGAGGATCCGGGCAAGGTCCGCGACACTCCAGCGCACGGTCTGCGCCCCCATCCGCACCGGCAGCGTGCCGAGGGCCGCGTCCGCCTCCAGCGTGAGCACCGGATCCTGGCGGTAGTGGTTGAACGTACGACCGAGCAGCGCGGCGACGGTCGACTTCCCCACCCCGCCCCGGATCGAGGTCACCGCGACGATCCGCCCGACCCCGACCGGCTGCCGCACCTCCTGTGCGAGCCGTGCCTCCTCCGCCGCGTCCTGGCCTCCGACCGTGGCCAGCTTCCGCAGCGAGCGTCCTGCCCGCTGGGGCAGCGAGTCGCCGTGCTGGGGCCGCCCGAGGGCGACGGCGAGCCGGGGGTCGATGGTCGGCAGGGACTGGGGGGCCGGGGCCATGGTTGGCGACGGCGCCACGGGAGCCGGCGGCGCCGCTCCGGTCAACTGCCGCAGCACCTCCTGCTGCTGTTCCCCGCCCCCGGTCATGAACCAGCCTCCCTCACGCGCCCGAACCTATCACCGGGCCGCCGCGCCGCAGCAGAGACGATCCGGCTGCGGATGCCGGGTGTGTGGAGGTTGCGTGAACAGCGGCGGCCACCGCCACCGGCCGGCACCGCCCCGGTGGAGGGGAGGGAGGCGCCCTCCCCTCGGCGCCCGCCCGGGAGGCCCGGCGCCGAGGGGAGGGGCGGAGAGCCCGCCCCCGGCCGCGGCGGGGGCCCGGGAGGATGTCTCCCGGGCCCCCGATCACGCGGTGGAGGGGCGTCGCCCGCCTACTGCACGATCGTGATCCGGTTCGCGACCGGCGGTGCGATCGGGCTGGTGGGCGAGGAGTTGGCCGTCAGGTACTGCTCCAGGGCCGTCAGGTCGTCGGTGCCGACGAGGTCGCCGGTACCCTGCCCCAGCGTCGGGAAGCCGTCGCCGCCGCCTGCGAGGAAGCTGTTCGTCGCGACACGGTAGGTGGCCGCCGGGTCGATCGGGGCGCCGTTCAGCCGAACGGTGTCCGTGACCACGCGCTCCTCGCCGGTCCGGGTCAGGTCCAGTGTGTACGTCAGGCCGGTGGAGGGCTGAAGGATCCTCGGCGCAGCCGCGTTGGTACCGCTGACCTGCTCCTTGAGGACCTGGATCAGCTGTGTGCCGGTGAAGTCCTGCAGGTTCACCGTGTTGGCGAACGGCTGGACCGTGAAGCCCTCCGCGTACGTCACCACGCCGTCGCCCTCACTGCCCTTGGCCGCGTAGGTCAGCCCGGCCCGGACACCGCCGGGGTTCATCAGGGCCAGGTCCGTCGACGGGTCCAGGGTCCTGGCGTAGGTGAGCTGGGCGTCCGCGATCAGGTCGCCCATCGGGGACTCGGTGCCCGTGTGGGGGACGTCCGCGGCGACGTAGCCGATGGGACGGTTGCCGATCGGGGCGGCAAGGGCGTTCCACCGGCCGATCAGGCAGGTCATGTCCGCCGCCTTGGGCACGTCACGGGTGACCACGCGATTCGCCGACTTCACCGCCGTACGGACGATGTCACCCGTCCGCCGGTCGTACGTCAGCGTCGTGTCCGTGTAGAGGCGGCCGTAGGAGGCTGCGGACGTGACCATGCGGGGGTGGCCCGCCGGGTCGGGGATCGTGCAGACGTAGGCCTGGTGGGTGTGCCCCGTCACCAGCGCGTCGACCGCCGGCGTGATGTTCCTGGCGATGTCGACGATGGGGCCGGAGATCCCGCCGCCCGCGCCCGACGCGTCGCAGTCGTAGTTGTACGACGAGGACGCCGGGTAGCCGCCCTCGTGGATGAGGGCCACGATCGACTGCACGCCCTGGCGCTGCAGCACCTTGGCGTACTTGTTGATGGTCTCGACCTCGTCCTTGAAGGTCAGGCCCTTGACGCCGTCCGCGGAGACGATGCCCGGGGTGCCCTCCAGGGTGACGCCGATGAACCCGATCTTGACGCCGCCCTTCCGCCAGACCCAGTAGGGCTTGAGGATCGGCTTGCCCGTGGTGTCGTCGAGGACGTTCGCCGCGAGGTACGGGAAGTCGGCGCCCGCGAAGCCCCCGTCGGTGTAGCAGCCGTCCGTGGGGTGGCAACCGCCGTTCTGCAGGCGGGCCAGCTCCGTCGCGCCCTCGTCGAACTCGTGGTTGCCCACGGAGGTGACGTCCAGGTCCAGCTTGTTCAGCGCCTCGATGGTGGGTTCGTCGTGGAACAGGCCCGACAGCAGCGGCGACGCGCCGACCATGTCACCGCCCGCGGCGGTGATGGAGTAGCGGTGGCCCTGGCGGGCCTCGCGGAGGTGCGTGGCCAGGTACTCCACGCCGCCCGCGTCGACCGTCTTCGTCGTGCCGTCCGGCTGGAGTTCGGTGACGCGGCCGGAGGATCCGGACGGCGGTTCGAGGTTGCCGTGCAGGTCGTTGAAGGACAGCAGTTGCACGTCCTGGTAGCGGCCCGGCCTGTGGCCGCCCGGCTTTCCGTGGTTCTCCCCCGCCGCCGCGGTGCCGGGCAGCGCCGCGGCGAGCGCCCCGGCGGTGACGAGACCGACGGCAGCCGCGGCGAGTCGGCGGTATGTACGGCGTCTGGGCTTCGGCTGTGATGTGGCTGACAAAGTCGCCCCCCTGTGGGTCGTCTGCGCCTGCGGGACCCGGGTGCGGCGGTGCGCGCCGCGAGGTCCTGTGGCTCTGCCGGGCCCTGCGGGAAATGCCGAGGCGGGCCCTGTTCCGGCCCGCAGCCTAGAGTCAACGCGCGTAGCGCGACAGGGGGTTCGGGGTTACATCCTGGTTTCCCTTTGCCCTCCGCCTGCCGACACTTTGGGGGCTCCTCCCCTTACGCTCGTACGCATGACCAGCGACGACACCGCACGGCCCCCTGGCGCACGCTCCATCGAGACCGTCACCGCGCTCTCCCCGGACCAGATCGAGGCCGTGCTCGGCCTGCTCGCCGACGCCACCCGCACCGACGGCCAGCAGGCGGTGTCCGAGCAAGGCCGGCTGCAGCTGCGCGGTGGCGAACGGGAGGGCGTCTCCCACCTGTTGCTCACCGTCGACGGCGTCCTCGTCGGATACGCCCAGCTGGAGGACACCGACCCGATCGAGGCCCCCGCGGCCGAACTCGTGGTCCACCCCGCCCACCGCGGCCAGGGGCACGGCCGTGCCCTCGGCTCCGCGCTGCTCGCCGCCTCCGGCAAGCGACTGCGGGTGTGGGCGCACGGCGGCCACTCCGCCGCCCGGCACCTGGCGCAGGTCCTCGGCCTGACGCTGTTCCGTGAACTGCGTCAGATGCGCCTTCCGTTGACCGCCCTGGCGCTGCCCGAGCCGGTCCTGCCCGAGGGCGTCACCATCCGCAGCTTCGTCCCCGGCCAGGACGACGCCGCCTGGCTCGCCGTCAACGCCGCCGCTTTCGCCCACCACCCCGAGCAGGGCTCGCTCACCCAGCGCGACCTCGACGACCGTGAGGCCGAGCCCTGGTTCGACCCTGCCGGTTTCTTCCTCGCCGAGCGGGAGACCGACGGCGACCGCGAACTCGTCGGCTTCCACTGGACCAAGGTCCACGCGGAGGAGCAGCTCGGCGAGGTCTACGTCCTCGGCGTCGCCCCCGGCAACCAGGGCGGCGGCCTCGGCAAGGCCCTCACCGTCGTCGGCTTGCGGCACCTGGCCGCCCAGGGCCTGCCGACGGCGATGCTCTACGTCGACGCGGACAACAAGGCGGCGGTGTCGGTGTACGAGCGAATGGGCTTCACCACCTACGAGGCGGACCTCATGTACCGCACGGAGACGTGAGGCCGTCCGGGCCGCCGAGAGGCGCCGTCCACGCCGGCTACGGCCGCAGCGTGCCCATGCCGAAGCCGTTGCGGAGGGTCCTCCGCCGGATCGGTTCACGCACGCTCGCCGTCCAGACGACCAGGGCCACGAGCAGGACCGCGGCCCATCGGTGATGCGCGGCGTCCCACTCCGGGCTGCCCGGGGCGACGAACAGGCCCCACCGTTCGGGAAGCAGGAGCCCGACGACGACGAGCACCGGCAGTGCCTGGACCGCGATCCTGCCCGGCTGGGTCTCCGAGGTGCGGCGGGCGGCGGCCGCGGCGAGCGCCAGCGCGGTCGCGGTGAGGGCCGCCGCCTCCGCCGTGACGTCTCCCAGCGGGGGCCGCGCGGCCTGCGGTACGAGCAGCAGGGCGGCACACCAGCCGAGGGCCGCGGCCGGGAGGGCCAGGGCGGCACGGAGCCAGGTCCTGACCGGCTGTCCCGTCGGCACCGTCTCCGTCGTGGGCCGGGCGGGGTCGTCCAGGAGGAACGCGAGGCCCAGTGCGAAGGCCAGCGCGGTCGCTCTGAGCAGGGCCAGGCCGAACAACTGACTCTCGGTGTCCGGCAGCAGCCTCGGCAGCGCCGCCACCAGCAGCCCCAGCGCGACGCCCGCGGTCAGGGCTGCGCGGGGCAGCATCCGGGCGGTGGGCCGAAGCAGGGGACCGATCACCGGGGGTGCCTCCCCCCGGCTACGCCTCGCACGCGTCACGGCTGTCCTCCTTCTCCGGAGCCTTCACGTCGAGCAGCTGAGCGACCCGTGCCAGGGAGGTCTTCGGCGAGGTGAGCTCCGCCCAGTGGGCGCGCACCGCCGCGGAGACGACCTCACGCGGCTTGGCCAGCAGCGCGCGGACCATGGCCGTCTCTCCGGCGCTCATGCCGAGCGGGTCGGTGGGGGCGAGGACGAGGCCGGATCCCTCCGTGCGGTCGTCCAGGCGGACGTGGACGAAGGCGCTCATCGGATCGGCCTGGGCGGCCAGCGCCAGCCATGTGATCGTCACCGCCCGCGCGTCGCACACCGCGCTCGCCGCCTGCTCGTCGCCCGCCACCAGGACGGATGCGACGCCGACCGCGAACTCGGGGATCCGGTTGCCTCCCCAGGCGGTGCCGACGGTGACCTGGCCGGGCCCGCTCAGCGCGGTGAGTGCGGCGTCGCTCGTCAGGCCGTACCGCGCCTCGACGCGCTGGCGTACGGTCAGCCGGTCGCGCCGGTCGCCCGCCAGGTGCTGCACCCGCTCGACCACCGCGGCCCAGTCGGCGGTGCGACCGCTCCACTCCGGGAAGGCGCAGTACGTGACGGAGCCGCGGACGGTGCAGGACTCCACCGTCTCCGGGCTGGCGGAAGCCGTCTCCCTGGCCGCCGCCAGGTCCCGCGAGTCGCCGGGGGACTGCCCGGCGATGCCCGCGGCCGTGGCGGCGAGGGCCGCGGCGGTCACCACGGCGACCGTGCGGGTCCGCCGCCCGCTCGCCGTCACCGCACCGCACAGCAGCGCGACGGTCAGGCCCACCAGGTACAGCGCGTGCCAGGCGGCGGGGCGGCCCAGCAGGCCGGAGGGGAGCGGGTCGCCGCCCGACTCCGGGACGACGGGCGACAGCCAGCGCAGCCAGTGCGGGTCGGACCCGCTGGTGGCGATGGAGAACACGGCCAGCAGGACGTACAGGCCGACCACGAAGAGCGGGGCCGCGAAGGCGGAGCCGATCAGACGGGCGAGCAGGACCCCGACGACTCCGGCGAGCAGTACCGACAGCGGGGCGACCACCAGTTCGAAGAGGGAGCCGTGCCCGACCGCACCCGGTTTGCTCGCCGCCCAGGCGAACTCGGCGCCGACGACGACGGCGACGAGGCCCGCCAACGGCACGGCCGACAGGGCGTGCGCGAGGGTGCGCCGCCAGGGCTGCAGGGGCAGGACGCCGAAGTGCCGGTCGGTTCCGTGGCGCCGGGAGCGCAGCACCGCATGGTTGACGCACAGCAGCACGGCGAGGGCGACGAGTTGCGGGGCGGTCTGGGAGGCCCGGTCGGCGTTCTGCAGCACGGGGTAGTCGGTCATGCCGTCCTGCTCGGCCGCCACCAGGCCGTAGGCGGTGTAGCCGAGGTAGAGGACCAGCAGGACGAGGACCGGGATGTTCAGCAGCAGTTCGCGCGCCTCGAAGCGGGCGAGGGCGAGGACCGCTGCCCAAGGGCGGTCCCCGTCGGCGGGCGGCCTGGTGACCTCGGGAGCGGGCGGCATCGTCGTCGTGCTCACGCGGCGGCCTCCCCCTGCTGCGCGGGGGCGGCACCGTCCGGGTCGTCGAGGGTGAGAAGGTAGCCGTCCTCCAGGGTGGGATCGAGAAGTTCGGCGCCCTTCGGGGGGTCCCCGACGTTGCGGAAGGTTCCGGCGCCGGTGCGCCAGCCGGCGCGGGCTCCCGGGTCCCGTGCGGCGCTGCTCCACACCCGGCCGTCCGCCCGTGCGGTCAGCTCGGCCGGGGTCCCCTCGAAGCGGACCCGGCCGCAGGCCAGGACGATCACCCGGTGGCAGAGCATCGCCACGTCCTCGGTCTGGTGGGTGGAGAGCAGCACCGTGCGGCCCTCGCCCGCCTGGGCGATCAGCTCCCGGAAACGCACCCGCTGCTCGGGGTCGAGGCCGACGGTGGGCTCGTCCAGCACGAGGAAGCCGGGTTCCCCGACAAGGGCGGCGGCCAGGGCGACCCGCTGTCTCATGCCGCCGGACAGCCGCTTCAGTCGCCGGCCGCGCACGTCGGACAGGTCGACGGCGTCGAGGACCCGCCGCACCTCGCGATGGCGGGCGGTGCGATCGGTCTGCTCCTTCAGGATCGCCACGTAGTCGACGAACTCGAACGCCGAGAAGTCCGGGTGGAAGCCGGGGTTCTGCGGCAGGTAGCCGAGGGTGCGCCGGAGGTTCTGCCGACCGGCCGCGCTGCCGGGGGCGTGCCCGAGGACGGTGAAGGAGCCCCCGTCGGCGGGCACGGCGGTGGCGAGGACCCGCAGCAGGGTGGTCTTGCCGGCGCCATTGGGCCCGAGCAGGCCGGTCACCCCGGCGCGCAGGCTCAGAGAGACGTCGTCGAGGGCTCTGGTGCCGCCGTAGCGGAGGGTCAGCCCGGAGGCGGAGACGGTGACGGTCATGCGGCGCTCCCGTGGGTGAAGCCGGCGAACGGTGTGTGGGCGGAGGTGGAGTCGAAGCGGTCGCGGAGCCTGATCAGCAGCCAGACGGCGGCGGCGGCGACCAGTGCGGCCGCCAGCTGGCCGCCCGCGGTGAACGGCGCGGGCGTCCCGTGGGCCCGCGCCCGGGCGATCAGCAGCAGCGCCGTCCAGGCCGTGCCGACCAGCGCGGGGCCCAGGACCGGGCCGAGGCGGGGGGTGAGCGCGAGCCCCGTCGCGGTGAGGGCCAGCGCGGGCAGCAGCCAGGCCAGGGCCCGCAGCCCGTAGGCCGGCAGCGCGAGCGTGGCCAGACCGTTGAGGACGAGACCGGCGCCGAGCACGGCGACCGTGCGCAGCATCAGCAGCCGGAAACCGTGCAGCGGCGCGACGACGGCCATCTCGTACGTCGGGTCGAGGACGGGGCCGTAGGACAGGGCCACCCCGGCCAGCGGCAGCAGCGGGGCCAGGCCCAGGAAAAGGCCCGGATTGTCCGCGAGGCGGACCATGAGCACGGTCATCGCCAGCACGAACACCACCGCCAGCATCCACGACCGGCGCAGCACCGGGGTGGCCGCCAGCAGCCGCGCGGAGTGGTCGGCGACCCCGCACCGCACCAGCAGCCCCTCGAACACGCCTCGCCTGGGCGCGTCGAGCTCGGCGTCCAGTCGCTCCCAGCCCGTGTCCAGCGCGACCGGGTCGCTCAGGTCCGCCAGCAGGGCGCGGCAGCCGGCGCAGGCCGTCAGGTGGGTGTCGGCCGACCACAGCAGGGGCGGCGCGAGGTCACCCCGCAGGTACGCGCGCAGGTCCTCTTCTGCCACGTGCCACGTCATGCCAGCGCCTCCCGCAGTTGCTTGCGGGCCCTGTGCGCCCGCGTCTTGACCGTGCCGGGCGGAATGCCGAGGACGACGGCTGCCTCCCGGGTGCTGAGCCCGTCGACGACGGTCGCCTGGAGAACGGCGCGGAGTTCGGGCGACAGCCTGATGAGGGCGCCGGCGAGGTCCCCGTGCTCCACCCCCGCGAGCACGCGTTCCTCCGCCGACGCCTCGTCCCGGTGCCGCAGCCGCGCCAGCGCCTGCCGCAGCCGGCCGCGGGCGCCGTCGCCGCGCAGCGCGTCGACCAGCCGGCGCGAACCGATGCGCCACAGCCAGCCGGCCACGTCGCCCTCCTCGCGATAGCGGGCGCTGCCCCGCCACACCTGGAGGAACGTCTCCTGTACGACGTCGTCGACCGTCCCGGCGTCGGCGCAGCGGCTGCGCATGCGCGCAGCGAGCCACGGCGCGTACCGCCGGTACAGCTCCTCGAAGGCGTGACGGTCCCCGTCTGCCGCGATGGCCCGCAGCAGCTCCCCGTCGCTTCTCGTTTCGCTCACATCTCCTCATCGGATGAGGCCCGCCGATCGGTTCACGCATCCGACGACGACTTCTCCGTCCCGGTCCCGCCCCTCGCCCGAGGCGCTCCTCCCTCCGGGTGCGGGTGGTTCGCCGACCATGATGGGCAACCCGTCCGGCGGGCCCCTCCCGGGCACGTCCCGGGCACGTCCCGCGCGCCCCTTCCGCTCCCCCGCGTCCGACCGGTTCCGGCCCTCCGGTCGAGCTCCCCCGCCCCGGCTCCCCGCCCCTTCGGAGCCACTCCCCGCTATCCGTACGTCATGTCTCCGTAACCATCGATTCAGACGGGCTTGCGACGCTCGGCGAATGAAGCCCGCCGTGCCTGAGCCTTCGCCGCCCCCCGAGGGGACCGCCGCCGCGCTCCCGCCCGCACTTTCCGACGCGCCCGTATCGCTGCCGGCGCGGAAGAATGGGTTCATGAGTCAGTCAGACACCCAGGCACAGGTCCCGCACACGCAGCCCTCCGTGGGCTCCATCGCCGCGCACCGCCCGCAGGTCGCCGCGGGGGCGGTCTCCGACCTGGAACCGGACATCGACGCCGACCTCGACACCTACGAGGAGTCGCAGGCCGACGGCGTGCCGTTGCCGCAGGGGCGCTTCCTCGACCGGGAGCGCAGCTGGCTCGCCTTCAACGAGCGCGTTCTGGAACTCGCCGAGGACCCGAACACGCCCCTCCTGGAGCGCGCCAACTTCCTGGCGATCTTCGCCAGCAACCTGGACGAGTTCTTCATGGTCCGCGTCGCCGGTCTGAAGCGGCGCATAGCCACCGGCGTCGCCACCCGCTCCGCGTCCGGGCTCCAGCCGCGCGAGGTGCTGGAGATGATCTGGGCGCGTTCGCGCGAGCTGATGGCCCGGCACGCCGCGTGCTTCCACGAGGACGTGGCGCCCGCCCTCGCGGAGGAGGGCATCCACCTGGTCCGCTGGAACGAGCTGGCCGAGAAGGAGCAGGCCCGGCTGTTCACGCTCTTCCGGCACCAGATCTTCCCGGTCCTCACCCCGCTCGCGGTCGACCCCGCGCACCCGTTCCCCTACATCTCCGGCCTCTCGCTCAACCTCGCCGTCGTCGTGCGCAACCCGGTCAGCGGGCACAAGCACTTCGCGCGTGTGAAGGTGCCGCCGCTGCTGTCGCGCTTCCTGGAGGCCTCCCCGGGCCGGTACGTCCCCATCGAGGACGTCATCGCCGCGCACCTGGAGGAGCTGTTCCCGGGCATGGAGGTGCTGGAGCACCACGCCTTCCGCCTCACCCGGAACGAGGACCTGGAGGTCGAGGAGGACGACGCCGAGAATCTGCTGCAGGCCCTGGAGAAGGAGCTCATGCGGCGCCGCTTCGGGCCGCCGGTGCGCCTGGAGGTCGAGGAGTCCATCGACCGCGAGGTGCTGGACCTGCTGGTCCGCGAGCTGAAGATCTCCGAGGCCGAGGTGTACCCGCTGCCCGGCCCCCTGGACCTCACGGGCCTCTTCCGCATCCACAGCCTCGACCGGCCGGAGCTGAAGTACCCGAAGTTCGTCGCCGGCACCCACCGCGACCTCGCGGAGGTCGAGTCGGCGTCCGCGCCCGACATCTTCGCCGCGCTGCGCCAGCGGGACGTGCTGCTGCACCACCCCTACGACTCCTTCTCCACCTCCGTGCAGGCCTTCCTGGAGCAGGCTGCCGGAGACCCGGACGTGCTGGCCATCAAGCAGACCCTGTACCGCACCTCCGGCGACTCGCCGATAGTCGACGCGCTCATCGACGCCGCGGAGGCCGGCAAGCAGGTCCTGGTGCTGGTCGAGATCAAGGCGCGCTTCGACGAGCACGCCAACATCAAGTGGGCGCGCAAGCTGGAGGAGGCCGGCTGCCACGTCGTCTACGGCCTGGTGGGACTGAAGACCCACTGCAAACTGTCCCTCGTCGTCCGCCAGGAGGGCGAGACGCTCAGGCGCTACAGCCACGTCGGCACCGGCAACTACCACCCCAAGACGGCGCGCCTGTACGAGGACCTCGGCCTGCTGACGGCCGACCCGCAGGTCGGCGCCGACCTGTCCGACCTGTTCAACCGCCTGTCGGGCTACTCGCGCCGGGAGACCTACCGCCGTCTGCTGGTGGCCCCCAAGTCGCTGCGCGACGGTCTGATCTCGCGGGTCAACAAGGAGATACAGCACCACCGCGCCGGGCGGCCCGCCTACATCCGCATCAAGGCCAACTCGATGGTCGACGAGGCCGTCGTCGACTCGCTCTACCGGGCGTCCCAGGCGGGTGTGCCCGTCGACGTGTGGGTGCGCGGGATCTGCGCGCTGCGCCCGGGCGTGGCGGGCCTGTCGGAGAACATCCGGGTCCGCTCCGTCCTCGGCCGCTTCCTGGAACACTCGCGGGTCTTCGCCTTCGGCAACGGCGGCGAGCCCGAGGTGTGGATCGGCAGCGCCGACATGATGCACCGCAACCTGGACCGCCGTATCGAGGCCCTGGTCCGGGTCGTCGACCCCGCCCACCGGGCCGCCCTCAACCGGCTGCTGGAGACGGGCATGGCCGACACCACCGTGTCCTGGCACCTCGGGCCGGACGGCGAGTGGACCCGGCACTCGACCGACGCGGACGGCCAGCCCCTGCGCAATGTCCAGGAGATGCTCATAGACGCCCGGAGGCGCCGGCGTGGCAATGCGACACCATGACCTGACGGACCCCGGGGTCGGGCCGTCCCCCGGGTCGCCCGGGCAGGAGAGCGTCCCCACCGGGACAGCCCTCGCGGGGTACCTCCGGGCGCAGGCCACGGAGTTCCTGCGCGCGCTGCGCCTGCACCGGGAGACCGGGGGGACGGGGGCGGCCTCCGGTGCGCAGGCTTCCGTCGACGCGGCACGCGCCCTGCGCCGGTCGGCCCGCCGGATCAGCGGCAGCCTGCACACCTACCGCCCCCTCCTCGACCCCGACTGGTCCGAGGAGATCCGCCCCGAGCTGGCGTGGCTGTCGGGCACGCTGGCCCTGGAGCACGCGTACCAGGCCCGCCTGGAGCGGCTCCTGGGCGCCCTCCAGCGGCTGTCGGGGGCGGCGGCGGTACCGGCGCAGGCGAACACGCCTGCCGCGGGCACGCCGGTGGCCGCCCGCGCCGCCGACGTGGAACGGGCGGGCGGTGGTGGTGCCGCGCCACACACGCCTCCGGGCGTCGGGGAGGCGTCCGGCGCCAGTGCGGGCCCCGCACACCCGGCGGCCGCCACGGAACGCGGCAACCTCACCGTCGGCGCGGCGAAGGCGGGCGCGCTGCTCGACCGCCAGCTCACGCTCGCCCGGACCCGGGCCCACTCCACGGCGCTCCAGGCCCTGGGCAGCAGCCGCTTCCACGCCGTCGCGGACAAGGTCGCCTTACTGGCCAGCGAGGTCCCCCTCACCTCCGCCGCGGCCACCACTGCCCTGCGCCCCCACGCCGCCGCGGCCGTGGAGCGGCTCTCCGACGCCGTGGCCGCGCTGCCCCTGGTCACCGCGGGCCATCCGTACAACGCGGAGGCACTGATCCACGGTCTGTCACCGGATCCGTCCCCGCATCCGCAGGACGCGCCCTGGCACCAGGTGCGGCTGCTGCTGCGCCTGCACCGGTACGCCGGGGAGGTGCTGGCCGGCGACGAGACGGTGGACGTGCGGCTCCTCCAGGCCGGCCAGGCCCTCAACCGGCACCGCGACGCCTCGGAGGCCGCGGCGGCTGCCGCGCAGGCGGCCCGCACGCCGCGGATCGCCCCGGCGACGGCGTACGCGCTGGGCGTGCTCCATGCCGACCAGCGGCATGAGGTGGAGGCGGCGCGGTACGCGTTCCAGCAGTCCTGGCACAAGGAAGCGGTGGGCACCGCCTGAGGCGGGCGCGCCCCGCGCCGACCGGCGGCCGTCACCGACCGGGGAAGGGGCGGAACGGCGGACGAGGCGACCGGCCGACCGAGCGACCGGACCGAGGAGGCGGTGAGCGCCCGGTGAGCACTCCCGAGGACAGCACGGTGCAGGCGGCGGGCTGCGTTCTGTGGCGCCGCTCCCCGGTGGACGACGGGCTGGAGATCTGCCTCGTCCACCGGCCCAAGTACGACGACTGGTCGCATCCCAAGGGCAAGCTGAAGCGCGAGGAGGACCCGCTCTCCGGCGCCCTGCGCGAGGTGGCGGAGGAAACCGGCCACCGGGCCGTGCCTGGCCGCGAGCTGACCACCTTGCACTACACGGCGAACGGCCGTCCGAAGCGGGTGCGGTACTGGGCCGCCGAGGCCGCGGGCGGCGGTTTCACGCCCAACACGGAGGTGGACCGCCTCCTCTGGCTGCCGCCGGTGGCCGCCCGGAAGCGGCTCACCCAGCCGAGGGACCGCGACCTGGTCGACGCGCTGCTGGACGCGCTGCGCACGACCTAGTGCCGCACCAGGCGCGGCACTAGTGGTTCGATGGACGAACCCGATGGACATATCGGGCATGCCGTGATCGCATGGCACCCGAGCAGCTCACAACCGACCACGACCCCGACGACAGCCCAGACCCCGTCCGCACCCGCGACCTTCCCCCGCCGTAACCCCGCCGCAACCTGCGGCACCCTGCCGCGCCCAGGCCGCACCCCGACCCCGCGACGCCCCGTCCACGGCCGCACCGGGCGCGGACCACGCCCGTACCGCACGCCCCGCGAGGCGGCCGTACCGCGACCGCACCGCGGCCGTGCGCCGAACAGAGCCCGGAACCCCGCCGTGTCCTCGGCGTAAGCCTTCCGTGACCTAACCGCACCGTCCACAGGGGTTCACCCGCCGTTCATTTGCGCCCACAGGCGGCTTCACCTGATCTGCCTAATTTCGGCCTTACCCGGTGCGGACCGCGGTCTCGAGGACGCGCCCGCATCTCCAAAGAACGCACGCCGCCGAATTCAGGACGGCGGCTCCCGGAAGGACGTTCCTCAGTGAAGCTTCAGCGCATGAACCGGCGGGCCCTCGCCCTCGGCGCACTTGCCGTCTCCGGCGCCCTGGCCCTCACGGCGTGCGGCTCGGACGACACGGGCGACAAGAACAGCAGCGGCAACAGCAGCGGTGCCGCCAGCGCTCCGGCCGGCAACATCAAGTGCGACGACGCCAAGGGCCAGCTGCAGGCCGCCGGCTCCTCGGCGCAGAAGAACGCCATCGACGCCTGGGTGAAGCAGTACACGGCCGCCTGCAACGGCGTCCAGATCAACTACAACGCCAACGGTTCCGGCGCCGGCATCACGAACTTCCTGCAGGGCCAGACCGCCTTCGCCGGTTCGGACTCCGCGCTGAAGCCCGACGAGATCACCGAGTCGAAGAAGGTCTGCTCCGGCGGCCAGGCCATCGACCTGCCCATGGTCGGCGGCCCGATCGCGGTCGGCTACAACGTGCCGGGCGTGGACACCCTGATCCTCGACGCCAAGACGCTCTCCAAGATCTTCAACAGCGAGATCACCAACTGGAACGACAAGGCCATCGCGGCGCTGAACCCCGGCGTCAAGCTGCCCGACCTGAAGATCCAGGCCTTCCACCGCTCGGACGAGTCCGGCACCACCGACAACTTCACCAAGTACCTCAAGGCCGCCGGCGACTGGCAGTACGAGCCCGGCAAGAGCTGGAAGGCCAAGGGCGGCCAGTCCGCGCAGGGCTCCTCCGGCCTGGCCCAGCAGGTGAAGCAGACCGAGGGCGCCATCTCGTACTTCGAGCTGTCCTACGTCGCCGACGGCATGAAGGCCGTGGAGATCAAGACCGCTGCCGCCGAGCCGGTCGCGGCGACCACCGAGAACGCCTCCAAGGCCATCGGTGCCGCCAAGATCGTCGGCACGGGCAACGACCTCGCCCTCCAGCTGGACTACAACCCGTCCACCCCGGGCGCGTACCCGATCAGCCTGGTCACGTACGAGATCGTCTGCGACAAGGGCAACAAGGCCGACACCCTGCCGGCCGTGAAGTCCTTCCTCACCTACATCGCCAGCGAGGACGGCCAGAGCATCCTCTCCGACGCCGGCTACGCCCCGCTCGCGGGCGACATCGCCACCAAGGTCCGCGCGGCCATCGCGAACCTGAGCTGACCCAGCGTGCGGTCCGGATCCGCCACCCGGGTCCGGACCGCACCATCCGGTGCACCGCCGCCAGGGGCCGCCACCCGGCCCCGCCCGAGCCGCCCACCACGAGCGGCTCCGCAGACCGGAGAACCTCATGGACATATCGACGCACACCCCGACAGCACCTCCGCCCAGTCCACGGCCCGGCCAGGCCGAGAACCGCACCGTCCGTGGCGCCACCCGACCCGGTGACCGGATCTTCCTCGGTCTGTCCCGCGGCTCGGGCATCGCGCTTCTGCTGATCATGGCCTCGATCGCGGTCTTCCTCACCTACCGCGCCTTCAAGGTCCTGCCCGAGGACACGGGCAACTTCTTCACCACCTTCGAGTGGAACACCAACGTCACCCCGCCGGACTTCGGTATCGCGGTCCTGGTCTTCGGCACGGTCGTCTCCTCGATCATCGCCATGGCCCTCGCGGTCCCGGTGGCCGTCGGCATCGCTCTCTTCCTGACGCACTACGCGCCCCGCCGCCTCAGCGGCCCCATCGCGTACGTCATCGACCTGCTCGCCGCCGTACCGTCGATCGTCTACGGCCTGTGGGGCGCCCTGATCCTCGTCCCGAACCTGGACGGCCTCTACGGCTGGCTCGACGACTACCTCGGCTGGACCGGCATCTTCGACTGGCAGGGCGGCGCCCCGCGCTCCCTGCTCACCGTCGGCATCCTGCTCGCGATCATGATCCTGCCGATCATCACCAACGTGAGCCGCGAGGTCTTCCGCCAGGTTCCCCGGATGCACGAGGAGGCCGCGCTCGCCCTCGGCGCCACCCGCTGGGAGGTCGTCCGCATGTCGGTGCTGCCCTTCGGCCGCTCCGGCGTGATCTCGGCCTCGATGCTGGGCCTCGGCCGCGCGCTCGGCGAGACGATCGCGGTGGCCACCGTGCTCTCCCCCACCTTCGAGATCAAGGCCAGCCTGCTCGACCCGGGCGGCGGCACGTTCGCGCAGAACATCGCCAGCAAGTTCGGCGAGGCGACCGAGCAGGGGCGTGACGCGCTGATCGCCTCCGGTCTCGTCCTCTTCGTCATCACCCTTCTGGTCAACGGTGCGGCCCGCCTGATCATCGCCCGCCGTGCCGAGTACTCGGGGGCCAACGCATGAGCACCACCCTCACGAGCAAGCACCGCAGCACGCTGCGCGGCGGCCACCTGCCCAAGTGGTCCCCCTTGGCGATCATCGCCGGCAGTGTCGCGGCCGGCCTCGGCATCAGCGCGGCCGCCGGACTGCACAGCTCCATCCAGTGGGCCCTGATCGCCGCGGTCGTCTTCGTCGTCGCCACCTACGGGATCGCCGCGAAGGTCGAGGGCCGCCGTCAGGCCAAGGACCGCATCGCGACCAGCCTCATCTGGGTCGCCTTCCTCCTCGCCGTCATCCCGCTGGCCTCCCTGGTCTGGGAGACCGTCAAGCGCGGCGTGAAGGTCTTCGACGTCTACTTCCTCACGCACTCCATGGGCGTGGTCGCCGACACCGAACCCGGCGGCGGCATCTACCACGCGATCATCGGCACCCTGGAGCAGGTCGGCCTCGCCAGCCTGATCGCCGTGCCGATCGGCGTACTCACCGCGATCTACCTGGTCGAGTACGGCAAGGGCAAGCTCGCCAAGGCCATCACCTTCTTCGTCGACGTCATGACGGGCATCCCGTCGATCGTCGCCGGTCTGTTCATCCTCAGCTTCTGGATCCTCATCCTCGACATGGGCTACTCCGGCTTCGCCGGTTCGCTGGCCCTGTCGATCCTGATGATGCCGGTCGTGGTCCGCTCCACCGAGGAGATGCTCAAGCTCGTACCGAACGAGCTGCGCGAGGCATCCCTCGCGCTCGGCGTGCCGAAGTGGCGCACCATCCTCAAGGTGGTCCTGCCGACCTCCATCGGCGGCATCACCACGGGCGTGATGCTCGCGGTCGCGCGCATCACCGGCGAGACCGCTCCGATGCTGCTGCTGGTCTGGGGTACGAACTTCATCAACAACAACCCCTTCGAGGGCCCGCAGGCTTCGCTGCCGCTGTACATCTACCAGCAGTACGCGAACAGCTCGGGCGCCAACGCGGCGTACGACCGCGCGTGGGCGGCGGCACTCGCCCTGATCGCCTTCGTGATGATCCTCAACCTGGTGGCCCGCGGTATCGCCCGCTGGAAGGCCCCGAGCCAACACTGAGCGGCTACCGCCGCGGGGCCGGTCGCTGACGGCGACCCCCACAGCGACTGTTTGGAAGTGAAGAAGCAATGGCGAAGCGAATCGACGTCAGCGGACTGTCCGCCTACTACGGCTCCCACAAGGCCATCGACGACATCTCGATGACCATCGAGCCGCGCACGGTGACCGCGTTCATCGGCCCCTCCGGCTGCGGCAAGTCGACGTTCCTGCGCACCCTCAACCGCATGCACGAGGTCACCCCGGGCGGCCGGGTCGAGGGCAAGGTGCTGCTGGACGACGAGGACCTGTACGGCGCCGGCGTGGATCCGGTCTCCGTCCGCCGCGAGGTCGGCATGGTCTTCCAGCGCCCCAACCCCTTCCCCACCATGTCGATCTTCGACAACGTGGCGGCGGGCCTGCGTCTGAACGGCAACTACCGCAAGAACGAGCTGAACGACATCGTCGAGAAGTCGCTCAAGGGCGCCAACCTCTGGAACGAGGTCAAGGACCGCCTCAACAAGCCGGGCTCCGGCCTCTCCGGCGGTCAGCAGCAGCGCCTGTGCATCGCGCGGGCGATCGCCGTGGAGCCGAAGGTCCTGCTGATGGACGAGCCCTGCTCGGCCCTGGACCCGATCTCCACCCTCGCCATCGAGGACCTGATCGGTGAGCTGAAGGAGCGCTTCACGATCGTCATCGTGACGCACAACATGCAGCAGGCGGCCCGCGTCTCGGACCGCACCGCGTTCTTCAACCTCGCCGCCGTCGGCCAGCCCGGCAAGCTGATCGAGATCGACGACACGGAGCGGATCTTCTCCAACCCGTCGGTCCAGGCGACCGAGGACTACATCTCCGGCCGCTTCGGCTGATCCGGCCGCCGGCGCGGGTCGCCGGCACCGGACGAAGCCGGTGAAGACCCCCCGCGGTGCTGCATGGCGGTGCCACCGCGGGGACGCAGAAGGGCCCGCCCTCCGTTTCCCGGGGGGCGGGCCCCTGCGTTTTCCGGCCGAGACGGCCGCACCGGTCACCGTACGCGGAACGGCTGGAGCCCTGGATCCGGCCGAAGCACCCCGCCCTCACCCCGAACGACCGGTCGGCCGACCGGGCCCGACCACACGGGGTGGAGCAGGGTGTGTCGAGCCGACCGGGCCGAACCCGCCGCGGTGGAGCAGGGTGCGCCGGCGAGGACGGGGAGTTGCGGCAGAGGCCGGCGCGGAGGTCCGGGCGGAGGGCCCGGAGCAGGGGCGGCGTCGCGGCAGAGGCCGGCGCGGAGATCCGGGCAGAGGGCCCGGAGCAGGAGCAGGGGCGGCGTCGCGGCAGAGGCCGGCGCGGAGATCCGGGCAGAGGGCCCGGAGCAGGAGCAGGGGCGGCGTCGCGGCAGAGGCCGGCGCGGAGATCCGGGCGGAGGGCCCGGAGCAGGAGCAGGGGCGGCGTCGCGGCAGAGGCCGCACGGAGATCCGGACCGGCGTCGGGGCTGCGGGCCGGGGCAGGTCCTCCAGTTCACCGGTGGACGGCGCCCGGGGCGGGACCCCTCTGCGGCGGGGTGCCGCGAGGCGACAGCCCCCACGGCGGGGTACCACCGCAGGCGCTGGAGAGGGTTCCGATGTCGTGACCGGCGAGGTCCGGGCGCCGGTGGGCCCCACCGGACCGGCGCGCGGCACCGCCGGTGCGTCGAACGGCCCCGCCCTAGAGGAACGCCAGGTTCACCACGCCGAAGGCGCCGGCCGCCACGAGCGCCGCCGCCGGCATGGTGATGAACCAGCCCATGACGATGTTCTTGGCCACGCCCCAGCGCACGGCGTTCAGCCGCTTCGTCGCCCCGACGCCCATGATCGCGGAAGTGATCACGTGGGTCGTGGAGATCGGCGCCTTGAAGATGTAGGCGGTGGCGAACATGATCGACGCGCCGGTCGACTCGGCGGCGAACCCCTGCGGCGGGTCGAGTTCGATGATCTTGCGGCCCAGGGTGCGCATGATGCGCCAGCCGCCCGCGTACGTGCCGAGCGACATCATCACGGCGCAGGCGACCTTCACCCAGACCGGGATCGGGTCGTCGGCACCCTGCACATCGGCGATGACCAGCGCCATCACCACGACACCCATGGTCTTCTGGGCGTCCTGGAGGCCGTGCCCGAGCGCCATTCCGGCCGCCGAGACGGTCTGGGCGATCCGGAAGCCGCGCTTGGCCTTGTGCGGATTGGTCCGCCGGAAGATCCACATGATCGCGCACATGACGAGGTAGCCGACGATCAGGCCGACCACCGGGGAGACCACCATGGGGATGATCACCTTGTCGATGACCCCGGACCAGATGACCTGCGTACCGCCGGCGAGAGCCGCGCCGACCAGGCCTCCGAACAGGGCGTGCGAGGAGGACGACGGAAGACCGAAGTACCAGGTGATCAGGTTCCACAGGATCGCCCCGACGAGGGCGGCGAAGAGGATGCCCATCCCCTTGGATCCCTCGGGCGTCTGAATCAGGCCGCTGCTCACCGTGTGGGCGACCCCGGAGCCCAGGAAGGCACCGGCCAGATTCATGACGGCGGCCATCGCCAGGGCAGCCCGCGGGGTCAGCGCCCGCGTGGAGACGGAGGTGGCGATGGCGTTGGCGGAGTCGTGGAAACCGTTGGTGTACGTGAAGAAGAGCGCGACCGTGATGGTCACGACCAGGGCGAAGGTGTCCATGGTGCCGCTCAGGACTCCTTGACCGCGATGGTCTCCACCGTGTTGGCCACATGCTCGAAGGCGTCGGCGGCCTCCTCCAGCACATCCACGATCTGCTTCAGCTTGAGGACCTCGATGGCGTCGTACTTGCCGTTGAAGAGGTGGGCGAGCAGCTTGCGGTGGATCTGGTCCGCCTGGTTCTCCAGCCGGTTGACCTCGATCCAGTACTCGGTGAGGTTGTCCATGGTCCGCAGGTGCGGCATGGCCTCGGCCGTGAGGTCCGCCGCCCGCGCCAGCACCTCGATCTGCTGCTCGACGCCCTTGGGCAGTTCCTCGACGTTGTAGAGGACGACCAGGTCGACGGCCTCCTCCATGAAGTCCATGATGTCGTCGAGGGACGATGCGAGGGAGTAGATGTCCTCACGGTCGAACGGCGTGATGAACGAGGAGTTCAGCTGATGGAAGATCGCGTGCGTGGCATCGTCGCCTGCGTGTTCAGCGGCCCGCATACGCTCTGCGATCTCGGCCCGGGCGGAGGTGTCCGCCCCGAGCAGTTCCATCAGGAGCTTCGAGCCGGTGACGATGTTGTCCGCGGATGCGGCGAACATGTCGTAGAAGCTCGTCTCCCTGGGGGTCAGACGAAAGCGCACGTGGGGTCCTCGGGATGCATCGGTTTTCGGTCAGGCTGATGCTAGGGGCATCATCCGGCCTCGGCTATCGGGCCGTTCCCCAGTGTCGCCCATGGGGCAGAGTGTTCGGCACGGGGGCTGCGGCCCCTTCTTACCGGCGAACTTCGCTACTATATACCCACCAGGGGTATATGCCCGTTTCCGTACACCGGGGAGGACGCGATGACGACCACCGAGGCCGGCGCAGGTACACCCTCCACCGACGCGGAAGCGGTCGGTGCGGAGGTGGTGACCGACCACGACCGGGGCGTGCACGGCTACCACAAGCAGAAGGCCGAGCACCTCAAGCGGCTGCGCCGGATCGAGGGCCAGATCCGCGGGCTGCAGCGGATGGTCGACGAGGACGTCTACTGCATCGACATACTCACCCAGGTCTCCGCCTCCACCAAGGCCCTGCAGTCCTTCGCCCTGCAACTGCTGGAGGAGCACCTGCGGCACTGCGTCGCCGACGCGGCCCTCAGGGGCGGCGACGAGATCGACGCCAAGGTGGAAGAGGCGACCAGGGCGATCGCCCGCCTGCTGCGGACCTGACACTCAGCGCCCGGAAGCGCCCTCCCGCTCCTCGGCGACCTTCAGCACCTCGTCGATGCTCGCCAGGCTGAGCCGGTCCTCGTCCGCGGCCGAGGCCGCGATGATCAGCTCTCCGCACAGCTCGATCTCGGCGAGGGCCACATGGTCCTGAACCGCCGTACCGCCGACCGGAGCCACATGCATCACCTCATCTCTGCCGTTACCGGCTTCCTAGAGTAGGGAGCGACCGGTGCGCCGCGCATGGCACGGAAGGGCTAGTCCTGGCCACACACCCGGCGGCCCGGCCGTCCGGCCACTCACTCGGCGATCTTCCCGGCGTAGATGTCCCGGCTCTTCGGCAGCCGTACGTCGGCCAGGGCGCCGAAGTCGTAGAGCAGCGTCGTCGAGGCGACGGCCACGGCGTCCTTCCGCTGCCCGTTGACGAAACTGAACCGGTGCCGGACCTTGCGGATGCGGCCCGCGTCGTCGAGGTACACGTCGAACGGCACGACAGCGGTGGCGAACCCTTTCGCCGCGGCCCGCAGCGGCCCCCTTCCGGCCGCGGACGCCCGCTTCGCGGCCTCCCCGAGATCGGCGGTGCCGCGGTAGTGCCGCACCTCGGCTCCCGCCACCTCGGTGCGTCCGAGGTACGTCGCCGACCGCGTCCCGCGCAGCAACTCCGCTGCGGCGTACGGGTCGGTGGCCCCGCCGGTGACCAGGTTCCCGTCGGACAGCCCGGCGGTCTCCACCCGCACCCACTTGTCCGCGGGCACCCCGGCACCCCGGTTCTTCATGAACAACGCCCCCGGGGCGAGGAGTTCGGTGATGGGTCGATGTCCGCTGGTCCCCGCCGGATCCTGCGGCAGCACCACGGTGAGCCGGCCCATCTGCCGGCGGTAGTCGTACACCCCCGCCCCGCGGATGGTCACCCGGGTCCCCCCGGTGGCCATCTCCATGGACGTCCGGGCCTTCGAACTGCCCGCCTCCACCAGCCGGTCGGCGGCGACCCGGAGCGTCTGCACCGGATCCTCGCCGCCGCGCGCGTCCTCAGCGGCGGCACCGCGCCCGGAACACCCGCCGGTGCACAGGCACGCCGTCACCCCGACGGCGACGCCCGCATCCCTCAGCCGCCGTTGCCGCCTCCGCCGCTCAGCCATCGCCTGCCCACCACCGGTACGTCCGCCACTGGACCCCTGTCGTCCGGTTAACGACGGGTAAGTGCCCCCGTCACGCAGGGGGCTTCCCGCGCTACCGTTGACGGTGTGACCGAGCAGGACGGCCCCGTCGCCCCCGATCAGGACCATCACACGACCACCATGGAAAAGGGCCGGTTCTGCGTGGCCCACTGCACCTGCGGCTGGCGCGGACCGGCCCGCCGCGCACGCAGCCTGGCGCGAGCCGACGCGGAGGCGCACCCGGGGGCGGTCACCGGGGGCCACCCGCAGTGCTAGGCGCTCCGCTGGAAGTGCCGCGGTACGACGTCCGCCGGCCGCGGCGCCGTCGTGGCCGGTCGCGCGGTTCCCCGCGCCGCGCCCCTTCGGGGCGCTGACGGACACCGAGGGACCTTGCCCGCTCTGCTCGGGGTCCACGCCCCCGCCGACCGGGACCGAACCTCCCCGGCAGCCCCGGGGCCCGGCCTGCACCGAACCCGGAGGGTTCCGCACTCGGCAGGCCCCAGCCCCACCGACCACCGACGGACCCGGCAGTCCACAGACGCGGCACTCCACAGACGCGGCACTCCACAGACCGGGCAGGTCCGGGCCCGGCCGGCACCGCTCCCGGCCCCCTCACCGGCGCCACTGCCACCGGCCCCGCTCCCCTCGACGGCCCGGATCCTCCCGACGGCCCGGGTCCCCGCGTCGGTCCCCCTCCCCGCCGCCCCGGAGTGCACGCCCCCGCCGGATCGCGCCTCCCGCCACCGGTCCACCATGGAACCCCCGTCCCCCCACATCCCGTCCCTTTCCCCACAAGCCCAGGGGCAGGAAGAGGCCAGCACATGGACCGGCGCACACTCATAGGCGGCGCGGCAGCCACTCTCACCGCACTCACCACCACCGCCTGCTCACCCACCGCGACCGGCACCCCCGGCGGCGCGGGCAGCACGGGCACCGCAGGCAGCGCACCCGGCTCCGCGTCCCCGGGGCGGACCATCTCCTCCCCCGGCCCCGCCGACTGGACCGCGCTGGCCGGCGACCTCGACGGCTCGCTGGTCCGGCCCGGCGACGCCGACTGGCAGTCCGCCCGCCGGCTGTACAACACCCGCTTCGACTCCCTGAAGCCCGCCGCCGTCGCCTACGTCGCCCACGCCGACGACATCAGCACCGCCCTCACCCACGCCCGCGCCCATGGCGTCGCCGTCTCGATCCGCAACGGCGGCCACTCCTACGCCGGCTGGTCCTCCGGCGACGGCCGCCTGATCATCGACGTCTACCGGCTCGACACCGTCCGCGCCTCCGGCACCACGGCCGTGGTCGGCGCCGGGGCCAAGCTCATCGACGTCTACCGCGCGCTCGCCACGAAGGGCGCGACGATCCCCGCCGGCTCCTGCCCGACCGTGGGCGTCTCCGGTCTCACCCTCGGCGGCGGCCACGGCGTGGTGTCCCGGGCCTATGGCCTGACCTGCGACAGCCTGACCGGGGCGACGCTGGTCACCGCGGACGGCAGCCTGCTCACCGCCGACGCCACCGAACACCCGGACCTGTTCTGGGCGCTGCGCGGCGCGGGCAACGGCAATTTCGGCGTCGTCACGGAACTGCACTTCCGCACCCGTCCCGCCCCGCAGGCCGTCACGGCCTACCTGTCCTGGCCCTGGTCCGAGGCGGCCGCCGTGCTGGAGGCCTGGCAGGAGTGGGGCCCGTCCCAGCCGGACGAGATCTGGTCGGCACTGCACCTGGCGAACTACACCGCGGGCACCCCGACGGTCACCGTCTCCGCCTTCTCCCTCGGCACCTACGGCGAACTCCAGAACGCCGTCGACCGCCTCGCCTCCCGCGTCGGCGCGAACGCGGCCGGCGTCTCGCTGCGCCGCCGCTCCTACGAGGAGGCCATGGAGATCTACGCCGGCTGCTCGGCCTTCGCCGACGACGCCCAGTGCCACCTGCCGGGCTCCACGCCGGGCCGCTCCCCGCAGGGGGCCCTGCACCGGGAGACGTACACGGGCCGCTCCGACTTCTTCGACCGCTCGATTCCGGCCGACGGCGTCCAGGCTCTGCTGGCGCAGGTGAAGAACGTCCGCGGCGGGTCGGGCACCGTGATGCTCACCGCCCTCGGCGGCGAGGTGAACCGGGTCCCGCCGACGGCGACGGCGTTCGTCCACCGCCGTTCCCGGATGCTGGCCCAGTACATCGCCTCCTGGCGCGCGGGCACGGACGGTACGGCAGCCCGGTCCTGGCTGACGGCGGCGCACCGGGCGATGCGTCCGTACGCCTCGGGGGCGGCCTACCAGAACTACACGGACCCCACGCTGAAGGACTGGCGCACGGCCTACTACGGCGCGGCGGCGGCCCGTCTGACGCAGGTGAAGAAGCAGTACGACCCGGAGCGCTTCTTCAGCTGTCCGCAGGCGCTGTAGGGCGGCCGCGCGGCGGCGGTCCGGGGCGGTTCGGCCGCACGGAGACGGGGCCGTCAGGCGGCCAGGTCGCGCTCCTCGGTCTCCACGGTGTGCTCGCTGTGTGCGCCGGGGACGACGCCTCTGCGCGTCCCCGCCACCGACCGGCTGCGCACCATCCAACCGGCCCGCGGCGACCGCTCGACGGCCTTCAGCACCGGGGTGAGCAGGGCCATGGCGAGGGGCGACAGGAGCAGGGCGACGGCCGTGCCGAGGGCGAAGCCGCCGACGACGTCGGTCGGGTAGTGCACGCCCATGTAGACCCGGCAGAAGCCCTCCAGCAGCGCGATCCCTATCCCGACGAGCCCGAACCTGCGGTGGGCGACGAAAAGGGCGACGCCCATCGCCATGGTGAGGGTGGCGTGGTCGCTGACGAACGAGTAGTCGGTCTTGCCGGAGACGAGGACGTCCAGCCCCTGGTGGTCCAGGAAAGGCCGAGGCCGCTCCACGAAGCCGCGGATGGGCACGTTGACGAGCACGGCGATCGCGGCGGCGAGCGGCGCCCAGACCAGCCCGGCCACGGAGGACGCGGCGTCCTCGGCGCCGCGGCGCCGGACGGTCCGCCAGCACCACAGCACGAGCAGCACCATGGCGAGCAGGAGTCCGTACTCGCCGACGTATTCCATCACCGTGTCGAACCAGTGGGGTGCGTCCTTGGCGAGGCCGTTGATGTCGTAGAGCAGGTCGACGTCGGGGTTCGACCCGGATTCGGCGAGTCCAGCCATGGTGCTGCGGCCCCTAACGTCGTTCGCTCAGGCGCACCATCAGTGCGCCGCCTCTGCCCACCCCCGTGGATCATCGGTCGTCAACAGGAACGCACGGCCCCTGTGAATACGTTCCATCCTCCACTGAATGATCACGCAGACGTTATCGAAGAGAGATCCATCGCCGCAGCTCAGGGGGTGGAACCTCAGGCGGCGTCAGACGGTGGTGGGGAGCGCTTTCGCGCCATCCTCGGTGACCCGGGTGGCCCCGAACCAGTCCGGCGTGTCGATCGGGTCGAACCGGATGACGGCCCCCGGCCGCGGCGCGTCGATCATGTATCCGCCGCCCACGTAGATGCCCACGTGCCGGATGGCGCGGGAGTCGGTGAGGTCGTCGGAGAAGAACACCAGGTCCCCGGGCAGCAGTTCCTCCCGTCGCGGGTGCGGTCCGGCGTTGTACTGGTCGTTGGCGACACGGGGCAGGTCGATCCCGACGCTGTCGTAGGCGGCCTTGGTGAGCCCCGAGCAGTCGAACCGTCCGTCCTGGTCGGGCGTGCCGTTGCCGCCCCAGAGGTAGGGGGTGCCGAGCTTCTTCTGCGCGAAGTAGATGGCGCCCGCGGCCTGCTTCGACGGATCGACGCGGTTCACCGGTGCGGCGAAGGAGTCCTCCAGTGTCGTGATGATCCTCACGTAGTTCCGGGTCTCCTTGTACGGCGGCACACCCCCGTACTTGATGACGGCGTACGCCCCGGCGTTGTAGGCGGCGAGCATGTTCTTCGTCCTGTCGCCCGGCACGTCCTGGACGTAGGAGGCGAGTTCGCAGTCGTACGACGCGGCCGACGGAATCGCGTCGTTCGGGTCCCACACGTCGCGGTCCCCGTCCCCGTCACCGTCGATCCCGTGCGTGGCCCACGTCCCCGGGATGAACTGAGCAATCCCCTCCGCCTTCGCCGGGCTCTTCGCCCGCGGGTTGAACCCGCTCTCCTGGTACAGCTGCGCGGCGAGCAGCGCCGGGTTGAGGGCCGGGCACAGGTTGCCCCACTTCTGCACCAGCGTCTGGTACGCGGCGGGTACGGCCCCCTCGGCCAGCGCCTTGCCGACTCCGCCGAGGCCTCCCAGCATCGTCCCGGCGACGATGTACACGCCGGCGACGAGCACCATGACGAACCCGACGGCTGCGGCCACAGCGGCGGTCGCCCCGATCCACACCTTCCGCACCGTCAACCGCCCCTCGCCGCCCGGGAGTACGCCGAGGTCAGTGTAGAGGCGGGTCGCCCTCCACGGGCGCTTTGACGTCTCGTCAGAACGGTCGCCCCGCACGGTCAGGACGCGGAGAGGGCCTCCCGGTACAGCCGAGCCGCCTCGGTCCCGAGGGCGACGCTGTAGGAGACGTCGTCGGTGTCCCCGCCCAGCTCGTGTCCGCCGAGGACGCCGACGACCTTCCCGTCCCCGTTCACCCAGGGGCTGCCGCTCGTCCCCCCGCTGAAGCCGGGGCACTCGATGCGCTGCTGGGTGCGGCCGTGTGCGGTCGGCTTGTTCGTGCAGGTGACCGGCGTCTCGCGGTCGCTCGGATACCCGGTGACGGTGACGGCGGTGGCACCGGTGGCCGTCCCGGCGGCGAACCGCTCCGCGCCGACGACGTCCTCGATCCCGTTCCCCTCCCGATCGGGTTCGACGACGGCGAAGGCGACGTCGCTGTCCTCGTCCTGCCGCTCGACCCACTCTGCGGGCAGCACCCGCCTGGCCACCCTCCAGACGCCGTGCGGTGCCAGCCCGTCCCGGTACCCGGGTGCGAACAGCAGGTCTCCGTCGCCGTTGAGGCAGTGGGCGGCGGTGAGGACGAGATCGCGCCGCGGGCTGTGGACCACGGAGGCCGTGCAGAAGTGGCCCCCGACGATGTCGTCCCCGTCGCGGAACAGCACCCCGACCCGGTCGCTGCGCTCGCTCACCACCGCCCCGGCGGTCACTCCGAGGGGACCCGTGCCGGCGTCGGCGGCCGCGAGGGACGAGGGGGTGACGACCAGCAGCACGAGCGCGGCGCACAGCGCGAGGCGGCGGTGGCCCGGGGAACGGGATTCTCTGTCCATCGGGAACCACTGTGACCGACGAACCTGAGAGAAACACCGCAACCGCTCACCCGCGTTGCCGCCGCGGGCATCACGAGCCCCGCGCGCCGCGGCCCTCGCCCCCGGGCGGCTCAGGCGACGGGCTCCGTGCTGACGAGGACGTAGTCGAAGTACAGGGGGTCCCCCTCCTCGTCGGCCGGGTACGCGAAGGAGCTGTTGTTGGCGAAGCGCAGGCCGAGGTCGGTGACCTCGTCGAAGCCGTAATCGCTCTCGACGACCTCGTGCCCTTGTTCCTCCAGGATCTCCGGCAGATCGTCCGCAGGTGTGCGGAAGACGTCCACGCCTTCGAGGAGGAAACGGATGTCGGTGGCCTCGTCTCGGAAGCGCCAGACCTCGACACCGGTCAGGAGTTCCTTCCCCTCCGACTCGAAGAGCAGTACGAACTCGAACTGGTAGAGCTCGTTGGCGACCACGTACTTTCCCGGTGGGCGCCGCCCTTCGGGAGAAACCCGCCCCCAGGACCGAGCCGCGGTCATCGCGTCGTCGAACGGCATGCCCAGCCGGAACGATGCGACGCCGACATGCGGCAACAGTTCGACATCCACCCTTGTGCCTCCCTCTTACGGCCAGTTGTCGCTCTCCCGCCTCATGCCAACAGCGCTGCTTCGTCGATCGTCCATCCGCGCTTGGCCAGCATGTCCTGGAGCAGCGTGTTGTGCTTCAGGCTCGCCACCATCTCCTTGATGTGTTGGTCGTACTGGCCGGGGAACCTGGTCTTGATGTCGTCGATGTCCCTGCGCATCGCCTCGGTGATGCGCCCCTGATTGATCAACGCTCGCTGCGTCGAGTGCCAGTTGGTCGCTGTGGTGCTGGACCCCGTGCCGTTGAGCTGACCGTGATCGGACTTCATCATGCGGATCGCCGGGCCGTTGTCGACCTTCTGCTTCCGGTGCGGCTTGTTCGCGATGTAGAAGCCCGGCTCGACAACGTCTTTCCGCGGCTCTCCGGGTGCCGGGCTCGGTCGGGCCAGTGGGCGTCGGTCTGGTTCCCGGTGGAGTCGTAGGCACAGCGCTCCGACCAGTCGTCGGCGTCGACGCCGAGCGGGCGTCCCAGCGGGTCGAGTTCGAACCGCCGGCCGGAGCCGGCCCGCCGGTCCGTGATCCGGGTCAGGAAGCCGTCGGCTCGGTATCCGTAGGCGCGGTCCCGGAGCGTGCCGTGGGGCGTGGTCAGCGAGCGTGCCGCGAGCCGGCCGATCGTGTCCCCCTGCGAGGTGAGTGTCACCGGCGCGTGTGCGGGACCGAGGGTGCGCCGCGTCTCCCGGCCCAGCTCGTCCCGGGCGAAGCCGAGCGTGTGACCGGCGCAGTCGACGCGCACCCGGTCGCCCGCGGTGTCGTAGGCGTACGAGGTGGTGGCACCGGTCGGTGTCGTGCGTGAGACGAGTTCGCCGTGCGCGTCGTAGCCGTAGCGCATGCTGCGCCCGTCGACCGTCTCCGTGAGCAGCCGCCCCAGGGCGTCGCGTTCCAGGGTGAGCGAGGAGAGGCGCGAAACGGCGGAAGTGAGCCGGTCGCCGCTGTCGTAGGTGTACCGGGTGACCACACCGTCGGCGACCTTCTCCAGCACGTTGCCGACCGCGTCGAACGTGAAGCCGATGCGTTGGCCGAGCGGCGTCGTCCGGGCGACGAGGCGGCCGGCGGCATCGTGGGTGCAGTGCGTGGTGCGCCCGTCGAAGTCGGTCTGGGAGTCGGTCAGTCCCGACAGGCCGTAGCGGCAGTTCCACGTCCTGCCACGCGGGTCGAGCACCGAAGTGATCCGCAGCTCGGTGTCGTACATGAACTCGTACCGCGCTCCGTCCTTGCCGGTGCGGGCGGCGAGCAGGTCGAACCAGGTGTACTCGAAGCGCGTCACGCCGCCCAAGGGGTCGGTGTGGGTGAGGCAGTTGCCCTCCTCGTCGTACGTCCACCGCTCGACGGCACCGTCCGGGGCGGTGCGCCGGATCGGCCAGCCGTCCGCCGTCCACTCCAGGCGCGTGACGGATCCGGCCGGGTCGACGGACTCGCGGGGGCGTCCGAAGGCGTCCCTGGTCACCGTGTGGGTGGCGCCGTGCCCGTCGGAGACCGACAGGACCAGGCCCGCCTGGTCGTTGCCCCGCGACTCCGTCTCACCCGTCGGGTAGCCGACGGTGGCCACGGCTCCCGTTGCGTCGTGGGTGAACGTCGTCGAGGTGCCGTCGGGAGCGACGATCGCAGTGCGGTTGCCCCGCTCGTCGAAGACGTTCCGCCACACCGTGCCGTCCGGGCCGGTCGTCGTCTCCGGCGGGTGCAGCGCGTCGTACGTGGCGGAGGCCCGGCGCCCGTCCGGGAGGTGGACGGTGAGGAGGTTGCCCGAGTCGTCGTAGGCGAAGCGGGACGTGTACCCCAGTTCGTCGGTGCGCGACAACAGGTTGTCGTAGCGGTCCCACTCGAAGAGCACCGTGTTGCCGAGCGGGTCGGTCTCGCGGACCGTCTGGCCGAGCCGGTTGAAGCGGGTGACGGTGACCGCGCCGGTGGAGTCCGTGTAGCGGGTCTCGCGCGCGGCGGAGTCGTAGGCGAAGCGTGAGGACAGCGCCCCGTCGGGGCCGATCGTCTCCACGACGCGGCCCGTGGCGTCGTGGACGTAGCCGTAGGTGTGGCCGTTGCGGTCGGTCCACGACGTCACGCGCTGCTCGTCGTCGTAGGTGAAGCGCAGGGGCACGCCGCGGGATCCCGACACGGCCACCAGGCGGCGGCCGGAGTCGTCGTAGCCGAAGGAGGCGACGCGGACGGGGGCGTCCGGTGTCCGCACGTCCAGGGCGGTGACCCGGCCGGTCTCCGCGTCCCGGGTGACCCGCACCCGGTAGCCGCCCCCGTGCACGACCGCCTCGGGGACGCCCTCGTCGGCATCACCCCATGCCCCGTCGCGCGAACGCCTCCAGAGCACGGGGTGTTGGCGGGACGCGGCGAGGCGTCCCGGGGAACGACGAGCACCCGCCGCCGGGCCGGGGCGGCACGCCCACAGGCCCGGGACGGCACGCCGCGGGCCCCGGTCGGCATGCCCCGAGGGGCGGGGGCGGTGCGCCGGCGACGGAGCGCGGGCCGCAGGCCCCGGGTGATCGACCCCATCCTTCAGACTCATGTCCCGGTCGAACAGCCCGCGCTCACCCTCAGACACGCGTCCCCGTGCAGCGGCCCCCGATCGCCTCAGGCCCGTGCCCCGGCCGAACCGCCCGCGCTCACCTCAGACACGCGTCCCGGCCGAAGGGCCCGCTGCGCCCGTCTCCACGGGGAAGACCACTCCCGTCAGCTCCTCCGACACGGCCCACAGACGTCGCGCCACCTCCGGGTCGCTCGCGGCACGGGAGCGGCCGACCAGCGTGGGCGCCCCGCGGAACTCCCCGAACCCGTCGGGCCCCACGTAGCTCGCCCCCGGCACGTCCTCCACGGCCGCGTACAGCGTCGGCAGGGCGCCCGCCCGGTCCGACTGCGCGATCAGGCGGTTGCCGGCCTGCATGAGCACCCGCATCACCGGGTTCCCGGCGTGGCTCTGGAGGTTCGTGGCCGCGTACCCCGGATGGGCCGCCACGGCGCGCACCGGCGACCCGGACTCCGTCAGCCGGCGCTGGAGCTCCAGCGTGAAGAGCAGGTTCGCCAGCTTGGACTGGGCGTAGGCGCGCTGCGGGTTGTAGTCGGCGGCCATGTCGAGGTCGTCGAAGTGGATCGCCGCGCCGCGCCAGCGGTGCGCTCCCGAGGCCACCGTCACCACACGGTCCGTCACGTACGGCAGCAGCAGGTTGGTGAGTGCGAAATGGCCCAGGTGGTTGGTGCCGAACTGCAGCTCGAAGCCGTCCGGGGTGCGCTGCTGCGGCACCATCATCACGCCGGCGTTGTTGATCAGCAGATCCAGTGGGCCGTCCCAGGCGGCCGCGAAGTCGCGCACCGACGCCAGGTCCGCCAGGTCGAGCCGCCGCACCTCCGTGCTGCCGCCGGCCTGCGCCGCGGCGGCACGGCCGCGCCCCTCGTCCCGTACGGCGAGGACCACGTGTGCCCCCGCCCGGGCCAGCTCGCGGGCCGCCACCAGGCCGATACCACTGTTCGCGCCGGTCACCACCGCCGTACGACCGGACAGGTCGGGCAGCGAGGCCGCCGTCCACGTGCTCGTGCTCGTCGAGTCCTTCTTCTGATCCGCCATTCCCTCAATGTAGGCAACGCCAACAATGATGTCAACGACAACATCGCGTTACGATGGTGCCCATGCCCGCAAGCCGCCGCTACCACCACGGAGACCTGCGCGCCGCTCTGCTCAAGAGCGCCGAGCGCACCCTCCGCGACAAGGGCGCCGCCGCACTCTCCCTGCGGGAACTCGCCCGCGACATCGGCGTCAGCCATGCCGCACCGGGCCGGCACTTCAAGGACAAGCAGGCCCTTCTGGACGCCCTGGCCCTGGCCGGATACGAGCGCCTGCTCCGCGACCTCACCACCGCCGACTCCACCGACCGGCCCGTCGACGAGCGCGTGCGCACGCTCGCCCGCGCCTACCTCGGGTTCGCCATCGACAACCCCGCGCTACTGGAACTGATGTTCGCGCGCAAGCACGAGCCCGACAGCTCCGACCGGCTCGCCGCCGCCGTCGAGGAGTCCTTCGGCTCCCTCACCCGGATCATCACCGACGCCCAGGCGCGCGGCGAGATCGTCGAGGGCGACCCCGAGCGCATCATGATGGTCGTCGCCTCCAGCGTGCACGGCATCGCCGCCTTCGTCGCCGGCTGCGCCCTCACGCCCGAGGAGGCCCTCGCCGGCCTCGACGAGCAGGTCCACCACCTGCTGTACGGCCTCCGGCCCCGCTGAACCGGGGGCGCACCGCGCACCCCGCACCGTGGGAACATCGTGACGGCCCCTCACCCGATCGGCCGTCAAGAACAGGGCGTGTTCGTAGAAGTGGGTCAACGACGGAACCACACGACAGGTTCCGCTCCGTCCTCATTGCCCGGCGTGACCTGCCGTGATACACAGAGTGACGATACGACCACTCGTACACCGCTCCACACCGGCAGACCGGTCCCGGTGAGGAGCGGTGACGTGGTGTTGGCAAGCTGTTCGCGCGAAACCCGCCAATCAATGACGCCAAGTCGACATACGACGGCGAGATTGTCGGCGACAATGAGGCTGACCTCTGCACACCGCAGGGGACTGCGGAACTACCCAACAGGGGCGGTGACTTACATGCTCTTTGCAGCCGACAAGGGAGACATCAACACCATCATCGGCGGGATCGCTCCGGACTGGGGCCCGTTCGGCAGCCTGGGCAACGAGGCCAAGGTGATGATCGAGGTGGTGATGGCCGTCGCCATCCTCCTCTGCCTCGGCATCGCCGTCTGGGGCGCCGCGAAGCAGCGGATCGGCGCCACGGCCCTGCGGGACACCTTCAGCGCGGAGCAGGGCAAGGGGCTCATCATCGCCGGGCTGACCGGCGTCTTCATCATCGGCTCGCTCGGCACGCTGTTCACCATCGTGTACGGCATGGCCGTGTAGCCCTCCGGCCGCCCCACCCGTCGCCGCCAGCACCAGGCCTCCCACTTCGTCCTCTCCGGCCGCACCCGGTCCGGTTCCCTCCATCCCACCCGCCCGTCGTGCCCACCGGCTGAGGTTGCGTCTCCCTGATGTCGAGTCACCACACCGCGCCCGCGCGGGAACCAGCACGGCTACCGTCGTACATCTACGTGTCCACATGTCCTGGCACGACGTCGAGGGGGGCGTCCACGACATGAGTCCCGGTGACGAGCACGGTTACGGCGGTACGGGCCACACCCGCACCCGGCTACCGGAGGGCGACCCCTACGGCGGCGCCAGGCGCACCGCCCGCTCCTCCTCCCGCAGCCTGGTCACGGTCGTCGGCGTCGTCGTCCTCCTCATCGCCGCGATCGCCTTCGCGAACCGTGGAGGAGACGATTCCTCATCGGCCGGCGGCAGCCCCGCCAACGGCTCCGAGCCGAAGGGCGCGGCCACGGCCGCGAGCGGAGTACGCCCCGTGGAGGTCTCGTCCGGGGCCATCCCGACCGGCTTCGCCCACGACCAACAGGGCGCGCAGAGCGCGGCGGCGAACTATGCGGTGGTGCTGGTCTCTGCTGACATCCTCAAGCCCGACAGACGCACAGAGATCGTGCAGCAGGTCTTCGTCGCCGACAAGCAGGCCGAGTTGAAGACGAAGTTCAACCAGGCGTACTCCAAGGAATTCCTCAGCAACATCGGCCTGGACGAGAACGGCAACGCGGCCCCCGACCACACCTACGTCTCACGCACCGTGCCGGTCGGTACCAAGGTCACCAGCTATTCCGACACCACGGCGACGGCCGAGGTCTGGTGCACCGGGCTGTACGGCACAGCCGGGCAGAACTCGACCGATCCCGTCACCAGCGACTGGTTCACCCTGACGCTTCATCTCCGTTGGGCGAACGGCGACTGGAAGGTCGACAGCTTCTCCCAGGAAAGCGGGCCTGCTCCCGTGCCCGGCGACGAGAAGGCGTCCACCGCCGACGAGATGGCGAAGGCCGTCCAGGAGTACGGAGGGTTCACTTATGCCCGGTAGCCCGAACCGCGTGCTCAAAGCCACCGTTGCTTTCACAGCCGTACAAACCATGGCCCTGCTGCTTGCCACCCGCGCGACAGCAGCGCCGTCTCCCACACCCACGTCGTCCAACGACAAGTGTGACCTCATCGTCGGCCCCGCCAAGGACTACTGCGAGCGCGGCAACGGCTCCAAAGGCTCCCCCGGTACCTCCCCCACCCTCGATCCCACCGGCACCCTCGATCCGCTGAGTTCGCTCGCCAAGGGCTTCGCCAGTGCGGCTTCCTGGACCGTCGACAAGCTCAGTGAGGCCGTGAAGGCGACCGCGAGCGTCGACTTCACGAACCCGAGGTTCCTCCAGCAGTACGCGATCGTCTTCGCCGCGTCGGCCATCCTCACCCTGGTGCTCTGGCTGCTGGCGGTGGCCAAGCGCGCGGTGCGCGGCGTGCCGTTCACCACCGCCGTCTCGGAAGCCATCGGCTTCCTGTGGCTGACGGTCCTGGCCTCCGCCTTCACGCCGCTGATCCTGTACACGGTGGTCTCAGCGACGGACGGGGTCAGCGACGTGCTGGCGACGGCGACCGGGGACCAGACGGACGCGTTCTTCGGGACCTTCTCGGCGGCCCTGAAACAGGGCAACGACATCGGCGGCGGCCCGATCATGCTGATCCTGGTGTCGCTGGTCTCCATCCTCGCCGCGGGCGTGCTGTACCTGGAGCTGTTCCTGCGCGCCGTCCTCCTGTACGTCGGCGCGCTGCTCGGCGTCGTCGTCTACGCCGGCCTCGTCGACAAGAACCTGTGGGGCCACGTGCGCCGTTGGGCCGGGATCATGATCGCCGTCATCCTGGTGAAACCGGTCATCGTGATCGTCCTCGGGCTCGCCGGCGCGCTCAGCACCGACGAGGGGCCCGACTCGCTGGCCGCCGTCGTCTCCGGGCTCGCCATCATCCTCCTCGCCATCTTCGCCAGCGGCATGATCTACCGTTTCGTCCCCGGCTTCGGCGACGAGATCGCCAACTCCCGCAACAACCGCATCATGCAGGGCGCCGAGGGCAAGGCCGCCGCGGTCATCAGCTCCCCGGCCACCCTCGTCGCCCAGGGCATCAAGACCCACAGCAGCCGGGCCGACAGCAACAGCGGCGGCCAGGCCGCCTCGACGAGCACCCCCCGCCCGGCCAACCCGGCGTCCGGTGGCGTCACCGCCCACGGCAGCCGCACCTCGACCGGTGGTGGCGGCGGATCTGTCCCCTCCGCCGCACCCCCGCCCCGCTCCAGCACCACCGTCAACACTCCCCACGCCAGCAACACCCGCAACAGCAGTACCAACCGCACGGGAGGTGAAGGGCGTTGACGACCGAGTCCCACGTGTCCCATCCGGTCACGCCCCGCCGTACATATCTGATCGGCCGCGCCCGGCCGAACGCGATCGTCGGCCGCAACCGCGAGACCGGCGAGATCGCGCTGATCGTCGTGGGCGCGTTCCTCGGCATGATGTGCGGTCTCCTCGTCCCCGTCCTCCCGCTGCGCATCGCGCTGCTGACCGGCTTCCCGCTGATCGCGCTGGCCGCGGTCTACGTGCCCTACCGGAACCGCACCTTCTACAAGTGGTTCGAGATCAACCGGAGCTACCGGCGGACCCTGCGCCGGGGCGCCGCCTACCGATCCGCAGCCATGGAGGCGGGGACCCGCATCGACGGGCGGGAGATCGAGGTCGGGTCCCCGCCCGGCATCGGACGGCTGAGCTGGATGGCCGCGCCCTTCGGGCCCGACGAGATCGCCGTGCTGCTGCACGCCGACCGCCGGACGGTCACCGCCGCCATCGAGATCGAGGGACCCGGTGTCGGCCTGCGCGACTCCGAGGACCAGGAAGCCCTCGTCGACCGTTTCGGCACCCTGCTCAAGCACGTGGCCAACGGCGACGGCTTCGTCACCCGCCTGCAGATGCTCGCCCGCACCCTCCCCGCCGACCCCGACGCCCACGCCAAGGACGTCGCCGCCCGCGGCGACGACAAGACACCGCCGTGGCTCCAGCAGTCGTACGACCAGCTGCTGTCGATGGTGTCGACGAGCAGCGAGCAGCACCGCGCCTACCTCGTCGCCTGCATGCACTACACCCGGGAACTGGCCGCCGAGGCCAACGTCATGGCCCGCGCCGCCCGGCCGCAGGCCGGCGGCCGGAAGGTCGACCGGGACGCCGGTCTGGCCGTCGTCATGGCCCGTGAGCTGACCGACATCTGCTCCCGCCTGCAGGAGGCCGACATCCGCGTCCGGCAGCCGCTGGGGCAGGGCCGGCTCGCCTCCCTCATCCACTCGATGTACGACCCGGACCATCCGATCGACCACATCCAGGCGATGACGAAGCGCAATGCCTGGCCGGCCGAGCTGGACGCCACCGAGCCCACCTATCTCCAGGCCAAGACCCGGGAGTCCTCCACCCGCGCCCCCTGGTGCCACGCCACGGCCTGGGTCAAGGAATGGCCGATGACGCCCGTCGGCGTCAACTTCCTGGCCCCCCTCCTGGTGCACACCCCGGACGTGATCCGCACGGTGGCGGTGACCATGGACCTGGAGCCGACCGAGGTCGCCATCGAGCGGATGCTGACCGAGAAGACCAACGACGAGGCCGAGGCCTCCCGCGCCGCCAAGATGAACCGCACGGTCGACCCGCGCGACATCGCCGCCCACAACCGGCTCGACCAGCGCGGCGAGGATCTCGCCAGCGGCGCCGCCGGCGTCAACCTGGTCGGCTACATCACCGTCTCCTCCCGCTCCCCGGAGGCCCTCAACCGCGACAAGCGGACGATAAGGGCCTCGGCCGGAAAGTCGTACCTGAAGCTGGAGTGGTGCGACCGCGAGCACCACCGCGCGTTCGTGAACACGCTGCCGTTCGCCACCGGAATCCGAAGGTAGGGGCTGATGCGCTGATGCGGGACCCGCTCTCCGTCCTCACGGACGCCTTCACCTCCTTCCTGTTCGGGAAGGTCGAGACGACCCGCCTGCCGGTGCGCACCTCGACGGGCCAGGCCCAGGCGGTCTACCTCCCGACGGCCGCGCCCGGGCTCGGCGACTCGGGTGTGATCATCGGCCGGGAGGTGTACTCCGGCAAGGGCTACGTCTACGACCCCTTCCAGCTGTACGGGCAGCAGCTCCCGGCCCCGCACTGGCTGGTCCTCGGCGAGTCCGGCAACGGCAAGTCGGCGTTGGAGAAGACATACGTCCTGCGCCAGCTCCGCTTCCGCGACCGGCAGGTCGTCGTCCTCGACGCACAGGGCGAGGACGGGGTCGGCGAGTGGAACCTGATCGCGCAGGAGCTGGGGATAACACCCATCCGGCTCGACCCGACGGCCGCCCTGGACCACGGTATCCGGCTCAACCCCCTGGACCCGTCGATCACGACCACCGGTCAGCTCGCGCTGCTGCGGACGATCATCGAGGTCGCGATGGGGCACGGCCTGGACGAGCGGTCCGGCTTCGCCCTGAAGGTCGCCCACGCCTACGTCAACGAGACGATCGTGGAACGCCAGCCGGTCCTGTCCGACATCGTCGAGCAGCTGCGGCACCCCGAACCGGAGTCGGCGGAGGCGATGAACGTCGCCATAGACGATGTGCGGGCATGGGGCCTGGACGTCGCCCTGGTCCTGGACCGCCTGGTCGACGGCGACCTGCGGGGCATGTTCGACGGTCCGACGACGGTCGGCATCGACCTCGACGCCCCGCTCACCGTGTTCGACCTGTCCCACATCGACCGCAACTCCATCGCCATGCCGATCCTGATGGCGATCGTCGGCGTGTGGCTGGAGCACACCTGGATCCGCCCGGACCGCAAGAAGCGCATCTTCCTGGTCGAGGAGGCCTGGCACATCATCAACAGCCCCTTCGTGGCGCAGCTGTTCCAGCGGCTGCTGAAGTTCGGGCGCCGGCTGGGTCTGTCGTTCGTGGCGGTCGTCCACCACCTGTCCGACGTGGTGGACGGCGCGGCGGCGAAGGAGGCGGCGGCGATCCTGAAGATGGCGTCGACACGGACGGTCTACGCGCAGAAGGCCGACGAGGCACGGGCCACGGGCCGCGTGCTGGGGCTGCCCCGATGGGCTGTGGAGATCATCCCGACGTTGACGCCGGGCATCGCGGTCTGGGACGTCAACGGCAACGTGCAGGTCGTCAAGCATCTGATCACCGAGTCCGAACGCCCGCTGGTCTTCACCGACCGTGCGATGACGGAGTCCTCCACCGACCCCGCGGACGACGCCCTGCGCGCCGCCGAACTGGAGGCGGAGGAGCGAGCGGCGGCGTTCGTGGAGCAGCACCTGGGCGACTCCGAGTCGACGGTGGCGTAGAGGGGACGGAGCGTGGGACCGGACAACCGCCGTGCGCAGGGTGCCGGCCGGACGGGCGGCCAGGGCGGCATCCCCGACGGCCTGCTGGTCGGCATACTCGCGTTCCTCCTCGGCATGACCCTGCTGGTGTGGACGGCCACGGGCCTGGCGGGCCTGTTCTCCCACGGCGGGTGGCCTCACGGCGTCTCCTTCACCCGTACCCCCCTGGCCATGCGCCACCTCATCGGCCGCCCCCACGACATCGCGGGCGCCTGGCCCGAGAGCCCCGAGGCCCAGCTGTCCGGCTACGGCCTCTTCTGGGGCCTGTTCATCGGCCAGCTGACGGTCCTGTTCGTGCTGACGGTCTTCGTCATCGGCACGGTGGCCCGCTGGCGATCGCGACGAGCCGGGCGGGACGCGGCGCGGACGGCCGCCATCGAACGGGCCACAGCAGCGGCACCGGCACAAATCCCGGCACGGCCGGCGGATTCCCGTCCGAGGGAGGCCGAGCCGGCGCTCCCCCCGCCGAGGACTGAGGAGCTCCGCGAGACCGCGCGGGACGTCCGTCGCACGGAGGGTCCGGTGCTGTACGGGCCCGCGGAGATCCGCCGGACCACCGCGGCCGAGGTCATCCGGGAGGCGGAGGGCCCCGCCCTCGTCGTCACCTCGAACCCGGCCCTGTGGCAGGACACCAAGGACGCCCGCGCCAAGCTCGGCCCGGTCCACCTCTACGACCCCACCCACGCCTGCGACACCCCGGCCCGCCTCCACTGGTCCCCCACCGCCGCCTGCGAGGACAAGCAGGCCGCGGAGGAGAGAGCCGCGGCGCTCCTCTCCCCCGTGCGCCCCACCTCCCGCCTGGACCAGGCGGTCGGCGACACCGCCGCCCTGCTGCTGCGCAGCTACCTCCACGCAGCCGCCGTCGACGGCCGCACCATCCGCCATGTCCACCGCTGGTCGCAGGGCACCCAGATCCAGGACGCCGTGCGCACCCTGCGGACGAGTCCGAAGGCCGCGTTCGGTGCAGCGGGCGAACTGGAGGCCGCGCTCACCGCGCACCCGGAGCGCCGTGACATGGCCCAGGAACTGGTGGCCCGGGCTCTGTCCGCGCTCCTCACGGTCCATGTCCGTGAGGCCTGCACACCCAACCGAACTGATGCCCTCGCCTTGGATTCCTTCGTCCAGGAAGGGGGCACGCTCTATGTGGTGGGTCAATCCATCGAGGACCCCAGGACGAACCCAGGCGCGATGCCGCTCCTGACGGCCCTCGTCTCCAGCGTGGTCGAGCGCGGCCGGCGCATGGCCGAACGGTCATCCTCCGGTCGGCTCGACCCACCACTGACGCTCGTCCTGGACGACGTCGCCGCCGTGGCTCCGCTTCCCCGGCTGCCGGAGCTGCTGGCCACCGGAGCAGCCCGGGGCCTGCCGACCCTGGCTCTGCTCCGATCACGGGAACAGGCCCGCGCCCGCTGGCCGCACGACGAACTGCCGGTCTAAGGTCCTGCTGAGGATTGCCGAAGCGGTCGGCTGCACCCGTTACGGCCGCTCGACGGCGAACTCCAGCTCCCTCTCGTCCGGCCTCGCGGACAGTGGCACAACAAGGCCGGTCGGCACGAAGCCCACCTTCCGGTAGAGCCGTTGAGCCCGCCCGTTCTCCTCATGCACGATGAGTCGTACCCGCTCGGCGTCACGCCCCCAGGCCCACTCCAGGCCGGCGTCGACGAGCACCTCGATCAGCCCGCTGCCCCGCTCCTCGGGCCGTACGAACACACCGACCACGTGCCCCTGCTTCCGCTCGACCGGATACCCGGCCCAGTCGGTCGTCCCGGGCTCCTCGAGCAGTACGGTCAGCGTCCCGACCCACCGACCGTCCTGCCCCTCGGCAATGATCTGCTGCCCCGATTCCGCGCCCTCGCAGACCCGGGCGGCCCGCCCCTCCCAGAAAGAGTCCGGCTGGGCCAGAACCTCGTTGTACGTCTCCAGAAAGGCGAGGTGCGCGATCGGATCCTGCAGCGCGGCGAGCCGCAGCTCCTTGGCCGCGGGCCACTCGTCGGCACGGATGGATCGGATGACGTAGTTCATACGACTCAAGCTAACGGAAAAACAAAAGGGCCCACACCGATTTTCGGTGTGGGCCCTTTTTCACAATTTGTTCGGCGGCGTCCTACTCTCCCACAGGGTCCCCCCTGCAGTACCATCGGCGCTGTAAGGCTTAGCTTCCGGGTTCGGAATGTAACCGGGCGTTTCCCTCACGCTATGACCACCGAAACACTATGAAACAGACAACCAGACCCACCACACACAGTGGTGGACGCTGTTCGTGGTTTCAGAACCAACACAGTGGACGCGAGCAACTGAGGACAAGCCCTCGGCCTATTAGTACCGGTCAACTCCACCAGTCACCTGGCTTCCATATCCGGCCTATCAACCCAGTCGTCTACTGGGAGCCTTACCCCATCAAGTG
>NZ_JAFFZS010000080.1 GCF_016921115.1 Streptomyces actuosus
GGGCGTTGGGGCGGGTGGTGCCGGGGGAGGAGCCGGTGGTGGTCGTCGCGGATGTCGACTGGGCACGGTTCACGCCCGCGTACACCAGTGTGCGTCCCAGCCCGCTCCTGACCGGCATACCCGAAGCGCAGGCGGCAACGGCCGGCAGCGCCGTCTCGGACTCCGACGAGGCGTCCGCCACGGCAGTGCGCGACCAGCTCGCCGGACAGTCGCAGGACGAGCGTCGGCAGGCACTGCTGGATCTGGTGCGCAAACGGGTGGCTGAGGTGTTGGGGCACGGCGATCCCGGGGCCGTCGGGTCCGCCCAGGCGTTCCGGGAACTCGGCGTCGACTCGCTGACAGCCGTCGAACTGCGCAACCGGCTGTCCGTCGATGCCGGAGTGAAGCTGCCCAGCACCCTCGTCTTCGACCATCCGACGGCGCGTCACCTGGCTGCGTTCCTCGACGACGAACTGTTCGGCGGGGAACAGTCCGATGCGGTGACGGCGCTGGTCGCCGAGCTGGACCGGCTGGCTTCCACGATTTCAAGGCTTTCCCCAGAGATGGGCGTCAGGGCTCTCGCCCAGGCGCGTCTGCGCAGCATGCTGGCGGAGCTGGGTGATCAGATCGAGGCCGATGCCAAGGCCTCGGTCTCCCAGCAGCTCGAGGCGGCTTCGGACGACGAGATCTTCGACTTCATCAACCGGGAACTCGGCCGGTCCTGAGCGCCAGCGTCGCAGCCGAAGCAGGCCGAACGGTTCCTACCGCCGACAACGTATGGGGCAAGTTCCAATGGCGAATGAAGACAAGCTCCGGGACTACCTCAAGTGGGTCACCGCCGACCTCGCCGAGACGCGCAGCCGGCTTCAGGAGCTGGAGTCGCGCGGGGACGAGCCCATTGCGATCGTCGGAATGAGCTGTCGCTTCCCCGGTGGCGTGCGGTCCCCCGAGGACTACTGGCAGCTCCTGTCGGACGGAGTGGACGCCATTTCCGCCTGGCCCACCGACCGTGGCTGGGACACCGAGGCCCTCTACGACCCCGACTCCCGCCGCCAGGACGGCAGCTACGTCCGTGAGGGCGGCTTCCTGACCGGCGCGGGGGACTTCGACGCCGGCTTCTTCGGCATCTCGCCCCGCGAGGCCGTCGCCATGGACCCGCAGCAGCGGCTGCTGCTGGAGACGTCCTGGGAGGCCTTCGAACACGCGGGCATCGACCCCGAGTCCGCGCGGGGCGGACGCGCCGGAGTCTTCGTGGGCTGCAGCAACCAGGAGTACGGCGCGGGCCTCACCGACGTCCCGGACGACGTGCGGGGGCACCTGCTCACCGGCAACTCGACGTCCGTCGCCTCGGGTCGGGTGTCGTACGTGCTGGGGCTGGAGGGTCCTGCGGTGACGGTGGACACGGCGTGTTCGTCGTCGTTGGTGGCGTTGCATCTGGCGGTGCAGGCGTTGCGGGCTGGTGAGTGTGATCTGGCGTTGGCGGGTGGGGTGACGGTGATGTCGACGCCGGGTGTGTTCGTGGAGTTCTCGCGGCAGCGGGGGTTGGCGTCGGACGGGCGGTGCAAGGCGTTCGCGGAGGGTGCGGACGGCACGGGCTGGTCCGAGGGTGTGGGCATGCTGCTGGTGGAGCGGTTGTCGGATGCGCGTCGCAACGGGCATCGGGTGTGGGCGGTGGTGCGGGGCAGTGCGGTCAATCAGGACGGTGCGTCGAACGGGTTGACGGCTCCGAACGGTCCGTCGCAGCAGCGGGTGATCCGGGCGGCGTTGGCGTCGGCGGGGCTCGGGCCGGGTGATGTGGATGCGGTGGAGGCGCATGGCACGGGTACGCGGCTGGGTGATCCGATCGAGGCGCAGGCGTTGATCGCCGCCTACGGCCGGGACCGTGAGCGTGAGCGGCCGTTGTGGTTGGGGTCGGTGAAGTCGAACATCGGGCACACGCAGGCGGCGGCCGGTGTGGCGGGTGTGATCAAGATGGTGCTGGCGATGCGGCACGGTGTGCTGCCGCGCACTCTGCACGCACAGGAGCCTTCCACGCACGTCGACTGGACGGCGGGTGATGTGCGTCTGCTGCAGGAGGACCGGGAATGGGCGGTGCGCGAGGACCGGCCGCGCCGCGCCGCCGTGTCCGCGTTCGGTGTCAGCGGCACCAACGCCCACGCCGTACTGGAGGAAGCGCCCAGCGAGGAGGCCCACGAGGACGAGGCGGGCCCCGAGACCTCGCGGGCCTCAGACTCTGCCACGGCACCCGTCGGCGACCGTCTGATGACCTGGGTGTTGTCCGCCCGCACCCCGGACGCCCTGCCCGCCCAAGCCGGCCGGCTCCTCGCGCACCTGCGGGAACACCCCGACGCCACACCGACCGACCTCGCCTGGTCGCTCGCCGCGCACCGGTCGGCGCTGCCCCACCGGGCCGCCGTCATCGGTACCGGGCACGCCGAACTCGTCGCCGGGCTCACCGCCCTCGCCGACGGCGCCCCCGCCGACGGCATCGTGACCGGCACCGCACAGCCCGACGGCAGCACGGCGTTCCTGTTCGCGGGCCAGGGTGCACAACGCCCCGGCATGGGCGGCGAGTTGTATGAGACATATCCCGCGTTCGCCGCTGCCTTCGACGCCGTGGCCGAGGAACTGCCGTTCGATCTACGGGAGATCGTCTTCGGCGGGGACGCCGACCGGCTGAACCGCACCGAGTACGCACAGCCGGCCCTGTTCGCCCTCGAAGTGGCGCTGTTCCGGCTGCTGGAGTCGTGGGGCGTACGACCCGACGTCCTCGCCGGGCACTCCGTCGGTGAGATCGCCGCCGCCCACGTGGCCGGCGTGTGGTCGCTGACGGACGCCTGCCGTCTCGTCGCGGCGCGCGGCCGGCTCATGCAGGCACTCCCCGAGGGCGGCGCGATGGCCGCGCTCCAGGCTGCCGAGGACGAGGTGCTGCCCCTGCTCGGCGAACGGGTGGGCATTGCCGCGGTCAACGGCCCGCAGGCCGTGGTCGTCTCGGGTCCGGCGGACGACGTGGAAGCCATCGTCGCGCACTTCCGCGACCGGGGCCGCAAGGTGACGGCCCTGCGCGTGAGCCACGCCTTCCACTCGCCCTTGATGGAACCGATGCTCGACGAGTTCCGGACCGTGGCCGAGAGCCTGCACTACGAGGAACCCGCCTTCCCCGTCGTGTCCACCGTCACCGGCACCACCACGACCGAAGAGCTGTGCTCGCCCGAATACTGGGTGCGCCACGTCTCCCGGACGGTCCGCTTCGCCGACGCCGTGCGCGGCCTCGCCGCCCGCGGAGTCACCCGCTACCTGGAACTCGGCCCCGACGGCACCCTCGCCGCGCTCGCCCAGAACAGCCCGGAGGCCGCGACCCACACGGGCGGCGGGCAGGCCACGCTGTTCACGGCCACCCTGCGCAAGGACCGCGACGAGCCCGTCGCCGTCATCACGGCGCTGGCCCGCCTGCACGCCCACGGCACCCCCGTCGACTGGGCAGCAGCCCTCCCCGGCGGACGCCGCACGGCCCTGCCCACCTATGCCTTCCGGCACCAGCGCTACTGGCTCGCCGACCACAGCCTCCCCGCGACCGGAAGCGGCGGGCAGGGCGGGAGCCCGGTCGCCACCACCGCCGACGCCGAATTCTGGGACGCCGTGGACCGAGGCGACCTCGGCTCGCTGTCCTCGTCACTCGGCCTCACCGCGGAGTCCCTGGACGGACTGGTCCCCGCCCTGTCCTCCTGGCGCCGCCGCCGCCAGGAGCGGGCACGGGTCGACCGGTGGCTGTACCGGCCGCACTGGCAGCCGGTACAGCCGTCCTCCGGCACCGTGCTCTCCGGACGGCTGCTCCTTCTGGTTCCCGAAGGCACGGCCAGGGACGACCGCACCGCCGGACTCCTGACGGCCCTCGCCGCGCCCGGAGCCGAACCCGCGGTCGTCGAGCTCCCGCCCGCTCCCGAACGCGAGGCACTCGCGACCGAGTTGGCGAACCACAGCGACGGGATCTCGGGCGTCGCCCTGGTCACACCGTCGACCGCCGCCGATGCGGTCCAGCTGTGCGGGACCGTCGCCGCGCTGTTGCAGGCGTGTGGGGATGCCGGTGTGGGGGGCCGGGTGTGGGTGCTGACGCGTGGTGCGGTGTCGGTGGGGCGTTCGGACGGTGCGCCGGATCCGGTGCAGGGGGCGGTGTGGGGTCTGGGCCGGGTGGCGGCGCTGGAGTACCCCGATCGGTGGGGCGGGTTGGTCGACCTGCCTGACATCCTCGACCGGCGCTCCGTCCAGCGTCTCGCCTCGGTGCTGGCGGGTGACGCAGGCGACGAGGACCAGATCGCGATCCGCCCGTCCGGCGCATTCGGCCGCCGGTTGGAGCGGGTGCCGGGGAACGGTGGGGAGACCGGGTGGCGGCCTCGGGGCACCGTGCTGATCACGGGTGGTACGGGTGCGTTGGGTGCGCGGGTGGCGCGGTGGGCTGCCACGGAGGGTGCGGGGCATCTGGTGCTGGTCAGCCGCCGCGGCATCGAGGCTCTCGGAGCCGCCGAACTGCGGGACGAGCTCGTGGCCGCGGGCGCGGGGGTGAGTGTGGTCGCGTGCGACGTCACCGAGCGTTCCGCGGTGGAGGAACTGCTCGCCGAGTTCCCGCCGGATGCGGTGGTGCATACGGCGGGTGTGCTGGACGACGGCGTGATCGAGGCGCTGTCCCCGGAGCGTTTCGCGGGCGTGCTGCGGACCAAGGCACTGGCCGCCCAGCACCTGGACGAGCTGACCCGCGACCGCGACCTGGACGCCTTCGTCCTCTTCTCGTCCTTCGCCGGAAGCATCGGCGCCGCCGGCCAGGGGAACTACGCGGCGGCGAACGCCTTCCTCGACGCGCTGGCCGAGCGGCGCCGGGCGGAAGGGCTGCCCGCGACCTCGATCGCGTGGGGCCCGTGGGCCGACGGCGGCATGGCCGACGACACCGATGCCACCGCACGCATGCGGCGCGGCGGAGTGCTCCCGCTCACCGGCGAAGCCGCCCTGGACGTCCTGGCCCGCGCAGCTGCGTACCCGACACCGGTCGTCGCCGACCTCCACTGGGTGGACTTCGCCCCTGCCTTCACCACGACGCGCCCCAGCCCGCTCATCGCCTCCCTGCCCGACGCCCGGGCCGTCCTCGAAGGCATCAGGACCAGCGCCGAGCGCCTCGGCCACGACGACGGCGCCGGTCTCCTGCGCCGACTGACCGGACGTACCCCCGCCGAACAGGACCGCGTCCTGCTGGAGACGGTCCAGTCCTGTGCCGCCGCCGTTCTGGGCTACCCGAACCCCGAGTCCGTCATCGCCGAGCGAGCCTTCCGCGACCTGGGCATCGACTCGCTCACCGCTGTGGAACTGCGCAACGGCCTCGTCCCCCTGACGGGCATCTCCGACCTTGCCGCGACGGTGGTGTTTGACTATCCGACGCCGGTGGCGTTGGCGCGGTATCTGCGGGAGCGGTTGCTGGGTGTGGTGGGTGTGGGGTCGTCGGTGGTGGGTGCGGGTGTGTCGGTGGGGGTGGTGGACGATCCGGTGGTGATCG
>NZ_JAFFZS010000081.1 GCF_016921115.1 Streptomyces actuosus
GCGGAGCGGTTCGTGGCCTCGTTGGCGGAGGCGTGGGTGCGTGGGGTGGCGGTGGACTGGACGCGGGTCCTGGCCGGTCGGGGAGGCCGCGTCGTCGACCTACCGACGTACGCCTTCCAACACCGCCACCACTGGCTCGACGTTCCCGACCCCGCAATGCCGTACGAGGCCGCAGGCGCTACCGGCACCGACGTGGACGCCCGCTTCTGGGAAGCGGTCGAGCGTGAGGATCTGGAAGCCCTGGCCGACACTCTCGACCTCGCCCCGGAACATCGCGAGACGCTGGGGGCCGCCGAACCGGTCCTGCCCGTGCTGGCCGAGTGGCGTCGACGCAGGCGGGAGAGTGCGCTGCTGGACTCCTGGCGCTACACCGTGACCTGGCAGCCGGCTGACGTGGGCACCGCCGTACCCGGGGCGCTCCCCTCCCACTGGCTGGTCGTGCTGCCCGGCGGAGACTCCGACTCCGGCAGCGGCGGCCTCATACAGCAACTTGTCGAGCGCCTCCGCGACCACGACGCGGTCGACACCGTGGAGACGGTCCTCTTCGACGTGGACCGCGAGGACCGGGCCACCTTGGCTGCGCGCCTGAGGGAGGCGATGGATCGGAGCCCGGCCGCCGGCGCCGTGCTCAACCTGCTGCCGCTCGAACCGATTGGCGAGGCGTCCACGGACGAGACGGCGGACCCGGGCGTGCCCCGGCCCGTCACCGCGACCCTGCTGCTCATGCAGGCCCTGACGGACACCTCCGTGCAGCTGCCGCTGTGGACCGTGACCCGGGGAGCGGTGACCGTGGACGGACCGTCCGGGACGTCCATGGGCGGACCGGTTCCGGAGCAGGCCGCGGTCTGGGGGCTCGGCCGGGTCTACGGCTTGGAGCACCCGCACCGCTGGGGCGGCCTCCTCGACCTTCCGGCCGTCCTTGCCGCCGGTACCGACGGCCACTCCGACACCGCTGAACCCGACGCGCACACCTGGAACCGGGTCTTCGCGGGCCTGTCCGGTGGCGACGACGAGGACCAGTTCGCCGTCCGCACCGACGGCCTCTACGTACGCCGGATGATCCGCAAGCCCGTCGGTTCCGGTTCCGGCACCGAGACGGCCGAGCGCCGTGCCGTCGGATTCTCCGGCACGACGCTCATCACCGGCGGCACCGGTGCCCTCGGCGCTCACCTTGCGCGACGGCTCGCCGCGACCGGTGCCGAGCATCTGCTGCTGCTCAGCCGCAGGGGGCTCGAAGCGCCGGGCGCGGTGGAGCTTGAGGCGGAACTCACTGCGCTGGGAACCCACGTGACCATCGCCGCCTGTGACATGACCGACCGGGACGCACTGGCCGACCTGCTCGCGCACGTGCCGGAGAGCGCGCCCGTCAACGCCGTGGTGCACGCGGCCGGGCTGGAGCCGCCGGCCGTCGCCGTGGAGGAGACCGACCTCGGTGCGCTGCGCGCGGTGACGGAAGCGAAGATCGCCGGAGCCGTCCATCTGGACGCGCTGCTCGCGGACCGGCCGCTGGAGGCGTTCGTCCTGTTCTCCTCCGGCGCGGGCGTCTGGGGCGACAGCGGTCACTGCGGTTATGCGGCGGCGAACGCCTACCTCGACGCGTTCGCCGAGTGGCGCCGCGCCCGCGGCAGGGTGGCGACCTCCATAGCCTGGGGAGCTTGGGCGGGCGGCGGCATGGTCGACGACGCCGAGAGCGACCGGCTCCGGCGCTACGGCGTGCCCACCATGGACCCGGAGGTGGCCGTCGGCGCGGTGCAACAGGCGCTCGGCCGGGACGAGACGTTCCTGATCGTCGCCGACGTCCTCTGGGACCGGTTCACGGCGACCTACTCCGCCGCCCGCCGCCGTCGTCTCTTCGACGAGGTCCCGGAGGTGCGCAGAGCCGTTGCCGAGGCGGCCCGCTCCGCAGCCGGTGGCGGCGCCGACACCGGGGTGGACACGGGTCCGGCGGGGGCGTTCACCGACCGGCTGACCGGTGCCACCCGCACCGAGCGGGAGCGGGTGGTCCTGCATCTCGTCCGCACCCAGGTCGCGGCGGTTCTCGGCCATGACGGCACCGCTGCGATCAGTCCCGGTCACGCCTTCCGCGATCTCGGGTTCGACTCGCTCACCGCGGTCGAGCTGCGCAACCGGCTCAAGGAGGCGACCGGGCTCGCGCTGCCCGCCACGCTGGTCTTCGACCACCCGACCCCGTCCGCCCTCGCCGGCCGTCTGCTGTCCCAGCTGGCTCCGGACAGCCGGCAGCAGACAGGGCAGGAACTTCCCGCACTGGACGAGCTGGAGGACGCCGTCGCCACGCTCGACCCCGCTGACGATGCGGCCCGCGGCAGGATCACCGCCCGGCTGCAGGCCCTGCTGTGGCGCCTCTCCGACAGCCCCGCGGAGACCGCGGCAGCGAGCACCGACTCCGACGACTCACTTCTCGAGGCCGTCTCCGACGACGAGATGTTCGACCTGATCGACAAGGAACTCGGCCTCAACTAGACCGGCCGGGCGGGCCGCCACCCCCAGCGGCCCGTCCGGTCCCTGCGCACGATTCCCGACCTGCCCGTTGCCGACGCCGTGCGGGTGACTCCATGCCTTCGGGCCTGCTCTAGGGACTGATGACGTTCATGGCTAACGAGGACAAGCTCCGCGACTACCTCAAGCTGGTCACCACCGACCTGCGGCAGGCCCGCCGCCGCCTCCAGGACATGGAGGCCCGCCAGCAGGAGCCCATCGCCATCGTCTCGATGAGCTGCCGCTTCCCCGGAAACGCCCACACCCCCGAGGAGTTCTGGGACCTGCTCGCCGCAGACGTCGACACCGTCTCGGAGCTGCCCGCCGACCGAGGCTGGGACCTGGAGAACCTGTACCACCCGGACCCCGAGCACCAGGGCACGAGCTACACCCGCTCCGGATCGTTCCTGTACGACGCCGCCGACTTCGACCCCGCCTTCTTCGGGATCTCGCCGCGCGAGGCCACGGTGATGGACCCGCAGCAGCGGCTGCTGCTGGAGACCTCCTGGGAGGTGCTCGAACGCGCCGGCATCGACCCCGGCACACTGCGCGGCGAGAAGGCGGGCGTCTTCGTCGGCAGCAGCGACCAGGGCTACGGTGCCGCGGCGGCGCACACCCGTGACCGGGTCGAGGGTCACATGCTGACCGGCGGCTCCGGAGCCGTGCTCTCCGGGCGCATCGCCTACACCCTCGGATTCGAGGGACCCGCCGTCACGGTCGACACCATGTGCTCCTCGTCGCTGGTCGCCCTGCATCTCGCCGTGCAGGCACTGCGCCAGGACGAGTGCCGACTCGCCATCGCCGCCGGTGCCACGGTGATGGCCGGTCCCCGCAACTTCGTGGAGTTCAGTCGGCAGCGGGGGCTGGCGGCGGACGGTCGGTGCAAGCCGTTCGCGGCGGGTGCGGACGGTACGGGCTGGGGTGAGGGTGTCGGGGTGCTGCTGTTGGAGCGGCTGTCGGACGCCCGGCGCAACGGGCATCCGGTGCTGGCGGTCGTTCGGGGTTCCGCGGTCAATCAGGACGGTGCGAGCAACGGTCTCACGGCGCCCAACGGGCCGTCGCAGGAGCGTGTGATCCGGGCCGCGCTGGCCAACGCGCGACTCACCCCGGACCTGGTGGACGCGGTGGAGGCCCACGGCACGGGCACCACCCTCGGTGACCCGATCGAGGCCCAGGCGGTGCTCGCCGTGTACGGCCAGGACCGCGAACGCCCCCTGTACATGGGCTCCCTCAAGGCCAACATCGGCCATCTCCAGGCAAGTTCGGGCGTCGCCGGCGTCATCAAGACGGTGCTGGCCATGCGCCACGGCGTCCTGCCGAAGTTGCTGCACCTGGACGAGCCGACCCCGCACGTCGACTGGTCCTCCGGCGCCGTGGAACTCCTCACGCACCACCAGGCTTGGCCCGAGACCGGCCGTCCGCGCCGCGCCGGCGTCTCCTCCTTCGGCGGCAGCGGCACCAACGCGCACGTCCTCCTGGAGCAGGCCCCGGAGCCCGCCCCCGAGACCGCTCCCGAAGCGGAGCCCGGCGACGAGGCCGGGACGCCCCCGGTGTTCACCACGGGCAGCGCCGTGCCGTGGCTTGTGTCCGGGCGCGGACCGGAGAGTCTGGCGGGGCAGGCGGGGCGGTTGGCCGCTTTCGCGGAATCGGCCGACGAGCTCGTACGGCCGGTGGACATCGCCTGGTCGCTGGCGGCCACGCGAGCCGCCTTCGAGCACCGGGCCGTAGCCCTCGGCACCGAACGTCACGAACTCGGCCACACCCTGGACACCTTGGCGGCTCAGGGGACGGCACCCGGAGTGATCAACGGCAGCTTCGACGTCGTACCCGACGGCGTGGTGTTTGTGTTTCCGGGGCAGGGGGCGCAGTGGGTTGGTATGGGGCGGGAGTTGTGGGGGGAGTCGGCTGTTTTTGCGGCGTCGATGGAGGCGTGTGAGCGGGCGTTGGCGCCGTTTGTGGGGT
>NZ_JAFFZS010000082.1 GCF_016921115.1 Streptomyces actuosus
CCCGCGGTTCTCGTTCTGGAGGACGGCCGGGTGTTTCGCGGTCGTGCCTATGGGGCCGTGGGGGAGGCCTTCGGCGAGGCGGTGTTCTCGACCGGGATGACCGGTTATCAGGAGACGTTGACCGATCCGTCGTACGACCGGCAGATCGTGGTGGCGACGGCGCCGCAGATCGGTAATACCGGGTGGAACGACGAGGACGACGAGTCGCGTCGGATCTGGGTGTCGGGGTACGTGGTGCGTGATCCGTCGCGGGTGGCGTCGAACTGGCGGGCTGCGCGGTCGCTGGACGAGGAGTTGGTGGGCCAGGGTGTGGTCGGTGTCAGTGGCGTCGACACGCGGGCGTTGACGCGGCATCTGCGGGAGCGCGGTTCGATGCGGGCGGGCATCTTCTCCGGTGAGGCGATCGCGTCGGAGGCGGAGTTGGTGGCCCGGGTGCGGGCGCAGCCGCGGATGAAGGGGGCGAGTCTGTACGAGGAGGTGGCGACGGGTGAGGCGTATGTCGTCCCGGCGATCGGTGAGAAGCGGTTCACGGTCGCCGCGGTCGACCTGGGGATCAAGGGGATGACGCCGCAGCGGATGGCCGAACGCGGCATCGAGGTGCACGTCCTGCCCGCCGCGGTCACTGCCGAGGAGCTCTATGCCGTCGGCCCCGACGGGGTGTTCTTCTCCAACGGTCCCGGTGACCCGGCGACCGCTGATGGTCCGGTCGCCCTGATGACGGCTGTGTTGGAGCGGGGGACGCCGTTGTTCGGGATCTGTTTCGGCAATCAGGTCCTGGGGCGTGCGCTGGGTTTCGGTACGTACAAGTTGAAGTACGGCCATCGTGGGATCAACCAGCCGGTGCAGGACCGTACGACGGGGAAGGTGGAGGTGACGGCGCACAATCACGGGTTCGCGGTGGATGCGCCGTTGGACGGGGTGAGTGAGACCCGGTTCGGTCGTGCGGAGGTGTCGCACGTGTGTTTGAACGATGGCGTCGTGGAGGGGTTGCGGCTGCTGGATCGGCCGGCCTTCTCCGTGCAGTACCACCCTGAGGCGGCGGCCGGTCCGCATGACGCCGCCTACCTGTTCGACCGCTTCGTCTCCCTGATGGAGGGCCAGCGTGCCTAAGCGCACCGATATCCAGTCCGTCCTGGTCATCGGCTCCGGCCCGATCGTCATCGGTCAGGCCGCGGAGTTCGACTATTCCGGCACGCAGGCGTGCCGGGTGCTGAAGGCCGAGGGCCTGCGGGTGGTCCTCGTCAATTCCAATCCGGCGACGATCATGACCGATCCGGAGATCGCGGACGCCACCTATGTGGAGCCGATCACGCCGGAGTTCGTCGAGAAGATCATCGCCAAGGAGCGGCCGGACGCGTTGCTGCCCACGCTGGGTGGGCAGACGGCGCTGAACACGGCGATCTCGCTGCACGAGAGCGGCGCGCTGGCGAAGCACGGCGTGGAGCTGATCGGCGCCAGGCCCGAGGCGATCCACAAGGGCGAGGACCGCGACCTGTTCAAGGAGGTCGTGGAGGAGGTCCGCCGCAAGATCGGTCACGGGGAGTCCGCCCGCTCGGTCATCTGCCATTCCATGGACGACGTCCTGGAGGGCGTCGAGACCCTCGGCGGCTACCCCGTGGTGGTGCGCCCGTCCTTCACCATGGGCGGTGCCGGCTCCGGTTTCGCGCACGACGAGGAGGAGCTGCGCCGTATCGCGGGGCAGGGGTTGACGTTGTCTCCGACCACCGAGGTGCTCCTGGAGGAGTCGATCCTCGGCTGGAAGGAGTACGAGCTGGAGTTGATGCGGGACAAGCACGACAACGTGGTGGTGGTGTGCTCGATCGAGAACTTCGATCCGATGGGTGTGCACACCGGTGACTCGATCACGGTGGCGCCGTCGATGACGCTGACCGACCGTGAGTACCAGGTCCTGCGGGACATCGGGATCGCGGTGATCCGTGAGGTCGGGGTCGACACCGGTGGCTGCAACATCCAGTTCGCGGTGAACCCCGAGGACGGCCGGGTCATCGTCATCGAGATGAACCCGCGCGTCTCCCGCTCCTCCGCCCTCGCCTCGAAGGCGACCGGTTTCCCGATCGCGAAGATCGCGGCGAAGCTGGCCGTGGGCTACACCCTGGACGAGATCCCGAACGACATCACCCGGGAGACGCCGGCCTCGTTCGAGCCGACGCTGGACTACGTGGTCGTCAAGGCGCCGCGGTTCGCGTTCGAGAAGTTCCCGCAGGCGGACTCCACGCTGACCACGACGATGAAGTCGGTGGGTGAGGCGATGGCGATCGGCCGGAACTTCACCGAGGCCTTCCAGAAGGCGTTGCGGTCGCTGGAGAGGAAGGGCAGCCAGTTCACGTTCGTCGGCGAGCCCGGCGAGAAGGACGCCCTGCTGGAACGGGCGGTGCGGCCCACCGACGGCCGGATCAACACGGTCATGCAGGCCATCCGGGCGGGTGCCACGCCGCAGGAGGTCTTCGAGTCCACGAAGATCGATCCGTGGTTCGTGGACCAGCTGTTCCTGATCAAGGAGATCGCGGACGAGCTGGCCGACGCGCCGGAGCTGACCGCCGATCTGCTGGCCGAGGCGAAGCGGCACGGGTTCTCCGACCAGCAGATCGCCGAGATCCGCCGGCTGCGCGAGGACGTGGTCCGCGAGGTGCGGCACGCGCTGGGCATCCGCCCCGTCTACAAGACCGTCGACACCTGCGCGGCCGAGTTCGCCGCCCGGACGCCGTACTTCTACTCCTCCTACGACCAGGAGAGCGAGGTCGCCCCGCGCGAGAAGCCCGCGGTGATCATCCTGGGCTCCGGGCCGAACCGGATCGGGCAGGGCATCGAGTTCGACTACTCCTGCGTGCACGCCTCCTTCGCACTGTCCGAGGCCGGCTACGAGACCGTGATGGTCAACTGCAACCCCGAGACCGTCTCCACCGACTACGACACCTCCGACCGGCTCTACTTCGAACCGCTCACCCTGGAGGACGTCCTGGAGATCGTCCACGCCGAACAGCAGGCCGGCCCGGTCGCCGGAGTGATCGTGCAACTGGGCGGCCAGACCCCCCTCGGCCTGGCCCAGGCCCTGAAGGACAACGGGGTACCGGTCGTGGGCACCTCCCCCGAAGCCATCCACGCCGCCGAGGACCGCGGCACCTTCGGCCGCGTCCTGGCCCAGGCCGGCCTGCCCGCACCCAAACACGGCACCGCCACCACCTTCGACGAGGCCAAGGCCATCGCCGACGAGATCGGCTACCCCGTCCTGGTCCGCCCCTCCTACGTCCTGGGCGGACGCGGCATGGAGATCGTCTACGACGAGACCCGCCTGGCCGCCTACATCACCGAGTCCACCGAGATCAGCCCCACCCGACCGGTCCTGGTCGACCGGTTCCTCGACGACGCCATCGAGATCGACGTCGACGCCCTCTACGACGGCCACGAGCTCTACCTCGGCGGCGTCATGGAACACATCGAGGAAGCCGGCATCCACTCCGGCGACTCCGCCTGCGCCCTGCCCCCCATCACCCTGGGCGGCTTCGACATCAAACGCCTGCGCGCCTCCACCCGCGCCATCGCCGCCGGCGTCGGCGTCCGCGGCCTGATCAACATCCAGTTCGCCATGGCCGGAGACATCCTCTACGTCCTGGAGGCCAACCCCCGCGCCTCCCGCACCGTCCCCTTCACCTCCAAAGCCACCGCCGTCCCCCTGGCCAAGGCCGCCGCACGCATCTCACTCGGCGCCACCATCGCCGACCTCCGCGCCGAAGGCCTCCTCCCGGCCACCGGCGACGGCGGCGAACTCCCCCTGGACGCACCCATCTCGGTCAAGGAAGCCGTCATGCCCTGGAGCCGCTTCCGCGACACCTCCGGCCGCGGCGTCGACACCGTCCTCGGCCCCGAGATGCGCTCCACCGGCGAGGTCATGGGCATCGACTCCGTCTTCGGCACCGCCTACGCCAAGTCCCAGGCCGGCGCCTACGGACCCCTGCCCACCAAGGGACGCGCGTTCATCTCCGTCGCCAACCGCGACAAACGCTCCATGATCTTCCCCGCACGCGAACTCGTCGCCCACGGCTTCGAACTCCTCGCCACCTCCGGCACCGCCGAAGTCCTCAAACGCAACGGCATCAACGCCACCGTCGTCCGCAAACACTCCGAAGGCACCGGCCCGCACGGCGAACGCACCATCGTCCAACTCATCCACGACGGCGAGGTCGACCTCATCGTCAACACCCCCTACGGCACCGGCGGCCGACTCGACGGCTACGACATCCGCACCGCCGCCGTCGCCCGCTCCGTCCCCTGCCTCACCACCGTCCAAGCCCTCGCCGCCGCAGTCCAGGGCATCGACGCCCTCAACCACGGCGACGTCGACGTCCGCTCCCTCCAAGAACACGCCGAGC
>NZ_JAFFZS010000083.1 GCF_016921115.1 Streptomyces actuosus
CGCGTCCCGCTTGAACTCGGCCGTGTACCGCTTACCCATGTTGCTCTTGCTACTCACTACCTGTGACTGCTTCCTCCGGGACCATCCGTCCCAGTATCAAGCTGTCCGGCCGACAGGGGGAACCTCATGGTGACGGTCGCATCGTACTCAAGAGGGCCGAGGACGCGATCAAGGACCTGATCGAGAAGGGAACACCCTGAGTGGCAGCTTCGCGCTGAGGTGCGAACCAACAGGCCAGAATGCCTACGTCTCCGGACCTTGCTGCTCAGATTCGAGGCTGCCGACGAACGGGGGCCGGTTGCCGCTGCCGGGGGGGGCAGACCATCAGCGGCTCTACTCGTTCGCGAGTTCCTCGATCAACTCGGCGAGCCCTTCGGTCCACGATGGCTGGGGCAGCGCATCGAAGGCATCGCGTGCAACCAGGACCGCCCTGCCGAGAACGTGCAGGTCTTTGACGGAGCGCCCGTAGATGTACCATCGCCCGTACACCTGATCGATGCCGCAGCCGCTGTCCTCGATCAGTCGGGCGAGCAGGCCAGCGCGCTCAGGATCGGGCACAGCACCAACCATTGGATACTTGGCGTGATGGCGCTTGTTGAGCCCGCTTGAGCAGGAGTAGAAGGTTGCAATCCGGGCGGCGCTGAGCGCCAAACTGAGCCCCGCCACCCCGATGTCGTTCCAGCGGAACGTGTACGCCATCAGTTCGGCGTAGCCGACGTCGTCGGCGTCGTGCAACTCGTCAAGAATCGCCTCCATCCCGTCGGGCGTCTCAGACCTCCCCGCCCGTTCCAGGAGGGCGTCCTCCTCGGTCAGACACTCTGCGGCCTCTTCCCAGCTCGGGAGCCCCAGGCATTCGTACTCCTGGTGATCCGTGAAGCCCCTGGCCACGTCCTCTGCGCTCAAGCCCGTGAGTAGCGTTTTCAGGTCGTAGTCGCGACAGATGTCCACATCGAACTCGGGAATCATGGCTCCATCTTGGCGAACTGCCTTCTGACATGTCGGTGGTTCTCACATGACGTGCGAACCACCGGCTACGGCTGGGGCGTGAATCCCAGCCGCAGTGCCTCGGTACGAGCGTGCAGGGCTTGGACGGCCTGCGTTTCGGGAACTTCCTGCTCCAGTTCGAGGCGCCTGCCGACGAACTGGGCCAGCTGTCGCTGCCAGGGTTCGAGGTTGCGGGTCTCCTTGGCCCATCGCTCGATCGCGAGCCACTCGTCGGAAGGGACCAGTGCTACCGCCTCGGCCGCCCCCTCGTGATCACCGTCGCCGCCGGCGAGTGCCGCCTCGTCCAGCGAATGGTCCAACAACTCCGACACCAGAGCACGAGGAATCGTCCAGGGCACCCTTGACACAGCGTCCCAGCACGCCGCCTTCTTGGCCCACTCGCCCACGTGGTTTCCCTCAAGCGGCGTGGTCACCGCCCGCATGACACGAGGGCAGAGATCGTGTATCGCGGCCTCGAGCACTGGTGAGACGCCCTGCTCTCGCCAGATCCGATCGAGATCGATCCTTCGGTCCGTCGCCAGGGACAGGCGAGCCACGGTGTAGGTGGTGATCATGCTCTTGTGGCTGCCGGCTCCGTGGATGGCAGCGATCCGGTCCACTGCCTTGAACAGGATGGCCATTGCGATCACCCGCTGGCAGTACTGGACATCGACGCGGGGCGGCGCTTCGTCCAGGTTGACCATGAACTCGACGAAGTTCTTCTGCGCTCCGCGGCTCACGTGGTACGGCAGTTGGTTCCAGGAGTGGACGAACTTGGCGAGGTCCGCCTTCGTGAACTTCTGCTTCGTGGGGTTCAGCTTCTTGAACTGCCGCTGCCTGGCGGGGGTGCGGGCCTTCGCCAGCTCGTCCGTGTACTGGCCGCGCGCCCGCTCGTAGAACCAGTGGGTCTCCTGGCCGCTGCCGTCCGTTGCGGGAGCCCACAGGGAGCGGGTGATGCGCTGCATGTCCACGTGGTAGTCGTGGTTGGAGCTGAAGTCGACCTGGGTCACTCGGTTCTGCGTGTTGGAGTACTCCGAGATCTTCGGAACGATCTCCGAGAGCCGCTCGGGCGCCACCTCCGTCAGCTTCATCTGGACACGGACGTGGGACAGATCAGCCTTGTCGCGGCTCCGCGCGTAATGAAGTGAGGCTGTTGTCTGACCGCCGTTCACGATCTGGAGCCCGTGTACTCCGGAGATGTGGGTCGGCCCGCCGTCCGGTCCTCTCACGAAGTCGACCTGCGACGCGGTCGCGGTGATCCCGTTGTTGTAGGCCAGGAACCTGCCTGGTGCGTGCAACAGGGTCTCCCTGATACCCCGGTTGACCGCTCCGCGGGTCTGGAGGAAGGAGCGGACGTTGAGTTCGAGGAGCCGCGTGCCGTACTCCGCGTACAACTCGGCGAGCAACTCGCCGGGTATGACCGCTAGGACCACGGAGTGGTCCTCTTCCGAACTGGGGGCGGAGACACAGGGAAGCGGGGGGCTGAAGGGCACCATGATGGGCTCGCCGAGGGCGCCCGAGGTCGCGTGACGGTGCAGGCGTGCCAGGTCCCATACCTCGTGGGTCACCGGCAGGCCGTCGAAGTGCGAGACCGGGACCTCGGTCGAGGTGCTCACCCGGTTGCTGAGCAGGAAGAGCCTGATCCGCTGCACCTCGGTGAGAGCCTTCTCGACCGCCGCACACATGTCGTACACGTCGAAGGACTCGTCGATGTGCTGCTGCAGACCGTCCCGGCAACGCTGGACGAACGCCAGAAGCCGTCTGAAGGACGTCTCGGTCTGCGCTTTCGTGAGCTTGGTCTCCAGCGGCGCCAGCTGGAAGTCGGTCACGAACAGGTCCAGGGACTCGCCCGATTCGCCGATGCCGTAGCCGTGAACCTCGTGCCCGTGCATCTTGTGATAGGCGGTGAAGGTGTTGGACACGACGCCGGCCTGCTCCAGGTCTTCGAAGACCCGGCGTGTGAACGCCTCAGGGGTGGTCGTCCCCTCCGCGTCAGCGGTCGCCTGGACGTCGGCGACGAGGCTCCGCGAGAACTCGGCCAGGTCGAGCTCAGCCATGGGATCCCCCGATCAGTTCCTTCACCTCGTCGGCCGTCGCGCGGTGGGCGTCCAGACCCGAGGTGCTCACGTGGTACGTGCAGTCGCCGACGCCCTCGGGCAGGTCCGACTCGACCAGTCTGGGAAAGCCTTCCCGTACATGCCAGAACCGAAGCTCGCGGAGGGTGTACCGGGGTTCTTCGTAGAGGTCACGGTGCCCGGGAAGGTAGCCAGCCTGTATGAGCAGACCGTCGAACCGGGCCCGAGCGGCAGGGCTCGTGAGCCGCTGTCGTATGCCCTCCACCCTCCTGTTCAGGCTCTCTCCCGAACCACCGCGTCGTTCGTCGAGCTGGGCGAGGGCGAGAAGCAGGGCATGGGTACCGGTCCCGTCCAACTGTCGCTCACTGGCGATCTGAAGTTCCCCCCTCGAACTGGACAGCGGGTGTTTACGCTGCCGGGACGAGGTTCTGCCTGAGCAAGGATCTCGTTTCGAGTGGAGTGACGTACCCGTAGTCGGGGTGCCGACGGAGCCGGCTGC
>NZ_JAFFZS010000084.1 GCF_016921115.1 Streptomyces actuosus
GTCGCGGTGGCGTCGGGGTGAAGTGGCCCGGTCGGCGGTCGAGGGCTGGCGGTACAAGGTGGTGTGGAAGCCGGTCGGGCGGCGGTCCGGGCCGGTCGTGCTGGGCGGTACCTGGTTGCTGGTCGTGCCCGAGTCGCGGGACGACACCGCGGGCCTGGTCACCGATGTCACCGACGCCCTCACCCGCCACGGCGCCCACGTGCGCCTGCTCCGGCTGTCCTCCCGCCATGCCGAGACTGGAGTTCTCCGGTCCGCACTCGACGAGGCGCTGGCCGACCTGGAGACACCGCTCGGCGGAGTACTGGCGCTGACCGGATGGGACGACAGCCCCCTGCCCGATCATCCGGTGCTGCCCACCGGAGCGGCGCTGACCGTGTCGCTCCTCCAGGCACTCGGCCGAGCCGGCGTCTGCGCACCGCTGTGGTGCGCCACCCGGGGCGCCGTGGCCGTCGGGGATCAGGAGGCGGTCACCCACCCGGTACAGGCGGCCGTCTGGGGTCTGGGCCGGGTCGCGGCGCTGGAGCACCCCGAGCGCTGGGGAGGTCTGGTGGACCTTCCCGAGCGGCTCGACGGCCTGAACGCGGCCGCCCTCTGCGCCGTGCTGGCGGCGGGCGGCGACGCCGCGGAGGACCAGGTCGCCCTGCGCGGCGGCACCACGTTCGCCCGGCGTCTGATGCCGGCGCCCGTGCCCGAGCGGCCCGGGCACGGACGGCACTGGTCCCCGACGGGTACCGCGCTGGTGACGGGCGGTACCGGAGCACTCGGCGCACACGTCACCCGCTGGCTGGCCGGATGCGGTGCCGAGGACGTGGTGCTGGTCGGCCGTCGCGGCGTCATCGACGCCCCGGCCCTGGCGGACCTGAAGGCCGAAGCCGCCCAGCTCGGCACCAGAGTCACTGTCGTCGCCTGCGACGTCGCCGACCGCGTGGCGCTGGAGGAACTTCTGAATTCCCTGCGCGTGCAGGGACGTACCGTCCGCACGGTGGTGCACGCCGCGGGCGTCGGGGTCCTCGGCGGTCTCGACGGCCTCGGGCTCGCGGAATTCGCCGACGTGACGGCGGGCAAGGTGACCGGCGCGCGGAACCTCGCCGAGGCATTGGACCCCGCCGAGATCGACGCGCTGATCTTCTTCTCCTCGATCTCCGGCGTCTGGGGCGTCGCCGACCACGCGGCGTACGCCGCGGCCAACGCCACCCTGGACGCGCTCGCCGAGAACGCACGCCGGACCCGCGGGCTGCCCGCCCTCTCGGTGGCGTGGGGACCGTGGGACGGCGGCGGGATGATCAGCGAGGACATGCGCGATCCGCTGCGGCGGCGCGGAATCCCCGTCATCGCTCCCGAGCCCGCGCTGGCGGCGCTCCAACAGGCACTGGACCACGGGGACACCGCAGTGGCCGTCGCGGACGTCGACTGGAACCGGTTCGTCTCCGTCTTCACCGTCGCCCGCTCCGCCCCGCTCATCGCCCACCTGAAGCCGAAGGCTCCTGCGGACGCCTCCGGCTCCGGCGGCACCGGGTACCGCGACGGAGCCGGCGACGGGCACGAGGGCGGTACGGACGCCTCCACGCTCGCCGAGCGGCTCCGCACCCTGCCCGCCGCCGACCGCGACCGGTTCGTCCAGGATCTCGTGCGTGCAGAGGCGGCTGCCGTACTGGGCCATGCCTCGGCCGATGCCGTCGACACGGCGTACGCCTTCAAGGAACTCGGCTTCGACTCGGTGAGCGCCGTCGAACTGCGCAACCGTCTCGACGCCCGCACCGGACTGAAGATCGCGACCACGGTCGTCTTCGACCACCCGACACCGCTGGCCCTCGCCGAGCACCTCCGCCACCTGGCCCTGGGCGACGGCGACGGCGACGGCGACGCACCGCGCGCAGCCGCCGACGCGCACGAACGGGCCCTCTCAGCTCCGCGGGAGGACGCCGTCGACGACGACCCGATCGCCGTCGTCGCCATGGCCTGCCGGTACCCGGGCGGCATCGGGTCGCCCGACGATCTCTGGCGTGTCGTCACCGCCGGGAAGGACGTCATCACCGGCTTTCCCGCCGACCGCGGATGGGACTCGACGCGGCTCTACGATCCCGACCCCGGGCGACCGGGCACCAGCTACGTCCGGCACGGTGGATTCCTGCACGACGCAGGGCACTTCGACGCGGCCTTCTTCGGTATCTCGCCGCGCGAGGCCGAGGCGATGGACCCGCAGCAGCGGCTGCTGCTGGAGACCTCCTGGGAGGCGCTGGAGCGCGGCGGCATCGACCCGAGAACCCTGCGAGGCAGCCACACCGGCGTCTTCACCGGCCTCACCGACCAGAACTACGGCACGCTCCTGAGCCGCAGCACCGACGGCACCGAGGGGTATCTCGTCACCGGCGCCTCGACAGCCGTCGCCTCGGGCCGCGTCTCGTACGTCCTGGGCCTGGAGGGGCCGGCGGTCACCGTCGACACCGCATGCTCGTCGTCGCTGGTCGCGCTGCACATGGCGGTGCGCTCGCTGCGGTCCGGCGAGTGCTCGACGGCGCTGGCGGGAGCCGCGATGGTCATGGCCGACCCGGCGCCCTTCGTCGGCTTCAGCCGGCAGCGGGGCCTCGCACCCGACGGACGCTGCAAGCCCTTCGCCGAAGCGGCCGACGGGTTCGCCCTCGCCGAAGGCGTCGGTGTCCTCCTGCTGGAGCGCCTGTCCGACGCCCGCCGCAACGGCCATCCGGTGCTGGCGGTGGTACGAGGCTCCGCGATCAACCAGGACGGTGCGAGCAACGGCCTCACCGCACCCAACGGACCCGCACAGCAGCGGGTCATCCGCGCCGCCCTCACCGACGCGCGGCTCACCGCCGACGAGGTGGACGTCGTGGAGGCGCACGGCACGGGCACCCGGCTCGGCGACCCCATCGAGGCACAGGCCCTGATCGCCACTTACGGCCAGGACCGGCCGCAGGACAAGCCCCTGCTCATCGGCTCCGTCAAGTCCAACCTCGGGCACACCCAGACCGCCTCCGGCATGGCGGGTGTCATGAAGATGGTCCTCGCCATGCGCCACGGACTCGTTCCCGGCACCCTGCACGTGGACGAGCCCTCGACCCACGTCGACTGGTCGGCGGGCGCCGTGTCACTGGCGACCGACCAGGTCGACTGGCCCGACACCGAGGGGCGTCCGCGTCGGGCGGGTGTGTCGTCCTTCGGTATCAGTGGGACGAATGCGCATGTGGTGTTGGAGGAGGCGCCGGCTGTCTCGGGGTCTGTGGGGTCTGTGGGTTCTGGGGGGCCGGTTGGGGTTTTCGGGGTGGGTGGTGTGGTGCCGTGGGTGGTGTCGGGTCGTGGTCGGGAGGGTTTGGCGGGGCAGGCGGGTCGGTTGGCCGCG
>NZ_JAFFZS010000085.1 GCF_016921115.1 Streptomyces actuosus
TTAATGTATTATTTAAATACATTTTTTCATTCTTCCAAGTTACTGGTTCAGCCTTTCGGCCATTGACCAATATTCCTCACTGCTGTACTAAAAACGCATTGGGGTTTTTTCAGACCCAATGTGGTCGATCGACCTCTCAGTCACGACTACGGTTATTAGCTAGAAAAGTCGTTACCTTTCCTACTACTCACCGAGATAAAGATTAACATCTTAAAGCGGACCTTTTTTATTCCTTTCTTTTATAAGGGATTTTTCCCTTACTTTAAGGTAGCCAAATTATCTTTTACTCACCTGTACACCACTACGACGCTTCCGTTTGGAAGCGTCGTCGTTCGATTAGCATGTGTCAAGTACTTGGACAGCGTTCAATCAGAGCCATCATCAAACTCAAAAAAATTTTTTTTTTGTATATTAAAAGTTAGTATAATATACCTATATTGCATGATACATACTATATCCATATCGTTATATAAAAAAGATAAAATTAAGCCAGTTCCTGTTTAAATTTTTATAATTCTAAATTAAAACTTAGCATAGGGTTATTGTTCGCAATTATTAATTATAATTTTTAGTTTCTGTTAAAATCCTTATATTATTATAAAGCATCCCTTATAGAGATGCATATATGCCTAAAAAGTTTCGGACTTTCCTTTTTACATAATTTTTTATCTTTTTTTTTTTTATCTTTTTACCAGCCTCCACTTTATTTAAATAAAAAGGGAAGGGGTTATAACTTATATATATATATTATTCTGACTAATATTTAATAATATAACATTAATAAGTTTAATATAAATTGTGTAGTAAGTACCCTTATTTAATAAAGGTATTTATTTACAAAAAAAAATAATAATTAAATTATTTTTATTTATTAATTAATAATTATTTTACATATTATTTATATAATTTTCATTTTTATATTATTAAATATTAGTGTAAATCTAATCCATCTTTAATGTAAGAACAAGTTAATATAACAAACACTTGTGCTTGTATAATAGCTATTGCTAGTTCTAAACCTGAGAATGCAATTATAAATGCTAAAGGTATTAAACCTAGGAAGAAAAAGATAAATCCATTAGTCATTATATTGTATGTAAATCCACTTAAAATAGATAATAACATGTGTCCACTTAATATGTTAGCTGCTAGTCTTAAACCTAAAGATACATTTCTAGATAAGTATGAAACGAACTCAATTAAAACTAGTAGAGGTAATAATGCTAAAGGACAACCTGAAGGTACAAATAATGAGAAGAATTTTAACCCATGTCTTTGGAAACCTAAGAATGTTGCACCTAAAACAACAGTAAAACTCATTGAGAATGTTAAAATAAAATGAGATGTTGTTGCAAAACTATATGGCACCAATCCAACTAAATTATTTACTAATATAAATACGAATAAAGTATATATAAATGGGAAGTATATTTGCCCTCTTGTTGGATTAATTTGACTCACTACTATACCATGCACTGTTGCATATACACTTTCCTGGCTTATTGACCAGTTATTAGGTATTATTTTATTATTATTTGAAGCTAATAAGCTACATGTTAATATTATTAACATACTTATTGTTAAGTATAAACCTATATTTGTTAATGATAAATTAACATTTCCTAATAAGTTGGCAGATAATAAATCTCTAACTTCGAATTGATCTAATGGACTTAATACATAATTTAAATTATTTAATGTCATTAATTATTTCTTTAATTATTATATATCTAATTAATAAATATTTCGTTTAAATAATATAATTTAATCTTAGAGGTTTTTGAGTTTTTTTACCCATTAGCGCACACACACACTCCTTAAAATTTATGCGGCAAATTTGTTTATAAATATATGAGAAAAAAACACGTACGAACTTTGATAAATGTTTTTAGTAAACACGTATTTTAATTATAATTTGTTAATATAGATACGAGAAATAAAAACACGTACGAATCTTGGTAATATGTATTTAGTAAATGCGTATATTAATACAGTTAGTATAACAAAACCAAATACTACTTGATTAACAAAAAAGAAAGGTACTAATTGTGGCATTTTTAGTTTTTCAGCTATAAAAAATTTTCCCTTAATAACTTTTTAGACTATTTAAGATTTAAAGTAATGCTGTTGTTAAGAATATTAATTTTTAAGCCCTTAAGATGAATCGAACATCTATCAAGATATTAACAGTATCCCGCTCTACCGTTGAGCTATAAGAGCTGATAAACTATGATCATTAATAAGATTTTAAGGAAATTAGTAACGTTCCATTAGAGGAAATTATTCTTATCCAAGACTCGAACTTGGATCAAAATATTAGAAGTATTCTGCTCTACCATTGAGCTAATAAGAATTAGGTATATTACATATATATATACATATATATATATATATATAAATTAATTCCAATTATCTATAATATTGATTAATTTCCTTAGTAACTATTAAATACGAAATACATTGTTGTGTGTTTATAATTTTATTATTAACTTTAAATATATTATATTTTTTAGTTTATACTATAAATTAAAGAAGAAACTGAATAATGTAAACCATCTAATATTGGAGCTGGGTATATACCAAATAATACTGTAAGTACAACAAATACTAATAACATTATAAATTCTCTTCTAGTTACAT
>NZ_JAFFZS010000086.1 GCF_016921115.1 Streptomyces actuosus
TCGCTGCGCCACGAAAGCGCCTTGTCATATCCCCGGTTAAGCCGGGAGGAAGTCGGAGGGAGGTTCCTGGGTCTGATGGCTAACCTGAATCCGAAAGGTGCAGGGAACAATAGCATGCCAGAAAAGCAACGCTCGTGTTCAGGCGTATGAAGCGAGGCGTTGCGGGACCCGTGCGATACGGATAAAGCTCGACTGCCTAGACCTCAATCTCCAGAAGGTGCAAGTGCACGCCCACCGGAAATAACGCCTGACACCGGTGCCACAACCTGTATCGGCATCACGAGGTGGCCGATGCAACCTCCGGGATGTGGAGCGATGCCCAGCGAGGGTATTCAAGGAGATGAATGAGGATCCTAAGTCGCACTATTACGTATGACAGGGACGAACGTGGGATCACCTAAGGGGCGCGAGTCCTAAGGTGACAGAGGCCCCGTAGTAATCGTAGGAGTAGCGCCCTACCAAGGAGGACGGGAAGTCCGTCCGCAGGGTGAAGGGGGCCAGGTGATCGGATACTCGAAGGCTGGGAGGTATGCGAAATTGCAGAGCGCCGAAACAGTGCTGGGTGTCCTCCGTGAACGCGGTAGGCGTGGCCTGCCGTGCAATGAACTGTACCGGCAACTGTTCAACCCGCATATGTATTTGATGGCCTACGGGCGCCTGTACTCCAACCATGGAGCCATGACGCCTGGGGTCGATGGAGAAACTGCGGATGGTATGTCAATGGCTAAGATCGAGCGCGTCATTGACGCGGTGCGCCACGAGCGCTTCCGGTTCAAGCCTGCCAAGCGCATCTACATCCCGAAAAAGAACGGGAAACAGAGGCCGCTTGGTCTGCCTTCGTGGTCGGATAAGCTCGTTGGCGAAGTGATCCGCCTCTTGCTTGAGGCATATTATGAGCCGCGACACTCCGACCGCTCACACGGTTTCCGTCCGGGCAAGGGATGCCACACCGCACTCAGCGAAGTGGCGGACCTGTGGACTGGCACGACTTGGTTTATCGAGGGTGATATCTCGGACTGTTTCGGGAGCTTCGATCATGAGGTCATGCTCTCGACGCTGGCCGAGAAAATCCACGATAACCGGTTCCTCCGGCTGATCAAACAGATGCTGCAAGCCGGATACCTGGAGGATTGGGTGTGGAATGCAACGCTGAGTGGAGCTCCACAAGGCGGTGTGGTTTCACCCGTCCTCTCCAATATTTACTTGGACCGGTTGGACAAATTCATCGAAACAGTTCTGATACCGCAGTACACCCGAGGAGCAAGCAGGGCACCCAACCCTGAATATGCAAGGGTGCGAATGGCGGCGGTGCGCGCTCGGAAACGCGGTTTCACGACCGCAGCACGCGAGCTGCGTAAACAATTGCGGGGCACGCCCAGCAAGGATCCACAGGATCCGGGCTACAGGCGGCTTCGCTACTGCCGTTACGCCGACGACACCCTTCTCGGGTTCGCCGGTCCGAAGGCCGAAGCCGAGCAAATAAAACAGCGTCTGGCACAGTTCCTGCGAGACGACCTCAAGTTGGAACTGAATCCAGACAAGACACTGATCACGCATGCCCGTACCGAGGCAGCGTCCTTCCTCGGCTATGAGATCACTGTCCAGCACAGCGCGACCCGTCCGTCCGTGAACGGCAGTGTTGCCCTGCGCGTCCCACGGGAAGTGATCAAAGCCAAGTGTGCCCCTTACTTGAAGCACGGAAAACCCGAGCGCCGAACCGAGCTGTTGAACCGTGACGACCTCACGATCGTCAGCACATACGGAGCGGAATACAGGGGTCTCATCCAGTACTATCTGCTGGCCGGCGATGTCTGGAGGCTGAGCCGGTTCAAATGGGTCGCACAGACCTCGATGCTCAAGACGCTGGCTGCCAAGCATCGTTCGACGGTGTCGGCGATGGCCCGTAAGTACAGGGCCAAGATCTCGACACCAGATGGACCCCGGACGTGCTACGAGGCCAGTGTCCAACGAGCAGGCAAGAAAACACTGGTCGGAAGATTCGGCGAAATCCAGCTGAAACGGCAGAAGAAGGCGGTTCTGCAAGACCGCCCGGTAGTCCGACCCATTGCCCGAAAAGAGCTGATCACACGGCTCCGCCTGGGTAGATGTGAACTATGCGAGCAACAGGGCCAGGTGGAGGTCCATCAGGTTCGTAAACTCGCTGACCTCACCGGGGATGGACGACCACAGCCCCCTTGGGTGCAACACATGGCCAAGAAACGGAGAAAGACCCTCGTGGTCTGCACCCGATGCCACGAAGCCATCCATGAAGGGCAACCAACCGCGCTATTAACGGAGTAGTCACTGGAGAGCTACGTGCACCGAAAGGTGCCCGCGTGGTTCGGACCGGGGGCCGCTGGAAAAGGACCGTGGAAACGCGACACCTCGCCAGCGGCCTACCGGTGTTG
>NZ_JAFFZS010000087.1 GCF_016921115.1 Streptomyces actuosus
TGGAGTAGCACGCTCAAGACCCGAAGCGGAGTGATCTAGCCATGGGCAGGTTGAAGCGGAGGTAAGACTTCGTGGAGGACCGAACCCACCAGGGTTGAAAACCTGGGGGATGACCTGTGGTTAGGGGTGAAAGGCCAATCAAACTCCGTGATAGCTGGTTCTCCCCGAAATGCATTTAGGTGCAGCGTCGTGTGTTTCTTGCCGGAGGTAGAGCACTGGATAGGCGATGGGCCCTACCGGGTTACTGACCTTAGCCAAACTCCGAATGCCGGTAAGTGAGAGCGCGGCAGTGAGACTGTGGGGGATAAGCTCCATGGTCGAGAGGGAAACAGCCCAGAGCATCGACTAAGGCCCCTAAGCGTACGCTAAGTGGGAAAGGATGTGGAGTCGCACAGACAACCAGGAGGTTGGCTTAGAAGCAGCCACCCTTGAAAGAGTGCGTAATAGCTCACTGGTCTAGTGATTCCGCGCCGACAATGTAGCGGGGCTCAAGCGTACCGCCGAAGTCGTGTCATTGCAGCATTGAGGGCCAACGCCCGCTGTGATGGGTAGGGGAGCGTCGTCTGCCGGGTGAAGCAGCACCGGAAGGTAGTTGTGGACGGTTGACGAGTGAGAATGCAGGCATGAGTAGCGATACAAACGTGAGAAACGTTTGCGCCGATTGACTAAGGGTTCCTGGGTCAAGCTGATCTGCCCAGGGTAAGTCGGGACCTAAGGCGAGGCCGACAGGCGTAGTCGATGGATAACCGGTTGATATTCCGGTACCCGCTGTGAAGCGTCAAACATCGAGCATCGTGATGCTAAGGCCGTGAAGCCGCCCTGATCTCTTCGGAGTTGAGGGGAGTGGTGGAGCCGCTGAACCAAGCGGTTAGTAGGTGAGTGATGGGGTGACGCAGGAAGGTAGTCCATCCCGGGCGGTGGTTGTCCCGGGGTAAGGGTGTAGGCCGGTGTGCAGGTAAATCCGCGCACCTTGTGGCTGAGACCTGATGCCGAGCCGATTGTGGTGAAGTGGATGATCCTATGCTGTCGAGAAAAGCCTCTAGCGAGTTTCATGGCGGCCCGTACCCTAAACCGACTCAGGTGGTCAGGTAGAGAATACCGAGGCGTTCGGGTGAACTATGGTTAAGGAACTCGGCAAAATGCCCCCGTAACTTCGGGAGAAGGGGGGCCATTCCTGGTGACGGGCTTTGCGCCTTGAGCTGGGGGTGGCCGCAGAGACCAGCGAGAAGCGACTGTTTACTAAAAACACAGGTCCGTGCGAAGCCGTAAGGCGATGTATACGGACTGACGCCTGCCCGGTGCTGGAACGTTAAGGGGACCGGTTAGCTTCACTTCGGTGGGGCGAAGCTGAGAACTTAAGCGCCAGTAAACGGCGGTGGTAACTATAACCATCCTAAGGTAGCGAAATTCCTTGTCGGGTAAGTTCCGACCTGCACGAATGGCGTAACGACTTCTCGACTGTCTCAACCATAGGCCCGGTGAAATTGCACTACGAGTAAAGATGCTCGTTTCGCGCAGCAGGACGGAAAGACCCCGGGACCTTTACTACAGTTTGATATTGGTGTTCGGTTCGGCTTGTGTAGGATAGCTGGGAGACTTTGAAGCATGCACGCCAGTGTGTGTGGAGTCGTCGTTGAAATACCAGTCTGGTCGTGCTGGATGTCTAACCTGGGTCCGTGATCCGGATCAGGGACAGTGTCTGATGGGTAGTTTAACTGGGGCGGTTGCCTCCCAAAGGGTAACGGAGGCGCCCAAAGGTTCCCTCAGCCTGGTTGGTAATCAGGTGTTGAGTGTAAGTGCACAAGGGAGCTTGACTGTGAGACCGACGGGTCGAGCAGGGACGAAAGTCGGGACTAGTGATCCGGCGGTGGCTTGTGGAAGCGCCGTCGCTCAACGGATAAAAGGTACCCCGGGGATAACAGGCTGATCTTCCCCAAGAGTCCATATCGACGGGATGGTTTGGCACCTCGATGTCGGCTCGTCGCATCCTGGGGCTGGAGTCGGTCCCAAGGGTTGGGCTGTTCGCCCATTAAAGCGGTACGCGAGCTGGGTTTAGAACGTCGTGAGACAGTTCGGTCCCTATCCGCTGTGCGCGTAGGAGTCTTGAGAAGGGCTGTCCCTAGTACGAGAGGACCGGGACGGACGAACCTCTGGTGTGCCAGTTGTCCTGCCAAGGGCATGGCTGGTTGGCTACGTTCGGGAGGGATAACCGCTGAAAGCATCTAAGCGGGAAGCCTGCTTCGAGATGAGGACTCCCACCCACTTGATGGGGTAAGGCTCCCAGTAGACGACTGGGTTGATAGGCCGGATATGGAAGCCAGGTGACTGGTGGAGTTGACCGGTACTAATAGGCCGAGGGCTTGTCCTCAGTTGCTCGCGTCCACTGT
>NZ_JAFFZS010000088.1 GCF_016921115.1 Streptomyces actuosus
CCACCAGCCGCGCCCGGTGACCACGGCGGCTGGCGTGGTCGAGGTCAAGGCGCCCCGGGTGAACGACAAGCGCGTCGATGCGGCCACGGGCGAGCGCAAGCGGTTCTCCTCGGCGATCCTGCCGCCGTGGTGCCGCAAATCGCCGAAGATCAGCGAGGTGCTGCCGCTGCTCTACCTGCACGGACTGTCCTCCGGCGACTTCGTGCCCGCCCTGGAGCAGTTCCTCGGCAGCTCGGCCGGGCTCTCCCCGGCCACGATCACGCGGCTGACCCAGCAGTGGCAGGCCGACCACGCCGCGTTCATGGACCGCGACCTGTCCGAGGTCGACTACGTGTACGTGTGGGCCGACGGCATCCACCTCAACGTCCGCCTGGAAGAAGCCAAAGCCTGCGTCCTGGTGCTCATCGGGGTCCGCGCCGACGGCTCCAAGGAACTGGTCGCGCTCAAGGACGGCTACCGCGAGTCGGGCGAGTCCTGGGCCGACCTGATGCGCGACTGCGCCCGCCGGGGCATGCGCGCCCCGGTCCTGGCGGTCGGGGACGGCGCCCTGGGCTTCTGGAAGGCCCTGACCGAGGTGTTCCCCGAGACCCGCGAGCAGAGGTGCTGGGTTCACAAAACCGCAAATGTGCTCGACGCCATGCCGAAGTCCGCGCAGCCGGGCGCGAAGAAGGCGATCCAGGACATCTATAACGCCGAGGACCGCGACCACGCCGAGACGGCGGTCAAGACATTCGCCCGGCTCTACGGCGCGAAGTTCCCCAGGGCAGTCAAGAAGATCACCGATGACCAGGATGAGCTGCTGGCGTTCTTCAGCTTCCCGGCCGAGCACTGGATCCATCTGCGGACCACAAACCCCATCGAGTCGACGTTCTCCACCGTCCGGCTACGGACCAAGGTCACCCGCGGCGCCGGCTCCCGCACCGCCGCCCTGGCCATGGTGTTCAAGCTCGTCGAGTCCGCCCAGGCCCGCTGGCGCGCGGTGAACGCGCCCCACCTCGTCGTCCTCGTCCGCGCCGGAGCCCGCTTCGAACGCGGCCAGCTCGTCGAACGTCCCTCCGTCCTCGTGGCGTGAACCAACCCCAACTGGCCTGCAGAACTTGGTGATTACTCCGCGTCACTGGATAATCATGTGAGACGAGACAGTGGAGCGCACATTCAGTGCGCCGAGCCCGGAGTCTGAGGCGACAGATCACCCAGGTGCGCGAGCAGCACATCGGCACACGTCCGCGGGTTCAGGATTTCGGGGTGCAGGACGGCGCTGAGGCTGAGTCCGTCCAGGAGCGCCGTCAGCCGCTCGGTCTCGATGTCGATGTCGCGGCCGGGGCGCAGGGCGTCTGCTGCATCGAGCCGGGTGAGTACGCGGCGTACCAGCGTTCTCGTGCCTTCGGCAGCCTGGTGGGACAGGTCGTTGAAGGCCGGGTTGGTGCGGGCAGCCGCGTTGAAGTCCATGAAGACGGTGACCTCGGCGCGGCGACGCTCGTCGAGGGGGAGAAGCTCGGCCAGTAGGTCGGCTGCGAGCCGGAGTTGTTCCGGGCGGGGGCGGCGGCCCAGGTCTCCGACCTGTTCAACGTGTTCGAGCAACCGACTGCTGACCCGGTCGAGCATCGATTGCATCGCAAAGCGCATCAGGTCGTGCTGGCTGGCGAAGTAGTGGCGCAGGGAGCCGATGTTGAGGGCGGCCTCGTCAGCGACGGCGCGCAGTGAGGTGCGCTGCAGACCATCGCGGACGACGACTCGGAACAACGCGTCGACGACGAGGCGGCGGCGGACGTCCGGGTCCACGTGCTTGGGCATGCCCCCGTTCTATCACGCCTGTGATACAAAGGATGTATCACAGGCGTGATAGAACGGGTGGAGGCTTCTTCGTGGAGACGTATCTCAATCTCATGCTCATCAGGTTCGGCCTGATAGTGGGCGGTCTCGTGGTGCTGGCGCTGCTGGTCTTCGCCATCGCCCTGACCCTCAAGCGCAGGGGCAGGCTCGACGAAGTGCGCCGGTATGCGGACCCCGTGGTGAGGGCCGGGTTGCGCGCCGCTGCCCGACGGTTCGAGGGCGGGAAGACCGGAACGCCCTGGCCGCGGCGACAGGATGGCCGACGATGAGCGGCCTCGCAGCGGAGTCGTCCGATCTCCTGCACCACCTGCTTCTGGACCGCGCGATCAAGGTCGTCATCGTGGTCGTCGCCGTGAGCGTCCTGGCGCTCGGAATGGCGGTGATCTGGCGGAGAGCTGAGCGTGCAAGGCGCCGGCTTGACTGATCTGATCGCTCAACCGGTCCACAACTATTGACAATTACTCC
>NZ_JAFFZS010000089.1 GCF_016921115.1 Streptomyces actuosus
GGAGATGTCGTGAGCAACGAGAGCCTGGCCAACCTTCTCAAGGAGGAGCGACGCTTCGCGCCGCCGGCTGACCTGGCGGCGCACGCCAACGTCACGGCAGAGGCGTACGAACGGGCCAGGGCTGACCGGCTCGGCTTCTGGGCCGAGCAGGCCCGCAGGCTGTCCTGGGCCGAGGAGCCGACCGAGACGCTGGACTGGTCGAACCCGCCGTTCGCCAAGTGGTTCGAGGACGGCACGCTGAACGTCGCGTACAACTGCGTCGACCGCCATGTGGAGGCCGGTCACGGCGACCGCGTCGCGATCCACTTCGAGGGCGAGCCCGGGGACAGCCGGGCCATCACCTACGCCCAGCTCAAGGACGAGGTGTCCAAGGCCGCCAACGCCCTGCTGGAACTGGGCGTGCGCAAGGGCGACCGGGTCGCCGTCTACATGCCGATGATCCCGGAGACCGCGATCGCGATGCTGGCGTGCGCCCGGATCGGCGCCGCGCACTCCGTCGTCTTCGGCGGCTTCTCCGCCGACGCGCTGGCCACCCGCATCCAGGACGCCGACGCCAAGGTGGTCATCACCGCCGACGGCGGCTGGCGGCGCGGCAAGCCCTCCGCGCTGAAGCCCGCCGTGGACGACGCCGTCGAACGCGTGGACAACGTCGAGCACGTCCTCGTGGTCCGCCGCACCGGCCAGGACGTCGCCTGGACCCAGGGCCGGGACGTGTGGTGGCACGAAGCGGTCGAGCGGCAGAGCGCCGAGCACACCGCACAGGCCTTCGAGGCCGAGCACCCGCTGTTCATCCTCTACACCTCCGGCACCACGGGCAGGCCCAAGGGCATCCTGCACACCTCCGGCGGCTACCTCACCCAGACCGCCTACACCCACCACGCCGTCTTCGACCTCAAGCCCGCCACGGACGTGTACTGGTGCACCGCCGACGTCGGCTGGGTGACCGGACACTCCTACATCGTGTACGGGCCGCTCGCCAACGGCGCCACCCAGGTGATGTACGAGGGCACCCCGGACACCCCGCACCAGGGCCGCTTCTGGGAGATCGTGCAGAAGTACGGCGTGACCATCCTCTACACCGCACCCACCGCGATCCGCACCTTCATGAAGTGGGGAGACGACATCCCCGCCAAGTTCGACCTGTCCTCCCTGCGCGTCCTGGGCTCGGTCGGCGAACCGATCAACCCCGAGGCGTGGATCTGGTACCGCAAGCACATCGGCGCCGACCGCACCCCGATCGTGGACACCTGGTGGCAGACCGAGACCGGCGCCATGATGATCTCCCCGCTCCCCGGCGTCACCGAGACCAAGCCCGGCTCCGCCCAACGCCCCCTGCCCGGCATCCGCGCCACCGTCGTCGACGACGACGGTCACGAAGTACCCGACGGCGCAGGCGGCTACCTGGTCCTCACCGAACCCTGGCCGTCGATGCTGCGCACCGTCTGGGGCGACGACCAGCGGTTCCTCGACACCTACTGGTCACGCTTCGAAGGCATCTACTTCGCCGGGGACGGCGCCAAGAAGGACCAGGACGGCGACATCTGGCTGCTCGGCCGGGTCGACGACGTCATGCTGGTCTCCGGACACAACATCTCCACCACCGAGGTGGAGTCCGCGCTCGTCTCGCACCCCTCCGTCGCCGAAGCCGCCGTGGTCGGCGCGGCCGACGAGACGACCGGACAGGCGATCGTCGCGTTCGTCATCCTGCGCGGCACCGCCTCGGAGGACGACAACCTGGTCACCGAACTGCGCAACCACGTCGCCGCCACCCTCGGCCCGATCGCCAAGCCCAAGCGGATCCTCCCGGTCGCGGAACTGCCCAAGACCCGCTCCGGAAAGATCATGCGCCGACTCCTGCGCGACGTCGCCGAGAACCGCCAGCTCGGAGACGTCACCACACTGACCGACTCCACCGTCATGGACCTCATCCAGGCCAAACTCCCGACCACACCCG
>NZ_JAFFZS010000009.1 GCF_016921115.1 Streptomyces actuosus
GCGCCGGCCTGAGCCTCTACCACGTCGTCCGCGAGCTGCAGACACTCCTCGCGACCTGGACCGGCGCCTGCCCCACCTGCCACCGCGACATACCCACCCACACACCAACCTGACCAAGCACTACTAGTGCCGCGGCAGGCAACGTTCGCCCGTCAAGGAGCGGCGTCCGGTGCGTGCTCTCGGTGTGCCGGCCGGAAGCCCTCGTACCGGGATGTACTCGGGCTTTCGTCCGGTGCAGCGAGAGTGGGTGCCGGGCGTCGCGACGGGGCGAACGTTGCCTGGTGCGGCACTAGCTTGCTCCTCGCGGCTCCTCGCAGCTCCTCGCTCCTTGCGACGTCGGGTGTCCGCCCGGCCTGCGGACGGCGCCGCCGTCGCGACCCGCCCGCCGTCGCGACCCGCCCGTCGTCGCGACACGCCCGCCGTCGCGACACGCCCCGCCGCCCGACCCGGTCCGGCCGGCGCCGGGACCCGACGGATCACCCCGCGCGAGCCCGGCGGCGCTCCGGCGTGCGGAGCCCGGCGTCGAAGTGGCCGGGCAGGGGCCGCAGGTCAGGCGTTCGGCAGCTGCTTGCCGTAGTCCACGGTGTCGTCCGGAGCCGGCTGCTCGATGGTGAAGTCCTTGCCCCAGTCGGAGAAGACCAGCGTCCCGGCCCCACTCCCGCGGACCAGGCGCAGCGGGTAGGGCCGGCCCTCCAGGGAGACGTCGAGGGTGCCCCCGGAGCCCTGGTCGCCGGTGATGCGGATGGTGCGGACGCCGGACTGCTCGTGGTGGCCGTCGGTGGCGAGGGTGCCGTGCAGGGTCAGCAGACCGTCGAGGAGGACGTCCTTGTCGGTGAACCCGCTGAACCGCTGGTACGCCGGGTCGGACCGGGGCACCTTGACGTACTTGCCCTCCAGCTTGTCGGCGGCGGCGGAGTCCGCGCTGCCGCCCTTGCCGTCCTCGTGGGTCCAGAAGTCCGCGCCTGCCTTCAGGTACAGGTGCTCGCCGACCCGCAGCAACTGGAAGGACTCCCCGTCCGAGGTGACCGAGCCGGAGCCGCCTCCGGACGTGAGGCGCATGTCGAGCTCGTAGGTGTGCGCGCCGGCGGCCACGGTGCCCGACAGGTGCACGGCGGTGCCGGAGGCCGCGGCCTGCCTGGTCCTGCTCTGGATCTGCCCCGCCGTCAACTTCCCGACCCCGTTGGTGCCCGCGTCCGGGTCCCCTCCGCATCCCGTCGCTCCCGCGGCGACCAGGGCGCACAGTGCGCCGGCCAGCGCAGCCCGACGGATACGGCCCAGGGAAATCACGGTCACAGGCGCAGCTGCCTTTCGGGTGGGGTCCACGGCGGCGTACGGCAGCGTACCGGTGCCGCCCGGCCGATACGGAGTCAGCACGTCCGGACCCCTCACCAGGGCGGACCCGATCGGGACGGGCTAGCCTGAAGCCCGACACGGCGGGCAATCGAGAAATGGCACACCAGGAACGCGACGCAGCAGGAAGCCCTCCGCACGAAAAGGAACGACCACCATGGCAGCCGGTGCCCCGCGGATCTTCGTCTCGCACCTCTCCGGCGTCGCCGTCTTCGATCCCAACGGCGACCAGGTGGGCCGCGTGCGCGACCTGGTCGTCATGCTCCGTGTGAGGCGGCGCCCGCCGCGGCTGCTCGGCCTGGTCGTCGAACTGTCCACGCGCCGCCGCATCTTCCTGCCGATGACCCGGGTCACCGGCATCGAGTCCGGCCAGGTCATCACCACCGGCGTGCTCAACGTCCGCCGCTTCGAGCAGCGGCCCACCGAGCGTCTCGTCTTCGGCGAGCTGCTCGACCGGCGCGTCACGCTGGAGGAAACGGGCGAGGAGGTCACCGTCCTGGACCTGTCGGTGCAGCAGCTGCCCGCCCGCCGCGACTGGGAGATCGACCGGATCTTCGTCCGCAAGGGGAGGAAGTCCGGACCGCTCAGGCGCAGCAAGGGGGAGACGATCACCGTCGAGTGGTCCCAGGTGACCGGCTTCTCGCTGGAGGAGCAGGGGCAGGGCGCCGAGAGCCTCCTCGCCACCTTCGAGCAGCTGCGCCCCGCCGACCTCGCCAACGTCCTGCACCATCTGTCCGCCAAGCGGCGCGCCGAGGTCGCCGCCGCCCTCGACGACGACCGCCTCGCCGACGTGCTGGAGGAGCTCCCGGAGGACGACCAGATCGAGATCCTCGGCAAGCTGAAGGAGGAGCGCGCCGCGGACGTCCTGGAGGCGATGGACCCCGACGACGCCGCCGACCTGCTCAGCGAGCTGCCCGAGGACGAGCAGGAGCGGCTGCTGAGCCTGATGCAGCCGGCCGACGCGGCCGACATGCGGCGCCTGATGTCGTACGAGGAGCACACCGCGGGCGGCCTGATGACGACCGAGCCGATCGTGCTGCGCCCCGACTCCACCGTCGCCGACGCGCTCGCCCGGGTCCGCAACGCCGACCTGTCCCCCGCGCTCGCCGCGCAGGTCTACGTGTGCCGGCCGCCCGACGAGACGCCGACCGGCAAGTACCTGGGCACGGTCCACTTCCAGCGCCTGCTGCGCGACCCGCCCTACACCCTGGTCTCCTCCCTGGTCGACCAGGACCTGCAGCCCCTCTCCCCGGACGACGCGCTGCCGGTCGTCGCCGGGTTCTTCGCCACGTACGACATGGTCGCGGCGCCCGTCGTCGACGAGTCGGGCTCCCTGCTGGGCGCGGTGACGGTCGACGACGTGCTGGACCACATGCTGCCCGACGACTGGCGCGAGACGGAGTTCCACCTCGACGAGGGCCAGGGGGTGGCGCCGCATGGCACCTGAGCGCGACGGCGGCCGGGAGGCCGCGCGGGAACGGAGCCCGGCCGGGGCCACCGCCGCCGGCCGGCCCCGCACCCGGCTCGACCAGCCGCGGTCGCCGCGGCGCCGGCTGCTGCCCGAGTGGGACCCTGAGGCCTTCGGCCGGCTCTCCGAGAAGATCGCCCGCTTCCTCGGCACGGGACGGTTCATCGTCTGGATGACCGTCGCCATCGTGCTGTGGGTGCTGTGGAACATCGCCGCGCCCCGCGACCTGCGCTTCGACCAGTACCCGTTCATCTTCCTGACGCTGATGCTGTCCCTCCAGGCCTCGTACGCGGCCCCGCTGATCCTGCTCGCGCAGAACCGGCAGGACGACCGCGACCGGGTCAACCTCGAACAGGACCGCAAGCAGAACGAACGCTCCATCGCCGACACCGAGTACCTCACCCGGGAGATCGCCGCCCTGCGCATCGGGCTCGGCGAGGTCGCCACCCGGGACTGGATCCGCTCCGAGCTCCAGGACCTGCTGAGAGACCTGGAAGGGCGGCACAACGGCCACCACGAGCCGGACGGATTCCACACAGTCCCGGCAGAACGGTCGCCGGGACGTGACGCAGAAGACCGCTGACGGGCTTTCCGGGGCACGGCTACCGAGCCGTACCATCGACCCTATGGCTAGCGAAGACGCGGTGCGCGAGGCACTGGCGACGGTGAACGACCCCGAGATCAACCGACCCATCACCGAGCTCGGGATGGTCAAATCGGTGGAGATCGGCGAGGACGGAGCGGTCGCGGTCACCGTGTACCTGACGGTCTCCGGCTGCCCCATGCGCGACACGATCACCCAGCGCGTCACTGACGCGGTCTCCCGGGTCGAGGGCGTCACCCGCGTGGACGTCACGCTCGACGTGATGAGCGACGAGCAGCGCAAGGAGCTGGCGGCGGCGCTGCGCGGCGGCCAGACCGAGCGCGAGGTCCCCTTCGCCAAGCCGGGCAGTCTCACCCGCGTCTACGCGGTCGCGTCCGGCAAGGGCGGCGTCGGCAAGTCGTCGGTGACGGTGAACCTGGCCGCGGCCATGGCGGCCGACGGCCTGAAGGTCGGCGTCGTCGACGCCGACATCTACGGCCACAGCGTGCCGCGCATGCTCGGCGCGGACGGCCGTCCCACCCAGGTCGAGAACATGATCATGCCGCCGTCGGCGAACGGTGTGAAGGTCATCTCCATCGGCATGTTCACCCCGGGCAACGCCCCGGTCGTCTGGCGCGGCCCGATGCTCCACCGTGCCCTCCAGCAGTTCCTGGCGGACGTCTACTGGGGCGACCTCGACGTGCTTCTGCTGGACCTCCCGCCCGGCACCGGCGACATCGCCATCTCCGTGGCGCAGCTGGTCCCCAACGCCGAGATCCTGGTCGTGACGACCCCGCAGCAGGCCGCCGCGGAGGTCGCCGAGCGGGCGGGCTCCATCGCCGTGCAGACCCACCAGAAGATCGTCGGCGTCGTCGAGAACATGTCCGGCCTGCCCTGCCCGCACTGCGGTGAGATGGTCGACGTCTTCGGCACCGGTGGCGGCCAGGTCGTCGCCGACGGCCTGACGCGCACCACGGGCGCGTCGGTGCCGGTCCTCGGCTCCATCCCGATCGACGTCCGCCTGCGCGAGGGCGGTGACGAGGGCAAGCCGGTCGTGCTGACGGACCCGGACTCGCCCGCGGGATCCGCCCTGCGGGCGATCGCGGGCAAGCTGGGCGGACGGCAGCGGGGCCTGTCGGGCCTGTCCCTGGGGATCACCCCGAAGAACAAGTTCTGATCAGGACGGGCCCGGTCCCTGCGGTTCGGCGGCGCCTCGAAGCGGCGCGGGGAACCGGGCGACCTGCCACGACGGCACCGCGGGCGACGGATGCCGTGTCGCGGTGCGTCCGGCGCGGAGCGCTCGGCCCCGCCGTACCCCGGTCGGGACGGACGGGTTCCGGTCCGCGTCGTTCCGGGGCGGCGCGCCCCTGCGGGCGCCGGGCCCCGGCGCCCGGGATGCCGCCCGGGGTGTCGCCCGGCCCGCAGCCGGGCCAGGGCCTCGGCCGGTACGGGAAAGGGGCGCCGCGACCGATCGGCGCCCCCGGTGTCATGCGTAGGCCGCGATGTCCTTGATCTGGGCGAAGCCCAGGCCGTAAGCGCTCATGCCTCTGCCATAGGCGCCGATGAGCACGCCCTGCCGGGTCGCCCCGGCGAGCACCCAGCCGAACTCGGACTCGCGGTAGTGGAACGGCGTCGGCACGCCGTCCACCGGCAGGGACAGCATCGACCAGTCCGAGCCGTCGAGGTCGTCGGCCAGCGCCCACGCCGTCTCCGTCTGCTGCTCCAGCCAGTCGTCCCGCAGACTGTGGTCCATCTGGCCCGGCCAGGTGAAGGACAGCAGCCCCACCCCGGCGAGCCACGCCGCCGAGGAGACCGTCGTGGCCTCCAGCAGCCCCGTGCCGTCGGCGCTGCGCCGGGACGGGTTCGCCGCGACGGTCACCACGACCGCGAACCGCTCCCGCTCCTCCGCCGTCGCCTCGGTGCGTACGGAGGGTTCGTCGCCGTGCCCGATGGACCCGTGCTCGACGGCCCCGTCGGCCGCCGTACCGACCTGCATCAGCCAGCGCGGCCCCGTGAACGCCTCGTCGAGGCCGTACCACGGGAAGGGCGCTCTCAGGTAGCCGTCGACCGTGCGCCGGGCGGAGGGGACCTGTTGTCCGCCCTCCGCGTCCGGCGCCTGCGCGACAGCCCCACTCGTCGTCTCCATGTGCCCGGACGCCTCCTCGCTCTCGTCGGACCGGCGCGGCCCGCCCCCCATCGGGCGTACTCCTCCGGTCCGCACAACAACTCGGCAGCATATCGACCCTGCTCCGGGCAGCACGGAAACCGCCCGGCGCGCGGGGCGTCCGGGCGGCGCGTTCAGGCCGTGCGAGGCTGCCGGAAGGTATGAAACACGTCACGTGGGGCGGGGGGTGCGCCCCGGTCCACGACTGCTGCGCGGTCCCGGCTCAGGTGGCGTCCGCGTCGAACGGGGGGCGATCGTCCTTGGCGGGGGCCTCGGGCTTCTTGGTCATGTCGACGCGCCCGGCCGAAGGGCCGGCGGCGGACGCCGGTGCCTCCGCTTCGCGGCTGTGGACGGCATCCGTGACCTCGGCCATCTCCTTCTTCAGGTCGAAGCCGTTGCGGATCTCCTTCAGCCCCAGCTCTTCGTTGTCCAGCTGCTTGCGGATGAAGGTCTTGGGGTTGAGGTCCTCGAACTCGAAGTCCTTGAACTCCGGGCCCAGCTCGCTGCGGATGTCCTGCTTGGCACTCTCGGAGAACTCGCGGATCTTCCGGATCGTGCGGGTCACGTCCTGGATGACCTTCGGAAGCTTGTCCGGACCGAAGACGAGCACGGCGAGGACAACGAGCGTGACCACCTCGAGCGGTCCTATGTCATTGAACACCTGAAGCTCCTTGGATGTCCTCGGCCGCATCCACGGTACCTGTCGTATCGGTGCACCCGGTACCGTCCCGAGGTGTGGGCGTGGGCGTGGCCGGACGGTTTTCCGCGTTTTTTGCCGAGGGCCGGGCGGGTGCAGGGCGGCGGCCGGGCGGGAGGCCCGCCGGCGGCGTTCTCGTCGGTCCGCGGCGGGCCCGTCAGCCGCCGCCGGACGATCCGAGCGTCAGGGAGACCTTTCGCTGCCGGCCGCCGCGTTCCAGGGTGAGCTCCAGGCGGTCGCCGGGGCGGTGGGCGCGGGTCTTGACGATGAGTTCCTCACCCGAGTGGACGCGCTGGCCGTCGACGGACGTGATGACGTCGCCCGGCTCGATGCCCGCCCGGTCCCCGGGGCCGCCGGTACTGACGGCGGGCCCGCCGTTGCTCCCCCGGTCGTCGACGCGGGCGCCGTCACCGCTGTAGTCCAGGTCGAGGGTGATGCCGATGACGGGGTGCGTGGCCCTGCCGGTGTCGATCAGTTCCTCTGCGACGCGCTTGCCCTGGTTGATGGGGATGGCGAAGCCGAGCCCGATGGAACCGGCCTGCCCGCCGTCGCTGTCGGAACCGCCGTCGGCGGAGCGGATGGCGGAGTTGATGCCGATGACACGGGCCCGGGAGTCGAGGAGGGGGCCGCCGGAGTTGCCGGGGTTGATGGGCGCGTCGGTCTGCAGCGCGTCGACGTAGGACACGTCGCTGCCGTCGCCCTTTTCGCCGCCCGCCGTGATGGGCCGTTCCCTGGCGCTGATGATGCCGGAGGTGACGGTGCCCTCCAGGTCGAAGGGGGCGCCGATGGCCACGACGGGGTCCCCGACCCGGACGTTGTCGGAGTTGCCGAGCGGCAGCGGCCGCAGGCCCTTGACGCCGGTGACCTTGACGACGGCGAGGTCGTAGCCGGCGTCGCGGCCGACGACCTCGGCGTCGGCGGTCTGCCCGCCGTTGAAGACGACGGTTATGACGCCGTCGCCACCGGCCGGTTCGACGACGTGGTTGTTGGTGAGGATGTGGCCCCGGGTGTCGAGCACGAATCCGGTGCCGGTGCCCGCCGACTCGGAGCCGCTGACGTGCAGGGTCACCACGCTGGGCAGGGCCCGTGCGGCGATGCCCGCCACACTGTCCGGGGCCCGCCCGGCGGGTTCCTTCCCGGCCTGCGGCAGCTCGATGCCGCCCACGCCGCCGTTGCGCTCCAGGTACACCCCCACGGCCCCGCCGACGAGGCCGGACACCAGCGCGAGCGCGAGCGCCGCGCCCACGACTCCCCCGCGCCGGCGCCGGCGTCGGCGCTGCTCGTTCTCGGCGCCGGCCCCGTTGTGCTGCAGCGGCGCGCTCCGCGCGACCGCCCACGGGTCGTAGCGGCGCCAGGGGTCCGTCGGGGCGCCGGGGGCGTGCTCGGTCGAGGGCGACGCCCCGGGCGCCGTGGAGGCTGCCGCCGCCGGGGAGGCCGGGGCCGCTCCTGCCGGGGTGCCGGGGACGGGGGGCTGCCCCACGGAGGCGTCGGGGCCGAACGGCTGCCCCGCGGACGCGGCAGGGCCGGGGAGGGGGCCCGCGGGGACGACCGGACCGGAGACGACCGGACCCGCGGGGACGACCGGGCCGGGGCCCGGTGCCGCGGGCGGGAGGGACTCGTGCGCCGGGGGTACGGGCAGCGGTGTGCCGTGGGCCGGGGTCGCCGCGGGGTGCTGCACGGGCGGGGCGGGCGCCCAGGGGCCCGGCTCACCGTAGGGCGGGGTGTTGTAGGGGTCGGGGTCGTGCAGGGGCACGGAACGCTCGGCGGACGCCTCGGAGACCACCTCGGAGGCCGCCTGCGCGGGTGCGGCGGCGGCGACCGGTTCCCCGCCCGCGGGCCCGTCAGCGCCGGACGGGCCCTCCAGCAGGAAGTCCCCGTCCGTTCCGTCGACGGATCGGCCGTCGGCGCCCGTGGGGCGCTCCAGGGCGTAGTCGCCCTCGGCCCGGCCGCCCGCCGTCGCCGGTTCCGGGGCCGACTCGGTGTACCCGGTGCCGGTCGGCGGGTCCTGCGTGGGCTTCCCCTCGTTCATGCTCTCCCCACAGCTGGCCGCGGCACGGCGGCGTCGGCGCCGGCCGCGGATCGTCCGTGCCGCGCCCGACTGCGTGACGGGGGCGCGGCTCACCCGGGGATTCAACCAGGTTCGCGGCCCCCCGCGCAGGGCCGGTCAGCGGGGGGAGGCGGCGGACGACGACGCCGTCGAGGAGGGCTGAGGCGCGGCGAGCAGACGGGGCGTGGCGACGTCCGGCGCCCCGGTCCGGTCGGCCAGGGGGATCGGCGCGTTCACCTCCAGCGGGCGTATGAGCGGGGACATGGCGGCGGCACCCACCATCACCGGGGTCGTGAGCGTCGGTACGACGTCCTGCCGTCCCACGGGCGGGGGGATGCCGGGCAGCAGCGGCGCGGACACCGCGGTGGACGCCGCCGGCGCCTGCCCGAGGCCACGGCCCTGACCGGTCTGGTTGAGCAGGGGGCCGACCCGGCGGCGCTGGCTCTCGGGTGCCGTGGCCGACCCGGTGCCCTGGGGGCGGGCCGGGAGGACACTGCTGCCGGTGCCGCGCGCGTCGGCGTCGGCCGGGGCGCCGGAGGTCACGCCGCCGAGCGCGAGCGCGGCGAGCGACACCGCTCCCGCGGCGGCGAAGGCGAACCTGAGTCCGCGGGAGGACGGGCGGTCGCCCTCGCCCCGGCCGACGGGGTGCACGCGGAATCCGCGGTCACCGGACACGGGCGGGAGGACGGAACCGGGCGGCCCGGCGGAGGCGAGGTCGAAGTCGAAGGGGGACCGGCCGTCACCCCTCGTCCCGAACGGCCCGGGGACCACGGCCCCCGGGGGGCGTCTACCGAAGGCGGAGCCGGCCAGCCCGCCGCCGCCCAGCGGCGTGTCGCCGTCGTCAGGACCACCTCCCGCGGGCAGTCCCTGGAGGCGGGCCAGGAAGCTCTCGGACGGAGGCGGCGGGGCCATCTCCGCGAAGACGTTCTTCAGCCGACGCTGGGCGTCCACCTCCGCCTTGCACTTCGGGCAGGTGGCCACGTGCGCCAGTACGCGCTCGCGCGCGTCATGACCGAGCTCGCCGTCCACGAGGGCGGAGAGTCGGTCTCCCAGGTGCTGCTCTGCCGGGTCAGGACGTGATCCACTCACGCGGTCGCGCCCCCTCCCCCCAGCGCCGGCACCGGGGCCATCAGCGAGCGGCGCTCGCGGGCCTGGGGCGAACGGTGGGCCAGGGCCTTGCGCAGCTGCGAGCGACCGCGGTGGATGCGGGAGCGGACCGTGCCGAGCTTCACGCCGAGCGTCGCGGCGATCTCCTCGTACGACAGCCCCTCGATGTCGCACAGGACGACCGCGGCACGGAACTCGGGCGCGAGGGTGTCCAGGGCCTGCTGCACGTCGGCGTCGAAGTGGGCGTCGTGGAAGAGCTGCTGGGGCGTCGGCTCCTTGCTCGCCAGCCGCTCCGCCGCGTCCTCGCCGAGGGCGTCGAAGCGGATGCGCTGCTTGCGGCGGACCATGTCGAGGAACAGGTTGGTGGTGATGCGGTGCAGCCAGCCCTCGAACGTGCCCGGACTGTAGGTGGACAGGGAGCGGAAGACGCGGACGAAGACCTCCTGGGTGAGGTCTTCGGCGTCGTGCTGGTTGCCGGTGAGGCGGTAGGCGAGCCGGTACACCCGGCCACTGTGCGTGCTGACGATCTCCTCCCAGGTGGGCGGAGTCCACGCCGGGCCGTCCGCGTCGGTGGAGAAGGTCGCGGTCCGGTCGTGGGCGGCGGCGTGGCCGTGGTCAGCGGTGTCGTTCACGGATGTCGGCCTGCCCGCCGACCCGAGAAAGCGCCGCAGCGCTCGCCCCCGGTCTCCGGGCGCAGCCGCACCTCCCCTGTCAGCTCTGGTGGTGTCCAGTGGAGCCCCTACCATAGCCACCTCGCCCGTTAGGACCGGATAAGCGGTTTCACGAGAATTTGATCTGGGCTGATACGCCTCATACGGCTGCGTCAGCACTTGCTCGGCGCCTCGCCCCTTTTCGTGATCCAACCGTGTCCCCCCGTCCTTGCCACCACCCCTCTAAACGCCTGGTCCCATCTGCGGGTTCCCGGCGCCAACGGATACAGTCACGCCGAAGCAACCATGGGGACAGGAGAGGGCCATTACCGGCAACCGGCAGACGAGCTGGGCGTTCGCCGACGCCTATGTCGCCGAGGACGAAGCGCTGCGCTGGGCCCGCGACCGGGCCCGCGAGGCAGGGCTGCGCTCGGTGACGCCCGGCACGGGCGCCGCACTGGGGTTGCTCGCCGCCACCGTGGACGCGAAGGCCGTCGCGGAGATCGGCACCGGTTGCGGCGTCTCCGGGATCCACCTGCTGCACGGGATGCGTCCGGACGGCGTACTGACCACCGTGGACCCCGAGCCGGAGCACCAGCAGTTCGCCCGGCAGGCCTTCCGCGCCGCGGGTTTCGCCAGCAATCGGGCCCGGTTCATCCCCGGCCGCGCCCTGGACGTGCTGCCCCGGCTGGCCGACGCCGGATACGACCTCGTCTTCTGCGACGGCGACCGTCTGGAGCTGCTGGACTATCTAGCCGAATCGTTGCGTCTGCTGCGCACGGGCGGCCTCGTCGTCTTCGAAGGGGTCTTCGCCGCCGGCCGCACGGTGGACTCCGGACCGCAGCCGACCGAGGTCATACGCATCCGGGAGCTGCTGCGGGCGGTACGCGAGAGCCAGGATCTGGTCCCGTCGCTGCTGCCGGTCGGCGACGGCCTCCTGTGCGCGGTCAAGCGCTGACGACCCCACCCCGCGAACGACGGCACGGCCCCCTCCCCGGCCCCGCCACAGGCGGCGGGCAGCGGGGTCGGACCCCACGGGCACGCCCGACCCCGCCGGAGACGGACGATCCGGCCCTCGAAAGCGCTGCCGGCCCGGACCCCACGGAGGACCGAAGGTCCGGCCTCACCAAGAACCGACGCCCCGGCCCCACGGAGGACCGAGAGTCCGGCCCCACGGAAGTCGTACAGCCCGGCCCCACGGAGGACCGAGAGTCCGGCCCCACGAAGAACCGACGCCCCGGCCCCACGGAGGACCGAGAGTCCGGCCCCACGGAAGTCGTACAGCCCGGCCCCACAGAGGACCGAGAGTCCGGCCCCACGAAGAACCGACGCCCCGGCCCCACGGAGGACCGAGAGTCCGGCCCCACGAAGAACCGACGCCCCGGCCCCACGGAGGACCGAGAGTCCGGCCCCACGGAAGTCGTACGGCCCGGCCGCCCACACGCTCCGGCCGCACGCGCACACCTGCGCACGCAGACAGTCGGACGGCCCGGCCCCGCGAAGAACGGACGGCTCGGCTCCGCCGGAGGGGGACGCCTCGGCTCCCCGAGCGGTGGACACGAGCGGCGGGCCGGCGGGAACGACCGGTGGACGGGCGCGGCAGCGGACAGGGCCGGCGGGAACGCCCCGTGGAAGGGAACGGCGGCGAGCATTGCCTGCGGGAACGTGCCTCCAGGAGGCCCTCTCTGCAGGGCTCACCGAAACAGTCGCCCCGGTACCGCATGCGGTACCGGGGCGACTGAAAGGGTTGAAAGGGTCTGGTCGCTCGCGCGTCAGCCGACGACCTTCTTGAGGGCGTCGCCGAGGGCATCGGCCTCGTCAGGGGTCAGCTCGACGACGAGTCGACCGCCGCCTTCGAGCGGAACGCGCATGACGATGCCCCGCCCCTCCTTGGTCACCTCGAGCGGGCCATCGCCCGTCCGCGGCTTCATGGCCGCCATGCTCGTTCCCCTTCCTGAAACCAGCTCATCGCCACAGCCGACGGCCCCTGAAGGGCACGCGCTGTCCCGGGTGCAGAAGAACCCCGGACACGCGACACCGGCATCGAACACATTGCTTCCAAGCCATTATCCCGCATCTCAGGACCCGATGACCAACATCGGTCGGCATCGCTTGGGCAACGCGCGCGAGCAAAACCACCCAATTCGGCGATGTGGCTGCGATACTGCGCCGCCGCGTCGCTTTTTCGCCCTTTGACGCAGGTCACACGACCGACCCGGCCCGCCGTCCCCGATCTCCGCCATGCTGTCCTTCGTACCCACGGCGTACCGTCCGGTACGCCGCTGCTCGACACCGGAGGGAACACCATGGCCGACACCGTGCTCTACGAGGTGAACGACGGGCTCGCGACCATCACGCTGAACCGCCCCGAGGCGATGAACGCGCTGAACGTCGCGACCAAGGTCGCCCTCCGGGACGCGGCCGAGTCAGCGGCGGGCGACGACGCCGTCCGGGCGGTGCTGCTGACCGCGGCAGGCGACCGGGCGTTCTGCGTGGGCCAGGACCTCAAGGAGCACATCGGGCTGCTGGTGGCCGACCGGGAGACCGGTTCGAGGCAGACGATGAGCACCGTCCGCGAGCACTACAACCCCATCGTGCGGGCGCTCACCGAGGCGCCGAAGCCGGTGGTCGCGGCGGTGAACGGGGTCGCGGCGGGCGCGGGCTTCGGGTTCGCGCTCGCGGCCGACCACCGGATCGTGGCGGACACGGCCGGTTTCAACACGTCCTTCGCGGGCGTGGCCCTGACCGCCGACTCGGGCATCTCCTGGACGCTGCCGCGGGTCATCGGCCCCGGCCGCGCCGCCGACCTGCTGCTCTTCCCGCGCAGCATCACCGCGCAGGAGGCGTTCGAGCTGGGTATCGCCAACCGCGTGGTGCCGGCCGCCGACCTGCGGACGGAGGCCGAGGCGGTGGCCCGTGCGCTGGCGGAGGGGCCGACGGTGGCGTACGCGGCGCTGAAGGAGGCCATGGCCTACGGGCTGACCCACTCCCTGGCGGAGACCCTGGAGAAGGAGGACGAGCTCCAGACCCGCGCGGGCTCCTCCGAGGACCACGCCATCGCCGTGCAGGCCTTCGTGAACAAGGAGAAGCCGAAGTACCTCGGCCGGTGAGGTGATCGGCGCCGGTCTCAGGGGCGGCGGCGTGCGACGCAGGTGCCGAGGTGGTCGTCGACCAGCCCGCAGGCCTGCATCAGGGCGTACGCCGTCGTCGGGCCGACGAAGCGCAGGCCCCGCTGTTTCAGGGCCTTGGACAGGGCCGTCGACTCGGCGGTGACCGCGGGCACGTCGGCGAGGGACCGCGGGACCGGGCGGGCGGCCGGGTCGGGGGCGTGGGACCAGATCAGCCGGTCCAGTTCCCCCGGCTCCCAGGCGGCGAGCACCCGCGCGTTGGCGAGCGTGGCGTCGATCTTGGCGCGGTTGCGGATGATCCCGGCGTCGGCGAGCAGCCGCTCGCGGTCGACGTCGGCGAACTCGGCGACCGCGGCGATCTCGAAGCCGGCGAAGGCGGCGCGGAAGCCGGGGCGGCGGCGCAGGATGGTGATCCACGACAGCCCGGACTGGAACGCCTCCAGGGACAGGCGCTCGAACAGGGCGTCGTCGCCGTGGACCGGGCGGCCCCACTCCTCGTCGTGGTACGCGACGTAGTCCGGCGTGGACAGGGCCCACGGGCAGCGCAGGACGCCGTCCGGGCCGGCGAGGGCGGTGCCGTCGCTCACTGCTGGTCCTCCCGCCGTTCGTCCTGCGGGGGCTGCTGCGCGGCGGCGGTCCGGGCGCCCGCCAGCGCGGACTCCAGGTCGGCGATGCGGGCGTCGCGCTCGGCGAGTTCGGCGGCGACGCGGTCCAGGGCGTCGTCGACGTCGGCCATGCGGTAGCCGCGGACGGCGAGCGGGAAGCGGAGGTGGTCGATGTCCGCGCGGTCGACGGGCCGGTCGGGGGGCAGCGGGTCGTGCAGCCGCTCGGGTGCCGCCTCGGGCAGCGGACCTGTGCCCTCGCCGCCGCCGACCACGGCGAGCATCACCGCGGCGGCCACGACGGCGAGCGCGACGACCAGGAACAGGAACATAACCATCGCTGCATCCCCACGGTTGGTGTGCTCGGCGTCCGGAGTGTGTCAGGGTCCGATCGTGCCATGCGGCGCAGGCGGCTAGGGTCGCAGGCGGTGGAAGACCGGGACGGACTGGGAGAGGTCACAGGGGATGCTCAGGCTGGGCAGGCGTGAATTCGGCGCGCACGAGCCGGTGATCATGGCGATCGTGAACCGGACCCCGGACTCCTTCTACGACGGTGGGGCCACCTTCCGCGACGAGCCCGCGCTGGCCCGGGTGGAGCAGGCGGTGGCCGAGGGCGCGGCGATCATCGACATCGGCGGGGTGAAGGCCGGTCCGGGCGAGGAGGTGACCGCCGAGGAGGAGGCGCGGCGCACCGTCGGCTTCGTGGCGGAGGTGCGGCGCCGGTTCCCCGACGTGGTCATCAGCGTGGACACCTGGCGGGCCGAGGTCGGGGAGGCGGTCTGCGAGGCGGGCGCGGATCTCCTGAACGACGCGTGGGGCGGGGTGGACCCGCGGCTGGCGGAGGTCGCCGCGCGCCGCGGGGTGGGTCTGGTGTGCACGCACGCCGGCGGCGCCGAGCCGCGCACCCGCCCGCACCGGGTGGAGTACGACGACGTCATGGCCGACATCCTGCGGGTGACGGTGGGTCTGGCGGAGCGCGCGGTGGCGCTGGGCGTACCGCGGGAGTCGGTGCTGATCGACCCCGGGCACGATTTCGGCAAGAACACGCGGCACAGCCTGGAGGCGACGCGCCGGCTCGGCGAGATGGTCGACACCGGCTGGCCGGTGCTGGTGTCGCTGTCCAACAAGGACTTCGTCGGCGAGACGCTGGACAAGCCGGTCAAGGAGCGGGTGCTGGGCACACTGGCGACGACGGCGGTGTCGGCGTGGCTCGGGGCGCAGGTGTACCGCGTCCACGAGGTGGCGGAGACGCGGCAGGTCCTGGACATGGTGGCGTCGATCGCGGGACACCGCCCGCCCGCGGTGGCGCGGCGGGGCCTGGCCTGACGCCGACGGGCGCCCGGGAGGCCCCCGGGGTCCGGGGCGGGCCCGGTGGGGTCCGGGCCGTGCCCCGCCCCGTCGGCGAGGGGGCCGGCTCCTCAGCCGTCCGGACCGGTCGGACGAGCGGGTGGACGACGGAGGTCACGGCGTCGCGGGAATCAGAATCAGGGGACGCAGGCGTGCGGGGGCGCGTTCCGTCGGCCGTGGGGCCGGTTCAGCGGCCCGCCTCCTTGGACACCAGGGCCAGGGCCTCCTCCACGTCGTCCGTGACGTGGAAGAGCAGCAGGTCCTTCTCCGTGGCCTTCCCCTGGGCCACCAGCGTGTTCGTGAGCCAGTCGATCAGGCCGCCCCAGTAGGCGCTACCGAAGAGGACGATGGGGAAGCGGGTGACCTTCTGGGTCTGGACGAGGGTGAGGGCCTCGAAGAGTTCGTCGAGGGTGCCGAGTCCGCCGGGCAGGACGACGAACCCCTGCGCGTACTTGACGAACATCATCTTCCGCACGAAGAAGTAGCGGAAGTTCAGGCCGATGTCGACGTAGGGGTTCAGCCCCTGCTCGAAGGGCAGCTCGATGCCGAGGCCCACCGAGATGCCGCCCGCCTCGGACGCGCCCTTGTTCGCCGCCTCCATGGCGCCCGGTCCGCCGCCCGTGATGACGGCGAAGCCCGCCTGCACCAGCCCGCGGCCGAGCCGCACCCCGGCGTCGTACTCCGGGGTGTCGGCGGGTGTGCGCGCGGAGCCGAACACGCTGATCGCCGCGGGCAGTTCGGCGAGCGTGCCGAAGCCCTCGATGAACTCCGACTGGATGCGCAGCACCCGCCAGGGATCGGTGTGGACCCAGTCCGACGGGCCGCCCGCGTCCAGCAGCCGCTGGTCCGTGGTGCTCGCCGTCACCTGGCCGCGCCGCCGGAGGACCGGTCCCAGGCGCTGCTCGTCCGGCGGCGTCTTCTTGCCCTCGGGGTTGCCGGTAGCCATGTACGCGCTCCCTCCGTCGTGCCGACTTTCCACCTCAGCGTAGATCCACGGCGGTTACGGACAGAGGATGTGAGCATGTCCGCCACCGGGGCCGGTCGGGAACGTCCCGTCCGGCCGCCCTCCGCCACGCGGCCGGAACGCCCGCGACGGGCCACTCGGGCCGGCACCCCGAACCCGCCCCGGACGCCCGGCCCCTGCCCCCGGACGCGGCCGGCGAACCGGCCGTAGGGCCCGTTCCGTCAGCCGGTGAGCCAGTCGCTCAGCCGCTCCTCCGCCGCGAGGATCTTCGCCGTCTCGACGCGCTCGTCCCGCCGGTGCGCCAGGTGCGGGTTGCCCGGACCGTAGTTGACCGCGGGGACACCGAGCGCGGAGAACCGGGAGACGTCCGTCCAGCCGTACTTGGGCTGCGGGGTGCCGCCGACCGCCTCGATGAAGGCGGCGGCGGCCGGATGGGACAGCCCGGGCAGGGCGGCGCCGCTGTGGTCGTCGACGACGAACTCCTCCACCCCGCAGTCCGCGAAGACCTCGCGCACGTGTGCGATCGCCTCCTGCTCGGTGCGGTCGGGCGCGTAGCGGAAGTTGACCGTGACCACGCACGCGTCGGGGATGACGTTGCCCGCCACGCCCCCGGAGATGCCGACCGCGTTGAGGCCCTCCCGGTACTCCAGGCCGTCGATGACCGGGTACCGCGGCTCGTACGCCGCCAGCCGCGCGAGGATGGGCGCCGCCGCGTGGATGGCGTTGGAGCCCATCCAGCTGCGCGCGGAGTGGGCCCGCTCGCCGCCGGTCCGCAGCAGCACCCGCAGGGTGCCCTGGCAGCCGCCCTCGACCTGCCCGTCCGACGGCTCCAGCAGCACCGCGAAGTCGCCCGCCAGCCAGTCGGGGTGCGCCTCGGCGACGTGCCGGAGCCCGTTGAGCTCGGCGGCGACCTCCTCGTTGTCGTAGAAGACGAACGTCAGGTCGCGGTTGGGGGCCGGGACGGTGGCCGCGATGCGCAGCTGCACGGCGACGCCGGACTTCATGTCGCAGGTGCCGCAGCCCCACAGGACGCCCTCGTCGTCGAGGCGGGAGGGGACGTTGTCGGCGATCGGCACGGTGTCGATGTGGCCGGCGAGGATCACGCGCTCGGCCCGGCCGAGGTGGGTGCGCGCGACGACGTTGTTGCCGTACCGGTCCACCGTCAGGTGGGGCAGGGCGCGCACCGCGGCCTCGATCGCGTCCGCGAGCGGCTTCTCGGCGCCGCTCTCGGAGGCGAAGTCGACGAGCTGCGCGGTCAGCTCCGCGGCGTCCAGCGTGAGGTCAAGCGGGGTGTCGGCCATGCCCGCGACCCTATCCCCCCGCGACGGCGGGAGCGCTGCGCGAACCCGGGCTCCGGGCCCTGGGCGCCCGCTTCCGGTCCGGGTCCCGGCACGGGGCCCCCGCCTCCGGACTCCCCAGTTCCGGAGGCCTCCAGTACCTTGTACCGCGTGCCAGAGCCGTCCCCCACACCTCACGCGTCACCGGCGCCCGCGGCCCCGCCCGCGGCCTCCGGACGCCGCCGGCGCCTGCTCCGGCTCGGCGCCGGGCTGGTCGCGCTGGGCGCGGTCGCGGGTTACCTCACGGTGCAGTACGTGACCGGGGGCGGGGGCTCGCCGGGCTGCCGGGTCGTCTCCGCGTCGGGCGGCGCGGCGTCGTACGCCTTCACGCCGGAGCAGGCGGTGAACGCCGCGACGATCGCGGCCGTCGGCACCGGCCGCAACCTGCCCGAGCGGGCGGTGACGATCGCGCTGGCGACGGCGTTGCAGGAGTCCGGACTGCGCAACATCGACCACGGCGACCGGGACTCGCTGGGCCTGTTCCAGCAGCGGCCCTCGCAGGGCTGGGGCACCCCGCGGCAGATCATGGACCCGACGTACGCCGCGGGCGCCTTCTACCAGCACCTGGTGAAGGTCCCCGGCTACACCGGGCTGCCGCTCACGGTCGCCGCGCAGCGCGTGCAGCGCAGCGGCTACCCGGAGGCGTACGCCAAGCACGAGTCGGACGCGTCGCTGCTGGCCGCCGCCCTGACGGGACGCTCCGCGGCCACGCTGACCTGCGGGGGCCGCAAGGACACGAGGCCGGGCGCGGGGCCCGACGGGGTGCGCGCGGCGCTCGTGCGGGACTTCGGGCGCGACGCGTTCGAGGTGGCCGGCGCGGAGGTGGGCGACCGGGCCGCGGCGACGTCCTCGCCGGCCGGCTCCCGGGCGGGCGAGGCGCCCCACTCGTCCGATTCGCCCGGATCGTCGGACGGTTCAAAGTCCGCGGCATCCGTCACACCCCGCGGCTCGGCGGATGCCGGGGGACGGACGGTGACCGTGCCGGTGGCCGAGGCGGGCCCGGACGGGCGGGCCGGGCAGCGGTCGGCACGGGAGCGGGGCTGGCAGCTCGCACACTGGGCGGTGGCCAACGCCTCCGCCCTGCACATCGAACGCGTCTCCTACGCAGGCCGGGAGTGGGTCGCCGGCACGACCGACGGCCGGTGGCGCGGCGCCGCCGGTTCCGGTTCGGGTTCGGCGCCCGACTCCGGGTCCACCTCCGGGGCCGGGTCCGGGCGGGACGGGGACGCGGTGCGGATCGTCGCCGGGCAGTAGGACCGGCCGCGCAGCAGTACGGTCCCTCACCCTGACGGGTCATGCGGGGCCGGTCGAGGGTCGTGCGGGCAGGTTTTCGCGCACTCACCCCCGCCTCCACCGAATCCCTTGGAAACACCGGGCTGTAAGGATTCGGCGGACCTTCCCACCGGGCGCCTTTTGCCCGTTTATATCCGCAGGTGATTATGCGACGCATTGCCCATTCTTTACATTGCTCCGCCGCAACCTTCGCGGTCCTCGAGCGGTAGTCACTGCGTCCGGACCCGATGATCGGCTGCTTCAACTGCCAGGCATCGCCGGACAGTTCACCGTTTCTCTCCCGTCGAAGGAGCATCATGACCCTCCCCCTGACCCGCCGGATCGCCCGTGCCGCGCTGCTCGTCGCAGCGGGAGCGGCTGCCGGGGTCGGTGCGGCCGGCTCCGCCGGTGCGGCCCCTGCTCTTCCCGCGACCCCGGACCTCGGCGGACTGACCGCCCTGGACGCCGCCGGCGCCGGCGCCACCGCGGACGGCGCGGTGCAGAGCGCCACCGGCCTCGCGGGCGGCACCGGCGGCAAGGCGGTCGAGCAGACGGTGCCGGCCGCGGGCATGACCGGCGGCAAGGCCGTCCGGAAGGCGACGCCCGCGGCGCAGAAGGCCGCCGGTGAGGCCGCCGGCTCCGCCAGCCGGATGCTCGGCGACACCACGTCCACCGTGACGAAGGGCGGGCTGCCGGCGGACGGGCTGCCCAAGGGCGCCGGGGCCGCCCAGTCCCTGCCCCTGAAGGGCCTGCCGCTGGGCGGCTGACGCCCCCTGTCCCCGCACGCCGACGGGGCCCAGGTCCACCACCTGGGCCCCGTCGTCACGTCCGCGGCCGGCCGGAGGACCGGCGGCACGGTCACCGAGCGGCGGGCGGCGGGCGGCGGGCGGCGGGCGGCGGGCGGACGGTGACCTGCGGGCACCCAACGGCAGGCAGCAGCGGACGGCAGGTTCTCGTTCCCGCCTTCGCTACAGGCGCCGTACGGCCGCTTCGATCCGCTCGTCCGTCGCCGTCAGGGCCACGCGGACGAACGTCTCGCCCGCCGGGCCGTAGAAGTCGCCGGGGGCGACCAGGATGCCGAGTGCGGCCAGGTGGGACACGGTGTCCCAGCAGGACTCGCCGCGCGTCGCCCACAGGTAGAGGCTCGCCTCGCTGTGCTCGATGCGGAAGCCGTGGCCCAGCAGCGCCGCCCGCAGGGCCTCGCGGCGGGCCGCGTAGCGCTCGCGCTGGACGCGGACGTGCTCGTCGTCACCGAGGGCGGCCACCGCCGCCGCCTGGGTCGGCGCCGAGGTCATCATGCCGCCGTGCTTGCGGATCTCCAGCAGCGGGCCGAGGACGGCCGGGTCGCCGGCCACGAAGGCGGCGCGGTAGCCGGCCAGGTTGGAGCGCTTGGACAGGGAGTGGACGGCGACGATGCCGTCGTACGAGCCGCCGTTGACGTCGGGGTGCAGGACCGACACCGGGTCGGCCTCCCAGCCCAGCTCCAGGTAGCACTCGTCGGAGACGACCAGGACGCCGTGCTCGCGGGCCCAGGCCACGATCCGGGTCAGCTCCTGCCGGGACAGCACCCGGCCCGTCGGGTTGGACGGGGAGTTCAGCCACAGCAGCCTGAGGTTCGCCGGGTCCAGCTCGGTCGGGTCGTCGTAGGCCTCGTGGTCGGCGCCGGCCAGGCGGGCGCCCACCTCGTACGTCGGGTATGCCAGGCGGGGGTGGGCGACCCTGTCGCCGGGGCCGAGGCCGAGGTGGGTGGGCAGCCAGGCCACCAGTTCCTTGGAGCCGACGACGGGGAGCACGTGCCGGTGCGTGACCCCGCGGGCGCCCAGACGCCGCTCCAGCCAGCCGGTGATCGCGTCCCGCAGCGCCGGGGTACCCCACACCGTCGGATAGCCCGGCGAGTCCGCAGCGTCGACCAGCGCCTTCTGGATCAGCTCGGGGACCGGGTCGACCGGAGTGCCGACGGAGAGGTCGACGATGCCGTCCGGGTGGGTGGCGGCCGTCTTCTTGTACGGCTCCAGCCGGTCCCACGGGAAGGCCGGGAGACGGTCGCGGAGCGACGTCACGGACGGGTGGGCGGCCGGGCGGGCGGCCGGGCGGGCGGAGTCTGCGGACACGGGGAACGTGCTCACTTTCGTCGGTACGGCAAACGCCTCGGTCCCGTGCGGCGACCGGATCCGATCCGAGCGATCGTGGCCGTACGGGACCGAGGCGGCGCGGCTGAGTCGTGCAGGCCGCTTACGGGGTCACTCGCCCTGCGGCGGCAGTGCCTCGATGAGGGGGTGGTCGCGCTCGATCAGCCCCAGCTTGCTGGCGCCGCCGGGCGAGCCCAGCTCGTCGAAGAACTCGACGTTCGCCTTGTAGTAGTCCTTCCACTCCTCCGGAGTGTCGTCCTCGTAGAAGATCGCCTCGACCGGGCAGACCGGCTCACAGGCACCACAGTCGACGCATTCGTCCGGGTGGATGTACAAGGACCGCTTGCCCTCGTAGATGCAGTCGACCGGACACTCCTCGATGCACGCCTTGTCCTTGACGTCGACACAAGGCTCTGCGATGACGTAGGTCACGCTGTCGTTCCTCCTCGATAGGGCGCTGGCGGGCCTCCCACAGGCTCCGCCGCCTGGCGCGCGGGAGCGCGGCGTCGTCGATGCCCGCCCCTAGTATCTCCGTTCCCGGGCATGATCCGAACAGGAGGGGTGAACTGACCTGTGGAAATCTCTGCCGCCGGGCGCCTTGAGGTCCGTATCACCGCTGCTGACGTGGGCAAACGGGTCTCCGTACGCCGTCTGAGCAGCCCTGGGGACGGTGGGTCGAAATTCACCGACACGGTGGGTGTTCTCACATCCTGGGACGACGGTGTGTTGGTGATCACACAGAAGAACGGGGCGGGTGTCCGGATTCCGGAGTCCGTACTGGTCGCGGGGAAAGTCGTACCGGCGGCGCCGGCGCGCCGCCGCGGTCCGGCCGCCTCCTACGAGGAGCTGGCCCGGGTCACCGCCCGCGCCTGGCGGCCCGTGGAGAGCGAGCGGCTCGGCGCCTGGGAGCTGCGCGCCGCCGCCGGGTTCACCCGGCGCGCCAACTCCGTCCTGCCGCTCGGCGACCCCGGCCTCCCCCTCGACGACGCCCTGGACGCCGTACGGCGCTGGTACGGCGCGCGCGGCCTGCCCGCCTACGTCCAGACCGCGACCGGCGCCGAGGGCAGCCAGGAGCCGCTGTGCGCGGAACTGGAGCGGCGCGGCTGGGAGCGCGAGGTGACCGCCGAGCTGTGGGTGGGCGCGCTGGCCCCGGTGGCCGACCGCGCCGACGCCGGCGGGGTCGTGCTGTCCCGGCGGGCGGACGAGGCGTGGCTGGCCCGCTACCAGCGCAAGGGCGTGAGCGAGGTGGCGCTGCGGGTGCTCGGCGGCGGGCCCTCGGTGTGGTTCGCCACCGTGCCCGGCGAGGACGCCCCGGCCGCCATCGGGCGGTGCGTCGTGGACGGGCGGTGGGCCGGTTTCGCCGCCGTCGAGGTGGACCCGCTCAAGCGGCGGAGCGGCCTCGCGACCACCGTGATGGCCGCGCTGGCCCGGCAGGCCCTGGACGAGGGCGCCTCGGCGGCCTGGCTCCAGGTGGAGGCCGACAACGAGGGCGCCCGTGCCCTGTACGCCGGCATGGGCTTCGCCGCACACCACGCGTACCACCACTACCGCGCACCCGCTCCCGGCTCCGGTTGCGACTCCGGTTCCGGTTCCGGGGCTGGGTGAGGAGGGCAGAGCACCATCGTGGACCCGCACCGACCGCCCCACCCCCCGAGCCCGGAGCGCTCCGCCGCACTGCACCGGCGGTTCGCCGCCGAGGCCCGCTCCGAACGCCCCGACCTGTCCGCGCTGTGCCTGCTGATCGGCGCGGCCGGGGACGGCTCCCTCGACGAGTCCGGCATGGACGCCGCGCAGATGGAACTGGACCGGCTGGCCGGCGAGGTGCCGTTCCGGCCGGGTGGCCCGCAGGCCTGGGCGACCGCCCTGCACCGGCTCCTGGGCACCCGCCACGGCTTCCACGGCACCCCGGCCGACTACCGGCGCCTGGAGTCGTCCCTCCTCCACGAGGTCCTCCGGCGTCGGCGCGGGCTGCCGATCCTGCTGTCGGTGGTCTGGCTGGAGGTCGCCCGGCGAGCCGGGGCGCCCGTCCACGGCGTCGCCCTGCCCGGCCACTTCGTCGTCGGCTTCGGCCCCGAGGAGCGGCAGGTCCTCGCCGACCCCTTCGACGGCGGCCGGGTCCTCACCGGCACGGACGCGGAGCTCTTCGTCGCCGGCGCCACCGGAGCCCCGCTCGACCCCGCGCACCTCGCCCCCGCCGACCCCCTCGACGTCGTCCTGCGCATCCTGAACAACATCCGCGCCTGGGCCGCCGCCCGCCCCGAGCGGTCCGACGTCGCCCTGTGGGCCGTGGACCTGTCCCTCCAACTCCCCTCCCACCCGGCCCGCCTGCGCCACGAACGCGCCCAGCTACTGGTTGGCCGCGGCGAGTTCACCGCGGGTGCCGCGGAGCTGGAGGCGTACGCGGAGGTGGTCGCCAAGGTCGACGAGGAGGCCGCCGACCGACTCCGGGGGGAGGCACGGGCGGCGCGGGCACGGCTCAACTGATGGTGGCGAACTGCTCGTCGGTGAGGTCCTCGCGGTTGCGCAGCAGGCGCCGTCGGGCCTTCCACTCCGGGTCACTGGCGCGTCCGCGCCGGCCTCAGACCTCGGCGGTGGTGCGGCGCCGGACCATGGACAGCAACTTGTTGGCGAGCTGGACGACGTGGAAGTGGTCGACCACGACGGCGGCCTGCGGCAAGGTGATCCGGGCGGCCGCACGGGTAGGTGGCGGACATGTCGATGGCCACGTACTTGATGCTCTTGCGCCAGGTCAGCGGGGTGGCTGACAGCCAGACGAGCACGTCCGCGACGGTTCGGCCCTCGATCTGCCCGAGCAGGCAGCCGCTGCCGAGTGCGTCGACGAAGCCGGTGTGCCACCGGTCGCGGACAAGGTGCCGCTTTCCGGTGACGGGGTCCTGTTCCCAGCGCGGCCGCCCTCGCCGGGTCTCGTCGATGCCCAGCACCTCGACCTCGGGCAGAGGTGCGTCGATGACCTCGCGGGCCTGGGCACGGAAGGCGTCCATCACGGTCGGCCAGGACAGGTGCAGGTCGCGGGCGGCCTGGACGACGGTGGAGCATGCGTCCCTCACCCGGCGTCCGGCCCAGGCCCGCAGCCGGGTGGTGATCCGGGCGCGGGCCCGGTATCTGCGGGATCTGCTCAGTGAACGAGGGGCGCGGGCAGGCGGACTCCCCGCAGAACCAGCGGCGCTTGTGCCAGCGGAACTCCAGCCCCGTCTCACGGAAGGTCGCGGGGCCGGGTCGTCGCTGAGCCCTTGACCCGGGTGGCGAACACCCCGCAGACCGGGCACGCCCGGGCGGTCTCGTGGGCCGTGACCAGGTGGACCCGGCGTCTGCCATCGGCCAGCCGCTCGACCCGAACGACGGACACTCCGTCGAGGTCGAGCAGCAACCTCGTATCGTTGAGCAAGCCCGTGGCTCCTGCTTGATCGTTCTGCGTAGAGAACAGAAATGATCACTCAGGACCACGGGCAGTCTGTGTTCAGGGCCGAGCTGTCCAGCACAAGACCACGGAACGTGACGCCACGTCAGCAGCTCAGGTCGGCGCACCGCTCAAGTTCGAAGACCCGTCTATGCCCATGTCCGACTCCGTCTCCAGCGCGACGCCATCAACACCCTCGGCAGCGCCCTCGACAGCCCGACAACCACCAAGGCCGAGAGGACCGACGGCGACGAACCGCCACCTTGCGCTGCTGGCGTCCGCTGACGTTGCCGCTGAGGTTGAAAGGGTGGGGTGACAGCGGGCGTTGGCGGTGCTACATCCTCGTCATGAGGTATGCGGATGGTGGCGGTCTGACCGCTGCGGGGCGGGCGAGGCGTGAGGCGGTGCGTTTCGAGGCCGCGGAGATGTTCGGGCAGGGGATGCGGCCGCCGGAGGTGGCCCGCCGGTTACGGGTGTCACGGAAGTCGGCGTACGCCTGGCACGCTGTCTGGCGTGAGGGCGGCAGCATGGCCCTGGCTTCCAAGGGAGCCGGCGGCTTTCCGTGCCGGCTGGGCGATGTCCAGGCGGAGCGGTTGCAGGCCGAGCTGGAGGCGGGACCGGCTGCGCACGGCTGGATCGAGGATCAGCGGTGGACCCTGGCGAGGGTCGCGGAGCTGATCCATCGCCTGTTCGGCTACCGGTACACCCCGCGCGGGGTGTCGTATCTGCTGCACCGGCTGGGCTGGTCACCGCAGGTCCCGGTGCACCGGGCGGTCGAGCGGGACGAGCAGGCCGTTGCCCGGTGGCGGACGGAGCAGTGGTCACGGGTAAGAGGGCGGCCCAGCTCCTGGGCGCGTGGATAGTTTTCGAGGACGAGGCCGGGCAGGATCTGAAGCCCGGCAAGGGCCCGGACCTGGTCGCGGCGGGGCCGGACGCCGCTGGTCAGGGTGACCGGGAAGGGATCGGGCCGGGTCTTGATGGCCGGGTTGGTCTGCGTCAGACCGGGCCGCGAGACCAGGCTGATCTACCGGACGCAGACGTACCGGGGCCGTACCGGCGAGAAGAAGGGCTTCGGGCCCGTGAGTTCGCGGACCTGCTGACCTCCGCCCGCCGGCAGCTCGGCGGTGCCCCGCTGATCGTGGTGTGGGACAACGCCAGCACCCACCACGCCAAGCCCTTACGGGAGTTCTGCAACCGCAACAGCGACTGGCTCACCATCGTCAAGCTCCCGCCCTACGCACCCGACCTCAACCCCGTCGAAGGCGTATGGGCCCACCTGAAGAAGTCCCTGGCCAACCTCGCACCCCGCACGATCGACGACCTCACCCCGCTCGTGAAGAACCGCCTACGCGCCATCCAACGCCGACCGCAGATCCTCAACGGCTTCGTAGACGAGACCGGACTCGGACTGGAGCCCCCGTAGCCCCGTCACCCCACCCTTTCAACCTCAGCGTCACCGTTGCCGTCAAGAGACATTTGGGCCCCTCCGAATTCTCCCGGAGGGGCCCAAGTGTTGCGCTGGGGGAATATCTCAGGAGCTAACCACCTGAGGTCGCTCCATCGTTACTAGTTCGCCAGTCCCATGACGGATCTCGATGGAATCTCTCTAGGACCGCGTCATAGCTCAGAAGCTCGCCGTGATTCGTATCGAGAACTCCGCGAACCCCAGGAATTACCTCGATCAAAAGATCGCGGATGCACGGCATGCCAGGGTACTCGACCAGGACTGCATTGAACTCACCGAGTTCCTCGCGAATCTCGGCAATCTCCTCCTCGTCAAACTCGCCGATAACGTCCCCGGAAACGTCCACCCCGAAGCGACACTCCCTCCAATCCAAATGATCGAAGATCGCACCTTCGCGATAAGAGCCGACTCCGCGCAGGCGAGCCACTAGCTCCTGGAGATCACTGGTCGGGCTGAGAAGCACGATGGTAGGACGCACTGCGGCTCCTTCCTGTCAGCAACGCTGACCCACGTAGAGACCGTCGGGGGCTAGGGAGCCAGGACATCAAGTAGCAGGTTCTTGTCCCGTGTCACCATGATGCCAGCCTGCTCCAGACTCTTAATCACACTTCCACGCCCCTGTGGAAGATAGACGATGACCGGATAGTCCGTCAGGCTTTGCGTATTTAGCGCCTGCTTGAGAGCACCCTTTCCTGAGCCACTCTTCACCTGCACCACCGCATTTCGGGTCACGATGTCGAAGTCCGTGAGCGCACTGCCGTCCGGCCCATTTATTGTGACGCCTTCAGCTCGCACATGCCCGGGGTAGCGAGCATTGATGTCGTTGATGAGTTCCGGAACTAGCGGGTCATCGCCCTTGCCTGTGACATGAGTAGGGGCGCCTCCGCAATTGTGAACGAGAACCGGCGTGGCCCCCGCCAGCACATAGTACGCGTGGATGTCATCGATCGTCAGGTCATGTGTGCGCTGGCGTTTGGCGTAGTGACGGACTGCAGTGATCTGGACATACGTGCCGGCGTTAGTGCGGAGCATCTGGCCGACCTCGAGGTCACCAGCCTTGATCCACTTCTTCAGGTCGGGAACCCAGAACGGGTGCGTGTCCGTGGCGACGATGCTCGACTTCTTGCCACCTGGCGCTATGGAAATCTCAGTGAAGTCTTTGTCATCCTCGGTCGCGATGGTCTGGACAACGGTCTTCTTGGTCGTCACTCCCGTGACAGAATCGGTAGTAACAACGACATCGCCGACTACCACCTCTTCAATGGCCTTTTCCGTACCGTCACCCATAAGCACACCGGTTCCGGGAAGGAAACTGTGGCACTTAGCCAGAATCCCTGCCATTTTCGCAAGAGCCAAGTATTCCACAGCGCCACTCGCCGCGCTCCAGACGGCGGCCACTCCCTGATCCTTGAGCTGGCCAGGAAGGCTGTGGTCGGCGTCGTCTGAGAGTGCGTTCTTCACGGCCGCGCCAGCTGCGCCCACAACAGCGCTACATCCCGTTGCCGCGTAGAAGCCGGCTCCTCCGGTGGCGAATCCTGCACTTGCCGCAGAGCCGTAGCAGGCCACACCAACAACAGTCTCAGTAACCACTTGAGCAATCGTGCTGTGATCCGACAGCCAGTCTGTTGTTGCATCCCAGGCATTACCCAAGCCGCATATGCTGAGCCAGCCGCAGTCGCTGTCATCCTTGGCCGTACCACTGGAATCAGTGCTGACCGTGCCACAAGGGGCTACGCATCCCGTCCCGGGTGCAACTCCCTCATTGGGTCTTCCGTTTCCTTGGGAGCCGTCCGGCCGCTGAGGGCATCCGGCGGCAGAGTCTCCGTGGCCTCCACAGGCCAGGCCCATACCCGTGGGATCACTGTCGGTGAGCGGGTTTTGTGCGGCGTAGCTGTAGCCGTTCAGAGTCTGCGCCTTGTCGCTCTCCAGGAGCGGGTCGACGCTGATGAACTGGCCGATACCCGGGTCGTATTCGCGGGCACCTATGTGAGTGAGTCCCGTGGTGACGTCTCGGGTTTTGCCGAGGAAGCCCTTGTCGTCGGGCCAGGGGCCGTAGAGGGGTGTTCCTCGGTCAGCGCCGAAGGGGGTGGTGTAGCGCTTGGTGTAGGTCTGGGCGGCGTCGGTGTTGATCGCCAGGGTGGCAGTACTGTGATGGTCACCGATGAGGAAGGTGGTCTTGGTGGTCCCGGACTCGTTGGAGCGCATGGCCACCGTGGTGCCACCTGTGGCGTAGCGGCGTTGGGCCCAGGTGGTGCCGTCGGTCCGGAGATGGAGTTCGGCGGTGCCGGCGTAGAGGACGCGTTCGCCGTTCTCGGTGGTGCGGATGAGCAGGCTGCCGTCCGCGTCGTAGAGGTAGTCGGTGGTGTTACTGCTCTCGGTGAGGTTGGCCAGTTTGCCCTCGGGTGACCAGGTCAGCGTTTGCGTGCCCGCCGGACCGGGGCGCTGGGTGGTGTTGCCGGTGGCGTCGTAGCCGTAGTTGTGTTCCGGGGTGGTGCAGTCGGCCTTGGTGGTGGTGCCGGTAAGGGTGTGAGGCTGGCTGCTGTTGGTGTAGCAATACGTAGTTGTGGTGTCACCACTGCTGCTGTGTGCGGTTTCGGTGGTGCGCTGGCCTGCGGAAGTGTAGGTGTAGCTGGTCCAGTAGGGAGCCGGGCCGGACAGACCGGAGCTGCTGCGGGTGTCGGTGCAGTCTTGGGAGGCGGGGGTCCAGGCTTCGGCCAAGCGCTGGTAGCCGTCGTAGGCGAAGCACTGGGTGTCCGGCGAGCTCGCGCCGCCAGCGGTGGTGGTGTCGGCGATGGCCGTGACGTTGCCGGTCTGGTCGTAGCTGTAGTGGAGTTCCTGCAGTTTGTAGGCGTGCGTGTCGTCCGAGACCCGGCTTTGGGTCAGGCGGCCGGTGCCGGGTTCGAATTCGTTGTAGACGTAGCTGTCGTTGTTGTCGACACCCAGTGCGAGGAGTTGCGGCTGGGTCAGGGCCGAGTACGTCACGCCCTTCAAGTAGCCAGGGATCTCAGTGAGGTTGCCGAGGCCGTCGTAGCGGAAGTTGTTGGTCTCCGCCTGCAGGCCACCGAGGGCGGGCTCTGAGGTGTATTGAACGGTGCCGTCGGTGTTGTAGTGCGTCTCGTAGGCCAGAGTGGAGGATTCGCCCGCGCTCACAAAGGGCTCGCTGTCGGGCAGCTGGAGCTGGGTGGCGGTGGGCCGGCTCAGGGCGTCGTACGACGTGACGCTGTGGGTGTAGGCAGCGCCGGTCTTGCCTCCGACGTAGCGTGTGGAGGATGCGGGCAACCCCTTGAAGACGGTGTCGTATGTGAAGGCGGTGAGCTGATTGGCGTCCGTCTTGGAGCCCGCCCAGGTGCCGGTGGTGCGGCCGAGTTCGTCGTAGGCGGTGAGGATCGCGCTGCCACGAGCGTCAGTGGATTTGATGACCTGGTCGAGGCTGTTGTACTCGCTGGTCGTGGTGCCCTTGTCCGGGTCCACGGCGGTTGTCTGACGGCCAAACAGGTCGTACGTGTAGGACCAGGTGGTGGCGCCGTCCGGACCGGCGATGGACTTCTGCTTGCCGTCCACGGCGTAGCTGAAGGTGGTGGACGTGTGAGGGGTGCCGGGGCCGGTGCCGAAGTCGGCGTCGGCCGGGTTGGTGCCAGCATAGCTGCGGGTCTCGGTGGTCCGGCCGCGGATATCGGTGATGGTCCGCTGGGCGGAACCACCTTCGAGGGCGGTGGTGGCTGTGGAGTCACCGGTGTAGGTGGTGGTGGTGGACCACTTCTCGGTGCCGTAGATGTACAGGCTGCTGGTGGTGGGCCTGCCTGCGCCGTCGTAGACGGTTTCGGTCAGCTGTGGAGCGCTGCCGAAGGAGGAGCGGGCGTACGTGCCGTTGGGAGTGCTGGTCGTGTCGAAGATGTCGGCGTAGGTCCGATAGACCAGGCCGCGCGTGTCGTAGCGCTTGTCGGTCAGCAGCCGACCGCCCTGCGGGGTGGGTGTCTGGGTCTGCAGGGGGCGCAGCAGCGCGTCGTAGAGGGCGTAGCTGGTGTTGTAGGTCTCGCCGTTGGTCAGCGTCGATGTGGACACCCAGGAAGCGCTGGTGTTGTCCAGGTGGTAGGCGAACTTCTTGTTCGGGCTCTGTGTGCCGGCGTTGCGGTTGGGCAGCCACACCCCCGTCGCACGGCCGAGCGCGTCGTAGGACTGCTCGGTCTTCTTGAGATTCAGGTCGTAGGTGCGCAAGGGGAGGCCGCGGCGAGGGTCAAGGAAGCTGGCCGTTCGGAAGCCCTTGGGGTCGGTGTTGATGGTTCTGGTCAGCGGACCGGCGTCGGCAGGGCTGTAGCTGGTCGCGGTGGTGTGGCCCGCGGTGTCGGTGACGGCCAACGGGCGGCCGAGGCCGTCGTATGTGGTGGTGGCCAGGGTCTGCCAGTCGGTCGGCAGCCGGTCACCGTTGGAGTCGGCGGTGGAGGCGTACCCGGTGGCCCGGCCCGTCCAGGTCGGTTCGCCCTTCGTCGGCTGCTGAACCGCAGACCAGCCGGTCGCACCAGCCTCGTCGTAGACAGTGGCCGTGTCGGACAGGACGTCGCCGCGAGTCGCCGTGTTGGTGGGCAGGCTCAGCGATGTGTCCGAGGTCGAACAGCTGCGGGCGACGGTGCGGGTGCGGGAGACGAGGTTGGTGATGCCAAGAGCGGCGTTGCGGGCGTACCAGGTGCGGGTGCAGCTCTCGTCGCCGCCCAGACCGCGCTGGCCGTAGTCGTCGGAGCTGGTGACCATGCCCAGGTCGTCGTAGTGGGCCTGGGTCTCGTGGGTGCGCCAGTTCGCCGATGCTGTCAGGTAGGTGCTGCGGTAGGTGGTGGTGCCGCGGACCCACTGGGCGACCTGGGTGGCGGCATCCGGGACGGCCTGGCTCGCCGTCTGCCGATAGGCGTAGTTGTTGAAGACGCTGCCGATGGGCTGGCTGCCGTTGTAGGTGATCTGCTGCCGCAGCATTCCCTTGTACCGGTCGCTGTCGGTCGCGATGGGGAAGTCGACGTCCGTGTCCAGGAGCGGGGCGACAGTGACGGCCTTGGTGGTGCCGTCCTTCTTCTTGTCGCCGTCCATGCCCTGCAGGTACAGCGACACCGTCTTCGAGCGGGTCACACTCGTGGCACCGGTGTAGGCGGTGACCTTCTGGTAGCCACGCCAGTCCGACCAGGTCCGCTCGTCCTTCGGGGTGAACGGGTTGTCGCTGAAGTGCCACGCGGCGCCGGTGTAGGAGTAGGCGTGCTCGACGGCAGGGTTGTTCGCCGCCGGGTCGGAGACGGTCACGCCCAGGACGCGGTACTTGTGGAACCAGTCGATCGAGGCTTCCGCGGCGCCGTTGATGTGCCAGTACTGCGGGTAGCAGGAACGGGTGTTGGTGTCTTCGGCCGCGCCGGAGAGTTCGCTTCGAACGCATTCCGGGGGCGAGAGGTTCACCGACGTGATCGCACCTGTCTCCGAGGTGATCGTGGAGATGCGGGGACGGGTCAGGGGCAGGATGTCGTCGGTGGCGTCGACACGGTTCGGCCGCATCTGGTAGGTGAAGGAGATCGGGTTGAGCGTGATGCTCGCGGCGCCCGCCTTGCCGGTCCGCGTCAGCGACTTCAGCGTCAGCACCTGGTCGGAACTGTCACCGATGTCGTTTCCGTCGAGGTACTCCTGAGCCAATGACCAGGAGTCGACCGGGTCGTAGGTTGCGGTGCCCGCGTTGTACGAATAGGTGTTGACGCCCGTCAGCCGCTTACGGGTGAAGAAGGACGGGCTGGTCGCGTTGCAGTCGGTGTCACCGCTGCTGCAGATCGCGTCGAAGGGCACGTCCGGCCAGTCGTCCGCCGTGTCCTTGGTCAGACTGGAGCAGTCCGACGCTGTGCACCGCTCCGCGTAACCGAAGGTGACCTTCGCATCCGGCTTGTCGGTGAACAGGGCTCCCTTGCGCAGGCCGTACTCGACCCGGTTGAGGTAGCCGCTCCGCGTGTAGACGGTATTCGCCGTGGTTGCTTTGTTCTTCTTGTAGTAGTTCGTTTCCTTCGTGTACCAGTAGGTGGCCGCGTTGCCACGAAGGTCCTCGACATAGTCGAGGTTCCAGCGCCAGGCCTGGGTCAGCGAACGGTCCGCAAAGCTGCTTCCGCCCGAGTAGCCGGGCTCGCCGGAGTCATCGCCGAACACCGGAGCGGTCCACACCGAGTTGGTGCGCTGGGTGTCCGCACCGGCCAGCTTGTTCAGGCCGAAGACGTACTTGGTGCCGTCGCCGGTGACGACGGTCCAGTACTCGCCGTTGTCATCGCCGTTGTCCGCACCCGTCGAGTGCGTCACCTTGGAGGCGTCGTCGTCCTGCAGGTGCCACACCCCGGTCGAGTCGTCCTTGACCAGAGACGTGGATCTGCCGTTGAGGACCAGGGTGGCGTTGTCGTACTTCCAGCACTGGTCGAAGACGTCTGCGTGGCCGTCGTCGTCGCAGGAGCCATAACTGCGCTCGACGTAGGAGTCGCTCAGCGTGAACCCCTCGCCGACCGACGTGCCCTGGTTGTTCGTCGTCGCGGTACGGCCGTCCACGCTGCCCGAGTCGTACGACAGGGTCATCGTCGGGACCGGGCCGGCTGCTGCGGGCGGCAAGGTGAAGCCGTACGACCAGGTGAAGGAGCCGGAGTTGCCGCCCGCCGACCACGCCGAGGACTCGGACAGTTCCGTCGCCGAGTAGTCACCGGCACCGTTGGGTGACTGGCCCGAGCCTGCCGAGGTGGCGGTGAGGGCGAGCACGGTTGCACCCGAGGAGGAGGCGGTGGCGGTGCGCATCAGCTGCGCGGAGACCCCGGTCGGCGACTGGGGCAGTCGCACGTCGGCGGAGACGGTCTGGCGGGCCGCATCGTTTGCGGAGGTCAGCGGCCGCTGCTTACGGCACTCCTCCTTCTGAGGAGTGGTCAGCGCGCAGGCGGGCAGTTCCACCAATCGCAGACGCTGCGCCCAGCCGCCGCCCACCGCGGAGGCGAAGCGACTGTAGTCGACTCTGACGCGGGCGGAGCCGGCACGCTCTGCCTCGGCCGTGAGCAGGACGCCGGTGATGCCGGCCTCCTGGGCGGCCTTCTGGTCGAGGACGGTCAGGTGGACGTCCCCACCGGGCAGGGCTGCCTTGCCGGACGGCCGGGTCACGGTGACCGGAAGCCCGCCCGGCGCGGACTCGGGGGCCGTGCCGTCGGTCAGGGCGACGGTCGCCTCGCCCTGCTTGGGCCAGGCATTCGTGCGTTCGCTCCGGGCTCGCCGAGCCTGGGCAGCGTTGGCCTTCTTGTCCTCGGCGACCTTCTGGCGGGCCTTCTTCGCACCGGGCGCATCGAAAGGCTTGACCTTGCTCGCACGTGAGGAGGGCACATCGGGACGGCCCAGGCCGGCGGGTCCGGCCGCCTGAGCCACCTGGGCCGCACCCAGGGGTACGACGAGCGCCAGGGTCAGCGACTGGGCCAGCAACCGACCCGTGCGGCGCCGTGTACGCCCTCTCCCTCTTCTTGAGGTGCCTATGCCAAATGCCATGGTGTCCGTTCCACCCCGTCCGGAAAGCTTGATCCGTTTGCTGGTCGCGGGCCGCCTCGGCGGCCGCATCCGGTGGGTGGGGGCAGCCCATGCCGCGACCACCCCCACCCGTGACATGCTCAGGTGCCGACGGCCTCGCCGACCTGTTCGGCGGTCTCCATCGCCCCGGCCCACAGGCGCACCTCGGCGACCCGGCCGGTCAGATAGTGCTGCCAGGAGCCACCAGTGAAGCCCTTGCCGACCGCCAGGTCGCCCGAGCCGACGGTGGCCGTGAACGCCTTGGGGTCCTCGTCGGACGATTTGCCCTGGTAGAGCCTGATCGTGCCGTCCTGCGCGTCGAACACGCCGGTCAGCCGGACCATCGCGTCCGTCACTTCACTCTCCGGAGTGCCTACCGCGCTGAAGGTGCCGTCCGCGTTCAGTCGCCCGAAGTACCAGCGTCCGAGCGGGACGGTCTTCTCCTCGAAGGTCTCCGGGTCGATCTCGGGCTTCGTGCCGGTCTTCTTGTACCAGATGCCCCACGAGGAGCCGTCGGCTGCCTGCTGACCGACCACCTGCCCGGTGTAGCCGGTCGGCTTGGACAGGAGGTCGGCGCCGTTCACGGACGCGAGGGCCGTGACGCTGAACGAGCCGGTGTCGTCGACCACCGGCCCGCTGGCAGTGGCCGCATCGTCGACGCCGTCCAGCGTGATCGCCTCGCCGTCCTGCGCGGCACCGCCGGCCAGTGTCAGCGGTCGGCCGTAGCCGGAGGTGTCCCCGATACCGCTCCCGGTACCCCCGTCGGCCGACCATGCGCCCACCAACTCGACCGCGTTGAACTTGCCGTTGATCGCCTGCTGAGCCCCTTCGGCGATCTGGTCGGACGTCAGGGCGCTCTGCCAGACCGCCACCTCGTCGATCGAGCCTGGGAAGTAGTCGTAGTAGGCACCGGCCCACAGCACCCGCCCGATCTGCAGCGGCCCCTGGGCCTTCCAGGAGGGGGCCGCCGTGTGGCTGCCCTGCAGCTTGCCGTTCACGTAGAGGCGGATCTCGTTGGCCGGCTTGTCGTAGACGGCGGCCAGGTGTGTCCACACTCCAGCCGTGGCGGGCTGCTTGGCCACCACCACCTGATCGGTGATGTTGCCGCTCCCGTCGTCCTTCGGTGACGTCCGCAGGGTCCACGTGCCGACGGAGCCCTGGTAGGAGAGGTAGAAGCCGCTGTAGAAGGTGCCGTCCTGTCCGAGCACGGTCCTGTTGTCACTGGGCAGGCGGTCCAGCCGGGCCCAGGCCGAGACGGTGTAGGAGTCACTGGTGTCGACGACCTGACCGTCGGTTGCGGCGTAGCCGGTGGTGCCGTCGAGAGCCATCCCCTTGTCCAGGTGCGACTCTTCCATGATGTTGTTCTGGGCGTCGCGGGTGATCTCTCCCAGACGTCCGCGGTCGTCCCGGCTCGCGCCCCCGTGCAGCGTGGCGTTGTCCTCGCCGTCGGTGGTCTCCGCGTCGAGGGCAGCCCCCGTGGCCTCGTCGAAGTGCCAGAGCCCGACCGGCCCGGGACCCTCGGCGACGTTGAACTCGATCGTGGCCAGCGCGCCCCACTTGCTGTCGTCCTTGGCCCGCACCGACAACACGTTGGCGCCCGATCGGGTGGGGGGTATGGAACGCGACACCGTCAGTCCCGGTAGTTCGGACGACCAGTCGTCGTCGGACCACGTGCCGTCAGCGGCCGACAACTTGTACTGGTAGGCCTTGATGTCCACGTCCCCGTCCCCGGGAGCGAACACGAACTCTCCTGGTACGCCGGGGCCGCCGTGAGCCGTGCAGTCCTTGTCGCAGTCCGTGTAGACCGAGTTGATCGTGATCTTCGGAGCCTTCGGCGCCGGCGGGTCCACCTTGAAGTAGCAGAAACCGTCCGAGGCGGCGCTGCTGAGATGGTTGGACTGATCGTCGTAGTAGGACCACGTCCACGCGTGATACCGGTACAGCGTGCCCACGGCCAGGCCCGACCACGTCATGCTGATCGCCTGACCGTCCTTACGGAAGCCGGTCGTGGGGTACGCCGACACGCCGCCCGGCGGCGTGGTGTCGACCCAGGTGCCGTCGCTGTGGAGTTCGTCCAGGTCGAAGTAGACGCGCAGGTTCTCCTGGCCGGTGGCTCCGCCGGGCATGGTGTGCGCAGTGGCCTTCAGCTGCGGTGCGACATCGGACACGATCTGCGGATCGGAAGCGCTGCGGATGCACGCCGAAGCCCCACCGTCCACCACGTGCAGGTCACTGGGCTTGGCAGGCAGCGACACGTACTGCACCGAGAGGATGGCGTCGTTCCTGAAGCGCTTCCAGGCGGCGGTGTCCGACTCGTCGTGGGCCCTCAGTTCCAGGGTCAGCCGGGCGAAGTTGCCCGCGGCGAACGACTGCACCGTCGGCGTCAGGTTCTCGTTCGACTCGGCGGGGTTGTCGTGGAACTCGATCGGCGCGGCGGGCTGCGACGGATCGCAGGCCGAGCCGCGGCCCGCCGACACCCAGCGGTCGACCATCCAGTCCAGTTCCGCCGGTCGCGACGACCAGGTGGTCGAGGACGAGATGTTGTTGGTGCGGACCAGGTCCACCCACTTCGCGTCACAGGTGAACGACCAGGTCTCCGTGGCCCGGAAGGTGGCGTCGAGGACCTTCTTGCCGCTCAGCTGGGAGGGGGAGAACTCGAAGTAGAGCCGCTGCGTGTACCCCGGGCCGCAGTAGTAGCCGCCGTAGCTGCTGCAGTGGCCCATGCCCTTGCCCTCGTTGTCCGAGCCGTTGCTCCAGCCGTACGAGGTGTAGCCGTCGCTGCGCAGCAGGGTGCGCTCCGACACCCCGGCGGCCACCGCCGGGTCGATGAACAGCGGGAAGTCGGCGGCGTCCGTCTCGCTGAGCATCTGGGCGTCGGGCACCACCGACAGGGAGTCCTTCGTGACGTCCACGTCCATGCGGGTCACCGCGTCGCCCTGCCCGGGCTCGACACCGGACCCCGAGGGCGCCGACTCGGACGGGTCGGACGGCGCGGCCTCGCCGGTGCCGGCGGCCTCGGTCCTCGCGAGTTGGGTCTGCGGTCCGGCGTCCTCGCCGGCGGAGTCCCACATGCGTGCGGGCGGCGCCTTGAACACCGTGCGGCCCGCGTCGTCGACCGCCGCGAGGCTTCCGGACGCGCCCTCACGGACGTTCAGGTTCACGGCCTTCAGGTCGAAGGTGAGCTTCTTCAGCTCCTTGTTGGCCGCGGCCTCAGGCGTCTTCACCACGAACACCGGCTGGAAGCTCTCCGGCGTCGTGTTCACCCGCAGGTCCACACCCGGCAGGACCTCCGCGTACGAGGCGGTGGTGCCGTCCAGCGTGGGGGCGGGCAGCGTGCCCGGCCACCCCAGTTCCAGCGAGCGGCCGTGGTCGGTGATCCGGGCCAGAGGTGCCTTGTCACCGCCGCCGGAGAACGCCATCTGCACGGCCGCCGCCTTCGGCGCCACCGATCCGTCGGGACGCTTCTCCAGCGTCGCGTCCGGCGCCTGCCAGCCCCCGTCCGGCGCGGGCACCCGTACCGGGGCCGTCGACTCCTCCAGGGTGAAGGTGTGGCCGTCCGGATTGGCGAACACGGTCGACCGCTCGGACCGCTTGCCCGTCACCTCCACCCGCTGGCCGGACTGCTTGGCCTCGGTCAGGGCCCGCTGGTCCTCCGACACGGGTGCGGGATCCGACTCGGAGGGGGAAGCGGAGACCTGATGCACGGGGAACGCGAGTGTCGCCATCACCGTGGCGAGGACGACGGCCCCCACCCTCGCTCTCGCGCGGTCCCCTTGTCTTTGACGCCCTTTCACGCCATGACCGACCCACCCCGACGACACAGGAACTCGCCCCCCGATTTCACAAGATCACCACAAAGTCCCCGAGACTTTAACTCCATTCTCATAATCGATCAAGAGTGCGACATGCGATTCACCTGCAACTGCGTCACTCGAACGTGCGTCATTCACAGAAGTCGAACCGGGCGCCATCACTGTGAATTCGGAGTCGACCACCCCCATCCCGAGCGCACGCACAGGGTCACGGGAAGCCGAGGGACAGGACCCCGAAAACAGAGAATGAAGCACCATGGAGAGAGAAAAATGAACTAGCGGCAGATCGATTGCCTATGCCGAAATCAGAGCATATTCTGTATTTTCGAGCGGTTGGCAATTGTCTGTCGCATTTCGACCGCTTCCCGAGTGGCCCCTCCGGATGAAAACTCCGCGTCACATTCGGAGCGAGTTGACATCGAACGGGATGAAAGCCGCCGAGACGTCATCCGGCCACCCCGAGGGGCGCGGGTCGGCCGTCACGCCCGAGCGAGTCACGCTCCGGCACCACGACGGACACAGCCCGCACCTCCAGGGGCGGGAATCGGGGCCGATCCACGGAGCCTCCCGGAGCAGCCCCGAGCGATGAATTCCGGACAGGGTGACTGGAAATTGACCCTACGAGGAGTCCTATAACCGGAATCCCCTCTTTCCCTATGTGATTCGTCTCACCATGAAGATCGCGCGAGAAAGCAGCCCTCTACCCTTTCCGGAAACGGGGAGAGGAACTCGCATGCCGTCCTTGTGCCGGGCCACGGCCGTTGTCGTGCTGGCCGTCGCAGCAGCAGGGTGCACCGACCACGGCCCTTCCGGGGCCGCTCCGAGCCGCTCCGCGACGACAGCCAGGAGTACGGCTCCCGCAAACCTGCCGTCCTTCTCGCCGGACGGGGTCGGCGACACGTTGCTGGAGGTGACCGGTCGGGGAACCGGTCGGCATCGCACCCCTGCCGTCCCGGCGGGCGACGTCACCGCCGAGATCGTCTGCACGGGGACGGGCGTTCTGTCGGCGGACTTCGACGATGCGGCCGGCAAGGTGCTGTACCAGGTGGTCTCCCAGCCCTGCGGCACCGCGGTGAGCCACAAGGTCACCTTCGGCGTGCCCGCCGAGCCCGAGGGGATCGTGGTCGCGGTCACGGCACGGAACGACGGCAGGTACGGCGTCCGCCTGGGGACCGGGGGCGGGGACGGCACGTGAAGCCGGAGCCGGCCGGCCGGATGAAGCCGTGCCCGGGCCGTGGGGCGCGATCCCCCGGCACCGGACCACCATGGCGATACCCCGGCAGGGATCAGCGGCGCCGGTCGGTGGCACCGGCCGGCCGGGCCGCGCCCGCCGCGCCGGAACCCGGCGCTACAGCCAGCCCTTTTCGCGGGCGATGCGGGCCGCTTCCGTTCTGTTGCGTACGGCGAGCTTCTGTATCGCCGTCGACAGGTAGTTCCGGACGGTGCCCTGGGACAGGTGGAGGGCCGCCGCGAGTTCGGCGTTCGTGGAGCCGTCGGCGGCTGCGCGCAGGACCTCGCGTTCGCGGTCGGTGAGGGGGTTGGCGCCCTCGGCGAGGGCCGCCGCGGCCAGGGTCGGGTCGATGACGCGCTCCCCCGCCAGCACCTTGCGGACGGCCGCGGCGAGTTGGGCGGCGGGGGCGTCCTTGACCAGGAAGGCGTCGGCGCCGGCCTCCATCGCGCTGCGGAGGTAGCCGGGGCGGCCGAAGGTGGTCAGGACGACCAGTTTGACGTCCGGCAGTTCGCGGTGCACCTGGGCCGCCGCCTCGATGCCGGTCGCGCCCGGCATCTCGATGTCGAGGAGGGCGACGTCCACGCCGTGCTCCCGGGCCGCGGCCAGGACCTCGTCGCCGCGCGCGACCTGGACGGCCACCTCGATGTCGTCCTCCAGGCCGAGCAGCGCGGCGAGCGCCTCGCGGACCATGGACTGGTCCTCGGCCAGCAGGACCTTGATCATGCGCGTCATGCACCGGATCCTACGGGTGCCGGCTGCGCGGCGGGGACACGGGCGACCAGCAGGAAGCCCGTGCGGATCCGGCCCGCTTCCAGGCTCCCGCCCGCCTTCTCCAGGCGCTCGGTCAGGCCGGTGAGGCCGTTGCCGGGGCCCGTGCCCGCCCCGCCGGAGCCGTCGTCCTCGACGGAGAGCTCCAGGACGGGCCCGTCGAGGGTCTGGCGGAGGAGGACGTCCACCGCGCAGCGGCGGGCGCCGCTGTGCCGTACGACGTTGGTGACGGCCTCGCGCAGCGCCCAGGCGAGGGCGGACTCGCTGTCCTCGGGGACGCCGTCGAGGCCGGTCTCGGCGGGGAGTTCGGCGGTGACGCCGGCCGCGGTCAGGGCGGCCTTGGCGCCGGCGAGTTCGGCGGCGAGGCGGGGGCGCCGGTAGCCGGTCACGGCCTCGCGGACGTCGACCAGGGCCTGGCGGCTGACCTGTTCGATGTCGGCGACCTGCTGGGCCGCCTTCTCCGGGTGGCCGGGCAGCATGCGGCCCGCCAACTCGCTCTTGAGGGTGATCAGCGACAGCGAGTGGCCGAGCAGGTCGTGCAGGTCGCGGGCGAGCCGCAGCCGCTCCTCGTTGGCGGCGAGCTGGGCGACGGTGGCGCGGGCCTCGCGCAACTCGACGGTGGTGCGGATCAGTTCCCGCACGCCCGTCATGGAGAAACCGCCCAGCAGCGCCGGCAGGAGCAGGCCGGCCAGGAAGGCCTCGCCGCCGGGGACCGTCAGGGCGACGGCCGTCAGCAGGGCGGAGACGCAGGGGATCGTCCAGCGGGACAGGCGCATCGGCAGGGCCGCGCCGGAGGCGACGGCGACGTACACGTACAGGACCATCCAGTCCCGGCCCAGGGTGAGGGACAGCACCGTGGCCTGGGCGGCGAGGACCCCGAGCGCGCCGAGCACCAGGGCGTTGCGTTCGCCGCGCCCCGCGCGGAAGATCAGGGCGAAGTACCAGGCGACGAAGGCGGCCAGGCCGAGCCAGCCGAGGAGCCGTACGCCGTCGCTGTGTCCGCCGTGCAGCAGGTCGTCGACCGGCGCCTGGAGGTAGGCGAGCCAGATGCCGGTCCACAGCACCTTCATCACGCGTTGCCTGCGGTTCTGCGGGCGCTGCCCGAAGCCGATGCCCTTCACGCCTTCAGCGTGTCCTTCCGGTAGAGCCAGGCCGCTCCGCCCGTGAACAGGGCGAAGAAGACGGCCAGGACGGCGATGTCCTTCACGTGCGGGGCCTGGCTCTGCTCGATCGCCTGCCCGAGCGCAGCGTACGCGTGCGTGGGCACCCAGCGGGCGATGTCCTGCAGCCAGCCGGGGAAGGTCGTCGTCGGCATCCACAGGCCGCCGAGGATCGACAGGCCGAAGTACGTGATCATGGTGATCGGGCGGACCGCGTCGCCGCTGGCGAGGTAGCCGATGGCGACGCCGAGCGCGGCGAAGACCAGGCTGCCCGCCCAGATGACGCCGGTGAGCGCGACCCACTGCCAGGCGTCGAGGCGTACGTCCTTCACGAGGGCGGCGACGGTGAAGACGACGACGATCGACGGCAGGCTGACCACGGCGGCGCCGGCGGTCTTGGCGAGGACGTAGCCGCGGCCCGGGAGGGTGGTCAGCCGCAGCTGCCGCACCCAGCCGCTCTCGCGCTCCTTGGCGATGCGTTCGCTGTTGCCCATCAGGACGGCGGTCAGGGCGCCGAAGGAGGCCATGGAGACCATCATGTAGGTCGGCAGGGTCAGGCCGGTGCCGTCGATCTCGGTGGTGGCGTCGGCGGTGCCCGCGATGAGCAGGAAGAGCACCGAGGGGTAGATCACCGAGAAGAACAGGAACTTGCGGTTGCGCAGGGCGCGGGTGAGTTCCAGCTTGATCAGGCTGTTCACGACTGCTTGGCCTCCTCGGCGGCGGTGATGGCGACGAAGGCCTGCTCCAGGCCTAGCCCGGCGACCTCCAGGTTGCGGGGGTAGAGGCCGAGCCCGTAGAGCGCGTGGACGGTGGCGTCGGCGTCGGAGGACTGGATGCGGACGGTCTGGCCGGACACGTCGATCGTGGTGAGGAACGGCAGCTCGCGCAGCGGGGTCTCGTCGATCGTGCCCTCCAGGTCGAACGACACGCGCCGGGCGCCGGCCTTCGCCTTGATCTCGGCGGCCGTGCCGTCGGCGAGCAGCCTGCCGCGGTGCAGGACGAGCACCCGGTCGGCGACGGCGTCGGCCTCTTCGAGGTAGTGGGTGGCGAAGAGGACGGTGCGGCCCTGGTCGGCCTGCTCGCGCATGGTGGCCCAGAAGGCCTGGCGGGTGGTGACGTCCATGCCGGTGGTCGGCTCGTCGAGGACGATCAGGTCGCTGTCGCCGGCGGTGGCGAGGGCGAAGCGGACGCGCTGGGCCTGGCCGCCGGAGAGCTTGTTGACCTTGCGGTCGGCTATCTGCGCGACGCCCGCGCGGGCGAGCACCTCGGAGACCCGGTACGGCCTCGGGTGCAGGTCGCAGGCGAGGCGGACCAGCTCGGCGACGGTGACCTCGTCCATCAGGCCGCCGGTCTGGAGCATGGCGCCGACCCGGCCGCCCACGATCGCCTCGCGAGGGGTGGCGCCGAACAGGCCGACGGAGCCGTTGTCGGCGGCCTTGAGGCCGAGGAGGAGATCGAGGGTGGTGGACTTGCCGGCGCCGTTCGGGCCGAGCAGGGCCACGGTCTCACCGGGGTGCAGGGTCAGGGTCAGGCCGTCCACGGCCCGGACTTCGCCGTAGGCCTTGCTCACCTGGTCGAACGCGACCACCGGGGCTGTCGTTGTCATGCGGCCATGGTGGCCCGCGGGGCACGGGCGGCGGCAGTGTCGGCCGTCCGGAGTGCCGCATGACAGATGTCATGCGTCCGGTGCGGCTGCGTGTCATGCCGCCGGGCCTCACGGGTCGGTCGAGGCGAACGAACCGTTCGGCCCGCCCGGAACGGTCGAGCCGTGGCAACCGGTCGAGCCGGACGAACCGGGTTGATCGGAACGAACCGCTCAGCCGTTCCGGACTGCTCAGCCTTTCCGAACCGCTCAGCCCTCCGGACCGGTCGGCCCGGATCCCTGGCCGTCGCCCCGGCGACCCATCTCCCGCCGGCCCATCGCCCCGGCAGCCGCTCGGCCAAGTGGTCCGGCCCGGCGGGCGGTCCCTCGGTCCGGCAGCATCGCGGCTCGGTACGGTCGCCCCGGCAGCCCCGGCAACCCCGGCAGCCTTCGCCGCCCCCTACCCGCAGGCCCGCGGCAACCGACCCGGACCGGCACTGCCCCGGAGCGGCGGACCCCGGACCCGGCCCGGCGGCGACCGGCCCGGCGGCGACCCGGATCCGCCGCCCCGTCAGCTCGGGTCGGTCTCGATGACGGCCACCCGGTCGGTGGTGCTCTTCAGGGCCAGCCGCAGGGCGCCGTAGACGTCCTGGACGGTCACCGGGGTCTTCTGGCCGTCGGCGCGGGTGATGAGCACGCCGTCGAAGGTGGTGCCGTACAGCTTCTTCAGGGCGTCCGTGTCGGGGGCGTCGACGAGCTTGCCGTCGACGGCCTTGACCCGCAGGAACTTCCACAGGGACTTCTCGGGGCTGAAGACGATCTCGTGGGCGCCGTCGGCCGTCTTGAGGGTGACCCGGGCGGACATCGCCGGCTGGGCGAACTCCTTCATCATCCGGTCGACCTCGGCCTTGCCGACCGTGGGCTGCCGGGTGGTGGTGGACATGGCGACAGGCCTGCTGGTCCCCGTCTCCACCTGGGTGCGGTAGGCCTGCTCGACGGCGTACTTGGAGCGGGCGACGTCGATGCCCCGGGAGGGCTTGCCGTACACGGCGACGGCCTTGCCGGACTCGAAGCGGATCGTGCCGTCGGACGCCGAGCCGGCGCTGCCCGCGGCACTCTCCAGAGCGGCCTGGAGCTTCTCCTCGTCCACGGGCATGACCGGCTGGACGACGCGCTGCTGCCCGAAGAGGGAGCCGATCACGGAGACCGGGTTGTAGTCGCTGCGCGCGGCGGCGCTGACGGTGGCGTCCTTGTCGAACTGCAGGCCGGCCTGGTCGGGCTTGAGCGTGACGGTGGTGCCGCCGACGGACAGCTTCAGGGGCTGGCCGACCCGCTGGGCGAAGGCGTCGTCGAGCTTCTTGACGGCCTGGTCGCGCGTTCCGCCGCCGATGTCGACGCCGAGCACGGTGGTGCCCTTGGGCACGTCGGAGTGGTTCATCAGCAGTCCGGCACCGTACGCGCCGGCGGCCAGCACGATCACGCCGGCACCGAGCAGGGTGAGCTTGCTGCGGCCCTTCTTCTTCGGGGCCGGGGTGCTCTTCGGCGCCGGGGCGGGCGCGGTCCGTCGGCTGTCCGCAGGCCGGCGTGGCGGCGGGCCGTCGGGGTGGACGCGGTCCGCGTCGAACGACGCGTCGGGGTGGGGGCCGCCCCCGGCGAACGGGCCGCCGCGCCCGTCGGCCGGCGGGACGACGGGGATGCCGCTGGTGACGGTGTGCCCGGAGACGTTGTCGTGGGGCGGCGCGGCGAAGCTGCCGGGGGGCGGCTCGGGGGCGGGGGGCTGCGGGGTGAGGATGGCGGTGTCGTCGCTCAGCGAACCGCCGGGGACACCGGGGCCGGACGAGACGCCGCCGACCGGGGTCACCATCGGGCCGTCGCCGGTGACGGGGCCGCCGGTCGGGCCGGAGGGGCCGTTCGGGCCGCCGGGGCCCTGAGGGCCGTTCGCGCCGTTGAAGCCGTTCGGGCCGCCGGGGCCGCCCTGGGCACCCGGGGCGCCGTAGCCGTCGCGGCCGTCGGTGCCGTTGCCGGTGAAGTACGGCAGGTCGTCGCGGCTGGGTTCGCCGGAGTGGCCGGGGCCGGGGCGGGTGCCGCCGCCGAGCGGGCCGGCGGCCAGCGCCTCGGTGACGTCGAAGGAGCCGGTACCGCCGCCGTGGCCGGGTGCGACGGGGCCGCCGGTGGCACTCGGCAGCCCGGCGCCGCTCTGGCCGCCGGGGCGGGAGGTGCCGGGCACCTTCATGGAGCCGACCACGCCGCCGGGGCGGCCGGGCGCGGCGGGGCCTGCTCCCTGCGCGCCGGGAGCGGACGGAGCAGCGGGACCGGCCGGGGCACCGCCCGCGGCCGGCGCGGTGCCGTTCGCGGCCGAACCGCCGGGCGCGCCGGTCGCGTTGGACGCGTCGGGGTTCTGTGGGGCCTTGTTCGCCGCGGACTTGCGGGGGGCGAACCAGTCGCTGGTCGGCTTCTCCTGCGCCGCGGGCTCGGGTTCGGCCGCCGGCTCGGCGGGAGTGGAGGCGCCGGGGGCGGGGGCGGGCCCGGTGCCCGGCTGCTGCGGCTCGGCGGTCTCGGGCTCGGCGGCTTCGGACTCACCGACCGGCGTGCGCATGACGACCGGCGGAATCGGCCGGGATCCGGGGATGTTGATCCGGATGCGGGTCGTCAGCGTGGTCTCGGTCTTGCGCTCCTCCGGCTGTCCGGCCGCGCGGCCGGCGGCCGGGCCGCCGTCGGAAACCATCGGCGTGCCGTACGGCGGCGTCCCGGAGGGGTAGGCGGCTCCGCCGCGCCCGTCGGGCCCGGAGGACGGAGTGTCAGTTTCACGACTCAAGGCAGGTTCTCCCGGTTGGCTCCGCCGCCCGCATCAGTTCCTCTCGGGCAGCTCGGCGGCGCGCACCACCATACTGGCCGCCTCCGGCGTGTATCCCACGGCCGTCGGGGAAACCCCCACCACTCCCGCACGTGCGTGTTATGGCGAAGTGGTACGTCACTTGCCAAGTCGGGCGGAACCGGCGTCCGGTTGCCCTCCCGCGCCGACAGTGGCGCAGATCACAGCGAGGGCCATGCCGCCGAGCAGGAAGAGGTAGGAGCCGCTTCCCGCGCCGAACAGGAAATCGCCCTCGGGACGGCCGACGGTGAGCGCGATGACGGTGATCACCCAGCCCGCGGCGGGCGCGACGGCCCCCGCGCGGCCGCGGGTGGCCCGGGACCCCCCGAGGAAGAGCCCGGCCGCGCCCGCGAGGGCGAGCAGCAGCCCGCCGGGGAACCAGCCGGCCTGCACCAGCGACCCGGCGACACCGGTGATCGCGCCGAGCAGGAACAGTCCGAGATACGCGGCGAAGCGTGCGGCGGAGGGCGGCTTGAGCGGCTGGGCGAGCGAGGAGGTGATGCGGTCGCTCACGATGCCCTCCCCTTCCCGGACGGGGTCCCAGCGGAGTCCTCGGCGGAGCCGCCGGGCGAGTTCCCGGTGGAGCCGCCGGCGGGGCCGTCGGCAGGACGTCCGACCGAGCTCCCGGCAGGACTCCCGGCGGAGAGCCCGGCCGGACCCCCGGCGGCGCTCGCGGCGGAACTCTCGGCGGGGATCCCCGCGAACAGATCGGTCTCGAACCGGGCCCCTTCCGGCCCGTCCGCCTCGGGACCGTGCGCGCGCTCCCCGTGCACCAACTCGTAGTACTCGGTGGTGAACAGGGGCTGCGCGAGTTCGTTGGAGAGGGCGAAGTAGGGTTCGGCGACCTCGATCTGGGTGGCGTGCGCCCGCATCGCGGCGGCCTTGGCCGCCGCGTACGCGGTCCCGTCGATCGCCGCGGTGACCTGTTCCTCCCCGACCACGCCGGGGACGTCGTCGACGGCGGCGCTCCTGCCGAAGGGCAGGCCGGGCAGGTCACCGGCGAGGCGGTCGAAGGCGGCCTCGGCGACCGGGCGCGGGACCCGGTTCCAGTAGATCCTGGGGATCGTCCAGCCGGCCTCGGCGGCCAGCCGCGCCGCCCGCATGGCGACGCGGTGGGCCTGGATGTGGTCGGGGTGGCCGTAGCCGCCGTTGTCGTCGTACGTGACCAGCACCTGGGGGCGGGTCTCGAGGATCACCGGGACGAGGTGCCCGGCGGCCTCGTCCACGTCGGCCCGCCAGAAGCAGTGCGGGTCCTCGTTGTCGGGCAGGCCCATCATCCCGGAGTCGCCGTAGCGGCCGGCGCCGCCCAGCAGGCGGAAGTCGGTGACCCCGAGGGCGCGCATGGCCGCCGTCAGTTCGCTCAGCCGCCACTGGCCCAGTGCGGCGCCGCTCAGGTGCGCCAGCTCGGGCGGAACGACCTCCCCGCGCTCGCCGAGCGTGCAGGTCACCAGCGTCACCCGGGCGCCCTCGGCGGCGTACCTGGCCATGGTCGCGCCGTTGTTGATCGACTCGTCGTCCGGGTGCGCGTGCACCAGGAGCAGACGCCGCGCGGCGCGAGGCAGGGGTTCCCCCGGCTCGGTGAGCGCGGGGGCGGGCTGTTCGGTCATGCCACCCACCCTAAGGGCCGTCCCGCGGTCCCCGGCGGGCGCACGACGACAGTCACGGCATCTCGCCGGAGCCGGCACGCCCGCCCCGGAGCGCCCGCCCCCGGCACGGTCGCCGGTTGCGGCGCCCCGCGTCGACGCCCCCCTCCGCCGTGCGGCCGGACCCGTCCGGCCCGCACCCACCGGCGAAGGCAGGCGGCGGCGGGCGAACGCGGGTGCGCCGCGACCTGATCCGCAGGTCACGGACCGAGGGCTGCGGCACAGGCCCCGACCCGTCGTCGCCTCTGCCGACTCTGCCGCTTCCGACGCCTCCGTCCGCCCGGTCCCGGGGCTCCCGATTCCCGGTCGATCCCGTCCCCGGGCACATCGGCGCAGGTCAGAACTTGAGGTTGCCGATCATGCCCGCGATGTTCGTGGTCAGCTCGCTGATCGTGGGGGCCACCGTCGACGACGCGAGGTAGAACCCGAGCAGCATGCAGACGACCGCGTGCGCCGCCTTCAGTCCGGACTTCTTGATGAGAAGGAAGACGATGATCGCCAGCAGCACCACCGCCGAAATCGAGAGTGCCACGGCGGTTCACCTCCAAACAGAGCAGGGCACGGTGTAAGTCCACGCAGGAGCCAGCAGGTTGATACCCACACAGCGTTAGTGATCATAGCTATCCGTACGCGCGCATCGGTCGGCGCACGGACGCGCAAGGGGGCGCATGGCCAATATGGTCGAGGCATGACGACCGAGCCTGACTCCTTTCCCCGGCGGCACGCCCGCACCCAGCGTTTCAGCCTCGGCGCGCCGCGTTCCTTCACCGTGGCGCCCGACGGCACCCGTGTCGTGTTCCTGAGGTCGAGCTCCGGTACGGACCGGGCCGGCGCCCTGTGGGTGCTGGACCCGGCGGACGGCACCGAGCGCACGGCGGCCGACCCCGTCGCCCTGCTGGGCGGCGCCGACGAGGACCTGCCGCCCGAGGAGCGGGCGCGCCGCGAACGGAGCCGGGAAGGCGGGGCCGGCATCGTCGGCTATGCCACCGACACGGCCGTGGAGCTCGCGTCTTTCGCCTTGTCAGGACGACTGTTCACGGCGGAGCTGCGTGCCGGCACGGCCCGCGAACTGACCGCCGCCGGGCCGGTGGTGGACCCGCGCCCCTCCCCCGACGGCCGCCACGTCGCCTACGTCGCGCGGGGCGCCCTGCGGGTGGTGGGCGCCGAGGGCGACGGGGACCGGGCGCTGGTGGAGCCCGAGGCCGAGGGGGTCACGTACGGGCTGGCGGAGTTCGTCGCCGCCGAGGAGATGGCGCGTTCGCGCGGGTTCTGGTGGGCGCCGGAGTCGGACCGGCTGCTGGTGGCGCGCGTGGACGACACGCCGGTGCAGCGGTGGTGGATCGCGGATCCGGCCAGGCCGGAACGTGAGCCATCCCACGTGGCGTATCCGGCGGCGGGCACGGCCAACGCGGACGTACGGCTGTTCGTGGTGGGTCTGGACGGGGCCCGCACGGAGGTCTCCTGGGATCGGGCGCGCTACCCGTATCTGGCGCGAGTGCACTGGTCAGCCGCGGGTGCGCCGCTGCTGCTCGTGCAGGCCCGCGACCAGCGCAGCCAGCTGTACCTGGCGGTGGACCCGGACACCGGGGCGACCCGGATGGTGCACGCCGACGAAGATCCGATTTGGCTGGAACTTTTCGCCGGGGTGCCGTGCTGGTCGCCCTCCGGACAGCTGGTCCGGATCGCGGACGAGGGCGGGGCGCGCGTCCTCGCCGTGGGTGAACGCCCGCTGACCAACCGGCAGTTGCACGTCCGTGCGGTCCTCGACGTCGGGGACGAGGACGTGCTGGTCTCGGCCTCGGCCGGCCCGGACGCGGAGGCCCCGGAGATCGGCGAGGTGCACGTCTACCGGGTGAACGAGCTGGGCGTGGAGCGCGTCTGGGAGGAGCCCGGCGTGCACACCGCGGTCCGGGCCGGGGGCGTGACCGTCCTGGTGTCGGCCGTGCCGGCCCGACCGGGCACCCAGGTGCGGGTGCTGCGCGACGGCAAGCACGTGGCGCCGGTCCACAGTCACGCCGAGGACCCCGGTATGACCCTCCGCGTGACACTCGCCGAGGGGGGCGCGCGCCGCGTTCCGTGCGCCGTGCTGCTGCCCCGGGACTATGACGGGAGCGCACCGCTGCCCGTCCTCATGGACCCCTACGGCGGCCCGCACGGACAGCGGGTGGTCGCGGCGCACAACGCGTACCTGACGTCGCAGTGGTTCGCCGACCAGGGTTTCGCGGTGGTCGTGGCGGACGGCCGCGGCACGCCGGGCCGCTCCCCCGGCTGGGAGAAGGCGGTCCGGGACGACATCGCCGCCGTCGTCCTGCAGGACCAGGTCGACGCCCTCCAGGGGCTGGCCGCCGGTTTCCCGCTCGACCTGAACCGGGTCGCCGTGCGCGGCTGGTCCTTCGGCGGCTATCTGGCGGCGCTGGCGGTCCTGCGCCGCCCGGACGTCTTCCACGCCGCGGTGGTGGGCGCCCCGGTCACCGACCTGCGCCTGTACGACACCCACTACCAGGAGCGATACCTGGGCCACCCGGGCGAGCAGCCGGAGGTGTACCGGCGCAACTCGGTGATCGACGACACGGGCCTGGTCGACGCCGCGGAGCCGCACCGCCCGATGATGATCATCCACGGCCTCGCGGACGACAACGTGGTGGTCGCCCACTCCCTGCGCCTGTCCTCGGCGCTGCTGGCCGCCGGCCGCCCGCACGAGGTGCTGCCGCTGTCCGGTGTCACCCACATGACGCCGCAGGAGGAGGTCGCGGAGAACCTGCTCCGGCTCCAGCTGGACTTCCTCCAGCGGTCGCTGTCCCTGACCTGAGCGCCCGACCGGACGTACCGGGACGCGCCGCCGATCACCGGCGGCGCCGTCACGGCCGGTCGCGCGGTTCCCGCGCTCCCCAGCGGTTCCCCGCGCTCGTCGGCACAGTGCCTCCGATCCGCTGTGGAGTTCACGGGTGCCGTCAGCTTTCGACTGCGGTACTGGAGCCCGGTGTTCCGGTGCGGGTGCCCTCCCGTGCGTAGGTCTCGGTCGTCACCGTTCCCTGGGGATCGGTGAAGGTGAAGCGGACGCTCGATGAGGTGACGGTGTACGCCACCTCGCCGGTGGCGCCGCCGAGAGAGTACTCAAGCCGGTAGGAGCCTGGTTCGGGGGACGTGAAGCCTGTGACGGTCGCTCCGGCCAGCGGCGTCCGGGCGGGCCGGAACGCGGTGGTGACGGGCTGGGGGTCCACCTGGTCGTCCACGACGCTGACCACTCCTCGCAGGCCTCCGTTGATGTACGGGTAGGTGCGCGTGCCGTGGTAGTGGTAGGTACCGCCGGGCGACTCGTGACCGTTGAACTCGTCCAGGCCGGTAACGGTGCTGCCATCGGGCTCGGTCTCGCCGTAGAGGGGATAGCCGTCGAGCGCGTAGGCGATGGGGTGCTTCCTGCCGACGGAGTCCTGCAGGTGCAGGGGGGCGATGTGGTAGTGGTAGTCGTCGCCGCGTCCGGCGTGGCCGCCCCACTTGTCGAGCTCGCCCGCCAGGTATGCGTCGTCGCCTCGGTTGTTGAGCGCGTTGAAGATCGGCACGCCGTTCACCGCCAGAGCGATCGCGCCGCGGTAGAGCGCCGTCCTTCCCGACACCGGCTCGTCCGCCGGCGCCGGCGCCGAAGGGATGCGCCAGGCGTTGGTCCCGGTGTAGGGCTGGGACACGGGTACCTGCTGCTGCCAACTCGTTATGCCCACCATCATGTCGTGGGTCGGCAGGCCGTTGCTCTCGACGAGCCAGAACTCGCCGTCAGTGACGACCTTGACGGTGTCGGCGAACTCCTCGAAGCCGCTCAGCGTGGTGAGCGGCGCCCCGCTTGTCTGTTCGGCTGTGCCCGTACTCCGGTTCCCGGAGGAGTCGCTGCATGCTCCCAGGAGGACGGCACCCAGGCCGGCCGCCCCCGCTCGCAGCAGCCGACGCCTGGTCACCATGTGTGCAGGAAGCCGGATGTAGCCGTGTTCGTGGTGCTCGCGCGGGTCAGACACGTGAAACCACTCCTATGAGCTGCGCGCGTAGGTGACAGTGATGGAGTCGCGGGCAAGTGTGATGTCGTCGACAGCGGCCAGCAGTGCCTCACGGTCGGCAGCCGCCGGGTCGGGCAGGTCGGCCGGCCCGGACAGGGCGTACACGGTGATGGTGTAGGCCTTCTCCCCCGGTCCCTTCGAACACGGAGGGGCGTAGCCGAGTTGATCGTTCACACTGTTGGTGCCGACCGTCGCATCGCCGTTCGAGCCGGCCGCGATGCCTGTGACGGACGGGTCGATGCCCCACAGCGTCCAGTACCAGTGCCAGTCGTCATCGGGGGCGTGATGATCCATCAACACCGCGAGGCTTCTCGTCCCGTCGGGCACGTCGGCCCACCCGATCGGTGGTGAGATCGCCGAACCGTCGCAGGTGAAGTCGACGGGTAGTTCTCCGCCGTCGGCCATCGCCGGACTGACGATGCCGAACCCGGTCGAAGTCGCTGTGCCGCTCGGATGCGAGGTCACCTCGGCGCCGGCCGTGGCCGATCCGGTGGGTGCTGCTGATGCTGTCGTCGATCCGCCGCCGCTGCCGCAGGCGGTAGTGATCAAGGCGAGTGCCAGAACGACGGACATGTGCGCGCCGCGGCGGAGTGATGTCATGCGGTGATCTCTTTTCGAAAGAGGATCGTGTTGTCGATCTTGAGGTCGGAACCCCAGATCAGCTTGGCGCCGTCATCCCATTCGATTTCGGCGTAGCCCCCTTTCGGCCCGACGTCGGCGGAAGTCCATTCGGTTGCCGACGCCCATGACCTGTCGTTGAAGTCGGCGCTCGTCCATTCCTTCGGGGTGTCAATGATCTCGGACTCACAGGTGGTGTCCGGGTCGGCGCTCTTCTCGCATTCGGTGTTCAGCGGGGCACGGTGCACGACAAGCGCAGACCAGGAGTCGTCCGTTGCTGCGACGACTTTTCCCCTCCCAGTGTCGGTGACTTGCGCAATCATGCCGCCGTCGCCCATCTGCTGCCTGTCCGTGCCGATGTACTCAAGACCGGAATCAGACTCCTTGAAGTCCTTTGCTTCGATCGCCACAGTGAAAGGAGCTGCAGCCCTGAATGTGAACGTCTCTGCGTTGAAGGAGCGTTCGGTCGTGATCGGCACCGAGTCCTCCCCGATCAGTTCACCGTCGACATAGACAGCCATCCAGTTGTCCGCCCAGATGTCGATCTGGTACTCGGTCGAGTCGCCGGCGCTTTCGTCGGCGGTGCCGGCTCCACCCCCGTCTGCCTGGCCGACGCCTTGAGAATCGGATCCCGAGGTGCAGGCGACAGCCGAAGCGGCAAGCATGAGAGACAGAAGGGCAGTACGGATGCGACGCATAGGACGGACACCTCGCCGGAAGACGGAACGTGGGGTGAACCAGTCAGCGCGGGCCCCTGCTGCAGGGGGCACCCCGATCAGCACCGAGCCCGGTGAACTGATCGAGAGCGCCAGAACAACCGGTCTCCGGTACGCCTTGCTTCGGACCCTCCCCCGCGAGTCCACGCCGGCAGCACGAAAGCCGGTTCACCGGACCACCGAATTGGCATGGAACATACACCGGCCCGACCACGCCGTGAAATGCATGGATGGAAATCCACAGGAAAACCAATGGAAATCACAGGAAGGCTTGAGGTGGCTGCCTCTCAAACATGTTTACACACAGGCAACTCGACGGAAGCGGCACCGATATACGGACACAGGAGGCTGAAGAGCGTACGGCCGTGCGGGTGCCGTAGTGGACGGGCCGGGGTGGGTCATGTCACCCCGGCCCGTTTCCGGTCTCCTCCGGCGGCACGACCTGCCGCTCCTCCGCGAAGTGGCACGCCGAGTCGTGGACCGCCGGGCCCTGCGCACCCCGGAACGCCTCCGGCACCGCGAGCTCCGGCACTTCCAGGGCGCACCGCTCCTTCGCCTTCCAGCAGCGGGTGCGGAAGCGGCAGCCGGACGGGACGTTCGTCGGCGACGGGACGTCACCGGCGAGGATGATCCGCTCGCGCTCCTCGCGCGCCTCCGGGTCGGGGACGGGTACGGCGGAGAGCAGCGCCTGCGTGTAGGGGTGCGTGGGGTGGTCGTAGATCTGCGCGTCGGAGCCGATCTCCACGATCCGCCCCAGGTACATCACGCCGACCCGGTCGGAGATGTGACGGACGATCGACAGGTCGTGCGCGATGAAGACGTACGAGAGGTCGAAGTCCTTCTGGAGGCTCTCCAGCAGGTTGATGACCTGTGCCTGGACGGAGACGTCGAGCGCGGAGACCGGCTCGTCCGCCACGATCACCTCGGGGCGCAGGGCCAGCCCGCGGGCGATGCCGATGCGCTGGCGCTGGCCGCCGGAGAACTGGTGCGGATAGCGGTTGATGTACTCGGGGTTGAGACCCACGACGTCGAGCAGTTCCTGGACCCTCCGGCGCCGGTCGCCCTTGGGGGCGACCTCGGGGTGGATGTCGAAGGGCTCCCCGATGATGTCGCCGACCGTCATACGGGGGTTGAGGGAGGTGTAGGGGTCCTGGAACACCATCTGGATGTTGCGGCGCACGGCCTTCAGGGCCCGGCCCGACAGGCGCGTGATGTCCTCGCCCTTGAACCGGATGGTGCCCGCCGTCGGCCGTTCGAGGTTGACCAGCATCTTGGCGACCGTGGACTTGCCGCAGCCCGACTCCCCGACGATGCCGAGGGTCTCGCCCTGGTGCAGGACGAGGTCGACGCCGTCCACGGCCTTCACCGCGCCGACCTGCTTCTTGAAGAGGATGCCCCGGGTGAGCGGGTAGTGCTTGACGAGCCCGCTGACCTCGAGAATCGGCTCAGCCATCGAGGCACTCCCTCCAGAAGTGGCAGGCGCTTCCACGGGTCTCGGAGACCTCGTACAGCGGCGGCACGTCGGTGCGGCACACGTCCTGGGCCATCGGGCAGCGCGGGTGGAAGGCGCAGCCCGGCGGGATGTCCATGAGGTTGGGCGGCAGGCCCTTGATGGCGTACAGCTCCAGGCCCTTGTGGTCCAGACGCGGAATGGAGTCGAGCAGCCCGCGGGTGTACGGGTGGGCGGGGGCCTTGTAGATGTCGTGCACGGGGGCGGTCTCGACGATCCGGCCGGCGTACATCACGGCGATGCGGTCGGCGACGTCGGCGACCACGCCGAGGTCGTGGGTGATGAGGATGAGCCCCATGTTGTACTCGCGCTGAAGCTCCGCGAGCAGGTCCATGACCTGGGCCTGGACGGTCACGTCGAGGGCGGTCGTGGGTTCGTCGGCGATGATGAGCGCGGGTTCGAGCGCGAGCGCCATCGCGATCATGATGCGCTGGCGCATGCCGCCGGAGAACTGGTGCGGGTACTGCCTGACCCGTTCCGCGGCGGCCGGGATGCGTACCCGGTCCATCAGCTCCACGGCCTTGGCGCGGGCGTCCTTGCGGGACATGCCGCGGTGGACGACGAACATCTCCCCCAGCTGGTCGCCGACGCTCAGCACCGGGTTCAGGGACGACAGGGCGTCCTGGAAGATCATCGCCATCCCGGCGCCGCGGACCTTCCGGCGCTCGTCCTCCTTCATCTTCAGCAGGTCCTCGCCCTGGAAGAGGATCTCGCCGCCGGTGATCTTCCCGGGTGGGATGTCGAGGATGCCCATGATCGCCTGCGCGGTGACCGACTTGCCGGACCCGGACTCGCCCAGCACGGCGAGCGTCTCGCCGGCGTCGACGCTGTAGTTGACGCCGTTGACGGCCTTGGCGACCCCGTCCCGGGTGTGGAACTCCACCTGCAGATCACGCACTTCGAGCAGCATGGCGTTCAGGTCACCTCAGCTTCGGGTCGAGGGCGTCGCGCACCGCGTCGCCGAGCATGATGAACGCCAGTACGGTGACCGCCAGGGCGCCGGACGGCCACAGCAGCGCGTGCGGGGCGTTGCGGACGTAGGGCGAGGCCGCGGAGATGTCGATGCCCCAGGACACTCTCGGGGGCTTGAGACCGACGCCGAGGTAGGACAGGGTCGCCTCCAGGGCGATGTAGGTGCCGAGCGCGATGGTCGCGACGACGATCACCGGGGCGACCGCGTTGGGCGCGATGTGGCGCAGCAGGATGCGGGAGTGGCCGGCGCCCAGGGCGCTGGCGGCGTGGACGTAGTCGTTCTGCTTGGCGGTGATCACCGAGCCGCGGGCGATGCGGGAGATCTGCGGCCAGCCGAGCAGGACCATGAACCCGATGACCGGCCAGATGGTGTTGCTGGTGACCACCGACAGCAGGACCAGTCCGCCGAGGACGACCGGGATCGCGAAGAAGATGTCCGTGAGGCGGGACAGGAGGGAGTCCCAGCCGCCGCCGAAGAACCCGGCCAGACCGCCGAGGGCCGAGCCGAACAGGCCGACGCCGAGGGTGGCGAGGACGCCGACGGCGACGGAGGTGCGGGCGCCGTAGACGGTGCGGGTGTACACGTCGCAGCCCTGTCCGTCGAAGCCGAACGGGTGCCCGGGCTGGGAGCCCTCCTGGGCCTTGGCGAGGTCGCACTGCAGGGGGCTCTCCCAGGTGATGGCCGACGGCCACAGGGAGATGAAGACCAGGAACAGGATGATCAGCCCGGAGATGATGAAGACCGGGTTGCGGCGCAGGTCGCGCCAGGCGTCCGACCACAGACTGCGGGGCTTGCCGGCCGGGCCGGTGCCCTCCGGCCCGTACGGGGTCTTCTCCAGCGTCTCCGCCTCACTGGCGCCGAGGTCCATGGCTCCGCCGGCGCCGGTGCCCGCGATGGCGCCCTCCTGGTCGTTCGGCTGCTCAGGCATAGCGGATCCTCGGGTCGAGTACGGCGTACAGGAGGTCCACGAGCAGGTTCGCCACCAGGAAGACCAGGACCAGGACGGTCACGAAGCCGACCACGGTCTGGGTGTTCTGCCGGAGGATGCCCTGGTAGAGCTGGTAGCCGACGCCGTGGATGTTGAAGATGCGCTCGGTGACGATCGCGCCGCCCATCAGCGCGCCGATGTCGGTGCCGATGAAGGTGACCACCGGGATGAGGGAGTTGCGCAGCAGGTGCCGGGTGACGACCCGGTGGCGGGGCAGTCCCTTGGCGACGGCGGTGCGGACGTAGTCGGCGCGCTTGTTCTCGGCGATGGAGGTGCGGGTCAGCCGGGTGACGTAGGCGAGGGAGACGGAGGCCAGCACCAGGCCGGGCACGATCAGCTCGTTGAAGGGGGCCTCCGGCGACACCGACGGTTTGATCCAGCCCCACTGGACGCCGAGCAGGAGCTGCAGCAGCAGGCCGGTGACGAAGGTGGGCACGGAGATGACGACGAGGGTGGCGAGGAGGACCCCGGTGTCGACGGGTCGGCCCCGGTGCAGGCCCGTGACGACGCCGAGGGTGATGCCGATGACGATCTCGAAGAGGATCGCGACGATGGTGAGCCGGATGGTCACGGGGAACGCCGACGCCATGAGCTCGGTCACCGGCTGGCCGTTGAACGCCGTCCCGAAGTCGCCGGTGAAGACGTTCCCCATGTAGGTCACGTACTGCTGCCACACGGGCTTGTCGAGGCCGAACTCCTTCTTGAGCTGGGCGGCGGTGGCCGGATCGCACTGCCGATCACCGCACAGCCCCGCGATGGGGTCGCCCATCACGTTGACCATCAGGAAGATCAGCAGCGTGGCTCCGATGAACACCGGGATCATCTGGAGCAGCCGCCGGACGACATAGCGCCCCATGGCGGATCAGCCCACCTTGATCTCGTTGTAGACCGGGACGGAGAAGGGGTTGAGCTTGACGTTGGACAGCCGCTCCGAGAAGCCGGCGCTGCCGTTCTGGTACCAGAGCGGGATGGCCGCCATGTTGTCCCGGACGACCTCCTCGGCCTGCTGGAAGGTCTGGACGGCCTTGCTGGTGTCGGTCTCGGCGTTGGCCTGGTCGACGAGCTTGTCGAACTGCTGGTTGGACCACTTGCCGTCGTTGGAGGAGGCGTTGGTGTAGTACAGCGGCTGGAGGAAGTTCTGGATGAGCGGGTAGTCCATCTGCCAGCCGGCGCGGAACGGGCCGGTCATCTTCTGGTCGCCGATCTGGTTGCGGAAGTCCGCGAAGGTGCCGATGGGGTTGCCCACGCACGCCTTGTTGTTGCCCAGGGCGTTGTTGATGGAGTTGCAGACCGCGTCGACCCACTGCTTGTGGGAGCCCGTGTCGGCGTTGTACGAGATCTTGATCTGCCCGTTGGGCAGGCCGCCGCCCTCCTCGATGAGCTTCTTGGCCTCGCTCGGGTTGTACGTGCAGGCGTCGCCGCACAGCCCGTCCTGGAAGCCGCCGTCCTTGCCCAGCACCGGCGAGGTCCAGTCGCTGGCCGGGGTGCGGGTCTTCTGGAAGATCGTGTCGGTGATCTGCTGCCGGTTGATGGCCATCGACATGCCCGTGCGGACCTTCTGCGCGCCGGCCGTGTCCCAGTCCTTGTCGTAGAACGGGAAGGCGAGCGTCTGGATGATGCCGGCCGGGGTGTTGAGGTAGCGGTCGCCGAGGTCGTTCTGGACGTTCTTCAGCTGGGAGGCGGGGATGTCGTCGACGAGGTCGAGGTTGCCGGCCAGCAGGTCCGTGTAGGCGGTGTTGTTGTCGGTGTAGACCTTCAGGGTCACACCGCCGTTCTGGGCCTTGTCGTCGCCGGGGTAGCCGTCCCACTTCGTGAGCTGCATCTGCGAGCCCTTGGAGTACGACTGGATGGTGTAGGGCCCGTTGCCGATCGGCTTGCTCAGCCAGGCGCTGTGGTCGTCGAAGAACGACTGGGGCAGCGGGGCGAAGGCGACGTAGCCGAGGGTGTCGGGGAACGTCGAGAACTTCTGCGTGAGCTTGACGGTGAAGGTCATGTCGTCGACGACCGTCAGGCCGGAGAGCGTGTCGGCCGTCTGGGCGCTGCCGTCCTCGGGGTGCACCTGGTCGTAGCCCTGGATGTAGCCGAAGAAGTAGGCGTTCTTCTGGTTGTTCTTCAGGCTGGCGCCGTAGTTCCAGGCGTCGACGAAGGACTTCGCCGTCACCTTCTCGCCGTCGCTGAAGGTCCAGCCGTCCTTGACCTTGATCGTGAAGGTCTGCGAGTCGGAGGTGTCGATGCTGTCGGCGAGCATGTTCTGCGCCTCGCCGGTCTCCGGGTCGTAGCGCTTGAGCCCCCGGAAGATCATGTCGAGGACCTTGCCGCCCTGCACCTCGTTGGTGTTGGCCGGCTCCAGCGGGTTCTGCGGGTCGCCCCAGGAGGCACTGAGCACCGCACTGCTGTCGCTGCCGCTGCCGCCTCCCCCGCAGGCCGTCGCCACAAGGGCTACGGACGCCGCGCAAGCGGCCCATTTGGCGTGCGTGGCTCCGCGCATGGAGTGCCTCCTCGTTGACGCGCAGGTTGTGCGCTGTGCGGACAGCGCCGGAACGCTGGTCCTTGATCGGCCTTACCGGCCAATATCGACACAAGAGGAGCAGATTGCACCCTGCATTCCGCCCTTCGGAGGAACGGCGGCGCCGGACGGACGGTGGGGCGTCCCGGCACGGCGAAGGCCCGCGCCGGGTGGCGCGGGCCTTCGTACTGCTGACGGGGGCGGGTCGAACGGTCCGCCCCCGGGTTCCGGCGTCCGGTACGACACGGCGCCCGGGCGGGGGCGGCACCGTGCCGTACCGGGCGCGCGGTGCCCCGGCCGGGACGAGCGGCGAGTCCACGGGCCGGGTCGGGGCGGGCGCGCGGCGGGCGGGACCCCGGCCGCCGCCTCGGGCACACCGGGGCCCTCGGGCCCCGGCGGGTGCGCGCCCGCAGGCTCCGGGGACGGCAACGGCCCTCCCCACGACGCGCAGAGGGGCACGGACACGCCGGCGTACCGGCCGCGTACCGCACCCCTCCGGCGCGTCAGTCCTTGCCGGCCCCGTCGCCCTCCAGCGCCTTCAGCGCCGGGTCCATGACGACGTCCTGCGCACGGCCCTGGAGCGTGGGCTCCTCCGGGAAGTGGCACGCGGTCAGGTGGCCCTCGCGGCTGCCGGAGAGCTTGACGAGCGGCGGCTCCTCCGAGGCGCACTTGTCCTGCGCCTTCCAGCAGCGGGTGCGGAAGCGGCAGCCGGACGGCGGCGAGATCGGCGACGGGACGTCACCGGTCAGGCGGATGCGCTCCCGGGCCTCGCCCTCGCCGTCGAGGTCGATCTCGGGCACCGCCGACAGCAGGGCGTGCGTGTACGGGTGGCGGGGGTGGTTGTAGATCGAGTCGCGGTCGCCGACCTCGACCACCTTGCCGAGGTACATCACCGCGACACGCTGCGAGAAGTGGCGCACGACGGCCAGGTCGTGGGCGATGAACAGGAACGCGATGCCCAGTTCCTTCTGGACCTCCTGGAGCAGGTTCACGACCTGCGCCTGGATGGACACGTCCAGCGCGGAGACCGGCTCGTCCGCCACGATCAGCTTCGGCTCCAGTGCCAGCGCGCGGGCCACGCCGATGCGCTGCCGCTGGCCGCCGGAGAACTCGTGCGGGAAGCGGTTGTAGTGCTCGGGGTTGAGGCCGACCAGCTCCAGCAGCTCCCGGACCTTCTTCTCCCGGCCACCCGCGGGCTCGATCCCGTTGACCTCCATCGGGGCCTTGATGATCGAGCCGACGGTCTGCCGCGGGTTCAGCGAGGAGTACGGGTCCTGGAAGATCATCTGGATCTCGGACCGCACCGGCGCCAGCTGCTTGCGCGAGGCGTGCGTGATGTCCTGACCCGCGTACGTGATCCTGCCGGCGGTCGGCTCCATGAGCCGGGTGATGAGCCGGCCGGTGGTCGACTTGCCGCAGCCGGACTCGCCGACCAGGCCGACGCTCTCGCCGACGCCGACCGTGAGGTCGACGCCGTCGACCGCCTGGACCGCGCCGACCTTCCGCTTGATCGGGAAGCCGCCGTAGATCGGGAAGTGCTTGGTCAGTCCCTCGACCTCGAGCAGCGTCTCCGGAGTCGTGGTGTCGGCCGGGCCCTGCTGTGCGGGGAGGGTGAGGTTGTCGCTCATGTCTCGGATCTCCCTAGCGCAGCCGGGGCTGGATCTTGTCGATGAAGAGGGTCTGCTTCTGCTCCGCCGTCAGGTGGCACGCAGAGGCCCGGCCGTCGCCCAGCGGCGGGCGGGTGGTCGAGCACTGGTTGCCGGGGACCAGGTCCGTGTACGCGCAGCGCGGGTGGAAACGGCAGCCGTCGGGCGGGGTCAGCAGCGACGGCGGGGCGCCGGGGATCGGCTCCAGCGCCTCGTCGAGGTTGCTGTCCAGTCGCGGCATGGAGCTGAGCAGACCCCAGGTGTAGGGGTGCTTCGGCGTGCTCATCACCTCGCGCGCGGAGCCGCGCTCCACGGCCCGGCCCGCGTACATCACCAGCAGGTCGTCGGCCATCTGCGAGATGACGCCGAGGTCGTGGGTGATGAAGATGATCGCGGAGCCGAACTCCTGCTGGAGGTCCTTGAGCAGGTCCAGGATCTGCGCCTGCACGGTCACGTCGAGCGCGGTGGTCGGCTCGTCGGCGATCAGCAGGTCGGGGTCGCACATCAGCGCCATGGCGATCATCGCACGCTGGCGCATACCGCCGGAGAACTGGTGCGGGTAGTCGTCGAAGCGCGTCTTGGGCTGCGGGATGCCGACCTTGGTGAGCATCTCGATCGCGCGGTCCTTCGCCTCCTTCTTGGAGGCGCCGCGGTGCTTCATGAACGGCTCGGACAGCTGCCGGCCCACCGTGTAGAACGGCGACAGGGCCGTCAGCGGGTCCTGGAAGATCATCGCCATCTTGTTGCCGCGGAGCTGCTCCAGCTCCTTCTCACTGGCGGTGATCAGTTCCTTGCCGTCCATCACGATCTCACCGTCGACGGTGGTGGTCCGCGGGGAGTGCAGGCCGAGGATCGTGAGGTTGGTGACCGACTTGCCCGAGCCGGACTCGCCCACGATCCCGAGGGTCTTGCCGCGCTGGACGTCGAAGGAGAGGCCGTCGACCGCCTTCACGGGGCCGTCCTCGGTGGAGAACGTCACCTTCAGATCGCGAACCGACAGGAAGCTCTCCGGCCCGGTCGGGGCGGATGCGTCCTCGGTCTTGGTCAGTGTGGTCACGGGGGTTCGTTCTTCCTAGGAGAGCCGGACGCGCGGGTCGATGAACGCGTACGCGATGTCGGTGAGGATGTTGACGATCAGGATGAAGAAGGCACCGACCAGCATCACGCCCATGGTCAGCGGCAGGTCCTTGGTCGTGGCGCCGTTCACCGCGAGTCGGCCGATGCCCTGCAGGGAGAAGGTCAACTCGGTGACCACGGCACCGCCGAGCATGGCGCTGAAGTCGATGCCGAAGACCGTCACGATCGGGATCAGCGAGCCGCGCCAGGCGTAGCGGAAGAAGACGTACTTCTTCGACATGCCCTTGGCGCGCGCGGTACGGACGTGCTCCTCGGCCAGCTGCTCGATCATGGAGGAGCGCGCCATACGGGTGTACTGCGCGGTGAAGATCGTGGCCATCACGCACACCGGGATGGACATGCCGACGAACCAGCCGACCGGGTCCTGGGTGAGGGGAACGTACTTGGGGTCCTCCATCAGGCCCGTGCTGTACACGAGGATGACGAGGACGATCGGCCCGAGGAAGTAGATCTGGAACGAACTGAGCACCATGGACGCGCCGGTGGCGAACTTGTCCACGAAGCTGCCGCGCCGGAAGGCCGCGAGCATGCCCGCGCCGATGCCGACGACGAGGAAGACGATCGAACCGCCGACGGTGAGGGTGAGGGTCAGCGGGAAGCGGTCCATGATGGTGCTCCACACCATCTCACCGGAGTAGAACGACTGGCCCAGGCACGGCGCGGAGCAGTGCCCGGTGGGGAAGTCGCGCCCCATGAAGATGCCCGTCATGAAGTCCCAGAACTGCTGGGCGACGGGCAGGTTGAGCCCCAGGGCCTCCCGGATGTCCGCCAGTCTCTGAGGCGAGCAGTCCTTGCCGCAGGCCAGGGAGGCGTAGTCGGAGGGCGCGGCAACGAACAGGAAGAACGTCGCCGCTCCGATGAGGAAGAGCGTGACGACGGCACCAAGTGTGCGCCGGATGATGAACTGAAGCATGGCGGACTGGCTGCTCTCTGCGGAGACGGTGGAAAGGTTTCGCTCGGAAGCGGGAGCCCGCGCCGCCTGGTGCGGGCTCCCGCTTTCAGTCCTGGAGCGTTACGACTTCAGGTACAGACGGGTCACGTCGATGTAGCTCGACACCGAGCTGTACCGGGCGCCGCCGATGTTCGAACCGAACAGCTGGAGCTGCTTGGTGTACCACAGCGGAGCAGCCGGGATGACGTTCTCCAGCAGGTAGTGCTGCGCTTCCTTCCAGGTGGCCGCGGCCTCGGTCGGCTCCTGCGTGACGGCCTTCTTGATCAGCGCGTCGACCTTCGGGTCCTTGACGTGCGAGTAGTTCGCGGACCCGTCGAAGACCTGGCTCGGGTCGTAGACCGGCGTGACGACCGTGCTGGGCGACGGCCAGTCCTGGCCCCAGCCGCTGATGTAGATGTCGTACGGGTTGTTGAGCTTGCCGATCTGCTCGTAGTAGCTCGCGGAGTCGATCTCCTTGGCCACCACGTCGATGCCGACCTTGGTCAGGGCGTCCTCGATCGCGACCTTGCGCTTCTGGCCGGCCTCGCTGTTGGAGTAGGCGAAGACCAGCTTCTTCTCGGCGGCCGGGACGTCCTTGAGGATCTCCTTGGCCTTCTCGATGTTGCCCTGCGGCGTCTTGAGGCGGCCGTACGGGTCGTAGGTGGCCTCGTAGCCCGGCAGAGTCGGGGCGAAGTAGTTCGGGGCCACGTCGCCGCCGTAGGCACCGCCCTCACCGGCGATGAGCGACTTGGAGTTGACGGCGTAGGTGACGGCCTCGCGGACCTTCTTGTCCTTCACCCGGTCCAGGTTGAAGTCCAGCTGCATGACGTAGGGCTGGTAGCCCTTGATCGTGCGCTTGCTGATCTCCGGGTTGCCGACGACGTCCTGGATCTGCGTGGCCTCGACGCTGCCGGTGAACTGGATGGTGTTCTTGTTGTCGCCCTGGTCGGCGATCAGACGCTTGGTCTGGGTCGACTCGGTGACACCGAACTGGAAGTTGAAGCCGTCCACGTACTGGTGACGGACCGAGTCGGTCTTCGGGTCCCAGTTGGTGTTCTTGACGAGCTTCATGACCTTGCCGACCTTGTACTCGGCAATCTTGTACGGGCCGGTGGCGACCGGGGCCGTGTCGTACTTCTCCTTGGTGTCCGCCTTCTCCGGGACGATGGCGTAACCGGCCATGGCCAGCGTCTGCGGCAGGTCCGGGCGCGGCTTGTCGAAGTGGAAGACGACCGTCTTGTCGTCCGGGGTGTCCAGGACGGAGGCCGGCAGGTGCTTGCCGTCGAAGCCGCCGCCGGGCAGCTGCTTGCGGTAGTCGGCGGAGTTGGCGTCGCCGGCGAGCCAGGTCTGCAGGTACGTCGGGCCGTCGAAGATGAACTTCGCGTACAGGCGCTCGACGCTGTGGCGGACGTCGGCCGAGGTGATGGCGTTGCCGTTCTGGTCCTTGACGCCGTCCTTCAGCTTGAACGTCCAGGTCTTGCCGCCGTCCGAGGACTGACCGGAGTCGGTGGCGAGGTCACCGGCGACCGAGACGTTGCCCTTGTCGTCCTCCTGGAACTGCGTCAGGCGGCGGAAGAGCAGGTTGGCGATCTGACCGGCGTCGGAGACGTAGATCTGACCCGGGTCGAGGTGGGACAGGCCCGCCTCCTGGTAGACCTGGATGGTGCCGCCGGCCTTGGCGCCGGGGACGTCCTTGGCAGGGCCGGTGGAGCCGGCGGCGTCGATGTACGCCACCGCCTGGGACTGCGTCGCAGCCTGCTTCTGGTCCTTCTTCGAGTCCGCGTTGGACTTGCCGCCCTCGTTCTTGGAGCACGCGGTGAGCGCGAGGGAGCCGGCCGCGAGGGCGACCACGACGGCGCGAGCCGTGCGTGAGCGATGAGACATCATGTGGCGAATCCACCTACCTGTCGGTTGTTATCCATGAGTACTGCCAGGCGCCGGCCGGCCGGCCGTGCGGGGGTGGCAGCCACCCCCCACCAATGGACGATTTATCGCCCGGACTTGGGGTCGAAGGCGTCCCGTACGGAGTCTCCGAGGAGGTTGAAGCACAGAACGAAGATCACCAGCGCGAGACCCGGGAAGAACATGAAGGCCGGGTCCTGCTCGGCGTAGTGCGCACCGGCCGCGAACAGTCGTCCCCAGTCGGGCGTCGGCTCGACGAAACCGACGCCGGCGAAGGAGAGGAACGCGATGGTGAGGATGGTGCTGGGCAGCTGGAACGTGAACTGCACCAGGATGGGCGTCACCACGTTCGGCAGGATCTCCTTGCGGACGATACGCCAGGGTGAGGCACCGGAGACCTTGGCGGCCTCGACGAACTCCCGCTCACGCAACGACAGTACGGTCGACCGCACCAGTCGGGCCATGCCCATCCAGCCCAGCAGCCACAGCACGATCAGCATCGCGAGGGCCCGGAAGTAGGTGGGCGTCTCCTCCCGCGGGTCCACGAAGAACGCGGTCACCACCGGCATGAAGGCGATGAAGAACAGCTGCTGCGGGAAGGAGAGGAAGAAGTCGGTGACCCGGCCGATCCAGTAGTCCGTCCGGCCGCCGAAGTAGCCACCGATGAGACCGATGACGACGCCCGTGGTCATCACCAGGGTAGTGATGCCGACCGCCATCCAGAGCGACGTCCGCATGCCGTACACCAGCATGGCGAACAGGTCCCGGCCGTACTGCGGTTCGACACCGAACCAGTGGTCGCCGGACACACCGCCCAGGTAGCCGAGCGGCAGACCGAAGTCGTCCAGCACCGGCTTGTCGGCGAACGTCGGGTCCTGGCCGTACAGCGTGTACGGGTTCGTGCCGCTGAGCTTCGTCAGCAGCGGCGCGCACAGGGAGACGACGAAGTAGAAAATCACTATCCAGGCACAGATGACACCGGTACGGTCCCGCTTGAAGCGCTGCCACATCAACTGGCCGGGGGAGCGCCCCTCGAGCTTCTGCTCGTCCTTCGCAGGCTCGGGGGTCGACTCGAGCTCAGGGTCCAAGGCGACTGGACTGGTCATGTGTGTTCTTCCCCCGGGGGGTTGGAGAGTTGAGCGCAGCACAGATACCGGCAGGTTCTGTGGTTTGGGGGAACTTTCGCCAACGTGTTCAACGCGAGTCAAGGGTGGAAGGCATAGGGATCTCCCTACCGTCCATATTTTGAGGAAAAATTGCAAAGATTGACACCTGCACGCGCTTGACTGGTGAGACACCAAACAGTCAAATCGGACACTAAGGCGCACATTTCCGTTTACATGTCCGAAACCTGAGTGTGTCGACACCGATAACCGGACAGGGTTGCGGAGAGCCTCACCAGCGCATACAGCCCGAAGGCCCGGCCCTCCGCATCGGAGGGCCGGGCCTCGGGTGATGCCCCGCGAGAAGCCCCGCGGAAGCCGGCTCAGCCGTGCTTGGCGCGGCTGGCGGCCCGGGCGCGCTCACGGGCGTCCAGGTTCACCTTGCGGATGCGAACGGCCTCGGGGGTGACCTCGACGCACTCGTCGTCGCGGCAGAACTCCAGGGACTGCTCCAGCGACAGCTTGCGCGGCGGTACGATCGACTCGGCCACGTCGGCCGTGGACGACCGCATGTTGGTCAGCTTCTTCTCCTTGGTGATGTTGACGTCCATGTCGTCGGAGCGGGAGTTCTCACCGACGATCATGCCCTCGTACACCTCGGTGCCGGGCTCCGTGAAGAGCACGCCGCGCTCCTGGAGGTTCGTCATCGCGAACGCCGTGACGGCGCCGGAGCGGTCGGCGACCAGGGAGCCGTTGTTGCGGGTCTGGAGCGTGCCGAACCAGGGCTCGTGGCCCTCGTGGATCGAGTGGGCGATACCCGTGCCGCGGGTCTGGGTGAGGAACTCCGTCCGGAATCCGATCAGACCGCGGGAGGGCACCACGAACTCCATGCGGACCCAGCCCGAGCCGTGGTTGGACATGTTGTCCATCCGGCCCTTGCGGACGCCCATGAGCTGGGTGACGGCGCCCATGTGCTCCTCGGGCACGTCGATGGTCATGCGCTCGACGGGCTCGTGGACCTTGCCGTCGACCTCGCGGGTGACCACCTGGGGCTTGCCGATGGTCAGCTCGAAGCCCTCGCGGCGCATCTGCTCGACCAGGATGGCCAGCGCCAGCTCGCCGCGGCCCTGCACCTCCCAGGCGTCCGGACGCTCGGTGTCCAGGACCCGCAGCGACACGTTGCCGATCAGCTCGCGGTCCAGCCGGTCCTTCACCTGCCGGGCGGTGACCTTGCGGTCCTTCACGGCCGCCTTGTTGTCGGCGCCCTTGCCGGTGCCGCCGCGGCCGACCAGCGGGGAGGTGTTGGTACCGATGGTCATGGAGATCGCGGGCTCGTCGACCGTGATCAGCGGCAGCGCCTGCGGGTTCTCGGGGTCGGCCAGCGTCTCGCCGATCATGATGTCCGGGATGCCGGCGACGGCGCAGATGTCACCCGGGCCGGCCTTCTCGGCGGGCTTGCGGGTGAGCGCCTCGGTCATCATCAGCTCGGAGATGCGGACGTTGGCGACGGACCCGTCGCGCTTCATCCACGCGACCGTCTGGCCCTTCTTCAGCTCGCCCTGGTGCACGCGCAGCAGCGCGATACGGCCGAGGAAGTTGTCGGCGTCCAGGTTGGTGACGTGCGCCTGGAGCGGGGCCTCCTCGTCGTAGGTGGGGGCCGGGATGTGCTCCAGGATCGTGGAGAAGAACGGCTCCAGGCTGGTGGAGTCCGACGGGACCGTGCCGTCCTCCGGCTTGGTCAGTGAGGCGATGCCGTCACGGCCGCAGGCGTAGACGATCGGGAACTCGATCTGCTCCTCGTCCGCGTCCAGGTCGAGGAAGAGGTCGTAGGCCTCGTTGACGACCTCGTCGATACGGGCGTCGGGCCGGTCCGTCTTGTTGATGCACAGGATGATCGGCAGCCGGGCCTGAAGGGCCTTGCGCAGCACGAAGCGGGTCTGCGGCAGCGGACCCTCGGAGGCGTCGACCAGCAGGACGACACCGTCGACCATCGACAGACCGCGCTCGACCTCGCCGCCGAAGTCGGCGTGGCCGGGGGTGTCGATGATGTTGATCGTGATCGGGTCCCCGCCGTCCTTCGGGTGGTATTTGACCGCCGTGTTCTTGGCGAGGATCGTGATGCCCTTCTCACGCTCCAGGTCGTTCGAGTCCATCATGCGGTCGTCGACGGAATCGAGCTGGTGGGCGGCGAAGGCGCCGGCCTGCTTCAGCATGCCGTCGACGATCGTGGTCTTGCCGTGGTCGACGTGGGCGACGATGGCGACATTGCGGATGTCGTGACGCGTGGCGGTCACAGCCATAGTGCGGCGTACTCCCGGAGTGTGAGGAAGGCCCTCGCGCACCTCGGTGTGCGGGCCCTGCCGGGCTTGACATGCCACGGCCTCACCCCATGTTACGTGGCCCTGCGGCGGGAGGCCTCCGCAGGGCCACGGGCCGCCTCAGTTCCGCGACGGGCTCGCCGACGGCTTCCCGCTCTTCTTCAGGAAGCCGATGTCCTCGTAGACCGGGGTCGCGAAGCCGAAGGCGCCTGCGTTGGCCAGGTCCGCACGGGCCGCGATCAGCTGGGGGCGCTGGAAGAGCGGGATCGAACCGGCCGCCGCCCAGATGCGGGAGTCGGCCTTGCGGATCAGGGACCGCGCCTCACTCTCGTCGAGTGTGCCGATGGCCTGGTCGAAGAGCTGGTCGACCTGGTCGGTGCCGACGCGGGTGTAGTTCTGCTCGACGGTCAGCGATCCGTCGGCGGCCGGCACGGGCTTGGCGTAGATGGGGCGGGCGTCGGTGGCCGGGAAGGGGGACGCGGGCCAGGAGTACAGGGCGAGGTCGTACTGGCCGTTGGCGATGTGGTCCTTGAAGTAGCCGTCCTCGGCCACCTTGGTGATCTCGGTGCCGATGCCGACCTTGTCCAGCATCCGCGCGATCCGGTCGGCGACCGTGCGCAGCGCCTCCGAGCCGGGGCCGGAGGGGACGACGAAGCGCAGTGTCAGCGCCTTGCCGTCCTTGGCCAGTGGCCGGGCCGCGGCACCCGCCGGGGCGGCCGTGCCCTTCGGGGCGTACGCGCCGGGCACCGCGCCGGGCAGGTGGTGCTTGTCGGCGTACTGGATGCCGTCCTGCGCCAGGTGCCGGCCGCCGTCCTCGCCGCTGGACGGTTTGTCGTCCTCGCCCACGATGTACGTGCCGTCGTCGTCACCCTCGGCTTCCGTGTCGCCGTCGCCCTTCTTCTCCCCCTCACCCTTTTCTCCCTTTTTACCCTTTTCACCCTCGTCTTTCTTTTCTTCCTTTTCCGTCTTTCCTTCGGCGGCCTCGTCCCCGCCGTTCCCGGACTTCTCCTCGTCCTTCTTCTTCTCGTCCTTCTCCGCGTCGGCTTTCCTGCCCTCGCCGCCCGCGGCCTTCTCGGTCTTCTTCTCCTCCTTGACCGTGCCGCCACGCACCCAGCCCGCGTCGGCGAGGAGGGCCTGCGCCTCGGCGGTGTCCTGGTCGCCGAGGGCGCCGCTGTTGTCGGCGTAGGCGTCCTGCCCGGACAGGGCCAGGTGGCTGCCGACCGGGACGGCCGGCAGACCGAGCGGCTTGAGGACCAGCTCGGCCAGCTCGCGGCGGTCCAGGGCGCGGGCCACGGCCCGGCGCACCCGCTCGTCGGCGAGCGGGCCGTCGGCGCCGTTCAGGGCGAGCTGGGTGTACGCGAGCTCGAAGGACCTGCGCACCTCGAAGCCGCGCAGCGCCTGCTGCCGCTTCTGCCACGCGGCGAACTCCTTGCGCAGTCGGGCGTCGTCGGCGTCCTCGTCGAAGCCGTGCGCGGCGGCCCAGGTGCGCAGGGCCTCGGTCGACGCGGCCTTGCCGGAGTCCAGGGGGCCCGCATTGCCGTGCGCGGCGCCGGTGAGGGTGCGGACGTCGGCGGGGTCGATCTCGGCGAGGTCGACGGTCCCGTCGGCCAGCGCTGCGGCCCGCTTGTCGCGCGGCACGGCGTGCAGCACGATCTCGGTCAGCTTGGCCGGCTCGCCCCACCAGCGCGGATTGCGGACCAGGACGACGTCCTTCTTCTTGCGGTCGACCTTCTCGACCTTGAAGGGGCCGGCGGTGACCTTGAGATTGCGCCGCGCCCCGTCGTTGAAGGAGTCCGGGGTACCCATGACGTCCTTGGGGTACAGCGGCGAGAACAGTGACCGCCAGTCGGCGTACGGACGGCTGAAGGTGACCCGGACCTGGAGGTCGTTGGCGCCCCGCTCCACCTTCTCGATGCGGTCGTAGCCGGCGTTGCGGGCGGTCCAGTACGCGGAGTCCTTGCCGGACAGGGCGCGCCACTGGGCGGCGAAGTCGGCGGCGCCGATCTCACGGCCGTCGCTCCAGACGGCCTGCTGGTTCAGCTTGTACAGCACCACCTGCTTGGGCTCGGTCTCGACGACCTCGGCGGACTCCAGGTAGTCGGCGTTGCGCCGGGCGCGCCCCTCGGCGTCCAGGCGGTACATCGACGGCAGGACGGCCTGGGCTACGCGGACGGTGGTGGCGTCGGCGTCGGCCTGGAAGGAGTTCAGCGTGTCGGGGACGGCGTCCACCGCCCAGCGCAGCGTGCCGCCGTCGGCGAGCTGGGCGCGGGCGGCCGGGGCGATGTCCTGCCCGGCCAGGGGCTTGCCGGCCTCGTCGTCCGCACTGCAGCCGGTGAGCAGGGTGACCGCGAGCGCGCCCGCGGTGAGGAAGGCGGCCGAGCGCAGTGCCGCGCGCGGATGGACGCCGTCGAGTGACATCTCAGGTACCTCCGGGAAGCCGCGGTCGAAGTGATCACGTTTGGCGGTATATGGAGCTGATCAGATCTTTTCGTATCTGTGCGGCCACTGAAGAGGAAAGGATCCTTCAACGCTGGGAGACACGGCGGCGGCAGGCACCAAGCCCACCCGTGCGGCGCAACACCCCGGGGGCCGCACCGGTGTGCCTCGGCCAATCGCTGCACGTCCCTTCCCAGCGCACGGCACGACGCGCAACACTCGCAGGCGCATGACCGTTGCCGCCTGGGGCCGCAGAGCCCGTGGAAGTGAGGTCACGTCATGTCCGTGCACGACGACCTGGCAGCCGTGCAGCGCTGCCTCGACGATCTGACGCGGTCGGTGGGACGGCTGGAGCAGCAGCTCGGCAACGGCGGACTGGAGATCCGCCGGGTCCGCACCGACACCGACCATCTGCGCGAGAGCGTCGCCCTGCTGCGGCAGGCCGCCGCCCCGGCCGAGCCGAAACGGCCCGACCTCGTCACCATCCCCGACACGCCGTACGACACCTCGTTGTGGCAGGACTCGGACGACGAGGGTCTCGGCGCCCGCGACCGGCACGCACCCTGACCCCGACCGGAGTCCACCGTGGCCACTGGTACGGAACCGCATCCGCAACGCGGCGGCGTGCACAACCCCACGCGCGCCGCGATCACCGCCCGTCACCTGCGCACCGACCGCTGGTGGCTGGCGCCCGCCGCCACCGCGGCCGGGCTGCTGGCCTTCGTCGTCTACTCGACGTGGCGGGCTTTCGCCGACACCGACTACTACGCGGCGCCGTACGTGTCGCCGTTCTACTCGCCCTGCCTGGCCGAGAACTGCCGGAGCATGCCGCACGGCCCGAACGCGGACCTGTTCGGCAGCTGGTGGGGGATCTCCCCCGCGGTCATCGTCCTGATCTTCCCGCTCGGCTTCCGCCTGACCTGCTACTACTACCGCAAGGCCTACTACCGGGGCTTCTGGGCCTCCCCGCCGGCCTGCGCGGTACCCGAGCCGCACCGCAGGTACACCGGTGAGACGCGCTTCCCGCTGATCCTGCAGAACATCCACCGGTACTTCTTCTACGCGGCGCTCCCGGTAGCCGGGGTGCTCACCTACGACACGGTGCTCGCCTTCCGCGACGAGGACCACGCCTTCGGCCACATGGGGCTGGGCAGCCTGGTCTTCCTCGTCAACATCGTGCTGATCTGGGCGTACACCCTCTCCTGCCACTCCTGCCGGCACATCGTCGGCGGCAAGCTCCGGCACTTCTCCCGGCATCCGGTGCGCTACCGGATGTGGCGCGTCGTGGGCCGGCTCAACGCCCGGCACATGCTGCTGGCCTGGGCATCGCTGCTGAGCGTGGCCCTCGCCGACTTCTACGTGTATCTCGTCGCGTCCGGCGTCTTCGACGATCCACGCTTCTTCTAGCGGAGTGGAGCTCTTGGTGACAGCGGTGGAACGGCAGGAGTGGGACGTCGTGGTCGTCGGCGCCGGCGGAGCCGGGCTGCGCGCCGCGATCGAGGCACGTGAGCGGGGCGCCCGAACGGCGGTCATCTGCAAGTCGCTGTTCGGCAAGGCCCACACGGTGATGGCCGAGGGCGGGATCGCCGCGGCGATGGCCAACGCCAACGAGCACGACACCTGGCAGGTGCATTTCCGCGACACCCTGCGCGGCGGCAAGTTCCTCAACCAGTGGCGGATGGCGGAACTGCACGCGCGGGAGGCCCCGGACCGGGTGTGGGAACTGGAGACCTGGGGCGCGCTGTTCGACCGCACGGAGGACGGCCGGATCAGCCAACGCAACTTCGGCGGCCACGAGTACCCACGCCTGGCGCACGTGGGCGACCGCACCGGCCTGGAGCTCATCCGCACCCTCCAGCAGAGGATCGTGGCGCTGCAGCAGCAGGACCACCGGGAGACCGGCGACCACGAGTCGCGCCTGAAGGTGTTCCAGGAGTGCACGGTCACCCGGATCCTGAAGAACGGCGACCGCGTCTCGGGGGTCTTCGCCTACGAGCGGGAGAGCGGGCGCTTCTTCGTCCTCCAGGCACCGGCCGTCGTGCTCGCCACCGGCGGCATCGGCAAATCCTTCCAGGTCACCTCCAACTCGTGGGAGTACACCGGCGACGGCCACGCGCTGGCCCTGCTGGCCGGGGCATCGCTGCTGAACATGGAGTTCGTGCAGTTCCACCCGACGGGCATGGTCTGGCCGCCGTCGGTGAAGGGGATCCTCGTCACCGAGTCGGTGCGCGGCGACGGCGGGGTGCTCAGGAACTCCGACGGCAGGCGGTTCATGTTCGACTACGTCCCGGACGTCTTCAGGGAGAAGTACGCCGAGTCGGAGGAGGAGGCCGACCGCTGGTACGAGGACCCGGACCGCAACCGGCGTCCGCCCGAGCTGCTCCCCCGCGACGAGGTCGCCCGCGCCATCAACGCCGAGGTGAAGGCCGGCCGGGGATCCCCGCACGGCGGCGTGTTCCTCGACGTGTCGACGCGGATGCCGGCCGAGGTCGTCAAGCGGCGGCTGCCGTCGATGTACCACCAGTTCAAGGAGCTGGCGGACGTCGACATCACGGCGGAGGCGATGGAGGTCGGGCCGACCTGCCACTACGTGATGGGCGGTGTGGCCGTCGACTCCGACACCGCGGCGGCGCACGGCGTCGCGGGTCTGTTCGCCGCCGGTGAGGTCGCGGGCGGCATGCACGGCTCCAACCGGCTCGGCGGCAACTCGCTCTCCGACCTGCTGGTGTTCGGCCGCAGGGCCGGGCTGCACGCGGCCGGGTATGCGGCGGACCACGCACGGGTGCCCGTGGAGGACGCGCAGGTGTCCGCGGCGTCGGCGGAGGCCCTCCGGCCGTTCTCCGCCGGGGCCGGCGAGACCGCAGGGGCGACCGGGGCGACCGCGGCGGAACCGGGTCCGCCGGAGAACCCGTACGCCCTGCACCGGGAGCTCCAGCAGACCATGAACGACCTGGTCGGCATCATCCGCCGCGAGGAGGAGATGATGCAGGCCCTGCATCGGCTGGCCGCGCTGCGTGTCCGGGTCCGCCGGGCCGGTGTGGAGGGGCACCGCCAGTTCAACCCGGGCTGGCACCTGGCCCTGGACCTCCGGAACATGCTGCTCGTCAGCGAGTGCGTGGCGCGGGCGGCTCTGGAGCGCACCGAGTCGCGCGGCGGGCACACCCGCGAGGACCACCCAGGGATGGACCGCACCTGGCGTGCCGTCAACCTGCTGTGCCGGCTGACCGGTCGGGCGGACGACGGACCGGTGCGCGGCCCGGCCGGCGACGGCGATCCCCTGCCTGGTGCGATCGAGCTCGTCCGCGAGACCACCGACCCCATCCGCCCGGACCTGCTCGCCCTCTTCGACAAGGAGGAGCTGGTCAAGTACCTGGCCGACGAGGAGCTGTACGAATGAGCAGCGAGGAGCGGCACGCATGAGTGGCTACGAGGCGCGTTTCGCGGTGTGGCGCGGTGACGCGGACGGGGGCGGCCTGGAGGACTTCCGCGTCGAGGTCCACGAGGGGGAGGTGGTCCTCGACGTCGTCCACCGCCTCCAGGCGACCCAGGCGCCGGACCTGGCCGTGCGCTGGAACTGCAAGGCGGGCAAGTGCGGTTCGTGCTCCGCCGAGATCAACGGCAGGCCGAGGCTGATGTGCATGACCCGCATGTCGGTGTTCGACCGAGAGGAGACGGTGACCGTCACCCCGCTGCGGGCCTTCCCCGTCGTCCGCGACCTGGTCACCGACGTCGGCTTCAACTACCGCAAGGCGAGGGAGATCCCGGCGTTCGTGCCGCCCGCCGGCCTCGCGCCCGGCGAGTACCGCATGATGCAGCGGGACGTGGACCGCTCGCAGGAGTTCCGCAAGTGCATCGAGTGCTTCCTGTGCCAGGACACCTGCCACGTGGTCCGCGACCACGAGGAGAACAGGACGGCGTTCGCGGGACCGCGCTTCCTGATGCGGGTGGCGGAGCTGGACATGCACCCGCTGGACGCCGCCGGGGAGTCCGGCCTGGACCGCAGGCGCACCGCCCAGGAGGAGCACGGCCTCGGCTACTGCAACATCACCAAGTGCTGCACGGAGGTGTGCCCCGAGGGCATCCGGATCACGGACAACGCACTCGTCCCGCTGAAGGAGCGGGCCGTCGACAGCAAGTACGACCCGCTGGTGTGGCTGGGCTCGCGGATCAGGAGGAGGCCGTCGCCGTAGCGGGCCCGCGGCCGGGCCCGGCCGCGGGCCCGGTTCACCCCACCCAGCCGTCCCGGTAGGCCGTCCAGTCCGCCTCCGTGGCGGCGAAGTCGACGTACAGGGCGACCCCGAATCGGGAGCGGTCGGCATCGGTGCGGGACAGTCCCAGGCGGACACCGCGGACGGCGGCGGGGACGGTCTCCGCCGAGCCGCGGTGGCCGAAGGTGTCGTCGGTGAAGAAGGGCAGGCCCATCAGCAGGTCGGTGGTGGGCGGGGTGACCTCCAGGGCGAGTGAGGTCTGCTCGGCGACGTAGCCGCCGTAGGTGCTCTGCCACTGCTGCATGGTGTCGTACGACATCACCGCGATCTGGTCGACGCGACGTGCCACCTGCCCGAAGAAGGCCTGCGACCACCACTTGGGGTGGTCGAAGAGCGCGCCTGCGGCCGAGTGCAGTCCGGGCAGCGGGTCGATCTGGTGCGCGGCGACGGACAGGACGGCATGCCGGGCGGTGGTCTCGCGGTGCAGCGCGTCCAGCAGGGAGAGGTAGTTCCGGTCGCCGGAGTGCAGGGGCTCCAGGTCGAAGTGGACCCCGTCGAAGCCGGCGTCGAGGACGTCACGGGTGGAGCGGAGCACAGCCGCCCGCGTCGCCGCCCGTTCCAGGTGCATCCCTTCCGGTTCCTCCGGGGCCAGCACGTCCCCCAGCCACGCCTGCACCCGCACCCCGGGCAGTGCGCGGTGCACGGCCGCGACGAGCCGGGACGCCCTCGGAAAGGCCGACGTCGGCAGGGTGCCGTCGTGCTCCAGCGGCCCGGCGTGGACGTACAGGTCGTGGATGCCGGTGCTCTCCAGGCGGCGGGCGAGGGCGGCGACGTCGGCGTCGCCCTTGCGTCCGTCCACCCAGGCATGACCCAGCCAGATCGCGTCGCGGCCGCGGGTGAGGGTGCCGTCGGCCGGGTCGCCCCGGTAGTTCAGGCGCAGGGCGATCTGGGTGGCGAGCACGGGCACCAGGAGGACGAGGACGAGCGCGAGGGCTGCGCGCCGGGCCCAGCGGGCCCAGCGCCTGCCCTTGCGGGGCCCCTCCGGCCCGTGCAGGGCCGGTGGGGCCCCCTCCTCCCCGTCCGTGCCGATACCGGCCGTCACTGTCTGCTCCATCCCCCGCGTCCCCGCCTCTCGCTCTTCGGACTCTCCGGCGTCCCCGGCGTCCCCGGCCGTCCGGCTTACCGGCGGCTCGGTCCCCCGGCTCCCCGGCGTCCCGGCTCCCCGGGTGGCCCCGGCTCGGACGTATCCCGCTCGCGCCCCCACAAACACCGCCATACGCTCCCACATGTGACATCGTCCAGGAGCCGGAACCGCCCGCGGCGGCGATCCGCCTCGCACATACCGGTGCGAGTCGCGCACACCGTGCTGGGTGGCACGGCCGCACTGGTGTGGTTGGTGCTTCCAGGGACGACGTCGCCGTCCACCCCTCCGGTTGCGGTCGCGCCGCCCGGGCCGTCCGCGAGCGCCGCCGGCACCGCAGCAGCGCAGCAGGACGAGACGGACCCCGCCGACCTCGTACTGCCGTTGCTGGTCGTCGGCGCGGCGGGGGCCGCCGCCGGATACGCCTATGTGCGTCGCACCCGGCGGGCACGAAGGCGCACCACGCCCCCCGCGCGCCCGCCAGACTCGGGCGGAACGGCCACCGGGCCCCGGACCCGGCCGGCGCAGTCCGCCGCCGGGGAAGCCGTCCCGCCGGCGGACGCCGTCACCCCCGCGGGCCCCGTCGTACCGTCCCGGCCGTACGAGCCCGGCCTCGGCGAACTCGACCGGCAGGCCTGCGCGGCACTGGTGGAGGCGGACGACTGCGTGCGCGCGGCGCGCGAGGAACTCCCCTTCGCCGAGGCCGCGTTCGGCGCCCAGGCGGTGGAGCCGTACGTCCGGGCGGTGCGGGAGGCCCAGGGTGAGCTGACGGCGGCGCTGCGGATGCGCCGTCGGTACGACGACGGGGTGCCTGCGGAGGAGGCGGCCCGCCGTCAGGCCCTCGCGGGGATCGTCGGGCGGTGTGCGGAGGCCGGGCGCCGGCTGGACGCGAAGGCTCCCGGCCTCGACCGGCTCCGGGCACAGGAGGAGGCCGGTGCCGCGCTCGGTGTGGCGGAGACCCGGTTCAGGGAGCTGACCGGCCGGACCGCGGCCGCCCAGGCGACCCTCGACCGGCTCGGCGAGCAGTACGCGCCCGCCGCGAGCGCGGACGTCACCGGATACGTCGAACAGGCCAAGGACCGCCTGGTGTTCGCCACGGCCCGCCTCAACCGGGCCCGCCAGGCGGCGGATCTGGGGGACACCGCCGCGGCTGCCGCCCACCTGCGCGCGGCCGAGGGCGCCGTCGCCCAGGCAGACGTCCTCGTCGGCGCCGTCGAGCGGCTGGCCGGGGACCTGTCGGGGGCGGAGGGGATGGTCGGTGCCGCGCTCACCGGCGCGGAGGCGGAGCTGGCGGCGGTCCGCGTGGCGCACCCGGCCACCGCACCCGGCGAACGCCCGGCGGGCGCAGAGACGGGGACGGAGACGGAGCGTCCGCCCCGGGCACCCGGCACACCGCCGGCCGGCCCCGGTACGCCGGGCGAGCCGGGTTCCGCCTCGCCCGGTGGGCCCGCGCACGACCTCCCCCCGGGGGAACTGCGCTCCCTGGTGATGCACGCCGACGCCGTACTGGCCTCCGTACGGCACGAACTGACGCGTGGGCGGCCCTGGGACCCGCCGGCCCTGCTGCGCCGCATCACCGTCGCTCTCGCGCCGGTCGCGAGCGGCCGGGCCGGAGTACTGCCGGCCGCCGCGCGGCTGACCGCGGGCAGCGCCGTCGCGGCGGCCGAAGGCTTCGTCGCCACACACCGGGGCGCGGTGGGAGCCCCGGCCCGCACCCGGCTGGCGGCGGCCGGGGACCTGCTCGGCTCCGCCGGCCTCGCCGAGGTGGTGCACGCCGACGTGCTCGCCCGGCAGGCCCGGGACCTGGCCGAGCAGGACGTGCGGCTGCACGGCACACCGTCCGCGGGCACCGTCGAGGACGTACTCGGTGCCGCGGGCGCGGTGCTCGGCGGGATCCTCCTGCCCGGGGGCACACCCGCGTCGTTCGGGGGGCCGCGGACGCGGGGCCGCCGCACGGGTCGGCCCGACCCGCCCGGTGAGGAGGGCTGAGCGCGCCGCCGGAGCAGCCGCGGACGGGCCGTGGCCCGTCCGCGGCACCGTCGTGGCCGGTCGCGCGTTTCCCCGCGCCCCTGGGTGGACGCTGCCGCTGCGGCAGCGGGCTTCCCCCGGCCCGCCGTTCCCACGGCAGGCGGGTCCGAGCGGTTCCGGGCCCGGCTCTCGCCCTCCGCCCCGCTCGCGTCACCCCCGGCCCGTGGGCCGGGGTGCGGCCGGCCGGGCCGCCACGGGGTCCGGCGCGGACGCCGGGTCAGAACAGGCTCAGCAGCGCCTCGGCCGGGTCGGTGAGCACCGACTCGCCGTCCGGCAGGGGCAGTTCGAACCACACCGTCTTGCCGCGGGGGGTCCGGCGGGAGCCCCAGGCCGCGGAGAGCAGGCCGACCAGTTGCAGGCCCCGGCCGCCCTCGTCGGTGTCGCGGGCGCGCCTGCGTCGCGGCTGGACCAGGCCCGAGTCCCACACCTCGCACACCAGCGTGCGGTCGAGCAGCAGGCGGAGCCTGATCTCGCCCTCGCCGTACCGCAGGGCGTTGGTGACCAGCTCGCTGACGAGCAGCTCGGCCGTGTCGACCAGCGGCTCGAGCTCCCAGGACAGCAGCTGTGCGCGGGCGGACTCGCGGGCGCGGCCCACGCTGCGCGGTTCGCGGGGCAGCAGCCAGTCGCCGACGGACTCGGCGGGCAGGCCCTGGACGCGGGCCATGAGCAGGGCGATGTCGTCCTCGCCGTGGTGGGTGTCGAGGGTGTTGAGGACGTGGTCGCAGACGTCCTCGAGCGGGTTGGAGGGGTCGGTGAGCGCGCCGACGAAGGCCTGCAGGCCCTCGTCGAGGGGGTGGTCGCGGGATTCGACCAGGCCGTCCGTGTAGAGGGCGAGCAGCGCGCCCTCCGGCAGTTCCACCTCGACCTCCTCGAACGGCTCCCCGCCGACGCCGAGCGGCATGCCCGGCGGCACGTCCAGCATGAGCGCCGACTCGCCGGGCTCGACGAGGACCGGGGGGAGATGGCCGGCGTTGGCGAAGGTGCAGCGGCGGGTGACGGAGTCGTAGACGGCGTACACGCAGGTCGCCAGGTACACCTCGGACAGGTCCGCCTCGCGCGGGCGGCGGGCGGCCCGGGTGGCCTGCTGCACGCCGCCGGGGGCGCCCAGGCCGCGGGCGATCTCGTCCAACGCGGAGAGGACTTCGGCGGGTTCGAGGTCGAGCAGCGCCAACGTCCTCACGGCGGTTCTGAGTTCACCCATCGCGACCGCCGCGCGCAGTCCACGGCCCATGACGTCGCCGACCACCAGTGCCGTTCTGTGGCCGGGCAGTTCGATGACGTCGAACCAGTCGCCGCCGACCTCGCTGGGCCGCCCGGTGGACGCGTTGCCGGGCAGGTAGCGGCAGGCGATGTCCAGGCCGGACGCCACCGGGTCGCCCGGCGGGAGCAGGGACCGCTGGAGTATCAGCGCCCGCTCGTGCTCGCGCCGGTACAGGCGGGCGTTGTCGATGCAGACGGCGGCGCGGGCGGCCAGTTCGACGGCGAGGTCGCGGTCCCGGTCGCCGAAGGGCTCGCTGCCCTTCGTCCGGGCGAACTGGGCCAGTCCGACGACGGTGTCGTGGGCGACCATCGGCACGGCGAGCGTGGACTGCACCAGGCCGCCCTCCTCGCCGGGGACGTTCCGCGGACGGGCGGTGCGCAGCGCGTCGGCGCAGGGCGAGTTGAAGGGGTAGTGGTGGACCGAGCCCAGGGCCATGGGCCCGCCGGAGCCCCGGAACGGCGCGTCGGCGACGGCGCTGGCGAAGGCCACGCGGCGCAGTTCCGCGCTGCCGTCGGCGAGTCCGGGCGCCGTCTCGTCACCGCTCAGGAGGCCCTGGTAGAGGTCGACGCTGGCCAGGTCGCAGAAACCGGGGACGACGACGTCCAGGAGTTCGCGTGCGGTGGTCTCCAGGTCCAGGGAGTTGCCTATCCGGGCGCCGGCCTCGTTCAGCAGGGCGAGGTTGCGGCGGGCGGCGGCGGCCTCGCGGGCGGCGGCGCGGCGGGCGGTGATGTCGGTGCCGAGCCAGGCGATGCCGATGGGCCGTCCGGAACCGCTGTGCACGCGGTAGAGGTTGATCGACCAGTGGCGGCGTTCGGCGGAGTCCGGGACGTGCCCGGTGACGTGCATGTCGGTGATGGAGTCGCCGGTCTCCAGGACCCGCCGCAGGGTGGCCGAGACCCGGTCGGCCTCGGGGCGGGGCAGGTAGTCGTGGACGCCCTTGCCGCGGTGGTCGTCGGGGCTGCCGCCGAAGATGGAGGCGAACCGGTGGTTGGCCCGGCGCACTCTGAGGTCGGTGTCGATGAGCAGGAAGCCGAACGGTGATTGACCGAAAATCGCCTGCGAGGCGGCGAGGTCGGTCTCGATGCTGCGCAGGGTTCGGACGTCGACGACGATGCACACGGCGGCCTTCTCGCCGCCCTTGTTCCGCGTCGGCATGACGTAGACCTCGGCGAGCCCGTCCTCGCCGCGTCCGCCGCCCTCGGGATCGGGCATCCGGAAGGGGACCACGCCCGTCCACTCGCGGCCGTCGAGGATCTCGGCCATCCTGCGCTGGCCGTTCTCGCGCAGGTCGGGGTCGACGAACGCCTCGACGGGGTCCATGCCGACGGCGCGGTCGGCGGTGATGCCGAAGATCTGCTCGGCGCGCAGGCTCCACTGGTCCACGAGCCCGTCGGGGCCGATGGAGAAGGAGGCGACCCTGATGTAGTCGTAGATGGAGCCGGGCGGGCTGCTCTGCCAGACGGGTTCGCCCGGCCCCCGGCCGCCGCCGCCGGCGGCCGTGTTCCCCGCCGCACGGGCCAGTGCCTGCGTGACGTCCGAGGCGAGTGCGCCTGCGGCCGCCGTCCTCGCGCCGTCCGACGGGTCCTCGGACTCCGTGGCCTTCGCTGGTATCTCGCTCACGCGAACCGTCCCCTCCAGCTCACCGCGTCCGGCACCGGTCACCGGCGGCGGCTGCCCGCAGTATCCAGCACTACGGCGCCGCGCAACACGGTGTTCACGATCACAGCACGGTCCAGGCTTTTTCCGGACCGCGCTGCGAGAACACTTCCCGTCTTCTAACCAGGGGACACGGCTTCGAATCACGCGCGACGGCAATCTCCGGTGGCCGAATCGCGATGCCCGACGGCGTCACGGGCCGTGTACACCCGGGCCGCTCCGACATGCCCCCGGTTCACCCAGGGATCTTCAGTTCGAACCACACCGTCTTCCCGCCCTCCCCGGGCCTGGTGCCCCAGCGGTGCGCGGCGGACGCCACCAGTTGCAGACCCCGGCCGCTCTCGTCCTCGGGCTGGGCGGCCCGCTCGCGCGGCGGGTCGGGCAGCGGGTCGGAGACCTCCACCAGCAGCACGTTCCGCGCCCCGTCGGGGCGCACCAGGCGGAGGCCGATCGGGCCGGTGGCGTGGCGCAGGGCGTTCGTGACCAGTTCGCTGACGAGGAGGGCGGCGACGTCACCGACGTTGTCGAGGCGCCAGGCGGTCAGCCGGCTCCGCACGGCGGCACGCGCGGTCCGCACGGAACCCGGCTCCGCGGGAAACGTCCACTCGGCGCAGTCGCCTTCGGTGTCGATCACGCCGATCACTTCCCAGGCCAGCGGGTCCACCCCTGTCCGATTTCTGGGGTTAATGGGGACATACCCGATATCAGGAGGGCGGTACCGTCAGGGAGAGCGCACTGTGGCACAAACGGCGTACCGGAAGCACGCCCGCATCGCCCCCGGCGCACGCCACGACACGGCTCCCCTCGGCGCGTGTCGCAGCGCCCCGGCTCGCTCCGGCGCGCAAGGCATCGCCCGTGGGGCGTCCACGGACGGCGACAGGGGGCGCCGGAGGTCGGGGGCGGCACGAACACCCACCGGTGCGGCCCGGCAACGCCACCGGCGCGCCCCCGTGGACTCCGGCACGACTCCGTGCGGCACAGCCCGGTCGTGCGCGGATCGGTCGCGGTCGGTCGTGCGCGGCCGGGGTCAGCGGGGGTCGGGGCGACGGGGTGTGGGGCCCAGCCGTGCGGCCACCTCACGGACCGCGGGTACGTCCTGGTCGAGCCAGTCCACGTCCCAGAGTTCGCCGGGCGTGAGCCAGCGCAGCACGTCGTGGTCCTGGAGGGGGTGCGGCGTGGCGGATCCGGGCAGCAGGCGGGCGGTCCAGACCGTGAGCACGTACGGCGCGCGCAGCGGCCACTCCCCCGGCACCCGCTCGACGACCTCGGCGGTCACACCGAGTTCCTCGTGCAACTCGCGCTCCAGGGCGACCTCGGGGAGCTCACCCGGCTCCACCTTGCCGCCCGGCAGTTCCCAGCGGCCGGCCAGGTCCTCGGGCGCGCTGCGGCGGGCGGCGAGGAGTCGGCCGCCGTCGAGGAGGGCGGCCCCCACCACCATGATCCGTTCGCTCATGGGCCGGAGCCTACGCCCACCACCGTGCAGGTCAGTTGCGGGTGGCGTCGCCGTTCTGCCCGATCCGCTCGACCCAGTAGAGCTGCTTGTGGCCGCGGCTGTCGAGGCTGTCGGCGATCTTCTGGGCCTCCGCCCGGGTCGCATACCGGCCGACGCGATAGCGATTGCCGTTGTCGTCCTGCCTGACGACGAGCCAGGGAAGGGAGACCACGCTGTCGTTCATCGCCCCTCACCGCTCCTTCCCGCCTCGGTCCGGCCACGCCCCGCCCGCGGCCCGCGCCATGCCTCGCCCGCTAAGGAAACCGCAATCCGCATATGCCCGAGCCTACGCCTCACCTTCACGCAGCGAACACGCCTTTTCACAAAGAGGTACGCAACCGGCCAGTACGGAAGGGGCGCACGACATCGCACGCGCCGTGCGCGCAGGACACCTCCCCCGTTCGGAGGCGTGCCGGGCACACCGGGGACGACCTGCGAAGACGACCGAAACACAACGGCACGGCAGAGGCGCACGCGCCCGAACGGGACGGGGGGCTGCCCAGGGCGACTGCCGCGGGGTGGTGCGCCACCCCACGCCAGCGTGTGACATGTCACACGGCCGGGGGTTGTGGTGCGCCGCCCCCGGCCTTCCCTTCGGCGGTCCGCGCCTACTTCACCGGCAGGTGGTACGCGACCCGGAAGCGGTCGGCCGGGATGACCACGTCGGCCGTCTCGACCGGGCGGCCCGAGGCGTAGTAGGTGCGCTGGACGACGAGCACGACATGGCCGGGGACGCCGCCGAGCGTGAGCAACTCCTCGGCGAGGCCGGGTCTGGCGCCGACCTCCTCGGTGACGTTGTCGACGATGACGTCGATCGCCCGCATGCGCTCGACGACCCCCATGCCGCCGAGCGGCCCCTCCTCGGGGAGCATCACGGGCGTGCGGCCGGTGACGGCGAGGGGCTCCCAGGAGGTGGAGAGCATCATCGGCTCGCCACCCTCCCGGAACAGGTACCGGGTGCGCATCACGCGCTCGCCGGCCTCGATGCCGAGCCGCTCGGCGACCGCGGCGCTCGCCTCGGCCTGCTCGCTGCGCGACTCCCAGGTACCGCGCGCCTCGGCGTCGGCCTGCTCCTGCCGGAACGGGGTGGCCCCGGTGGCCGGGCGGAAGCCGGAGCGGGCGACCCGGCGCGGCACGGGCCGCTCGCGCACATACGTGCCCGAGCCGGAGCGGCCCTCGACCAGCCCCTCCGCCATGAGCACCTTGCGCGCCTCCAGGGCGACGGTGTCCGAGACGCCGTACTCCTGGCGGATGCGGGCCTGGGAGGGAAGACGGGTGTGCGGTGGCAGCAAGCCGTCGACGATCTTCTTGCGGAGATCACCCGCGACGCGCAGATACGCCGGCTGCTCACCGAAAGTCACTGGCCGCTCCCATCAGCTTGTACAGACAGCAACAGCGTGGCAACCGACCGTTGTGCCGGGCAAGTAAAGGCCAGAGAATCACTCGATGTGATGACTTGTGCCGGGGGAAGGCTTTACCCAGGCACTTTCTCCCCGCTATGGCCTCGTTCACACGTCCGCGGGAACGCGCGCCGCATTCACACCGCGAGGCCGCCGCCGGCCGAGGCACCGCCCTCGCCGCCGCGCCGCTCGCCGGCACCGTGGTCGCCGAACCATTTCGGCGGGGTCGTGGTGAGCCCCAGGGCACGGCGGGCGCCGACCGTGGAATCGGCGTCGACGGACTCCCAGCCCTTGCCGCAGTGGGCGGCGAAGGTGTCCGCGTCCGTGGCCGCGGCGGCCCTCGCCCACTCGTCGCGGGCGGTACGGAGGTCCTTGAGCCAGGCGGCGACGGGGCCCTCGGCACCGGTGGACCAGGCGTGCCCGCGCAGCGCCGTGAGCTGCGCGGAGAGTGCGCCTCGGACCTCGCCGGCCCAGGCCCGACGGGCCTTCAGGTCGCCTCGGGGGGACATCTCGGGCTCCTCCCCCAGGGCGTCGTCGACGGCTGACTGGGCCCGCAGAAAGGCGAGTTGGTCGCCGTCGAGGGTGGTCGCGTCCAGGCGCAGCGAGCCGACCAGGCCCTTGCCCTCCTGCGCGCCACCGAGGACGCAGGCCACCGAGCGGTCGCCGTACCTCCAGGTGTCCTCGGTCGGACCGAGGTAGAACACCTCGACGTCGTCGGTGACGGCCCAGGCGTCCATGACGTACTCGCCGATGTGCGCGGAGCAGGCCTCGTCGGCGGCGTCGCTCACGGCGGCGCGGCCGGGGAAGGAGGAGCCGCCGGTCATCGTGAAGGTGTGGAACACCTCGCCGTCGTGCTCCCCGGCGCAGGGCACCTCGTCGATGTCGTACAGGTCCCCGTCGCCCATACCGCCGGGCGCGACGTAGCAACGGCCCTCGACGAGCGTCGAGTCGGTGCCGACGGACACCCCCTCCCGGAAGCCGTCCCACAGGTCGGTGGCGGCACCCGTGGCCAGTGCCGCCGCCCACAGCGCGAGTCCGATCGTCGACAGCACGGCCCCGACGACCGCCATGGCCGTGCCCCGCTCGCCCCTGCGGCGGATCTGCACCAGCGCGATCACACCCAGCACCAGCCCGAGAGCGGGGATGCAGCACAGCAGGCCGAGGACGAGGGCGGCGATGGCGACGCCGTTGACCGGCGCCGGCCGGTTGATCGGGCTGTAGCCCTGCGTCCACGGCTGGTACGGCGGACCGTAGGAACCCGGCGCCTGGTACGGGCCCGGCGCGGCAGGGGGCTGGTGGGGCCCGGGGGGCGGCGGTATGGACACGGGTGCCGTGCTCCTGTGTTCGTGGGTGCGGGGCGAGGGGGTCGGCGCGCGAGCGGCGGGAACTGACGTACGACTGGCCGCATCGTAAGGGGGGCGGCGAACACCCGCGGAAGGCCGGTCGCGCGGGGCGGCGTCCCGAACGCCGGGATGGAGGGCGACACACGGGGCGGCGACGCATCGGCGGAGTCCCGGAGTGAGGACGGGGGACGAGACGGGGACGAGGCCGACGGCCCGCCCGCGGCCCGGAGGGTCGTGGCCGGAACCGGCCGGGCCCGAACCGGCCGGAACGGCGACGAAGCGGGGGGAACGCCCCGGTGGAACCGTCGGACGCACCGGGCACCGGTGCCGGCCGGCGTCCCGCACGGGGGTGCGCGGTCGGCCAGGTCCGCGCAAGACCCCTTGTGCACTTCCCGTGGAAGCCCCACTCTCTCGACTGACGCACAGTCGAGGCAGACAAATTTGACATGCCCACGCCATCCCCACGAGGAGGACCCCTCACATGGCAGTGACGCGTCACACCGGCCGAAGACTGGCCGCACTCGGCACCGCAGCCACCGCACTGCTGGCCGCCGGCCTCGCCTCCGCCCTCCCGGTCGCGGCCGCCCCCGCGGCCCCGGAGGGCCGGATCCAGTACGAGGGCGCGGCGAACGCCGTGGCCGACAGCTACATCGTCACCCTCCGGTCCACCCGGGCCGGCTCCGCCGCCGGCCGCTCGCTGGCCACGAAGTACGGTGCCGCGATCGAGCGGACGTACGCCACGGCCCTCAACGGCTACGCGGTCTCGGCCTCCCCGACCGAGGCGAAGCGTCTGGCCGCCGACCCGGCCGTCGCCTCCGTCGTCCAGAACCGCACGTTCCACATCGACGCCACCCAGCCCAGCCCGCCGTCCTGGGGCCTGGACCGCATCGACCAGGCGAACCGCCCGCTCGACGGCTCCTACACCTACCCGGACTCGGCCGGGCAGGGTGTGACGGCGTACATCATCGACACCGGCGTCCGCATCACCCACAGCGACTTCGGGGGCCGCGCCTCCTACGGCTACGACGCCGTCGACGACGACAACACCGCCCAGGACGGCCACGGCCACGGCACCCATGTCGCGGGCACCGTGGCCGGCTCCTCCTACGGGGTGGCCAAGAAGGCGAAGATCGTCGCCGTGCGGGTGCTGAACAACTCCGGCTCCGGCACCACCGACCAGGTCGTCGCCGGCATCGACTGGGTGGCCCAGCACCACTCCGGCCCGTCCGTCGCCAACATGTCCCTCGGCGGCGGCGCGGACTCCGTCCTCGACACGGCCGTGCGCAACGCCATCGCCTCCGGTGTCACCTTCGCGGTCGCCGCGGGCAACGACGGTTCCAACGCGTCGAACTACTCGCCCGCGCGCGTGAGCGAGGCCATCACGGTCGGCGCGACGACGTCGAGCGACTCCCGCGCGAGCTACTCCAACTACGGCTCGATCCTCGACCTGTTCGCACCGGGCTCGTCCATCACCTCGGCCTGGAACAGCAGCGACACGGCGACGAACACCATCTCCGGTACGTCGATGGCGACACCGCACGTCACCGGCGCCGCGGCGCTGTACCTCGCCGATCACCCGACGGCGACGCCGTCGCAGGTCGGCAGCGCCCTGGCCGACGCGGCGACCGGCGGCGTGGTCTCCGGTCCCGGCAGCGGCTCGCCCAACCTGCTGCTGAACGTGGGGTCGGGCGGCAGCACACCCCCGCCACCGCCCTCCGGCGACCGGTTCGAGAACACCACCGACCACGCGATCGACGACTACTCCACCGTCGACTCCCCGATCACCGTCAGCGGCGTCCCGGGCAGCGCCCCCTCCGACCTGGCCGTCGAGGTGCACATCCGGCACACCTACATCGGCGACCTGCGCGTCCAGCTCATCGCGCCGGACGGCTCGGCCTACCTGCTGAAGAACTACGGCACCGGCGGCAGCGCCGACGACATCGACACCACGTACACCGTCGACGCCTCTTCGGAGAGCGCCGACGGCACGTGGCGGCTGCGCGTGAGCGACGACGCCTGGTTCGACACGGGCACGCTCGACGCCTGGGCGCTGCAGTTCTGACGCCCTGAACACCGAACGCGGCCCGGGACACCCGTCGACGGCGGTGTCCCGGGCCCGCTTCTCCCGGGCGACGGCCTCGGCGCGGCCCCGGTCCGGATGGACGGGGACGGCGGAGGCGCCGTCCCCGTCGAGCGGCAGGCGCAGCGGGGGTCGCCTCCGTGGCCGGGGCCTGCAGGCCGCGCGCGGCCTCGGCGGGATCCCCGGGCCGGCTGCCGCCGCGGCCCGCCCGGACACCGCGGTCCGGCTGCGCGGGGCGAGCGCCGCAGGGATCCGCCCGCGGGCCTCGCGGGCCGCTCGTGGACGCGCCGCATCAGCCCCCCGCCTCCACGGGCTCCTCCGGGGACTCCTCCAGAGGAACGTGGGGAGGCGCGTACGGGGGTGCCTCCGCGGTACCGAGCGGCGCCGGCGCCCCCGTGCTCCGCTGCGTGCTCTCCCGCGCCCCGAGGGCGTCGCTCTCCGAGTCCGGCCCGTATCCCCGCCCGACCTCGATGTCCGCGCCAGGCCTGCCGCCCGCAGACGGCGCGGCGCCCGGCCGCGGCACGGCCGCCACGGCGTCCATGGCCTCCGCCCGGTCCGCGCCGTCCGGACCCGGCACGTCGTCCGCTGCGCCCGAAGGGCCTCCCGGGTCGCCGCCCACCGCCAGCCGGGCCTGCTCCTCCTCCACGATGCGGCGGGCCAGGGCCGTGTCCGAGACGTCCAGGGCGTCCGGAGTGGACTCGGCGACGGCGCTGCGCCGCGCATAGGCGTCGAACAGGCGGGACGTTCCTGCCAACAGCCGCCGAATTGTCAGTCACCGCACTGTCAGCGGTCACGGTGCGAGGAAGGCCCGCGGAGAGGTGACGGACAGCCGTCGTCGGCCGATGGCCCACCTCTCCGCGGGCTCGCTCACTCGTCGAAGGCTGAACCCGCCAGCTTCTCGCCGACCGCCTCCCCGATCAGCCTGAGGGCCTCCGGCCCCATCAGCTCGTCGTGCGTGCCAGCTCGCGGACGTCCATCTTCTCGGTGACGTACGGCGTCCACAGCTCGACTTCCGGCGCGGACTGGGGGCGTCCTCGTACCGCCCTGACAAACAGCACCTCTCCGTCGAAGCTGCCAGGAGCGTGCTCGCTGTCGATCACCATGTTGTTACGGGTCACCCGGCCCACCCTCGCCAGTGTCTCGGCGTCGAAGTTCCCGAACAGCCCGCCCTGCTGGCCGAGGAGTTCCGCGGTGCTGCTCGCGGTCAGCGGACCTGCGGCCGGGTCGGACTCGGCTCCGGCGTACTTCAACAGCTCACCGAACAACTGCTCGTCCGATGGCACCGTGGACGTCTCGCCGCGCTGGGCCGGGTAGGAGTCGAGCATGGCGAGCAGCTCCACTCCTCGCCCGCCTTCCGCAGCTGTACGGCCATGGCGTGCGCGACGACTCCGCCGAACGACCAGCCGAGCAGGTGGTAGGGCCCCGATGGCTGCACCTCGCGGATGCGGGCCACGTAGTCGGCCGCCATGTCCTCCAGCCTCCGCGGCAGCTCCTTGTCGCCGCCCATCCCGCGCGCCTGCAGCGCATAGACCGGGTGCTCGGCCGAGATCTCGTGCAGCAGTCCGGCGTATTGATCCGAAACGGTTTGGGTTCTGGGTCGTTGGTGGGGTGTGAGCGATCTGGTGGGGGACGCGCGGCATCTGTCGCCGTCGGCGCAGGAGGCCCTGCGACTACGGGCGGTGGCCGCGTTGGTGGCGGGCCGGGACCGTGAAGACGTGGCGGCAGTCTTCGGCGTGTCGCTGAAGGCCGTCGACAAGTGGTGGGCGAAGTGGCAGGCCGGCGGCCGGGAGGCGCTGGTCATGCGCCCGCGGGGCAGGCCGGTCGGGGTGCACCAGGTGCTCGGGGAGGCCGAGCAGGCCGCCCTGCGGCAGGCGGTCCTCGACCACCGCCCCTGTGACATGGGCTTGAGCGGGCAGCTGTGGACGCGGCGGCTGATCGGTGACCTGATCGCGAAGCTGTACCGGGTGCGGCTGACCGAACCGGGGGTGGGCACGTACCTGAAGCGCTGGGGGCTGTCCTTCCAGCGCCCGGACAAACGGGCCGTCGAACAGGCCCCCGAGGCCGTCCGGCGCTGGCACCAGGAGACCTGGCCGAAGATCCGCGCGAAGGCGAAGGCCGACGGCGGTGAGATCCTCTTCGCCGACCAGGTCGGCATCCGATCCGACCAGGTCACCGGCCGCACCTGGGGAGAGAAGGGGAGGACGCCCGTGGTGCGGCGGAGCGGGAACCGGTTCTCGGTGAACGCGATGTCGGCGATCAGCACCAAGGGCCGGATGCACTTCATGGTCTTCACCGAGAGCTTCACCGCGGAGGTGATGTGCCGCTTCCTCGGCCGGCTGGCCGGCCACTTCGACCACAAGGTCCACCTCGTCGTCGACGGACACTCCGCCCACCGGTCCAAGAAGGTGCGCGGCTGGCTCGCCGCCCACCCCGACGACGTCGAGCTGCACTTCCTGCCGCCGTACTCGCCCGAGCTGAACCCCGACGAGCTGGTCAACGCCGACCTCAAGCACAGCCTGCCCCGGCAGCACCGAGCCCGCGACCAAGTCGAACTCGCCGCCGAGACCCGCCGCTTCTTCCGCCGACGCCAGCGCCAGCCACACATCGTCCGCGGCTACTTCGGCGGCCCACACGTCCGCTACGTCCTGGACGAGAACCCCATGAGTTTCTGATCAATATATACATGCCAAGGAGTTCGTGCAGATGCGTCTGCGCGGAGGGTCCTGCTGCCGCTCAGCGGTGCCCGAGCACCCCTTGCAGCGCGGGAGCTGAGGTGGTGCGCCGCCGGTAATACGCGATCGCCGACACCGCGAGGAGCGGAGCCCAGGCAAGCAGCGGGGTGTAGCAGACGGCGAGGAAGACCGTCTGGGCCCTGGTGTCCGTGAGAACGCCGTCCGCCAGATTGCCCCCCTGAACGAAGCCGACCAGAAGGCTCAGAGCGAAGAGCACGAACGACCCGACGAGCGCCGGGACCACCGCCGCGAGCGGACGCACCGGCCGGCCGCCGATCAGCGGGATCCAGCGCGGCACGACCTCACCCCACGGCTGCACCAGGCCGAGTGTCAGCAGGGCAAGCCCCTCCGTGACCGCCGTCAGAACCAGGACGTACGCCACGCCCCAGCCCGTGTGTAACGGCTGCGATGTCACCGGGAGCCCGGCGGCCAGGGCGAGCCGCCACAGGCTCGAGGGCAAGGTGAGCAGCGGTACGGCGTAGGCGGTGCGGACTGCCCAGCGCGGTACGCCCGAAGCTGTGTTCTTAAGCATGTGATCCACTTTCGTCCCTGCGGCGCCGCCGCGCATCAGCCTGTGGGTTCATCCGTCTCCCCCGTGCGAGGGAGACGGACCGACACCCCTGGACCGTCACGTCGGCTGGTTTCCGTGCTTGCGCACCGGCAGTGGGGCGTGCTTCTCGCGCAGCATCGCGAGCGCGTCGATCAGCACCTCGCGGGTCTCGGCGGGGTCGATGACGTCGTCGACCAGACCGCCCTCGGCGGCGTAGTAGGGGTGCATCAGCTCGGCCTTGTACTCCTTGACCAGCAGAGCACGGGTCGTCTCGGGGTTGTCCGAGGCGTTGATCTGCCGCCGGAAGACCACGTTCGCCGCGCCCTCGGCGCCCATCACCGCGATCTCGTTGGTGGGCCAGGCGTAGCAGAAGTCGGCGCCGATCGAGCGCGAGTCCATGACGATGTACGCGCCGCCGTACGCCTTGCGCAGAATCACCGAGATCCGCAGCACGGTGGCGTTGCAGTACGCGTAGAGAAGCTTGGCGCCGTGCCGGATGATGCCGCCGTGTTCCTGGTCGTCAGCGCGGGCGAGCAGGACGGGCAAGCAGGCCACCCCCACCGCGAGGTCCTTGCCCTGTTCCTTTCCGCTCAGCCCGGACGACGAGGTGATGTCGAGCAGGTCGTCGGCGATCTGGAACGCCACGCCGAGGTGTTCTCCGTACTCCGCGAGCGCGTCGGCCACGGCGGTGGGCGCCCCGGCCTGGAGCGCGCCGAGCCGCAGCGCGAGGGATATCAGTGCCGCCGACTTGTCGGAGACCACGCTGAAGTAGTGGACGAGCGGGTCGTCGTCCCCGCCCGGGCCGAGCAGCTCCCGCATCTGGCCCCGCACCAGTCGTGCGGAAGCCTCGGCATGCAGCGCAAGGGTCTGTGCCACAAGGTCGGCGCAGAGCCGGGCGGACGTGGCGAGCAGCCAGTTGCCCGCCATGACGGCGACGGAGTTGCCCCAGCGCGCGTTGACGCTGGGCACTCCGTGCCGGATGCGGGCCTGGTCCATCACGTCGTCGTGGTAGAGCGAGGCGGCGTGGACCAGCTCACAGATCACGGCGGCGTCCGCAACACCCGGAGCCCCGGGTTCCGCGAACTCGGCTGCCACCAGGGTGAGCAGCGGGCGCAGCCTCTTGCCGCCCGCCGCGACGAGATAGCCGACCATCTCGGTCACACGCGGGTCGGCCGCCCCCGCGGCACACTCCCGGAGCCGCTCTTCCACCCGTTCGAGGCCGGCGGCAAGGCTGGATTCCAGCTCGTCCTCACCTACGGCGATCCGGGAAAGCACCGAACGGCCGCGCTCCTGAGCGACCAGTGTGGCCACCTGCGACATCTGCCCCTCCCCCCGGGCACGTCTGCGTCGTCACGGCCCACCACGCCGAACGGTAGGAAGGGGACGCCCGGGCAGGACAGGGAATCCACCTCGACTGTCCGCAAGAGGACAGCGAGGGAATGTCCAGCAGGCGCACGGCCCTCGGTTCGGGCGACATTCCGCCGGAAGTTCCACTCCGGCTGTCACCAACGTGTCGACCAGCCCGCTCGGAGCCTGTGATTCCGGGTCGGCGCGGGAGACTTGGTGAGCAGCGCTCGAATCCCGGCCACGATTCGAGCGGCGTGCCCGCGTGCCGCTGGGGGCCATGCGCTGCCTCCCACCCCGCGTTGAGTCGCGCCGTCCGGTCACCGGGCGGCCATAGGTGCTGCCATGCCGCAGACCTGCGGCCGCGCACCACCATCCCTTTCCAAAGGAGCGTCGTGTTCGGACGGATAGGACGGTTCACCGTCAACCGGCCTTGGCTGGTCATCTTGGCCTGGATACTTGCCACGGTCGCACTGGCCACCCTGGCTCCCACGCTGAAGTCCAGTACGGACCAAGCCGACTTCCTGCCCTCCCGGTACGAGTCGGTCCAGGTCACCAAGATCCAGGAAAAGGCGTTTCCGCAGCAGGAGACCCCCGCTGCCGTGGTGGTCTTCCAGCGGACCGACGGCCGCAAGCTGACGGCCGCCGACAAGGCCACCGTCACCAAGGTGGCCAAGGAGTTCCAGGCGAAGCGGTACGAGACCTTCGACAAGGTCCTGAACTCGCCCGAGTCGGTGTCCAAGGACGGCAGAATGGCGCTCGCGAGCGTCGTCTCCGCCGAGAAGGACCCGGCCACCGAGAAAGGCCAGGAGTCGGTCCGCAAGCTCCGCGCGGACGGCAAGGAGCAGCTCCGGGGCAGCGGGCTGAAGATGGGGGTCACCGGCCCCACGGCCCTGGCGCTCGACGCCAAAGAGGCGGCCGGGAACACCGACGCCATGATCATGATGGCCACGCTGCTCCTGATCATCGTCCTGCTCGGGGTCATCTTCCGCAGCCCGCTCATCGCGCTGCTGCCGGTCCTCACCATCGCGCTGACGTTCATCGTGGCCAACGGCCTGATCGCCACCGCCAGCGAACTCTTCGGCCTCGAGGCGGACAGCAGCAACTCCGCGATCCTGATCGTGGTCCTCTTCGGTGTCGGAACCGACTACATCCTGTTCCTGCTGTTCCGGTACCGGGAGCACCTGCGCGAGGGGCGCGAGCCCAAGCGGGCCCTCATCGACTCCGTCTCGCGAGTCGGAGAGACCATTGCCTCCGCCGCGGGCGCGGTGATCGTCGCCTTCCTGGCCCTGCTGTTCTCCACCATGGGCAACCTGCGCGCGATGGGCCCGTCCCTCGCGATCTCCGTCGCTGTCACCCTGGTCGCGGCACTCACCCTGGTGCCCGCGGTCTTCTCCCTCCTCGGTACGAAGGCGTTCTGGCCGTCCAAAGCATGGCAGCGGGCCTCGAAGAACCGTCTGGCCAGCAATGTCGGCACCTTCGCCTCCCAGCGACCCGGCCTGGTCGCCACCGTCTCCACGGGCCTGCTCGCCGTGCTCGCCATCGGGGCACTCGGTTTCAAGCCCGGCTTCGACCAGGAGAGCACACTTCCCAAGTCCCTGGAGTCGATCCGGACCAACGCGGATCTGCAGAAGAGCTTCTCAGCGGGCGAGACCGAGCCGAGCCTGGTGTTCGTCACATCGCGTCAGGGCACGCCGCTCGACAAGGCCGCCCTCGACTCGTTCCGGCGGTCCGTCGCCAAGGTGTCCGGCGTCGGCGAGGTCTCCCCGGCCCGCCTGAGCTCCAAGGGCGACGTCGCCCAATACCACGTGGTGCTGAAGTTCCGGCCCTCCTCCGACCAGGCCATCAACCTGGTCGCCGGCGCCCTCAGGGACACCGTGCACAAGAACGCGCCCGAGGGTACGAAGGCGCTGGTGGGCGGAAAGACCGCGGTCCTCGCCGACATCGAGGACGCCGTCGAGCACGACTACAGGCTGGTCTTCCCGATCGCCGCGCTCGCCATCCTGCTCATCCTGGGGCTGCTGCTGCGCAGCGTCGTCGCCCCGCTCTACCTGATGCTCGCGGTCGGCCTCGGCTTCGCCGCCACGCTGGGCTCGGCGGTCTTTCTCTTCCAGAACGTCAAGGGCGAGCAGGGGCTGCTGTTCTCGCTGCCCATCGTGGTGTACCTCTTCGTCGTCGCCATCGGAACCGACTACAACATCCTCATGGTGGCGCGGCTGCGCGAGGAGGTACTCAACGGGAAGTCCACGGCCGAGTCCGTACGTCTCGCCGTCTCCCAGTCGGCCCCGACGATCGGATCCGCCGCCGTCATCCTGGCGGGCACCTTCGGTGTCCTGATGCTGGCGGACAACTCGATGCTGCAAGAGATGGGCTTCGCGGTGGCGTTCGGCATCCTGCTGACCGCCTTCGTCATGGCGCTGCTCCTGGTGCCGACACTAACCGGGCTGATCGGCCCGAAGGCGTGGTGGCCCCGGAACCGGTCCGGGCAGCACCCCGGCCACCCCGAGCAGTCCCTCGCCGGGCCTCGCCAGGAGGAGCAGGAGCCGGTGACAACCACCCCGGGCCGCTCCTGACCCAGGCGCACGGAGGACCGAGCGTACGAAGGAGCCGGGCAGCACCTCTCGGGGGGGCTGCCCGGCCCCGCGCGATCCCGCGCGGTCCCCATGGCCTGCCGTGCCACCCGCCATGGGCGCATCTTGCCGCCACGGAGGGACTGCTCTTCCAGTCCGAGGACTGATTCGCCCTGTGGTTTCGGCCCTTTGGCGCAGGGCAGTCGAGAGGTGATCACATCGTTCTCGACGGTTCCCGCAGTGTTACTGACAGGCAGTGGTCGACAGGCCATCGTCGGCATGACAACGAAAGGACGTGATGAGAGCGATGTACCACCGGTGGCTGCCGTCCGGCCCCCCATACCAGGCGAGGCCCACCGATCGTGGTGCCTCCTCCGGAAGTTCGGACGGCGGCGAGCGAGCGCGGGCCATGGGACCGGCCCTGGAGAGGCGCTCCGAGGTGCGACAACGGCATGTTGCCGACGGCCTGTTGGACACGTCGGACGCACTGGGCGACGAGCTGTCACGCAACCGTGAGCACAGCGGTCAGGCGTCCGTCACCCGGGTGGCAACGACTGACGCCGGGACGTTCGTGATCGTGGACGGCAGTGTCCCGTGCGTCCCCGCCCACGGCCCCGCCGGGGTGCGCCGCCCGGCCGTGGTGCGCGTCCTCGAGTCCCTGTTCGCCGGCGCATGGACGGCGGCCGTGCCGTCGGCGGACCGCAACAGGCTGCGGCACCGCACGCGCAGCGGGATGACCCCCGGTGTCCTGCGCCGACTCGGCGCGAGGCTCGCGGACGACGCCGGGGGCCGGGGGACGAGTGTCTCCCTGCACACCTACCGGCGACATGTGGCCCAGGTCATCGTGGCGTTGAAGATGGATGCGCGGGCCGTCGCGCTGGACCCGACGCCCGGTCACAGGTGATGCGCTCGTGGACATCGATGCAGGGGAAGAACATATGGGGCCTGCCCGGGGCGAGAATCGTATGCACTCCCGGACCAGGAGAGACGACATCGCCCGGATCCTCCTCGACATGAGTTCCCTGATCGAGGACACCGTGGCCCTGCCCAGGGGCCAGAGAGCCGAGGAGCCATGGGCACTACCGGCGGAACCGGACGAGGCGTCGGTCATGGCGGCCATCGGGGAACAGATCCGCCAGGCGCGGCAGTCGGTGGACATCTGCCTCGCCGGGCACACCACCCGTGCTCACCGGTTCGTCGAGATCCTGCGGGCACGGGACGAAACGGTCCGGGTACGGCTCGCCCGCTCCTGGCCCGGACTGGACGGAGTCCCGGAGTCTTGGGAGGACCTCGCGGCGAGCGAGCACATCGAGGTCCGGATCGCCCGCGTACCGCTGATCGACTGCGTCGTCGTCGACGGCCGGAGCGCTCTGCTGATCGCCGACTCGGCCACCGGAGCACAGGTCTCCCATCACCGGGCCGGCGGTGTGGTCGGGGCGCTGCACAGCCTGTTCATCGCCGTGTGGCGCGGCGCCACACCGGTGCCGGTCCGTTTCGGCAGGGGCGGTCAGGCCCGCGCCGAGCTCGTGGCGGGGATCCTCGGCTGTCTGCACGCCGGGATGTCGGACAAGCTGGCGGCCGATGAGCTGTCGTTGTCCGTGCGCACGTATCGGTGCCACGTGGCGGAGATCACGGCGTCCCTGGGTGCGACCTCCCGTTTTCAGGCGGGTCTGCGCGCGGCCGAACTCGGCCTGCTGCCCACCCCGCTCCCGCGAGCGGCACCCTCGGAGAGCTAGCCGGGTCCGGGCACGCTGCCAGGAATGGGGCCGTCGGCGGCCGACTCCGACAACCCCCAGCAGCGGCGCCGGCTGCAGCGTGGAGAAATCGACCCTGCTGCAGATCAGCTGCCCCGACGTGCAGCACGCAGGCCGGTGGTGCCCCACGCCTACGCCGACATCCAGCACGATACCGTGATGGGAGGTGATAACAGGTGACGAGAGGTCAGAAGATCCAGCGCCTGTCCAGCACGGCAAGAATCAAGGGGTCTGATTCCGAAGAGTCAGAACCCATTTGACCTGCATGTTGCCAGATCAGCGAAGTGGCGCCATGTCACCGGCTAGACATTGAAGCGGAATGCCTGAACGCTGATCCTGACCTGCGGCGGAGCCTCTCACACGCCCCTGACTTGGTATTTCGTCGTTGGCACGCGTCGGCTCCCGACGGCCGTTTACGGGTGTCCTGCGGACTGGCTGCGGACCGGAGGACACCCTCACTCGGACGACGGGGGCCTCTCGTCCGTCATACCCAGACGTGCCTGTTCCTCCTCGACGATGCGACGTGCCAGCTCGGTGTCCGACACGTCGACCGCGTCCGGGGTGGCTTCGGCCACGGCGCTGCGGCGGGCATAGGCATCGAATAGGCGCGTCTTGGTCTCCAGCATCTTCACCATGCGTTCGTCCACGCCTCCGGTGGCGAGGACACGGTGCACGCGAACCGGCCTGACCTGGCCCATACGGTGGGCCCGGGCCACCGCCTGATGTTCGATGGTCGGCTTGATCTGGGGTTCGCAGATGACGACGACGGAGGCGGCCTGCATGTTGAGGCCGACGCCCGCTGCCTGGATCTGCCCTAGGAGCACAGCCGGGCCCTGGACAGCGGCGAAGTCGTCGACGATCTCCTGGCGACGCTGGGCCGGGACGCCGCCGGTCAGCGGACCGAACACCGGAGTGGCCCTGGCGGTTCCGGCCGCGAGGGCCTCCTTCACCACGCCCAGTACGTCCTTGAAGTTGGAGAAGACCACCGTCTTCTGCCCGTTCTCGCCGGCCTCCTGAAGGATCTCCCGGAGCCGGTCCAGCTTGGCCGACTTCTCAGGGCGCATGTACGCGGCCCTGCGCATGGCCATGAAGTTGCCCGCGCGCACGGCGTCGCGGTACGCCTCCTCGTCCGAAGCGCTCAGCTCCTCCCACTCGTCGGTCTGTTGAAGGCTCGGGAGTTCCGTCAGCACGTCCTCCTGGTTGCGCCGCAGGTAGACCGGGGCCACAGCCTTGCGGAAGGCGACCGATCCGGCCAACGCGTCCCGTTCACCGAGGGAGTCCGCGACGTCGCCATCGAGCATCTGGACCAAGTTGCGGAACTCCACGACCCGGTTCTCCATCGGGGTCCCGGTCATGAAGAGGCTGCGCTCACAACGCTCCGTCCACAGGGCGACCGACTGAGACCGCTTGGTCTTCGGGTTCTTCACGGAGTGCGCTTCGTCGACGACGAGGAGTCCGACCTCCCCGCCACCCGGCGCCGGAAATCCGCGCAGTGCGTCGAACGTGGTCACCCCCACCCCGCCCCGCCCCTTCCAGTCGGCGAACGCGTAGTGCCGGTCAGGACCGTGGAGCACCATGACGCGCAGGGCGCTGCGGTCCTCGATCTCCCGAGTCCAGTTCACGAGGACGCTCGCCGGGCAGACGACCATGAAGTGACTCTGTCCCTCGGCAGCCAGGTGGGCGAGGACGGCGATCGCCTGGATGGTCTTCCCGAGGCCCATCTCGTCGCCGAGTATCACCTTGCGCTGCGCAAGCGCGAACCGTGCGCCGAACGCCTGGTAACCGCGCAGGGAGACCCGCCGGTGCGTGTCGTCGAGGTGCTGGGTCCGTACCCGCTCCGCGATCTCGTCCGGCAGAAAGCCCTCCGCGGCAGCCGCGTCCGGCAGCCGCCCGGAGATCTCGGCGAGCAGGCTGTAGTACTCCGCGGAGCGGAGTTCGAAGTCCACCCAGGCCGCGACGTCGGACGAGAGCCCTCGGAGCAGGTCCACGGACACCTGGGCGAGCAGCTCGGGCAGACCGGCGCGCTCCGCCTCGTCCACCAGCGACCGGATCTCGGCGACCGCCGCCCACGCGCGAGCCTTCTTCTCCCGGCCGGCCAGAAGCATCCTGACCCTTCCGGCGGCGGGCCTCGCGTCGGCCAGCAACGGACCGAGCCGTTCCGCCAGGGCGGTGGCCTTGTCGACCGCACGCCGGGCGTCCGGGCCGGCCTCCACCAGGACGTGCAGGGCCATGACGAGCGCGGTGGTGCGCGGCTCCGGCTGGTCCACGTCGATGTGGACGGCCACGGTCTCGTACACAGCCTCGGAGAGCCTGCGGGCGGCGGCGAGCATCTGGTCGACGGTGCGCTGCCCGACACCGGGAATCTGCCGCAACCGGTAGGGGCCCGCTTCGAGAACACTGCCCAGGGTGCGCAGTCCGCTCTTCTCGACGCTCCCCAGCCGCAGCCGCCCTTCGGTGACGTCCTGCAGCCGGGCGACGGGAATGGTGTCGAGCTCCCGCTTCACCTCCGCATCGTGGATCAGCTTCAGTGCCGCCCGTACCGCCTCCACTGCCCTTCCGTGGTCACCGACCACTGCCTGAGCCGCCTCATGCAGTCGCGCTCCCCTCGCGACCGTGTCCCGCTCGCCACGCCCCACGCTCCCCGCCCCTCTCTGACCCTCCTCGCATCCTCCCACCGCCCTCACCGGGCCTCGACAGGCGTTCGCTGCTCCCTGCGGGTGGACCGAAACTCGGGGCAGTGATTCACACCCCCAGACTTACGACTACCGGTAGGATCAGCACCATGAGCGGTAGCAGGAAGTATTCGATCAGCCTGCCCGAGGATCTCGCCGAGGCCGTACGCGCCCATGTCGGGCCCGGCGGTTTCTCCGCCTACGTCGCCGAGGCCCTCGAACAGAGGGTCGCCATGGACAAGCTGCGGGAGATCGTCGCCGACTTCGAGACCGACAACGAAGCTCTCACCCGCGAGGAGGTCGAGGCCGCCCGGGCGCTGCTGCGCCACGACCAGGGGCAGGCCGGCGGAGCCGCCGCCTGATGCCCGGCACCCTCCTGCTCGACAGCGAAGGACTCTCGAAGCTCTACCGCAAGGACCGCACCGTCGTGGCTCTGGTCCAGGCGGCGTCGGAGGAGGGCGTACGCGTCGCCACCAGCGCCATGACCACGCTTGAGGCCGACTACGAGCGCATCCACCCGGCCCGCATCAAGTGGGTCCTCTCCCGCGTCGACGTTCACGACGTCACCAAGGAGATCACCGACCGGGCCGCCGTCCTCCTTCGCACCCATCACCTTCACGGTCACACGTACGCCATCGATGCCGTTCTCGCCGCCATCGCCCGCAGCGCGCCCCAGCCGGTCACCGTCCTCACCTCCGACCCCGAGGACCTGACACTCCTGTGCGGCCCTTCCGTGGAGGTCGTCAAGGTCTGAGACCGCGTCGCCGCCATGCCGCCCGGCCAAACGCTGTCACCGCATCGCGGGATCGAGGACTCACTGCGGACACACAGCTGTGCCCGACCCAGCAGCAGGCGGGTCGAGCCCAGGCATTGACATAGCGTCAGACGTTGAAGCGGAATGACTGCCGCTCGATCCTGACCTGCGACGGAGCCCCGCGCAGGGCCCTGACCTGGGATTTCCTCGTTGGCATCCGTTGGCTCCCGACGGCCGTTTACGGGTGTCCTGCGGACTGGCTGCGGACTGGCCGGGCGGGCGGAGGCCGAGAAATCCATGGCGCACCGGCGGGACCAGCAAGGAGACTGCCCAGGTGAGCGACCGCTACCCCTGCCCGTGCTGCGGACACCGCGTGCTGAGCGCGATGCCCGGCTCGTACGAGATCTGGCCGATCTGATTCCGGGAGGACAACAAGGTTCAGCTCCGCCGGCCATGGGTAGCGGGGCGAGCAACAAGTTGCGCGTGCCCTGAGTGCGCCTGTTCCGCATCGCCCATCGTGACTGATTCGGCAGTTCGCGAGATGCTCTCAGTGCGTGTACGGATCAGCCAGTGCCAACGGCGTCCGGGCCGCTTCCAGAGCCGACCCCGGAAAGGCGGGCCCGGCGGTGTAGAAGCGGGCACGGGTGCGGCCGACCGGTGTCAGGACCTCCCCCGCGACCAGGTCCCGCAGGTCGCGTTGGGCCCGCTGCAGGCTCAGGTCCTCCGTTCGTTCGTAGCGTGTACGACGTACCCGCCCGGACATCGCCACATCATGCAGGGCGGAAACCACCCTCTCGTCCAGCCCCCGGCCCTCCGCGAACTCACCCAGCAGGAGCCACACCCGACTCGAACGATCCAGGCGATTGCGTACGGTCTGCGCCTGCTGGTGGTAAGCGGTGAGGTTGAAACGGATCCAATCGGAGACGTCTTGGTCGGGGCGGTAGGTGGCCCCCCGACGCTGCAACTCGCGGTAGTACTCCCAGGTATTGCCAGGGCGCCCCAGCCAAGCCTCGATCGAGGAGAACTCGGGAGCCAGTTCTCCCTGTCTCGCGATCATGAGCGTTTGGAGAGATCGGGACATTCGGCCGTTGCCATCCGCCCATGGGTGGATGGCAACAAGGTGGAGATGCGCCATGGCGGCCCGCACCAGCGGATGCGGGCCGCCGTCCGCGTTCAGCCACTCGACCAGTTCACCCGTCAACGCAGGCACCTCGGCTGCGTCCGGTGCCGTATATGCCGCGATGCTGGGGTCGCGGGCGTCTGTCACGTACACCGCTCCACGGCGCCACTGCCCGGCCGGCTTCCGCGGGGTGTGCCGGTGTCCCTGCAGCATCCAGTGGAGCGCATTGAGCAGCTCCTTGCTGTACCGGAAGTCCGCGACGTCATGCAGCGTCTGGATATAGGTCATCATCCGCTGATAGGCCAGCGTCTCCTCGCGATCCTCCTCGGAGACGTCGACATCCCGCTCACCCTCCAGCAGGTCCTCGACGTCGACCGTGGACACCCTGAAACCCTCGATCGAGTTGGAGGCCGCCACCGCATCGGCAGTCAAGAACTTGCGCAGCCCTTCGGTCCACTTCACCGGAGTTGACCGGACCTGGAGGCGCAACGAGCGACGAAGATCTTCGATCTCGCCAAGAACGCGCTGATCCTCGGCGGTGAGGGCGGGCGCGGGGAAGAGCATGCCCTTACCATAGATTGACGCAAACATTACGTCAATACGTCAGTACTCATCGACACCTCAACATCGATCCTTCACCGGAACGACGAAGAGGCCGAGCCCGCAAGAGGGACAGGGGGCGGCAGCCTGCGCCTCGATGGCGGCAGGGCTGGTGAGAGGCGGGGCCAGACCACGGTCATGGCGCCCATGAGCGTCACGCGCCATGCGAACGCCGAGGCGACCGAACGAACATCTACCATCAAACAGGCCCCGGTGTTGCGACGGCCGGTTGACTCCGGGCCGCTGCCGCGGTCCGAATGCACAACGCAGCCGGGCCAGGCGAACCGCTCTGCGGACTGTTGCGGACAGCGCGACGGCCTGACTCGCGATCCCGCAGGTCAGGCCGCCTCCATACATGCGATCAGACGTTGAAGCGGAATGCCTGAAGCCCGATCCTGACCTGCGGCGGAGTGCCCTCCAGGGCTCTGACCAGGGATTTCCTCGTTGGCATACGTTGGCTCCCGACGGCCGTTTACGGGTGTCCTGCGGACTGGCTGCGGACTGACCGGGTACCGCGGAGGCAGAGAAACCCATGGCACACCGGCGGGACCTGCCACGAGACTACGCAGGTGAGCGACTCCTACCCCTGCCCGTGCTGCGGACACCACGTGCTGAGCGCGATGCCCGGCTCGTACGAGATCTGCCCCGTCTGCTTCTGGGAGGACGACGGGGTCCAGTTCCGCTGGCCCACCATGGCCGGCGGGGCGAACAAGGTCTCCCTGATCGAGGCCCAGCGCAACTACCAGGACTTCGGCGCCTGCGACGAGCACGGCCGCCGGTACGTCCGCCCTCCGACCGAGGATGAGCCGCTCGACCCCGCCTGGCGCCCCATCGACCTGACGCGCGACTCCTTCGAGGACTGGGACGCCGAGGACCGGGCCCCGTGGCCCGACGACCGCTCGGTGCTCTGCTGGTGGCTCCCCACTTTCTGGCGCCGGGACCACTCCGCGTCATGACCTCCCACATCGAGACACTCGTCCGGCAGCTCGACGGCAAGGCCGACGAGTCCTACGACGCCCGCGCGGAGCTGATCTGGATCGGCGCCGCCGCCATACCCGCCGTCATCAACGGCCTGCCTTCCCTCGGCGGCTTCGGTCAGCTGACCGCCATCGAGGTCTTCGAGGAGGTGGGCGATCCCTGTTGCGGCCCCGCTCTCATCGGCCTGCTGGACAGCGACAACCCGACCGTCCGCGAATGGGCGGCCATGGCCCTGGCGAGCCTGAAGATCGACGGCGCGGTCGAGCCTGTGCGCCACGCCTATCGCGCCTGCCTGGAACGGGCGACGCCACCAGACTGGAGCGAGCCGGAAGGCATCCGCTGGGCCCTGACCGAACTCGGCGCACGCACCCCCGTCGTCCCACCGCTCACCGCGCGCCTACGAGCCACCGCTGCGGACGACGCCCCCGGCTGGCCCTCGACCCACTTCACCGAGATCATCAACGATCTGGCCGACCACGCCCAGGTGATCCTCTACTCCCAGTTCTGGCGAGTGGACGCCGGCCGCCCATACGGCGTCGACGGCCCCGGCCTGGACTGGGAACTCGACTGGACCGCGCCCTGGGAGCACCTGGTCGAGGAGTCCCGCACCTGGTCCCTGCTGGAAGCCTCCGAAGCCCCCGTCGGCGACAACATCTTCGTCGCCCCCACTTGGATCGACCGTACCGACCTGTACCCGGAGAGGTGACCGATGCCGTCCCAGCACCCCGAGGAAGTCGGCTACGGCCATGTGGTCGAGAGCTACGTGACGAGGACGTACGGGGGCCTCCCGCGCTATCTCGTACTGAACGGCGGGCGGTTCCTGGGCCCCCGGTGGTGGCACACCACACGCTTTACCCGGCATCTGATCGCTGACGCCGCCGCGATCAACGACGAGGAACTGGAAGCCCTCCTCGGGTACGAATGGCGCTCGCGTCTCACCGCCGGCTGGCTGATCGGCGTCGACCGCCGCGAACAGTTCCGAGCACGCATCGGCGACCTGCTCCTGGCCAGCGAGGTCTGCTATTCCGGCGGCGCCTACTGCTTCGCCTTGGCCCGCTTCGGCACACACGTCGACGCTGAGATCCTCACCGCCTACCTCGACCGCTACCTCCCCTGCACCGACCTCCACTACGACCAGCCCGCCGCACTGGGCGCCCTCCTCCGCCTCGACGCCCTCCTCGGCACCCGCCACGCCGACCGCTTCACGGACCCCGACGGCCTCTGGGACGAGTGGGTCACGGGCGTGGGGCGCCTCGGCTACCCCAGCTACACCCCCGCCGAACAGCGCCGCTGGACGGACCTCCAGTGCGAGTTCGCCAACGGCTGGACCCGGCCGTAGCAGCCGCCTGACTGCGGCTACGTGAAGTCCGCGTACGCCATGTATCGGCCGCACGTGCGGCACATGAAGAGGTAGCCCGTGGGCTGACTGTCCTTGTCCAGAGCACCCAGATAGCTCTCCACCGCCTCGGCAGACCACCCCCACGCGCCAACCTCGCTGCGCAGCGCCTGCAGGGCATCCGGGAACATGGCCAGCTCGGCCATCCCGACCGCCCCCAGGAACGCCGCACCATCACCGCAGTGGAAGAACCACTGCGGGTCCTGCCAGGAGGAGAAGCCCGGCGTACACGCGTCGACGGACATCACGACCTCAAGCGGGACATCGTCCCCGGCCGGGTCACCGATGAAGTGCGCGTCGTACTTCGAAGCGGCGCTGCCATCCGCGATGCACCACGGGCACAGCAGGTTGGAAAGTTCCTCGACCGCGTACACCGGGCCCGTGTAGATGAACCCCCGCGCCCTCCCGCAGCAGAGGCACGTCGTGCTGGACTCAACGACCGCCCCGGTCGCCAAGGGGTCGGGGTGGTAGTGAAAACCGGGCAACTCCTCGGACATGCCAGTCACGCTACCTGCGCACAGGAAGGTCGTGCCGGACTGCACCCGCCCTCGGTCCGAAGGCGGTCATGGCCGCAGCAGCCGAGCCTGCGGGTCATAGCAAACGAGCCCCATCGATGCCGCGAGATCGGCGGCGTAGGCCGAAGCCTCCTCGGCCATGCTGTATCGCATCGGGAAGTAGATGAACGGCCCGGACGCCTCGCCGATCAACGGCCCCGTCGACCAGGGGGAGGTGTCCTCCTCGTCCTCCGTGAGATCCACCCATCGCGCCAAGAGCCCAGCAACGTACTCCGCGATACGCGGTGACGGTGGAAACTCTTCCTCCGTGTCGATGTAGCGGTCGTACAGCTGGGTGAGGACCTCGCCCGCGATCACATCGTCAGCGGGCTTGCTGCCTTCCCACACCGCCAGGTCGTAGCTCATGGCCGAACTGTGCCACGCCCTACTGACAGCACCGCTTTAGCGTCGATCAGCAGGCCAGCCGCACCAGACGTCCGAGGGCGCTGTTACGTTCCGTCCCATGACCGCATCAGACGATCTACTCCGCCGGATCGAGCAGGAGCCTTCCCTTGCTACCGCGCTCGCCTGGCCTGGCGATTTCGACGTCGAGCGCCGGGATCCCATCGAGCAACTTGCTCTTCCTACCAGGATCCCCCTACACCCGATAGCCGGCTGCGGCGCCGGCGGCACGTACTACCTGTGCGGGGAGGCTGAGGCCGAGGAGAGGCCCGTCCTGTACGCCGACTCGGAGGGCCAGGTCACGTTGATCGGCGCCGACCTCGTCGAGGCGATCACGCTCATCGCTGTACTGCCCTTCTGGCGCGACCTGGCGAAGGGCTTCGCGATCAGCGAGCTCGGCTCGGACCTTCGGGCCGACCACCCGGACTTCGACGCCGAGCGCGACCGCCTTCTGCACGCCCTCGGGCTTGCCTCCCTCTCCGAGGAGGAGGCTGCCGCTCGCCTGCTGGCTGTGGGCGCGCGCACGGCCCCGGACTACGTGCCTCGCGTACCGGACGACGATCACCTGCCGTACGAGCTTCTGTTTCCGAGCAGCCCCGCATAACGAAGCCATCGCTTGACGTCAGTACCGGGCGAGGACCTGTCGCAGGTCCGTGCCCAGGAGGTCCTCCAGCGCCTGGACGCTGGCTGGCGATAGCGGCAGCTCGCATTCTGGGTCTGTGGTGACGAGGCTGTACCTGGCGAAACCCGCAGCCTCGACGTAGTCGAGGGCGTTCAAGTCCGTCTGGGCAGAGCAACAGGGCACCGTTACGGCAAGTGCGTCGAAATAGCCGTCCGGAAGGACTGCCGTGTCCATCGCGTCGCCCCACCAGTCTTCGATATCGGAGCCGCATACGGGGCACCGAACACCACACCAGTTCTCCCCGGGATCGATGAAGGCTGTGCCAGGGATGTCCCAAACGTCGTAACCGCCCAACGCCTCAGGAACCAGTTGCTGTAGCCGGGCTTGCGCAGCCTCGCTCGCAGCCGGTGCAGGCGAAAAGTGCGGGTCCTTGGGTATGAGGTGAAGCAGCGTGATGCTCACGCTGCCGACCAGCCGTCCAGCGAGACCTCCGAGCCGTCATTCAGGTAGTGGTGGAGGGCACTGGCGGTGGTGTCAACGAAGGCTTCAGGGATGGCGTCGGTGTCGACCCAGCGGACCTGGGCGTGCTTGCGCGGTTCGCGGTTCTCGGGCTCGCCGGTCCAGTCGTGGGCGGCGAAGACGACCGTGAGGAAGCCGTTGGGGGCCTCGACGCCCCAGGCACCGTGGATGATGTGGGCGACCTTGAGGGACTCGGGCTTCACCGTGAGGCCGGTCTCCTCGTAGAGCTCGCGGACGGCCGTCTCGGTGATCGGTTCGCCCGGTTCACTCTTGCCGACGGGGAGGTCCCACATTCCCTGGGCGAACTTGGCGTTCTCGCTGCGTTGGAGGAGGACGACGCGGTTGGTGGCCTTGTCATGGACGATGACCGCGGCGACCAGCAGGGTCATCGATTCGAGCGCCGGCTTGAGGGCCTTCGGCTGGTCGTCGGTCTGCTGGGTCACGGTGTTCCCTTCGTCGGGCGGGTTGTTGGGCATGTTAGGCGAGGGCCTCGCGGGCGCGGCGTGCGAGATCGGCAGCACCGGGAACGCGGCGGCGCTGGTAGACCGCGAGGGTGGAGCGGATCGAGGTGATCGCCTTGCGGGTGCGGTCGGAGGTCATGCCCTCCATGAGGACCAGGGCCTGGGTCCAGGCGGCGACGGCCTCGTCGGCGCGGGCCTGGGCGGCGAGGCTGTCGCCGAGGTCGGCGTGGGTGAGGGCGTGGACGCGCTTGTACTTCGCAGGGTCCCAGCGGGTGAGGGCGTCCCGGTGCTGCTGTTCGGTGCCGATGTGGTCCGCGAGGTCGGTCAGGGTGCGGGCGGTGTGGCTGGCCACCGTGCCGGCGGCCGGGCCGCTCACACGGGAGTAGCTGGGCTGGGGACCGTCGTCCCGGAGGAGGGCGTCCTCGGCGGCGAGCAGGGCACGCGCGGCCGACGAGTTCTCGTCGGTGGCGGCGTAGGCGCGGGCGTGCGTGATGTGGAGGAGCGCTTCGGTCCGGCCGTCGACGTGGCCGAGACCTGTGCGGAGGGCACCTTCGATGAGGTCGACGCAGTGGTGGGGCTGTTTGAGGCTCAGTGCTTGGTGGGCGAGGGCGCGCATCATCCAGGCGGCGTGGCCGTGGGGGTCGGCTTCGCAGGCGAGCTTGTAGCCGACCTGGTAGTAGCGCTGAGCGGCGCCTTCCTGGCCAAGGTCGTGGTGCTTCCAGCCTGCGAGGTAGGCGAGTTCGGCGACGGCGCCGAAGGCGGCCCGGCGTAAGCCTTCGCTGGGGAAGCGTCCGCGCAGCATGGGGGCGGCGGTGTCGGCGAGGTACGCGGTGACGGTGGTCAGGCCGTGCCCGCCGCCGAGGCGCTCGTCGGCGGCGCTGAAGGCCGCCGTGATCTGCCGTACGACGTCCACGTCCTCTGCCCCGACCATGGACGTGCCGGTGCGGGCGCGGAGCATGCGGGCGGTGGCTTCGTGGTCGTAGCCGAGCGGCATGGCGACGCCGGCGGTGGTGAAGGCCGCGATGGCGAGGAAGCGGCGGCGCTCGACGTCGGCGCGGCCCAGGTCGGTGACCGCGAGGACAGGGTCGGATTCCGCTGGCTCTTCGTCATCACCGGCCTGGAGGCCGATCTCGGTCTGGGTGACCGTGCGCCCCGCTCTGCGGGATAGCGCCTCGGCCAGGTACTGGCCTACCCGGCCCGAAGGGGCACGGGTGCCGTTCACCCAGTGCGAGATGGCCGACTTATTGGTCTGGAGGATCTCGCCGTTCTCGGCGGCGATGCGCCGCACGTCTCTGGCGAAAGCCTCGTAGGTGCAGCCGACCGCCTCAATGGCGTCGCGCAGACGGGAGTTGGGTTCTCTCTGCGCCGTCACGATCGCCTCCGCCCTGGAGCTGTAAACCGCGTATACCGCTTCAACTGCCTTCCACCGTACCCACTGAGCGTGACCACCGGTTCACTTATCAGTAGCCGCCCGGAACGGCGCGACCGTGATCCAGACTCCCCCTTGGTCCAGGCGGCACCCCGAAGTTCCGTACGCCCACACCAGGCTCGGGCATTCCTGTGCCCGAGACCGGCCAATCAGGGACGGAGACACGGTGACCACCATCGACACCACGGCCATCACGGTCGAGCTGCCCGAGGCGTTCGACCCGCGCTGGAGCCGCCTGCCCGGCATCCAGGTCGACGGCCGGCGCATCACCATCGACCCGGCCGAGTACTTCTTCCGCTTCGAGTCGAACACCTGGCTCGTCGCTGACTGGGAGCTGGTCAAGTCCCAGCTCCTGGACGTGGACGAGACGACCGAGAGCGCGGTCGAGCAGCTCGCGCTCGACTTCATCAAGCAGCACAGCGAGTCCACGTCCGACGCGTCCCGCGTCCTGGCCACCGCGTACGAGGTGTACGCGTACCTCTTCCGCGAGGAGCACCTGGCCAGCCTCGGCCTGCCGCAGATCACCGCCGACCACCTGCGGATGCTCCGCGAGGCGGCCACGCTCATGGCGCTCAACAAGGTCGAGCTGGACGGGCACATCTCCAACGTCGGCCCGTGCTGGTTCTTCCCCGCCGCCACGTCCGTCGTCTTCGACCTGGACGACGAGATGGGCGGGATGCTCGACGAGGTCTACCACGGCGGCTGGTTCAACGAGCACCGCCGGATCGAGTCCATCAAGGCACACGCGGCGCTCGGCGGCCGGCTCGTGCATGGGTGCCAGTCCGTGCCGGACCAGTCCGGCGGCGTGGTCGCGCCCTACGGTGCCTCGATGGCGAACTTCCGTGACGACCTCGCGGCCTTCAAGGCGGGCTGGATCGAGCAGGTCTACGCCCACCGAGTGAACCCCGCCGCGTAACCCACCCGATCAGGCTCCGGGACGGGCCAGTATCTCTCGCCCGCCCCGGACGCCACCATCCCCCCGGAGCCCTCCCGTGACCACGAACCCCAGCGCCGAACTCCTCGACAACCTGCTCACCGCGACCGGCCAGACCACCGCCGTACGGGAGGAGGTGCGCGTGTGGTCCATGTCCGGCGTCGAGCGCGTGGCCTTCCCCGACGGCTCCACGGCCATCTTCAAGTACGCCAAGAAACCCTTCGACAGCGAGGACCAGGCCCTCCGCCTGGCCCACACCCTCGGCGTACCCGTCCCCCAGGTCCACGCCTCCGCCGTCCTGGACGGCTGGCTCGGCATGCTCATGGAGGACCTCGGACCCTCCGTCCGCGAGGCCGACGACCTCGACGGCGTCGCCGCGGCCGTGATCCTGCACAGCACCCGTACGGCTCCGCCCTTGTCCGTCCTCGACCAAGACCGGCTGCGGACGCTCCCGGCCCGGGCGCTGGAGCACCTCGAACGGCTGCGCAAGGCCGACCGGTGGCAGGACGCCGACGACGTCGAGGACGCGCTCGACCGGATCGCCCAGGCCGCCGAGGCCCGCTCGGCCGGAGCGACGCTGGAACCGTTCGGCTGGGTGCACTCCGAGTTCCACCCCACCAGCCTCCACATCGGCGAGCGCGGCTGGCGGCTGCTCGACTTCGCCCGCGCCTTCACCGGCCCCGGCCTGCTCGACCTCGCCAGCTGGCACGGCACCATCGATCCCCCACACCCCGTGCGCCGCCGCGTCTTCCTGGAGCAGTACGTCACCGCCGGCGGCACCCCCGACGCCCTCGCCCCGCGCGGGGGGCTCACCGCTGAGAACTGGGCCCTGGGCTGGCACCGCATGTGGGCCGTCGAGTGGTTCATGGAGCAGTCCATCCGCTGGATCAACGACCCGGCCACCGACCCCGCCTACATCAAGGCCGTACGCCGCCACCTCACCGATGTCCTCCACCTCCTGGAGATCTGACGTGCTCGCCCAGGCATCCCCCTGGCACGCCCACGCCGCCCAGCGCACCAACGCCGGACTCGCCGAACCCCTGTCCGTACCCGCCCGGATGGAGTGGACCACGAGACCCGGCCAAGGTCCCGGCGCCGACGTCCTCGGGCCTGACCTGCGCGGCAAGCGACTCCTGGAACTCGGCTGCGGCCCCGGCCACAACACCGCCCACCTCGCCACCCGACACGGCGCCCACGTCACCGGCGTCGACCTGGTCGGCCTGCAGGTCCGCCGCGCCCGCTCCCACTACGGACGGCTGAACAACCTCACCTTCGTCGCCGGCCACGCACTGCACTACCTACACGCCACCGACGAGCAGTTCGACGCGATCTACTCCGTCTTCGGAGCCATCGGCCTGGTCGCCCCCGAGCTCCTGCTCCCGGCCATCGCCCAACGCCTCACGCCCGGACGAGTGCTGGCCTTCTCCGTCCCCCACCCACAGCGCGGCGGCCGAAGCCCCTCTGGCGACGACCGGCCCCGCCGCGACCACGTCACCCTGCCCGACCGCACCCGGCTCCCCATCGCCCGATGGGAGTTCGATACCGACCGTTGGGAGAGGCACCTCAGCCGGGCGGGCTTCTGGCTCACCTCAGCCCAGGAGTTCCACGACCCCCGCATGGGCCACTGGCCCACCACCCTGCTGATCCGCGCCCGCAGGCTCTGACCAGCCATTCGCCGGCCAGCTTCCCTTGGAGGAACCGATGCGCCCGCCCTACCTGCTCCTCGACATCGACGGCGTCCTCATACCCTTCCCCAACGCGGACGGCTCGACCCCGGCCACCCACGCCCGCCACGACGTCGTCCCCACCGGCCGGAGCGCCGACAACCCGGTCACCGTCTGGCTCCACCCCGACCACGGCCGTCTGCTCATGGACGTGATCCGCACTGGCCTGGTCGCCCCGATCTGGTGCACCAGCTGGCGCCAGGACGCCACCACCCTCATCGGCCCGCTCCTCGGCCTTCCAACCCTGCCGTACGTCGATCTCCCGCGTCCGCGGATCACCACCAGCCACCCCAACGGCTACCTGTGGAAGCGCGACCACGTCGACGCCTGGCTGGGCGACACCCCCGCCGTCTGGATCGACGACGACTTCACCAGCCTCGACCATGAATGGGCGGCGGAGCGCACTGCCAAGGGAGCGCCAACTCTCCTCGTTCAGCCCGACCCAAATCATGGGCTGCAGCCCGGGCACCTGACCGAGCTCACGACGTGGGTCTCGCAGTTACCCGCAGCCCGCGCCGCCTGACGACTGGTACGGGGGACACTGGCCTCGGACATGCCGCATGGCCCGCGAGGAGAGTTCATGACGCACAGGGGGCGACCTTGAGTTCATCTGCTCACAGGGGACCCGGCCTGGGAGAAGCGGGCACTCGGCGCGATCAAGCCCGGCGACGTACAGAGCTGGGTCACCAGTCTGACCACCACGCACGGGCTGGCCGCCAGCACCTCACGGACGGTCTTCAACACGGTCAACGCCGTCTTCCGGGCGGCCGTTCGTGACCGGATGATCCCCCACAACCCCTGCGCCGAGGCGAAACTGCCCTCGGTACCACGGAAGAAAATCGTGCCCCTGGCCGTCGAGCAGGTGCGGACACTGTCCGAGGAGATACCCGCCCGATACAAGGGCCTCGTGCTGCTCGGCGCAGCCACCGGGCTTCGCCCCGGCGAGCTGTTCGGTCTCCACTCCGGCACGTGGACCTGCTGTACGCCACCGTCTCGGTCGAGCAGCAGATCCAGCAGACCGCCAAGCACGGCGTGTACGTCTGCCCGCCCAAGACAGCTCGCTCGCACCGCACGGTCCCACTCCCCCGCATGGCGGTGGATGCGATGAAGGCCCACCTGCGGGACTTCCCCGCCGATGGGCCCGAGAGCTGGATCTTCACGGCGCCGCAGGGCGGGCCCGTGGTCTACACGCACTTCATGGACGGGTCCTGGCGGCCCGCCTGCGCGAAGGCCGGCATAGCGAAGGGCGCCGGACCCCACGCCCTCCGGCACCACTACGCCAGCCTGCTGATCAAGCACGGCGAATCCGTGAAAACGGTCTCCGAGCGCCTCGGCCACACCAACGCGGCCATGACGCTGAACATCTACACCCACCTGTGGCCCGACTCCGAGGAGCGGACCCGGGCCGCCGTCGACAAGGCGTACGCGGACCAGTCCGCCGAGGCTCAGCCACAGGTCGACGAAGCGGCGTAACCGCTCCCCCGCGTGCCGGACTCATCCAGCACGCTGCGGACTCTGTGCGGACCGCAAAGGCCGCCCAACCCGCTCCGCCGCAGGTCAGACGGCCTTTCGCCGGACGTATTAGACGTTGAAGCGGAACTCCACCACGTCCCCGTCCTGCATGAGGTAGTCCTTGCCCTCCATGCGGGCCTTGCCCTTGGCGCGGGCCTCGGCGACCGAGCCGGTCTCGACGAGGTCGCCGAAGGAGATGACCTCGGCCTTGATGAAGCCCTTCTGGAAGTCGGTGTGGATCACACCGGCGGCCTCGGGGGCGGTGGCGCCCTTCTTGATGGTCCAGGCGCGGGACTCCTTGGGGCCGGCCGTCAGGTAGGTCTGCAGGCCGAGGGTGTTGAATCCGACGCGGGCGAGCGTGGCGAGGCCGGGCTCGTCCTGGCCGACGGACTGGAGGAGCTCCAGCGCCTCGTCCTCCTCCAGCTCGGCGAGGTCCGCCTCCAGCTTGGCGTTGAGGAAGATCGCCTCGGCGGGGGCGACCAGGGCGCGCTGCTCGTCCTTGAAGGCGTCGTCGGTCAGCTCGTCCTCGTCGACGTTGAAGACGTAGAGGAACGGCTTGGTGGTGAGCAGGTGCAGGTCGTGCAGGGGTTCGGCGCGCTCGCTGCCCTGGACGATGCCGTGCCCGAAGAGGGTGTCGCCCTTCTCCAGGATCTCCTTGGCCTCCTCGACGGCCTTGACCTTGGCTGCCAGGTCCTTCTTGATCCGCGACTCCTTCTGGAGGCGGGGCAGCACCTTCTCGATGGTCTGGAGGTCCGCGAGGATCAGCTCGGTGTTGATCGTCTCGATGTCGTTCTTGGGCGAGACCTTGCCGTCGACGTGGACGACGTTCTCGTCCTTGAAGGCGCGGATGACCTGGCAGATCGCGTCGGACTCGCGGATGTTCGCGAGGAACTTGTTGCCCAGGCCCTCACCCTCGGACGCGCCGCGCACGATACCGGCGATGTCGACGAAGTCGACCGTGGCCGGGAGGATGCGCTCCGAACCGAAGATCCCGGCGAGCTTCGCCAGACGGGCGTCGGGGACGCCGACCACGCCGACGTTGGGCTCGATCGTGGCGAACGGGTAGTTGGCCGCCAGCACGTCGTTCTTGGTCAGGGCGTTGAACAGGGTCGACTTGCCGACATTCGGCAGACCGACGATTCCGATCGTGAGCGACACGTTGCGACTTCCCGTACGTGAGGGTGGAGGGCGGGCTCCCGGGCGGGGCCGATCCACCAGTCTAAGGGGTGCCCGGCACGGTCGGGATGGACCTCTCGAACGCTTGGCCAAGCTCTGTCCAACGGCGTGTCCGAGCCGTGATTCGGCACATAAACCGACCTAAGTTGGTCCAATGGAGCAGCACAGGACGCGTCCCCCCCAGTCCGGACCGCGCCGCGGCATGTCCGCGCCCCTGCCGCCTCAGTCGGACCGCGGCACGCACGAGGGCCGCCCGGCGCGCTCCGCTGCGCCCCGGACAGGGCGGAAGGCCCGCGCGGCGGGACCGGACGGCCGTCCCCCGGCGCAGGGCACGGCCGGTGTCCGGCGTCCTGCCGGGGCCGACCGGCCGGGGCCCCCGGCCGAGGGCCAGGCGCCGCGCCGCCCCGCTGCCGCGGGCCGGGGGCCCGCCTCGCCGATCGTGCGGGCCGTGGCGCGGATGCCCGACCCGCGGCTGACCGGACTCGGCGGCGGCCTGTTCTGCGCGGCCGTGATGGTGGCGCTGGGGTTCCTCGACCAGTTGCTGTTCGGGACGTCGTCGGCGCTGTACGGCGTGCTGTTCCTGCCGGTGTGCGCGTTGACGGCGCTGTGGGTGCGCAGGAGCGATCTGCTGCGGGCACCGGTGATGGTGCCGATCGCCTTCACCGCGGGGCTGCTTCCGGTGGCCGCCGGGGGCGAGGGGGTCGTGGGCCGGCTGGTGGGCCTGGTCGCCGCGCTCGCCACGCAGGCCGGCTGGCTGTACGGCGGGACGCTCGTCGCCGGTCTGGTCGCGATCGTGCGCCGGATGAGGCAGGTCCGGCAGCGGCGCCGGACGGCACCGGCGCAGCGCCCGGCCACCTGAAGCGTCGGCACCGCCGTCGCCCCGACCGTCCGCCCCGTCGGTTCGGGTGCTGTGCCCGGCGATCTGCCCAGACGGTTGCGGTGCCGCGCGAGGCGGTCAGGCCCCGCGGCACCGGTGCCGCAGGAGGTCGGACCCGTCGGCGCCGGTGCCGAGCCCGATGATCGGGCCTGGCGACACCGGTGCCGTGTCCGACCGTCCGGCGGGCCGTCCCGGCTCTGCGTCCGGGCCCCTGCTCCGACGGCACCGGGCTGTGCCCGGCCGTCGTCGCCGGCGGCGCCGACCGGGCCGCCGATCCGCCGCCGGATGCCCTGCGGCGCCGCCGTTGAACCGGTCCTCGGGCCGGGCGCTCGGGCCCGACGGACTGCGGCCCTCCTGCCCCACGGTCCCGCCGTCCGGCCCGAGGTCCCGTCGCCCGGCCTCGCCGCCCCGCTGCCCGGGCCCGCCGCCCCTAGTGCTCCGCCGCGTGCATCGCCGCGCCCACGATGCCCGCGTTGTTCTGGAGCTGCGCCGGGACGATCTCGGCCCTGATGTCCTTGATGTGGTGGAGGAACTTGTGGGCCTTGCGGCTGACGCCGCCGCCGATGATGAACAGCTCCGGGGAGAAGAGCATCTCGACGTGCGCGAGGTACTTCTGCACGCGGTGGGCCCAGTGTTCCCAGGACAGCTCGTGGTCCTCCTTGGCCTTGCTGGAGGCGCGCTTCTCCGCGTCGTGGCCGTGCAGCTCCAGGTGGCCCAGCTCGGTGTTGGGCACCAGCTCGCCGTCGATGAAGACGGCGCTGCCGATGCCGGTGCCGAAGGTCAGCAGGATGACCGTGCCGTCGCGGTCCTTGCCGGCGCCGAAGTGCATCTCGGCGACGCCCGCCGCGTCGGCGTCGTTGACGACCGTCACCGGCAGACCGCCCAGCCGCTCCCGGAACAGGGCGCGGGCGTCGGTGTCGATCCAGCCCTTGTCGACGTTGGCCGCGGTGCGGATCGTCGATCCGCCCGTGACGACGCCGGGGAAGGTCAGGCCGACAGGCCCGGTCCAGCCGAAGTGGTCGACGACCTCCCGGACGCCGTCGGCGACCCCGTCGGGTGTCGCCGGGTGGGGGGTGAGCACCTTGTGGCGCTCCTGGGCCAGGTCGCCCCTGTCCAGGTCGACAGGAGCGCCCTTGATGCCGGATCCGCCGATGTCCACGCCGAAGATCTGCATGGCTCCACGTTACGACGTGCGACGGACGGTCACGCCCCGGCCGGACCGGCTCCGCCCCGTTCGGCGACCAGGGTGGCGGCCTCCTCGCGCAGGTCCCGGCGCAGCTCCTTGGGCAGGGAGAAGGTGATGGACTCCTCGGCCGCCTTCACGATCTCCACGTCCTCGAAGCCGCGCTCGGCGAGCCACTCCAGCACCTGCTCGACGAGCACCTCGGGCACGGAGGCCCCGGAGGTGACGCCCACGGTCGTCACGCCCTCCAGCCAGGCCTCGTCGATCTCGTCGGCGAAGTCCACGAGGTGGGCCGCGCGGGCGCCGGCCAGCTTGGCGACCTCGACGAGCCGCTTGGAGTTGGAGGAGTTGCGGGAGCCGACGACGACGACCAGCTCGGCCTCGGCACCCATCTGCTTCACGGCGAGCTGCCGGTTCTGCGTGGCGTAGCAGATGTCGTCGCTGGGCGGGGAGACGAGCTGCGGGAACTTCTCCTTCAGCGCGTCCACCGTCTCCATGGTCTCGTCGACCGAGAGCGTGGTCTGGGACAGCCACACGACCTTGGACGTGTCGCGGACCTCGACCCCGGCGACGTCCTCGGGACCGTCGACGAGCTGGATGTGGTCGGGGGCCTCGCCGGAGGTGCCGATGACCTCCTCGTGGCCCTCGTGGCCGATCAGGAGGATGTCGTAGTCGTCGTCGGCGTACCGGATGGCTTCCTTGTGGACCTTGGTGACCAGCGGGCAGGTGGCGTCGATGGTGGCGAGCCGGCCGCGGCGGGCCTCCTCGTGGACGACGGGAGCGACGCCGTGCGCGGAGAACATCACGATGTTGCCCGGGGGCACCTCCTCCGTCCGCTCGACGAAGACGGCGCCCTTCTTCTCCAGGGTCTGCACGACGTACTTGTTGTGCACGATCTCGTGCCGGACGTAGACCGGGGCCCCGTACTGCTCCAGGGCCTTCTCGACGGCGATCACGGCGCGGTCCACACCCGCGCAGTAGCCCCGGGGGGCGGCGAGCAGGACACGGCGGCCAGGCGAAGCAGTCATGCCCCCCATCGTAAGGCCGCGTTCGGGGGCCCGGAGATCGCGCGCCGGGCGGCGCCGCGTTCGGCGCGCCGGCGGGGCAGGCGACGGCCGCGTGCCCGCACCGCGGAAGCGGGGTGCGGGGCTGTCTCCGGGGCGGGGCGAGCGGACAACGGGACGGCGGCGCTCCGGGGTGCGGCCGGGCCGGTCGGTCGCCGTGCGGTGCGTTGTCGGCGCGGCCCGTTACGCTCGCGGGCATGGCTGTCAACACGTCCGCGGACACTCCGCTCCCCGTCGGGGAGGTCTCGCGGCTCATCGGCGGATGGATCGACCGGCTGGGCGCGGTGTGGGTCGAGGGACAGATCACGCAGCTGTCGCGGCGGCCGGGCGCGGGGGTCGTGTTCCTGACGCTGCGGGATCCGTCCTACGACATCTCGGTCGGGGTCACCTGCTACCGGCAGGTGTTCGACGCCGTCGCGGACGTCGTCGGCGAGGGCGCCCGGGTCGTCGTCCACGCGAAGCCGGAGTGGTACGCCCCGCGCGGGCAGCTGTCGCTGCGGGCCGCCGAGATCCGGCCGGTGGGGGTCGGCGAGCTGCTGGCGCGCCTGGAGCAGCTGAAGAAGACACTGGCCGCGGAGGGGCTGTTCGCGCCGGAGCGCAAGAAGCCGCTGCCGTTCCTGCCGCAGCTGATCGGGCTGGTGTGCGGGCGGGCCTCGGCGGCCGAGCGGGACGTGCTGGAGAACGCGCGGCACCGCTGGCCCCACGTCCGCTTCGAGGTGCGCAACGTGGCCGTGCAGGGCGTGCACGCGGTGCCGCAGGTGGTGCAGGCCGTCAAGGAGCTGGACGAGATCCCCGAGGTCGACGTCATCGTCGTCGCGCGTGGCGGCGGCAGCGTGGAGGACCTGCTGCCGTTCTCCGACGAGCAGCTGGTCCGGGCGGTCGCCGCCTGCCGGACGCCGGTGGTGTCCGCGATCGGCCACGAGCCGGACAACCCGCTCCTCGACCACGTCGCCGATCTGCGGGCCTCGACGCCGACCGACGCGGCCAAGAAGGTCGTGCCGGACGTCGGTGAGGAGCTGGCGCGGGTGCGGATGCTGCGCGACCGGGCGCGGCGGTGCGTGGAGGGGTTCGTGGAGCGGGAGGAGCGCGGACTCGCCCACGCGCTGGCCCGGCCGGCGCTCCAGGATCCGCACCGCATGATCGACGAGCGGGCGGAGCAGGTGGCGTCCCTGACCGACCGCTCCCGGCGCTGTCTCGGACATCTGCTGGACCGCGCCGACTCGGAGCTGACGCACACGCACGCGCGCGTGGTGGCGCTGTCCCCCGCGGCGACGCTCCAGCGCGGGTACGCGGTGCTGCAGCGGGCGGACGGGCACGTGGTGCGGGCTCCGGGCGAGGTCGCGCCGGACGAGGCGCTGCGCGCGCGGGTCGCCGAGGGTGAGTTCACGGTCCGGGCCGACGGCCCGGCCGGACGTTGACGAATCGATGCATGGGTTGGGTGGATGACCGGCAAGGTGGACGAGGCGCTCGGGTACGAGCAGGCGCGCGACGAGCTGATCGAGGTGGTGCGGCGCCTGGAGGCGGGCGGTACGACGCTGGAGGAGTCGCTCGCGCTGTGGGAGCGCGGGGAGGAACTGGCGCGGGTGTGCCGGCGCTGGCTGGAGGGCGCGCGGGCGCGGCTCGATGCGGCGCTGGCCCGGGAGGAGGACGCGGCACGCGGCGAGGACGAGCCGGAGAAGGCCGGGTAGCACCAAGAACATCCCAGGTCAGGCGAGGTGTGACGACCCCCAGGGGCCTGGCGCCACCGGGGCACGGCGGCGGCACGAGGGGCACGGCGGCGAGGGCGCGGACGTCACGATGCGCGGGCATACCGCCGTCACGACATCGCCGTGCCACGGGGCACGGCGTCATCGCGTCGCCGGGGGACGGCGCCTCGCCGCCCGGGCACCCGGGCCGAGGTCGGCGTCACGCCGTCTTCAGCGCCGCGGCCATCTTCGTCAGCTGGCCGAACGAGGCCGTGCCCGTGACCACCGTCGTCGAGCCGTCGCCGTCGTCCTTCAGCACCAGGGCGTCGTACCGGCCGCCGGTGTAGCGGATCCAGGTACGGCCGGCGATCTCCTGGGTGACCTCGGTCTCCTCGGCGCCCTGGCTCGCGGTGTCGATGAACTCCGAGCGCTTCTTGGTGGACTGCTCGACCGCCACGTACTCCCCATCGGGTGCCTGGAAACCGAGGTGCCAGGCGTCGGAGTCGCTCCCCTTGAAGCGGACCGAGGTCGCCTTCCAGCTCTGCGGCAGGCCGTCAGGGGCGGCCACCGGGTAGGAGGCGGCGCGGCGCGCCGTGAGCAGTTCGACGCGGTAGTCGACCCGCTTGATGTCCGGTGCGTGATCGTCGTGCGGGATGAAGAGGTAGACCACCGCCGCCGCGATCATGATGAGGCCCAGGGAGAGGACCATGTCCCGGACCGTCTTCTGCTTGCCGTTCGAACCTGCCACGCCCCTATCGTCGCAGGTGCCCGGTGCGCTCATCCGTGGGGTCCCCTGCTCATTTTGTCGGACTGACGATAGAGTCATGGCCATTACCCTCATCCGGCCGTCGTCGTATCAGAAAGGTGCGCTCCGATGACCGAACATCACCATTTGCCGTCAGAGCTGGACGTCCCCTCCGAGGCCCCCGACCGCAACCTCGCCATGGAGCTCGTCCGGGTGACCGAAGCCGCGGCGATGGCTGCCGGCCGCTGGGTCGGACGAGGCGACAAGAACGGCGCCGACGGTGCCGCGGTGCGCGCCATGCGGACCCTCGTCCACACCGTGTCGATGAACGGCGTCGTCGTCATCGGCGAGGGGGAGAAGGACGAAGCGCCGATGCTCTTCAACGGGGAGCGGATCGGCGACGGCACCGGCCCCGAGTGCGACATCGCCGTCGACCCGATCGACGGCACCACGCTGACAGCCAAGGGCATGCCCAACGCGATCGCGGTCCTGGCCGCGACCGAGCGCGGGTCGATGTTCGACCCGTCGGCCGTCTTCTACATGGACAAGCTGGTCACCGGCCCCGAGGCCGCGGACTTCGTCGACATCGACGCGCCCGTCGCCGTCAACATCCGGCGCATCGCGAAGGCCAAGCGGTCCACGCCCGAGGACGTCACCGTCGTGATCCTCGACCGGCCGCGCCACGAGGACCTGATCAAGGAGGTCCGGGACGCGGGCGCCCGGATCAAGCTGATCTCCGACGGCGACGTCGCCGGCTCCATCTACGCGCTGCGCGAGGGCACGGGCGTCGACCTGCTGCTCGGCATCGGCGGCACCCCCGAGGGCATCATCTCTGCCTGCGCGGTCAAGTGCCTCGGCGGCACGATCCAGGGCAAGCTGTGGCCCAAGGACGACGAGGAGCGGCAGCGGGCGATCGACGCCGGGCACGACCTGGACCGGGTGCTGACCACCGACGACCTGGTCTCCGGCGACAACGTCTTCTTCGCGGCGACCGGCATCACCGACGGTGAGCTGCTGCGCGGGGTGCGGTACCGGTCCGAGACGGCGCTGACGTCGTCCATCGTGATGCGGTCGAGGTCGGGCACGGTACGGCGGATCGACTCCGAGCACCGGCTGAGCAAGCTGCGGGCGTACAGCGCGATCGACTTCGACCGGGCGAAGTGACGCCCGGAGGAGACATCTGACGCTGTGAGGGTGCGGATCGCCGGCGGTTGCCCGAACGCCGGCGGTCCGGACCTCGCCGCCACGGGGCCGTCCGTCGCAGGTGACACCCCTTTCCGGGGCCGTCTGTCGCCGGGCCGCCCGCCACGGGGGCCGTTCGTCGCCGGGGAACACCCTCGGTCGGCGGCTCTCCCCGCCGGATCGCCGGCCCCTGCGGGCTGCCGACCGCCGTCGGGCGGCAGCCCGGCACGGATCGCGCCTCCGCCACGGCACACCCCTGCGGGACCGCACCCCATCCGCGGGCCCCGTCCTGCGCCGATGCGTCGGCCGCCACGAGTGCCCCGTGGCGGAGCGCGCGGCTGCGAGCGCCCCCCCCTTGCGGCGCCGTCCCTCCGGCGTCGCACCGGCGGCGCCCCCGGTGCGGAGGGGGCGCCCCGGGGCCGGGGAAGGGAATCAGCCAGCGGCGGCTATCCGGCCTGCGGTACGGGCCGTCTTCTTCAGCTCCATCTCGCGCCGGCGGCGCCGGGCCAGGACCACGCGGCGTTCCGCCGCCGTCAGCCCGCCCCAGACGCCGTACGGCTCGGGCTGGAGCAGGGCGTGCTCCCGGCACTCCACCATGACCGGGCAGCGGGCGCAGACCCGCTTGGCAGCCTCCTCCCGGGACAGGCGAGCCGCGGTGGGCTCCTTGGAAGGTGCGAAGAACAGGCCCGCCTCGTCGCGCCGGCATACGGCCTCGGTGTGCCAAGGGGCGTCTTGGTCCCTGTCGCGCGCTGGCACCCGCTGGGCCGGAACGGCGGCTACCTGCAGGGACGAATGCGGCGGTTGCAGCACGGTCTACTCCTGACGACGGCTTCGCGAGCGAGCGACGATGCACCAAGGCCTACCCGCTGTACGCGCGCCTATGCACAGAGTTCCGAACCGGCATACCCACGCTTCACAACCGTCAACGGTCCAGGTGTTTGCGCAGCTTCCTGTCGACCTTGGCCTGCACCCGGTCCAGGATGTCCGCGACACGCCTGCCCCGCCGGGGCCGCGCCTCGACATTGCCCAGCACGGCCCACCCGTCGACGTACACCACGGGCGCGTCGGGTTCGCCGGAGTCGAGCGCGTCCACCTCGAAGTTGCCGAGGACGCCACCGCCGGTGCCGTGCAGCGAGACGTTCTCCGGGACGCGGATCTCGACGTCGCCGAAGACCGAGACCGCCTTGATCATGACCTGCTGGTACTCGAAGAGCGCCTCGCTGAGGTCGATCTCGACACTGCCGAAGACCGCGTACGCGTGGATGCGGCGCCCCGCCCGCCAGCGGCCCTTGCGGGAGGCGGAACTGAAGACGGCGACCACGTTGTCGTCGGGATCGACCGGGACCGCGCCCGCGGCCGGACGACCGGGGGTGGCACGGGCCGGGCCGGGCCGGTGCGCGGCGGGCAGGTCCCGGACGAAGACCTCCAACTCGCCGACGGTCTTGGCGGCGAGCACGCCCTCGACGCGATCGGCGTGCTCCTCCGCCGTCAGGCGGCCCTCGGCGAGAGCCTCGCGCAGGATGTCGGCGATGCGGTCGCGGTCGGCATCGGAGGCGCGGAGTTCGTCAACCGGCGCGGTCTGCTTCTGAAGGTCCACGGAAGCAGCGTAGCGAAACACGATAGATCGCGACAGTCCCCCGACCGGGGGATCCGGGCGGGGTCCGCCGGGCCTCCCCCCGCCACCACCGGCACCGGGCCTCGCCTCCGGGGCACTGAGCCTCACCTCACAGGCTCCGCGTCCGCCGCAGGTTCTACGCTGGAGGACGCTGCCGATGGAGGCCAGCCGCAGGCGAGTGCGCCTCGAAGATGCTGCCGAGTTGAGGAATGGGCGAGATGCCGCATAGTTCCCCCCCTGCCCGCCCCGCCGCCCCCGGGTTCGAGTACACCGAGCTGCTCCCCCAGGGCGAGGACACCACTCCCTACCGGCTGGTGACCGCCGAGGGCGTGTCCACCGTCGAGGGACCGGACGGCCGCACGTTCCTCAAGGTGGAGCCGGAGGCGCTGCGCAAGCTGGCCGAGGAGGCCGTCCACGACATCCAGCACTACCTGCGCCCCGCGCACCTGGCGCAGCTGCGCCGCATCGTCGACGACCCGGAGGCGAGCGCGAACGACAAGTTCGTCGCCCTGGACCTGCTGAAGAACGCGAACATCGCGGCGGCGGGCGTGCTGCCGATGTGCCAGGACACCGGCACCGCGATCGTCATGGGCAAGCGCGGGCAGAACGTCCTCACCGAGGGCGCCGACGACGAGCACCTCGCGCACGGCATCTTCGACGCCTACACCCGGCTCAACCTGCGCTACTCGCAGATGGCGCCGCTGACCATGTGGGAGGAGAGGAACACCGGCTCCAACCTCCCCGCGCAGATCGAGCTGTACGCCACCGACGGCGGCGCGTACAAGTTCCTGTTCATGGCGAAGGGCGGCGGCTCGGCCAACAAGAGCTTCCTCTACCAGGAGACGAAGGCCGTCCTGAACGAGGCCTCCATGATGAGGTTCCTGGAGGAGAAGATCCGGTCCCTGGGCACGGCCGCCTGCCCGCCGTACCACCTGGCGATCGTGGTCGGCGGCACCTCCGCCGAGTACGCGCTGAAGACCGCGAAGTACGCCTCGGCGCACTACCTGGACAACATGCCGACCGAGGGCTCGCCGCTCGGGCACGGCTTCCGGGACAAGGAGCTGGAGGAGAAGGTCTTCGAGCTCACGCAGAAGATCGGCATCGGCGCGCAGTTCGGCGGCAAGTACTTCTGCCACGACGTCCGCGTGGTCCGCCTGCCGCGGCACGGCGCGTCCTGCCCGGTCGCGATCGCGGTGTCGTGTTCCGCCGACCGCCAGGCACTGGCCAAGATCACGCCGGAGGGCGTCTTCCTGGAGCAGTTGGAGAAGGATCCGGCCCGCTTCCTGCCGGACACGACGGACGAGCACCTCCAGGCCGACGGCGACGTCGTCCGCATCGACCTCAACCAGCCGATGGACACGATCCTCGCCGAGCTGACCAAGTACCCGGTCAAGACGCGCCTGTCGCTGACCGGCCCGCTCGTCGTCGCCCGCGACATCGCGCACGCGAAGATCAAGGAGCGGCTGGACGCGGGCGAGGAGATGCCGCAGTACCTCAAGGACCACCCCGTCTACTACGCCGGGCCGGCCAAGACGCCCGAGGGGTACGCGTCCGGCTCGTTCGGCCCGACGACGGCCGGGCGCATGGACTCCTACGTCGAGCAGTTCCAGGCGGCGGGCGGCTCCAAGGTGATGCTGGCCAAGGGCAACCGCAGCAAGCAGGTCACCGACGCGTGCGGCACGCACGGCGGCTTCTACCTCGGCTCCATCGGCGGGCCCGCGGCCCGCCTGGCCCAGGACTGCATCAAGAAGGTCGAGGTGCTCGAGTACGAGGAACTCGGCATGGAGGCCGTCTGGAAGATCGAGGTCGAGGACTTCCCCGCCTTCGTCGTCGTCGACGACAAGGGCAACGACTTCTTCCAGGACCCGGCCCCCCAGCCGACGTTCACCTCGATCCCGGTCCGCGGCCCCGGCCTCGGCCGACCCCGTCACGGCACGTGACACGGAGCCCCCGGCGCGAGCCGGGGGCTCCGCGCGTCGGCCCCGCGTTCCCGCGACGGCTCGGGGCCGGGACCGGCTTGTCGGCGTCGGCTTCGGCCGTCGAGGCGACGGGCACGGCCGCGTCACACCTGCCCTCCTCAAGGTCTGCCCGCTCCCCGGCGGCTCGGAGAAGCGCACCGGTGGCCCGGACATCACCGCCTCCGGCCGTGCGGCGAGTTCGCGGGGGAACACGCGCCGGATCCCGGATGCTGTGACACACGGAGGTGATCGGCAGTGGCCGACGAGGAGCAGAGGTTTCGCATCGAGCAGGACTCCATGGGCGACGTCCGGGTGCCGGCCGAGGCGAAGTGGAGGGCCCAGACGCAGCGGGCGGTGGAGAACTTCCCGGTGTCCGGGCAGCGGATCGAGCGCGCGCACATCGAGGCGCTGGCGCGGATCAAGGGGGCCGCGGCCGGGGTCAACGCGCGGCTCGGCGTGATCGGCGAGGACGTCGCCGAGGCGATCCGGGAGGCGGCCGACGAGGTCGCCCGGGGGCGATGGGACGAGCACTTCCCCGTCGACGTGTTCCAGACGGGGTCGGGGACCTCGTCCAACATGAACGCCAACGAGGTGATCGCGACGCTCGCGAGCGAGCGCCTCGGGCGGGACGTGCACCCCAACGACCACGTCAACGCCTCGCAGTCCTCCAACGACGTCTTCCCGTCGTCCATCCACATCGCCGCCACCTCGGCCGTGCTGCGGGACCTGATCCCGGCGCTCGACCACCTGGCCGGTTCCCTGAGCCGCAAGGCCGAGGAGTTCGCGGACGTGGTCAAGTCGGGGCGGACGCACCTGATGGACGCCACGCCGGTCACGCTCGGGCAGGAGTTCGCCGGGTACGCGGCGCAGATCCGCCACGGGGTGGAACGGCTGAACGCCTCGCTGCCCCGGCTGGCCGAACTGCCGCTGGGCGGCACGGCGGTCGGCACCGGGATCAACACGCCGCCCGGTTTCTCCGCCGCCGTCATCGAAGAGGTGGCGCGGGCCACGGGACTGCCGCTGACCGAGGCGCGGGACCACTTCGAGGCGCAGGGCGCCCGGGACGGGATCGTGGAGACGAGCGGGCAGCTGCGGACGATCGCCGTCTCCCTCACCAAGATCGCCAATGATCTGCGGTGGATGTCGTCCGGCCCGCGCACCGGCCTCGCCGAGATCTCCCTGCCCGACCTCCAGCCCGGCTCCTCGATCATGCCCGGCAAGGTCAACCCGGTCGTGCCCGAGGCGGTTCTGATGGTTGCCGCGCAGGTCGTCGGCAACGACGCGGCGGTGGCCACCGCCGGCGCCGCGGGCAACTTCGAGCTGAACGTGATGCTGCCGGTCATCGCGAAGAACGTGCTGGAGTCGATCAGGCTGCTGGCGAACGCCTCGCGGTTGCTGGCCGACCGCACGGTCGACGGGATCACCGCCCACCGGGAACGCGCCCGCGAGTACGCCGAGTCGTCGCCGTCCGTGGTGACGCCGCTCAACCGGTACATCGGGTACGAGGAGGCCGCCAAGGTCGCCAAGCGGGCGCTGGCGGAGCGGAAGACCATCCGGCAGGCGGTGATCGAGGCCGGCTACGTCGAGCGCGGCGACCTGACGGCCGAGGAACTGGACGAGGCGCTGGATGTCCTGCGGATGACGCGCCCGTGACATCGGGCGGCGCGCGTCGCACCGGGGTGTGAACCGTGATGCGCGCCGCAGCGTCGTACACCCGTGACGCCTAATATCTGTGCATGGCGGACGGTGATGCGGTGACGGCCGATGCGGGCAAGGGCGGTGCGGGCAAGGGCGGTGCGACGGGGTTCTGGGCTCCCGGGAGCCGGATCCTGTGGCGGTACCGCGAGAACGCCGGTGCGCGCTTCCACATCGCGCGGCCGGTCACCGTCGTCCGCGACGACCCGGAGGTCCTCGCCGTCTGGATGGCGCCCGGCACCGAGTGCGTCAGGCCGGTGCTCGCCGACGGCACCCCGGTGCATCTGGAGCCGCTCGCCTCGCGCTACACCAGGCCGCGGACCGTGCAGCGCGACCGCTGGTTCGGCACCGGGGTGCTGAAACTGGCCAGGCCCGGCGAGCCGTGGTCGGTGTGGCTGTTCTGGGAGCCGGGCTGGCGTTTCAAGAACTGGTACGTGAATCTGGAGGAACCGCTGGCGCGTTGGGCGGGCGGTGTCGACTCCGAGGACCATTTTCTGGACATCTCGGTGCACCCCGACCGCAGTTGGCACTGGCGTGACGAGGACGAGTTCGCGCAGGCGCAGCTGGACGGGCTGGTCGGTGTCGAGTTGGCCGAGCGGGTCGGGCAGGCCGGGCAGCGGGCCGTGGAGGCGATCCGCGCCTGGGGCTCGCCGTTCTCGGACGGCTGGGAGCGCTGGCGGCCGGATCCGTCCTGGACGGTTCCGCCGCTGCCGGAGGACTGGGACCGTACGCCCGCGCGCATGTCCTCATGAGACCCTTGATGCGCCCCCGGGCGTGAAACGTAGGATCGTCCTCCGCAAGGGCGCACAGCAGCAACTCCCGGCGCATGCGCCGAGTCTGACCTAACGTCACCGAGGGGCGGCAGGACGTGAGCGAGGGGTACGAGGGCACCACCGGCCGGTACGAGCGCGGCCGGCCCACCGGTGACACGGGAACACCCCCTGTTCACGCCGGAATCCCGTTCCCCGGGCACGGATTGCGGGTATCGGCACTTCGGCGGGACGAACTGCACACGCGGCGCGCAGTCGCTGACGGATGGATTCGACACGCGTGACGGAGCACCCCACCTCCTACGAGCGTCCCCAGCCGGGCGTCGACCCCGCGGATCCCCGCGGGGCGCTTCTGCGTACCTCCACACCCGCGCACCCTCCGGGCACGGCGGCACTGCCGGCGCAGGCCCGGGGCGGCGACCACCAGCCGGGCGCGGCGGCCCCCTGCGCGCAGGGCCCGGGGTCCGACGGCGGCACCGGCCCCGAGCACTCCCAGCCGACGGCCGCCGAGGCGATGGGGGCGCCTCCCGCGCGGGCGAAGCCGAGCGAGGGCGACCACCGCCCGCGTCCCGCGCCCGAGGGGATTCCCGCGCAGCCGGACGCCGCCCAGGCGCGCCCCCCGGGCGGCGCCGTGCCCGCGGGGCAGGAGCGGCGCACCGGGCAGGGCCCGGCTCCGGGGCAGCCGACGCCGATGCGGAGGGACGGGGACCGGCTGCGGTTCGTGGGCGCCGCGACCCGGCGGATCGCCCGGGGGCTGGACCTCGACGAGATCGTGATGGGCCTGTGCCGGGCGACCGTGCCGACGTTCTCCGACGCCATCCTCGTCTACCTGCGCGATCCGCTGCCGGTCGGCGACGAGCGGCCCACCGGCCCGCTGGTGCTGCGGCTGCGCCGTACCGACCGGATACCGGTGGACCGGGACACCGACGCCGGTTTCGCGCCGCTGCCGCAGCCGGCGGGGCAGCCCGAGCCGTGGGAGCTGGCGGAGCTGTCCTCGGTGGCCGCGGAGCTGTGCGAGGTGCGCGGCGGCGGAGCGCTGGCCGAGGTGCTGCGCGGGGTGCGCCCGGTCTTCGCGGACGCCCCGGCGGCCCGCGCCGCCCTGCCCGAGCTGCTGGGCGCGGGCGGTGACCTGGTCGTGCCCAGCGGGCAGCGGGCGATCCTCGCGCCGCTGCGCGGCCGGCGCCGGGTGATCGGCGCCGCGGTGTTCCTGCGCCGTCCCGAGCGCATCGCCTTCGAGGCCGACGACCTGCTGGTCGCCGCCCAGTTGGCCACGCACAGCGCGCTGGGCATAGACAAGGCCGTGCTGTACGACCGCGAGGCGTACATCGCCGACGAGCTCCAGCGCACGATGCTGCCGGAGACGCTGCCCCGACCGACCGGGGTGCGGCTGGCCTCCCGCTATCTGCCGGCCGCGGAGACCGCGCGGGTCGGCGGGGACTGGTACGACGCCATTCCGCTGCCCGGCAGCCGGGTCGCGCTGGTCGTCGGCGACGTCATGGGGCATTCCATGACGTCGGCGGCGATCATGGGTCAGCTGCGGACGACGGCGCAGACCCTCGCCGGACTGGACCTGCCGCCCCAGGAGGTGCTGCACCACCTGGACGAGCAGGCGCAGCGGCTCGGCACCGACCGGATGGCGACCTGTCTGTACGCGGTGTACGACCCGGTGGCGCACCGCATCACCATCGCCAACGCCGGCCATCCGCCGCCGGTCCTGCTGCACCTGGGCGGCCGGGCCGAGGTGCTGCGGGTGCCGCCGGGCGCGCCGATCGGCGTCGGCGGTGTGGACTTCGAGGCCGTGGAGCTGGACGCGCCCGCCGGGGCGACGCTGCTGCTGTACACCGACGGGCTGGTCGAGTCGCGGTTGCGGGACGTGTGGACCGGGATAGAGCAGCTGCGCGAGAAGCTGGCCGCGACGGCGCAGTTGACGGGGCCGGACCATCCGCCGCCCCTGGAGGCCCTGTGCGACGAGGTGCTGGACATGCTCGGGCCGGGTGACCGGGACGACGACATCGCGCTGCTCGCCGCCCGCTTCGACGGGATCGCGCCCAGCGATGTGGCGTACTGGTTCCTGGAGCCGGAGGACGCCGCGCCCGGCAAGGCGCGCCGGCTGGCGCGGCGGGCGCTGGCCCGCTGGGGGCTGGAGGACCTGACCGACTCGGTGGAGCTGCTGGTCAGTGAGGTCGTCACGAATGCCGTGCGGTACGCCTCCCGGCCGGTCACGCTGCGCCTGCTGCGTACCGATGTGCTGCGCTGCGAGGTGGGCGACGACGTGCCGCAACTGCCGCGGCTGCGGCAGGCACGCGCCACGGACGAGGGCGGGCGCGGGCTGTACCTGGTGAACCGGCTGGCCCGGCGGTGGGGCGCGACGCGGCTGAGCACCGGGAAGGTGGTCTGGTTCGAGCTGAACCGGTCGCTGCACTGACGCCACAACAGGCGATGCTCGCCCCGTCGCGGCGCCCGGCACGCTCCCCCACCGCCCCGAGGGCGCGGGCGGTGCCCCCACCCACCGCACCGGCCGGAAGCCCGAGTACGCCCAGTACGAGGACTTCCGGCCGGCACGCCGGGAGCACGCACCGGACGCAGCTCCTCGACGGGCGAACGTTGCCTGCCGCGGCACCAGCGCCCGCGGCCGTACGTGCGAGGAGGGCGCCCCGTGTTCACGGGGCGCCCTCCTCGTGCCGTCACTGCCCTGGGGGGACCCTAGGGGTTCTGGTCGCGGATCTGCGGGTCGACCGGGGTGTCCGGGGTCTGGCTCGTGCTCTGTGACGGCGGCGGCGAGGACGAGGGCGGTGTCTCGCTGGGTGTCTCCGTGGGCGCCTCGGTGGTCGGCGTCTCGGTCGGCGTCTGCGTGGTCGGCGTCTCGGTGGGTTCCTCGGTCGTCGGGGACTCCGAGGGCTCCTCGGACTCCGTCGGCGACTCGGACGGCGTCTGGCTCACCGGCGGCTCGACCGCCGCGCCCTGGTCGGTCTCCAGGTCGAACTCGGTGACCTCGGTCTGCACGTCGAACATGTACTCGGCCCAGATCTTGGCCGGGACGTCACCGCCGTTGATGCGGGGCTTGCCGAGGACGTGGTGGAGGGAGACATGGCCGTGCGGGGGCTTGGGGTCCTCGCCGAACACGCCGACCGTGGTGACCAGGCTGGGTGTGTAGCCGTTGAACCAGGCGGTGACGTTGTTCTCGGCGGTGCCCGTCTTGCCCGCGACCTTCTGGCCGTCGCGGTCGGGGTTGTTGCGCACCGACACGCGGGCCGTACCGTCGTCGACCACTCCGGTGAGCACGGAGGTGACCGCGTCGGCGGCGTCGCGGCTGATGACCTGGTCACCGACCGCGTCGGGCAGGCTCACGGCACGGCCGTTGGACTCGACGGACTTGATCAGGGTCGGGGTGACCTTCTTGCCGTGGTTGTCGAGGGTGGCGTAGACGCCGGCCATCTGCAGCGGGCTGGCCCCCATGGTGCCGAGCGTCTGCGCGGGCACCGCCTGCAGCTTCTCGGTGTCCATGCCGAGCTTGCCACCGACGTCCAGCACCTTGCTCATGCCCACGTCGACGCCCAACTGCGCGAAGACGGAGTTGACGGACTGGTTCATGGCCGTCTGGACGGTGATGTCCCCGTAGTTCGTGTCGTCCTCGTTCTCGGGGGCGAAGCCGACCTTCCGGCCGTTGTCGACCACGGGCCGCCGGCTCTTGCCGTCGTAGACGGTGTTCGCGGCGATCTGCTCGCCGTCCTGGGTCTCGGCGCCCTCCTCCAGGGCGGCGGCGAGGACCACCGGCTTGAAGGTGGAAGCAGGCTGGTAGTCGGTGCGGGTGGCGTTGTTCGTGTAGTGGTCGAAGTAGCTCACTCCGCCGTACATCGCGACGACCGCCCCGGTGCGGGGATCGACCGACACCGCGCCGGCCTGGGCCTTGGTGTCGTCGGGGTCCTTCTTGTCGACCTCGTCCGTCAGCTGGTCCTTGACCGCCTTCTCCAGGGACGACTGCTTCTTCTTGTCGATGTTGAGGGTGATGGTCCAGCCGCCGCGCTTGATCAGCGCCAGAGCGTCCTTGGTGGTCTCCGCTCCGCCCTGCGCGACCAGTTGCCGGGCGAGTTCGGCGTTGGCCGCCTCCACCAGGTAGCCCTTCTGGCCGCCCAGGCCGGGCGTGGGCTTGGGGTCCTTGGGCACCGGGAACTTCATGGCGGCGCGCTCGCCCTGGTCCAGCCAGCCCTCCTCGACCATGTTGTTCAGGACGTAGTCCCAGCGCTTCTGGACCAGTTCCTTGCCGGTCGCGGAGGCGATGGCCCAGTCGTACTGGTTCGGTGCCTGGAGGAGCGCGGCGAGGTAGGCGCCCTGCTCGACGGTGAGCTTGTCGGCGTCGACGCGGTAGTAGGCCTGCGCGGCGGCCTGGATGCCGTAGGCGCCGCGGCCGTAGTAACTGGTGTTGATGTAGCCGGCGAGGATGTAGTCCTTCGACTTCTCCCGGTCCAGCTTCAGCGAGATCACCAGCTCCTTCAGCTTGCGGGAGACGGTCTGCTCCTGGCTGAGGTAGTAGTTCTTGACGTACTGCTGGGTGATCGTCGAACCGCCCTGGGCGCCCTTGCCGGAGAGGGTGTTGACCAGACCGCGGGCGGTGCCCTTCAGGTCGACGCCGGAGTCCTTGTAGAACGTCTTGTTCTCGGCGGCGACGAAGGTCATCTGGACCTTCTTGGGCACGTGGGCGAGGTCGACGATCTCGCGGTTGCGCTCGCCGTCGCGGGTCATGACCGAGCCGTCGGCGTACTTGTAGACGTTGCTCTGCAGTTGGGCGTCGGCGTTCCCCTCGGGGATGTCGATCATCATGTAGAGCACGATGAAGCCGCCGATCCCGAGCAGGCACAGGCCCAGGAACGTGCCGAGGATCTTCTTCCAGGTGAACAGCCGGCGTATGCCGCTCTTGCCGCCCGCCTGTGACGAGCGGCGGCGCCCGGTTGCCGCGCGGCGGCCACCGCGCTGCCGCGCTCGTCTCTCATCCGCTCGTCCCATGGTTCGGTTCGCTCCGCTTCGTCGTCGTCCGTCACAGGAGGGGTGCCGGGTGCAGGTCAGCTCAGAAAGCTAACACCGCTGTATGTGACAAAGGCCGTCCGATGCGGTCGTTACGGACGTGACAATGAGCACCCCTGCCACAGAGAACCGACGTGCGAACGGGGTCGAAAGTTGCCTCCGGCGGAAAAAGTGCTATCACTTAGTTAGAAGCACGTAAGCATGAAACGGGGGGATCCCATGACCAAGAACGCCGACGTACCCGAGATGCCCGCACCACGCGTACGGGAGTTCGCGGCGCACAGCATCGGCGGCGGACTGGCCCTGCTCCTGGGCCTGCTCGGTCTGCTGGCCGCGGTGGCGTCGTTCGTCGCCTCCTCGGCCGTGACCGCCGCCGGCGGCAAGGCCGGCCTCGTCGTGGGCGGCATCCTGCTGCTCCTGGCCGCGATCATCGCGATGCGCGGGCTGAACATGGTGGCGCCGGGCGAGGCGCGGGTCGTGCAGCTCTTCGGCCGCTACCGGGGCACGATCCGCCAGGACGGCCTGCGCTGGGTGAACCCCTTCACCTCGCGCCAGAAGATCTCCACCCGGGTGCGCAACCACGAGACCGCCGTCCTGAAGGTCAATGACGCCTACGGCAACCCCATCGAGCTGGCCGCGGTGGTGGTGTGGAAGGTGAACGACACCGCCCAGGCGACCTTCGAGGTGGACAACTACCTGGAGTTCGTCAGCACGCAGACCGAGGCGGCCGTGCGCCACATCGCCATCGAGTACCCCTACGACGCGCACGAGGAGGAGGGCCTGTCGCTGCGCGGCAACGCCGAGGAGATCACCGAGAAGCTCGCCGTGGAGCTCCACGCGCGCGTGGAGGCGGCCGGCGTGCAGATCATCGAGTCGCGGTTCACGCACCTCGCGTACGCGCCGGAGATCGCCTCCGCGATGCTCCAGCGCCAGCAGGCCGGGGCGGTCGTCGCGGCGCGCCGGCAGATCGTGGACGGCGCCGTCGGCATGGTCGAGGCGGCGCTCGCCCGGATAGCCGAGCAGGACATCGTGGAACTGGACGAGGAGCGGAAGGCGGCCATGGTGTCGAACCTGATGGTGGTGCTGTGCGGGGACCGCGCCCCGCAGCCGGTGCTCAACACGGGGACCCTCTACCAGTGACCTCGGAGTCCGAGGGGGCGACCCCGCGCCGTCGGCCGCAGCAGCGCAAGCAGGTGCTGCTGCGGCTCGACCCGCTGGTGTACGAGGCACTCGCCCGGTGGGCCGGGGACGAGTTGCGCTCGGCCAACGCCCAGATCGAGTTCGTACTGCGCAAGGCGCTGGCGGAGGCCGGACGGCTGCCGCGGGACACCGGACCCCTGCCGCGGCGGGGGCGTCCGCCTGTTTCGGAACCGTGACAATCGGCTCCGACCTGCCGTTCCGCACATCGTGCCGCGGACTGTGCACTCCACGTATACATGCGAGGTATACACGGTGTGTACAGTCGTGTCATGTCCATCGGTCACACCCTTCTGGGGCTCCTTGAGTCCGGGCCACGCCACGGCTACGACCTGAAGCGGGCCTTCGACGAGAAGTTCGGTCACGACCGGCCACTGCACTACGGCCAGGTCTACTCCACGATGTCCCGCCTGCTGAAGAACGGGCTCGTCGAGGTCGACGGCATCGAGGCCGGCGACGGCCCCGAGCGCAAGCGGTACGCCATCACCGAGGCCGGCGTCACCGACGTCGAGCGCTGGCTCGGCACGCCGGAGAAGCCCGAGCCCTACCTCCAGTCGACCCTGTACACCAAGGTCGTCCTGGCTCTGCTCACCCATCGCGACGCGGCCGACATCCTCGACACCCAGCGCGCCGAGCACCTGCGCAGCATGCGCATCCTCACCGACCGCAAACGCAAGGGCGACCTCGCCGACCAGCTGATCTGCGACCACGCCCTGTTCCACCTGGAGGCCGACCTGCGCTGGCTGGAGCTGACCGCCGCACGCCTCGACAAACTGCGGCAGGCGGTGGTGTCCGCATGACCGCCCCGGCCGGATCCCTGCTGGCGGCCCAGGGCCTGCGCAAGGCCTACGGTCCCACCCTCGCCCTCGACGGCGCCGAGTTCTCCATCCACCCCGGCGAGGTCGTCGCCGTCATGGGCCCCTCCGGGTCCGGCAAGTCCACGCTGCTGCACTGCCTCGCGGGCATCGTCACCCCCGACGAGGGGTCGATCACCTATGCCGGCCAGGAGCTCGCGACCCTGAGCGACGCCCGGCGCAGCGCCCTGCGCCGCTCCGAGTTCGGGTTCGTCTTCCAGTTCGGGCAGTTGGTGCCGGAACTGACCTGCGTGGAGAACGTCGCCCTGCCTCTCCGGCTGAACGGCGTCTCCCGCAAGGAGGCCGAACGGGCCGCGGTGGCCTGGATGGAGCGGCTGGAGGTCGACGACCTGCGCAGGAAGCGGCCCGGCGAGGTCTCCGGCGGGCAGGGCCAGCGGGTCGCCGTCGCCCGCGCCCTGGTCACCGGCCCGCGGGTGGTCTTCGCGGACGAGCCGACCGGCGCGCTCGACTCCCTGAACGGCGAGCGCGTGATGGAACTGCTCACCGACGCCGCCCGCTCGGGCGGTACCGCCGTCGTCCTCGTCACGCACGAGGCACGGGTCGCCGCCTACTCCGACCGCGAGATCGTCGTGCGGGACGGCAGGTCGCGGGACATGGAGCGGGCCGTATGAGCATCCGTCAGTGGTCACGGGACCTGTCCATGGGGGTGCGGTTCGCCTTCGGCGGCGGACGGGAGGGCTGGACCCGGGCCCTGCTGACGGCCGTCGGCGTCGGGCTCGGCGTGGCCCTGCTGCTGCTGAGCACCTCCGTCCCGAACGCCCTCGCGGTGCGGCACGACCGCGACAAGGCCCGCGCGGACCACACCTTCAGCCAGCCCGACCGGCCGAAGGCCGACAACACGGTGATCGTCGCGGACGCCAACACCACGTTCGGCGAACGGGACGTGCGCGGCCGGCTGCTGGAGCCGGAGGGCCCGCGGGCGCCCCGGCCGCCCGGCGTGGACCGGTTGCCCCGAGCCGGGGAGATGGTCGTCTCCCCGGCCCTGAAGGACCTCCTCGCCTCCGGCGACGGCAAGCTGCTGCGCGCGCGCCTGCCCTACCGGATCAGCGGCACGATCGGCGAGAGGGGCCTGGTCGGCTCCCACGAACTGGTCTACTACGCCGGCGCCGAGGGGCTGTCCGCGCGCCTCGACCGCAGCTCGGTGGCCCGCATCACCGCCTTCGGCGACACCGTCGCCGTGACCGTCGAGCGCACGGACCCGATCCTGATCCTGCTGATCCTGGTCGTGTTCACGGTGCTGCTGATGCCGGTGGCCGTGTTCATCGCCGCCGCGGTGCGGTTCGGCGGTGAGCGGCGCGACCGGCGGCTCGCCGCGCTGCGACTGGTCGGCTCCGACAGCCGCACGACCCGGCGGATCGCGGCCGGCGAGGCGCTCGGCGGCTCCCTGCTCGGCCTGGTCCTCGGCGCCGCCTTCTTCCTGATGGTGCGCCAGGCGGCCGGCTCGGTGGAGCTGATGGGCGTGAGCGCCTTCCCGAGCTACCTCACCCCCTCCCCCGCGCTCGCCCTGCTGGTGGCCGGCGCGGTGCCGGCGGCGTCGGTGCTGGTCACCCTGTTCACACTGCGCGGTGTCGTCATCGAACCGCTGGGCGTGGTGCGGACGGCGAAGCCGGCGCGCCGCCGGCTGTGGTGGCGGCTGCTGCTGCCGCTGGCCGGCCTGGCGATGCTCTACCCGATGGTCGGGCAGGGACGGGACAACGGCTACTTCAACCAGTACCTGGTGGTCGGCGGCGTCATGCTGCTGCTGGTCGGGGTGACCGCGCTGCTGCCGTGGATCGTGGAGGCCGTCGTCGGCCGGCTGGGAGCCGGCGCCCTGTCCTGGCAACTGGCTGTTCGCCGACTGCAGTTGAGCAGCGGGACGGCGGCCCGCACGGTCAACGGCATCGCGGTGGCCGTGGCCGGGGCGATCGCGCTGCACATGCTGTTCTCCGGGGTCGAGGGCGACTACACCAAACCCACCGGCCAGGACCTCCAGCGCGCGCAGATGCAGGTGTCCCTGGACCGCGGCGCCATCGGCGCCGTCGGCAAGTTCCGCTCCACCAAGGGCGTGCGCTCGGTGACCCAGCTCTCCGACATCGACCTCGGCGACCGGCGCGAGAACCCCGACCAGGGCGTTCCACTCACCATCGGCGACTGCACGGCGCTGCGCGAGCTGGCGTCGCTGCCCTCGTGCCACGACGGCGACGTCTTCGCGGTGACCGGCGCCGAGCCCGACGAGTCCTGGACCTCGACGGCCCGGCCGGGCCGCACCCTGTATATCGATCCGTCCTACGAGGGCTCCCCCGGGGAGGCGATCGCCTGGAAGGTCCCCGGGACGCTCCGGCACGGGACGTCCGTGGACGGGCTGCTCGGCTACCGCAGGGGCGGCCTGATGATGACGCCGGGCGCGCTGCCGCCCGGCGCCGCGGAGCGAGCCACCACCCAGCTGTATCTGCGGCTGGACCGGTCGGTTCCGCGCGCGGAGGAGTACGTCCGCAACACGACCGCCGGGATCGACCCGATGGCGGACGCGACTCTCTGGTCGTCCACCAGGGAGTCCAAGCGGTTCGCCTCGATCCGCACCGGCCTGTACGTGGGCGCCGCCTGCGTGCTCGGGCTGATCGGTGCGAGCCTGCTGGTGTCGCAGCTGGAGCAGCTGCGCGACCGCAGGAAACTGCTGTCGTCCCTGGTCGCCTTCGGCACCCGGCGGCGCACGCTGAGCCTGTCGGTGCTGTGGCAGACGGCGATCCCGATCGCGCTGGGCCTGCTGCTGGCCTCGGCGGTGGGCCTGGGGCTGGGCGCGCTGCTGCTGCGGATGGCCGCCACCAGCGTGCGGGTGGACTGGGCGAGCGTGCTGGCCATGTCCGGGATCGGCGCGGGCGTGGTCCTGGTGGTGACCCTGCTCAGCCTGCCGCCGCTGCTGCGCCTGATGCGCCCGGAGGGCCTGCGCACGGAGTGAGCAGCGGGCCCGTCACCCCCACGGGGTGAGGGGCCCGCCCGCCGTCAGAGGCTGTACTCCCGCACGACCCGCCGCACCTGGGCGAACAGCATGCCCACGTTCACCGACTTGCGGCAGACCACCACGGCGACGATGTCCTGCTGGTCGCTCAGGCGCACGAACAGGTGGGTGAGGTTCTCGCTGTTGACGAGGATCTCCTGGAAGAAGTGGTTCTCGGAGCTGATGCCGCGGCGCTCCTTGAAGATGTCCTCGATCATCACGACCGTGCGCCCCTGGAACAGGTCGAGGGTGGCGCCCGCGAGCAGGTCCAGTACCTCGGGCGGGTGGTTGTCGACGGTCTCGTAGGACAGCAGCATCCCGGTGGACATGTCGACCACCCCCGCCGCGACGCAGTCGGGCGCGTCCGCGCGCAGGGACTTGACGAGGCCGATCACCTGATCGGAGAAGCCGGGGGACATGCGCTTGGTGGCCATGGGGTCACACTCCTTCGGGGGCGGGGGCGGGGGCGGGGGCGGTCAGGATCGCGCCGATGCGGTCCAGGGCCGGACGGGTCGCGCTGTGCAGGCGGTCGACGTCCAAGCCCTCGTCACCGAGAACGACCATCAGCGCCGTGTCGCCGACCGCGTAGAAGGCCGCGCAGCCGTGGCTGCCGTAGGTCACGGTGCGGCTGAGGGTGCCGCGGTCGGTGACGCTCGCGGTGCGTCGGGCCAGGCCGAGCCCGGCCGCGGCGAGGGCGGCGAGGGACTCGGGGTCGATGGAGTCGGCGGTGTCGGCCGCGATGAGCAGCCCGTCGGCGGCTGCCACCGCCGTGTCGGTGATCCCCGTCACCTGTTCGCGCAGGCCGCGCATCTCCAGCGCGAGGGCCTTGTGGTCCATGGGCTCAACTCCTGATTGTTCTGTTCGCACGCGTTCGGCGTGGTGGTTCGTGTGGTGGTCCGTGTGTGGTCGCGCGCCCTTACTGCGCGGTCGTGTTCCGCAGCCGGAAGAACTCCTTCCAGCTCGCCCCGGTCCGCCGCTCCGCCAGCACGTCCGACTCGTCCCCGACGGGGTCCGTGAGGACGCCGGGGACCCCGGGGCCGACGAGGACGCCCGGGCTCCCGGACTCGACGGGAACCCCGGACTCCAGGGGTACTGCGGACTCGACGGGGACCCCGGGCTCGACGGGGGCGCCTTCGCCGGGGACGCCGGGGTTCCGTGCCGGCGGACCGGCGGCGTCCACCAGGGCCGGCCCGGCCACGCGACGCGGCCTCAGCGCCTCGGTGATCCCGCTGGCCCCGGGGCGACGGCGCGGCAGCACGGACGGCCCTGCGGGCTGCCGCGGCAGCACCGGCGGCGGAGCGGGATCCCGGGGCCGTACGCCCTGACCGCCGGGCGGCAGCCGGACCGGTATCGACTGGGGCGCGTCGGGGCACTCCAGCAGCCCCTCGCCGAGCATCCGGGCGACTTCGACGGTCACCGCGTACACCGCCCGCCCCGTGCGGAAGGCCAGATCGCGGGCGGTGCGACGGCCGTCGGCATAGGTGAGCAGCTCGCGCTGGAGCATCCCGAGCCGGTAGCCGGCGCGGGAGAGCTGCGCCGGGACGGGACGTTCCCGTTCGGGGCGCACGGGGTAGGGCAGCGCGACGACGGCGGCCAGCCGGCGGACCGCTTCCTCCAGCACCCGCCCGGGCGGCTCGCCGACGGCGAGCGGGGCACGGGGCGCGACCCCGTCGACGCGCTCGAAGGCGCCGATCCGGCCCGCGACGACGGCGAACGCGGCGTCCCGCAGGGCCAGCGCGCACACCAGGCGCAGTTGCGCGGCACCGGCCAGACCGTGCGCGGCCAGCGCGTCGGCCGGCCAGCTCGAACCACCCGACTGACGCACCAGCTCGGCCCACTGCTCGGCGCTGATCCGGCCCGAGCGCAGCAGCAGCGCGTCAGGCCCGGGCGCTCCGGGCGACTCGACCGCCACGACGAGTCCGTTCCTGAAGTGGAAGGCACCGCCGGGCGAGCCGGACACCCGGAGCGCGCCGGAGAACCTCTCGCGCTCGCAGCCCGCCAGCGCCCCGGCCAGGACGTCGTACCCGATCTGGCCGAGGCGATTCCGAGCGCCCTCCCCGATGCTCGCCATCACTCCCCTTGGACTTCGCACACACGCCTGACGCGTCACTCCGAGGGGGCATGTGTATCAACGGGGAGGCGAGGTTCGGCCGGTTGTCCTCTACCTGCCGTTACCTGACGGAAGTTGAGACGTCCGGCTGCGCAAACGATCCTTGTGCGGCGGCTATTTGACCAGTGTGAGCGCTTTCCGGAAAGGCCCTCAGGAGGGCGCGCCCAGCACCCGCACCGGCAGCGGCGCCATCGCCTCGCGCAGCGCGGCGGCCAGTTCCGCGTACTCCGCGCCGCGCGCCGCGCCCGTTCGCATGGCCAGGGCGATGCGCCGGGCCGGCGCCGGGTGGGCGAAGGAGCCGGTGAGCAGCCCGCTGCTGCGGGTGGTCTCCAGCTTCAGGGCGGTGCGCGGCAGCAGGGTGCAGCCGAGGCCCCCGGCGACCAGCTGCACCAGCGTGGACAGTCCGGCGGCGGTGGTGGTGACCGGGGCGTCCTCGCGTCCGGCCTCGCGGCAGATCTCCAGGGCCTGGTCGCGCAGGCAGTGCCCTTCGTCGAGCAGCAGCAGGTTGAGTTCCTTCAGCGCCTCGCGGGGAATGCCCTCCCGCCCGCCCAGCCGGTGGTCCAGGGGCGTGACGAGCACGAAGTCCTCGTCGAACAGGGGAAGTTCGGCGATCCCGGGCACACCGAGGGGTACGGCGAGCAGGAGCAGGTCGAGGCGGCCGGTGTGCAGTCCGTCGACGAGGCTGGCGGTCTGCTCCTCGTGCACCTGGAGGTCGAGAGCGGGGTAGCGCTCGTGGACGAGCCTGAGCACGGTCGGCAGCAGGTACGGGGCCACCGTGGGGATCACCCCGAGCCGCAGCGCGCCGGTGAACGGGGCCCGGACGGCCTCCGCCTCCTCCAGCAGCGCACCCACCGCGTCGAGCACGGCCTTGGCCCGCACCGCGAGCCGTTCGCCCGCCGGCGAGAGCAGCACCTTGCGCGTCGTACGCTCGAGGAGGGTGACACCGAGTGTCTCCTCCAGTGCGGACACGGCGCCGGAGAGGGCGGGCTGGCTCATCCCGATCGCGGCGGCCGCGTCCCGGAAGTGGAGATGCTCGGCCACCGCCGCGAATGCGCGGAGCTGGGAAAGGCTGGGCTGCCGCCGCTTGCTGCCGATGCTCACTCGACCCTCACTGATAGCTAGCTCCGATCAACATGACCGAGTATAGCTATTTCACTAATCAATGCACCCTGTGCCAACATCAACATCGTCCAACCCATGGGAAACACGGCCAAAAGCGGTGTTTCCTCGCTGCAAGGAGAGCGTGTGCTCACTGTCGGTGACAAGTTCCCCGAGTTCGAACTGACGGCCTGTGTCTCGCTGGAGACCGGCAAGGAGTTCGAGAAGATCGACCACAAGACCTACGAGGGCAAGTGGAAGGTGATCTTCGCCTGGCCCAAGGACTTCACCTTCGTGTGCCCGACCGAGATCGCGGCCTTCGGCAAGCTGAACGACGAGTTCGCCGACCGTGACGCCCAGGTCCTCGGCTTCTCCGGCGACTCCGAGTTCGTCCACCACGCCTGGCGCAAGGACCACGACGACCTGCGCGACCTGCCGTTCCCGATGATGGCGGACTCCAAGCACGAGCTGATGCGCGACCTCGGCATCGAGGACGAGGACGGCTTCGCCCAGCGCGCGGTCTTCGTCGTCGACCCGAACAACGAGATCCAGTTCTCCATGGTGACCGCCGGCTCCGTCGGCCGGAACCCCAAGGAGGTCCTGCGGGTCCTGGACGCGCTCCAGACGGACGAGCTGTGCCCGTGCAACTGGAAGAAGGGCGACGAGACCCTCGACCCGGTCGCGCTGCTGGCTGGTGAGTGACCCATGTCCCTCGACAGCCTGAAGGCCCGCGTACCGGACTACGCCAAGGACCTGAAGCTCAACCTGGGCTCCGTCATCGGCAACTCCGACCTGCCCGAGCAGCAGCTGTGGGGCACCGTGCTGGCGTGCGCCATCGCCTCGCGCTCCGCGATCGTGCTGCGCGAGCTGGAGCCGGAGGCGAAGGCGAACCTCAAGCCGGAGGCGTACACGGCCGCCAAGGCCGCCGCCGCGGTGATGGCGATGAACAACGTCTTCTACCGCACCCGCCACCTGCTGTCGGACCACGAGTACGGCACCCTGCGCGCGGGCCTGCGGATGAACGTCATCGGCAACCCCGGCGTCGACAAGGTCGACTTCGAGCTGTGGTCCTTCGCGGTCTCCGCGATCAACGGCTGCGGCATGTGCCTGGACTCCCACGAGCAGGTCCTGCGCAAGGCCGGCCTCGACCGCGAGGTCGTCCAGGAGGCGTTCAAGATCGCCGCGGTGATCCAGGCGGTCGGCGCGACGCTGGACGCGGAGGCGGTCCTGGCCGAGTCGGCCGCGTAACCCGCCCGGCCCCGCCACGCCACGGCCCCCGTACGCCCGACCACCCCCCGGGCGCACGGGGGCCGCTGCCTTCCCTCCCTCCGCCCCCCACGGCCCCTGCGGGGCGAGCGGCTTTGCCGGACCGCCCGCGGCGCCGGTGTCGGGGCGCCTCCCACACCGTCGAGGCCGTGGAGCCGCGCCCCGAGGCAGCCCCGGCCGGGACGTGTCCGGATCGCGTGGCACCGCAGGCGCGGTGCGGCCCCTCCGGGCGCCGCGAGCCGCCGCCCCCTCCCGGACGCGGCACCGAGCGGCCGGGCGATGCCCCCTGCGGTCGTACGGCGCCCGCAGGGGCATGGGGGACCGCGCGACCAGCCACGAGGGCGCCGCGGCCGGGCCCACCCGACACCACGGCGCTTGCCGTGGAGCGCTCCAGGGTGTCCCGTGATCCCCGGCGGTCGCGCGACGACGGCCGCGGCGCCTCGCCGTGTTGCCGGGTCGCCCGCACACGGCCGGTACGAGGACGTCCCTCCGCCTCGCGATGCACCGCATCCGGCGCCGCGCGCTGATCCACCGGGATCACGGGACACCCTTAGGCTGGAGTCGGGGAAGCCAGCTTCGCCCGAGGGAGGCCGGTCATGAGCGGACCCCAGGAGCAGACGCGGCAGGAGACGCCGTCCGGCCGTCCGGACCCTGTCACCGTCGTCGCCCCGGACGAGCGCCGTCCGGGGCCCGGGACGCCGGGGATGGTGCGGCAGGAGGCCTTCGCCACGGACCGCATGTGGTCGGGGCTGGTGCGCACCGAGCCGGGCATGGTCTCCGGCTGGCACCATCACGGCACCCACGAGACGGTGGTCTACCTGCTGTCCGGCGCCCTGCGCGTCGACTTCGGCCCGGACGGTGCCGAGAGCGTGACCGCCCGCCCCGGCGACTTCCTCCGCGTGCCGGCGGGAGCGGTGCACCGCGAGAGCAATCCGTCCGCCGAGCCCGCCGAGGCACTGGTGATCCGGGCGGGCACCGGGCCGTCCACGTTCAACGTCGACGGTCCGAAGCCCGCCTGAGACCCGCCGCGGACTCCCGCCGGCCGCCCGGCGGCCGAGGACGCGAGCGCGGCGACGCGCGGCGGAGCACGGCCTGCGGCGCGCCGAAGCGGCCCGGGCCGGTGCGGCTACCGCTCGGCGGCCGGCTGATTCACCGTCTGCCCGTCGCCCGCTGCCACCGCCGCCACCGGCGTTCCCGCCGCCGGCGCCGGTCCGGGTGCCGCGTCGGAGGAGGTGGCGCCCCTCGGGGCCGGGGACTGGCGCAGGGCGGGCCCGCGGGAGTAGGCCCGCAGATAGCCGACGACGGTGTTCGTCACCGCCACCAGCGGCACGGCGACCACCGCGCCGCCGATGCCCGCCACCATGCCGCCGGCCGCCACGGACAGCACCACGGCCAGCGGATGGACCCGCACAGCCCGGCCGAGGATGAACGGCTGGAGGATGTGGCCCTCGATCTGCTGCACCGCCAGGACGACCACGAGCGTCATCACGGCCGTGAACACACCCTGCGTCACCAGCGCGACGACCACCGCGAGCGCGCCGGAGGCGACCGCGCCGACCAGCGGGATGAAGGCGAACAGGAAGATGAAGACGGCGAGCGGGACGGCCATCGGCACGTCCAGGAAGTAGATGCCGAGCCCGATGAAGGTCGCGTCGATGAGCGCGACGATCACCGTGCCCCGCACGTACGCCGTGAGGGTGGCCCAGGCACGCGGACCGGCGCCGGCCACGCCCGGCCGGGCGACGGCGGGGACCAGCTTCAGCGTCCACTCCCAGATGCGCCGGCCGTCGTAGAGCAGGAACAGCGTCGAGAAGACGGCCAGCAGGATGCCGGTGAGCGCCTCGACGACGACCTGGACACCCTCCAGTCCGGCGGAGGTGATCTGGTCGGTGTTGGCGCCGATCGCGTCGCGCAGGTTCTTGGCGATCTGGTTGATCTGCTTGTCGGTGACGTGGAAGGGGCTGTTGAGCAGCCACTTGCGCAGTTCGTCGATGCCGTCCTGGACCTGGTCGGAGAGGTTGTCGATGTTCTCCATGACCTGCCAGGTCACGAACCAGCCGATCAGCCCCATGATGACGAAGCCGAGTATGGCGGTGAGCGCCGTGGCCGGCCCGCGCGGTACGCCGAGCCGCCGCAGCCGCGCCACCGTCGGCTGGAGCAACGCGGTGATCAGCAGCGCGGCGACGAAGGCGAGGACGACGAGTTGGACGGCGCTGATCACCCTCATCAGCACCCAGACCGTGCCCGCCAGCACCAGCAGCCGCCAGCCGGCCTCGGCGGCGACCCGGACACCCCAGGGAACCGCCTGCGCGGGGTCGGGGCGGTCGGCGGCCGCGGGAGGGTGTTCCTGCGGTGGGGGCACGTGCTCGGGCTCCGGCGCGGGCTCCGGCTCGGCGTGTTCCCGCTCGACCTCAGCGCGTCGCTCGTCCAGCCGCTCGCCCATCTCGGTCAGCCCGGCACCGAGCCGACCGAGCCACCCTGGCACTCGAGACATGATCCGTCCTCTTCCCCCGTCTCTCCTCACCACTCCCCCCAGGAGTCGTCTGCGTCAGACGGTACAGGGCGTGCGGACGATCACACGGCCGCAGCCCCTCCCCCTAGGACGGGGAGGGGCTGCGCAGGGTTGAGAACGGGGCCGCGGGAGGTGGTCCCGGGGCTGCCGGAAGCTCCTCAGTACCAGTGGTTGGCCTGCCAGAACGACCAGGCGGCACAGGGGCTGCCGTACCGGCTGTTCATGTAGTTCAGGCCCCACTTGATCTGGGTGGCCGGGTTGGTCTGCCAGTCGGCGCCGGCGGAGGACATCTTGGAGCCGGGCAGGGCCTGGAAGAGGCCGTAGGCACCGGAGGAGGGGTTGACGGCCCGGTAGTTCCAGCTGGACTCGTGGTTCACGATGTTGCTGAAGCACTGGAACTGGCTGCTCGTCACCATCTGGCGCGCCATGGACTGGATCTGCGCGATGCTGTAGGAGCTCTGGACGGGGAAGTCGGCGGAGCTGCGGCTCGCGGCCAGCTTGGCCTGCGCGCGCTCCTTGGCCTCCTCGGCCGCCTTGTCGGCGGCCTCCTTCTTCTTCGCGATCGCGGTCTCGGCAGCCGCCCGGCGGGCCGCCTCCTCGGCGTCCTTCTTGGCGGTGGTGTCCGCGGCGATGGCCTGAGCGTCGGCCTGCTGCGTCAGGGACGCGGCCTGGACCTGGGCCTGCTCGCCGACAGGTATGTCCGCGAGGAGTGTCGCGTCGGCTGCCGCCGCTTCGGCGTCGTTGTTCTGGGCGGCGGTGCTGCCCGAGGCAACGCCGACGACGCTTCCGACAGCGGTGACCGCGGTGGCAGAGGCCACTGCGAATCCCCGGACCGAAATCCGGCTCACACGGTTTCCTTCCAGCATCGCCCGCTTCGGTGACCCTGGCGGACGCAATCGTGCCCCTGGCACTGGCCTCCCCAACTGCGGGTCACGGAAGGCACGGGCCCGGTGGGCAACTCCCGGCACGGGAGCGCCGTGTGGTGCTCGGGCGGCATACGACGTTCGGTATGGAATTGGATGGTTCTTCTGGTGTGCCGCACCGCTGGGGGTACGGCTGTGTCGTATGCGGGGCCTGACAGGAGTGAGACTCTGCCGTAACCCGACGCCGCAAGGCAATTCTGCGTTGCGTGTGAAAGCTCACATCCCGTTTGGCCCTGGGGATTTCGGAGAAACGCCACGCACGAAGGCGCCGCCGGACTAGGCTCACTCACTTCGTCCGACGGCGCCAACTGACCCGCAACCCCTGTGAACTCGACAGAGCCGGTCAGGTCGCTCAGATGTGCCCTTCCTCCAGCATTTCGGTCACAAGTGCGGCGATCTGGGACCTCTCGGACCGGTTGAGCGTGACGTGCGCGAAGAGCGGGTGCCCCTTCAGCTTCTCGACGACGGCGACGACACCGTCGTAGCGGCCCACGCGCAGATTGTCCCGCTGTGCCACGTCATGGGTGAGAACGACCCGCGAGTTGGCGCCGATCCGGGACAGCACGGTCAGCAGCACGTTCCGTTCCAGCGACTGCGCCTCGTCGACGATCACGAACGCGTCGTGCAGGGAGCGCCCCCGGATGTGGGTGAGCGGCAGGACCTCCAGCATGCCGCGCGCGGTGACCTCCTCGATGACCTCGCGGCTGGTGACCGCGGAGAGCGTGTCGAAGACGGCCTGCGCCCACGGGCTCATCTTCTCGGCCTCGCTGCCGGGCAGGTATCCGAGTTCCTGCCCGCCGACCGCGTACAGCGGCCGGAAGACCATCACCTTCTGGTGCTGGCGGCGCTCCAGCACCGCTTCCAGGCCCGCGCACAGCGCCAGCGCCGACTTGCCGGTGCCGGCCCGGCCGCCCATCGACACGATGCCCACGTCCGGGTCGAGCAGCAGGTCCAGGGCGACGCGCTGCTCGGCGCTGCGGCCCTTGATGCCGAACGCCTCCCGGTCGCCCCGCACGAGGCGGACGTTGCCGTCGGCGGCGACCCGGCCCAGGGCCTTGCCCCGCTCGGACTCGATGGTCAGGCCGGTGTGCACGGGCAGGTCGGCGGCCTGGGGCACGTACACGTGTCCTTCCTCGAAGAGGATGTCCACCTGTTCGCCCGGCAGGGTGAGTTCGGACATGCCCGTCCAGCCGGAGTTCTCCGTGATGGCGAGTTCGGCCCGGTACTCCTCGGCGAGGAGACCGACCGAGGACGCCTTGATCCTCAGCGGCAGGTCCTTCGACACGACGGTGACGTCGAACCCCTCGGCCTGGAGGTTGCGTGCGACCGCGAGGATGCGGGAGTCGTTGTCCCCCAGGCGGTAGCCGGTGGGCAGCACGCTGGGGTCCGAGTGGTTGAGCTCGACCCGCACGGTCCCGCCGAGGTCCCCGATCGGGATGGGGGCGTCGAGGCGGCCGTACCGGACCCGGTAGTCGTCCAGCAGGCGCAGGGCCTGCCGGGCGAAGTAGCCGAGTTCGGGATGGTGCCGCTTGGCCTCCAGCTCCGTGACCACGACGATCGGGAGCACGACCTCGTGCTCGTCGAAGCGGTTCAGGGCGTTCGGATCGGCCAGCAGGACGCTGGTGTCGAGAACATAGGTGCGCCGGTCGGGCTTGCGACGCTTTGTGCTGGTCACCACGGAAGGACGTACCCCCTCGGATGAGGTCGGGGAGCGACGGGACGGAGCTGGACCGGTGTCCGGCCCTCGCGCGCGGCGGGCCGGACACCGGCCCGCCGTGGCTGCTTCCGTGCGGTGATCGCACGGTGGGGCTGGTGCAAAGGGCCTCCCGGGCGGACGGCCCCGTGCCGTCCGCTGAGATCCGACACCCGTGGTTCGGGCGTCGACCTGGTTGCTTTATGCCCTCGAACGTGCGATGCCATGCCGATACGCATGACGGCGCGCCGGTGAACTCCGTGTGACGTCCGGCCGGTAGGGGGAGACCTGGTGCTCCTCGTGGGGCCGATGGGGGTGTTCGCACGTCGGCCGGGGCCCTGCGCGCCGGCCGCCGGAGGCGGTCGCGCCGTGCCGTGGTCCCGGGTCGCCGGGGTACGGAGTCCTGCTGTCGCCCTCCGGCCGGTCCGCCCGCGCGTGCCGGCCGCCGCGTCCGCCGACCGCCGCGGGGGCCTGCGCCCGCCGGCCGCCGCGGTTCGGCCGGTGCGCGTCAGCCGCCGCGGCACGGCGGGGTGCGTCAGCCGCCGTAGCGGCGGTGGCGCGCGGCGTAGTCCCGGAGCGCGCGCAGGAAGTCGACCTTGCGGAAGGCCGGCCAGAAGACCTCACAGAAGTAATACTCGGAGTGCGCCGTCTGCCACAGCATGAATCCGGACAGTCGCTGCTCGCCGCTGGTGCGGATGACGAGGTCGGGGTCGGGCTGGGCACTCGTGTACAGGTGCCGGCCGATCATGTCGACGTCGACGGAGTCGGCGAGGCCCTCCAGCGAGGTGCCCTTCTCCCGGGCGTCCAGGAGCATCGAGCGGACGGCGTCGGCGATCTCCTGCCGTCCGCCGTAGCCGATGGCGACGTTGACCACTATCCCGTCGACGTGCGCGGTGGCCTCCTCGGCCTCCTTGAGGGTGCGCCGCAGGCCGTCGGGCAGCAGGTCGGTCGCGCCGACGTGGTGGACGCGCCAGCGCCCGTCCGCGGCGAGGGAGCGGACGACGTCCTCGATGATGCCGAGGAGTGGGACCAGCTCCTCCTGCGGCCGGTCGAAGTTGTCCGTCGACAGCAGCCAGAGGGTGACGACCTCGACGTCGGTCTCGGTGCACCAGCCGAGGAACTCCTCGATCTTGTCGGCACCGGCCCGGTGACCCTGCGCGGCGGTGGAACCCGCGGCCTTCGCCCATCGCCGGTTGCCGTCCATGATGACGCCGATGTGCTTGGGCACCTGAGCGTGGTCCAGGTGACCTTCCACCCGGCGCGCGTAGAGCCTGACCAGCAGGCCGCGCAACTTGTCGCGCAGGTTCACGTGATTGTCAGCCCCTCCGTACGGAACAGACCAGAGAGCGGTCCCCAGGGCGGAAGCCTACCGCTGTTCCCGGCAGGTGCCGCCAACGGGTGCGGGGCCCGGGCCGGGTTCGCGGGCCGGGTGTCCGCGGAGGATCGGGGGTGCGCGGCACCCGCGGATGCGGCGGGAGAAGGAAGGGGCGGGGGCCGGGCGGCGCGCCCCGGGAATGCCCGCCGGAACCGTTCCCGCGACCTCTGCCGGAAGGGGTTCGACGTGACGCGTGCCCGCACGCGGTGAAAGGGAGCCGGCGGATCCGCCGAGAAGAAAACGGGCCGGTCCGTGGGGGGGAGACGGACCGGCCCGAGGGGGGGGTTCCACCATAACCCTTTGTAAGGGCGGATGCGGGCATCGGCGTGCCACAACTACTCTCCGGAATCGGGCGGCGACGCGGTGGCGTGGAGATCGAATGGCCTCACAGGGCGGCGGGCCTGCGACTTCTCAGAAATCGAGGCACTCCGACGGGTCCGCACCGGCCGGGACGGCATCCGCCCCGGGTCCCTCTGACGGGCTAACCGCCCCGTATGCGCCCGCTTGACGGCGCCGACACCGCGCAGCCCCCTCCTCTGCGCGGTGCCGACCGCGCAGCTTTGCTCACGCGAATTGCCTTGGTCTGAACCTATGCGATCCGGCAGGCCGAAGACCAGCCATGGCCGATAACGATGTGGAAACCGTGTGGAGGAAGGTGCAGGAATGCCGCAAGGGGCGCGGCGCGACGCGTCTCCGCCGCAGATGGAGGTACCGGCGAAGCGAGAGGCGGTCGGCGGCGGGGGGCCGCGAGGTGGACGACGTACGGGCGCGGGCCGGTCGGGGGCCGTCGGCGGGAGGGTGTCCCCTGCCGGGGCATCTTCGGCGCGGTATGGCGTCGCCACGCTGCGGCGGACTCGCCGGACACCCGGGCTCGTCCGTTGACGGGGGCGTCAACCGCCGGGGGCGCGGCCCGACGGCGCGTCCTCGGCCGCCGGGCCCACGGACGCCGGGGGTGCGCGGCGGCCCGGGATGCGAAGGGACCGGGATGCGCGGGAGCCCGGGATGCCAGGGGGCCAGGGATGCCGGGTGCCGCCGGGTTCGTCAGCCGCCGGGCCTGCGGACGTCGAAGAGGTGCCGGGTGCTGTGCGCCACGAACGGCCCGTCGGCCTCGATCCGCTCGTGCAGCGCGCGCAGTCGGGGCTCGTACTTCTCGACCGTGAACCCCGGGACCATCCACACCACCTTGCGCAGGAAGTGGACGACCGCGGCGATGTCGTGGAACTCGATGCGCAGCTTCTCGGCCCGCAGATCGACGACCTTCAGCCCGGCGGCCTCGGCGTCGGCACGCTCCCGCTCGGGACGGCGGGCGGCGAGCACCTCCTCCGGCAGCGGTCCGAGGAAGTACTCCACGAGCTCGAAGACGCTCGCGGGCCCCACGTGCTGAGCGAAGTACGTGCCGCCGGCCCGGAGAACCCGCGCGATCTCGTTCCACTGCGGGCGCACGGGATGCCGGCTCACGACGAGGTCGAAGGCGCCGTCCGTGAACGGCAGCCGCGCGTCCTCCTCGGCGGCGACGACGGCGACACCGCGCGGCCGGAGCACGGCGGTGGCCTTCGCGACGTTCGGCGGCCAGCCCTCGGTGGCCACGGTGACGAGAGGCCTGCGGGCCGCGCGCCGCAGCGCGAAGTCGAGGACCTCACCACCGCCGGTCTGGAGGTCGAGCGCCGCCTCGGCCCCGGCCAGCCGGTCCGCCAGGGACACGGCGTACCCCCAGGACGGCCGCGCCTCCGTCGCCCTGCCCTCGAACCAGGAGAAGTCCCAGCCCTCCGTAGGGACGGCGACACCTTCGGCGACGAGCTCCTCGAACGTGCGGGCGGAATGCGGGCTGGACTGCATGGTCTGGATGATCGCAGGCCGCTGTCACTGGGCGCTGCTAATTTTCGCGGCATGACGAACTCCGACACCCCGCCTGCCGCGGGAATGCCCTACCAGGGCGACGAGAAGGACACCCTGCGGGCGAGCCTGGACCGGCACCGCGACGCGGTGCTGTGGAAGCTCGACGGCTTGGACGACGACCGTCTGCGGCGCCCCATGACCCCCTCCGGCACGAGTCTGCTGGGCCTGGTGAAGCACCTGGCGTCCGTGGAGTACGCCTGGTTCGTCGAGACGTTCGGCCGCGAGGGGGAGCCACTGTGGTTCGACCCCTGGGAGAACGAGGACATGCGGGCGACCGAGGACGAGACGGCGGAACAGCTGACCGCCTTCTACGCCCGTGCCCGAGCGGCCGCGGACGCGGTCATCGCCGAACTGCCACTGGACGCCGTCGGCAAGCCGTCGTGGCACGCCGGCCGCACGGTCTCCCTGCGCTGGGTCCTGGTCCACATGATCGAGGAGACGGCACGGCACGCGGGCCACATGGACATCGTCCGCGAACTGATCGACGGCGCGACGGGAGACCACCGCCCGGCCTGACCTCTGCCCGGCTCTTCACCACGGAGGGCCGGCCCCTCCCTCACGTCCCTCGCGCACCGCCGACGCTCCTCGACGCAGGACTCCGCCTCCGTGGACTCCGAAACGCCGCGGTCGCACGCCTGCCCCTCGGCGGCAGACCGAAGGCGGTACCCCCTCCGACAGAGCCCCTTCCTCGGCTTCACCCGCGGACACCGACGCGTACTTCGAAGGCGGCAGGCACCCGTATCCACGGCCCGGGACAAGCAAGTCGGTAACTGCTCGACGCAGCGCTGACCGGACGCCCCCCCCTCCCGCATGACTCCGGACCCGACCACAACCGCGTAGGACTCGTAGGCGGTGCGGGACACACAGGGCACGTAGACGGAAGAGACGCCGTGTGCCGTGTCAAACCTGACGGGGGCGCAATTCCACCCTTGGAGGCATGACCCGCCATGCGGGCTCAAGGCGCGAACGTTCTCATGATCCGGTCTTGATGTGGTCGAGTGCGTGATCGGGGTGGGACCGGTAGTTGGGCCAGGTCGCCGATATCCGCAAGCGCAGGCGTCGGCCGCCGCGGGTGAGGCGGGCGGCGACGTGCAGCAGCCGGTAGCGGAGCTTCTTCGGCTCGGCAGTGGCCAGCTCCCCGTCCAGCAGCAGGACGCGCGTCCAAGCCGGCAGATCGATCGCCGCCAGGCTGAGTTCGAGCCAGACGGCGTTGACGGCGAAGTCGCGGGAGGGGAAGCGGCCGAAGCCGGTGCTCTTGCCGCACCGGACATGGTCCTCGACGGTGGCGTGACCGCGGTGGCGGACCTCCAGGAACTGGGCGGATCCGCCACCGGAGTACGGGGTGTCGGTGAGGAACACCTGATGGCGCAGGCCCTCGTCCTCGTCGAACAGGGACAGCTGGGCTCCGGGATGCGGCCTCTCCCGGCGCACGATGATGCGGGTGCCGGTCGGGTAGCACTCCAGATCGACCATGCCGGTCAGCTCGGCCACCTCGGCGCCATCACGCAGGGTCCCGTCCTGGTCCAGGGCGGGATGCAAGAGGCGGACGGGCACGGCCCGGACAGCTCGGCGGACCGCCTCGGTGATGGAGTGTCCGACCGAGAAGAAGGTACGAATTCCTCGTCTCCGCAGGTCGCAGACGCGGGCGAGGAAGGCTTTCGTGGATCCGGCGCTGTCGGCGCGGATGAGGATGTCGGTGCCGTGCCGGTGAGCGTCGGGGATCTGCGCGAGCGCCTGGTCGAGCACGACGATGTGATCGGCAGCAGTGTTGGCTCCGGAGTCCCGGGCCGCAGCCGCCCCGACACGGCCTCGCCCGTGTTCGCGAGGAAGCACAGCAGCGGGTGGAAGCCGAAGCCGCCCTTATAGGTGGGTGCGGCCTGTTCCTTCTCGGAGTGGCAGGTCACCAGTGTGGCGTCGAGGTCCAGAACCAGGCCGGGAAGTTCTCGTCCGCCGGCCCGAGCAGCAGGTATGCCCTCGCCGGTCTCGGCGGCCTGCATCCAGGCGACTTCCCGGGCTGAACCGCGGGCCGCCCGCAACGAAGCGAGTGCAGCCTCGTCGGTGTCGGCAACCAACCGCCAAGCGGTGGGCGTGCAGGCGACCGGGCCGAACACCCCTGCCTGGTCCCGCAGCACGGCCAGATCCGCGATCGTCTCACCACCGTGGGCGAGCATCACCGCCAGATCGGTGGCGACCCGGCCCGGATCGTGTCCGGTCCCGCGCGGCCGAAGCGACCTGAGGGCGGCGGAGTACGCGGCGGTCAGCCCGGTGGCATCAGCGAGATCCGCCAGCAACCGTGCCCCGGCATGCCCGACCACCCCCGAACCATCGGCACTGACATGGACCTTGGGACGCAACCCGATAGCCTGCCACGTAGAGAGTGCCCTCCGCCTGGACCGACAGAACCCCTCAGCAAGGTTCATCGTCCCAGGTCAGGAAGGCACTTTCGCTTTCCACCCCAAAACCAGCCGTACCCAAGTGAGACGGCAAGGCTAACGCGGACCGGTTCGGGCCTTCCCACCCTACGGCGCCGTCGGCAACGAAAATTACCCTTCATTCATCACTCTGATAGCGGGGCAACTCCGACGGAAAGTCACGATGCCCCTGACATTCAGCCAACCCATAAGCATGCTTGGCTTGTTCGTAGGCAATGTCCGTCAAGATCTGCAGAAGCAAAGCACCCTTTGCCTTGGTATCGCCGCCAACACTCATCGATGTCAATACAGCATAGTTCGGCGAGGAATTGCGGAGGAGTTCCGATCTAGGCGTACAGGGCACATACACGGCGGCTTCCTCAGTGTCAATCTCAGCCAAAGCCTCAATATCACCGACCGCTGCACGAACGATCCGACCATTGTGCCCTTTCACCCAGTCGACCTTCGAAACGGGAGACAAATGTGTCTGTCCCCAGAGAACCGAATCGCCGCTGGTGACGACACGGCAATTCCAAGTGAAGTCTTCACTCGTACTGGAGTTCACAGCTCTTTCCCTGGCATCCCTGGACGGCGGCAGCGCCTGAACAACCAAGTCACGCTCTACCGCACCATCACACACCCTCGCAGGAAGAGTTTCCAGGCCACGCGTAAAAAACTGCACATATCCGTACCAGCCGGCGACACACAGAAGGGCGAAGCCAACCAGAATCAGCAAGAAATTCTTCGCAGTGTACTGGGTCTTTCTAGAGCCAATCAACGGGGAACTCCTGAATAATTCCGAAATTCAAAACCCTGGGTTCCGGACGATGATGCAAAACAGGGGAGCACCCTCCCACAAACTCCGTACGCCAGCGATTACGGCCGATCCTTGACATCACTCAGGAAAGTACTGGCAGAATCCCAACCTCGATGCACAGCACCATTGATCGTGACACCGATACTTTGCTTGGGAAGGTCAACATGGTAGCGATCAATGGCTTCATCAGCCGCCCACTCGGTTTACCGACTGACCGAAGCGCGGGAATCGTACAGATCTCCCGCGCTCTGATACAGGGCTTCGTCCCGAGCGCCACTCATCTTCTGCCCGTCCAACAAATGGTCCACAGCAGCTGAGGCCACGGCCCCAATGCCTCCTCCGAGAAATCCTCCCATCACATCTCCTCCGAGCCGTTCCGGCACCTTCAAAAATGTCATTCCGGTAGAAATCCAGGTTTTCGCATAGTCACCCTTTGCCTTCAGGTCTTCATTGTAGGCATTCTGACCTTCAACGGCATCTCGCACTTCACTATCTGCGACAGAATGAGCAACGATACCCTCAATGAGGCCGGCATTGCTTCCGATGGACTCGAGGACCTGCCTGTCGGGACCATCAAACAACGACGGATCCGAAAGATGAGTTTCCATCAGACCACTGGTGTAAATACTTTCACCCAAAACAATGCCTGCCCTACCCGCAGGATCCTCGGACACGGCGGAGAGGAATCTTCCTACATCTTCAGGTCTTCCGAGGCCACTAGGATCTTCACTGTTTGTAAGAAAAATGTATTTCGCGGAATCACCGTCGTAGAGCTTCTGGCTGATCTCAGGCATGTAAGCAGCAGCCATATTGCCGAAGCTGTCCCCCAGGCCCTTGTGGACGAGATCGACGCCGGCCATGGATTCCCCTATGCCCCCACCCGGCTGCGCCACAGCATGCATAATGTTCGCCATAATGTGCACCTGGGTTGCGCTGTGCGGTGGAGCAATCGAGGTGCTGTCGCCATCGGCGAGGCCCGTGACTGCAGCCTGCAGAGCAGGACCGAGGTATTTGCCGCGATCGGTGTACCTTGTGGTGTCGAGCATGTGATCCAAGTCAGGCTTGGATTCGAACGCATGTACAGCGGATTCAGGGTTGTGGGAGAGCCCCTGGAACAGTCCCTTCAACGGATCGCGACCGTCATCGTCACCGAAGACCAGATCGAGGCCGTTGTGTCCCTTGACCCACAGGTCGTCGGTGCTCGACTCCCCCGCTCCCTTGTCCGCCTTGAAGAGCCAAGGGCGCCGACCGGGTTCGGGGAGGCCTGAGCACGGAAGTTCGTGTTGCTCTCGGCGATGAGGGCCTTCTTCCAGCCCTTCATTGCGTCGGAGTCCGAGAAGGATGCCGTGGCGAGCGTCAGACCGAGGTTGGCCTGAAGATCCTTCATCGTCTGGAGTTCCGAGCCTCTGGCTCCGGCATGGTTGTAGCTCATCTCGGCCCAGAACCGGAGCGTTCCCTTTGCTCCCAGGCGCTTTGCGAACTGCTCCGCGAACAGCGGGTCATCGCGGTACTTCTCCATGGTGTGGTTGAAGGCGACGATGTCGTCCAGGCTCATATCGGCCGGGTCCTTGGCCACCTTCGCCAGCTTGTCCGCAGTCGCGACAGCCTCCGCCGCCTCGTGCTGGGCCGTGGTCGGCGAGACCTGGAAGCGTTCCGCGGCGCGCCTGAGGGGCCAGTTGTCCTCGACCACGCAGCGGGCCAGACGCAGATGCCCGGTCTCGGTCAGGGGTGCATTACGGTGTGGCGTGAGGGCCTTCTGATCGTTCGGTGGAGATGTCGCAATCCACACCGAACCTGGAAGGCCCTCACCCATTCAAGATCCCTCAGCCGAGACCTGCATCCCCCGTCCACAACCTCCCGAACACCTAGGCCTCAGCCTCCACTGCACCTCACCGGTGATATCCGCCTTGGTGGGGCGGGCCACCGCCTTGCGGTGTGCCGTCGGGGCCGGGCTGGGTGAACTGCCAGCTGCCGTGAGGGGGCTGGTGCATGGGGGCGCCGGGCGGTGGCGGCGGCGTGGTCCGGTTCCGGCGCTTACGGGCGACGGCTACGGCCGCTGCGGCGACGGCGAGGAGCACGGCCGCTCCGACGCCGAGCACGATCCACAGGGTGCCGCTGGAGTCCTTTGCCGCCGAGGTGCTGGAGCCGGCGCCCTCGTCGCCCTTGGCCGGCGCTCCGCCTCCCTGCGCCTCGGACGCGCTCGCCGAGGGGGCCGGTGACTTCTCCGCCGCCGCCTTGAGGTCGGGGAGGGGGTACACGTCCGCCGGGCCCGGATCGCCGGGGTTCTGCAGGGCGATGCGGGGGCGGACGATGCCGTAGCCGATGGAGTCGTTGCGCTTGGCCCCGTCGGTCGGCGCGCCGATCGTGTTCAGCATGACGCGCAGGATCTGGTTGTTGGTCCAGGTCGGATGCTTGGACCAGATCAGGGCAGCGCTGGCGGAGGCGAGAGCGGTGGCGTCACTGGTGCCATTGGCGCTACAGAGACCCGTCTTCCCTCCGCAGGCGTGGACCATGGCCTCGCCCGGAGCAGCCATATCCACTTGGGGTCCGAATTGAGAGAAGGAACTCCGCCGGAGGTTCTTACCCACCGAACCCACACCGACCACGCCGGGGGTGGCTGCCGGATATTCTACGGCATTGTCCTTGTCGCCACTGTTGCCGACGGCCGCGAAGAGTAGCGAACCGTGGTCCAGCGCGTACTTCACTGCCCGATCCAGCTCAGGGCTGTGGGCAGAGGTGCTCATAGAGATATTGATGACTTGGGCGCCGGAGTCTGTTGCGTAGCGAATCGCCCTACTCAGATATGTCGGTCCGGCGAATCCGCTCAAGTCGTCCACATCTGGCATGCGGACGGGGAGGATCTCCGTGCCTGGGGCCAGGCCGAATGCACCCTTGCCGCCACCGTAGGCCCCTGTGCCAGCGATAAGCCCAGCCATGCCGGTGCCGTGACCTTTGAAGTCCGTGTGTTCGTCACCTTTTTGGAATTTTGAGGCCAGGTCCAAGCCGTCGAGCACTCTGCCCTTCAGGTCGGGATTGTTCGGATCCACTCCCGTATCGATCACCGCGACGGTGATCCCTTTGCCCGTGCTCGTCTTCCACATCTCTTCGGCGTGCATGGCATCCAGATGCCACTGCAGGGATCGCGTCGAGTCGGCGTGAGCCACCGTGGCCGCAGTGCCCACCAGTAGGAGACCGGTGACCATTGTGGCCAAAGCCCGAAGCCGACCGCCTCTCATCTTGGTGGGCATGTGTGTCTCTCCGATTTCTCTCTGCGTCAATCGGTGGCCGACGGCTTGCCGGTCTGCTGCTCAGACTGTTGCTTCTTGCGCTGTTGACTGCTGTTCGGCGTCCCCGCGGCACGACGCCCGCTTCCACGGTTGCCGCCCTCACTTGGCGTACCCCCGGCAATGCCGTCTCGCGTCGGAGCGGATACCGGTGCGCCAGTACGAGCAGGTCCGCGGCCCGTCTGCTGTGGGGCCCCACCGACCACACCACTCTGCGGGGTGGACGCGGGGCGTCCGGCGTTTGCTTTCCCTCCGGAGCGTGTTGCGGACGCGGATCCCACCGATCCTGCTGACGGAGTGCCGCCTGTCGAAGGGCGATTTGCAGCTGGCTCACTCCCTACGACCGTCCCACTTGGCAATCGGCCTGATGATCTCCTGGCGGCAGGTGTCGAGGTCGGCCGTCCCCCTGCAATGCCCTGGTTGGCGGGACGTCCCCCCGGCGATCCAGGGCCTGCAGACCGTCCGCCGGTGGCACCAGGTCCCGTCGGACGTCCACCCGTAACGCCGGGACTCGTCGGACGTCCGCTGGTACCAGTGGCGGATGGAAGGCTGCGGCCAGGGTTTTGACCAGGAACGGCCCTTCCGGCTGCCGTGCCGGACGTCGGCCCGTGGGGGAATTGCCCACTTCCCGCCAGTCCACGACCACGAGGAACTCCGGTGTTTCCCTGACCGGGCCCGAGGGATGCCCGCCCTCCGGCGGTCTGCCTTCCTCCCCCGCCTGGGACGGTGGGCATACGTCCGGCACGACCGGAAGTCGGTGGCATCATTCCAGTGGCAGACGGCGGAAGAACCGGCTCAGGACGACTCGGTGTGGCCGGTCCCACAACCGGCTCGGGCCCCGTGGCGGGACGAGAGATTTCAGGGAGCGTGTTGACCGAGTTGATCTCGACATGCGCCGGGCTGTCGATGTTGACCTGATGGTGCGGTTCAGAGGGCACCGGCCGGGGCGTGGCCCCCAGGTCGCCGACGCTCCCCGATGTAGCAGAATGCCTTGTCGCCGCTGCTGCGGATCCTCCGGACACGGGTGTGACCCCACCGTTGCTCGCGCCACCGGAACGTCCGGGACGGGCGAGGTCTGACATCTCATCACGAGGCGGTACGAAGCCTTGGGGCGGCGGTGGGAACTTGGGGCGTTCCAAGGTGTCCATCTGGGTCGAGGACACGTCGTACGCGGAGGCCAGCTTTCGCATTTCGCCGGCGGCCTCCTGGCGGACCTTCTCCTTGCTCGCCGCCAGTGCCGCGAGATCCGCGCTGGCCTTGGACCCGACAGCGGCGGCGTCGGGGTCGTTGTGGTGGGCGCGGGCCGCGGCGAGGTTGGCCGAGGCGCTCGGCTCGTCGCGGGGGATGGACGCCTTCGCCGTGGCGATGGCGTCCGAGGCGTGGGACATCCACTTCGCGGAGTCGTCACTGAAGTCGGCAAGCCGCAGGACGGAGTTGGCGAGGTCCCCGGCCCAGGTGCGGAAGGCGTCCGCGCCGTCGCCCTTCCACTCCACCCACTGCGGACGGATCTTCAGTTCCGCCGCGATCTTGCGGATCTCCTTCGCCGCGCCGGTCAGCTTGTCGGCGGCACCCTGGACCGTGCCGCTGTTGGCCTGATCCAGCCACGCCAGCATCTGCTCGTGGCTCATCCCGTCGAAGGACGTGCCCCCGCCGGACCCGTTGCCTGCCATCAGCTGTCTCCCCGTTCCCGTCGTCCCTGCATCCGCGTCAGATCGTGCCGCCCGAGTCGCCGGCGGGCGGCTTCTCGCCGCTACCCGCGCCGCCGCCCTGGGCGCCGTGGTTCTTGGAGTGCTCCGGGTCGTACGAGCCTCCGTAGTGCTTCGTCATCTCCACGTCGATCGCGGCCATGCGATTGCGAACGTCCTGGTCCATGTTGTCGTAGCCCTTGTGCGAGGCCAGGACCGCGATGGACATCGCCTCCATGCAGTCCGACATCAACTTGGAGAACGTCTCCAGGTCGGTGATGACCTTCTCGTACGACTTGTGCAGGCCGGACGCTTCGACCCACGATCCGTCGCCTCCGCCGAACTGGTGGCGGACGACCTGGTCCTGGCCCACCTGCTTGGTGCCGGCCTGTGACTCCTTGAGGTCGCGGATGAGTTCGTCGATCCGTTGCCGGAACTTCGTGAACGACGTGAACTCGACCTCGATGTCGTGAGCCGCGTGCTTCGCTGTGTCGAAGATGTTGGACAGCCAGGACGAACCCGTCGCGCCCGACGATCCGCCGCTATCGCTCGGCAGCACTGGTACCTCCCCGTTCCCCGTTCGGTCTTCGGATCAGAGAAGACCGCAGTCATTACTTTAGCGATCAGCTGTGACAGTCGTGTGGCGGGTGCTGTGGTGAGCGGTGAGCATTCGGCCACCGCGGTCGGGTTCCGGCTCCTCCACACCAGGTCTACCAGTGATGCCGCACCGGCGTAACAAAGTGGCTACGGTCGACTCGTGGACGGTACACGAAGGAGGTGGTGGGGTTGACGCGCCAATGGGGCGACGGGCAGGGCACGTTGGTCGTCGAAGGAGGTGCGGACCCGGTGCGTGAGGTGCCTCTGGAGATCGCGGCCTCCTACCGTGCGCGCGCCAAAGGGCTGCTCGGGCGGACCTCGGTCGACGGGGCGATGCTGCTGTCGCCGGCGAACAGCGTGCACACCTTCCGCATGCGGATGGCGATCGATGTCGCCTATCTCGACCGCCGGCTGAACGTCGTCGCGGTACGCACGATGCAGCCCGGGCGGCTCGGGCTGCCCCGGCTCCGGGCCCGGCACGTGCTGGAGGCGGAGGCGGGGGCCATGGCGGGGTGGGGAGTGCGCGTGGGGGCGCAGGTGCGGGTCGAGGCGGTTCGGCAGCGCTGAGGGGTGATCTCGCGTGCGCTCGGCGGTTGTCCTCGGTTCCCGCGTGGTCGGGCTGCGGGAGCGTTCAGGTGTCCTGGAGTGCCGTTGGGAGTGCCTTCTGCCGGCGCGCTCAGCCCTCCGTGCGCGGGAAGGTGACCTCCACCCGCCGGTTCTTCCTGCGGCCCTCCTCCGTCGCGTTCGAGGCGATCGGGTACTGCTCGCCGTAACCGCGGACCTCGAAGATGACGCTCGGGTCGTTCAGGTCGTCGTCGAGTGCGTCCTGCACGGCGTTCGCCCGCTGCTTGGACAGCACGTCGCCGTGGGCGGAGGAGCCCAGGTTGTCGGTGAAGCCGAAGACCCTGATCCGTGACGGGTTCTGCTTCTTGATCTCCTGCGCGATCGTCCTGATCCTGGCCCGCGCCTCACCGCTCAGCCTGGCGCTGTCCTTGCCGAACAGCACCTCCGCCTGCAGGGCGAACTTCACGTCTGCGTTGGTGTCCTCGCGGCGCTCGTCGCCCGACTGGTCCTCGACGACCGACTTGATGTCCAGGACCTTCGGCACGGCGAGCGTGGCCCCCTCGGGAAGCTTCAGATCCGGGTCGGTCGGGTCGACCTTCACGGGGGCGGTGGCGCTCGGCTCGGTGCCCGGGGGGACACCGGGGGTGTCGTCGGCGTGGGCGGGGGCGGTGCCGCCGCAGAGGGTGACTGTGAGCAGGAGGGTCGCGGTCACGCCCAGGGGGACGGTACGGGTGCGGGTCATCTTCGGCTCACCCGGAGATCTGGATGGTGGCGGCAGCGAACGTCGGGAGCTGGAAGGTCACTTCGGTGACATCTGCGGGGGGCGCCGGAAACTGCATGAAGACGGCGAGGCTCTCACCGGCCTTGATGAGGGAGATCCCGGTGGTCGTCAGCGGCCGACCGTCCGTGTCGCGCAGTACGTAGTACCGCTTCCTGCCCTTGGGATCGACCATCGTCGCGCCGCCGAGTGACCTGCCGTGCTGGAGTACCTCCGTCTCGTCACCCCGGACGGCACCGGGCACCATCACGCTCTTCGCACCGTCGTTCTTCAGGTTGCCGTTCACCGTGACGAAGCCACCTGAGTCGCGGGTGGCCGAAGTGATCTGGAGGAGAAGCCCGTCCGAGCCCTTGAGCTCGGCAAGTGGTGTGTCCGATTGCCCTTCCTGGGTGCTCGGCCTGGACCCATCGTCACCGACGGGGGCAGAGGACGATTTCTCCGAACGCTCGTCGTCACCGCCCCCGCCGCCGCACCCGCCCGCACCGACGGCGAGTCCTGCCGCGACAACCAGCGCGACCAGCACCCTGCGGGTCCTCCCAGTGAATCGAATACTCATTCCTGTGCTTCCTTCATCACTCGTCGCCCGCTTGTGGGTCGGCCAGATGGACATCGAAGAGATCCTGTGGCTCGGGGAGGTCGGTGAGGTCGTCGGGGTCCAGATCCCAATCCCTGTCCCTGCATACGAGTTGTGGCAACGCTTTGCCGTCCGCGCCCTCGCCGGGGACGTCGAACGTGCAGAGCGGTCGGATCACAGCCTTGGCGGTGGCGGTCGCATGGAGGCTCTCCGTGCCCGGGACAACCGAATCTCCGACGGACTTGTTCGTCTCGACCTGGACCTCGTAGCCCAGCGGTCCCTTCGGTGCACAGAATGCATGTGCGCCGTTCTGATCGGCGAGCTGATGGGCACGCCAGCACGACGGTGCCACCGCTGCTTCCCCGTGGAAGATGTCCTGCCATTTGGTCGGATCGCGCACATCCAGCTTCCACTGGTCGGCCAGTTGGTCCCTGGTGTCCAGCGCCGCCGCGAGCGCCGCGGCGTCGGCAGCGGTTTGAGCGCCGTTCCGGATGGCCGCGGCCTGGCCGACGGCGAAGTAGGCCAACGCGAGCAGGAGCAGGCCCCCCACCACGGTGATGTAGATGGGAAAGGCCTGCCCCGAGTCGTCGTACTCTCGTCGGCCCGTCAGCCGCCGACGACTTCGGCGATCTTCGACGTGATGGCGTCGTAGATCGTTGTGCCGATGTCCGTCCCCGTGATGGCCAGGACGATCGCCACGACCACCGCGATGATCCCCAGATACTCCACCGCGGTCTGCCCCGCGTCCTCGCGGGCGGCCCGGGCGGTGCGGACGGCGCGGGTCTGGAGGTAGGTGACCGTGGAGTTGATCCAGTTGCTCATGGTGTTCCCCTCCGGGTGTCTCGGCTTGCGCACCGTAGGCGGGGACGCGGGTGGGTGTCGAGGGCCCCCGGGCCCAAAGGCGGGCCCAGTTACGGGTGTTCCGGGGTGTGCTGCGGTCGCCGTTCACGTCGTCCTCACCCCCGTGCCGTTCCGAGCCACTTCGCCGTCGCCTGGGCGCGGCTGGTGCTGTCGAGCTTGGCGAAGATGCGGTTGATGTGGTTCTTGACGGTCTTCTCGCTGATGAAGCAGGCGGCGGCGATCTGCTGGTTGGTCATGCCGGAGGCGATGAGGTCCATGATCTCCGCCTCCCTCGTGCTGAGTCGGCCCCGGACGGCCCTCGACGACTGTCCCACAAGCCGTTGCATTAGCGAAAGCGGTTTGAGGGAAGTGGCTGTTTGTAACGCACCTGACGGGATATCTGCATGTGCAGTTGCACTCCGATCGTCCCTCAGGTGGGCCAGGAGCGCCAGGGTCGCCGTGGGGGTGACGTGGGGGCGGCCCCGCGTCACGTCCCGTACCGCCGTGATCAGCTGGTCGGCCGTGAACTCGCCGTGCACCAGGTAGCCCCCGGCGCCCAGGCGGAGGGCTTCCCGGACGGTGTCCGACTCGCCGCTGTAGGTCAGCATCAGGACCGGGGCGACGGACACCAGGTGGGGCAGGGCGGTCAGGCCGTCCATGCCGGGCATGCGGACGTCGAGGAGGATCACGTCGGGGCGGTGGCGATCGGCGGCCCGGCAGGCTTGGCGGCCGTCCGCGGCCTCGGCCACGACCGTGAGACCGGCCCGGCCGGAGAGCAGGGCGGTCAGGCCCGCGCGGACCACGGGGTTGTCGTCGGCGACGACGACCCTCAGGGGGGCGCTCATCGGGGGTCTCCTTCGCGGGAGGGCAGGGGGAGTTCCAGGCGGACCTCCGTGCCCGTGGGACGCCGGCCGGGGCCGATCCGGATGCGGGCGCCGACCGAGGCGGCGCGTTCGACCATGCCCAGCAGGCCGAAGTGGCCCGCCCGGCGGAGCTGGTCGAGGGTGGTGCCGGGCGGCAGGCCGCGGCCGTCGTCGCGGACACCGATGTGGAGGATGCCGTTCTCCACGCCGGCAGTGACGTCGACGTGGGTCGGGGCGGCGTGGCGGTGGGCGTTCTCCAGGGCTTCTCCGGCGATGGCGAGGAGCTGGCGGGTGACGCCGGGCGGGAGGTGGGGTGCGGGTTCCGGGCCGGTGAGGTGGTAGGTCGTCGGTACGCCCGTGGTGGAGGTGAAGCGGCGGGTGAGGGCGGCCAGGCGGTGCAGGACGTCGGGGTCGGTGACGTGTGCGGGGTCGTCGTGGGCGGCCTCCGCGCGCAGGTCCCTCAGCAGGGCCCTGGCCTCGGCCGCCGCGCGGCGGGCGGAGCCGGCGATGACGTGGGCCTGCTGCTCCACCGCGGCCGGGTTCACGCGGTCGGCGGAGGCCGCGAGGCCCTCGGCGGCCAGTGCCACGCCGTGGAGGGTCTTGGCCACCGAGTCGTGCATCTCACGGGCGAGCCGGGCCCGTTCGGCGCTGACGGCCTCGGTGACGGCCAGCCGGGACTGCACGGCGGTGAGGGCCTGGGTCGCGGCACCGAAGCGGAGGAGGAGGTTGCGCAGGGTCGAACCGAGCGCGCCCGTGATGACGCACAGGCCGGGCAGGAGCAGGGCCTCGGCCGGTGCGGCCGCCCCGCCCTGCACGCCGTGGACCAGCAGGAGGATGAGCGCCTGGAGGGAGGCGAAGCAGGCGGCGCCGCGCCAGCTGTAGACGATGCCGGCGAGGAGGGGAGTGCAGACGCTGACGTAGGCGAGGGTCGTGTCGGGGCCCGCGGAGATCAGCAGCAGGGAGCCGAGGAGGCTGTCGACGGCGAGGAGGCTGGGATGGCGCAGGAGCAGGGGGCCGAAGCGCTCCCAGTCGCGGAAGAGGGCGTACGACGCCATGAAGGTGACGACGACCGCCGCGGCCACCAGGCGCACGCCGAGGCCCGGGGCTGCGTTGAGGAGCGCGGAGGGTGCGGCCAGGGCGATCATGGCCAGGCGGAAGCCGAAGACCTGGCGGCACATCGCCTGGAGGGCGCCGCGTTCGGGCTGCGGCGCCCGCCCGACCGTCGCCGGGGGCGCGGGTGACCGGAGGCCCTCGGCGGTGTCCGGGCTGCCGTACCCGCCCGGCGTGCCGGCGGGCCGGGCGGGTGCGAGCGGCTCCCCGAGGGTCCGTCGGCCGTCGGTGGCCCTCCTCCGGCCGCGCTGCGCTCTCGCCACGGTCAGTGCCATCTCCCCTCCCCTACTCCCCGGTGAGGGACCCGAAGTCGGTGCCCGATCCCAGCAGGAGCCCGGCGCCGAGCAGCAGCATCGTCGCGGGGACCATGAACGTGGTGATCATCAGCGTGGCACGCGGGACGGCGCGGGCCGCCTTGCGGCGGGCGTTCTGGGCGTCGGTGCGGCGCATGTCCTTGGCGAGGGAGACCAGCGTCTCGACGATGGGGGCACCGAGTTCCTCGCCCTGCTGCAGGGCGGTGACGAACATGGCGACCTGCTCGGAGTCGTTCCTCCGCCTGAGCTCGGCGAAGGCCTGGCGACGGCTCATGCCGAGGTCCATCTGGCGGAGGGTGATGCGGATCTCGTCGGCCCAGGGGCCCTCGTAGTGGGACGCGACGCGGTCCAGGGCCTGCCGGAAGTTGAGGCCGGCGCTGACCACGACCGCGAGGACGTCGAGGAAGTCGGGCAGTGTGCGTTCGATGACGTCCTTGCGGACGCGGACGGCCGCCCAGATGCCGACCTCCGTCCAGAACGCCCCGAAGGCGAGCAGGAGCAGTGCCACGAGGTAGTTCCCGCGCAGGAGGAACACCAGGAAGCCCAACGCACCCAGGGCGCCGTACACCGCCCTGCGGGCCGCGTAGCGGTCGATGGTCAGGCCTCCGGGGTTGCCCGCCAGGTCGATGCGGCGGCGGACGCGGGCCACCAGCTTCGGTCCCATCAGGCGCTGCACGGCGGGGGCGTAGCGCATGCCCATGCGGTCGATGAGCGAGTCGACGGCGCTCGTGCGGGTGGCGCCGACCTCCAGGGCGAGCGCGAGGTCGTCGGGGAGTCTGGCGTCCGCCCGGTACATGCGGATGCCCGCGAAGACGCCCCACACGCTCAGGCCCGTCAGCAGTGCGAGCAGCAGGCCCGCCGTTCCCAGGTCCATGTCCGTCCTCCCCGTCAGACGTCGATCCGCGACATGCGGCGGATCAGCACGAAGCCCACCGCGTACAGGCCGAACGCCACGATCACGCAGGCCTGGCCGACGGGCGAGCCCGTCATGCGTGCCAGGGCGCCGTCCTTGACGCTGTCCATCAGCAGCAGCGACCCGATGCCGAGCACGGGGACGGCGTACGACGTCATGTTGACCTGGGAGAGCTGGGTGCGGATCTCCCTTCTGGTCTCCTTGCGCTCCTCCAGCGTCCGGGTGAGGTTGCGCAGGGCGCCGACGACCTGGCCGCCCGCCCGGTTGGACAGGACCAGGGTCGTGACCAGGACGACCAGTTCGCGGGAGGGCAGGCGGTCCGCCAGCTCGCCGAGCGCGTCGTCCATGGGGATGCCGATCGCCAACTGGTCGGCCACCTTGGCGAGTTCCTCGCCGGCGGGGGCCTCCAGCTCCTCCGCGGCCATGCCGATGGCGGTGCGCAGGGCGAGGCCGGCCTGGGTGGCGTTGGCCAGGATGCGGGCCAGTTCGGGGAGTTGGTTGATGAACCTCTCGATGCGTTTCTGCCGCTGCCAGTTGAGGAACTGGACGGCCGCCCACAGTCCGAGCAGGCCGGCGATCGGCCCGAAGAAGGGGGCGAGTGCCGCCTGGCCGATCAGCCACAGGGCGGCGACCGCGGCGAACACGGCGACGACGAACTCGGCCGGGGTCGCGTCCAGGCCGGTGGCCACCAGCTTCAGTTCGAGCTTCCGGCCCAGCCGGGTGCGGCGCAGCCTGCGGTCCAGGTGGCGGAAGCGGCGTCGGCGGCCGGCGGGCGGGAGCTGGTGGGTGTGGGTGAGGCGGTCCACCAGGGCGGCCCGCTGCGCCCGGCCCCGGGCGTAGGTGTGCACGCCCAGGACGGCGAGCAGGCAGGTCAGCAGGGTGACGCCGACGGTCAGCGTGATCAGGGTCTGAAGTTCCATGGGAGGTGTCCGTCCTGCCTGTCCTACCTGGCCTCGCGCAGGGCCAGCTCGTCCGGGGAGTACGCCACTCCGAAGGCCTGCGCGACGGGCTGGCCCGCCAGATGGAGGCGGTCCGCGGTCCGGCGCGGGAGGGGGAAGTGGCGGAAGGCGCCGTGGACGCGCCCGTCGTGTGTCATCGGTTGCGCCTCGAACCGGGCCACCGTGGCCAGGCGGTACGGCTCGCCGCCGTGGCTGTCGAGCAGGGCGATCTCGGTGATGCGGCGCGCGCCGTCGGGGAAGCGGGTGAGCTGGGCGATCACGTCGACGGCGCTGTTGATCTGGTCGTGCAGGGCGGCGAAGGGGATCTCGACGTCCGACATGGACGCCAGGGTCTGGAGGCGGGTGAGTGCGTCCTCGGCGCTGTTGGCGTGGACGGTGGCGAGGGAGCCGTCGTGGCCGGTGGACATGGCCTGGAGCATGTCCAGGGACTCGCCGCCGCGTACCTCGCCGACCACGATCCGGTCGGGACGCATGCGCAGCGAGTTGCGGACCAGGTCGCGGATGCTGATCCGGCCCTGTCCCTCGACGTTGGCCGGCCGGGACTCCAGGCGGATGACGTGGTGCTGCTGGAGCTGGAGTTCGGCGGAGTCCTCGATGGTGATGATCCGTTCGCCGTCCGGGATCAGCCCGGACAGGGCGTTGAGCAGGGTCGTCTTCCCGGTGCCGGTGGCGCCCGAGACGATGACGTTGAACCTGGCCTGCACCAGGCCGGCCAGCAGGAACAGCATGTGCTCGTCGAGCGAGCCGAGGCCGATGAGCTCCTGGAGGGTGAAGGAGCGGGGGAACCGGCGGATCGTGAGGATCGGCCCCGTCAGGGACAGCGGCGGGATGATGACGTTGACGCGCTCGCCGGACGGGAGGCGGGCGTCGACCATGGGGTTCGACTCGTCGACGCGCCGGTTGACGGTGGAGACGATGCGTTCGATGGTCTGCATCAACTGGTCGGCGGAGGCGAAGCGGAGGGGCAGCTGCTCGACCCGGCCGGCCCGTTCCACGAAGATCGCGTCCGGGCCGTTCACCATGATCTCCGTGACGGAGGCGTCCTCCAGCAGCGGTTCGAGGATGCCGAGCCCGAGCGCCTCGTCGACCACCCGGCGGATCAGCTGGGCGCGTTCGACCGTCGACAGGACCGGGCCCTCGCGGCTGATGATGTGGCCGAGGACGCGCTCCAGCCGCGCCCGGCGCTCGGCGGCGGCGAGCGCGCCCATCTCCGCGAGGTCGATCTCCTCCAGCAGCTTGGCGCGGTAGGAGGCGACCAGGTGGCCGTCCTCGCCCCGGCTGCCCTGCTCCTCGGGGGAGTTGATGCGTGCCCGCAGGCTCATCCGTCCGGTCCTCCTCGGTCGATGGTCGGGGTCGGGGCCCGTCGATCGCTGATCGTCGGGTGGGGGCGGGGTGGAACGTCGGGTCGGCGGGGGGCGGGCGGCTTGGTCGGTCTGCCGCCCGGTCGCCCGGCGACAGGGCCGGGGTCAGTGGTCGAGCGGCATGGTCGCCGTCCGACGGGCCTGCCCGAAGTCCCAGCCGGGGACCAGGGAGGGGATGTCGATGTCGGCGGTGACCTGGACCTCCTTGCCCAGTTCGGCGGAGGAGCAGTGGGTACCGTCGGCGAGCCAGTCGCTGACGGCCCGGGTGCAGCCCTGCTGGGCGCCGTGCTGGAGGGAGGCGCTGCGGGCACCGGCGCGGGCCGCCGTACCGGCCTGCTGGGCGGCGTAGGCGATCAGGCCGAGTTGGACGCCGGCGAGTGCGACGAGCAGCAGGACGGGCACGAAGCCCAGGTACTCCAGGGCGGCCTGCCCCCGGTCCCCTCCGCCGCGCACGAGCCGGGCGGTACGGCACCGCAGCCGGTGATGCCCGCGATGCGGCCCGCCGGGACGGCCCCACCGGCGTGGGACGCGGTCCGGGATCCGGGCGGTACGGCGCCGCGGCCGGGCGCCGCCGCCCCCACCGGATGTCCACGTGCCCCGGTCCCGCCGCCACGCGCCCCGGTCCCCGGGTCCCGCGGCCCGGGCCCACAGCCGGTCGCGCCCGCCGCGCGGTTCGGCGCTCCGGCTCCGCCGCGCCCCCGTCCGGTCCGTCTCCCCCGCCACCTCGTCAGGTGCCATCTCGGTCCGTCACCTCCTCCACCGCTCCCGCCGAGCCGTGCACCCTGAACGGGAAGCCGATCACGCCAGGGAAGAGGACGGGGACGCCCAGGGAGACGGAGGCCCTCACATAGCCGCCACCGGTCGTGCAGGTCACGTCCGCGTCCCCCCTCCAGGCACCCGACAGCGTGTCGAGGCCCGCTCGTTCGCACACCCCGTCGCGTGCCCCCGGTTCGGCGGCGGTCGCCGCGCGGACCGCCTCGTCGGCAGCGTTCCCCGCGAGCGTGTAGGTGTACCCCAGGAGCACGAACTGCCACAGCAGCACCAGGGTGACGACGATGAGCGGGACCATGCCGAGGAACTCGACGGTGACCTGGCCCCGGTCGGACGGCGGGCGCCTCATCCCCCGCCCTCCCTGCGCCGCCGGAAGCCTCCCGGCGCCCGGTCGCCGCGCAGCCGTCCCCCGGCGCGGTGCCCCTCCGGGGCTCTGACCAGGCCGAGTTCGCCGGCGAGCGCCCACAGGGCCTGCTTGACGGTGCCCTTGTGGTCGAGTTCGTGCAGGCGGCCGGCGTCCACGGCGGCCTGGAGTTCCTTGTACGCGGCGGGGATCGCGGTGGCGGCGATGCCGGTGCCGGTGATCTTCTGGACGAGCGGCGGCTGGATCTCCGTACCGCGGGTGTGGCGGTTGACGACGACGGTGGTCTCCTCCGCCTTGCGGATCTGGAGCCGGTCCCACATGCGGACGACGCGTTTGGCGCCGCGGACCGCGACGACGTCCGGGGTGGTGACCAGCAGGGCCCGGTCGGCCATCTCGACGGCGGTGGCGCCGGCGCCGCCGAGCTGCGCCCCGCAGTCGATGACGACGACCTCGTAGCGGGAGCGCAGGGCGGTCACGAGGTGGCGGGCGGCGCGGTCGGTGACCTCCTCACCGCGTTCGCCCTCGGCGGGGGCGAGGAGGAGGGAGACGCCGGTGTCGTGCTGGAAGACGGCGTCGGCCAGGACGCGGGGGGTGATGTCGGTGATGGTGGCGAGGTCGACGACCGAGCGGCGGAACTGGACGTCCAGGTAGGAGGCGATGTCGCCGGTCTGGAGGTCCAGGTCGACCAGGGCGGTGCTGTGGCCGGAGGCCTGGGCGGCGAGGGCGAGCTGGACGGCGGTGACCGTGGCGCCGACGCCTCCCTTGGCGCCGCTGACGGTGACGACGGTGCCGCCGGCTCCGGTGAACACGTCGCCGCCGTGGCCGAGATGGCGCCGGACGCCCGCCGACCACTGGGCGACGGCCTGGACGCGGCTGGCGAGTTCGTCGTAGGACAGCGGCAGGGCGACCAGGCCGCGGGCGCCGGAGTCCATGGCGGCGGAGAACAGGCCGGGTCCGGCGTCGGCGGTGACGAGGATGACGCCGACGGCCGGGAAGCGGACGGAGACCTCGCGGATCAGTTCCAGTGCGGGGACCGGGCCGATCCGCTCGTGGACGACGACGACCTCGGGCAGCTCGCCCACCGACTCGGCGGCGAGCCGGGCGAGGGTGTCGACGAGTTGGGTGGAGTCGACGACGGGGGCGAGGGGTTCGACGTCAGGCAGCTGGCCGAGCAGGGTGGTGATGGACCGGACGGCGTCCGCGTCGCCGACCGCCGGGAGGATCCTCGTGGTCATGCGGGCCTCTCACTTGTCCTTGGCGAGTTCGTACGTCCGGTCCTGTGCGGGGACGCCGCCGTCGCCGCCGGGTGCGATCAGGGCGAGGCGGACCCGCTTGGCGAACGACTCGGCGTAGGTGATGCGCTGGGCGTCGATCGCGGACAGCGCGAAGGTGATGGGGACGGCCTCGGTGGACCGGGTACGGCGGTCCGCGTCGGGTTCGAGGGCGGTCAGCTTGCCGACGTCGAGGACGTGGGCGCCGGTCACGATGACCCGGGACTGGTCGGGCTGCCCTTTCTTGTCGCCCTCGAAGGTGGCGTAGACGTTGACGGTGGCGCCCGGGGTGATCTTGCCGGCCACGCCGGTCGCGGCGTCGATCATGATGGCGACCTCCTGCTGACCGGGCTGGAGGGCGGGCCGGTCGACGATCATGTCCCGCTGGAGCAGGGACCCGGCGTGCAGTGTGGTGACGGCGATCTTGCCGCGGATCTCGGACAGGTCGGTGACGGCGGTGTCCGACAGCCAGCGCTCGGGCACCCGGATCTGCTTGAACTGGTCCGCGGTGAGCGAGGTGTAGGGCTTGATGTTGCCCTTGAGCCGGTACGCGGTGACCTCGGGGCCGACCTTGGACTTCACGTCGCTGATGACGGAGAGCACGCCGGCGAACGCGCCGAGGGCGCACAGGACCGACACGAGCAGGAGGATCACGCCGCGGCGCTGACGGGAGTTCATGGACCGTGCAACCTCATCGGGGGGGGGTGGGCGGGGCGGGGACGGGGCGCGGTCAGCCGACCGGGAGGCGGCGGCCGTACGGTTGCGGGTCGCCGTACGACCGCCGGCCGCCGTACGGCTGCAGTTCGCCGTGGACGGGCGGCATGGCGGAGCAGAAGACGCAGCGGTCGCCGATGACGTCGAGGCCGCACCAGTGGCAGGGGTTCTGGCGTACGGAGGCGACGAGTTGGTAGAGGACGGACAGGTCGGGCAGGTACGCGCAGAACTCGATGGCCTTGCCGGTGCCCCACCAGTCGGCGGACTCGGCGGGCAGGGGCGCCTCGCGCAGGCCGCGCGCCTGCCAGGCGGGGGCGAGGGTGGTGCCGACCCAGTCGGACTGGAGCTGCCCGCGGGCGACGAGCAGGGAGGTGCCGAAGTCGGGGCCGGGCAGGGCGGCGTCCGGGGTGCCGAGCCGTACGACGCGGGGTTCGGGGTGGGCGAGGACGGCGAACTGGCTGCCGGGCACCCAGGAGCGGGCGTGCGCCTTGAGGTCGACGGGGACGCGGTCGAGGCGGGCGAGGGAGCCGAGCAGGGCGCCGGCGTGGAGGTAGTGGGTGAGGAGTCGGCCGGCGGAGGCGAGGACGCCGGGGCCGAGGTCGCAGGAGGCGAGCTGGCGCAGCTGGCGAGCGAGGACGGCGACGGCCAACGGCGGTAGGTCGTCGGGCCGGAAGAAGGCGATGCGGTCGCTCTCCAGCAGGGAGCGGATGGTGCGCAGTCTGTGCTCCACGCCGGGCGGTGTCGCCCGCGAGTACACGACGACGACGTGCCCGTGCTGCTCGACGAGGGTCTGCACGGCGAGGAGCGCCTGCTCCAGCGGCTGTCGGTCGATGTCCCGCAGGACGGCCGCGGGCAGGGTTCGCTCGTCCTGCGCCGGCAGTGCCAGGTCGGCACCGGTCACGGCAATGGCAGTTGGCACGCGCAGCTCCCCATCCACGCCTGTCGATGGCCGGGTGTGACGCCGGTGCATCGAGATGACTTCACTGCGTGACTACCTGAGCACTGTAACCACGCGTCTGTGACCGGAGAACAGCCTTTCCGCAGCTCCGCGCGAAACACCGGCGCACAAGTCGCTTCAAATCGGGGCAGGTTGCGCAGACATCCGGCGCAGCGCCGGCTCGGCGGGCGGATTCGACCCGAACCCCTTGACAGTTGAATTGGTCTGGACCAACTTGATACGTCGACGGTGGCCACCGTGTCCCTACCCCCCTCTCCCTCCCCGGAGGCACCAGTGGACCGCGCACCAGCCCTGCCCAGACGCGTCTGGGCGGGAACCCTCGTGGCAGCCCTCGCCTTCTCCTTCGCGGGCGCGGGCCAGGCCTCGGCCGCCGACGTCAACAATGTCGAGAACGCGGGCTTCGAGTCGGGCCTGGCCGGCTGGACCTGCTCCGCGAGCAGCGGCACGACCGTCTCCTCCCCCGTGCACGGCGGCGCCGGCGCGCTGAAGGCCACCCCCGGCGGGCAGGACAACGCCCGGTGCACCCAGACGGTGGCCGTCCAACCCGACTCCACCTACACGCTGAGCGCATGGGTGCGGGGCGGGTACGCCTACCTGGGCGTGACGGGCACCGGCACGACGGACGTGTCGACCTGGACCCCCGACACCTCGGCCTGGAAGCAGCTGACGACGAGCTTCACCACGGGGGCGGCCACGACCTCGGTCACGCTCTACACCCACGGCTGGTACGCCCAGGCCCCGTACTACGCCGACGACATCTCGGTCCACGGCCCCGACGGCGGTTCCGGCGGCGACCCCGCCCCGACGGTCCCGGCCGCTCCCACCGGCCTGGCGGTCGCCGGGACGACGTCCTCGTCGGTGTCCCTGACCTGGGGCGCGGTCTCGAACGCGGCGTCCTACAACGTCTACCGCGACGGCACGAAGGTGGCGTCGGCGACGAGCGCCTCGGCGACGGTGTCCGGCCTCGCGGCCTCGACGTCGTACAGCTTCCGGGTGACGGCCGCGAACACGGCGGGCGAGTCGCCGAAGTCGGCGCCGGTGACGGCCACGACCGAGGCCTCGGGCGGCGGCGGTGGAGGGGGAGGCACGGGTCTGCCCCAGCACGCCGTGACCGGCTACTGGCAGAACTTCGACAACGGGGCGACCGTCCAGAGGCTGTCCGACGTGCAGTCGGCGTACGACATCATCGCGGTGGCCTTCGCCGACGCCACGACGACCCCGGGCGCCGTCACCTTCAACCTCGACACGGCCGGCCTCGGCGGCTACACCGTCGACCAGTTCAAGGCGGACATCAGGGCCGAGCAGGCCGCCGGCAAGAAGGTCGTCGTCTCGGTGGGCGGCCAGAACGGCACCGTCTCCGTCAACGACCCCACCTCCGCGACGAACTTCGCGAACTCCGTCCACACACTGATGCAGACGTACGGGTTCGACGGCGTCGACATCGACCTGGAGAACGGCCTCGACGCCACCTACATGACGCAGGCGCTGCGCTCCCTGTCGGCGAAGGCGGGCCCCTCGCTGATCCTGACGATGGCTCCGCAGACCATCGACATGCAGTCGACGTCCAACGCCTACTTCCGGACGGCCCTGAACCTCAAGGACATCCTCACGGTCGTCAACATGCAGTACTACAACAGCGGTTCCATGCTGGGCTGCGACGGCAAGGTCTACAGCCAGGGCTCGGTCGACTTCCTGACCGCGCTCGCCTGCATCCAGTTGGAGGGCGGCCTCTCCCCGTCCCAGGTCGGCCTGGGCCTGCCCGCCTCGCCCCGCGGCGCGGGGAGCGGCTACGTGTCACCGCCCGTGGTCAATGCCGCCCTGGACTGCCTGACCCAGGGCACCGGTTGCGGCAGTTTCAAGCCATCGAAGACGTACCCCGGTCTGCGGGGCGCGATGACGTGGTCCACGAACTGGGACGCGACGGCGGGCAACGCCTGGTCGAACGCCGTCGGCGCGCACGTGCACGCGCTGCCGTAGCCGTCCCGACGCGCCCCGGTCCGGCCCTGACCCACCCGGTCCGGCCCGGTCCGGCCCGATCCGGCCCGGCGCGTGGCCCCGGCCGTCCTGACCCGGCCGGGGCCACGCGCCGCCGCGCACGGCGGGGTTCGGTCCGCTGCGGGACTCCCGGCGTCCGCACGGACCGGGCCGGGGGCGGGACGACGCACATCGGGGCGGTCCGAAGCGACGAGGCCCGTGACCGATACCGCACGGCCGACTCACTGCGGCGCCACCAACAGGTCTGATTCATCGGATCGTCGCACTACATTCGCCTTCATGCTGAAGGTGAAACGTCCCGTCCCGACCTGTGTCCTGAGCGACACCGCTCCCCCGCACACGAGCGGAGGACACGCCGTCGACCGCTTCGTCGAGATCGGATCCTTCACCAAGGTGCTCACCGGCACCGCACTGACGCAGCTGGCGGCCGCGGGGACCCTGACGCCGGACGACCCCCTGGACCGCTGGCTCCCGACACCCCCGGGCACGGGCATCACCCTCCGCCACCTCGCCGACCACACCTCGGGCCTGCCCCGCCTGCCGCCCGGCACCGGCACCCCTCGCCGCGACCCCTACGCCCCCTTCGACGAGGCCGCCCTGCACCGGCTGCTGCCCCGTCTCGACACTCTGACCCTCGCCCCTCCCGGGCAGACCGAGGAGTACTCCAACCTCGGGTACGCCGTCCTGGGCGCGGCGTTGACGGCCGCGGCCGGCATGCCGTACGAGCAGCTGGTCACCGAGCGCGTCCTGCAACCGCTGGACGTCCGCGAGGTCACCGCGACCCCCGACCCGGCCCGACGCCTCCTCGCCCCCGGCCGGTTCGGCAGGCCCCGCACCCCCTGGACGACGACCGGCGCGATCCTCCCGGCCGGCGGCCTGTGGGCCACCCCCCGCGCGGTCGCCGACCTGGTCACCCGCCTCCTCCTGGAACGCCGCCTGGGCCCTCCCGCCCCCTCCTGGCAGACCGCCGGCCCGCTGCACTGGCACAACGGCGCCACCCGCCACGCCTCCCTCTTCGCCGGCGCCACCGAAGACGGCCGCTGGGTGGTGACCCACCGCCTCAACGCCCGTCCCACCACGACGGACGCCCTGGGCATCGAGACCCTGAAACGGCCCCGGAAGGCGACGTGACCGACACCGGCCCCCGCGGAAACGCGGACCGGCAGGACGGAGGCGCCGGCCCCTCGGGACGTCCGGCACCGGGAGTTCACGGTCACCGAGCCGCCCGACGAGGCGGCTACCGCGGCTATGAGATCGGCGCCGATAGGCTTTCTCCGAAGTGATTCACTCCATCAATATCGGCGATCCGGATTTCTGCCTCAGAGTACTTTCGGATCTTGACCTCATCGTTGAACATCTCCAGCAAGTACCCCTCCCGCAGGTGCGATCTGACACTGGCAAATAGAACACGGATCGCGGACAACCACCGCCATGAACGGGCCCTCCAAGCGGAGGGGGACGCCCCATTGAGGAATGCGCATATGTCATCGTTTCGCAAACTTTCAGCCGCCTCCTGAACTCTGGCCTAGAAGTAGGCGGCTGATTCAGAGGGAGCGGCCCCAGAGTCGTGGAGGCATTCCGCCGTATCGTGCACATCGAGGCCTCACCGGTCGAGCGCATTCGTGCGGGTTCGCCTGAGACCGCACGGCACGTCAACAAAGCACGGAACCGCCACACATGAGAGGGGGGCGTGCTGCGGGATGACGGTTCGTTCCTGCTCTCAGTGGGCCTGGACGACGACTGGATGCATGTGAGGCTGACCGACACGACAGACATCTGCGCTCTGGAGCACCCCAAAGGTGAACTCCTCTTCGTTGCGCTCCCCCTCAGAGGGAACCACATATGCGCCGCAAGCACTGTTTCGAGGCAGAATTCCATGGGATCTGGCCGAATCGGCCAAGGCAGACACTGTCCGACTTCGTCGACAGAGAGAAGTCAATCGAGGAGTTGGAGGGGGATCGATGGCCCGCCCCCGCACGCGACAGCACGACGCTGGTCCGAGGCATCCATGAACTGCGGCGGAGGCCCATCAAGGATCTCGCTGTGGAGGATCTACGGCGGTTGATCGGACAGGGCGTGGGTCTGCGCTGGTTGTTGCCCGTGGCTCTGGACTACCTGCGGGAAACAGCTCCAGAAGAATCCGTCACCGGCTGGTACGACGATGATCTGCTGTCGGCGGTACTGACGCGGAAGGGCCCCACGTGGAGATCGGAACCGGCACTCGCCCGCCACCTGGATGAGACCGTGCGGCTTCTGACCGACCTGTCTCCGTACATCCAGCGGGACGTGGCCGACTTCAGGGCTCGGGTGTCCGACCTGCTGTGAGGGTCAAGGGAGTGCATCGGCATGAGCGCACGCACCAACGTCCGTACATGGCAACGAGCGTCGGCCGTCGATCCGTGGGAACGCCCTCCGCTTCATGGATGCCGGCCGCTGACCTCCGCCCGGAGCCGCGGGCGCTACGGGGCGCCCCGGGTGCGGAGTCAGCGCAGCGCGTTCGCGAGGGTGGCTATGAGGTGGGCCGTCGCGGTGAGGCCCCACCACAGGCCGAGCAGGATGAGCATGCACGCCGGCAGGTAGCGGTCGGCCAGCCGGTCCGGCAGATCGCGGAGTCGGGGTGGAGCGGGTCGTAGGTGACGTCGACGCCGTCGCTCTTGTGGGTGCCGATCCGCCGGATGGCCGAGGCCGCGGTGATGGTGGTGCTTCGACGGTGGTGTAGCCGTACGTGGGGCGGACCTCCCGCGTCCAGTGCTGGTAGCCGAGCACGTCCGCCCGCACGGTGGTCCCCCGCCGGCCGAGCACGACCATCGGGCGGAGGAACCGCCAGGCACCGGCCAGGAACACGGCTGCCACGTGGAGCATGACCAGGAGCATCCGTGTCGATGCGTCGGCGGCGGCCGCCACCGCGACGACCGCGGGGCGCTCGCTTCGGGTGCGCGAGCCCGCCTCCCGGGGACGGAAGGGAGGGGCGGGCTCGCGCGATGCACGACCAACCGCCTTGTGTAGCGTGCCGGTTACCGAATGTAGGACGTCGGGGGTTGTGTTGCCCACGTTCGGGGCGACATGGGCATCAGTAGGGCGAGCCCGGCTGAGGAAGGGGACCGCATGGCCGCGAGAACGTCTCCGACAGAGCGACAGAAGAGACTCGGCGCGGAGCTGCGAAAGATGCGCACGGCCGCCGGGATGACCGGGGAGCACGCCGCCGGACTGCTCGGCGTGGACCGGGGGAAGATCTCCAATATCGAGTCGGGTGCGCGCGCCATCAGCGCGGAACGTCTGCGCATCCTGGCCCGCAACTGCGACTGCGACGACGAGGCGTATGTCGACGCCCTGGTGGGCATGGCCCGACCGGCCCGGGACGGCTGGTGGGAGCGGTATCGCGGCAGCCTGCCGGCCGGGCTGCTCGACGTCGCCGAACTGGAGCATCACGCCGTACGGATCCGCAGCGTGCACTTCGTCCACATGCCGGGGCTGCTGCAGACCAGCGACCACGCCCAGGCGGTCTTCAAGGCCGCACTGCCCCCGTTGCCCGACCACGAGGTGGCGCTGCGGCTGGCCCACCGGCTGGAGCGCCAGCGCGTTCTGGAGGGCGACGAGCCGACCGCGTACGTCGGCATGGTGCACGAGGCCGCGCTGCGCATGAGCTTCGGGGGCCGCAAGGTGGCGCGCGGCCAGTTGGAGCAGTTGCTCGGTATGACGCGGCGGCCCCATGTGACCGTGCGCGTCATTCCCTTCGACGCCGGCTCGTTCCCGGGTGCCGGACAGACCGTGGTCCACGCGGAAGGTCCGATGCCCCGACTCGACACCGTCCAGATCGACAGCGCCCACGGCCCCGAATTCCTCCATCAGGAAGCGCAGTTGTCCACGTACCGAGCCCAGCTGGACTGGATGGAGCAGCGTGCGCTGTCGCCGGAGGAGTCGCGCGACGTCATCCACAACATCGCCGGTCGACTGTGAGGAGAAGGACCCGTGCCCGAGCCCGAGATCACCTGGGAGGAACCGTTCTGCGCGGAGGGGTCCGCCTGCTTCCGCGTGGGCACCGACCTCCAGGGAAACGCCTACATCGCCATAGCCGGTCAGGAGGAGCGGTACCTGACCGACTCACGTGAGGCGCTGCGCGCCCTGATCCTGGACATCAAGGACGGCAGGGCCGACCACCTGCTGTGAGCGGGGCCGCCCGGCGGGTCAGCCCGCCGGGCGGTAGTGGCCCAGCACCCACGGCAGGTGCGCGCACCACTCCGCCAGACGGGCGCGGGGCCTGGCCGTGACCACGGCCTCGTAGAAGTGGCCGTCCAGGTGGATCACCCCGAACATCAGCGCCTTGCCGTTCGGGCTCACCCGGTAGTGGACGCTGCGGATCTCCGGCCAGGGGAACTCGGCGGAGACTCCGTTCAGCTCAAGGGTGACGCCCTCCGCGTCGACGGCGACCGCGCTGCTCCTGTCCACCGCCATGAACTCCGGCCCCGCGGACGGTGGCGGCGCCGGTACCGGACCGGGTGCGGACCCGTACGACGGCGGCGCCGGGGCCGCGTACCGGGGCTGCGGCGCGGGCGCGTAGGGCGGGGGCGGCGGGAACGCCTGCTGCGGCGGGGGCGGGCCGAAGCCGGGCGGTGGCGTGGGGCCGGGGGGCGGTGGGGGCTCGGTCATCCGTGGGTCCTCGTGCTCTCGGTCGCGGTCGCGGCACCCGGGCCGGGGGCTCTTCGCTGCGGGATTCGTGTGAAACATTTTCCCCTCCCCACCGCATCAGTGAAGTGAGGACCTCTTCGACAGCCGGCACACAGCATCAGGGAGCGCACATGAGACAGGTCCGCGCACAGGAGTACGCGGAGTTCGCGGCGGCACGCACCGGGCAGTTGTACCGGTCGGCGTGCCTGCTCACCGCCGGGGACACCCACCTCGCGGAGGACCTGGTGCAGGAGACCCTCGGGCGCGTCTACCTGCGCTGGGGACGGGTCTCCCGCGTCGGCAACCCCGCCGCGTACGCGCAGACCGTCCTGACGCGCACCTTCCTCGCCCACAAGCGGCTGCGCAGGAACACCGAGCGCGCCACGGACGCCGTACCGGACACCGCGGACGAGCTGCCCGACGCCTCGCTGCGGCTCACGCTCCTGCAGGCGCTCGGGGAGCTGCCCGCGAAGGACCGGGCCGTCGTCGTACTGCGCTACTGGGAGGACCGGTCCGTCCAGGAGACCGCCGACGTGCTGCACGCCAGCTCGGCGGCGGTACGCACCCGGAGCGTGCGGGCGCTCGCCCGGCTCCGGGGACTGCTCGGCGAGGACATCGGCGTGTACGCCCGCCCCTGAGCCGCCGGGCGCCGCGGCGTCCCTGCCGCTGCCGCAGCCGGAGAACCGCTCTGCCTCCCGGCCCCCGCCACGGTGTCCCCGGCACCCCCTCTCCTGCCGCCCGCCCCGCCGCACCTCCCCGCTGCGTTCCTCAAGCCTCTTCGACCTCGTGAAACGGTGGCCCACCATGCCCGTCGACCAGCACAGCGACCCCTTCGACGCCTCGCAGACCGATCCGTTCGAGGACCGGCTGTCCGCCGCCCTCCACCAGGCGGGCGGCACCTTCGACACCAACCGCGCCGCCCTCGCCGCCGCCGGTGCGGCGCGCGGGCGGCGGCTGCGCCTGCAGCGCCGGGCCGCCGTCCTGGGCGGCGCCGCGAGCGTGGCGCTCGCGGCGGTGGGCGGGGCCCTGCTGGTGCCGTGGGGCGGTTCGGCTCCCCCGTCCCGAGCCACCGCCGTGGGAGCCGCCCCGAAGCCGTCCGCCTCGCCGTCGGCCCCGGCGGATCCGGTGTCCGCGCAGCAGATGATCGAGACCCTGAAGAAGCTGATGCCGAAGGGCACGTTCAGTCAGGAGGCCGGCCGCGGAACCGAGCAGGACAGCAGCCGGCAGATCGCCGCGCCCTACGCGTCGGTCGTCTTCGACGACGGCAAGGGCCCCGGGGCCGTGTCCCTCTCGGTGAGCAGGGTGCAGCCGGGCACGCAGGAGGCCCAGGAGGCGTCCCGGTGCCCGGACAAGGTGTTCGTCCCGTACGACGCCTGCACGACGAAGCGGCTCGACGACGGCTCCGTGATCACGGTCCTCCAGGGGTACGAGTACCCGGACCGGCGGGTGGACACCAAGCTCTGGCGGGCCGAACTGCTCACCCCGAAGGGCGAGCAGGTGTCGGTGATGGAGTGGAACGCCGCCGGCGAGAAGGACTCGCCGATCAGCCGGCCCGAACCACCGCTCGACCCCGAGCAGCTGACGCGGCTCGCCTCGGCCCAGGAGTGGCGCACCGTCGCCGCCGCCGTTCCCGAACCTCCGCGGGAGACGCCGAATCCCGGTTCACAGACCCCGAAGCTCGACGTCCACGCCCGGGCGACGCTGCTCCAGTTGCTGCCCGAGGGCCTGGACGTGGTGGGCAAGAGCAGTGGTGACGACAGCGGATTCGCGTACGCGGTCGTCGACGACGGCAAGGGCAAGAGCCTGGTCCAGGTCAATGTGCAGCCCAACATGCTGGACGTCGCGGGTGAACTCTTCGGCTCCGGCTCCGAGACGCTCTCCGACGGCACCCGGGTCGCCGTCCACCAGGGCCCCGGGGAGAAGAGCGCCGCGGGAAGCGTCATGTGGACCGTCGACACCATGCGGCCGGACGGACGGCGCGTGGTGATCAGCGCCTTCAACTCCGGTACGCAGCGTGACGCCGCCACCCGCCCGACACCGGCGCTCACCATCGCGCAGCTGCGCGAGATGGCCCTGAGCACCCACTGGTTCCGGGCGCAGGGCACGAACTAGAGCCGTGCGGTGCGCCGGCTCAGAAGAAGTCCGACCACGGCTGGTCCAGGATCTGCTTGACGCACAGCACCAGGAACAGCAGCCCGGCGAGGGCGAGCATCGCGTTGCTGAGCGGTCCGTTGCGCCATCGGCGCGGTGTCCGGGCGGAGTTGAGCAGCCACATCAGGGTCCCGGCCAGAAAGGGCAGGAAGGCCGCGCCGAGCACGCCGTAGAGGATGACCAGGCGGAAGGGCCGGCCCTGGAAGAGGAGCACGACGGGTGGGAAGGTCAGCCACAGCAGGTAGGCCCTGAACGGCCAGGAGCGTTCGCGCCCGCCCGCGGCTGCCGTCCCGCCCTCCGATGCGCCGGGCCCGCCCCGTCCGGTGCGCCCCGGCCGCCCCGCACGCTCGGCATGCCCCGGTCGCCCCGGACGCTCGCCGTGTCCCGCGCGCTCCGTGTGTCCCGGCTTCCCGTCCCGCCCGTGCGGCTCGCCGTCCCCGCCGGGGGCGCCGCGGCGCGGGTAGCGGGTGACGAAGTCGGCGAACATCAGGCTGACCCCGTGCCAGACGCCGATGAGGGAGGTGAAGGACGTGGCGAAGAAGCCGATGAGGAAGAGCCTGGCCGTCGTTGTGCCGTACGCGTCCTCCAGGACGTCTCCCAGCTGGATCAGGCCCTTTCCTCCTCCGGCGAGGGCGATGTGCGCGGAGTGCAGCAGTTCGGCACCCACGAGGAGCATCGCCACCACGAACACGCCGGTCGTGGCGTAGGCGACGCGGTTGTCCAGCCGCATGACCTTCATCCAGCCGGCGCCCGTCCAGCCCTTCGCGTTGACCCAGTAGCCGTAGGCGGCGAGGGTGACGGTCCCGCCGACGCCGCCGATCAGGCCGAGGGTGTTGAGGACGGAGTCCTTCTCGTCGGGCAGGACGGGCAGCAGCCCGGTGAGCGCCTCGCCGAGATGGGGGGAGACCCGGACGGCCAGGTGGACCGTCACCACGAACATGACGCCGACCAGCAGCGTCATGACCTTCTCGAAGACGGCGTACTTGTTGAACCAGACGAACACCAGGCCGGTGAGCCCGCAGGCGATCCCCCACCACTTCAGGTCCATCACGCCGGGGAACAGCGCCTGCAGCGGCAGGGCACTGGACGACATCGCCGCCGCACCGTAGACGAAGCCCCAGACGACGACGTAGACGGCGAAGAACCACGTGGTCCAGCGGCCCAGGCTCGCCCAGCCGTCGAAGAGGGTGCGGCCGGTGGACAGGTGCCAGCGGCCGGCCGCCTCGGCGAGGGAGATCTTCACCAGGCAGCCGACGACCGCGGCCCACAGGAGGGTGTAGCCGAAGGTGCTGCCGGCGATGAGCGTGGCGACGAGGTCGCCGGCGCCCACGCCGGTCGCGGCGACGACGACACCGGGACCGATGTGCCGCCAACGCGCCCTGCGTAACGCGGAGTCGGATGCGGGTGCCGTGGCGCCTGCCGCTGTGGTGCTTCCCGTGGTGTCGGCCATGCAGGTCAAGAAAGCGGACCGCCCGGGGCACCACAAGGGGGCATGCGGCGAACGCCACGAATGCCGCGAGGAGCAACTCGTGCGGACCATCCGGGCGGACGGGTTTCCGTTCGCCGAACCGGCGTCCACCACGCCGGTCGCCGGGCCCGTCCCGGTCCACAGGGCCCCACCGGTACACGGGGCCCCACCGGTCCGCGGGGCCCCACCGGTCCGCGGGGCCCCACCGGTCCGCGGGGGCCGCGCCGCCGTGAGGGGCGCGGCCGTGCGGCCGACCGGAGGTGCGCTCAGTCGGTGCCCTCGGAACCCGTCGCCTTCCCGGCGCCGGCCGCTCGGTCGGCATCGGTGCCGGACGCGCTCTCGGTGCCGGTGCCGCCGTCGGCCGCGTTCCCGGTGTCCGCGTCGGCCGACTCGGTGCCGTCGGCCTCGGTGGCGGCCTCGTCCCCGGCACCGGTCGTGCCGTCGGCGGCGGCCTCGTCCTCGAAGTAGGCGTCGAGGACGGCGTCCAGCCGGCTCTCCCACTCGGGGAACTCCGACCGCGACTTGGCCTCGACCTCGATCGGGAACCAGCGGCGGTCGGGGGTGTGCACGGTGACGGTGAACCGCTTGCCGAAGCGGGCGGTCGCCGTCTCGATCGCGCCGATCTCGTCCCAGCGGAACTCGCACGCCTGGTCGTCGAGGGCGAGCGCCACGCCGTTCCGGTCGGCGACGATCCGCGCGCGGCGGTCGGCGGCCTCGAAGACCGGCCCGTCGGAGGCCTCGTCCCCGGAATCGGCGGTCGACCCGGCCGCGTCGTCGGCGGGCTCCCCGCCGCCGTCGTCGGACGGGCCCGACGGCTCCGCGGTCGCGGATTCCTCCGGTGCGGCGTCCTCGACGTCCTCGACGTCGGCGGCGTTCCCGGAGTCGTCCGGGGCCGCGGACGCGGGCGTGGTGAGCCCGGGGATGAAGGCCGGGTCGAATCCGGCGCCCGTGACGGGCTCGGCCTCAAGGGGCTGGCTGCTCGAACCTATGCGCTGCTCCACAGCGGGCAGTATGGTCGACGATCCTGTGCCGCACACAGTCAGCCCCCTACTTCGTTATAAGACTCCTCCAGCGAACGGTGCCCGGGGCGGGCTCGGTCCAGGACCGCGAGCGCGTCGATCGCGACGAGGAGTCCGGCCGGGAGGCCGACGTGGACGGTCGTGCGGGCAGCGGGCAGCGGGCAGCGGGCAGCGGGCGGCCGGGTGAGGTACTGGGCGTCGAAGCAGACGTCGTAGATGTCGTTCATCTCGGCGAAGTGGTCCGTGTCGGTGAGGTGGACGCGGATCATCATCACGTCGTCCCAGCCGGCGCCGCCCTCTTCGAGGATCGCCTCGGCGTCGGCGAGGGTCTGCCGGGTCTGCTCGCGCAGGGTGGGACCGGCCGGCGTCGGGGGCCGGCACTGCTCGGCGGGAAGGAAGCCGACCTGTCCGGCGACCTGGAGGATGTCTCCCTTCCGCACGCTGCGCGAGAACCGGGCGGACGGAGTGGTGTGGGTCGCGGGGGTGAGCGCGGTCTTCTGCGTCATGCCGTGGCTTTCTCGACCGGTGTTCTGCCGGAGTACTCGCCGCTGATCGCGTTTGCGGTGGAGCGCACCAGTGGGAGCAGGGTGAGGAGTTCCTCCGCGGTGACGACGACGTTGGGGGCGGACACCGACATCGCGGCGGCCACCCGGCCGTCGGCGCCGCGGACGGGGGCGGCGACGCAGTTGACGGACTCCTCGTGGCCGCCGAGGTCGGCGGCCCAGCCCTGCTCCCGCACCGCCGCCAGCTCGTCGAGGAACGCGGAGGCATGAGGGGTCGAACGGGGCGTGTAGGGGGGATAGTCGAGCTTCTCCGCGACGGCGCGGCGCTCGGGCTCGGGCAGGTCGGCGAGGAGCACCTTGGCCACGGCGGCGACCGTGACGGCCACCGGCCGGCCGATCCGCGAGTACATGCGGACCGGGTAGCGGCTGTCCACCTTGTCGATGTAGAGGACCTCGTCCTCCTCGTGGACGGCGAGGTGGACGGTGTGGCCGCACTGCTGGTTGAGGCGTACGAGGTGCGGGTGGGCGATCTCGCGGATGTCGAGGCTCTCCATCGCCTCCTGGGCGAGGGCGAACAGCCGGGCGCCGAGGCGGTAGCGCTGGTCGGACTGGCGGTAGACGAGGCCGTGTTCGAGGAGGGTGCGCAGCAGGCGCAGCGCCGTGGACTTGTGGACGCCGAGGCGGTCGGCGACCTGCCCGAGGTCGGCGGGGCCCTCGGCGAGCAGCGGCAGGATGCTCAGGGCGCGGTCGACGGTCTGGCTCATGGGGTGCGTGCCTCCTCCTGGGGTCCCGGGTCGTGCGTCCAGCCGGGGCCGAGTCGCAGTGTCCCCCACGCGGTGTCGTCGAGCGCTGCGAGGCGATCGGCACGGTCACGGGCGGGCGGTGCGGCGAGGTCGCCGGGGGCGGTGAGGGCGGCGGCGGCCCAGAGATGGCCGTGGCGGAGCCGCTGCCGCGGGGGCAGGCCGCGCAGGGCCGCCGAGAGGAAACCGGCGGCGAAGGCGTCCCCGGCGCCGGCGGCCGCGACGACCCGGACGTGCGGTGGCCGTTCCGGAGTGGTCTCCGCAGTGGCCTCCGCAGTGGCGGTGCCGTCGGCGTCCGCCGCCGTGCCGGGGTGCCGGTCGAACGCGATCGCGCCGCCTCTGCCCAGTTTGACGACCACGGTCCGCGGTTGCGGGAGGGCCTCGGCCACGGCGCGGCTTCCGTGCAGGCCCCAGGCGGCGCCGGCCTCGTCGGCGCCCACGAAGACGATGTCCGCCGCACGCGCCAGTTCCAGCAGTACGCGCGCCCCGTCGCCCTCGCGCCACAGCTCGGGCCGGTGGTTGACGTCGAAGGACACCAGGGGGCGTCCCGGCCGGGGCCGCGTCAGGTCGCGCAGCAGTTCCAGGCACGGTGCCGACAGGGCCGCCGTGATGCCCGTCAGGTGCAGGATCCGGGTGGACCGGACCGCCGTGGCGTCGACGGTGCGGGAGCTCATCGCGGAGGCGGCCGAACCGGCGCGGTAGTAGGCGACCTCGTGGGCGGCGGTGCCCCGTTCCCCCGCTGTCCGGAAGTAGACGCCGGTGGGGCGCCGGGCGTCCCGTGGGACGGCGGTGACGTCGACGCCGTGGGCGGCGATCGTGTCGAGGAGGTGGTCGCCGAAGCCGTCCGCGCCCACGCGGCTGACCCATCGCACCGTGTGCCCGGCGGCGGCCAGCATGCACGCCACGTTGGACTCGGCGCCGCCGACGGCCCGTTCGAAGGACGGCACGTCGGCGAGGCGGCCGGGGCGGGTGGGCAGGAACGTGACCATGGACTCGCCGAGCGCGACGACGTCGGCGACTTCGGCCACCACTCCGGCCGCGGCCGGAGCTGCGGCTGAAGTCGGGGAGCCGCCCGGCTCGGGGGGACCTCCCGGGTCGCCCGACCCGCCGGAGGCGCCCGCGCCGCCGCGGACGTCGCCGCCGCCGTCTTCGCGGCGGACGTGTTCGGCGCCGTCCGTGTCGGGGGTCCGGTGGGCCCCGGTGCCGGTCACGATCGTCGTGGCTCCTCGGTGGGGATGCGGGCGGTGGGGGCCGCGTTGACCCCGCGTCGGCCGAGATGTTAGACAGCGCTGAGCGTGATACGCAACGCCTGTTGCACAGAGTGCAACGGGCCTGATCTGGGAGGCTCTTATGGCAGCCGACGGTCCCTCGGACGCCCTGGCACGGCTCGCGGACGAGCGGGTCGACCACCGGTTCAAGGGCCTGCCCCCGGACGCCGACGGCCTCACCGTGGGCGAGCTGGCCGCCCAGCGCCGCAACCTGTTCACCGGCGGCTTCACCACGCCGGTGCTCGCCCTGTCGGCGGAACGCCTGGAGCACAACCTGCGGCTGATGGAGACGTACACCGAACGGCACGGCCTCGCCTTCGCGCCGCACGGCAAGACATCGATGGCCCCGCAGCTCTTCCGGCGTCAGATCGACCGGGGGGCGTGGGGCATCACGCTCGCGGTGCCGCACCAGGTGCGTGTCGCGCGGGCCTTCGGCATCAGGAGGATCTTCCTCGCCAACGAGGTCGTCGACGGGCCGGCGCTGCGCTGGATGTCCGCCGAGCTCGACGCCGACCCCGAGGTCCGGATCGTCTGCTACGTCGACTCCGTGCGCGGTGTGGAGCAGATGGACGCCGCGCTCGCCGGTGCCGCCCGGCCCCTCGACGTCGTCGTGGAGCTCGCCGCCGGCGACGAGGCACGCACCGGGGTGCGGACCGAGAAGGAGGCGATGGAGGTGGCCGACGCCGTCGCCCGCACCCGCACCCTGCGGCTCGTCGGGGTGGCGGGGTACGAGGGGGAGGTCCCGCAGGCCACCCCGGAGCGGGTACGGGCCTGGCTGCGGCGGCTCGTCGCGCTCGCCGCCGCCCTCGACGGGTCCGGCCGGTTCGCCGGGGCAGAGGTCGGGGAGATCATTGTCAGTGCGGGCGGCAGCGCCTGGTTCGACACGGTCGCCGAGGTGTTCGCCGAGCTGCCGGAGCTGTCCCGGCCGGTGCTGAAGCTGCTGCGCTCCGGTGCCTACGTCTCGCACGACGACGGCCACTACCGTCGGCTCACCCCGTTCAACCGGATCCCCGAGGAGGGCGCGCTGGAGCCCGCGTTCCGGCTGTGGGCGCAGGTCGTCTCGCGGCCGTCGGCCACCCAGGCGTTCGTCAACGCGGGCAAGCGGGACGCCGCCCACGACCTGGACCTGCCCACCGCGCAGGTGGTGCGGCCCCTGGACGGCACCGGCGAGCGCCCCGCCACCGGTGTCGCGGTGACCGCCCTGTCCGACCAGCACGCCTGGCTGCGCACCGAGCCCGGCGCCGGTCCGGAGGTCGGCGACTGGGTGGGGCTCGGGCTGTCCCACCCGTGCACGTCCTTCGACAAGTGGCCGCTCATCCCGGTCGCCGAGGCCGACGGCACCGTCGTCGACTACGTCCGCACGTTCTTCTAGGGGGCCGTGATGGACGACCTCGTCATCCGGGACGCCGACGTCGTCGACGGCAGCGGGGAACCGTCGTACCGGGCGGACGTCGTCGTCGACGGCGGGCGGATCGTGTCGGTCGTCAAGGAGGCCGCCGCCTCGGGCTGCCTGCGGCCGAGGGCCGCGCGGGAGCTGGACGCCGAGGGACTGGTCCTCTCCCCCGGTTTCATCGACATGCACGCGCACAGCGACCTGGCCCTGCTCGCCGACCCCGACCACAGCGCCAAGGCCGCGCAGGGCGTGACGCTGGAGGTCCTCGGCCAGGACGGGCTGTCGTACGCCCCGGTCGACGACCGCACCCGGGAGGAGGTGCGCCGGGCGATCACCGGCTGGAACGGACCCGGCGACGACGTCGACCCGGACTGGCGGTCGGTCGGCGAGTACCTCGACCGGCTGGACCACGGCTTCGGCGGGCGGGGCATCGCCGTCAACGCCGCCTGTCTCGTGCCCCAGGGCACGGTGCGGGCCCTCGTCGTCGGCTGGGAGGACCGGAGGGCCACCGCCGGCGAGCTGGACCGGATGCGGGAGCTGGTCGCCGAGGGGCTGGAGCAGGGTGCGATGGGCCTGTCCTCCGGACTCACCTACACCCCGGGGATGTACGCCGACGACGCCGAACTCACCGAGTTGTGCCGGGTGGTGGCACGGTACGACGGCTACTACTGCCCCCACCACCGCTCCTACGGCGCCGGCGCGCTCCAGGCGTACGCGGACGTGGTCGAGCTGACCCGGACGGCCGGCTGCGCCCTCCATCTGGCGCACGCCACCTTGAACTTCGGCGTGAACAGGGGCCGGGCACCCGAGCTGCTGGCCCTCCTGGACGACGCCCTCGACGCGGGCGCCGACATCACTCTCGACACCTACCCCTACACGCCCGGCTGCACGACGCTCGCGGCCCTGCTGCCGAGTTGGGCGGGCGAGGGCGGGCCGGAGGCGGTCCTCGCCCGGCTCGCCGACGAGGGGACGGCCGAACGGATCCGGTACGACCTGGAGGTCACGGGGGCGGACGGCTGCCACGGCGTGCCCGTGGAGTGGGACACCATCGAGGTCTCCGGCGTGGCCGACCCCGCCCTGGCCGCGTACACGGGCCGTACGGTGGCGGAGTCGGCCCGCCGCGCCGGCGAGAAACCGTGGGGTGTCGCCCGCCGGCTGCTTCTTCGGGACCGGCTCGGCACGACGGTGCTGCAGCACGTCGGCCACGAGGAGAACGTCCGGGCGATCATGCGGCACCGGGTCCACACCGGCGGTTCGGACGGCATCCTCCGGGGCAGCAGGCCGCATCCGCGGGCCTACGGCACCTTCCCTCACTATCTCGGCCACTACGTGCGGGAGTCGGGCGTGCTGTCGCTGGAGGAGTGCGTCGCCCACCTCACCGCCCGGCCGGCGGCCCGGCTGCGGCTGCCGGACCGGGGGCGGATCCGCGAGGGCCACCGCGCCGACCTGGTGCTGTTCGATCCGGTGACGGTGGCGGCGGGGTCGACCTACGACAACCCCCGCACGCTGCCGACCGGCATCCCCCACGTGCTGGTGGACGGGCGGTTCGTGATCGAGGACGGGCGGCGCACGGACGTGCTGGCGGGGCGGGCGGTCCGCAGGACCCCCGCCCCGTGACGGCGCGCTACGGCTTGGGCAGGACGCAGCCGCTCGCGCTCAGGTCGAGGCGGTTCCCGCTCGTGAAGCAGGCCGGGATCTGATAGGTCTCCTCGGCGTAGTTGATGCCCTCGCGGACGGTCACGTTGCCGTTCTCGTCGACCTCGCACGGGTTGTTCACGGTGCAGGTCTGGCCGTCCTCGTTGCCGGTGTTGTTGACGGCGACGACCTTGCCGGTGGCCTGGTCGATCACGGGCGAGCCCGAGGTGCCGCCGATGGTGTTGCAGGACGAGGTGTAGCGGACCGAGTCCTTCCAGGTCCAGTCGCCCTCCTTGAGGCGGTAGACGAAGCCGTCGATGTTGCAGTTGTACAGGCGCCGCCAGTAGCCGGAGGCCACGGTGATGGCGGTGCCCGCGACCGGATGCGTGTCGGCGACGGTGAGCGCCTCGATCCCGTACCACGATCGGATCTGTGCGTAGGTGCGGGTGGTCTCGTAGATCGTGACGTCGGTGTCGGTCATCGTCGAGTAGACGACCTTGTCGGCGCGCAGGGTCCCGATCCGGTAGCCGGAGGAGTTGAGCAGGCTGAAGGAACGGCGGGAGGACTGGTCGACGACGACCTCGCCGGGCTCGGGGAAGCCGGTCTCCAGGCAGTGGCCGTTGGTGAGCACCAGTGCCCGGGCGTTGTCGGCGGAGTCGGGGAAGCGGATGACGGAGCCGGAGCAGTTGCTGAGCGCGACGGTCCCGGCGAAGTCGACGGCGCGGAGGGTCGGCGCGCCGGCGGCCGATGCGGTGGACGTCTGCGCCGCCGTCGACGCGGTCGGCGCCGACGGGGCGGCGGCCCGCTCGGGGGCGGCCATCGCGGGTGCCGCACCGGCCCCGGTGATCACCAGAGCGGCGAGCGCGGCAAGGAGAGGCTTGTTCATGTGGGGGTCCCCTCGTACGACGGGGCGGCCGGAGGTCGTCCGGCCGCCCGCTTTTTTGTCATGAGCATTGTTGTCGCAGTGAGGGGTGGGGACAAGGATGCCTTTTCGGCCGCCGCTCGACGGTTCATCAGGCGCTCCACCACGGGGCGCGCCCGCCACCGGACACCGCGCCCCACGCCGGAGTCAGCGAGCCGCCGAGCAGGGCCGCGGCCCTCGACCGGACGACGACGCCGCGCGGTGGCGACCCTCACACACCGCACGGAGCACCGCGGCGACGGCGCCCACGGGTGGCTCGAACCGCCCTCGCCCGGACCCGGTGGCTGCGGCTGGACACCTCGGGCCCGCGCCGGACGACGAGCCCGGTCCCGACGCAGGAGTACGCCGGGCCGCGGCGGCGGAGGACGGCCCGGTCCCGCAACCTTGACGCCCGTGAATCGCCGCCGACGGCCACGTGAGCCCCGGCACCACCGGCCGGCACGGGTCGTACCGGGCGGGGCCGCGACGGCGCGCCCCGGGGACGTGGCGCGCCGACGGGGCCCGGCGGTCCGCCGCCGCGCCCCGGACGGCAGCCCGCCACGCGCGGGCGGACCGGCCGGGCGGACGGGAAGGCACGCCGGAGCACTGCGGGGTGCGGGAGGCGAGGTGCGGGCCGCCGGTCCGGAGGGAACGGCGGCCCGCCTTTCCCTCCTCGCCTACTTGGGCCCCTTGCTCGCCCCCTGGCCGCGGCCGGGCTTGTCACCGGCGTTCCCCCGCGCCGGATCCGTCGTGGTGGCGGGAGCTGTCGTCGAGGGCGCCGCGGAGGGCTGCGCGGCGGTCGCCCCACCGGCCGCGGGTGCACTCTGCGTGGCGCTCGGGCTCACGGACGGGCCGGTGGAGGCCCCGGCGGACGAGGAGGCACCGGCGGACGGCAGCGCATCACCGGTGGAAGCGGAGGCGCCGTCGGACGGCGAGACCGGGGCGCCGGACTGCGCGCCCGGCACGCCGCCGCCCTGCTCCTCCTGCACCCAGGGCAGCCGGCCGCCGGAGGAGCCGGAGTCGAACGCGCCGGCGACGACGGCGCCGATGAACAGGACGCCCGCCGCGCCGACACCGATCGCCACGCGGCGCAGCAGGCGCTCACGCCCCCCGGAGTTGTCGGTGAAGACGGAATCGTCGTCGTACCAGCGGCCCGCGGGGTAGTTGCGCAGCGCGTCCTCCGGGTCGCCCTCCGGCCCGCCACCGCCGTGGCTGTCGGGGTCGGGGTGACCGCCGGGGCCGGGGGCGCCTTCATGGCCGAGGTGACCGGCGTGACCGTCGTGGTCGGCGACGCCGTCATGGCCTGGGTGACCCGGCGGCGCCGGATGTCCGTCATGTGCGGGGTGACCCTCATACCCCGGGTGGACCTCGTGGCCCGGGTGACCCGGGTGGCCGTGCTGCTCCTGATGGGCGCGGCCGTGACCGTCGGGCAGGGCGTCCGGGGGACTCGCCGAGTCCGCCGGGTCGCCCGCCCGATGCCTCCCACGCGGCGCATCCTGGGGCGGGTGGGGCAGCTGGGGCGCCTGAGGCGCCTGGGTTATCTGGGGCAGCTGCTGGGTCTCGTCGTAGGCGTTCTGCCAGCCGTGAGCGGCGGCCGGGTCCACGAACTGGTCGTAGGCGGGCGACTGCGGCGCCTGCGGGCGGTACACGTTCGGGTGAGCCTGAGGGGCACCCTGTTCCGGATACGAACCGTAGACGTCATGGGCGCCGGTCGCATTGTTCGCGACATGTGCACCGTACGCCCCGTTTTCGTACTGCGGTGGACTGGACATGGCCGCGCATTGTAGGGATGGGAGGGGCTCCAGAGACAGTCGCCGGAGATAACAGTCCAAACCGCCCGTCTCACGTGGCGGAAAACACGACCCGCGAGGCGTTACCGAGCCGTAAGCTCCTGGACATGCAGGTGATCCAGTCGACCAAGCTCGCCAACGTCTGTTACGAGATCCGGGGCCCGGTGCTCGAGGAGGCCATGCGGCTCGAGGCGGCAGGCCACCGCATCCTCAAGCTGAACACCGGAAACCCGGCCGCCTTCGGCTTCGAGTGCCCGCCGGAGATCCTTGAGGACGTCCTCCGCAACGTCTCCACCGCGCACGGCTACGGCGACGCCAAGGGCCTCCTCGCAGCCCGCCGCGCGGTCGTCATGCACAACCAGACCCTCGGCATCGAGACCGACGTCGAGCACGTCTTCATCGGCAACGGCGTCTCCGAGCTGATCGTGATGGCGATGCAGGGCCTGCTCGACGACGGCGACGAGGTCCTCGTACCGGCGCCCGACTACCCGCTGTGGACGGCCGCGGTGTCCCTGTCCGGCGGAACGGCCGTCCACTACCGCTGCGACGAGCAGTCCGACTGGATGCCGGACCTCGCGGACGTGGAGCGCAAGGTCACCGACCGCACCAAGGCCATCGTCGTCATCAACCCGAACAACCCGACGGGTGCGGTGTACGACGAGACGGTGCTCAAGGGCCTGACGGACATCGCCCGCCGGCACAACCTGCTGGTCTGCTCGGACGAGATCTACGACAAGATCCTCTACGACGGCGCCACGCATACCCCGACCGCAGCCGTCGCCCCCGACCTGCTGACCCTCACGTTCAACGGGATGTCCAAGGCCTACCGGGTCGCCGGGTACCGGGTGGGCTGGATGTCGATCTCCGGGCCGCGCGCGCACGCCGACTCCTACATCGAGGGCCTGACGATCCTGGCGAACATGCGCCTGTGCGCGAACATGCCGGGCCAGCACGGCGTCGTCGCCGCGCTCAGCGGACGGCAGACGATCAACGACCTGGTCCTGCCCGGCGGGCGGCTCAAGGAGCAGATGGACACCGCCTACGAGCTGCTCACCCAGATCCCGGGGGTGAGCTGTGTCCGGCCGAGGGGTGCGCTGTACCTCTTCCCGCGGCTGGATCCGAAGGTGTTCAAGATCAAGGACGACCGCCGGCTGGTCCTGGATCTGCTGCGACGGGAGAAGATCATGGTCGTCCAGGGCACCGGTTTCAACTGGCCCGAGCCCGACCACTTCCGGGTGGTCACCCTGCCGACGGTGACGGACCTGCGGGACGCGATGGGGCGGATCGCACGCTTCCTGGACGGGTACGGCCAGCCGTAGGGACCTCGGTTTTACAGACAACTCAACTTTAGACCGAATCCAAGCTAGGATGGCTTCCTGACAGCACCAGGATGCCGGAGGTCGTCGATGTATGAGCCGATCCGCACCAAGTCGGTCCACAGCATGACGGCCGGCACCACCACCGACTTCCCCCACCGGTCGCGGGAGGAAGAACTGGACATCCAGCTCGCGGGCCATCTCGCGGCCCTGCTCGCCGTCACCGACGAGCTGCGCGCACTGAGCCCCTCCGCCGACCTGGACACGGCGGCCGAACGGCTCGCCGAGCAGGTGACACGGCTGCGGGACGGACGGACACCGGTCCGCGCCACGGGCGCCGCGCCCGGCGGGCCCGACGCCGCGTCCCGGCACCGGCGTGCCCACGCCCTCGCGGGCCGCGCGCTCGTCGTGGCGGCGTCCCGCGCCGACACCGCGGCGGCGATCCTCGCCGCCCAGCAGATGGACACCCACGCCGCGGCTCTGGAGCCACGCGAGCTGGCGCCGCGCTGACCTCGGCGGCGCCCCCCCGGACGGCCCCGGACCGCGCGCACCACAGCGACGCGCGGTCCGGGCGCCACCCACCTGCGCCCCGTCAGCCGCCACTGAGCGCCGACGGGCACCGACGGCCCCGTCGGCCCCCCTCGGGCGCCGCGAGCCCGCACGCAGGGCGTCACCGCCCGTCCCGTCGTCCCGCCCGTCCACCGGGTCCCCCCGCGCCCGCGCACGGGACCCGGTGGCGTTGTGGGAGCCGGTCGCCCCTCAGGGGCCCGTCGCCGCGGGGACGGGCGGGAGCGGCCGGGTCAGTGGTTCTTGATGGAGATCGTCGCCGAGGCTGTGGACCCCTCGTGCAGGTCGTCGCCGGGCCAGCTGACCGTGTAGGTCACGTCGCGGCGGGTGCGCGGGATGTCGTGGACGGTGAAGGTGCCGTCGGCGGCCACGGTCACCGACGTCAGCTCCCCGGTGCCCAGGCGGTCCGTGCGCTCGACCGTCAGCGTGGCGCGGTCCGGCAGGGCCTTGCCCTGCGCGGTGAACGTCCCGGTGATCGTCACCCCGTCGAACGTCGCCTCCGCCGGCGCGCTCAGCGCGATCGACGTGGGTGCCTTCGCCACGGAGACGGTGGCGGTGAGGCCGTCGGCGGGGCGGTGGGTGAGGTCGCCGAGGTAGGAGACGGTGTAGGTGGCGTCGCCGACCAGGTCGGGCTGGTCGAGGACGGTGAAGGCGCCGTCGTCCTGGACGGTGAAGGTGCCCAGGTCGTGGGCGCCGTTCGCGTCGGTGCGGGTGGCCGTCACCTTCAGTGGCTCGGTGGGCGCCGGGCCGTCCCACTGCAGCGTGCCGCGCACGGCGAGCGGTTCCCCGGCGACCGCCTGGGCGGGGCTGTGCGTGAGGCCGCCGGTGAAGTGCACGTCGTACTGCGCGGCCGGGGGCTGGATGACGTGCAGCCAGAACTGGTTGCCGGCCGCGTTGGTGGTGACCGCGAACAGCCGGGAGCCGTCCGCCGTCCACTCCAGGCCCCGCGGGGCGACGCGGTCGCCGTCGAGGCTGCCCTCGAAGGCGAACTCCAGCGGAGGCGTGGCGTCGGCCGGGTCGGCGGGCTGGATCAGCAGGTCGGGGGTGGTGCCCGAGGCGGCGGCGCCGCGCGCGACGTACGCGCCGTCCCCGCCGAAGGCGACCGCGCTGGCGCTGGCGCCGTCCGGCAGGGCCGGGTAGCCGGTCGCCGCGTCCGACAGGTCGCCGGTGTTCAGCAGCCGGGTGCCGTGGTCGGCGTCGGCGACGGCGACCTTGCTGCCGTCGGCGGAGAACGCCATGTCCTTGAGGTTCAGGGCGCCGTTGCCGTCGGCGTCGGCGAACCGGCGGGCCGCGTTGCGGACCGGGGTGCCGCTGCTGGTGTCGAACACCGTCAGGAACGGGTCCGGCGCCTGGGCGTTGAGCGGCTGCCCCATCAGCATCCGGTCGCCGGGGCCGGACTCCAGCTGGAGTTTGCCGTAGTCCTGCCAGTTGGTGCGGCCGGCGGCGGAGTCCAGGAAGGTCAGCGCCGTGTCGCACTGCGAGGTGTAGTACGAGTACGGCGTGGTGTAGTAGATCAAGCCGCCGGAGAAGGCCAGGCTGCGTCCGCAGGTGTCGGTGGAGACGGCGGTGCTGCCGGTCAGCTCGAAGGTGGTCGTGTCGTATCGGCGGATCGCCTCCCGCTCCCCGGCGTAGAGCGTGGAGCCGTCGGCGCTGAGCGCGAGGCCGGAGACGTGTTTCTGGGTGGAGATCGTGGTGACGCGCTCGCCGCCGAAGGTGTAGACGGCGATCGTGCCGCTGTAGAGGTAGCTGCCCGTGTGTGAGTCGGCGACGTACACGCGCTGGTGGGCGTCGTCGACGGCCATCGCCGAGTACGACGTGATGGGCAGCTTGGCGACGACGTCGGACGCGGCGGCGTGGGCCGCGGGTGCGGCGGCGAGGGTGAGGCCGGCCCCGGCGAGTGCGGCGGCGAGGAAGGTGGCCGCGAGGCGTCCGGAACGGTGAGCGGTGTTCAACTGTGCCCCCCACAGGCTTGGTTGAGCCCCACCGGGAGCGATGGGGCGCATGTGGCGCCTATGAAACAGGGGTCAAGATCGTTTGTTCAAGGGGAAACGACAAGGGAGTTGCCGGTGGGGACGTCCGCGGCGGCTGCGTCGGGGCGCGGCAGCACGGCCCCGCACGCCGTTGTGCGGGGCCACGGTTCGTGACGGAGTGCCGCCGCCCGCGGCCGGCCGTGACGATCACTGGTCAGGGCTCCCATCGGGGCCGGCCGCGGGGGTATGTGGGGGGCGTCAGCCCAGGCGCTCCACCAGAGCGCGGTACTGGTCCCACAGTTCCTTCGGCGTGTGGTCGCCGAAGGTGTTGAGGTGCTCGGGAACCAGGGCGGCCTCCTCGCGCCAGATGTCCTTGTCGACGGTGAGGAGGAAGTCGAGGTCGGCGTCGGCCAGGTCGAGGCCGTCCGTGTCGAGCGCGTCGCGCGTCGGCAGGACGCCGATCGGCGTCTCGACGCCTTCGGCCCTGCCCTCCAGGCGCTCCACGACCCACTTCAGGACGCGGGAGTTCTCACCGAAGCCGGGCCAGACGAACGCGCCCACGTCGTTCTTGCGGAACCAGTTGACGTAGTAGATCTTCGGCAGCTCGGACTGGTCCTTGTCCTTGGCCACGTCGACCCAGTGGGCCATGTAGTCGCCCATGTTGTAGCCGCAGAACGGCAGCATCGCGAACGGGTCGCGGCGCAGCTCGCCGACCTTGCCCTCGGCCGCGGCGGTCTTCTCGCTGGCCACGTTGGCGCCGAGGAAGACGCCGTGGTTCCAGTCGAAGGACTCCGTCACCAGCGGCACGGCGGAGGCGCGGCGCCCGCCGAAGAGGATCGCGGAGATCGGCACGCCCCTGGGGTCCTCCCACTCGGGCGCGATGATCGGGCACTGCGAGGCGGGGACGGTGAAGCGGGCGTTGGGGTGGGCGGCCGGGGTGTCGGACGCCGGCGTCCAGTCGTTGCCCTTCCAGTCCGTCAGGTGGGCCGGGGGCTCCTCGGTCATGCCCTCCCACCACACGTCGCCGTCGTCGGTGAGGGCGACGTTGGTGAAGACCGCGTTGCCCCACAGCGTCTTCATCGCGTTGGCGTTGGTGTGCTCGCCGGTGCCGGGCGCGACGCCGAAGAAGCCGGCCTCGGGGTTGATGGCGTACAGGCGGCCGTCCTCGCCGAACCGCATCCAGGCGATGTCGTCGCCGATGGTCTCGACCGTCCAGCCGGAGATCGTGGGCTCCAGCATGGCGAGGTTGGTCTTGCCACAGGCGCTGGGGAAGGCCGCGGCCACGTACTTGGGCGCACCGGTGGGCGGGGTGAGCTTGAGGATGAGCATGTGCTCGGCCAGCCAGCCCTCGTCGCGGGCCATCACGGAGGCGATGCGCAGGGCGTAGCACTTCTTGCCGAGCAGGGCGTTGCCGCCGTAGCCGGAGCCGTAGGACCAGATCTCGCGGGTCTCCGGGAAGTGGGAGATGTACTTGGTCTGGTTGCAGGGCCAGGGGACGTCCTGCTGGCCGGGCTCCAGGGGGGCGCCGAGGGTGTGCACGGCCTTGACGAAGAAGCCCTCGTCACCGAGCTCGTCGAGGACGGCCCGGCCCATGCGCGTCATGGTGCGCATCGAGACGGCGACGTAGGCGGAGTCGGTGATCTCGACGCCGATCGCGGACAGCGGGGAGCCGAGCGGGCCCATGCAGAAGGGCACGACGTACAGGGTGCGGCCCCGCATGGAGCCGCGGAAGAGGCCCTTCTCCCCCTGGAAGATGTCCCGCATCTCGGACGGGGCCTTCCAGTGGTTGGTCGGGCCGGCGTCCTCCTCCTTCTCGGAGCAGATGAAGGTGCGGTCCTCCACGCGCGCGACGTCGGAGGGGTCGGAGGCGGCGTGGTAGGAGTTCGGGCGCTTGATGGGGTCGAGCTTCGTGAAGGTGCCCTTCGCGACGAGCTCCTCGCACAGGCGCTCGTACTCGGCCTCGGATCCGTCACACCAGACCACGTTGTCCGGCTGGGTCAGTTCGGTGATCTCGTTGACCCACGAGATCAGTTCCTGGTGGGAGGTGGGGACGGGGGGAGCCGCGATGTCGCGCGCCACGATTGCTCCTAGATGAGGGATTTTTTGTTGGAGGCCCCGTGGGGGCTGCGACCCGAATGCTTGCCGGAGGGTGCCCTGGCGCTCATTCGGTGCCGACCGCACTCATTTGATCATCCGACCTGAATGCGCAGATGTCCAGAGGGCGTCACAGGTGAGCATCGCCACGTCGGCCGTGACGTGAGAGGATGGCCACTCTTCGCCGGGTAACACGGCCGACCGGCCCGTAACTTACGGTTCCGTAGGTACGATGCGGCGCATGACTGCGTCCGCATCCGACGCGCCCACGGACACGCCGGCCGCCGGCCGCGGTCCCGCGGCGCCCTCGATTCCGCACCAGATCGCCCACGCCCTCACCCAGCCGCTGAAGCCGAAGCTGCGCGGCTGGCTGCACCTGGGGATGTTTCCGGCCGTCCTGGTCGCCGGACTGGTCCTCACCGCCCTCGCCGACTCCACCCGGGGACGCATCGCCTGCGGCATCTACGTCCTGACCGCCTGCCTGCTGTTCGGCGTGAGCGCGCTGTACCACCGGGGCAACTGGAGCCCGCGCATGGACGGCATCCTGCGCAGGCTGGATCACGCCAACATCTTCATGATCATCGCGGGCACGTACACCCCGCTGACCCTGCTGCTCCTGCCGGGCGCCAAGGGGCAGTGGCTGCTGTGGGGCATCTGGGCCGCCGCGGCGGCCGGGATCGTCTTCCGGGTCTTCTGGGTCGGCGCCCCGCGCTGGCTCTACACGCCCTGCTACATCGCGATGGGCTGGGCGGCGGTCTTCTTCCTCCCCGACTTCATGCGCAGCGGCGGCATCGCCGTCCTGGTGCTGGTCATCGTCGGCGGACTGCTGTACAGCGCCGGCGGCGTGATCTACGGCATGAAGCGCCCCAACCCGTCACCCCGCTGGTTCGGCTTCCACGAGGTCTTCCACTCCTTCACGCTGGCGGCGTTCGTCGTCCACTACGTGGGGATCTCCCTGGTGGCGTACCAGCACGCATGACCGCCCCCCTTCAGGGTGCACGGCCACGGCTCTCCAGCCGTGGCCGTTCTTCGTATGCCGACAGCAGACCCGATCCACCAGGAGCAGATCTCTATTGACAGCAACTAGATTTTGAGAGTTACTCTCATTTCATGGCTACTGTCACCCAGGCGGACGAGACGCGGCGCGACGCACGCCGCTGGTGGGCCCTCGGGGCCCTGGTCGCGAGCATGCTCACGCTCGGCTTCGACATGACGATCCTCAACGTGGCGCTGCCGACCATGGCGAGCGAACTCGGCGCCACCACAGGCCAGCAGCAGTGGCTGGCCGACGCCTACGTCGTCGTCTTCGCGGCCCTGATGCTCCCGGCCGGGCTGCTCGGCGACCGGTTCGGGCGGCGGCGCATGCTCATCGCCGGGCTCGGGGTCTTCCTCGTCGGCTCACTGGTCGGCGCACTGGCCACGGACGTCAGCTGGGTCGTCGCGGCCCGCGCTTTCATGGGCATCGGCGGCGCGCTCATCACTCCGCTCGCGCTCTCCGTACTGCCCTCGCTGTTCGGCCCGGACGAGCGCACCAAGGCCGTCGGCATCATCTCCGCCGCGTCCGCGCTCGGCATGCCGCTCGGCCCGATCATCGGCGGCTGGCTGCTCGACCACTTCTGGTGGGGCTCGGTCTTCCTGGTCAACGTCCCGATGGCCGCGCTCGGCATCGCCGCCTGCGTCCTGCTGCTCCCCGAGACCGCCGACCCCTCCTCCCCCGAGGTCGACGCCCTGTCCACCGCGCTCACCGCGACCGGGCTCGGCGCCCTCATCTACGCGATCATCGAGGCGCCGAGCCGCGGCTGGACCGACCCACTGGTCCTCGCCGTGTTCGGCGCGGCGACCGTCCTGATCACCGCGCTGGTGGTGCGCGAGCGGAAGGTCGAGCGGCCGATGCTCGACATGACCCTGCTGGCCCACCGCGGCTTTCTGTTCAACACACTCGCCGCGACCCTGGTGATGTTCGTCCTGTCGGGTCTGCTGTTCGTGCTGCCCCCGTACCTCCAGGCGGTCCTCGGCAACGACGCCCTCGGCACCGGTGTGCGCCTGCTGCCGATGATGGGCGGGCTGATGGTCGCCGCGCGGGGCGCACAGCCGGTGGTCGCCCGGTTCGGCCCGCGCGCGGTGGTGAGTGCCGGCCTGGTGGTGCTGGCCTTCGCCGCGCTGCTCGGCAGCCGCACGACGGTCGACTCCGGCTACGGCTTCACCGCGCTGTGGCTTGCGATCACCGGGTTCGGCTTCGGATTCTCCGTCGTCCCGGCGATGGACGGCGCCCTCGGCACCCTGCCCGGCGACCGGGCCGGCAGCGGCTCGGGCCTGCTCATGACGCTGCGCCAGGTCGGCGCCGCGATCGGCATCGCCCTGCTCGGCAGCCTGCTCGCCGGCACCTTCCGCGACCGGCTCGACGTCACCGGCCTGCCCGCGAAGGCCGCCGATGCCGCCGGGGACTCCGTGGTTGCGGCGCACATCGTCGCAGGGAAGGCCCACTCCGCCCACCTGGCCGCCTCCGCGAACGGCGCGTACGTCCACGGCATGGGCGTCGTCCTGCTGGTGTGCGGCATCGCCGCCCTCGTGGCGGCGCTGCTGGCGGGTGCCCTGCTGCCGGGCACCCGGGCCGCCGAGGCCGCGAAGGGCACCCCGGACATGGCCGCGCCCGCCGCGGATGCCCGACAATGAGCACCATGACGGCCGCACGCTCCCCCCTCTCTCCCACCGACCTTCCCCGCATGGGGCTGCGTGAGCGCAAGAAGCTGAAGACCCGGGAGGCGATCCGTGCGGCGACGTACGGACTGATCAAGGAGCAGGGCTACGACGCCACGACGATCGAGCAGATCGCCGACCGGGCCGAGGTGTCGCCGTCGACCGTCTTCCGGTACTTCCCCACCAAGGAGGACATCGTCCTCACGGACGAGTACGACCCCCTGATGCTGGAGGAACTGCGCGCGCGGCCCGCCGGGGAGGCCTGGACGGACTCGGTGCGGTACGTGATGCGCAGGGCCATCGACATCATGATGGCGGAGGACCCCGAGGTGGTCCGGATGCGGGCGCACCTCGCGGTCCAGGTCCCCGCCGTCCGTTCCCGGATGGTGGAGAGCATGTCGGAGACCGGACGCCTGCTGCGCGCGGCTCTCGCCGAGCGCACCGGCCTGGACCCGGACGGCCTCGAGGTGCGCGTCTCGGCGATGTCCCTCGTCGGCGGTCTGATGGAGGTCAACATGTGCTGGGCGGAGAACGGCTTCCAGGACGATCTCCGCGATCTGGTCGACCGTGCCCTGGACGTCCTGGAGCACGGCCTCCCCACCGAAAAGCCCTGAGCCCGGCGGCCCCTGCCGTGACATCCTGACCGGGTGAACGGTCCCGAGATCCACGTCGAGTTCGCCCCCGACCTCGCCCTGTTCGTGCAGCGCGGTCCGCACCGGACGCTCGTCACCGACGGAGTGTCGACCCTGGGCCACGTCGTCGAGTCAGCCGGCGTGCCGCTGACCGAGGTCGGCACGCTGCGGGTCAACGGCCGTGAGGTCCCCACCTCGTACGTCCCCGCCGTCGGCGACCGTGTGGAGGTACGCACCGTCCGGCGCCCCCAGCACGTCCCCGGCGCGCCCCTCCGCTTCCTCCTCGACGTCCACCTCGGCACCCTCGCCCGCCGCCTGCGCCTGCTCGGAGTGGACACGGCGTACGAGTCGACGGACATCGGCGACCCGGCCCTGGCCGCCCGCTCGGCCGCCGAGCAGCGGGTGATGCTCAGCCGGGACCGGGGCCTGCTGCGCCGCCGCGAACTGTGGGCCGGCGCCTACGTCTACAGCACCCGCCCCGAGGACCAGCTGCGCGACGTCCTCGACCGGTTCCGCCCCGAACTGCGGCCCTGGACGCGGTGCACCGCCTGCAACGGGCTGCTGAAGGAGGCCACCAAGGAGGAGGTGGCGGACCAGCTGAGGGGCGGGACGCAGCGGTCGTACGACGTCTTCGCGCAGTGCCGGGGGTGCGGGCGCGCCTACTGGAAGGGCGCGCACCACGAGCAATTGGTGGCCATCGTGGAGCGCGCCCTGGCGGAGTTCGCCGACTGAGCGCTCCGCTGGGAGTGCCGCGGGACGACGCCTGTCGGCCGCGGCGCCGTCGTGGGCAGGTCGCGCGGTTCCCCGCGCCCCTTCGGGCGCCCCACGACCACCGTGGTCCTCGCTCGCCCTGCGCATTCGATCCGGGGGAGGTGCCGCGATACGGCGGGTGTCGCCCGCAGGACCGTCGTGGCTGGTCGCGCGGTTCCCCGCGGCGCCGCTCCTGGGCGCGGGGAACCCCAGCGGACCTCGCGGAAGCGGCTCAGCGCTTCGTCTTCACATCACCCTTTCCGCAGGCGATCCCGTCCTTGTCTCGGTCCAGGCCGAGCGGGTCGTCCTTGCCGTTGACCCTCAGCCGGCCGTAGTCGTGCTGCTCCAGCCAGGCGCAGCGGGCGGCCGTGGTCCGCTTCACCTCCGGCGGGAAGGCGGTCGGCACGCACACCCCGGCGTTGCCGTAGTGGCGGTCGCAACCGGACAGGGTCGGGCTCAGTTTCTGCGAGGTGCGCTTCTTGCCGGGCTGGTGGACCGTGCCCGTCAGCCCGTCGGCGAAGGTGTGGACGTGCGGGGCGGCGGTGTCGCGGGACGTGGTCGTGGAAGCCCCCATGTCCCTGGGCGCCGTGTTCATCATGTTCATCGACATGGTGTCCCCGGACAGTGCGTCGGGGCCGGTGAGGTGGATCCACTTGGCCACCGACGGCACGCCGTTGGCGTCGACCGCGAAGAGCATGTAGTAGCCGGGGGGCGCCAGGTCGGGGTTGCTCGTCACGTTCAGGTCCACGTTGTCGCCGTCGACGGACAGCGGAAGGTCCACGAACCGCTGGTTGGGGTCGGACGAGTGCGTGACCGCCGCCGGACGGATCAGCTCCGCCTTGACGACGGGATGGTCGACCGTGATCCGCTGGGTGTCGCCGTACTTCCACTCGGTGTCGATGACCGAGGTGATCGTGGGGCGCTCGCCCTTGAGCAGGTACGGCGGCGTGTAGATCGACACGTTGTGGTTCCAGCTGCCGTTGCCCGGATTGTCACCGGTGGCCATCACCCGGCCGTCGGGCAGCAGGAACGCGGAGGAGTGGTAGCCGCGCGCCTCGGGGTCGGCGGCCACCGGGTCGAACGTCGACGTCTGCGGGTCGAACATCGACGCCTCGTAGACCGGGTTGGCGCGGTTGTGCAGCCCGCCGCCGGTCTCCAGCACCTTGCCGTCGGGCAGCAGGACGGCGGAGACGTACATCTTGCCCTGCTCCCCCGTCTCGGGCACCGGGCCGTTGCCCAGGTCCACGGTGCCCTGCGGGAGCTTCGGGCCCGCCACGTACGACGGGTCGGCGGCCTTGAGGTCGATGATGTCGGTGAGCCGGTTGCCGTCGGGGTTGCTGTCGATGTTGCCGCCGCCGACGGTGAGGACCCGCTGGTCCTGGGCCGGGGGCAGCAGCACGCTCGCGGACTGGTCGCGCTGGTCCTTGTTCTGCAGGCCCGGCACCTCGGTGATGGTGTTGGCGTCGATGTCGTAGACAGCCGCGCCGGTGCCCGGCGTGCCGTTGCCGAAGACATGGCTGCCGGTGTAGAAGAGGCGGCCGTCCTGCATCAGGACCATCGACGGGTACAGCCCCCAGAACGACCAGGACTGGTTGACCTGCGAGAGCGGCAGCCACTGGTTCTGGGCGTACGAGAAGCGCTCGTTGGTCACCGAACCGGTGGAGTCCTCGCGCAGCCCGCCGAAGGTCATCACGTCACCGTTGCCGAGTTCGGTGGCGGACGGGTACCAGTGGCCGTCGTTGAGGTCGTTGGTCCTGACGTACGACTCGGTGTCGGGGTCGAAGAGGTACGAGTCCTTGAAGCCCTCGTAGCCGTGCGAGCCGTCCGCCGCCGGATACGCCTTGTTCCCGCTGAGCACGAGCACCCGGCCGTCCGGCAGTTGGACGTGGCCGCCGCAGAACATGTCCACCGGTGTCGGGATCACCTTGTAGGTGCCCTTCTCCGGGTCGTACACGGCGGAGGTGAACGTGCCGGCCTTGAAGAGGTCCTCGTCGTTGCCGGAGCCGGCGATCAGCAGGACCTTGCCGTTCTTCAGGACGACGGAGTGCATGGAGCGCACCGGGTTCTGGGTCGGCAGGACCTCCCAGCGGCCGTCGGCGCACTCGGCGGCGGTGCCGGTGCAGGTCGCGGGCGGGACCGGGACGGCGACCTGCTCCATCGTGTAGTCGTCGGTGGTCGCCGAGCCGGTGCCGTACACCGACACCCCCCAGGTGATCCGGTCGGTGCCGGGTGGCACCTCGGGGGTGCGGACCGTGGCCTGCGCCCAGTCGGCGCTCATGTCCAGGGTCTTCAGATCGGTCCAGTACTGCCAGCCGGCCGTGGTGTCGTGCCGGAAGAGGGTGACGTTCGCGTCGGGTGTCGTCGTCCTGTACCAGAGCCCGAGGTCGTACTGCCGGCCCTCCGACACCGCGGGCGCGCAGTCGGCGGACTCGGTGATCAGCGCCTTGCGGTCGCCGTCGACGCGGCGGGTCAGCTCGACCTTCATGGCCTTGCCGCCGGAGTGGGCGTCGGTCGTCGTGGTGAAGGTGAAGTCGTTGTCGCCCCAGCCGGACTTCTCCCAGCAGTAGGGCATGTCGCCGTTGCCGGCTGTCTCGAAGCCGGGGTTCTCGATGAGGTTGGCGGCCGAGGCGGGCTGCGGGGAACCGAGCAGCAGCCCCCCGGCCAAGCCGGTCACGGCCAGCAGCGCGATTCTTCTACGACGTCTGTTCACACGGCTCTCCTTGCGGTAGGCGCGCTCTGTTGCGTCGGCGGGGCAGGTACACCAGCGCCTCGGTCCCGGCGAAGCGCAGGACGAACGTCATCACCAGCGCGAGTGCGGTGGCGGGCACGGCACCCATGCCGAAGCGGTGCACCAGCAGGGCGATCAGCGGAATGCGCAGCACCAGGTCGGCGTTGGCGAGCAGAGCGAACCGGCCCAGCCGGTCCCACCAGCGGCGGTGGGCGCGCCGGTCGCGGAACAGCAGTTGCTCGATGAGCAGGAAGTTCCAGGCGACGCCGAGCTGGTTGGCGAGGATCTCCGCCGGCACGTAGTGCAGACCGAGCAGGGTCAGTGCCCACAGCCCGGCGAGGTTGGGCACGAAGCCGCTCGCGCCGATCAGGCCGAAGCCGACCAGGCGGGCGAGCGGGGAGGAGGTGCGCAGGCCGGCGAGATGGCGCAGGAAACGCAGCCCTTCGCGCGCGGTCGACTTGGACTCCCCCGCGTACCGCTCCTGGAAGACGAACGGCACCTCGGCGACCGCGCGGGGCCGGCTGCGGACGGCGAGTTCGAGCAGGATCTTGTAGCCGAGCGGCTTGAGGGCCTCGGCCGTCAGGTCGCCGCGGCGCACCGCGAAGAAGCCGCTCATCGGGTCGCTGATGCCCCGCAGCCGGCGCGGGAAGAGCGCCTTCGTCAGCCAGGTGGCACCGCGCGAGACCGCGATCCGGTAGCTGTCGGCGAGCCCGGCGCGGCTGCCGCCGTCGATGTAGCGGGAGGCGACCACGAGCCCGGCGTTCGCGCGCTGCCCGGTGGCCACCAACTCCGGTACCAGGGACGGTGGGTGCTGGCAGTCGCCGTCCATGACGACGATCCACTCCGACCCGGCGGTCTTCATGCCCTCGACCACCGCGCCGCCGAGGCCGCCGACCGGCTCCTCCCGGTGCAGCACGGTGACGGGGAACGGGCAGTCCTGCGCCGCCTCGGCGATCACCTGCGGGGTGTCGTCGGTGGAGTCGTCGACGAAGACCACCTCGCAGGGCAGCCGGGCCGGCACCGACTCGGTGATCAGCTTCAGCAGCCGCCGCACGTTGGCGGACTCGTTGAACGTCGGGACGACGATGGTGACGGCGCCGGGCTCGGCGATCCCGGTGACGTCCAGCTCCGGGACGTCTGCCGCGAACCCGGAGCGCTCGTCGTACTCATGGCGGTACTCGTGGGTGTGCTCGTGGGTCATCGCACGCCTCCGGCGGTCGCCGGCCGCACCCGGCGGATCTCGATGCGGTCCTCGCCGGCGCCGAAGGTGGCGACCGGCGCCGAATGCTCCATCGCCGCGCGGACGGTGGGCAGGTCCCGGGCGTCGCGCCGCACGGTCGGCGAGGCGACCACGTAGTCCAGGTCCTTCCACCCGTGCGGCAGCGTCCTGGTCACCGCGGGGTCGAGGTCGGCCTTGTAGAACCAGATGACGCCGAGCCCGGGCCGGTACCCGGCGTGCACCAGGTCCAGCCACAGGGCGTCGTCGACCAGCACGCGGGTGTCCTCGGGGTCCTCGACCTCGGTCGCCAGCCAGGTGGAGGCGGCGCGGTAGGGGGCGCCGGCGTCGGCGGTGACGGCGGTGCGGTCGCCGTCGTACCAGCGCGGGACGACGTAGGCGCCGGCGGCCAGCGTCAGGACCGCGGCGAGGGCGTACCGTCCGCCGGTGCGCTGCCGCTTCTCGTCCGGACCGCGTCGTCTGCGCAGCACGGCGTGCGCCACGCTCGCCGTGCCGCCGGCCAGGACCAGGGCGAGGAACGGCAGCGCCTGGATGACGTACATGGCGGGCAGGTAGCCGTTGGGGCGCAGGGCGAGCGCGGCGAGGATCGCGACCGCGAGGGCGGGCCCGGCGAGCGCCCGGGCCGTGACCGACCAGCGCCAGGTGACCAGCAGCAGCAACGCCCCGGCGAGGCCGCCCAGGGGCAGCACGCGGTCGTAGTACAGCCAGGACCGGAGCACGCCGTTCGAACCGGAGCCGGCGTCGAGGACGAACCCGGATCCGGGCCGGGTCATCTGGTAGGTGATGCCGTCCCACAGTGACACGTGCCCGCCGCCGGGCAGCAGTTCGCCCTTGAGCAGGGCGAACAGGGGGTAGGAGAACCCGATCAGCGCGCACGCCGTGACGGCGCCGGTCAGGGCGAACTTGCGGGTGTCGCGGTGGCTGTGCCGCCACATGGTGACGAACAGGGCGGGCAGGACGAGGAGCATCGTCTCCTTGGTGAGCACGGCCGTCGCCGCGGCGAGACCGGCACCGAAGTGATGCCACAGATGGCGGGAGGGCGAGGCCGCCAGACCGAACGCCAGAAGGACCCACATCACCGCGAGGTTGTCGAGGAAGATCTCCCGCTGCAGGACGACCGACAGCGGGGACAGCCCGAACAGCACCATGGCGAGGCCGGCCGCCCAGCGGGGCAGGGCCAGGCGCCGGGACAGGACGTAGACGAGGACCGCGCTGACGGCGGCCACCGGCAGCATCACCGCGCGCATGGTGCCGACGGTCATCGAGCCGGGGTCGAGGACCGAGGGGATCCAGGTCAGCAGGGCGATCTGGATCCAGCCGAGCGGTGGGTGGTCGTACCAGTAGGTGTAGTGGGCCAGGCCCTTGCCCTGCTGGACGGCCCAGGCCTGCGCGAGGTAGGTGCCCTCGTCGTCGCTGAGCGTGGGGAAGTCGGCGATGTTCCAGCCCTGCACGACGAGGATCGCCACGAGCAGCGCACCGCACAGCAGCAGGTCGGGGCGCGAGGAGCGCAGCCGCTGCGGTGGGGCCGGCGCGCCGGCCGGCTGCCGGTCGGGGACGGCTGGGCTCTGCGCGGGGACCGTCGCCGCGGTCACCGCGGGAAGGGTGGAGGTCACGCGGCAACGTCCTCTCGGATCGCGTCGCTCGTGGCGAGATGTGCGCCGACGTGCGACGTCAGTTCCCAGTCGTTGCGACCGCGCTGCTCGCGCCAGACGGCGCGGAGTGCGGCTCCGGCGAGCAGGATCTGGTAGAAGGGGCCGCCCACGACGAGCTTGACGTAGTGGACGAAGCGGACGCGCAGGCCGTACTGCTTGCCGAAGTCGTGCAGTCCGACGACCTCGAAGACGAAGGTGACGAGCGCGGTGACGGCCGGCAGGAAGGTGATGAAGGCGATACCGACCGGCACGTCGAGGAAGAGCGCGATCGCCACGTTGAAGGGGATGACGACGCCGGAGAAGGCCTGGAGGAACGGCGTCATGAGGGTGTAGCGGGCGAGCAGCCGCTGCCCGAAGGTGGGCAGTTGCCTCCAGTCCCGCTTGCGGTAGACCTGAAGGAACCCCTGGTTCCAGCGGGTGCGCTGCTTGAGCAGCGACATCAGGCTGCCCGGGGTCTCCTCCCGGGTCACCATGCGCGGGTCGTAGGCGACGACGACCTTCCTGCCGACGCTGGAGAGCCGGACGCCGAGGTCGCAGTCCTCGGCGAGGCAGTGGTCGTCCCAGCCGCCCGCTTCACTCAGCACTTCGGTGCGGACGAAGACGGTGTTGCCGCCGAGCGGGATGAATCCTTTTTGCGCGTGCAGGTGGAGCCGGGAGCGGAACCAGAAGAAGTACTCCAGGCAGTTGCGCAGGCTGTACCAGCTGGAATGGAAGTTGATCAGCTGCACGCCGCCCTGGACGACGTCCGCGTCCGTGGTGCGGAAGGCGTGGTCGACGTGGGCGAGCAGTTCGGGGTGGACCTGGTCCTCGGCGTCGAAGACCCCGACGACGTCGCCGCGGCAGTGCGGCAGTGCCGTGTTCATGGCCTTCGGTTTGTTCTTCGTCTCGTGGGTGTCGACGACGACCCGGACACGCGCGTCCCGGCCCGCCGCCCGCTCGGCGACCGCCGTGGTCTCGGGATCGTCGTGCCCGACGATGACGATGATCTCGAAGTCGGTGTGCGTGGACGTCAGCAGACGCTGGACGGTGTGGTCGAGCACGGCCTGCTCGTGCCGCGCCGGCAGCAGCAGCGAGAACGACACGTGCTCGTCGCCGTCGGGTCTGCTGAACCGGGTGGAGGCGAGCACTTCGGGCGTACGCCAGGCGTGCATCTGCCACCACAGGGTGAAGGCAGCCATCCAGAACAGGGCGAGCGAGACAGCGGATATGAACACGGACGTCAGCAAGAAAATCCCCCCGGATCCCCGAAAGCCCCCAGCCGCGACGGTCGTCGCACCCGTCGCGGCAATGACGCAGAGGCTATGGTCGATCTGTGAAGGACACAGCCCGATCCGGTGAAGAGCGTGTTTCGTCACAATGAGCCGCAAGGGTGAATACATTGCGACTCGGTCGCGTTCACCACGCGCCCCGAGAACCGACTGAAGCGATCGGCTCAGGTCAGAGCCGCGCGCAGGCGATCAGGATCGGTCGTCGGGGCATCGCAGGCGAAGTTCCGGCACACATAGGCGGTAGACATTCCTCCGCTCAACGGGCGGTCGGCCAACAGCGGAAACTCGCCATCACCCGGCGTACCGAAGGCGACGACGGCTCCCGGCGCGGTGCCCAGCAGAGCCGTGCGGTGCAGGGCGCGCGCGGCCGGGTCACCGAGTGCCGGTCCCACCACGGCCACCTCGCGCGGCCCGTCGAGCAGCGCCTCGGCGACGGCGAGCCCCCAGCCGACGAACCGCGGCACCCGCGGGCCGAGCGCCTTGACGACGCCCAGGGCCCGCTCCGCGGCCGTGCGGTGCGGCTCGGAGCCGGTGTGGGCGGCGTACGCCAGCAGCGCGCCGGCCGCAGCGGTCCAGCCCGAGGGCACGGCGTTGTCCGTGGGGTCCTGCGGGCGCCGGATCAACTGCTCGGCGTCGGCGGCGGTGTCGTACAGCGCACCGGACCCGGGGTCGGTGAACCGGGTCAGGACGTGGTCCAGGAGCAGCCCGGCGAAGTCCAACCACACGCCCTCACCGGTCACGGAGGCCAGTGCGAGAAAGCCCTCGGCGACGTCCCCGTAGTCCTCCAGCACCCCCGCGTTGACCCCGGACCGGCCGTCCTTGCTGGTGCGGCTGAGCCGGGCGTGCTCGTCCAGGTGCACCCGCACGAGCAGGTCCGCGGCACCGACGGCGGCCTCGACCAGGTCGGGGCGGTCGAAGTAGGCGCCGGTCTCGGCGAGCGCGGCGACGGCGAGACCGTTCCAGGCGGCGACCACCTTGTCGTCCCGCCCCGGAGCCGGCCGCGCCCCCCGCGCCGCCAGCAGCCGGCTCCTCACGGACTCGATCCGCGCGGCCTCGAAGACACCCTCCGCCTGCGGGAGTTGCAGCACGGACGAACCGTGCTCGAACGTGCCCTCCTCGGTCACCCCGAAGTACTGCGCGGCGAGCTCGGCGTCGTCCTGCAGGACCTCCCGGAGCTGCTCCGGGGTCCACACGTAGTACGCACCCTCCACGTGCCGCCCGGTCCCGTCGTCGCTGTCGGCGTCCAGGGCGGAGGCGAACCCGCCCTCGGGTGTGCGCAGTTCACGCACCATGAAGTCCGCGGTCTCCAGCGCGACGCGCCGCGCGGACTCGGACCCGGTGGCCCGCCACAGGTGGGCGTAGACCCGGCAGAGCAGGGCGTTGTCGTACAGCATCTTCTCGAAGTGGGGTACCAAAGATCCACCCGCCCTCGGCGCGAGCACGTACCGGTGGAACCCGCCTCCCACCTGGTCGTACAGGCTCGAACGGGCCATCGCGCTGCACAGCCCTTCCGCCATCTCCAGCGCCGCCACGGAACCGGCCCGCGCGTGGTGGCGCAACAGAAACTCGATCACCATCGACGGCGGGAATTTGGTGTCTCCCCTGAACCAGCCGCTCGCGGGGTCGATGTCCCGAGTCAACTGGAGGAGCGCAAGGGCCTGGGTCTCCTCGGTGGGCATCCCGGCATCCCCGGTGCTCAGCTCCCGCCCGGCAAGGTCCCGAGTGATCTTCCCCGCGACTTCCCCCACCTCGTCCCGGCGGCTCGTCCAGGCGTTGTGCACGCCTTCGAGCACCTGGCGGAAGGACGGCATGCCATGGCGAGCCTCGGGCGGGAAGTAGGTGCCGAAGTAGAAGGGCTCCCCGTCCGGCGTCATGAACACGGACATGGGCCAGCCGCCCTGCCCGGTCGCGGCCTGCACTGCCTCCATGTATACCGCGTCCACGTCGGGACGCTCTTCACGGTCCACCTTGACGGACACAAAGTGTCCGTTCATATACGCAGCGGTGTCCTCGTCCTCGAAGGACTCGTGCGCCATGACGTGACACCAGTGGCAGGCGCTGTAGCCGACGCTCAAGAACACGGGGACATCGCGCCTCCGGGCCTCTTCGAACGCGTCCGTCTCCCACGGCCACCAGTCAACGGGGTTGTCCGCGTGCTGGAGGAGGTACGGGGACGTGGTCTGCGCGAGTCGGTTGGGCATACCCCCATCCTTGCGCACCCGCCTCCGCCCCGCCCATGCGCCACAGGGGCAGCGCACGAACGGGAGCGGAGGCGTGCCGACTCAGTGCTCGCGCGGCCGGACCGGCTGACGAGTGGCGGCACTGCGCCACCACCACAGACCCCGGCAGGCGGGCAGGGAGAGCCCGAAGAACGCCCCGCATCGCGCGCACCACGGCAACCCGTTCTCCGGATCCGTGGGGCATTCGGCATCACAGCGGGGGCACTTCGGCACGGGACCTACTCTCAGGCGATCACGTCGTACTCTCCGGCCTTCACAGCGGCCGTCAGGTCCGCCCACTGCGCGGCTGACATCGTGATGATGGTGTCCGGCCGGTCGCTGTCGCGCAACGCGACGATGCCGGGAACGTTGATCGCGACCTCAGGGCAGTTGTTCACGCGGGCGTCACGGCACACAGCCGTCTTGACGAACTCGAACTCGGGGAGTGCAGCGGACACGGGACCATTCCTCTCGCAGTACGCAGCGGGGAAACGGTCCCCGCGCCGCCTTGCTGACCGTCTCGGCCGCCTGCCCTTCTGTAACTCAGCGACCGGGACGGGGTTTGTCCTCCCACCCCTGCCGCCCCGCGCCGCCGCGATCACGGAAGGGATGGGAAACCTAGATGTGCAGCGTGAGCACCAGCCCACGAGGACCCACGCCAGGAACTCGGCGAGGGCCGGCACCAGGGCGCGCGTCCGCCTCACGTGTGCTCGCTGCGGAACGGGGATGGGGGCGGGTTGCTGCCGGGCGGGAAGTAGACCACCCCGGAGACCGGATCTTGAGCCCCGCCCCGCTCCGTCCACCAACCCTCGGGAGAGTCCCTGTACGGGCCGTCAGGGTCCTGCGTGAGATCAATGAGAGTGACCAGCTCCGGGGCCGGTAACGGGCACGCAGGACGCCTCCGGAGGCTCGCGGGCGTCACTGTCCGGCCGTCCGCCGGTACCGTTTGGCGCACTCGCTGTGCCGGTAGACCACAGCGGGCGGGCCGGACTGTCGTTCCACGGTGCCACGGCGGCAGGGCTCAAGGGCCCCGATCGGCCGGGAGCACTCCGGGCACGTCTCCCCCTGCGGGGCGAACGTCGCGTACTCGTCCCCGCGTGCGTCGGTGTCGCTGGTCGTTCTCGCCATCGTCGCTGTCCCCTCACGTGGTCCGATGCCGACCACGCTAGGGAGACCGGAACCCCAACTCCCAGGCGATTGCACGAGGTTGCACGCGAGTTACCCGAGGGCATCCATGGCCGACGTGATCAGCGCACGAGCGGGGCCCCCGTAGACCGCCAGCGCTGCCAGCTCCGCGAACGTCTCGGCGTACATGGCTACCTCGCTGGGCTGCGTGAGCGTGAGATAGCCAGAGATCAACTCAACGTTGACCTGTGCCGCGTCATAGATCCAGAACCCCTCAGCCGGCCAGCGCTCCCGATCCGGCGTCATAGGCACAACTCCCAGGCTGACATTGGGAAGTGAGGCAATCGAGATCAGGTGGCCAAGCTGCCCGGACATGACCTCAGCGCCGCCGATCCCAGCCCGCAACACCGACTCTTCAACGAGGAACGCGAACCGCCGGTCACCCTCGTACAACACCCGCTGACGCTCCATGCGGGCGGCCACCGCTTCGGCCACGTCGTCCACCAGGCCACGCCGTCGCTGGATCGCCTGCAACGCCGCTGTGGTGTACGGCTGCGTCTGGATCATGCCGGGCACGAGCCACGATGAGTAGGACCGGAAACGGCGGGTCCACTGATACAGCGGTAGGCGGGCCTCCTGAGCCTGTTTGAGCCCGGCCCGCTCCATGCGCCGCCAGCCAACCCACATGCCCTCGGCCGTCCGCAGCGAGGCAATCAGGTCCTCGGCCTGGTCCTCGGCCCCGCACGCATCGCACCATGCCCGAATGTCGTCAGCGGACGGGGGCGTGCGGGCGTTCATGATCCGGGACGACTTGGACCGGCTCCACCCACAGCGCTCGGCGAGTTCGGCCCCCGTCAGGCCAGCATCCCGGCAGATGTCCTCAAGGCGTTTCGCGAGGGCCTGCCGGGCCTGCTGGGCGCTGGAAGATGCAGAGACAGCCATGGTGCGTGATCAGCCCGGCCGGTACTCCGCGTGAGGAATCGCGCGCTCCCACGCTGCCTCGTACGCACTGACGTACTGAGCGGCCAACGCCGGGTCGTGGTGGACTTCCATGCGCGGGCCGGTCCACTGACCCTCGCCGCTGAAGTGGTGGAGGATCACGGTTTCCTCATCCATGACCCACCCGTCCAGCGCGGGGAGGAGCAGATCACGGGCGCGCGAGCGGGGCAGCCAACGCACGTCCTCTCCCGCTGCGACGTTCGTAAAGGTGCCGTCGTACTCGTACCGCACGTAGTCGCTCAGCGGCTCGGAGACGACGCGCAACCGCCGCATGACCACACCCCGGCCCGTCGTCTCGGCCACCACGTCCAGCCACGAGCGCCACCACGACTCGCGGTCGGCCGGGTCGTACCGGTGTCCTTCCTGCCAGCGGATGAACTCCGGATCATCTCGCATGTAGCTGTCTCGCATTTCCAGGTGCATCGCTGAGCGCTGCGCCTTTGCGAGGCATTCACGTACCGCTGTTGCCACCGTTGACCTCACTGTCCGGGCGGGGGATGAACTGAAGCATGTTGGCGGGCAGCCGGATCACGGTCTCGTGCTCCGGAACGTCCGTGGAGTGACCCGGCACCGATCCGACTTCCTGAGCCTGCCGGAGGGTCTCCTCGTCCGCCTTCCATGACTGGATGATCAGGTCTCCCGTCTCCTCCTCCAGCCAGATCGTGGGCGAGCCGTCGTCCGGCGTGTTGGGCCAAATCCCCAGGAACTTTAGGGCCATTGGGCACTCCTCTACCGAGTCGGTTGCACGGACGTGCACGAGCCTCACCCCTACGCGTGATCAGCGCAAGAGGGCAGGCAGAGACACAGGAAGCCCCCGACAGCCAACCCCAGCGACGGGCGGCCTCGGGAGCTTCGTGGGGCGTTCACATGGCTCATCGACCCGTTAATACTCCAGCTGTAGATCGTGATCAGGTGTCGTGAGACGCTGCCCTTCGTGATCGCGAAGCTGCAGTGTGTGGTGTGGGACTGTGCCGATGTCGTTGAGCTGTCCCGGTTCTACCAGTCCCTTCTTGGCGGCGTAGTGAACCAGCCGGATCCGCGGTGGTCGCTTGGCGACGGCTGGGCGACACTCCACACCGACGGTGGGCTTGTGCTGGCCTTCCAGCGCGTCGAAGACCATCAACCACCACGGTGGCCGGATCCCGCTCGGCCTCAGCAGTTCCACCTCGACCTGGGGGTCAAGGACCTGGAACGAGCCCAGGAAGACGTCCTCAAGCGCGGCGCCACACTGCTCGACGAGGGGGATGGGAAGCGGAGTTGGCGCATCTTTGCGGATCCGGCAGGTCACCCGTTCTGTCTCGTCCGGGACTGACAGGAGACACCGCAGGGGTGCGGCCACCGTTGATCATCGGGAGTTGTGTGGACTGACGATGAGACGGTGGCCGCGGGCCACAGCATAGATCCCGGCCGTTGGCGGGAGGCGTTCGAGGTGGCCATGGGCCGGATCGCGGGCCGGTTCGCCCGGGTCGAACCACGGCTGCGGGCCGGGCGGTTGGTGCTGGGCCTGCTGTCGGACCTGCCGAGGAAGAACTGCTGGACGATCGCGGAGTGGGCCGGGGAGGCCAGCCCGCACGGCATGCAGCATCTGCTGTGCCGGGCCGTCTGGGACGCCGACGCGGTCCGTGATGACGTGCGCGAATACGTCGTCGAGCACCTGTATGACGAGGCCGCGGTCCTGGTGGTCGACGAGACCGGCGACGTGAAGAAGGGCAGCCACACGGTCGGGGTCCAGCGCCAGTACACCGGAACGGCTGGACGGATCGAGAACTCCCAGGTCGCGGTCTACCTCGTCTACGCCGGCGAGCGCGGGCACGCGGCGGTGGACCGGGAGCTGTACATTCCGCGCTCCTGGACGTGCGACCCGGACCGCTGCCAGGCGGCAGGACTCGGCCAGGACACCGTCTTCGCGACCAAGCCGGACCTGGCCCGCACGATGATCGAACGGTTCCTGGACGCCGGACACCACGTCGGCTGGGTCACCGGGGACGAGGTCTACGGCGGCAACCCGAAACTCCGTACGGCTCTGGAAGAACGCGGCATCGGCTACGTCCTCGCGGTGGCCTGCTCGGCCGAAGTGCCCACCGGTGCAGGCAGGTTCCGTGCCGATGACCTTGCGCGGAAGGTGCCGAAGCGGGCCTGGCAGAAACTCTCGGCCGGGCCCGGCGCGAAGGGACAGCGGTTCTACGACTGGGCCGTCATCGACCTCGCCGAAACGGCACCGGGCCGCCACCAGCTGCTGATCCGCCGCAACCACAGCACCGGTGAACTCGCCTACTACCGCTGTCACTCCACCACGCCGGCATCCCTGGCCACCCTGGTCAAGGTCGCAGGTTCCAGATGGCGGGTGGAGGAGACCTTCCAAACCGAGAAGGGACTGGCCGGGCTGGACGAGCACCAGGTCCGCCGCTACCCCTCCTGGGCCCGCTGGGTCAGCCTCGCGATGCTGGCCCACGCCTTCCTCGCCGTCGTCCGCGCCGACGAACACGCCCACCGACCCACACCGGACGACCTGATCCCGCTGACCTGCAACGAGATCTGCCGCCTGTTCATCGCGCTCATCATCCGGCCCGCCCGCGACGCGGCCCACCGGCTTGCCTGGTCCGACTGGCGCCGCCGCCACCAAGCACGATCACGCACCAGTCACTACCGGCGGCAAACCGCATCCCAGACATGAAGATCACGATCTACAGCTGGAGTATTAAAGGGTGCCTTTCTCGGCTGCCCAGACACAGTCTTGCCCAGTAGCCGCAAGGGTCGAGCGTCCCAAAAACGGAGCCGCACCCAGGACGCGTTTTCCGAGCTGGGGCCGGGATCGCCGGCGGGCACGCGCGGGAACTTCCGGGCCGCTCTCCCCCACCCAGGCGGGTTCGCCGGGCACTGTGGGCAGTCGATGCCCCATGCGTCCGAGCGTTCTTCGCGGTGGGCATCGGCCGGCAGGCAATCCTCGGGGGCGTAGCCGAACCGGGGGCAGGAGCGGCAACGGGTCGGCACCCACAGGTGGTTATCTCCGCTGAGCGAGACACGGCCATCGGGCCTGGCCCTCGTCGCGGCGGCCTCCCGGTGGGGGCGCAAGGAAGCCCCGGACAGACAGCCGGGACAGCGCATGAGCGGTGACGAAGTGACGAAGTGACCCTGAATCCGGGTTACCCCTTATAGATAGTGTTTTTAGTTCTACGCATGGAATGGGACTAAACGTCATTCCGTCACTTCGTCACCACGTAGGCGCCAGCGGGGCCGTCCGCGCTGTCCCGACACGCTCACGCGGGGCCGCGACAAATGAACAAGGCCGGATCCGATGCTCGGCCTTGTGCTTCGAACTCACTTCTTGGTGATGGTGTCCTTCTTCGACAGCCAGTCGAACTCAAGCCGTTCCAAGATCGGGGTGTGATCCCCCTGCCGTGCTGCGGGCTTGACCGTGATGCCCTTCTTTCCAAGGGCGCACTTCAGGAGCATCCGCTTGTCCGCCATGTCCGCCGCTTCCCATGCCTCACGCAGGGTGTCGATCTGGGTGAGGGGCGAGAGGTCTGCCTCCGCATCCAACGCCTCAAGGGTCGCGGCGGTGCTCTCGATAACAGCGCGCTGCCCTTCGCTCAGCTCCTCGAAGCGCTCATCGTCCATCTTCCCGTACACGTAGAAGTCGTCCTCGAGCTTCTTCACACGCCGCTGGGCGGCCTCAAGGGCCTTCTGGGCCTCTTCCTTCTTCGCCTGCGTTTCGGGGTCCGCGAAGGCGAGCCACCGGCGGGCTATCTCGATGACCACCGGGTCACCCGGTTCAAGGGCCGTGATGTGGTGGATCCAAGCCTGTCCAACCGCGTGGTCGATGCGGTCGGCGAGGGTCACCACTCCCTCGCAGATCGACTTGCCCCGCGTCTGCCGGACCTCGCACCGGTAGCGTCCGCCACGGTGGCTCATCGAGCCGCCGCACGGTTCAAGCTCGCCCGTGCCCTTCTTGTCCCGCATCCGCCCGCATCGGTAGCTCCCCGTCCCCAGGTACTTCGCTTCCGGCTTCCCCTTCGCCCACCGTTCATCGGTCCGTTCGGCGATGAGGGACTTGATCTTGAACCACTCGCCCGGCGTCACAACCCCCCTACCGCACATGACGACTTCGCCCTTCTCGTTGCGCAGGGGCTCGCCGTACCCCTCCCAACTGTCCAAGGGGTTGCCGTGCTCGTCCGTCTTGCGCCGCCGGACCGGGACCATGCCCGCGAAGAGCGGGGACTGAGCCAGCTTGCTCACCGCCGTGGGCGACCAGGTGGCACCGCTCCGGGTCCGGTACCCCTCCTCATTGAGTTGGTGGGCCGTGTCCTTCGTCGTCTTCTTGTCGAGCAAGAGATCCGCCAGCCTGCGAGCTGTGCCGTACTCGTCGGGATGAGGTTCGACCTTGCCGCTTCCGGGGGCGCTGTAGAGACCGAACGGTGGCCTGCCCGTTCCTCTTCGGCCTTCCGCCTTGTGCGAGTCATGGCCGATCTTCACGCGCTTCGCTATGTCCTTCGCTTCCTCCCTGGCGCGTTCGCTCAGGATCGCGAAGACCATGCGGCCGCCCTGTGATGAGTCCAGCCCTTCGGATACGGAGACGAGCCGCGATTGCCGGCGGTCGAACTCGTCTAGCATCCGGCCCACCGCACCCATGCCGCGCCGGTCGAAGCGGTCCGTCTTCCACACACCGAGCGTCTTGGACCTGCCGTCCATGATCGCTTGTGTGGCCTTCTCGAACTCCCTGCGCCGTACGTAGGTCTTGGAAGCCGAGAGTTGTTCAAACCAGACGTGCCGGATCTGAAGCCCGTTCGCCTGCGCCCAGCGCACCACGTCTCGCAGGTGCCCCCGCAGCGTGGCCAGGTCTTCCTTCTTGTTGCTGCGTCGCAGGTAGGCATCCATGAGGTCGGACGGGTCCGCCGTCGCAGGCTTGTCCAATCCCAGGGTTTCCAGTTCCTCAGGGCTGAGCCCCAACCCGACGAGCGTCGCGTGATCCTCGCGCACCACAACCCCCTCTGTTCTCAGGGGAAATGGTACGGAAGTGATGGACCTTAGAAAGCTATTTTCTCGAAGTGGGGCACCACCCAGTCCCGGTCGACGGAGTATCGGGCGAAGCCGCCGCCGAGTTGGTCGTAGACGCCCCCGCGGGCCATGCGCTCGCAGGTGTCCGCGGCCATCTGCAGGGCGCCCTCGGAGCCGGTCCGCGCGTGATGCCGGAGAAGGAACTCCACCACCATGGACGGCGGGAACTTCGGCGCCCCGCCGAACCCACCGCGCTGCGCGTCGTACTCCCTGGTCAGCCCGAGCAGCGCCTGGGCGAGCTCCTGCTCGCTCGGGGCGTCGCCACCGTCGTAGGAGATCTCCCGCTCGGCCAGGTCCCGCGCGATCTTCCCCGCGACCTCGGCGACCTCGTCCCGCCGCTCGCCCCAGGCCTGCCGCACGCCCTCCAGCACCTGCCGGAAGGAGGGCATGCCGTGGCGCGCCTCGGGCGGGAAGTAGGTGCCGAAGTAGAACGGCTCGCCGTCCGGCGTCATGAACACGGACATGGGCCAGCCGCCCTGCCCCGTGGCGGCCTGCACGGCCTCCATGTAGACGGCGTCCACGTCGGGCCGCTCCTCACGGTCCACCTTGACGGACACGAAGTGCTCGTTGAGGTACGCGGCGGTCCCGTCGTCCTCGAAGGACTCGTGCGCCATCACATGGCACCAGTGGCAGGCGCTGTATCCCACACTGAGGAAGACGGGGACACCGCGCCGCCGGGCCTCCTCGAAGGCGGCGGGCTCCCAGGGCCACCAGTCGACGGGGTTGTCCGCGTGCTGAAGGAGGTACGGGGACGTGGCCTGCGCGAGTCGGTTGGGCATGGCCCCATCCTTGCGCACCCGCCTGCCCGCCCCGCCCCTACGCCACGGGCACACGCGAGGACGGGACACGGGGCGACTGCCGTGGCGGACCCCCCCCCCGCGCGTTCCCGGAGCGGCTGCGGGGTCCCGGGTGTCTCCGCCGGACGGTTTCCTCACCGGCCGTCCGGCGGCCGGGGCACATCGGGCGGTCGACCGGGGAACGGGGTTCTGCCGGACTGCGAGGGGGACGGCCGGGGGGTGCGGCGGCGGCCTGTGCACGGCCACGGCGCGGAGCCCGCCCGATCGGTCCGTGGGACCGGCCGGGCGGGCGGGGCGCCTATGTCCCGGCGGCTCAGCCCTTCTGCGGCCCGACCCGGCCGGAGGCATCGCCCTCCTGGCCGGCGGCCCGGGCCTCGGTGCCGGGGCTCTCCGTGAAGTCGACCTTGCCCATGTGCTTGTTCATGGACTTCATCAGGCCCCACACCGCCAGGGCCATCACCGCGAAGACGATGAAGCCGAGGACGCCGGGGGTGACCTTGTTCTCGTCGACCTCCTTGGCGAGGGGGACGAGGTGGGTCACTGCCAGGCTCACGCTTGCGCTCATGTCAGGCATTGTCGCGGATGCCCGCAAAGAGGTCGTCCTCGGGGAGGGAAGTGTCCACGAGCGACTTGGCGAGCTCGTACTCCTCCGTCGGCCAGACCTCCTTCTGGATCTCCATCGGCACGTGGAACCAGCCGCCGTCGGGGTCGATCTGGGTGGCGTGCGCGATCAGCGCCTTGTCGCGGATCTCGTAGAAGTCGGCGCAGGGGACGTGGGTGGTCAGCGTCCGCTCGGGGCGGTCGGAGTCGTCCCAGCGCTTGAGCCAGTCGCCGTAGGGGGACTCCAGACCGCGCTCCAGCAGGGCCCGGTGCAGGGCCTCGGTGCGGGGACGGTTGAAGCCCTGGTTGTAGTACAGCTTCTGCGGCTGGAACACCGGCCCGAACGCGTCCTCGGGGTACTTCTCGGTGTCCGCCGCGCCCTCGAACGCCACCATGGAGATCTTGTGGGTCATGATGTGGTCGGGGTGCGGGTAGCCGCCGTTCTCGTCGTAGGTGGTGATCACCTGCGGGCGGAAGGCGCGGATCTGGCGCACCAGCTCGCCGGCGGCCACGTCGACGTCCTCCAGTGCGAAGCAGCCCTCCGGCAGGGGCGGCAGGGGATCGCCCTCGGGCAGGCCGGAGTCGACGAAGCCGAGCCACTCCTGCTTCACGCCGAGGATCTCCCTGGCCTCGTCCATCTCCTTGCGGCGGACCTCGTGGATGTGCTCCTCGATGTAGGCGTCACCCTGGAGCTTGGGATTGAGGATGGAGCCGCGCTCCCCGCCCGTGCAGGTCACCACCAGCACGTCCACCCCCTCGGACACGTACTTCGCCATGGTGGCCGCGCCCTTGCTCGACTCGTCGTCGGGGTGGGCGTGCACGGCCATCAGTCGCAGCTGGTCAGTCAAGACTCAATCCTCATCAAGTCGGCGCCCCGGTGTCGGCTGGGGCGATCGGCGGCTTCTATAGTGACCGAATCGGGCGGCGAATAATTCCGGGCTCCCGGCCCGGGCTCCCGCCCCCGGCCCGGGTGCCCGCTTCCGGGCCTTCGCCCGCCCCTCCGAGGCCCCCGCCGAGAGGACGATCATGAGTACGGTGAGCACGCGCGTACCGGAGGGCCGCTACGGCCGCTCCTCGGACGAGCGCTCCGACCGCACGCTCAGGGTCGTCGGTGTGGTCCTGGGCGCCGCTCTGATCGCGGTGGTCGGCTGGTTCGGCTACCACTACGTCGCCGGGACCTCCATCAGCGCCCAGGTGATCGCCTTCCAGGCCTCCGACAAGGCCGTGCAGGTGCACCTGGAGGTCCGCAAGGACGCCGGGGCGAGCGGCTACTGCACGGTGCGGTCCCAGTCCGCGGACGGTGCGGAGGTGGGCCGGGCCGACTTCCGCTTCTCCGGTGCGGACACGCGGATCGACGAGGTCGTCACGCTGCGTACGACGGCCCGGGGCAGTACGGCGGAGCTGCTGGGGTGTCACCGCGACTGAGCGGGGTACGTCGCACGCAGGGGTGTCCGGCGGTCCGGTCCACGCAGTGGTCCACCGTCTCCCGGGGGCGCCGCATGGTCCGCAATACGTAACCGCTGACCTGCGGCGACGTAATTCTTAGGGCTTATGTCCTCCCCCTTCGGCCCCTGAATTGTTAGGCTCGTGGTTTCGCCCATCCGAGAGAGAACATTCTTCTGGGTAGGGCGATGCTTTGTATTCCCAGTACCGACGAGGAGCACCTGTGACCCAGACCAGCGAGAACGTCACCTGGCTGACTCAGGAGGCGTACAACAAGCTCAGGAACGAGCTTGAGTACCTTACTGGTCCTGCGCGCTCGGAGATCGCCGCCAAGATCGCGGCTGCGCGCGAGGAGGGCGACCTGCGCGAGAACGGCGGGTACCACGCCGCCAAGGAGGAGCAGGGCAAGCAGGAGCTCCGTGTGCGCCAGCTCACTCAGCTCCTGGAGAACGCCCAGGTCGGCGAGGCTCCCACGTCCACGGACGGCACGGTCGCGCCCGGCATGGTCGTGACGATCGCCTTCGACGGTGACGAGGACGACACGCTGACCTTCCTGCTCGCCTCCCGCGAGTACGCCAGTGCCGATGTCGAGACGTACTCACCGCAGTCCCCGCTGGGTGCCGGCGTGATCGGCCACAAGGTCGGCGAGGACGCGGAGTACGAGCTGCCGAACGGCAGGAAGGCCTCGGTGAAGATCCTCAGCGCCGAGCCGTACAACGGCTGACCTCCTGAGGGACCGGACAGGTCCTCGGGCCAGGACCCGACGAAGCCCCCGGCGCCCCGCGCGGCGCCGGGGGCTTCGTCATGGGCGGGTCAGCCGGTGGCGGAGCGGTACTTGCGGACCGCCAGCGTCCGGAACACCACGACGATCAGCAGGGACCACAGCACGGATGCCCATACCGCGTGCTGCATGGGCCAGGCGTCCGGCACCGGATAGCCGGGCGGCAGGTTGCCGAACAACTCGCGGCAGGCCTGCACGGTGGCGCTGAACGGGTTCCAGTCGGCGATGGTCTGGAGGAACGTGGGCATGTTCTCCGACGGCACGAACGCGTTCGAGATGAACGTCAGCGGGAACAGCCAGATCAGACCGCCGGAGGTGGCCGCCTCCGGGGTGCGCACGGACAGGCCGATGAGCGCGCCGATCCAGGAGAACGCGTAGCCGAGCAGGAGCAGCAGGCCGAATCCGGCGAGCACCTCGCCGAGGTTCTCGTGGGTGCGCCAGCCGACCAGGAGGGCCACGGCGGCCAGGACCACCAGGGTCAGGGTCGTCTGCACCAGGTCGGCGAGGGTCCGGCCGGTGAGCACCGCCCCTCGTGCCATGGGCAGCGAGCGGAACCGGTCGATGAGGCCCTTGTGCATGTCGTCGGCGATACCCGCGCCCGCTCCGGCGGTGGCGAACGTGACGGTCTGCGCGAAGATGCCCGCCATCAGGAACTCGCGGTATCCGGAGGGGCTGAGTCCCGCACCGGGGACGTTGATCGAGCCACCGAAGACGTAGCTGAACAGCACCACGAACATGATGGGCTGGACCAGCCCGAAGACGACCACTTCGGGGATCCGGGTCATGCGGATCAGGTTGCGCTTGGCGATCACCAGGGCGTCGCGGACGGACTGCACGACCGGGTTGGCGGCGGGCGGGGTGATCAGTGCGGTGTCGGGGACGGCGCTCACTTGGCGGCCTCCTCGGCGTGCTGCTCGACGGGGTCGGCGACGGTCTCCGGGCCTGCCTCCGCGCCCTCGGCCTCGGCGACGTGCCCCGTCAGGGAGAGGAAGACGTCGTCGAGGGTGGGTCGGCGCAGACCGATGTCGTCGATCTCGATGCCGCGGGAGTCGAGTTCGCGGATGACCTCGGCGAGCAGCTTGGCGCCACCCGTGACCGGCACCACGAGCTTGCGCATGTGGTCCTCGACGGTGGTCTCGCCCTTGCCGAAGCCGCTCAGCACCGCGAAGGCGGTGGGGATGTCCTCGCGTTCGTGGACGACGACCTCGACGCGCTCGCCGCCGGTGCGGGCCTTGAGCTCGTCGGAGGTGCCGCGGGCGATGACGCGGCCGTGGTCGACGACGGCGATCTCGTGCGCCAGGTGGTCGGCCTCCTCCAGGTACTGGGTGGTGAGCAGCAGCGTGGTGCCGCTGGAGACGAGCCGCTTGATGACGTCCCACAGCAGCTGCCGGTTGCGGGGGTCGAGGCCGGTCGTCGGTTCGTCCATGAACATCACGGGCGGGTGGGCGACGAGTGCCGCCGCGAGGTCCAGGCGGCGCCGCATGCCGCCGGAGTAGGTCTTGGCCGGGCGGTCGGCGGCGTCGGCGAGGTCGAACTGCTCCAGCAGGCCGGCGGCCCGGGCCTTCGCGTCCCTGGCCCGCATCTGGTAGAGCCGGCCGACCATCTGGAGGTTCTCCCGGCCGGTCAGGTACTCGTCGACCGCGGCGAACTGGCCGGACAGGCCGATCGAGCGCCGCACCTCGTTGGGCTGCTTGAGGACGTCCAGGCCGGCGACGACGGCCCGGCCCCGGTCGGGGCGCAGCAAGGTGGTGAGGCAGCGGACCGTGGTGGTCTTGCCCGCGCCGTTCGGCCCGAGGAGGCCCAGGACGGTGCCCTCGGGCACGTCGAGGTCGACGCCGTCCAGAGCTTTGACGTCGCCGAAGGTCTTGACCAGGCCTTCGGCGTAGATGGCGCCTGGCATGTGTGTCTCCACGTCGTCGGAGGGTGCTTCGGAAAGCCTAGATTTGAGTGGATAGGTCCGCCCGGCGGGCGGCCGACCCGATGGTGGCCGGGGCGGTCCGGCAGGCGGCGCGGCGGACGGCCTGGGGGATGGCCTGGGGGATGGCCTGGGGGATGGTGCAGAGGAAGGCATGGCGGACAGGGCCGGGCACCTTCTCCCAGTGTCGACTGTAACGCGATGTATCGCGTCCCTCGACGGATTTCCCCGACGGGGTGGTGTGCTCCTTCGCGCTCCGGTGCCGCCCGGCGCCCCGGTGCCTCAGCCGATGACCGTGTACCCCGCGTCGCGCAGGGCCCGGCCGACCTCGGCGCAGTGCTCCGGCCCCTTGGTCTCCAGATGCAGCTCGACCTCCGCCTCCGTGAGCCCGAGCCGTGGGTCCGTCCGCACATGGCTCACGTCGAGGACGTTGGCGTCCACCACCGACAACACCCCGAGCAGCGCCGCCAGCGCCCCCGGCCGGTCCGTCAGCCGCACCCGGACCGCCAGGTAGCGGCCCTGCGCCGCCAGGCCGTGCCGCAGGATGCGCTGCAGCAGCAGCGGGTCGACGTTGCCGCCGGACAGCACCGCCACCACGGGCCCCTCGAAGACCCCGGGGTCGCCGAGGAGCGCCGCGACGGGGCTCGCCCCGGCGGGCTCCACGACCAGCTTGGCCCGCTCCAGGCACAGCAGCAGCGCGGTCGACAGCTGGTCCTCGGTCACCGTGCGGACCTCGTCCACCAGGTCTGCGACGATCCCGAACGGCACGTCGCCGGGTCGGCCGACCTTGATCCCGTCCGCCATCGTCACCGGGTGCTCGATCGCCACCGGGTGCCCGGCGGCCAGCGACGGCGGGTACGCGGCGGCGCCCTCGGCCTGCACGCCGACGATCCGCACGTCGGGCCGCAGCGACTTCACCGCGACGGCGATCCCCGCAGCGAGCCCGCCGCCGCCGACGCCGACGACGATCGTGCCCACCTCGGGGCACTGCTCCAGGATCTCCAGGCCCACCGTGCCCTGCCCCGCGATGATGTCGGGGTGGTCGAAGGGGTGGATGAACACCGCGCCCGTCGCCGCCGCGTACTCCTGGGCCGCGGCCAGCGTCTCGTCGACGACCTGGCCGTGCAGGCGCACCTCGGCGCCGTAGTCCCGGGTCGCGCTGATCTTCGGCAGCGGGGCGCCCTTCGGCATGAACACCGTCGCGTGCACCCCGAGCAGCGCCGACGCCAGGGCGACGCCCTGCGCGTGGTTGCCGGCGCTCGCCGCGACGACGCCGGCCGCGCGCTGCTCGGGCAGCAGACCGGCGATCCTGACGTAGGCGCCGCGCAGCTTGAACGACCCCGTGCGCTGAAGGTTCTCGCACTTGAAGTGCACCGGCGAGCCCACCAGCTGCGACAGCCGCCGGCTGCCCTCCACGGCGGTCACACGCGCGACACCGCTGAGCATCTTCTGGGCCCCGCGGACGTCGTCGAGGGTGACGGGCGGCAGGGGTGCGGCCGTACGGTGGTTCATGACGCAAGTCTCGCAGTTCACACCCGCCCGGACCCGCTGTGACCAACCGGCGAGACGGGATCGCGCACCCTCGGTACGGGCGGCGCCCCGTCCGCGTACCCTGTCCCCCAACCAGCAGCCCTCCACGAAGTGAGCCCCCGGCCATGCCCACAACCCCCGACATGTCGACGGACGTGACGACCGCCGGTGACACCGGTCTTCTGGACACCCTCCAGCACGAGGTGGCGGTGTTCGCCCGCCGCGCCGAACAGACCCGGCTGGGCGGTGTCGGACAGGTGCGCAACTCCATGGACCGCGCCGCGTACCTGCTGCTCAACCGGCTCGACAAAGAGGGCCCCATGGGTGTCAAGGCGCTCGCCGGGAGCATGGGCATCGACTCCTCGACGGTGACCCGGCAGGTGGCGCCGCTGGTCGACACCGGCCTGGTGAAGCGCACCTCTCACCCGGAGGACGGGCGCGCGGTCGTCCTCCAGCTCTCCCCCCGCGGCCAGGCCCGCCTGGACGAGGTGCGTTCCTCGCGGCGTCAGCTGATGGCCGAGCTGACCCACGACTGGGCACAGGAGGAGCGCGAGACGTTCTGCGCGCTCCTGACCCGCTTCAACGACGCCCTTTCGGCGCGGCAGGCGGCCCACGGTGTGACGGGCTCGGAGCCGGCGGCCACCACCTCGTGAGCCGCCCGGCGGCAGCAGCGACACTCGGCCGCGTGCGCGGCTCTTGACCGAAAGGGGACCCCTGGCCTCATATGAGACCGGGTCCTCGTCCCACCCGGGGCCGAACACCTGGGCGCGCTGTACCGTCGTGCGGCGCCGCACGAAGGTTCGGCCTCCCGGCGCGGCCGGGTCCCTGACGTCTTGGTCGCCCGAGGGGGAGGCGCGGTGCGCGAACGGCATGCGTCCCAGGGTGCCCGGCGGGCCCGGGAGTTCGAGTCGTTCGTCGCGGGCGCGGCCGGGCGGCTGCTGCACGCCGCGACCCTGCTCACCGGCGAGGCACCCGACGACAACCCGCGCGCGCGTCGCCTGCTGACGCTCGCTCTGGCCCACACGTACGCCGTATGGGACCGGCTGCGCGGCGAGGACCCCTACGACCGCGCCCGCGAGTATCTGGCCACCCGCTTCGCCCGCGCGGCCTGGCACCACCGCGGGGGGCTGCTCTCCCGCACCCGGGCCCACCCCGACAGCGCGCTCGCCCATCTCGGCCCGCAGGAGCGGCTGATCATCGTGCTACGACTGTTCGAGGGCGTCGGCGAGGAGCAGGCGGCGGCCCTGCTCGGGATTCCCCGGGAACGCGTCCACGCTCTGTGCGACCGTGCGACCGCGACCGTGCTGCACCCTCCGCGCAGGCCCGCCGCGGCGGCGGTGGAGGCGGGGGTGGCACCGTCATGAGGCAGTGGGCGGCGGGGCACGCGCGGGGGCGCGGCGGCGGGAGGCGTTCGTGAACCGGACGGAGCGCGAGGCGGCGGTGCGGCGGATCATGGAGCGGGTGCCGCCCGTGCCACCGCCGGACCTGTACCCGGCGGCCGTCCGCCGCGGCACCCGGATGCTGCGCCGCCGGGTGGTCGCGCGGCGCCTGCTGTGGGTGGCTCTGGCCGTCGCGGCCGTCGCCCTCACCGTCTGGGCGGTCGCCGTCCAGCCGTGGGTGGCACCGCCTTCGGAGACGACGCCTTCCCTGACGGACTGGTGACCCCGCGGGGCGGTGCCCCGGCGGGCGGTGATCAGACGAACCGCTGCGCCGGGGGCCGCTGTCAGGGGTGGGTCACCCGAGGGCCTGCTGGAGGTCCTGCAGCAGGTCGTCGACGTTCTCGATGCCCACGGACAGCCGCACGAGATCGCCGGGGACCTCCAGGGCGGAGCCCACGACGGAGGCGTGGGTCATCCGGCCCGGGTGCTCGATCAGGGACTCCACACCGCCGAGGGACTCGCCCAGGGTGAACAGCTCGGCGCGGTTGCAGACCGCCACGGCCGCCTCCTCGCCGCCCTCGACGCGGAAGGAGACCATGCCGCCGAACGCCTTCATCTGCTTGGCGGCGACCTCGTGACCGGGGTGGTCCTCCAGGCCGGGGTACAGCACCCGCGTGACGCGTGCGTGCCGGGTCAGCATGTCGGCGACCTTCGCGGCGTTCTCGCTGTGCCGGTCCATGCGCACCGACAGCGTCTTGGTGCCGCGCAGCACCAGCCAGGAGTCGAACGGCCCGGCGACGGCGCCCATGGCGTTCTGGTGGTAGGCCAGTTCCTCGCCCAGCTCCTGGTCGTTCACGATCAGCGCGCCGCCGACGACGTCCGAGTGCCCGCCCATGTACTTGGTGAGCGAGTGGACGACGACGTCCGCGCCCAGCGAAAGCGGCTGCTGGAGGTAGGGCGTGGCGAAGGTGTTGTCGACGACGAGCCTGGCGCCGGCGTCCCGGGCGATCTGGGCGACGGCGGCGATGTCGGTGATGCCGAGCAGCGGGTTGGAAGGGGTCTCCACCCACACGGCCTTCGTCCTCGGGGTGATCGCGGCCCGGACGGCGGAGGGGTTGCCGGTGTCGGCGACCGACCACTCCACGCCCCACCGGGAGACGACCTTGGCGAAGAGGCGGAAGGTGCCGCCGTAGGCGTCGTTCGGGATGACGACGTGGTCGCCCGGGCTGAGCAGCGTACGCAGCAGGCAGTCCTCGGCCGCCAGTCCGGACGCGAACGCAAGGCCCCGGCGTCCGCCCTCCAGGGCGGCGAGGTTCTCCTCCAGGGCGGTGCGGGTCGGGTTGGCGCTGCGGCTGTACTCGTAGCCGCCGCGCAGGCCGCCGACGCCGTCCTGCTTGTAGGTCGAGACCTGGTAGATCGGCGGGACGACCGCACCGGTGAGGGGATCGGCGGTGTTGCCCGCGTGGATCGCGAGCGTCTCGAAGTGCTGACTGGTGTGCCTGTCGCTCATGGGCCCGAGCGTAGTGCGCAACGGGGCCGGACGGCGCCTCGGTGCCGTGTCCGGCCACCGGTCCCGCGAGGTTTTCCACAGGCCCGCCGACCGGGTTGGCCAATTGTCGTCGGCGTCTGGTTCGCTTGAGGCATGAAGATTCTCTGGGTCCTGATCGCGATGGTCATGATCGGCTTCGTGCTGCTCCCGCTGGTACGGCGCAGGCGGGCCATGATCGAGCAGGTCCCCGCGGGCCACCCGGACGCGGCCGACCCCGCGCACTACGGCTTCGTCCGCGAGGAGCAGCTGGACGTCCGCATGCCCGGCCCCGACCAGGACCTGATGGACGTCCTGGACCTGATGCAGCGCACCCAGGACCACAGGGCCGCCGCCCAGTTGCTGGCCGGCACCGAGACCGAGGGCGAGTACCGCTGGCAGCGCGTGCAGGCGTTCGCCGGGGCGGCGGCGCTGGAGCTGCAGCAGCGGCCCGGCGGGGTCGGGGAGATACCGGGCGGGCAGTGGCTGCGGGTGTGGCGCGCGGAGGCGCCCAAGGACGCGGGCGGCGCCGCGGTGCACGCCGAGTTCCTGGTGCAGCAGGCGTGGCGGACGGCGACGCCGGGCACCGACGACTTCCGGATCATCATGGAGGAGGCGAGGGCGGCCGTGGCCGACGCGGCCCTGCTGGCTCCCGGCGACCCGGTGCCGTACATCGTGGAGCTGTCCGTGGCCCGGGGGCTGGGGTACTCCCAGGAGGAGTTCGAGCAGCTCTGGCTGAAGATCCTCGACCGCGCCCCGCACCACATGGGCGCGCACCTGGCCGCGCTGCAGTACTGGTGCGAGAAGTGGCACGGCTCGCGCGAGCTGGCGTACCGGTTCGCCGAGGCCGCCGCGGCCCGCGCTCCGCAGGGTTCGCTGCTGGCCGGCCTGCCGCTCTTCGCGGTCTTCGAGCACCTGCCCGAGCTCAACCTGGTGCAGGGGTTCTACCGCAGCGAGGTCGTCACCCGGGCCGTCCACGGCGCCCTGCACGCGGCGCACACCGCGAACCCGGACGACCCGATGCTCGCGCACGTGCGGCACCTGTTGCTGTTCTTCCTGGTCCGGGCGGAACGCTGGGCCGAGGCCATGGACCAGCTGGTCCACGTCGACGGCCATGTCGGCGCCCTTCCATGGACCCTGTTCGACGACCCGGCCGCGGAGTTCGCGGTCTTCCGGGCACTGGCGGTCGCGGGCTACGAGGCCAACGGGGGCAGCCCCGCGACGTTGCCGCACTGAGACCCGGCACCTCCGGCCGGGCCCCGGCCCGCCACACCCCGCGCCCTGCGCCCTGCGCCCTGCGGTGCCAGGACGCGGCGTACCGTGGGCCGGGGCGGCCGGGCGGCGCCCCGGCCCGACCTCCCCGCCGGCATCGACACGGCGCACCGGCGGTGCGAAGTGCACTTCGCCGCACCGCGGTTGACGACCGGCTGCCCGCGCTGACGGCGGCCCGGCCGGCAGGACCTCCGGCAGGCACGCCGTCCGGCTCCGGCGTTCCGGGACATCCGGCGGCGGCCGGGGCCCGTTCGTGCGTTGCTGACCGGACGCGCCACGGCGGGGCGCAGACACGGGGCATGTGGGCAGGGGGACGTATCTGATCGGCGGCGGATGGGCGCCGTCCGCGGCCGGGGCGGTCCACGGGCGTTCCTGCGCGCGGCGGGGACGGCGGCGCGGATCGGGTGTGTGATCGTCGACGAGGGCGACGGGGCCGAGGAGTTCGCCCGGTACGACGCCGTGCCGCGCAAGGTCGCCGACTGCCGGCCGGTGCCACCGCCGGTGCCGCTCGGCGAGCGGTTCGAGCCCGGTGCCGCTGCGGACGTCGACGGGCTGCTGGTGTGCGGTGGACTGACGCCCGCCTACGTGGGGGCGTTCGCCGGGTGCCGGGAGCAGACACACCGGCTGCTCGGCGAGCGAGGCGTCCCCTGCCCGGGATTCTCCACGGGTGCCGTGGTCGCCGCCGCGGACGCGGTGGCCCGGGGGGGCGGGTGGACAGGGTCCCGGTGTGCCCGGGGGACGCCGCCGAGGAGCCGGGGGGAGGTCGAGGTGCGGCCGGGGCTGGGGCTCGTCCCGTTCGAGGTGGACGTGCGCCCCGCGCAGTGGGGCACGCTGGGACGGCTGGTCGCGGCGGTGGCGTCGGGGCGCGTGCCCCGTGGGCTCGCCCTCGACGAGGACACGGTGGTGGAGGTGCCGGTGGACGGCGCTCCGGTCCGGGTGGCCGGCCTGGGACGGGCACATCTCGTCCGGTCGGCGGCGGAGGGAGGCGCGGTGGTGCGGTCGTACACGGCCGGCGAGTCGTTCACAGTCCCGCAGGCGACGGCCCGGTCGGTCTGAGGCGGCGTCAGCCGCCGCTGCCGTAGGGCCTCGTCAGGATCTCCAGGCGGTGGCCGTCGGGGTCGTCGAAGTACACGCCCCGGCCGCCGTCGTTGTGATTGATCTCCCCGGCGTGCCGGTGGAACGGATCGGCCCAGTACGTCAGTCCGGCCCGGCGGACCCGCCCGAAGATGGCGTCGAAGTCGTCCTCGGAGACGAGGAAGGCGTAGTGCTGCGGTGCGATGGGTCCGTCGGTGGTCATGTAGTCGAGGGTGACGCCGTTGGGGACGGCCACCGGGACGAAGGGGCCGTACGGCGGACTCACCTCCAACCCGAGGATGTCGGCGAGGAAGCGTGCCGAGGCCTGGCGGTCGTGTGCGGCGACGATGGTGTGGTTCAGCCGGACGGTCATCATCGGTCTCCCCTCGCGGCGTTCCGTCGCGGATGTCCTCTCGCGTTGCTCGCGTCGCGGGCGCTCCCGGCGGGCCGCCTCCAACCTCCTCGGCGTCTCCTCCCGGGCCGGCCCTCGTGCGCCTCCTCGTGGGCCTTCTCCTCGGCCTTCCCTCCGCCCACGCTACTCCGCGTCGCGGCGGCACCCGTGCCCCGGAGGAGGCGCACGCCCGCGGTCGACCGCGCCCGACGCCGCCGCGCCCGAACGGTCGGCCGCGGCCCGGGGCAGCCGTGGCCACGGGGGTGCACATCAGCCCGCCCCACGGGCAGGTGTGCCTGCGGGGCGGGCCGCCGTGCACCGGACGTCACGATGTCAGGGGGCAGGGACGTCCGGAGACCGGGCCGTCGGAAGCCACGGCGCGAGGGGGCCGCGACGTGAGGGGGCCGCGACGTGAGGGGGCCGCGACGTGAGGGGGCCGGGACCTCGACGAGCCCGACGTGAGGGGGCCGGGACGACAGGGAGGCAGGCGTCAGATCGTCGCGGTGTCGATCACGAAGCGGTAGCGGACGTCGCTGTCGACGACCCGCTCGTACGCTTCGTTGATCCCGTCGGCGCCGATCAGCTCGATCTCGGCGCCGAAGCCGTGCTCGGCGCAGAAGTCCAGCATCTCCTGGGTCTCGGCGATGCCGCCGATCATGGAGCCGGCGAGGGTCTTGCCGCCGCCGATCACGGAGAAGAGGTTCAGCGCGACGGGCTCCTCGGGGGCGCCCACGTTGACCAGGGCCCCGTGGGTCTTCAGCAGGGTCAGGTAGGCGTTGAAGTCCAGTGGTGCCGAGACCGTCGAGACGATCAGGTCGAAGCTGCCCGCCAGCTCCCGGAAGGTCTTCGGGTCGCTGGTGGCGTGGTAGTGGTCGGCACCCAGGCGCAGGCCGTCGTCCTTCTTGCGCAGGGACTGCGACAGCACGGTCACCTCCGCGCCCAGCGCGTGCGCGATCTTCACGCCCATGTGGCCGAGGCCGCCCATGCCGAGGATCGCGACCTTCTTGCCGGGGCCGGCACCCCAGCGCTTGAGCGGGGAGTACAGGGTGATGCCCGCGCACAGCAGCGGGGCGGCGACGTCGAGGGAGAGGTCGTCGGGAATGCGGACGACGTAGTTCTCGTCGACCACGATCTTCTGGGAGTAGCCGCCGTAGGTCGGCTCGCCGTCCTTGCCGACCGCGTTGTAGGTGCCCGTCATCCCGCTGGTGCAGTACTGCTCCAGGCCGGCCTGGCAGTTGTCGCACTCCCGGCAGGAGTCGACCATGCAGCCGACACCGACGCGGTCTCCGACGGCGAACCGGGTCACACCCGGGCCGACCTCGGCGACCACACCGGCGATCTCGTGGCCGGGGACCATCGGGAAGATGGCCTCGCCCCAGCCCTCCTGCACCTGGTGGATGTCGGAGTGGCAGATACCGGCGTACTTGATGTCGATCAGGACGTCGAACTCACCGACCGGGCGGCGCTCGATCGTCGTGCGCTCCAGAGGAGCCTTGGGCGCGGGTGCGGCGTACGCGGCAACAGTGGTCATTCGGGTTCTCTCCTGTGGGGCGGATCCGTGCCCGTCCTCTCGTCCGGCCGGGCACGCTGTCCAGCCTGCAGCCGCCACGGACATCCACCCAGACCACGGTTCGTCGTACGTCTGCTGTGCCTACCACTGGCCGGGTCAGGCTCATGGACGTACGACCAGGAATACTCGACGTATGGATGAACACGCCGCACCCGCTCCGGAGACGGGCGCCGGTCTGGACCGGCGTGCCGAGCTCAGCGAGTTCCTGCGCACCCGGCGGGCCCGGCTGAAGCCGCAGGACGTCGGGCTGCCCGACTTCGGCCGGCACCGCAGGGTGCCGGGACTGCGCCGGGAGGAGCTGGCGCAGCTGGCCGGGGTGTCGGTGGCCTACTACACGCGGCTGGAGCAGGGCAACGGGCGCAACGTGTCGGCGGAGGTGCTGGACGCCATCGCCCGCGCGCTGCGGCTGACGGACGCCGAGCACGCGCATCTGACGCATCTGGCGAAACCGAAGCAGCACAAGAAGAAGCCGCCGGCCCGCCAGCAGCAGGTGCGCTCCGCACTGCCGCAGCTCCTGGACGCGATGGACGGCGTCCCGGCGTACGTGGTGGGGCGCCGCTCGGAGATCCTGGCGTGGAACCGGATGGCGGCGGCGGTCTTCGGCGACTGGGCGCAGCTTCCGGCGGAGGAGCGGAACTGGGCGCGGCTGGTGTTCCTGCGGCCCGAGTACCGGGACCTCTTCGTGGACTGGGAGCAGAAGGCCATCGACATCGTGGCCGTGCTGCGCATGGACGCCGGCTGCTACCCGGACGATCCGCGGCTGTCCGCGCTCGTGGGCGAGCTGTCGGTGAAGAGCGAGGACTTCCGCCGGCTGTGGGCGACGCATGACGTCAAGGACAAGAACCACGGTCTCAAGCGGCTGCGTCACCCGCTGGTCGGCGAGCTGTCGCTGCATTTCGAGTCGCTCAAACTGACGGACGGTTCCGACCAGAGCCTCGTCACGTACCACGCCGAGCCGGGCTCCGCCTCCGCGGAGGCGCTGCGGCTGCTGGCGAGCTGGGGCGCGGACGCGACCCGCGCCTGGAGCACGGCACCGTAGGTTCGCCGGCGCGGGGCCCCGGCACCGGCCGGTCCGCCGGTGCCGGGGCCTTCTGCCGTCTCGGTGCCGGACCGCTCCCGGGTGCCCCATCCGCTCTCGGCGCCCGGGCCTTCTCCCGGCTTCGGCGCCGGACACGGTGGATAGCGGCGGGTCCGCTACGAGGCCGCGTTCTCGCGGACGGTGATGCTCCCCTTGCGGATGGTCGCGAGCCGCGGGGCCTTCCGGGCGATCGCGGAGTCGTGGGTGACCATGACGAAGGTCAGCCCCAGCTCCTTCCACATGCGTTCGAGCACGTCCATGATCTCGTCGCGCATGCCCTCGTCGAGGTTGCCCGTGGGTTCGTCGGCGAGCAGCACCTTCGGCTGCCTCACCAGCGCCCGGGCGATGGCGACGCGCTGCTGCTGCCCGCCGGACATCTCGCCGGGCAGGTGCCCGAGCCGCTCGCCCAGGCCGACCGACTCCAGCGCCTGGGCGGCCCGTTCGCGGCGCTCCTTCGCCTTGACGCCGAGAGGTACGAGCGCGGTCTCGACGTTCTCCTGCGCGGTGAGGGTGGGGATGAGGTTGAAGGACTGGAAGACGAAGCCGATGTTCTCGCTGCGCACCTTGGTGAGCCGGGCCTCGGACAGCCGGGCCAGGTCGGTGCCGTCGAGGACGACTTCGCCGGAGGTGGGCCGGTCCAGGCCGCCGAGCATCTGCAGCAGCGTGGACTTGCCGCCGCCGGTGGGGCCCTGGATGACGAGACGGTCGCCGTCGGCGATGGTCAGGTCGATGCCGTCCAGGGCGTGCACGGCTTCCTTGCCGCGGGTGTAGCGCTTGGTGACGCTTCTCAGTTCGTACACGGGTGGGTCAACTCCATTGCGGGAAGGGGCGGTCGGGGGTCCGGTGCGGGCTACTCGACCCGACGCAGGGCGTCGGCCGGACGCAGCCGGGACGCCCGCCAGCCGCCGAAGGCACCGGCGACGAGTCCGCCCGCCACCGCGAGCCCCACCGCGAGGCCGACCGTGGCCGGGCTCACGGGCGCGGTCAGCGCGACGTCCAGAGTCCGGCTCGCCGCCTGCCGGCCCGGTCCGCCGAAGCCGCCCCGGCCACCGGAGCCGCCCCCCGCGCCGCCACCGCCGAGCTGGGCCTGGAGCGTGGGGCTGACGGCCGTCACCGCGTAGGCGCCCGCGAGGCCGAGGGCGATCCCGAGGACGCCGCCGAGCAGCCCGTTGACCATCGCCTCACCGACGACCTGCCGGGTCACCCGGCCGGACCTCCAGCCCAGCGCCTTGAGCGTGCCGAACTCGCGGACGCGCCGGGACACCGCCGAGGAGGTCAGCAGGCCGGCGACGAGGAACGCGGCGACCAGCACCACGATCGACAGCCACTTGCCGACGGTGGTGGCGAGGGAAGAGGCGGTCGACAGGGAACCGGAGACGGTGTCGGCGAGATCGGTGGAGGTCGTCACGGTCGTCCCCGAGACGTTCTTCTGGATCGCCGACTTCACGCTGTCGATCTTCTGGGAGTCGGTCGCCTTGACGTAGATGGTGGTGACCTTGTCCGCGGAGTCGGCGAGGGTCTGCGCCTGCTCGAGCGGGATGTAGACGTCGGCCGCGGGGTCGCCGCTGTCGGCGGTGGCGATGCCGATCACCGAGAACGCGGTGCCCTTGACGGTGAGGCTGGAGCCGACCTCGAGGCTCTTCTCCTTCGCGTAGGCGGAGTCGACGACGGCGACCTTGCCGTCGGTCTCCGACGTGGTGAAGGCACGACCGCTGGTGATCTTGGAGCTGGTCAGCGGGCCGAGAGCCGGCTTGGTGACGTCGGTGCCGAAGACGGAGTAGCTGTTGACGTCGAACTGGGCTCCACCGCCCTTCACTTCACCGCTGGGCTGCCCGCCGCCCGGGCCCCGGCCGGTGCCACCGCTGCCGTTCTGCTCGAACCGGCCGCGCGTGAACTGCCCGCTGACCTTGACGACCTGGAGGTTCAGTCCGCCGACGGCGTCCGCGACGCCGTTCTGGCCGCCGACGTCGGTCACGGTGGCGGCGGACAGGGTCTGGAAGCCGCGCACCATGACGCGGTCGCTGCTCTGCTCCTCGTCCGAGCCGTCGTCCCGGGCGTCGAACTGGAAGCGGGGCCGCTCCGAGCCGTCCTGCGTCGGGGAGGCGGCCTTGGTGACCGTCATGTCCGTGCCCAGGCCGTACAGCGACTGCAGAACCGTGTCCTGCGCCTTCCCCATGCCGGAGGACACGGAGTCGACCACGATGACCAGCGCGATGCCCAGGGCGAGTCCGGAGGCGACGACGAGGGCCGCCCTTCTGCGGCGGCGCAGCTCGCGCCTCAGGTAGGTGAAGAACATGAGCGGCAGGCTAGGGAGGGCGCGTGACGAAGGAATAAGGCCGACATAAGAGAACGATGAGAAGGGCCCATGGGCCGAAGACGTCGGCGTCGAGGCTCGACGGAAGCCGTGACGCGACGCCCGGCGGCCTTCCCGGGAGGGCACCCGGTGGGTACCCGCGGGCGCCGGCCCGGTGGCGCCCGGCGCCCCGTTGCCGCCTCGGCCCGCCCCACCGACCGCCCCGCCGGCCCCGCCCCCGATCCTCCGCGCCGGCCGGACGGCCGCGTCCCGGCCGCCGGCGCACCGTTGACGCGTCTGCCGTCCCTCCGCCGGGGAGGACCGCGCGTCCTCCCGCTCGGGGACGACGGGGACGCCGGCCCACCTGTTCGCCACACCAATGCCCCATTTCCACCGGAACGTCCCTAGCCTGGAGGAATGGGCGAGGACAGGCGGCTGGCGTCGGTCGTGGCATTGGCGCAGGGGATGGCTGCGGCGCACGCTCCGCGGGAGTCATGGCGGGCGGCGGCCCTCGGGGCGTGCCGGGCACTGGCGGGGAGCTTCGCCGCACTGTCGGTGTGGGAGCGGGAGCTCGGACAGCTGCGGGTCCTGGTCAACGTGGGGGACCGGGCTCCGCACGAGGAGGAGTTCCCGGAGGACGAGGCCTATCCGGTCCACCAGTTCCCCGAGATCACCGAGTTCCTGCACGAGCGGTGGGTCGGCGGGGGCGGCCCCAGCGCCTGGGTGGAAACGGCGGAGGGGCCTGCCGCGGGGCAGCCCGGCTACTGCCACCAGCGGGTCGCGGCCCTGCGGCGGCGCGGGCGCGGCTGCTGCGTCGTCGCGCCGATCGTGCTGCACGGCCGCGCCTGGGGCGAGCTGTATGTGGCGCGCTCGGTCGGCGCGCCCGTGTTCGACCGCGGCGACGCCGACTTCGCCACCGTCCTGGCCGCCGTCGTGGCCGCGGGGCTCGCCCAGACCGAGCGCCTGGAGGAGGCCCGCCGACTGGCCTTCACGGACGCACTCACCGGGCTCGCCAACCGCCGCGCCGTCGATGTGCGCCTGGAGGAGGCGGTCGAGCGGCACCGGCGCGACGGCAGCATGGTCAGTCTGGTGGTCTGCGACCTGAACGGGCTCAAGCGGGTCAACGACACCCTCGGGCACGCCGTCGGCGACCGCCTGCTGGAACGGTTCGGCTCGGTGCTGTCGCTGTGCGGGGCCATGCTGCCCGGAGCGCTCGCCGCCCGCCTCGGCGGCGACGAGTTCTGCCTGCTCGCCGTCGGACCGCCCGCCGGAGACGTGGTCAAGGTCGCCGAGGAGCTGTGCCGACGGGCCGGCGAGCTGGCCCTCGGGGACGGCGTGGCCTGTGGCGTCGCCTCCACCGACGAGGCCGTCGGGCCGGTGCGCAGCGCCCGCCGGCTGTTCCGGCTCGCGGACGCCGCCCAGTACCAGGCCAAGGCCCGGCGGGCCGACCGCCCGGTCGTCGCCGGGCGGGAAGGGCCGGACGACCCCGTGGTGCAGCTCGCCGACGCCCCGTCCGAGCCACAGGCACCCGAGCGGCGCCGCTTCCGCGGACGCCGGTGGGGGGAGGACGCCGGCCCTCCCCCGTGAGACCAGGACGCAGCCCCTCCCCCGCGGCCCGCCCGGCGGCCCGCGCGCTCGTGCGACCCGCCCGCCGCGCGCCCCGGCTCGCCCGCGCCACCTGTCCGCCGACGTGATCCGCCCGCGCGTCCGGCCCGCACGACGTCCCGCCCGCGCCGTCCGTCCCCCCGGGCGCCCACCCGTCCGTGTGACCTACCTGTAAGGGGCAGACCCGGCCACCACTGGTGACATCTTCGTCTTCACTGCGTACGCTCCTGAATATGGATATGCACACTGTGGTGGTGGGGACGTCCGGGGTGACCGCGTCCGACGTTCTCGCGGTGGCGCGTGACGGCGCCCGTGTCGAGCTGGCCGAGGAGGCGGTGGCGGCCCTGGCCGCGGCCCGCGGGATCGTGGACGCGCTGGCGGCCAAGCCGGACCCGGTCTACGGCGTCTCCACCGGCTTCGGCGCCCTGGCCACCCGCCACATCAGCCAGGAGCTGCGCACCCAGCTCCAGCGCAACATCGTCCGCTCGCACGCCGCCGGCATGGGGCCGCGCGTCGAGCGGGAGGTCGTCCGGGCGCTGATGTTCCTGCGGCTGAAGACCGTCTGCTCGGGGCACACCGGCGTCCGCCCCGAGGTCGCGCAGACCATGGCCGACATCCTGAACGCCGGCATCACGCCCGTCGTGCACGAGTTCGGCTCCCTCGGCTGCTCCGGCGACCTGGCCCCGCTGTCGCACTGCGCCCTGACGCTCATGGGCGAGGGGGAGGCCGAGGGCCCGGACGGCGCCGTGGAGCCCGCCGCCGAACTCCTGGCCGCGCACGGCATCGAGCCCGTGGAGCTGCGCGAGAAGGAGGGCCTGGCCCTCCTCAACGGCACCGACGGCATGCTCGGCATGCTGGTGATGGCCCTCGCCGACCTGGACACCCTCTACAAGTCCGCGGACATCACCGCGGCCCTGTCCCTGGAGGCCCTGCTCGGCACCGACAAGGTGCTCGCCCCCGAGCTGCACGCCATCCGCCCGCACCCCGGCCAGGGCACCGCCGCTGCCAACATGCTCGCCGTGCTGAAGGGCTCCGGCCTGACCGGGCATCACCAGGACGACGCCCCGCGGGTCCAGGACGCCTACTCCGTGCGCTGCGCCCCGCAGGTCGCCGGCGCCGGTCGCGACACCATGGCCCACGCCCGGCTGGTCGCCGAGCGCGAACTGGCGTCGGCGGTCGACAACCCGGTGGTACTGCCCGACGGCCGGGTCGAGTCCAACGGCAACTTCCACGGCGCGCCCGTGGCGTACGTGCTGGACTTCCTCGCCATCGCCGCCGCCGACCTCGCCTCCATCGCCGAGCGGCGCACCGACCGCCTGCTGGACAAGAACCGCAGCCACGGGCTGCCGCCGTTCCTCGCCGACGACGCGGGAGTCGACTCCGGGCTGATGATCGCCCAGTACACCCAGGCAGCGCTGGTCAGCGAGATGAAGCGGCTGGCGGTACCGGCGTCGGCGGACTCGATCCCGTCCTCCGCGATGCAGGAGGACCACGTGTCCATGGGGTGGTCGGCGGCGCGGAAGCTGCGCACCGCGGTCGACAACCTCACCCGTGTGATCGCCGTCGAGCTGTACGCCGCCGCGCGCGCCGTCCAGCTGCGCGAGGGCCTCACGCCGGCCCCGGCCTCGCAGGCGGTCATCGACGCCGCGCGGGCCGCCGGAGTGGAGGGTCCGGGCCCGGACCGGTTCCTGGCGCCGGACCTCGCCGCCGCCGACGCGTTCGTGCGCGACGGACGGCTGGTCGCCGCAGCGGAGACCGTCACCGGCCCGCTCGGCTGAGCGTTCCGCCGGAAGGGCCGCGGTCCGACGTCCGTCGACCGCGGCACCGTCGCGGCCGGTCGCGCAGTTCCCCGCGCCCCTTCGTTCGGTGCACTGCCGGACCCCGGTGGACGTCGCTCGGCCCGCCGAGAGCCGTGAAGGGGGCCCGCCGACGACGGCGGGCCCCACGGATCCGTACGCGTGCCGGCCCGCCGGGCCGGCACGCGGCACGGACCCCGCCGGACCGGCGGAGGAGCGGACCCCACCGGAACGACACGGGGGGCGGACCTCTCCGGCCGCTGCGGCGCGCAGACTCGCGGGTCTGCGTGCGGAGCGGGCCACCGGGTGCTGGAGCCGGTGGAGCCCGCTCCGTGCCGCTGCCGACGGACGGCCCGGGTACCGGAGCGGGCCTGGGACCGGGCTACTTGAGCTTCGCGACCTGCGCCTCGACCACGGCCGCCGGGACCTTGACGCCCTCGCCGGAGCCGATCGCGGAGAAGTTCACCGTGTAGAAGGTGGCGACGGTGTTGCCCTTGCGCACGACCTGGGTGTGGAACATGGCCGTGCCCTCGCCGTCCATGTCGACGCCCTCGGCGAACGCGAGGGACTCGTCACCCAGCTCGGCGCCCTTCTCCGAGGTGACCTTGGTGACCTTGGAGCTCTCGCCGGCAGCGGTCAGCCCGTAGCCGCCGGCGCAGGCCGCCAGGCCGTCCGAGACGGCCTTCATCGCCTTCTCGGCGCCGTCACCGTCGTACGAGGACAGACCCACGAACGTGAGGTCGACGTCGAAGGCGTTCTCCATGTCCGTCGGCGCCCCGGTGGCGGACCCCGCCTTGTCCTGGGTGACGGTGTTGGCGGCCCGCGCGTCCGTGTCGCCAGGGGGGAGAGCGGCCGTGGCCCAGGCGACGGGGTCGCAGGCCGCCTTGTCGGTCTTCACCTCGGCCTTGGACTTCGGCAGGATGTCCGCGCCCGGGTCGGACTTGTAGCCCTTGAGCTCCCCCTGGGCCAGCAGCAGCTTCTGCAGCTCGGCCGCCGTCAGCGCCTTCGCCGCGGGGGCCGTGGTACCGGCGGCGGACGAGGCCGGCGCCGCGGAGCCCTTCGCGTCGTCGTTCTTCTTCTCGCCGGAACAACCTGTGACAAGGGCGAGCGACAGCGCGCCCACGACAGCCGTAGCGCACAGACGCGCGCCCGATGATCTCTTCATGAGCGGACTATGAGGTTTCAGTCAAAGGAACGTCAAGTCGATTCAAAATTGCGGCATCGCGGTGCGATTCGACCGAATGCCGCGCACTGCGGGACCTTCAGAAACCGAGTCGTTCCCGACGCACCGAATAGACCACGAAACCGGCGCCCACCGTGAGGAAGAGGGTGCCGCCGACGACGTACGGGGTGCTGTCGAAACTGCCCGTGTCGGCAAGGCGGGTGGCGTCCGCGCCGGTCGCCGAGTGGACGGTCGCGGCCGCCCCGACCTCGGTGGACTGCTCTCTCGCACCGCTGTCCTGCGTCGCGTTGGCGGACGGGACGAACCACAGGGCGCCCAGCAGGGTCGCCGCGGCAGTGGCGGTCAGCAACGGACGGCGAGCGGATGACACGGAATATCGATCCCCTTGTGGCGCTGGCGAATTGGCCGTGTGGAGAGATGCTAATGAAAGGCGTGCGCCACAGGAAAGCCACGGGGGCCTTCTGCCGTGCACTCGGACGGCGAGCACTTCGAAGTCGTCATGGTTTGTCCCTCTCAGGGTGGAGTCGGACACACCCGGAAGGGAACCGAGGGCGGTGTGATGTAGGACACTATCCGCGCCCGCGCTGCTTCCGCCACGCCGTCGGGCCTGGTCAGGGAGGTTCCCGAGGCGGCGCAGCACAACGGTTCCAGAGGCCGACGGGACGGATCGGCGACGGACCGGGCGTGCCGACCGGAGGTCTCGACGAGAACGATGTCGACACCGGCGGCGCGAGCGGCGAGGATGACCCGCGGGCGAGGGGGGGCGCCCGCGAGGACGGCAACGGCCGGGCACCTTGGGGAATTCGTGACCCGCGACGGCAACCGCGGTCCTGCATTCCGTCGTCTCAGGGGGCGCACGGACCGAGTCCCAGGGGGCGCGTGAGCCACTGTCCGCGCCGTCCGCACCAGGCGGCGGCGCAGGGTGGACGTGGTGTGCCCCACACGGACGGAGAATGTGGAACGGGACCGACCGGTCGTAGCGTTGAAGATCTCGTCAACGGGGACTCTCGGGGTTTTGGGGATTCGGCAACGATGGAGAAGCGTGTGATGACGGACAGCAAGCGGCGCAGGGGCCTCGTGGCCGCGTCCGCACTGCTCGGCGGTGTGCTGGTGCTGACGGCGTGCTCCGGTGGCGACGACAACGCCTCCGGAAGCGGCGGTACCGACACCTCGCAGGCGAAGGTCGACGAGGCGGCAGCCCAGAAGACCTCCGAAGCCCAGATCAAGATCACGCCTACGGACGGCTCGACCAACGCCTCCATCAACAACTCCGCCGCCGTGACGGTGACCAAGGGCACGCTGACCTCCGTCGCCATGACGACTGCCGACGGCACGACCGTCGCGGGCGAGCTGTCGTCCGACGGGACCAGTTGGAAGCCGTCCGGGCAGCTGAAGCGCTCCACCACCTACAAGGTGGCCGCGGAGGCCAAGGACGCCGACGGCCGCGTCGCGCACGAGAACGCGTCCTTCACCACGGTCTCCCCGTCCAACAGCTTCATAGGCAACTTCACCCCCGAGAGCGGCTCCACGGTCGGCGTGGGCATGCCGGTGTCGATCACCTTCGACAAGGCCATCAGCAACAAGGCCGCCGTCCAGAAGGGCGTCACCGTCACCTCCAGCAGCGGTCAGGACGTCGCCTGCCACTGGTTCAGCGCCAACCGCATGGACTGCCGCCCGCAGGACTACTGGAAGGCCGGTTCCACCGTCACACTGAAGCTCGCCCTCGACGGCGTCGAGGGCGCCGACGGCGTCTACGGCGTGCAGCAGAAGACGGTCACCTTCCACATCGGCCGCAACCAGGTCTCCTACGTCGACGCGAAGACCAAGCAGATGAAGGTCACGCAGGACGGCAAGGTCGTCAAGACCATCCCGATCTCCGCCGGCTCGCCCACGAACAAGACGTACCAGGGCCAGATGGTGATCTCCGAGAAGTTCGTCGAGACCCGGATGAACGGCGCCACGGTCGGCTTCACCGACGACGACGGCAAGGGCGAGTACGACATCAAGGACGTCCCGCACGCCATGCGCCTGACCCGCTCCGGCACCTTCATCCACGGCAACTACTGGGGCGCGCCGTCGGTCTTCGGCAGCGTCAACACCAGCCACGGCTGTGTCGGCCTGCAGGACAAGCAGGGCGCCGACGACCCGAACACGCCGGCCGCCTGGTTCTACAACCACTCGATCGTCGGTGACGTGGTCGTGGTGTCCAACACCGGCGACAAGCAGGTCGCCCCGGACAACGGCTACAACGGCTGGAACATGAGCTGGGCCGAGTGGACGGCGGGCTCGTCGGCCTGACCGGATCCGTAGCGCACGAAGGCGGCTGCCCCTCGGGGGTGGCCGCCTTTCTGCTGTCGGGGACGCCACACACGACCCGCCTTGCATGATCATGCAAGGCGATGCATACTCTTGCTATGTCCAAGGTCCTCACCTCCCTTCCGGCCGGCGAGCGGGTCGGCATCGCCTTCTCCGGCGGCCTCGACACCTCGGTCGCCGTCGCATGGATGCGTGACAAGGGTGCCGTCCCCTGCACGTACACCGCCGACATCGGCCAGTACGACGAACCCGACATCGCGTCCGTGCCCGGCCGCGCCACCGCCTACGGCGCCGAGATCGCCCGACTCGTCGACTGCAGGGCCGCGCTGGTCGAGGAAGGGCTGGCCGCGCTCGCCTGCGGCGCGTTCCACATCAAGTCCGGCGGGCGCCCGTACTTCAACACCACCCCGCTGGGCCGTGCCGTCACCGGCACCCTGCTGGTGCGGGCGATGCTGGAGGACGGGGTGCAGATCTGGGGCGACGGCTCCACGTTCAAGGGCAACGACATCGAGCGGTTCTACCGCTACGGCCTGCTCGCCAACCCGCACCTGCGGATCTACAAGCCGTGGCTGGACGCGGACTTCGTGAGCGAGCTGGGCGGCCGCAAGGAGATGTCGGAGTGGCTGCTCGCGCACCGGCTGCCCTACCGGGACCCGACCGAGAAGGCCTATTCCACGGACGCCAACATCTGGGGCGCCACGCACGAGGCCAAGACCCTGGAGCACCTCGACACCGGCATCGAGACGGTCGACCCCATCATGGGGGTGCGGTTCTGGGACCCGACGGTCGAGATCGCCGCCGAGGAGGTCACAGTCGGCTTCGACCAGGGCCGCCCGGTCACCGTCAACGGCAAGGAGTTCGCCACCGCGGTCGACCTCGTCATGGAGGCCAACGCGATCGGCGGCCGGCACGGCCTCGGCATGTCCGACCAGATCGAGAACCGGATCATCGAGGCGAAGAGCCGCGGCATCTACGAGGCGCCCGGCATGGCACTGCTGCACATCGCCTACGAGCGCCTGGTCAACGCGATCCACAACGAGGACACCGTCGCCGCCTACCACACCGAGGGCCGCCGCCTGGGCCGGCTGCTCTACGAGGGCCGCTGGCTGGACCCGCAGGCGCTGATGGTGCGCGAGTCGCTCCAGCGCTGGGTCGGCACCGCCGTGACCGGCGAGGTGACGCTGCGGCTGCGGCGCGGCGAGGACTACTCGGTCCTCGACACGACCGGCCCGGCGCTCAGCTACCACCCGGACAAGCTCTCCATGGAGCGCACCGAGGACTCGGCGTTCGGCCCGGTGGACCGGATCGGCCAGCTCACCATGCGGAACCTGGACATCGCCGACTCCCGCGCACGCCTGGAGCAGTACGCCGGCCTCGGACTGGTCGGCACCGGCCACCCGGCTCCGATCGGCGCCGCCCAGGCGGCCTCCACCGGCCTGATCGGCGCCATGCCCGAGGGCGGAGCCGAGGCGATCGCCTCCCGCGGCGAGGCCGCGGACGAGGAGGAGACGGCACTGGACCGCGCGGCGATGGAGTCCGGCACGGACTGACGCCGACCGGCAGACGCACACACGGTGGAGGGGCCCGCGGAATCCGTTCCGCGGGCCCCTCCACCGTGTGGGACGGTGCGCGGCCGACCCGCGCCGGAGCCGCCGTCGGTCCCGCCCCCGCTGCCGGGAGCAGCGCGGGGCGCGGGCACGGTCGGCGCGGGACGGTGAGGCGTACGGGAGGGGGAGCCCCGGCCGGGACGGCGGAACCCGGCGCCGGGACCTACAGCCGGATCCCTACTCGCCCGGCCACTGGGGCTTCCGCTTCTCGTTGAACGCGGCCACGCCCTCCGCCCGGTCCCCCGAGAAGGCCACCGACCGCCAGGCCGCGTCCTCGACCTCCAGGCCGGCCCTCAGGTCCAGGCCGTGGCCGAGGCGGAGGGCGCGCTTGGCGGCCCGCAGGCCGACCGGGGAGTTCGCGGCGATGCGGGCGGCCAGGGCGAGGGCCTCCTCGCGGTCGCGGCCGGCCTCGGCCAGCAGGTCGATCAGGCCCAGCTCGTGCGCCTCCGGCGCGTCGAGGCGGCGGGCGGTGAAGATCAGCTCGGCCGCACGGGCCGCGCCGACGCGCCGCGGCAGCAGCTGCGTACCGCCGCCGCCCGGGATGACGCCGACGGACACCTCGGGCAGGCCGACCACCGCCGTGCCGTCGGCCACGATCAGGTCGCAGGAGAGCGCCAGCTCGAACCCGCCGCCCAGGGCGAACCCGTGCACGGCCGCGATCGTCGGCACCGGCAGCTCCAGTACACCCGTGTACGCGCCGCGCGCCACCGGCCGCTGGCGGACCAGGTCCGCGTCGCTGAAGGAGTTCCGCTCCTTCAGGTCGGCGCCCACGCAGAACGCCCGCTCATGGGTGGACGTCACGACGACCACCCGCACGTCCCGGTCGGCGCCCAGCGCCGTGCACGCGGCGCCGACCGAGCGGGCCATCTCCGTGGAGACCGCGTTCATGGCCTTGGGCCGGTCGAGGGCGAGCTCCGCCACATGCCCCTGTTCGTGCCGCCTCACCAGCACGAACTCCCCGAACCGCTCCTCGCTCATGACACCCTCCCGGTTAACGCGGGTTAACAATCGGTATGGGCCCCGATCATCGCAGCCGGCACCTGTGGACGGAAGGGGGGGACCGATCCGGACACCGGATCCGCACGCCCCGCTTACCCGTTCGAGTGACATCCCGGCCTTCTCCCGGCCCCGCCCCCGCCGGAACGCATAGCGTGCGCGCCACGGCGCATGGGGGGCGCGAGCGCACAGGGAAGGGCTGACCATGACCGACACGGGCCGGAGCACGGACGGCCACGGGGGCAACCGCACGGACCTCCGCGACGACGACCGCCCGGACGACTGCGGTGAGGACCGCACGGACGAGTGCACCGACGAGTGCGGAGACGACCGCACGGAGGACCGCACGGACGAGTGCACCGACGAGTGCGGAGACGACCGCACGGAGGACCGCACGGACGAGTACACGGACGAGTGCGTGGACGACCGCACGGAGGACCGCACGGACGAGTACACGGACGAGTGCGTGGACGGCTGCACGGACCTCGGCGAAGACGACCGCGGGGACCTCCGCGCGAGCGACCGCACGGACGACCACCCGGACAACCGGGACGGCGACCGTGCCGAGGACCGCCCGGACCTCCGTGAGGACGACGACGCGGAGGACCACCGGGACGCCTGCGACGAAGACCGTACGAAGGACCACGCGGCCGACGGGATCGTCTCCGCGGCCGCCGTCATCCGCCGCCGCGGGCGGCACCGCCGGCCGCGGCGCCGCCGGGTGCTCCTCGCCGCAGGGGGCCTCGTCCTCGCCGCGGGTGCGCTGAGCCTCGTACGGCTCGCGCCGGAGTCCGGCGTCCCGGGCCTCGACACCGCGGAGGCCCAGCCCCGGCAGCACCCGGCCCAGGACTCCGGCACCGCACGCTCCGCCAACACCACCGCGTCCCCCGGGCCCAGCCCCTCCGCGACCCGGGCCATGGGCGGGGCCGAGGCCCTGCCGGCCCCGGACGCCGACGGATCCCTCGCGACCGCCCTGGCCCGGGACGCGGTCCCGGCCCGGCCCACCGCCGCTTCCGGGACCGCTCCGGCGGGCACGGAGCCCGCGCCGCCGCCCGCCGCGCCGAAGACGCCGGCACCCGCCCCGGAGCCCGCGCAGACCTCCGCCGCCCCCACGGCCTCGCAGCAGCCGGCACCGCAGCCGTCCCCGGAGCCGCAGGACTCCGAGGAGCCCGCCCTGTGCCTGCCGATCCTCGGGCTCTGCGTGGACATCCCCTGACCGTCCACGCGTCCACCCACGCACGCCTGTCCGCACCGCCCGCACGGCGAACGCCCCGCCCCTGCGGCGGGCGCACCGGAGGCCGGGTGCGCCGAGGACCGGCGCTCCGGTGTTCCGGCGCTCGGGTGCTACTCACTCCAAAGGGTTCTCGCGTCGGCTCAGCAGCCACGGCTCCACCACACCCAGTCCGCGTACCGGGCGCTGCCACATCGGCCGGAGCGCGAAGCGGTAGGCGGGCGGCTCCTCGCCCTCCTTCTCCGCCGCCACCGCCGCCTCGGCGGCCTCCGCCTCCGACGCGGGGGCGTCGCCGGTGCGGATCAGCTCCTCGGCGAAGGCGCTGTCGACCAGGACGGCGTCCCGGGGAGCTATCGAGGTCAGCCGGGAGGCCAGGTTCACGGTGGTGCCGAACACGTCGCCCATGCGGGTCGTCACCGTGCCGAACGCCATGCCGACGCGCAGCTCCGGCATCGTCTCGTCGTGCCCCATGGTCTCGATGAGCCGCAGGGCGATCTCCGCGGCCGTGCCCGCGTCGTCGGCGGCGTAGAGCACCTCGTCACCGAGCGTCTTGATGAGCCGTCCGCCGCGGGCCGCGACGAGGTCGGCGGCGGTCGTCTCGAAGGCCTCGACGAGTTCGCCCAGTTCCTCCTCCTCCATCCGGCGGGTCAGCCGGGTGAAGCCGACGAGGTCGGCGAAGGCGACGGCCAGGCGGCGGTCGACCATCTCCTCGTCGTCGGCGGCCTGCACCACGCGCCCGGCCGAGGCGGCGAGCTGGCGGCGCCAGACGTACACGAGGAACTCCTGCAGCTCGGGCAGAAGCAGCTCGACGATCGGATACGTCACCTCGGTGCGGGTCATGCCCGGCTCCGGCGGCTCGGTCAGCCCCTCCAGGAAGGAATCGATCTGCCATTCCGCCAGACGAGCGGTGGTCTGCCCGGTGGACCGGGCCACCTGCACCGCCATCGCCTCGCTGAGCAGGCCCGCCTCGACCAGACCGGCCAGCCGCCGCAGGGCGAGGACGTCGGCCTCCGTCAGCGCCTTCGCCTGGCCGATGTCCGCGAAGCCCATCGCCCGCCAGAAGCGGGACGCCAGTTCCATGGAGACGCCCGCGCTGCGCGCCGCCTGAAAGGGCGTGTAGCGCCGCTCGGCGCCGAGGATGAGCTGCTCCAGGCGCAGGGCGAGCGGATCCTCGCCGGGGTCCGTGGCGTGGGGTTCCCCCGTGTCGTCGACGGTCACGCCTGCTGCCCTTCCGATCTATCGCGGTCAGGTATCGACCGGCCTCAACTGTACGGCAGGTGTGCGCCAGCTCACTCTGTCAGGTGGTGCCACGCCGCGCGGGTTCTCCGTCGTCCGCGGGGTACGGGGATGCGGGACCGGCCGGGCGGGTGACGTGCCCCGCCGGGCGGGTGACGCTTCCTGCCGGGCCGGCGGGCTCAGGCGGGCCGCACGTGCACGATGTCCCCCGCCCCGACCGGCTCCTGCACACCCTGGCCGGTGGCGATGACGAGCCTGCCGTCGCCGTCCACCGCGACGGCCTCCCCCACGAGCGACCGGTCGCCGGGCAACTCGGCGCGCACCACACGACCCAGCGTGGCGCAACCCGCCGCATACGTCTCCTGCAGGCCGGACGCCGCCGGGTCGCCGCCGGCCGCGCGCCAGCGGCCGTACCAGTCCTCCAGGGACCGCAGCACGGCCCGCAGCAGCGGGTCACGGTCGGTGCTCAGCGCTCCGGCGAGGGCGAGGGAGCCGGCCGCGGGCACGGGAAGCTCGTCCTCCTTGAGGGTGACGTTGACGCCGACGCCGATGACGACCCCGTCGTCCCCCGCGCGCTCGGCCAGGATGCCGCCGGCCTTGCGCTCCTCGCCGCCCACGGTGACCAGCAGGTCGTTCGGCCACTTCAGGGCCGTGTCCACGCCCGCCGCGCGGGACAGGCCGGTCGCCACGGCGACACCGGTCAGCAGCGGCAGCCAGCCCCACCGCGGCACCGGGACCTCCACGGGCCGCAGCAGGACGGAGAAGAACAGGCCCGAGCGGGGCGGCGCCGTCCACCGGCGGTCCAAGCGGCCCCGCCCGGCGGACTGCTCCTCGGCGACGAGGACCGCGCCCTGGTCCGCCTCGCCGCGCGCGGCGCGGGCCACCAGGTCGGAGTTGGTCGACCCGGTGTGCTGCACCACGTCCACCTCCGACCACAGGCTTCCCTCCCGTACCAGCGCGCGGCGCAGTGCGCCGGCGTTGAGGGGCGGTCGGTCCAGATCCGACCAGCGGCTGTCTCCTGATGCATCTTGCGGCGTCATGCAAGCCACCCTAGGTGTGGTAAACGCCGCACTGCCGACACGGGGAGGCAGCACTACGCTACGGATGAGTAACCGTCCCCCCTTTTGAGCAGGCAGGGAGCCGCATCCCGATGTCCGAGCCGGAAGAGATCGACATCCACACCACCGCGGGCAAGCTCGCGGATCTCCAGCGCCGCATCGAGGAGGCGACGCACGCCGGCTCCGCCCGCGCTGTGGAAAAGCAGCACGCCAAGGGCAAGCTGACGGCGCGTGAGCGCATCGAGCTGCTGATGGACGAGGATTCCTTCGTCGAGCTGGACGAGTTCGCCCGGCACCGCTCCACCAACTTCGGCCTGGAGAACAACCGGCCCTACGGCGACGGCGTCGTCACCGGGTACGGCACCGTCGACGGCCGCCCGGTCGCGGTGTTCTCGCAGGACTTCACCGTGTTCGGTGGCGCGCTGGGCGAGGTCTACGGCCAGAAGATCGTCAAGGTCATGGACTTCGCGCTGAAGACCGGCTGCCCCGTCATCGGCATCAACGACTCCGGCGGCGCCCGCATCCAGGAGGGCGTGGCCTCCCTGGGTGCCTACGGCGAGATCTTCCGCCGCAACACCCACGCCTCGGGTGTGATCCCGCAGATCAGCCTGGTGGTCGGCCCCTGCGCCGGCGGTGCGGTCTACTCCCCGGCGATCACCGACTTCACCGTCATGGTCGACCAGACCTCGCACATGTTCATCACCGGCCCCGACGTCATCAAGACGGTGACCGGCGAGGACGTCGGCTTCGAGGAACTCGGCGGCGCCCGCACCCACAACACCGCCTCCGGCGTCGCCCATCACATGGCCGGCGACGAGAAGGACGCCATCGAGTACGTCAAGCAGCTGCTGAGCTACCTGCCGTCCAACAACCTCTCCGAGCCTCCGGCCTTCCCCGACGAGGCGGACCTCGCCCTCACCGACGAGGACCGCGAGCTGGACGCCCTCGTCCCGGACAGCGCGAACCAGCCGTACGACATGCACACGGTGATCGAGCACGTCCTGGACGACGCCGAGTTCTTCGAGACCCAGCCGCTGTTCGCCCCGAACATCCTCACCGGCTTCGGCCGTGTGGAGGGCCGCCCCGTCGGCATCGTCGCCAACCAGCCGATGCAGTTCGCGGGCTGCCTGGACATCGACGCGTCCGAGAAGGCCGCCCGGTTCGTGCGGACCTGCGACGCCTTCAACGTCCCCGTGCTGACCTTCGTGGACGTGCCCGGCTTCCTGCCCGGCGTCGACCAGGAGCACACCGGCATCATCCGCCGCGGTGCCAAGCTGATCTACGCGTACGCCGAGGCGACGGTCCCGCTGATCACCGTCATCACCCGCAAGGCCTTCGGCGGTGCCTACGACGTCATGGGCTCCAAGCACCTCGGCGCCGACCTCAACCTCGCCTGGCCCACCGCCCAGATCGCCGTCATGGGCGCCCAGGGCGCGGTCAACATCCTGCACCGCCGCACCCTCGCGGAGGCGGAGGCGAGCGGCGAGGACGTGGCGGCGGTCCGGGCGCGGCTCATCCGGGAGTACGAGGACGCCCTCCTCAATCCCTACGTGGCGGCCGACCGCGGGTACATCGACGCGGTGGTCATGCCGTCGGACACCCGCGCCCACATCGTCCGCGGTCTGCGTCAACTGCGCACGAAGCGGGAATCCCTGCCTCCGAAGAAGCACGGCAACATCCCGCTCTGAGCCCCTTCAAGGGCCGGCCGATCGCTAGGAAGCCGTCATGAACATCAAGGTCGTACGGGGAAACCCGACACCGGAGGAGCTCGCCGCCGCCCTGGCGGTGGTCCGGGCCCGCGCCGCGGTGGCTGCTGCCGCACCACCCGGCGCGCCCGGTCCGCAGGACTCCTGGTCGGACCCCTCCCGCATCGCCGCCCGGCGCCTGCCCCAGCCGGGGCAGGCGACCTGGGCCCGCACCTACTGGCCGGGCCGGTAGGACTTCGGTACCGGCCCGGGCCGGGCGCCGTTTGAGTACGCGTACTCAGGCGCCCGGCCGCCGTCCGGCGCACGCTGGACGCATGCTGTGGTCCGACCCCGAGAACGAGCCGCCCGAGGAAATGCGCGACACGCAGGCGATGTTGCGGCGGCTCGGTCTTCTCATGGCGGTGGCCATGGTGCTCGCGATGATCGTGCTCGGAGTGCGCTGAGCGCGCGCCTGCCCGGCCGCCGCGCCGGGCGCCCCCGCTCCTCGCGGACAGTGAGTCCGGCAGGGGCCCCGGCTACCCTGACCGCATGACAGATCAGCCGCGCCGTCGACTCGTGCTCGCCTCCCGGTCCCCCGCCCGGCTCGGACTCCTGCGTCAGGCCGGCTTCGCCCCCGAGGTGATCGTCAGCGGGGTGGACGAGGACGCCGTCACCGCCCCCACCCCGGCCGAGCTGGCCCTCGCCCTCGCCGAGGCGAAGGCGTCCGTCGTGGCCGCGAAGCCCGAGGTCAAGGGTGCCATCGTGATCGGCTGCGACTCGGTGCTCGACCTGGACGGCGAGGCCCTGGGCAAGCCGGCCGACGCCGAGGAGGCCACCGCCCGCTGGAAGGCGATGCGCGGCCGGGCAGGCACCCTCCAGACCGGTCACTGCGTCTACGACACCCTCAGCGGACGGTATGCCTCCGGCACCGCCTCCACCGTCGTCCGCTTCGGCGAGCCCTCCGACGAGGAGATCGCCGCGTACGTCGCCACGGGCGAGCCCCTCTACGTCGCCGGCGCCTTCACCCTGGACGGCCGTTCGGCCCCGTTCATCGACGGCATCGACGGCGACCACGGCAACGTGATCGGCCTGAGCCTGCCGCTGGTCCGCCGGCTGCTGGCCGAACTGGGCGTGGTCATCACGGAGTTGTGGACTCCGGCGGACGAAGTCTGACGGAGGACGTCGGTGGGCCGGCCCGGCGGAAGCCGGGCGGGAGGCTGTCCCGTCAGCCCCGGACCGGACCCGACGGGGCACAGCCGAAGCACACCGGCCGACGGGACCTGGCCACAGCAGGACGGCGGTCCGTCGGGCGGAGCCCGACGGACACGGCAGGAAGACACCCGCACCACCCCGGCGAACGCCGGACCGGCCGCCCCCGACCACGGCAGCAGACCGCCGAGACCGCCGCTCCCGCCCAGCCCCGCACGGCCCCTTCGGGGGCCGGGCTCGGGTGCCGCCCGGGGTCGCCCGAGTGCGGCCGAGTTCGGCCGGGCGTGGTGGTGTCACCGCATCAGCGGTCGCCCGCCGTCCTGACCGGCACGGGGTCGGCGCCGGGCTCCGTCTCCGCGCTCCGGGCATCCGGCCCGCTCCCCGCATGCTCGGCGCCCGCCCCCGTGTGCCCCTCCACGCCCGGCTCCGCGGGCTCGCCGCCCTTCGGGAGGGCCGCACCGCCGCCGTCCCGCGGGAGGCCGTCGTCGCCGCTCCGAGGGGCTCGGCCGTCGTCCTGCGCCGGCGCTCCGCTCCCGGGTGTCCCGGAGGTCGCGGGCGGCTCGGCGGTGACGCCGGGATCCTGCTGGGCGTCGTACGTCATGAGCAGCAGGACGATGAGGGCCAGGACGGCCACCATGAACAGGAACTCGGTCCAGCCCAGCAGCCCCCAGGCGAAGGCACCCAGCAGGCCGTGCACCACCGCCGCGCTGATCAGGAGGATGCGGCCGAGGCCCGCGGGGGCGCGGTCGCGGACGGCGACGAGCAGGGCCACCAGGCCGCACAGGGCGAAGTAGAGGCCGAAGACCACGCCGCCGATCTTCGAGGACGTGGCCATCACGTCGGGGTCGAGCCCGCCGAGAGACATGTGCTGCCGGTCGGCGAGGACCCCGAGGAACCAGTTGACGGCGGCGATGCCGAGTGCCTCGGCGAAGAGCAGCACCGCCACGACCCACGCCACCGGTCTGCGCACCACGCTCTCCACCCGCTTTCGACCGCGACCCCGTCCGGGCCGTTGTTACCCCAAGTACGTTCGAGACATCGCGAACGCTACTAACGGGTAAACCGGGGGACAAGAGCTGTGCCACGGGCAAAGAATCATTGGGCCATTCGTAGGGACTCCACAAAGAAACCGAGTGGCCCGCAGCACGCTCTCACAGAGACCTTGACCACACGAGCGGGCTAGGGTTTCCCGAAGGAGTCCTGCGTACCGAGGTGCGACAAGGGCTTTCGCGGGTCGAGCGCGCCTCGCATCACGCTCCGTGTGGGCAAGCTCACCATTGGGGACGGGTCGAAGTGCCGTGTCGGCAGTCCCTAAACTCGGCTTGTTTCAAGGAGGGAGCCTCAATCGTGCGCAAGGTGCTCATCGCCAACCGTGGCGAAATCGCTGTCCGCGTGGCCCGGGCCTGCCGGGACGCCGGGATCGCGAGCGTGGCCGTCTACGCCGACCCGGACCGGGACGCTCTGCATGTCCGCGCCGCGGATGAGGCGTTCGCTCTGGGCGGTGACACCCCGGCCACCAGCTACCTGGACATCGAGAAAGTACTCAAGGCCGCCCGCGAGTCCGGCGCGGACGCCATCCATCCCGGCTACGGGTTCCTGT
>NZ_JAFFZS010000090.1 GCF_016921115.1 Streptomyces actuosus
TCGCCGAGGTCGCGGACGTGATCGCGGAGACCCTCAAGGCGCCGTCGTCCTTCGGGGAGGCCGACGCCGAGGCCCTGAAGGCGCGCGTGCGTGCGCTCGCCGACAAGCACCCGCTCTACCCCGGTCTGTAACCGACAACCTCCTTCAGGGGCGTGCCCGTGACCGCTCGGCACGCCCCTCCGAACCCACGGAGTACGGCGTGGCAACCAGCGTCTTCGACCTGTTCTCCATAGGCATCGGCCCGTCCAGCTCGCACACCGTCGGCCCGATGCGCGCCGCCGGGATGTTCGCCGCCCGGCTGAAGCAGGACGGCGTGCTCGCCCAGACCGCTGAGGTACGGGCGGAGCTGTTCGGCTCCCTGGGGGCGACCGGCCACGGCCACGGCACTCCCAAGGCGGTGCTGCTCGGCCTGGAGGGCAACGAGCCGCATACGGTCGATGTCGCCCGGGCCGACCTGGACGTCGAACGGATCCGCAGCACCGGGCGCATCCGTATCCTCGGTGCCGAGATCGGCCCGTCCCACGAGATCGACTTCGACGCCTCGACCCAACTGGTCCTGCACCGGCAGCGCTCGCTGCCGTACCACGCCAACGGTATGATCCTCTTCGCGTACGACACCGACGGTGTGCCGCTTCTGGAGAAGACGTACTACTCGGTGGGCGGCGGCTTCGTGGTCGACGAGGACGCGGTCGGCGCTGATCCGATCAAGCCCGACGGCACGGTGCAGGCCCATCCGTTCCGCACCGGCGACGAGTTGCTGCGGCTCTCCCGGGAGACCGGCCTGTCGATCTCCGCGTTGATGCTGGAGAACGAGAAGGCTTGGCGCGCCGAGGAGGAGATCCGCGCGGGCCTGCTGGAGATCTGGCGGGTCATGGAGGCCTGTGTCTCCCGCGGCATGGGCCGCGAGGGCGTCCTCCCCGGCGGCCTGAAGGTCCGTCGTCGGGCCGCCGCGGTGGCCAGGGCGCTGCGGAGCGAGGGCGATGCGGCAGGTCGTGCGATGGAGTGGGTGGCCCTGTACGCCATGGCCGTGAACGAGGAGAACGCCGCGGGAGGCCGGGTCGTCACCGCTCCGACGAACGGCGCGGCGGGCATCATCCCGGCCGTCCTGCGGTACTACCTCGACTTCCTTCCGGGCGCCGACGCGGACGGCATCGTCCGCTTCCTGCTCGCGGCGGGCGCCATCGGCATGCTGTTCAAGGAGAACGCGTCCATCTCCGGCGCCGAGGTCGGCTGCCAGGGCGAGGTCGGCGCCGCCTGCTCCATGGCCGCCGCAGGGCTTGCCGAGGTTCTCGGCGGCAGCCCCGAACAGGTCGAGAACGCCGCCGAGATCGGCATGGAGTACAACCTCGGCCTCACCTGCGACCCGGTCGGTGGCCTCGTCCAGATCCCGTGCATCGAGCGCAACGGCATGGCTGCGGTGAAGGCCGTCACCGCAGCCCGGATGGCCCTGCGCGGCGACGGCCGCCACCAGGTCTCCCTCGACAAGGCCATCAAGACCATGAAGGAGACAGGCGCCGACATGAAGGTGAAGTACAAGGAGACCGCGCGCGGCGGACTCGCCGTCAACGTCGTCGAGTGCTGAGGAGGCGGACGGAGCGGGAAAACGGCGGCATTCCTGCCGCCCGGCCGACTTTGCCGATGTCCTGCCGGGATCCCGTCTCCCCGCCTGGACGAGCTGCGACTCCGTTGCTCAATTCCTGGTGGCCGGTCAGGCAGTGAGCCGGTAGGCCAGGCGTTCGAGGCGGCTGGCGCGGGGGCGTGCGGGGGTGTCGGTCCAGTGAGCGTCGAGCCGGATGATGTTGATCGCGGTGGCGGAGAAGGCGTGTTGGAGGCTGACCTTGGCCAGGCCGCGGTAGCGGGCCCGGCGGATCCCGGTGATGTCCAGGGCCTGGTTGACGGTGCCCTCGA
>NZ_JAFFZS010000092.1 GCF_016921115.1 Streptomyces actuosus
GACTCCGTTGCTCAATTCTCTGCGAGGGACGCTGTGTTGGCGGCATGATCGCTTCCGCGGCTGGTAGCCCGTCGAGTGGCCGCGGGGGTGGAATCGATGTCTCTGCAGTCCAAGGGCCTGCCCGCGGTGCCGGAGCAGACCGCGGCCGTGGCGCGTGCAGCGTTCCCGAAGGGCAGTCTGCCGATCCGGGTGCGTGATCGACTCGCGGAGGTGTTCGCCGACGAGCCGTTCGTCGATGCCTTCGGCGTGCGCGGAGCCCCGGGGATGTCGCCCGCGGTGTTGTCGCTGGTCACGGTTCTGCAGTTCGCGGAGAGCCTGACGGACCGGCAGGCCGCGGCGATGGCGGTGCGGGCCATCGACTGGAAGTACGCGATCGGGGCGGAGCTGACGGATACCGGCTTCGACCACACCGTGCTGACCAGGTTCCGCACCCGTCTGGTCGACCACGGCTTGGAGCGGGCGGTGTTCGACCGGATGGTCGCCCACTGTCGCGACGCCGGCCTGATCGCGGCAGGTGGCAAGCAGCGCACCGACGCCACTCACGTCATCAGCGCCGTGCGGGACCTCAACCGCCTGGAGTTGGCCGGGGAGAGCGTCCGCGCCGCGTTGGAGGCCCTCGCCGTGGCCGCCCCCGCCTGGCTGGCCGGGCAGATCGACGTGGCGGAGTTCGCCCACCGCTACGGGCCCAGGGTCAACGGCTGGACCATGCCGGAATCCCAGACCAAGCGCGACCGGTTGGCGCTGGTGTTCGCCCAGGACGGCTACGCGCTCTGCCAGGCCGCCTGGTCGCCCGCCGCCCCCGCCTGGATCCGCGACATCGAAGCCGTGGCCGTCCTGCGCCAGGTCCTGGTGCAGACCTACTACCGACGCACCGACACGCGGGGACGGGAGGTGATCATCAAGCGGGACGCCGACAGCGAGGGCGTCCCGCCCGGCAGATGCCGCCTGGCCTCGCCCTACGACACCGACGCCCGCTGGGCGGCCAAGGGCGATGACCTGTTCTGGTGCGGATACAAGATCCATCTGACGGAGAGCTGCGACACGCCCCCCGAAGCCGAAGCCGAAGCCGAAGCCGAACGGCATGGCCGCCGGATGCCGAACCTGATCACGGACGTGGCCACCACCGACGCCACCGTGCCGGACGTGAAGGCCACCACCGGTATCCAGCAGCGCCTCGCCGAGCACGGCATCGCCCCCGGCGAGCACTACCTGGACTCCGGCTACCCCTCGGCCGACCTGGTCACCGCCGCCGCGGCCGAAGGCATCACCATGGTCACCCCGCTGCTCGCGGACCACTCCCGGCAGGCCAAGGCAACGGACGGCTTCGACAAGAGCGCCTTCCGCATCGACTGGACAACCCGTCAGGTCCGCTGTCCCCAAGGACACCGCAGCACCGGCTGGCACCCGGTCAAGCAGCACGGACGCGACGCCATCGTGATCGAATTCGCCAAGGCCGACTGCCGCGCCTGCCCGGCCCGCACCCGCTGCACCGCCGCCGCCCGCGGCAACCGCATGCTCACCCTGCGGCCGAAAGAGATCCACGAGAGAGTCGCCGCGGCCCGCAAGGAGCAGGACACCGAAGCATGGCGAGCCAAGTACGCCCTGCGCGCCGGGATCGAGGGCACCGTCAACCAGGCCCTGGACATCACCGGGATCCGCCGGGCCCGCTACCGCGGCCTGGCCAAGGTCAGCCTCCAACACGCCTTCTCCGCCACCGCGATCAACATCATCCGGCTCGACGC
>NZ_JAFFZS010000093.1 GCF_016921115.1 Streptomyces actuosus
GCCGAAGCGCGTTCCTCGGTCTAGGCTGGCCGCATGACACCCCCGGCTATAAGACGCCCCCGGAGGGGCGTTACATTCCGGGGGCCTTTGACCGGCCGCCCAAACCGACGCTGGCCCGCCCCCGGGGAAGTACACCGGCCCGAAAGCCGGCTGAACCCCGTGGGCGAGTCTGGTCGCAAGCGCTTCCCTTTCAACAATTTCACGTGCTGTTTAACTCTCTTTTCAAAGTGCTTTTCATCTTTCGATCACTCTACTTGTGCGCTATCGGTCTCCGGCCAGTATTTAGCTTTAGATGAAATTTACCACCCATTTAGAGCTGCATTCCCAAACAACTCGACTCGTCGAAGGAGCTTCACACGGGCACGGACACCCCATCCCAGACGGGATTCTCACCCTCTCCGATGGCCCGTTCCAGGGCACTTAGACAGGGGCCGCACCCGAAGCATCCTCTACAAATTACAACTCGGACCCCGGAGGGGCCAGATTTCAAATTTGAGCTCTTGCCGCTTCACTCGCCGTTACTGAGGCAATCCCGGTTGGTTTCTTTTCCTCCGCTTATTGATATGCTTAAGTTCAGCGGGTATCCCTACCTGATCCGAGGTCAACCTGGTTAAAAAAAAGAAGGTTGGGGTTGGGCAGGCCGCCGGCCGGACCTACAGGAGCGGGTGACAAAAAAGTTGCTTCCCATACGCTCGAGGACCGGACACGGTGCCGCCGCTGCCTTTCGGGCCCGTCCCCTTCCTGGGAGGGGGACGGGGGCCCAACACACAAGCCGTGCTTGAGGGCAGCAATGACGCTCGGACAGGCAAGCCCCCCGGAATACCAGGGGGCGCAATGTGCGATCAAAGACTCGATCATTCACTGAATTCTGCAATTCACATTACGTATCGCATTTCGCTGCGTTCTTCATCGATGCCGGAACCAAGAGATCCGTTGTTGAAAGTTTTAACGATTTTTTATATCGGTACTCAGACTGCAACCTTCAGACAGTGTTCATGGTTGAGGTCTCCGGCGGGCACGGGCCCGGGGGCAGGGAAGCCCCCCGGCGGCCACGAAGGGCGGGCCCGCCGAAGCAACAGGGTACAAATAGACACGGATGGGAGGACGGACACCCCGAGAAGGGGCATCCAAACACTCGGTAATGATCCTTCCGCAGGTTCACCTACGGAAACCTTGTTACGACTTTTACTTCCTCTAAATGACCAGGTTTGACCAACTTTCCGGCTCTGGGGGGTCGTTGCCAACCCCCTGGAGCCAGTCCGAAGGCCTCACCAAGCCATTCAATCGGTAGTAGCGACGGGCGGTGTGTACAAAGGGCAGGGACGTAATCGGCACGAGCTGATGACTCGCGCCTACTAGGCATTCCTCGTTGAAGAGCAATAATTGCAATGCTCTATCCCCAGCACGACAGGGTTTAACAAGATTACCGGACGTCTCGGCCAAGGTGATGTACTCGCTGGCCCTGTCAGGTGTAGATCTGTTAAGTTATGATCAATCAATATTGGTCAATAGTCCTGAACACACTCTCATGTGATGCCCGTGTAGTAATACAAAAATGCAAATTCCTACTGTTAAGCCCTTGTCTTCCTTGCAGCATATAATTTGATCAGGCTTTCGCTAAAGCCACTGACATTACTAGGC
>NZ_JAFFZS010000094.1 GCF_016921115.1 Streptomyces actuosus
CGCAGCCGGCTCCGTCGGCACCCCGACTACGGGTACGTCACTCCACTCGAAACGAGATCCTTGCTCAGGCAGAACCTCGTCCCGGCAGCGTAAACACCCGCTGTCCAGTTCGAGGGGGGAACTTCAGCCGGGCCGGCCAAGGGCGTCTGGTATCACGCTTACGTCGTCATCGACATCTTCAGCCGCTATATCGTCGGCCACACCGTCGAGGCCGCCGAATCAGCTGCACGGGCCGAGGAGTTGATCCGCGAGACCATCGTCCGCAACGGCATCGTGCCCGAGACCGTGCACGCCGACCGCGGCACGTCGATGACCTCGAAGAAGGTCTCGCAGCTGCTGATCGACCTCGGGGTCACCAGGTCGCACTCGCGGCCGAAGACGTCCAACGACAACCCCTACAGCGAGGCCCACTTCAAGACCACGAAGTACATGTCCGACTACCCCGAACGGTTCGACTCGCTGGCCCATGCCCGCGAGTGGTTCGAGGCGTTCATCGCGTACTACAACCACGAGCACCGGCATTCGGGCATCGGCTGGCACACGCCCGCCAGCGTGCACTTCGGCACCGCCGAGGAGGTCCGCGACCAGCGGGCCGTCACCCTTGCCGAGGCATACGCCCGCCACCCCGAACGCTTCGGCCACCGCCCCCGACCACCCCAGATACCCCAGCAGGCATGGATCAACGACCCGGCCAAACGCAGGGAACCCGCACCACAAACCTCATAGCGCCACAACCGTCTCACTGGACTTGAAATCTTCGTGCGCCGTGGAAAGCGCTGCTTGACCGAGTGGAGGTGGAAGACCTGCACCGTTTGCCCCGTCGCAGCGGGGTGAACGTAGCTGGCGGCAGCCTGATCCGGGAGATGCCGGGGAGGGTGGGAGCAGCCGCGACAAAGCCGGGACGGTCCAGGACTGCCAGATGGGTCGGGTCCGGCGAGCGAGACGCAGAGGTGTACGAGAGGAACCGGCGTTTACGCCCCGAAATGAGTCACCGGCTCGAACCTGGCGGATCTGGGCCGGATGCGGTGCGCACCCAACTCCTTTCAGGAGCTGGGGAACTTCCGGGCAGGTTTGTATTTGCAGGTCCGGGAGGCTGTGGTGAATGCCTGCGGCGTAACCACGGCGAGGCCGCCGGGGCAGAGTCGGGCGCCTACTGCAACGAACGGTCAGCAGTGAACACGGGAACCGTCCCGGGTCTACCGCCGGGTCGCGCGGCCAGCGCGGGGTGGAGGCTGGGTCCATCGTCGGCCGATCGGTTCGGGACGGGGCGGAGCCGCCGTAGTACTCGGAGTCGGGGAGAGCCCGGAGCGGGGGGAAGGGCGGCAGCAGTTCCGGGAAAGGAAGGAGACTGCAATGCCAGAAGATGCACTGCCGAACGGCAGTGCTCCGGCCGGGTCGGCCCCGTTGGGGCCGTCGGGTCGGGTACTGGAGATGCAGACCAAGCTTCACCGTTGGGCGGTGGCCGACCCTGGCCGCCGGTTCGACGACTTGTTCAACTTCGCTGCGCCACGAAAGCGCCTTGTCATATCCCCGGTTAAGCCGGGAGGAAGTCGGAGGGAGGTTCCTGGGTCTGATGGCTAACCTGAATCCGAAAGGTGCAGGGAACAATAGCATGCCAGAAAAGC
>NZ_JAFFZS010000095.1 GCF_016921115.1 Streptomyces actuosus
TGATATTTAATTCGATAATCCGCGAATAACCTTACCACAGTTTGAATAACATTTATTGTTACAAGCGCTGCACGGCTGTCTATAGTTAATGTCGTGAGATTTGGTTAGCTCCTAAAATTAACGGAAACCCTTACTTTATTTTAGAAAGTAGAAGCATTTTGATATAATACATATATTTTTATATACGTCTAAATATATGTATAATCCTCCTCTCCTAAAGAGGGGGGTATTTTATCTGCTCCCTAAAGGGGTGGGTAAAGTAGGATGTGTATACAATACATAAAGTTGTTCACCAATATATTGGTTTGGTAATAGGGATTAAGACAAGTCATCATGGCCTAAATACTGTGGGCAATAGACGTGCCACATACGCCTTTACAAAGGGATGCGAAATTGCGAAATGGAGCTAATCCCCAAAATTGGATATAATATGGATTGTAGTCTGTAACTCGACTGCATGAATAAGGAATTACTAGTAATCGTGAATCACCAACGTCACGGTGAATCAATGACTATATGTCATCGAAGGTTCGATTCCTTTCCTTCCTAGGCAACACTAAATTATATGCTATCTAGATATTTTATATTTGTATAAAATAATGACAGATTAAATAATTTTTATATGAATAATATTTATTTATTAAATGATTATATAACTAATGGATTCAGAATAGAATTTGTAGATATTATATATTTAGTTTCTATATTATTAGGTGTATTTACTATAGTAAGTAGAAATCCTATAGTATCAGTATTATTTTTAATAGGTTTATTTATTAATATAGCTTGTTTATTAATATTAGTGGGATACAATTATCTAGGATTATCATATATTCTAGTATATGTAGGTGCAGTATCAATTTTATTTCTTTTCATATTAATGTTAATTAATATAAGAATTTCAGAGTTATTAAGTGAAACTAATAATGATATACCTTTAGCTGTATTAACAGTTTTACTTTTCTATTATGTAGTAGGTCAAGTATTACCATCTAATTTAACAGATAATACTATAGTTTCTTACTTATCAAATTCATTTTCTGAAATATATAATGTTCAATTAGAGAATGAGTTTTTTAATATAGTAGATTTAAAACAACAAATAGCTTATGCTAGCGGTAAAGGTTGAGATAGTTCATTAGTAGAATTTACTCATATTACAGGAATAGGAAATATTATGTATACTAGTTATTCTATCTGATTAATAGTAAGTTCAGTAATCCTATTATTAGGAATGGTAGGTGCAATTGTTATTACAATAAAACAGAAATAAAATAATTAATGGAAACTTAAATAGTAAGAGATTACTAAGGTGTATCAATCAAAAAGTAATTTTCAAAATCACCCATTCCATTTAGTATCTCCATCTCCTTGACCATTGTATACAAGTATATCATTATTTATATTAACAACATCAACAGTTTGTTTTATGCATGGTTTCCAAGGTTTTGAGAACTTAGTACCTGTAGCTGTAATAAACGTAGCTTACGTAATGGGTTTATGATTTAGAGATATTATTTCAGAAGGTACTTATT
>NZ_JAFFZS010000096.1 GCF_016921115.1 Streptomyces actuosus
CGGAAGATTTCAAGTCCAGTGAGACGGTCGTGACGCTATGAGGTTTGTGGTGCGGGTTCCCTGCGCTTGGCCGGGTCGTTGATCCATGCCTGCTGGGGTATCCGGGGTGGTCGGGGGCGGCGGCCGAAGCGTTCGGGGTGGCGGGCGTATGCGTCGGCGAGGGTGACTGCGCGCTGGTCGCGGACTTCCTCGGCGGTGCCGAAATGCACGCTGGCGGGTGTGTGCCAGCCGATGCCCGAATGCCGGTGCTCGTGGTTGTAGTACGCGATGAACGCGTCGAACCACTCGCGGGCATGGGCCAGTGAGTCGAATCGTTCGGGATAGTCGGACATGTACTTCGTGGTCTTGAAGTGGGCCTCGCTGTAGGGGTTGTCGTTGGAGGTCTTCGGCCGCGAGTGCGACCGTGTGACGCCCAGGTCGATCAGCAGCTGCGAGACCTTCTTCGAGGTCATCGACGTGCCGCGGTCGGCGTGCACGGTCTCGGGCACGATGCCGTTGCGGGCGATGGTCTCGCGGATCAACTCCTCGGCCCGCACCGCTGATTCGGCCCGCTCGACGGTGTGGCCGACGACGTAGCGGCTGAAGATGTCGATGATGACGTAGGCGTGATACCAGACGCCCCTGACCGGTCCGGCCGCCTTGGTGATGTCCCAGGTGAACACCTGCGACGGGGCGGTGGCGACCAGCTCCGGCACCGCCTTGGCCGGGTGGGTGGCCTGGCGGCGGCGCTCGCCGGACTGCCCCTTCTCGCGCAGGATCCGGTACATCGTGGAGACGGAGCAGTGGTAGCGCCCGGCATCCAGCTCGCGGGCCCAGATCTGGGCGGGCGGCAGCTCGGCGTACTCGCCCGAGTTCATCAGCTCCAGGACCGCGGCCCGTTCGTCGGCCGTCAGAGCCGAGGGCTGGACCTGCGGTTTCCTGGGCTTTCGTTCCGTTGGGGGCCGCAGCCTGCGGTAGTGGGTGGCCCGGGAGCGGCCGGTCAGCCGGCACGCGGCGGTGATGCCCAGCGCGTCCTCGACGCCGGCGAAGGCGTCGTCGGTGACCGGGGCGGCGGCGTGCGTCAGTCCGCGCCCTCGGAGATCATTTCCAAGAGCGCGGAAGCTTTTCCCATGACTTCCAGCGCGGCCTTGTTGCGGGCCAGTTCCTTCTCCAGTCGTTCCACCTGGCGGCGCAGCTTCTCGTTCTCCGCCTCGGCAGCCGGCTTCTTCGGCCTTGCCGGGCTCGTGCGCTGGTCGACCAGCTTTTCCAGGGCCCCGGCATCCCTCGCGGCCCGCCATTCCTTGACGTGTGAGTGGTACAGCCGCTCGCGGCGCAGGACCGCGCCCTTCTCGTTCTTGGGCGCGGCGTCGTACTCGGCCACGATCCGCAGCTTGTACTCGGGACTGAACGTGCGGCGTTTCGGCCGGGGCGCCGGGTCGGATCCGGCGGGAGTGGTGCTGGTCATGAGGGGGTGGTTCTCCTGTCGTGCCCTCTCAGGCTAACCCGACGAAGCGGGACGTCTCACCCAAGGCTGACAGAGAGGG
>NZ_JAFFZS010000097.1 GCF_016921115.1 Streptomyces actuosus
CTAAACTTAAGGTAAGTTATATATTTTTGGAATATATTCAAGGGTGTCCTGTTATGTTTATTATTAATAAACTCTCCAATTGCTCTACATAAGCTTTAATATTACCTTATTAATAAAACTCTATTTTTAAACTAGATTATATAGAATACCCTATTTAAATTCTTCGCTTATATAGATATAATTAAAATATTAGAATTTAAAATTTAATAATTATATATATTTTTTTCTTAATAATCAAAGTAGTATGTAATTACATACAAAAGATAAAGTCAAAGTAGTTTAACAGGTAAAACGGTAATTTCATGAGTTATGGATGAGAATTCGAGTTTCTCCTTTGACTCAAACAGAGAAAAATTTATTTATTATAAAATATTTTGCTTATAAGTCTTATTATAAAATTTGTAATACCTGTTATAGTGTAGATATTATTTAAATAAATCTAAATTTAAAGAAAATTAAAAATGTTAATTTTAAATCTAAAAAAAAAATGGTATAGGGAATTTTTTTTTTTTTAATATGGTGTGTGCTGTATTTACCCCTTCTGTAAGTAATCAAATTACTTTAAAACTAAAACAAATAATCAAATTAGAACATTATGGATTTATTAAAACCGGTTATAATATTTTATAGAAATAATCTATTTACGTTTATAGTAAAAAACATAAGTTTTAAACGAAAGGTGGGTATAGTTCAAAGGTAGAACAGCTGTATGTGGCATAGTATATCCTAGTTCGATTCTAGGTACCCACCCTAAATAATAAATTGTTATTCACATAATATTCAAATTCGTTTTTTTTTACGAAGAAAATTTTATCTTATTTTTTGTTAAACCAGATAACAAAATCATTTGTGAGAGGATTTTCCTCATCAGCTAAAAAAGAAGATGTTGCACCGGTTAATACTCAATCATCTATTTTAACTTTAAAACAACCTACAGAATGACAAGAAAGATGATTTTTATCATCTAATGCTAAAGACATTGGTACTTTATACTTAATGTTCGCATTATTCTCAGGTTTATTAGGTACAGCATTTTCTGTACTTATAAGATTAGAGTTATCTGGACCTGGTGTTCAATATATTGCTGATAACCAATTATACAATAGTATAATTACAGCTCACGCTATAATGATGATTTTCTTTATGGTTATGCCTGGTTTACTAAGTGGTTTTGGTAATTTCTTATTACCATTATTAGTAGGAGGTCCTGATATGGCATTCCCTAGACTAAATAACATTAGTTTCTGATTATTAGTACCTAGTTTATTATTATTTGTATTCTCTGCAACAATAGAAAATGGAGCAGGTACAGGATGAACTCTTTACCCACCATTATCAGGAATACAATCACACAGTGGACCAAGTGTTGATTTAGCAATTTTTGGTTTACACTTAAGTGGTATTAGTAGTATGTTAGGAGCTATGAACTTCATTACAACTCTTTTAAATATGAGAGGTCCAGGTATACGTTTACACAAATTAGCATTATTTGGTTGAGCTGTAGTAATA
>NZ_JAFFZS010000098.1 GCF_016921115.1 Streptomyces actuosus
CTATTAGGTGGCATTGAGAATTCTAAGAGGATGCAGTACACTCAGTTAGCACTATCTGCAGATGAAGCAACAGCCAAGAAACAAGAGCTAGTTCACCGACGGCTAGGCCATCCCGGGAGACAGAGGTTTAATAAGTGCCTCGAGTTGATGGACCTAAGCGAGCTACGACTAGGAAAGAGCGATGAGATGCTTAATGATAACTGTGAGATATGCGTGATGGCTAAGAAGAATAAGACGCAGAGCCATATACCAGTGAAAAGAGCGAGTCGTCCGCTACAGCGAGTCTACATGGATTTCTGGGGTCCTAGCAGAGAAACAATGGGTGATACATGCTACTTCCTATCATTGATAGATGACTGCATGAGATTCTCCTGGCTATTTATGAAGCCAGATCAGTGAGTGGAGAGTCTAATTCAGACCTTTGATGCTTGGCTACCATGGGTTCAACACCAGTCTGGCCAGATGCTATTGATTATCCGGACAGATAATGCGCGCGAGTTCAAGGCATTAGAGGCTTGGGGCCAGCCTAAGGGTATTGAATTTGAGTTCATTGAGCCTGGCACCCCGCCTCAGAATGGTGTTGCAGAAAGGTATAATAGACTAGTCCTAGAGATCACAAGGGCTTTACTATTTGATGCCAAGATCCACAAGAAGTACTGGAAGTACGCGGTGTTATACGCCAACTATTTGAGGAATAGGACCACAATGATAAAAGGCTCAGAGGATGAAGACAGGTGAAGAAAGACACCACATAAGCTATGGATGGGCTATCCACCAGACCTAAGCAATTTGCAAGCTTGGGGTTGCCGGGTACTTTACCATGATAATAGTCCAGATAGCAAGCTGGATAGTCAAGTGGCAGAAGGGATGTTTCTGATGTACAGGAAGAGTGATAAGCAGTACTATGTCCTGCCCTGAGGAGGCAATGAATTGAGGTTAGTTATGAACCCTGAATTCTGCAAGTGAGAAAAGGGTTATTTGGATCCACCAGGCAAGCTATTTGGCTGAGATCCTGCCCCAAAGTTGCCAAAGTATACAAGTATGGTGATGACAACCATGCATGGAGGGTTAATTACTAGTGGTATGCTGATGGGTGGTGGACCGAGTCAAGAAACTGCTCAGATAAACACTCCTATGATAAATGAGGATAAATGTCAGCCAGTTATGCCCGCACCTGCACCTGCTGGGGCGCCAAAAGAGCAAGAGAGAGTGATTCAACCATTAGAAAGTGAGCAATGGGTTGAGACTAATGAGAATGGAGCTGAGCCAACTCCAGAATGATCAGTTAGTCCACAGGGCACTGAGAGCGAGAAACCAGACACCATGGACATGGATAATGAGAGGCCAAGTACAGTACAGCTCAAAGGGGAGAAAGACACAGAGGAGACCCTGGAGGAGCCTACACCAGGCCAGCCTAGTGATAAGGGTGGATATGGTGAGCGATCCTATCCCCTGGTGATGGAATCACCTGAAAGGCATGATAGTGATGGGGAGCCACAAGAGAGG
>NZ_JAFFZS010000099.1 GCF_016921115.1 Streptomyces actuosus
CCTCGGAAGTTCATGCAGGTCGAACCGGCAACAAGCGGTCCCGGCGACCCTGATACGGAACCTGGACCGCAGTAGAATGGGATCATGGTCGAGCTGACAACCTTTGTCGGTCGCCGCCGCGAGGTGGCCCAGGCCAAAGAGCTGCTGGCGCAGAATCGCCTGGTGACGCTGACCGGCGCCGGAGGCATCGGCAAGACGCGGCTGGCGAACAGGGTCGCAGCGGATCTGCGTCGCGCGTTCCCGGGTGGCGTGTGGACGGTCGAGTTCGGCCCGCTCACCGACGGGACGCTGGTGCCCCAGACCGTCGTCGACGCACTGGGGCTGGCGGAGCAGTCGTCGCGACAGCCGCTGGACATCCTGCGCGACTTCGTCGCGGCCCGGCCGGTACTCCTCGTCCTGGACAACTGCGAGCATCTGATCGAGGACTGCGGCACGCTCGTCACCGAACTGCTTCGGGCGGCTCCCGAGCTGAAGGTGCTCGCCACCAGCCGCCAGACCCTCAGAGTTCCCGGCGAAGCCCTGCTACCCGTCCCGCCGTTGTCCCTGCCGGACGCCGACGGCGGCCCGCAGACCGTCGTCCGGTCCGATGCCGTGCGCCTGTTCCTCCGGCGGGCGGCCCTGGTGCGGGCGGGCCTGGAACCGACGGCGGAGCAGACCGACGCGATCGCCGAGATCTGCCGTCGGCTCGACGGCATCCCGCTGGCGATCGAGCTGGCCGCAGCCCGCATACGGGAACTGTCGGCGCAGGAGATCCTGCAGCGCATCGAGGACCGGCTGGGCCTGCTCGTCACCGGGACGCGAGCCGTGCCACCACGGCACCGCACCCTGCGGGCCGCGGTCGACTGGAGCTACCGGATGTGCTCCGAGCAGGAGCAGTCGCTGTGGGCACGCCTGTCCGTGTTCCGCGGCGGGTTCGACCTGGAGGCGGTCGAAGAGGTCTGCACCGGGGACGGCATCGAACCCTCGGACGTCCTCGACCTGATCACCGCCCTGGTGGACAAGTCGGTGCTGGTCAGCGAGGACGGCGCGCCCCGGATGCGCTACCGGCTGCTGGAGACACTGCTCGTCTACGGCCGGGAGCGACTGGCCGCGGACGGCCGGGACGAAGCACTGCGGCGCCGGCACCTGGACTGGTACCGGCGGCTCGCCGAACAGGGCGAGTGGGACTGGCGTGACTCCCGCCAACTGAACTGGCTGGCCCGCATGGGGACGGAGCGGGGAAACAACCGCGCGGCACTGCAGTACTGCCTGGACACCCCCGGCCAGGCACGCACCGCGCTGGGCATGGCCGGTGCGCTGTGGCCCTTCTGGCTCTCCGTCGGCGGGTTCACCGAAGCCCGCGGCTGGCTCTCCCAAGCACTCGCCCTGGAGGGCGAGGACAGCCCGGAACGCGCCAAGGCACTGTGGATCAGCGGCCTGTTCGCCGTGCTGCAGGGCGAACAGAACGAGTCCCTCCGCAGACTCGCCGAGGGCAGGGAGGTGGCCGCACGACTGGACGACC